>NZ_JAUYHK010000008.1 GCF_030690045.1 Thalassospira sp.
GTATAGCGATAAAGGGCGGCTGGTGGCGTATCACTGCCATGCGGCCGTTCATCGCGAAGATAAATCCAACCGGCCCTGCCTTGTTTTCCCCCGGCCAGGCTCAAGGACGGGCACCGGTGTATCGTCGGCATGGATATGCGACCCGGCCAGAACATGCCGTTCAATCGCAGCAATCAGGGGCTCCATCAGGCTTGAACATTTGCCAACCCAGTTGGCCAGCAATGATCGGGGCAGTTCCATGCCGTCGTGGGCATAAATGCCGCTTTGCCGGTATAATGGCAAATGATCGGCATATTTCGAGACCAGCACATGGGCAAGAAGACTGGCCGAGGGCATGCCGCGCTCAAATCGGCAGGGATGGCATCGGCAGTTGCACCATGCTCTCGCAAGACCGGCACGACAGGGCCGGACGGACATGACGGATGACCTTGAAGTGGCCGGGCACATAATCGAGGATTTCAGTGATGTCCTCACCAACCTGTTTCAGCGACCCGCCACACTGGCGGCAATCACCCTGCGGTTCATGACGAACCTCTTCGCGTGGCAGATGTTCCGGCAAAGCCCGGCGCTTGCGTTGTTTCGGTTTTGCCGTTTCGTCATCGATCGGTGAACCGGCATCATCATGATTAAGGCAAGTACTCTGACGAGCAAGGCGCCCCTCTGTCTGGCACCTGTAAAATCCCCCAAAAGGGCCGTTCACGCCCGTTCGATCTGGTGCTCAATCCACTTGCTGATGCTCATGCCCGAGGCCCCGGCCAAGATGGAGGCCTTGCGATGAATGCCCGGATCCACCCGCAACGCGATGTTTCCGCTATAGGGCCTGTCCGGCTCCACACCATCTTCGGCACACCAGGCCAGATAATCATCAACGCTGTCGCGAAAAGCCTGCTCAAACTCTTCCGCCGTCGCCCCTTCAAAATGAATACCGTCCTTGCTCAGCCCGATGACCTTGCCGTGAAAGGTTTTGTCATCGGGTTCATAATCGACGGTGCCGACATATCCTTTATATTCAAGCATCGTGCTTCACTCCTGCTCTTTCCAGAAAGTCGCGAACCGATTTGATCGCGCCTTTTTTGGTTTCTTTTTGCGGATGCGGACGATGAAAGACCTGCCGCACGCCATTAAGCGACACCCGGACGCGACTGCCCTGCCCTTCGGAAACCTGTCCGCCAAGTGCTGTGAACAGCCGTTCTATGTCGTCCCAGATGATCGTGCCCGACACCGGGTTTTTAAAGATCGTCCCAAGCGTCTTCTGATGTTTTCTGTTCATGATCACATGATATCCAAAAGCGATATCGAATTCAATATTTAATATCAATAAGTGATATCGCGATTACCGTTACTGCGGGCACCAGCTGCTGCGTTGCCCACCCTGATATACCCGCCCCAACCCTTCCGCGAGAAGGATGTCATGCAGCCATGCATCACCAATCGCAACATGGGCGACCACCCGCCCGCCATACCGGCCCCATTCCGGACGACAAAACAGAACAGGTTGCCCTGCTGTGACCGCACGGGCCAACAACGCCCGCACCCGATCCCGTGCCATTATGGCGAGCTGTTTTTCGGCCTCGCATTGCCCCCGGATTTCCGGGGTATCTATCCCTGCCACCCGAACAGACATCTTGCTGATCGGCGCGGGCAAGCCCGGCATGGTGATATAGATCGTATCGCCATCATAGGCAAAGACACCGCCCTGCTCTCGCAACGGCCAATGATAACAGTTTGCCTGAGCAATCATCGGGAACAGCATCAGGACCAGCACGGCAACAACCGGCAGAATTCTGCCGGTCATGATCAGCCGGTTCGACCAGTGCGCGACCTCGGCTTCGACACTCTCCAGCCTCCGGCGCAAACCGGATCGGCGGGCAAGATGGCGTTCCCGCTCGTAAAGGGCTTCCATCACAATAGCCCGCTGCTCCGGCTCCAGAGACACAAGCTGATCCGTGCCGCAGATGGGAACACCCGGTTGCCGCGCCAGCATCCGGTCCAGTTCGGCAAGCTGCATTCTCACGGTTCTTTTCTCGCCTTCAAGGGTATCAATCGCCAATCGGGCATAGGCTGTGACATCATCATCTTGCATCGCCACCTCCCAGCGCAGGCAGGACTTCGCGAACACGCTGCATAAACACATGCCCGGCTTTGGTCACACTCCATGGCAACATATAATCCTCAAACGGCTCTGCCAGATCACCTGCTGCCAAATTGATCAGGGACCGATCAACACAATCGCGATATTCGGTTGCCTTGAGGCGCTGGTCGATATCATGAATTTCGGCAGTAACGATTGCAGGCCACGGCCATTCAAGGCCTGCCAGAAGAGTAAAATCCCGCCGGATCGGCAGGACGATCTCGGTTTCAAACCGTGCCCAGACGCCAAGCTGGCGCAGGGTGTTCTTGACCGGCGTGGTGATATCGCCGGTGTCAAACTCCTCGATGTCATGCAACAAGGCATATCCCGCGGCCTGTCGTGAGGCCAGATCACAGGCCTGAACACAATGCTGCGCAACCGTAACATCGCAGGCCCCGTTCCAACGCCGAATACGGGCCAATCCTGCCGCCTGACGCGCAAAAAGCGCAAGGCGGCCCTCCAAAGAGTCAGGCAGGTTTTGACGGGTGGCGATCAGTTCAAGCATGACACACCTCCGGTCACAAGCCCGCGCCGCGCCGCCTGCCGGGTGATTTCTGAAAGCAAATGATTTTGCGCGGTGTCCCGCACACACCGATTGCTGGCAACCAGTTGCAAGGCATTGCCGGTTATCGAAGCCCGTATCTGCGACAGCCAGGCGCGCGGATGACGACAGCCGGGGAGACTGCCTTGCGCAATGACGTCACAAATTTCACGCCACTCGGCTGGATCAGAGGCCTCGCCTATTGGGGCAGGAACAGGGGTTTCGTCCCTGACACAAACTTCGGGCATCAACCCGTCGAGAATGTCGAGCATCGCCAGACGTGAAGGCTTTTTTCCTTCCTGCCGTAAACCCGTCAGAGCCGCATGCACAGCATCAAGGCCAACGCGCTGGACCGCTTCACTGACCCGCAAGCAGGCATTGGCCAAGGTCCATGGCTGCGAACACAGGCGCTGCCATTCTCTTGCCAGAATCAAACATTGATCATCGACGGCAGGAAGGACGGTCGCCCCCAGACCGGGAGAGGCATCAGAAGGCGAACAGCGCTGTTCCCTTCCATCCGTGTTGCCTTCTTTATCCGTGTTCTTCTTATAGGAACCGGCATCCGGTGCCGCTTTGACACCGGCATCCCGTGCCGGTTTGGGGGAATGAGGTGCCGGTTTGGCGGAGAGGCCCACCAGCTGATAAGCGTTGCGATTGCGCAAATGCCCGACAGCGCGGCTGATTTTGACAATCAGCCCCAATTTAACCAGCCGATTGAGGGCTTGTCGCACCTTGCGCTCGCAAAGCCGGGCGGCCCGCGCAATCGTCTCGATACGCGGGAAGCAATCCTGCGTGCGATCATTGACGTAAGACGCCAGCACAAGGGCCACGCAAATTTCAGCGGATGTCAGATCCGGCTGATCAAAGACTCTTGATTGCACCCATTGCCAGCGGGCAACGGCAGATGTTCCGGCTGGGGCAGAAGGCCCCGCATCGATGTCGGTTATCGACTCTGTGTCTGGATATGTCATTCATGGTATCGGCTGAGTTTTCTTGTCGCATTTACACTTGACAAAGCGATCCCGTCGCCTAAACTTGGCCTCAGATTTTCGAGCTGAGCAAGTTTAAGCCTTTCAAGAACCCGCTGCGCCAACAGCGGGTTTTTTGTTGTCTAAATTCTTGAAAATTCTGGGAAAAATAAAACTCGGTCGCGCCGCCTCCTCTTTTTGAGGAGTGTCCCCGAACTTTTTCTCTTGTTTCGCGAATCCGTCGAGTCTATATCTCAAAACTCGACGGATCGGAAGAAGTGGTTGCGGGGGCAGGATTTGAACCTGCGGCCTTCAGGTTATGAGCCTGACGAGCTACCGGGCTGCTCCACCCCGCGTCAAGGAAGGTTTGTCCTGGGTATCTGGTGTTTACCAAAGACGAACGCCACTCTTTG
>NZ_JAUYHK010000011.1 GCF_030690045.1 Thalassospira sp.
ATAGCGGCCGGGAACCACCTGATCCCATCCCGAACTCAGAAGTGAAACCTGCCTGCGCCGATGGTACTTTGTCTTAAGGCACGGGAGAGTAGGGCACCGCCGGGCCTTCAAAACACAGCATAATCCTTATTCCCTGTTCAATTATACAAAACCCCCGACCTTTATTGGTTGGGGGTTTTGTTGTTTGGGCCGGTCAGGAAAATTCCCACTCAATCACATGGCGATAGGTTTCGCCCGGTTGCAATATCGCAGATGGGAAATCCGGGCGGTTCGGGCTATCGGGGAAGGTTTGCGGTTCTAGGGCAATGCCTCCTGATTTGTGAAGTTCTGTGCCATCCGGTGTTTTCATCGCATCGGTGAAATGTTGGGACAGATAAAATTGCAGGCCCGGTTCGGAACTTGACAGTTCCATCCGTCTGCCAGATTGCGGGTCGCGCAGGATGGCGATTTTACGCAAGGTGCCGCGCGGGGCGAGTGTCAGGCAAAAATTGTGGTCATAGCCGGTTGGCGTACCGTCAATAATTTCATCAACCCTGCGGGGTTTGCGAAAATCAAAGATCGTATCGGCGACATCGGCGTGACCGGGCCGCGGGATCAGTTCCCCGTCAACCGGCAGATAATGGTCAGCAGCAATCTGTAGGTCATGGCCCGCCGCACTGCGGGTAAAATCGCCGGTCAGGTTCCAATAGACATGGCTGGTCATATTGATGATGGTCGGTTTTGCACAGCGTGCCGTGATCTCGCAGTGCAGGGTGCCCAGTGCTGTGATGCGATAGCTCACATCCGTATTTAGTTCCCCCGGATATCCCTGATCGCCATCGGGCGAGAGCAGGGAAAAGGTCACAGATTCGCCATCGGGCCCTATTGAAGATTGCCATATCCGCCGGTCAAAGCCATCCGGCCCGCCATGCAGCTGGTTGGGGCCTTCATTGGCCAGCAGCGTCACGGTTTTATCGTCCTGCCGGTAACAGGCATTTTTGATGCGGTTAGCATAGCGTCCACAAATCGCCCCGATATAGCTGTCTTGCGCCATATAATTGTCAAGGGTGGCAAGGCCAACCGCGATATTGGTTTCGCTACCATCCGGGTTGCGGACATACAGGGCCAGCATGCGGGCACCAAAGGCGGAGAAACGGGCGCGAATCCGGTCATCGGAAAGCTCGAAAGCCGGGATGTTTTGACCGCCAAGCGGCAGGGTGAAGGGGCGAATTAGAGTCTTTGGCATGAGGAAATCCTGTTGTGAGATGGTGAGTATAGAACGGAAAACGCCGGGATTGAGAGGGTTTTACAAGATGCGCGTTTTCGTGCATTTCTGATATTGAGTTCCTATCCATCATATTGTAATACTATATGGCTTTATCAAAAAACCAAAACTCAGGGAGGACTACAAATGACAGGGTTCAGGAAGCTGGCGCTCGGCGGTGTTGCAATGTGCATCGGATTGGGTATGTCGGTCGCAGCCCATGCCGATATGGTTATCGGTTTTTCACAGATCGGGTCGGAAAGCGGTTGGCGTACGTCGGAAACCGCCTCGATCAAGGCCGAAGCCGAACGTCGCGGCATTGATCTGAAATTCTCGGATGCGCAGCAAAAACAGGAAAACCAGATCAAGGCTGTGCGATCCTTCATCGCACAGGGTGTTGATGGCATTCTGTTGGCCCCGGTGGTTGAAACCGGTTGGGACCAGGTGTTGCAGGAAGCCAAGGATGCCGGGATTCCTGTGGTTCTGGTTGACCGTGGTGTTGCCGCCAGTGAAGATCTTTATCTGACCAAGGTGGCGTCTGATTTCGTGGTTGAGGGGGCTTTGGCTGCGGCGTGGCTGGCCGCTGAAACCAACGGCGTGTGTGACGTTGTCGAATTACAGGGGACTGTCGGATCATCCGCAGCCAATGACCGCAAGGCCGGTTTTGAATCAGTGGTGGGCAATTTCCCGGCGATCAACATCATCCGGTCGCAGTCCGGCGATTTCACCCGGTCGGGCGGCAAGGAAGTGATGGAAAGCTTTCTGAAAGCTGAAGATGGTGGCAAGAATATCTGTGCGGTTTATGCCCATAATGACGATATGGCGTTGGGCGCGGTACAGGCGATCAAGGAAGCCGGTCTGAAACCTGGTGCGGACATTCTGATCGTATCGATTGATGCGGTGCCCGATATTTTCAAGGCGATGGCCGATGGCGATACCAATGCCACCATCGAATTGAACCCGCATCTGGGCGGCCCGTCCTTTGATGCGATCAAGACCGCAAAAGATGGTGGTACGGTTGACAAATGGATCAAGGCCAATGGCCCGCTGTTCCTGCCGGATACCGCCGCCGAAGAATATGCAAAACGCAGCCAGTAAATAAGGTCCTGCACCCGGCCCGTACAAGACCGGGAAGCACATAGCGAACAAAACCGCCACGGCATTCCTTAGGGGAGCCGTGGCGGCGCATACAGGACAAGGGGAGGAAACCATATGGCTGCAATGACGCAATCCACATCGGCCATATTGTCGGTGCGCGGGGTTGGCAAGGTTTTCCCGGGCGTCAAGGCCCTGCAAAATGTTGATTTCGATCTGGTGCCGGGCGAAATTCATGCCCTTTTGGGTGAAAACGGGGCGGGCAAATCGACCCTGATCAAAGTCATCACCGGGGTGCATCCGCGCGATGCCGGCAGGGTGATTTTCAACGGCACAGATATTCATCCCCAACATCCCGGCGAGGCTCAGAATATGGGCATTTCGACGGTTTATCAGGAAGTCAATCTGGTGCCGACCCTGTCGGTGGCGGAAAACCTGATGCTGGAACGGCAAAACCTGAAATGGGGCTTTATCAACTGGAAACCGACCATTGCTGCCGCCCGGGATGCTTTGGCGACGTTGGGGCTGGATATTGATGTTGAGCGCCCATTGGGGTCCTATTCGGTGGCGATCCAGCAATTGGTGGCAATTGCGCGGGCAGTTGCACTGGATGCAAGGGTTTTGATTCTGGATGAACCAACTGCAAGCCTTGATGCCGAAGAAATCAAATCATTATTTCAGATCATGCGCGATTTGCGCGGACGGGGTATGGGGATCATTTTTGTCACCCACTTTCTGGATCAGGTATATGCGGTGACGGACCGCATCACGGTTTTGCGCAACGGGCAGCGTGTGGGTACCTTTGTCACCGCCGATCTGGCGCGGATTGATCTGATCGGTCATATGTTGGGCCGGGAACTGGCCGAGGTCAGTAGTCACCGTCATCATGATGAACGCGGTTTTACCGGCAAGGGCAATCAGATCCAGATTAAAAATCTGGGACGGAAACGGATGTTGCATCCGGTGTCGCTGGAACTGTCCGGCGGCGAGATTGTCGGTCTGGCAGGGTTGCTGGGATCGGGGCGGACAGAACTTGCCGAACTGATTTTTGGTGCCCAAAAAGCCGATAGTGGCCTGGTTTTCATCAATGGCGAACCGGTGATGTTGCGATCACCGCAACATGCCATCCGGTCCGGGTTTGCCTTGTGTCCCGAAGATCGCAAGCAGGATGGCATTGTTGCCGAACTGAGTGTTCGGGAAAACATCATTCTGGCCTTGCAGGGGCGGCGCGGCTGGTTGCGACCCATTCCGGGTGCAGAACAGCAAAAAATCGCCGATGACATGATCCGCGCCCTTGGTATTGCGACACCGGACCGCGAAAAGCCGGTCGGACAATTGTCGGGTGGCAACCAGCAAAAGGTCATTCTGGCGCGCTGGCTGGTGGCAAAACCGTTATTCCTGATTCTGGATGAACCGACACGCGGCATTGATGTTGGTGCACATGCCGATATCATCAAGCTGATCAAGGAATTGTGCGACGAGGGGTTGGCCCTTTTGGTTGCATCATCCGAACTGGAAGAAATTGTTGCCTTTGCCGACCGGGTGGTGGTGATGCGCGACCGTGAAAAAGTATCCGAACTGGTCGGGGCCGAAATCACCCAAAGCCGCATCATCGAGGCGATTGCACGATGACCGGGCTTGAGGATCGCAAAAACCAACGGAAAACAACCATGCCTTTTTCTGTGAAACTGAACCGGCAATGGCTGGGCCCGGTGATCGCCCTTTTGCTGATTATCATCGGTAATGGCATCATTTCGCCGGGATTTTTTACCATCCGCATTGTCGATGGCCATCTTTACGGGTCGTTGGTCGATATTGTCCATCGCGGGGCTTCAACCGTCCTTGTTGCGGTTGGCATGGCGATTGTCATTGGCACACGTGGTATTGATTTGTCGGTGGGGTCGATCATTGCCATTTGCGGGGCGGTGACGGCGGTCCTGATCCGCGATACCAGCCTGTCGCCCTTTGTGATTTTGCTGATCGCGCTGGCGGCCGGGATTGTCTGCGGTTTGTGGAATGGCATGCTGGTGGCATATCTGGATATTCAGCCGATCATTGCCACCCTGATCCTGATGGTGGCCGGGCGCGGCATTGCCCAGATGATTACCGGTGGTCAGATCGTGACGTTTCACGGACCGTTTTTCGAGGCAATCGGCAGTGGTTATTTGCTGGGTATTCCATGGCGGGTGATTATTGCGGCTGTGTTGATTGCCGGGTTATGGGCCGTCATGCGTAAAACTGCCCTGGGGCTGTTTGTGGAATCGGTGGGCGGCAATGCCCGCGCCAGCCGTCTGGCCGGGATTGATGCCCGAGGGATCAAGGTTTTGGCCTATGTGATTTCCGGGCTGTGTTCGGCGATGGCCGGGGTGATCATTGCCGCCGATATTCGCGGGGCCGATGCCAATAATGCCGGGCTGTGGCTGGAACTTGATGCCATTCTGGCGGTTGTGATTGGCGGGGCTGCCCTGATGGGCGGGCGGTTTTATCTTGGCCTGACGGTGATCGGGGTTCTGATCATTCAGGCGCTGACCACGGGGATTTTGCTGTCGGGGTTGCCGTCGCAATATACCCTGATTGTCAAGGCCGCCGTGGTGATGGTTGTCTTGCTGGTGCAGGCACCCAAGGCGCGCGACATGATCCTGCGGGCGATGCAGAGGAAAAAATCATGATTAACGAACGTTATTATCCCCTGCTGGCAACCCTTGCGGTCTGTGCCTTGCTGTATGGTTATGGCATTTACGAACATCGGGCCTTTAGCGACACCTATGTTCTGGGCAATCTTTTGACCGACAATGCCTTTTTGATCGTCACGGCCATCGGCATGACCTTTGTTATTTTGTCGGGCGGGATTGATTTGTCGGTCGGATCAATGATTGCCTTTGTCGGGGTTTTGATGGCGGAACTGGTGGGCGGATTTGGCTTGCATCCGCTGGCCGCAGTTGTCATTGCGATGATCGTCGGCACCGGTTTTGGCGGGTTTATGGGATATCTGATCAACAAGTTTGATATTCAGCCCTTTATCATCACGCTGGCCGGGATGTTTTTTCTGCGCGGCATGTGTTTTGTCATCAATCTGGATTCTGTGCCGATCAGCCACAGCTTTGTCAGCGATTTTGGCAGTTTCCGTATTCCATTACCCGGTCGCGGCTGGTTGAGTGCATCGGCACTGGTGATGCTGGCTGCGGTTATTGTCGGGATTGTCATCGCCCATTACACCCGGTTCGGCCGCAATGTCTATGCGATTGGCGGTGACCGGCAATCGGCGGAATTGCTGGGTATTCCGGTGGGGCGCACCACGGTGCAGGTCTATGCGTTAAGCGGGCTTTTCAGTTCTTTGGCCGGGGTTGTGTTTGCCTTTTATACCGCATCGGCTTATCCGCTGGCTGCGGTCGGGGTGGAGCTGGATGCGATTGCCGCCGTTGTGATTGGCGGCACCCTTTTGACCGGCGGCATGGGCTTTGTGATCGGCACGTTTTTTGGCGGGATCATTATGGGGGTGATTCAGACCCTGATTTCGTTTGACGGGTCGCTCAACAGTTGGTGGACCAAGATCATGATCGGGGCCTTGCTGTTTGGCTTTATTGTCCTACAACGTCTGATCACCCGATCTTTTAGCGGTCTTCGCGCCGGGGCAGGGTGAGGCGGATTTTAAAATACCGGGCGCCGGTTTGGTCGGCGGCCCGGTATTGATCCGGTCAGCATTGATTGCAGGTTACACCATAATCGGTGCAAATCTGGCCGATGATACCTTTGAGAGTCAGGGCATTCTGTTCCTGTGCCGCCGCACAGGCACTGTTGCTTGTGCCTGACAACGGGCCATTGCCACCCGCGAAATTGTAATGCTGGTTACCTGATTTGCTATAGGTGATCCAGCTTGAAGCGCAGTGCAGATGCGGATAGGTGCTGCCGTCATTCGCACCGGTGTCGGTGTAGTAATCCTGATTGTTGCAATAGTCTTTTTTGTAACCGGCAGCCTGAACAACACTTGCCGAAAGCATGATGCCGGTGGTGATGGTCAGGACCCACAATAATGTTTTCACATTGGCCTCCTTTGCAATTCATTTTGGACCCGATGCGAAATGCACGGGGTTAAAAGACGGCAAAAGGCAGGTATTTGTGACGTGAAGAAGCGGCTTAAAGCCCGACACGGTCCCAGTCGGTGGCCTCGGGCATGCCCAGTTGTTCACGGATCTGGGTCATGGTCGCGCGCAGAAGGCGGCGCATGACATTGCGGGCTTCTTCCGGATTGCGATCAGCAATCGCCCGATAGACCGCCCTGTGATCGGGCAGGGATTGGACATGCGCCTTGGGGCCGCCGCTGGAAAGTTTGAACGATCCGATCAGCGCGGATTCAATCAGCATACCCAGCGTTTTCATAAAATCATTGCCCGACGCATCCAGAATGGCCTGATGAAATTCCAGATCGGTCAGATAGACGGCCTCGGTGCCGGGTTCGGCGGCTTCCATCGCCAGATAGGTTGCCTCGATGGTGGCCAGTTGGGAGTCAGACCGGCGTTCGGCGGCCATCGCCGCCGTGTTGGGCTCAATGATCAGGCGTGTTTCAAACAGGCCATATAAAAACACCGGATCGGGTTCCGGGAAATGCCACGACAGAATGTCAGGGTCCAGAAGGTTCCAGTTTTTGCGCGGTTTGACCTTGGTGCCGGTTTTGGGGCGGCTTTCAATCAGGCCCTTGGCCGACAGGATTTTGATCGCCTCGCGCAAGGCTGTACGCGAAACATGAAGGGTTTCGCTTAATTGTGCCTCGGTCGGCAGGATGTCGCCCGGGGATAAAATGCCCGAAACAATCCTGCGGCCCAGATCATGCGCCACAATACTGTGCAGATTGCGTTTGGCATAGGTTCTGGAACTGGCTGTCATCGGTTTTCCCCCGGTGCTGTGCAGGAGGCAGCATGCCATCTGCGCAGAGTCATTAATTCATATAATATGAATTAATGGTGGAGGCAATCAGAACAGGCCATTTTGCCAGCCATCGGAGAAAAGCAAGATATAATCGGCACCTGTGAGCAGGGGGGAATGTCAGATATAACCTGTTCTGCCCGGATTGCAAAGCCGCATGAAATGTCTGGAAACGGGATGGTTTGAGGCTTGACAGTCTGCGACGAAAGCAACATTAATGATATTGTATGAAGAATAAAAATGGTCTTTAGGATACAGGGAGAAAACGATCATGTCTGATCGCAAACCGGCACATTACGAGAGCCTGCGCGATGCGTCGGTGTTTATTACGGGTGGTGCCAGCGGCATTGGAAAATCGCTGGTCGAGGCTTTTTGTGCCCAGGGGGCAAAGGTTGCCTTTGTCGATATCCAGAAAGACGCGGGCGAGGCGCTGGTGGCGGATATTGCCAAAACAGCCCGGCATGCGCCGCTGTTTTTGTTGTGCGATCTGACCGATATTGAAGCGCTGCGTCATGCGGTTGAAACCGCAGGCCAACGGCACGGGCCGATTACCGTTCTTTTGAACAATGCGGCCAATGATACCCGCCATAAATGGCAGGATGTAACACCGGAATATTGGGATAATCGTCAGGCAATCAATATCCGCCCGGCGTTTTTCGCCATTCAGGCCGTGGCGCCGATGATGATCGGGGCCGGGGGCGGGTCGATTGTCAATTTCGGTTCGATCAGCTGGATGTTGGGGCAGGGTGGTATGCCCGGCTATACCACGGCCAAGGCGGCGACACAGGGCCTGACGCGCGGCATGGCGCGTGATCTGGGCAAGGATAATATCCGCGTCAATACGCTGGTGCCCGGCTGGGTGATGACCGAACGGCAACTGGAACTATGGGTTGACGAAGCCGCCGAGCGCGAAATTGCCGAACGGCAATGCCTGAAAAACAAGGTGATGCCCGAAGACATTGCGCGCATGGCGCTGTTTTTGGCATCGGATGAAAGCCGGATGATTTCGGCGCAGAATTTTATTGTCGATGGCGGCTGGGTCTGAGGACCGGCGCGATTTGATGATTGCAGCACAGCGTTAACGGAAAAACATAATGAGACTGGTTCAATTCAAAGATACCGCCGGGGCGCAACATGTTGCCGTGGTCGAAGATTCCAACACCCTGATCCCGCTTGTCGGGGTATCATCGGTGCGCGAATTGGCAAACATTGCGATTGCCGGGGGCACCACCATGATCGCCGCCGCCAAGGCGCGGATGGGCGACACAAGCGTTGATTATAACGAGGTCGCCAAAACGGGCCGGTTGCTCCCGCCGATCACCCACGCCGATCCGGCGCATTTCCTTGTGACCGGGACGGGGTTGACGCATCTTGGCTCTGCCTCCGCACGGGCCAACATGCACAAGGCCGATAACAAGGCCGCCGATGAAACAGATTCGATGAAGATGTTTCGCATGGGGGTCGAGGGCGGCAAGCCGAAAGCAGGCGAGCCGGGCGTGCAGCCGGAATGGTTTTACAAGGGCGATGGCTCGGTCGTGGCCAATCCGGGTGCGGATATTCCGAGCCCGTCCTTTGCCCTTGATGGCAGCGAGGAACCCGAAATTGCCGCGATTTATGTGATTGATCCCGAAGGCAATCCGGTGCGCATCGGCTTTGCGATTGGCAATGAATTTTCTGACCATGTGACGGAACGCCAGAATTACCTGTATCTGGCCCATTCCAAATTGCGCGCCTGTGCGATGGGGCCGGAATTGCTGCTGGGCGATCTGCCAAGCCATGTCGAAGGCATGTCGCGCCTGTATCGCGATGGCAAGGTCATTTGGGAAAAGCCGTTCCTGAGCGGCGAGGACAATATGTCTCACTCTCTCGCCAATCTTGAATATCATCACTTCAAATATGATCTGTTCTGCCGCCCGGGCGATGTGCATGCACATTTCTTTGGCACGGCGACACTCAGCTTTGCCGATGGTATCAAAACGCAGGATGGTGATGAGTTTGAAATCGAAGCCGCGCTTTTTGGCCGCGCATTGCGCAACCGCCTCAAAACGCAGGCGGAACGCAAGGTGACGATCAGGTCGATCTGATTGATCTGACGGCCAAGGGATATCAGGGTTTTACCAAGGGGCCACGATAAAAGCCCCGTCTCCCTCCAGAGCACTTCGTGCCCCGGCTCAAGTTAATTGGGCCGGGGTTTTGTTTTGCTGTAAGAATAATCAAAAGCTAATTAATTTGAATTTTGAAATTTCATTTGTATGGAGAAGCAGTTTGATTGGTTGGATTGAAACTCATCCACACGCTGCGCAAAGCATTGGAGTTGTACTGGCTGCATCAATAGCATTATTAGCGGCGATAATTGCTTATTTTGGTGCAACAAAACAGGCGAAAGCTGCACGGTTCCAAGCGGAAATGTCATCAGAAATTGCAGAGAAAGCAAGATTAAGGGAAGTGAAACTCACCGCGACAGCGATAGCTGCTGAGATTAAGTATTGGACAGTTATTATGGTAAGTGTCCGAAGCCAGGCCCTTGAAAAACGAACTATTGCATTGTACCGGCTATCAAAGAAAAGGTTGAGAGTTCCGGTGTTTGACAAAAATCCAAGGGATCTGGCTGTGCTCGATCCATACGCCGTAGCTGACATAATAGCATTCTACAATAGCTTGGATGAACATGTAGAGGTCGTCATTGATGGTCTGGAGCACATCCGAAAGAACCCTGATGATGAGAAAAGTTTTGGTCAAATTGCTGAGCTATCTGAAATGCTCATTATTATGGGCTCAAATGCGGTTGAGCGACTGCAGCAAGCTGCCGAAATTGAAGCAGTTAGGCTGCCAAGTGAGGCTGAAAAAGCAATAAAAGAAATTAGGTTGATACGAGATAAAGTGAAGATCTAATAAAAATGAAGTAAAATCATAAAAATGACGAAAATTGGAAGATTTGGGGTAGATATTTCTGAGTGTATATAATGTTTTCATAGTGTGTTAAGGGTAAATTCATTTTTATCGGAGGTTTTTCATATTGAAATGGTCAGACTTGAACCGTTCTTCCAATGAAATTTTAGCCGTTTGGCCCCAGTATCGCCCTTTGTTTGAGCGTTGGTTCATGCAAGAGCTTGTCGACAATGGGGAACTTTCGCCATTTTGGCGAGATCGCATGGTGCCCGGAGACAACGACACAATATTCTCTGATCAATATCCTGACCGTGAGACAGCGATTTCCGTAGCAAATGCACTTAATCCCTCTCTAAGGCAGGCGCTATCTTTGCGCTCCATAGATGCTACGGTGAAAAGATCCTTAGAGCTGAAGATAGAGAAGGCTTTACAAGCCAAATTGCGCCTTCAGGATGAGGAGAGTCTAATGTTGGCAGAGGCATTGCGGCGGCATGCCCATGAGAATCGCCCAGATGCTGCAGCCTTGAAGCTAGAGCCCCAATCTGAGCGTTATCGTCAGGATCTCGCCGAACAACTTGCTGATATGCCATATCTGAAAGTGGTCAAGGTTGGTCGTTCGAACAATCGATGGAGCCATTATCTTCTATATCTACGCCCGGATGGCATTTGGTCTAAACCCTACTATGCTACGAAAAAGAATGCGCAAATAGCTGAGCGTGCCAAGATTGCCAATGGTTTTGATCTGAGTGCCAGTGACCATTGGGGAAAGACGAAGGCCACAATTCGTCAATTACTATTACCTCGGGCTAATCAGTTGCTCCAACTTGCCAGCGTGCAGCGGATGCTATCGGATGCACTTGCCAATGGTGAGCGTGTACTGGTCTCAAACGGAATTGTGTTCTGGTATGAGCCAGACGGGGATATTGGGTGGCAGGTCAAGGAAACATCATCTGCAGGCAGGTCTGAGGGGGCTACGATATGGAAGGAAGGAACGATTCTCTCCACTAATCATGGTCGTCTTGTCGTCCTGCCATATGTCAAGGAAAGTGGGGAGCACGTGCGGGGGCATACAAAAAATGGCCCTGGGGACGGACGGGCCTTGCCCCGCCATCCAGATCAATATGTTGATATCCCATTTTCGCTGTATGACGGCGACCTTATGATTGGACTGTTTGGTGAGCTGCCTTACGAATGACGGAGCAGTTCGAAAACGGGGACAGGACGCATTTAGTCTTTTGTTTCAGCATCGGAACTCATAACCGATCAACCATCATTGGGAGAGGCTATCAAACATGGATTCCCGCCTTGGCGGAAATGACGGGGGTGATGGTGACGCTGCGTAGGGCGGCGATATCCGGGCATAAGAGAACCCCGGCAGTGGTGACACTGCCGGGGTGCTGGGCCCGCGCCTGAAGCATCAAGCGGGGGTGGGGCGATGCCTGCTATCCCTGTTATCCCTGTTCGGCGGGAACAGGGGCGGTCCGCAGGCCCAGTGTGACGATGATGGATGCGCCGACAAGCAACATGCCGCCGATGGTGAAGACGCCAAGTGCGCCAGTGGCGTCAAACAGAAGTCCGCCAACACCCGAACCGGTGGCAATGGCAAGCTGGAACCCGGCGACGAGAAGCCCGCCGCCGCTTTCGGCTTCGTCCGGGACGGCGCGGGTGATCCAGGTGGACCAGGCGACCGGCACGCCGCCAAAGGCCATGCCCCAGATCGCGACAAGAACGGTGGTCGGCGCAATCGCGCCCTGAATGGACACCATGCCGATCCCGGCAAGCCCCATGATCAGCGGCATCAGGGCAATCGTCATGCGCAGCGAGCGGGCAATCAGCGCGCCGCCGACATAGGTGCCGATGAAGTTGGCAACACCAAAGCCAAGCAGAATGCCCGAAACACCCGCCGTCGTAACACCGGAGACATTTTCAAGGAACGGGCGGACATAGGTAAACAACGCGAAATGGCCGGTAATGATCAGGACCAGTGAAAACAGGCCGAATTTCATGCGCGGGCGGTTGATGACCTCGACCAAGGTGCGGAGCGTCGCCCGACCGCGTGGCGGCATTTTGGGCAGGGTGGCGAATTGTATGACAAGGGCCAGAACGCCCAGCAGGGAGGCCAGCATAAACACATCGCGCCAGCCGATGATACCGCCAAGGTAGCTGCCGAGCGGGGCGGCAAAGATGGTGGCGGCCGAGACGCCGCTAAACAGAATGGCGAGCGCGCGGGGTACTCTGTCTGCTGGCACAAGCCGCATGACGGTTGCCGCCGACATGGTCCAGAACCCGCCAAGTGCAATGCCAAGCAAGACGCGACCGGCCAGCAGCAGGCCGAAATTCGGCGCAAGGGCGACCAGAATGTTTGAAACGATCAGCAGGAGGGAAAAACCGAGCAGAACATAACGGCGGTCGATCCTGCGGGTGACGGTGGCGGTCAGAAGGCTTGTGATCAGGGCGAAAACGGCGGTGGTCGACATGGCCTGACCGGCCATGCCTTCGGTAATGTGCAGTTCATCGGCCATCGGGGTCAGCAGGCTGACGGGCAGGAATTCTGCCGTGACCAGCCCGAAAACGCCCAATGTCATGGCAATAACAGCCCCCCAAAGCGGGGTGGGGTGTGCCGACCCGTTTTGGGGTCCATTTTGTATTTCGTTCATTACTCTCGTCCTTTTGCAATACTGCGATTTTGCATTGCACCCAAAATACAATGGATTTTTCGGACGGAATATGCCATATAATCCAGAATGTTTGATCAATCGTCTGAAAATTCCCATGCTGCTACACCACAACCGCTTTCCAGCGATTTGATGAGCGAGCTTTTGCTGGGGATGCGATTTGACGGGTTGCATTACAACCGCATTCAGATCACGCCGCCCTTTGGTATCCGGTTTGGTGAGGACCCGTCGCGTGCGCAGTTTCATTTTATTGCGCGCGGAACACTTTATTTGCGAACCGGTGATGGCACGGTTTATGCCCTGAAATGTGGGGGCGCGGTGTTGTTGCCGCGTGGCGGTGTGCATTCCCTGCTTTCTGATCCGAAAATGACATGCCTTGATGTCACCGATTTCAATGCCACGGCGCTGTCGCGGCGTGTCGATGATATTCAGGTTTGTGCGCCGGATATGTGCCGCAGTACGGACACCCTGATTTTCAGCGGCTGCATGGAATTCGATCTGGGCAGCATGCATCCGCTGGTATCGATGATGCCCGAAGTAATGCAGGTCGGCACCCTGATCGACCGCAATCCCGAAATCTTGCCGATTTTGGAGGCGATGGCACGTGAAGTCAGCAGTGCCCGCGCCGGTTTTGCCGGAATCCTGAGCCGCCTTGCCGATGTGGTATCGGCCTCTATTGTGCGGGGCTGGGTTGAATGTGGCTGTGGAGATGCCGCAGGCTGGGTCGAGGCACTGCGCGATCCGCGTTTGGGGCGGGTGATTTCGGCGGTGCATCGCGATCCTGGGCGGGACTGGACCGTTGCGAATATGGCAGTGGAAATGGGTAGCTCACGGTCGGTCTTTGCCGAACGGTTTCTGGATGTGACCGGCATGACGCCGCTGCGTTATGTTACCGAATTGCGCATGCGGCTGGCGTCGCAATGGATCGGACGTGATGGCATGTCGATTGATATGGTTGCCGACCGTCTGGGCTATGGCTCACAAGCGGCGTTCAGCCGCGCTTTCAAGCGTGTTACCGGGCGGTCTCCCGGCGCGATGCGGGGCGTTTAAAGCCCGGTCTGGCAAGACTTCGCAGCCTCTTGCAGTCGGGTAAGTAAAGTGGGCCGGTTTTGGGTGATCAGACTGGCGGATGCCCCGAAAACCGACAAAGCCGAAATCATTTTGCCGTTGCGGTTTGTGACCGGGACGGCAAGGGCGTAAATGTCTTTTTCGCGCTCGGCATTATTCACCGCATAGCCATCGCGGCGGATTTGATCAAGTTCCTGACGCAGGGCGGTTGGGCTGGTGATGGTGTTGGCGGTGATCGCCTGTAATCGGGTGCGGTTCAGCCAGGCATCGCGCTGATCTTCCTCCATAAAGGCCAGCCAGAGTTTGCCATGTGCGGTGCAAAAGGCATCCAGCCGTGACCCGATGCGGATATCGACATAAAGGGGCCGGTCGGGCAAGGCCTTGGCGATGCAGACCGCCATGTCGCGTTCAAACACTGTCGCCATGCAGGCTTCGCCCAGATCGCGGGCCAGTTGATCCAGCACCGGTTGCAATGCCGCTGCCAACCCGCCATCGCGCAATGCGCGGTCGCCCAGTTCGGCAAACAGATATCCCAGACGGAACACCCCGCGCGAGACCATGACCAGTGCGCCGATATGTTCAAGCGTATGCAAAAAACGATGCGCGGTGATCATGTTGATCTTCAGGGCGCGGGCGGCCTCGGTCGCGGTCAGTTCGCTGCGGCCTTCTGTAAACAGATCCAGAATTTTGAACGCCTTGACGACGGAACCATTGATCTGGGTGGTCATGGGATGCCTTTCACACAAACAAGGGCAGGCGTGGTGCCTTGACGGTTTCCTGTGACTCATCATAAACTATATTATAAATTAAATTTCAAATATAGAAATATTAAAAAGGAAGCGTTCCATGACAAAAATCACCGGCAATCTGACCCTGACGGCGGGTGGTGCCTTGCTGGCGCGGATGAAGGCAATCGGGGTGGATTATATCTTTGCCAATTCTGGCACCGATTTTCCTCCGGTGATTGAAGGATTGGCCGAGGCGGCGGCAAAGGACATTGCCCTGCCAGAAGCCTTTGTCATGCCGCATGAAAATGCGGCGATGGGTATGGCGCACGGATATTATCTTGCGACCGGGCGGGCGCAGGCGGTGATGGCGCATACCAATGTCGGGCTGGCGAATTGTGCGATTGGCGCGATCAATGCGGCGACCGAACAGGTGCCGGTTCTGCTGTTTTCCGGGCGGACGCCGGTAATGGAAAAGGGGCGTCTGGGGGCGCGGACCGTTCCGATTGGCTGGGGTCAGGAAATGCGCGATCAGGCCGCCCTAGTGCGCGAAGCGACGAAATGGGAATATGAACTGAAATTCCCCGAACAGGTTGGCGAGGTGGTGGACCGTGCCTATGCGATTGCATCATCGGCTCCCAAAGGTCCGGTTTATGTCAGCCTGCCGCGCGAGGTTTTATGCGAAGCCTGTCCGGGCGATCAGGTGGATGCCCCCCTGCGTATGCAGCCGGTGCAGATCGCGCCGCCGCAATCCTTGGTGAAAGACGCGGCCCGCCTGATTGCCGGGGCGCAAAACCCGGTGATTATTGCCCAGCGGGGGACCGGGACGGCGGCGGCATTTGACCGTTTTGCAAGTCTTGTGGATCAATGGGGTATTCCGGTGGTGCAATATTGGGCGATCCAGCTTGCCCTTGGCACCGATCATCCGATGTTTGGCGGCATGGACCCGGCGCCGTGGCTGGTCGATGCCGATGTGGTGGTAGTGGTGGATTGCCTTGCCCCGTGGTCGCCGCAAATTCATCCCCTGCGCGACGATTGCAAGGTGATCCAGATCGGGGCGGACCCGCTTTATACCCGGTTTCCGGGGCGCAATTTTGCCGCCGATCTGTCGCTTGCCGGGGAAACGGGGGATGTGATCATGGCGCTTGCCGATGAATTGGAGACCTTGCGCGCCGGGCATGAGGATGTGTGTGCGACACGGCGCAATAAGGTCGCATCGCGTAATGCCGATACGCGGGCGCGGGCATTGGCCGGGGCGGCGGCGGGCAATGCAGATCCGATGAGCAAGTCGTGGGTGTCTGTGTGCCTGTCCGAAGCAATTCGGGATCGGACGGCGACGGTGTTTTCGGAACTGGGCTGTCCGCTCGAACCGATGACATTATCGGCATATCAAAGCTGGTATCAGGAGCCGCATTCAGGCGGGCTGGGCTGGTCTTTTCCGGCGGCGATGGGGTTTCAACTGGCGGATCGCGACCGGTTGGTGATTGCCACGATGGGGGATGGATCATACATGTTTGCCAATCCGGTGGCCTGCCATCAGATTGCCGAGGCCTTGAAGCTGCCGATCCTGATATTGGTGTTGAACAATAGTGAATGGGGCGCTGTGCGGCAATCGGTCACCGGGATTTATCCGAACGGCTATGCTGCGAAAACCAATTCCATGCCGTTGACCTCGCTGGCTCCCAGCCCGGATTTCACCAAGGTTGCCCAAGCCAGCCGCGCCTGGACGGCAAAGGTGGAAAAGGCCGCCGATCTGCCAGCCATCTTGCATGCGGCGATTGACCATATCGACACCAATCGCACCCATGCGCTGGTGGAAATCACCATCGCAGCATAGGGCCTCATTGATTTTTCACATCGTTCCCCGAAAACCGGTTTAAGGTTGGATCATAAGGGCATGGAACCATTCCAGCCCAAAGGGGGGCGAAACATGAAAATTTGGGCCGCAGCAGTGATCTGCATGGTGATGGCCGGGAGTGCGTGGGCCGAAGGTTCGGGTTCCGGGACTGGCTTGCAGGGGGATTATGACAAAGTTACGCCGTTGCTTGATACCAGCCGCAATATCATTGGCGAAACGCTTGTTTATCCCGATAGCGGGGCGGCGAAAGTCACATCATTGATCGTTACCATGGAGCCGGGCGAGACGACCGGCTGGCACAAACATGGTGTGCCGATTTATGGCTATATCCTGGAAGGGCAGGTGACGATTGATTATGGCGTGCATGGCAAGCGCAGCTATCAGGCCGGAGCCGCCTTTATGGAGGCGATGGATAACTGGCACGATGCCCTGAATGATGGTGACGGGCCGGTCCGTATTCTGGTGGTTTTTATGGGAGCCGAAGGGGCGCAAAACGTTATTCGCAAACCTGAATAACCGACCGATATCACGGGGGTAGAGGGTTGCCCGAATTATGGGCATGAGAGAATCGTTGCTTGCATTGGAGGCAGAAAAATTATTTGATTGAAGGTAATCTGTTGAATTACCTAACGAAGGAGCCAGCATGGATCGGGTCGTCGGGACATCGGGGCGGATTGCCTTCGCCAGTGCCATGCGCAATCTTCTGGCGGATGTTTATCCGCACTATGATCCGGCGGTTCTGGTGCGGCGGGTGTTTGAGGTATTGGATTTGCCGCTGGACGGCGATGGCCCAGAACCGGCGGAGGAAAACCTTCGCAAATGGGATCAGCGCGATGCGTTTCTGATCACCTATGGCGACAGCATTTCACGGGATGGACATCACGGCCTTGCCAGTTTGCGCGATTTTCATGCGCGATGGCTTAAGGACTGGCTGCCGGGTATTCATATTTTGCCGTTTCATCCCTTTACTTCGGATGATGGATTTTCTGTCAGTGATTTCAGTGTTTTGCGGCCCGAGCTTGGCACATGGGACGATGTGACGGAGTTGTCACAGGATGCCACCATCATGGCCGATCTGGTGGCGAACCATATTTCGGCGTCGCATGTCTGGTTCCGGCAATTTCTGGCCGGGGAAGAGCCCGGTGTTGATTATATCAAAACCGCCAGCCCGGATGATGATTTGTCGATGGTGGTACGCCCCCGCAGCCATGATTTGCTGTGCGAGGTGCCGACATCGCAGGGTACCAGACATGTCTGGTGTACTTTCAGTTATGACCAGATCGATCTGGATTACGGCAACCCGGATGTGTTTTTTGAAATTCTGAAGATCGTTCTGGATTATCTGTCGCACGGGGTGCGGGTGATCCGGCTGGATGCCATCGGTTATATCTGGAAACAGGCGGGTACGACATCGATCAATGCTGATCCGGCGCACAAGATCATCAAGGCGTTGCGCCTTGGCGCAACGGCGGTGGCCCCCGATATGCTGTTTATCACCGAAACCAATTTGCCGTTGCTTGAAAACCTGTCCTATTTCGGGCAGCAGGACGAGGCACATCTGATTTATAATTTCAGCCTGCCGCCGGTGATTATTCACGCTTTGCTGAGTGGCAACAGCAAGGCCATTCGCAAATGCATCATGTCAATGCCGCCCGCCCCGGCGGGATGCACCTTTTTCAATTTTACCGCCAGTCATGACGGCATCGGTCTGCGTCCGGCCGAAAGCCTGATTGAAGATTCCGAAATCACCCTGATGATCGACCATGCCCGCAAGATGGGCGGCGAGGTCAGTTATCGCGCCTTGCCCGGTGGCGGGCAGAAACCCTATGAATTGAATGTCACGCTGTTTGCCATGCTGGCCGAAAGTTTTGACGGCGACAGGCAATTCGGGCTGGAGCGGTTTGTGATGAGTCAGGCGATTGCCATGTCGCTGGAAGGGATTCCGGCGGTGTATGTGCAATCCATTTTTGCCAGCGACAATGACACGCAGGGTTACCATGAAACGGGTATTCCGCGCCGCCTGAACCGCAAAATCTGGCAATTGGAAGAGGCCGAGGCCCGGCTTGTTGATGGTGGAACCGGGGAGGCGGCCTATCAGCAGCTTAAAGCCCTGATGTCGATCCGGCAGGGGCAACCGGCCTTTCACCCCAATGCCACGCAATATACCCTTAATCTGGGGCCGCACATGCTAGGCGTTTGGCGGCAAAGCCATTTGAATGATCAAAGCATTTTTTGTGTCTTTAACCTGACGGCATCGCCGCAGGAACTGGACCTGTCGATGATCAATCTGATCATGACCGAGGGATGGCAGGATTTGATTTCAGGGCGGGTGATCGAGGATTATAACGCAGTGATGCCGCTGGCCCCCTATCAGATTGTCTGGATTTCCAACCTTGATGGCCGCAACCGCCCCGCCAGCCGGTTATTGCAGCGCTATCGCGAGGCGATGCCGGTTTGATAACGGTTCAGGGTTTATCCCGATCTGCGTGATAGCGGACAAAGGCGATTTTGTTGCCATCGGGATCCAAAACATAAGCGCCGTAAAAACCGGGGCTGTAGTGCGGTCGCGGCCCCGGTTTTCCGGCGTCGGTCGCCCCGTTTTTCAGTGCCATATTGTAAAGCCGGTCGATGGTGGCGTTATCCTCGATCCGGAAGGCCACCATGACGCCATTGCCCGGCACGGCGTCCTGTTCGTTAAAAGGCAGACAGGTAAAAAACCGGGTGACGTCCGGGTTGTCCTTTTTGCCCCATGACGCAAGCTGTTCATCGCGCCAGCACGGTTCAAGGCCAAGAATTTCCATAATCGGCGTATAAAAGGCGATGGAATTATCCAGATTGCGGGTGCCAACCATCGTATAGGCGATCATTTTATCAGTGCCTTTCTTTTCCGGTGAGAAAGATTATGACACTTTGCCAATTTCCGCATCATTCAAATCATCCTCGACCGCCGAGGACAGATGTTCAAAAATATCGTCCATTGCGCTTTCCACCCGTTGCCAACTGGGGATGAACGGGCTTTCAAGCGGGTTGTCGAGATAATGCTGCCCTGCACTGATGATGACTTCGGACAGGACCTCGACATATTTTTCTTCCTCGTCACGGTTGATTTTCAGGCCGTTAAACAGCGCATCGGCACGGTACTGTTCGATCAGGTCAAGGGCGACGCGATAATAGGTTGCCTTGAGCGTGCGAAAGGTTTCGTGCGAGAAAACCGTGCCCTGGGTAGCCAGTTTGCGAAACAGTGATTTGGCGATGTCGCTGGCCATACGTGACAGGCCGTCATCTTTTTCGGCCGGGTCAAATTCGCGGTGTTTGTGATCGTAAATATCGGCAATATCGACCTGTGCCAGGCGATGAACCGTGTGATTGCGATACATTTCCGAGAGCATGCTGACCTCAAGCCCCCAATCGGACGCCACCCGCAATCCATAAGCAACATCGGTGCGAATGGCGATTTCGCCAGACAGGGAATAACGGAAACAATCAAGATAATTCAGGAAATCGGTCTTGCCGACCACCTGTTTAAGCGCGCGGATCAATGGGGTGACAAACAGGCGACAAACCCGACCTTTGAGAGAGCCATTGGCGACACGGGCGTAAAAACCCTTGGCAAAGGCGAAATTAAAGGCGGGATTGGCAATCGGATACATCAGGCGGGCCGGAAGATCGGGCGTATAGGTGGCGATATCGCAATCATGAATGCCAATCACCGAACTGCGCCCCGATGCCAGCGTATAGCCCAGACAATACCAGACATTGCGGCCCTTGCCCGGTTCATAGCGGGCCAGATCATAATCGGCCAGCCGGTCATGTACGGCACGCAGGCGCGGTCCGTCATTCCACAAAATGCGGACATGTTGGGGTAAATCCTTGAAAAAGTCTCGGGCATGGGCGTATTGCGCAGCATCGGCGCGGTCCAGCCCGACGACAATCTGGTCGATATAGGTCGCTTTTTTCAGGCCTTCGGCAATGGTGGTCATTGCCGGGGTTTCCAGTTCGGAATACAGGCAGGGCAAAATCAGAGTTTGCCTGCGTTGCCGGGCAAAGGCCGTCATTTCATAAGCGAGTTCGTCGGGATCACGGTCCATGATGCTGTGCAGTGTCGTGATCGGGCCACCCTGATGAAAATCGGCCATTGGTTACCTCGCTGTGATGTCTGATATCTGGTGATCAAGAATATGGTGAATCATATGATTCCAGCCTTGCGGGCCGGGATGGGGGGCCAGAAAGGCCGGTTTGCCACCAAGATCAAGGATCGGTGGCATGCCCCGTTTGGGCGGGATTTGCACGGCAATGTCGGCGGCACGCAACATGCTGGCATCATTGGGGGAATCGCCCAGCGCTATCACGGAGACTGGTCCGTCGTTTGCCGTCAGACGGCCTTTATCCTTTAGGTGTGTCAGGACGATTTGCATGGCAAGCGCCTTGTCCGTGGTGCCGCACAGGGTATGAAACCGGCCGCCGCGCACCAGTTGCAGCCCGTGCTGCCGGGCGATGTCGATGGCGGTTTGTATGTGGTATTCCGATGGTTGCCAGATCAAAGGGTCGGAACAATGGCGTTGCCCGGCCAGTGCCGCACTTGTCAGATCAAGGCCGGTGGTCGTGGCAATCTGGTGCGGTGTGCTGGTGCGAAAACCGGCGACGGGGATATCAAGTGCCTGCGATATCGCATTGCGGGCCTGATCAATGGTGGCTGTGGCCGGGCCGGGCTGCATCACGATGTTGCCAAGGGCAATCACCCCGCCATTTTCGCCAATCAGCCCGTCAAACAGGCTGTCGCGGTCATTCAGGGCGTGCAATTCGGCAAGGGTTTTGGAGGAAACTGCAATCAGCGGTATGGCAAGATCGCGCAGCCGCGCAAGGGCGTCACGCGCCGGGGCCCATGAATAATCATCATGATCAAGTAAGGTGCCGTCCAGATCGGTGAAAACGATAAAGGCCGGATGATGGTTCATTAAACCGTGTGGCTTGTTGAGGCAAAAGGCGGGGTCGGACAGGAATGGTAACACAGGGTTTTCCGCAGGGCGACAGGCGATAAGATTAAATTTTAAGCAGGCGTATTTTGGTGGCTTTTTTTCAGACTGATCCGGGGCTGTGAATTCTGTTGCCAGCAGAACGGGTTTGGGTGAAATACCCGTATCTTTGCCATATTCTTGGGGCACAAGCCGCAACAATAACAAATGACGGCTTGTGCGTTTTGACAGGAGTGCCTGCGCCAATGACGACAGATATCAGTCGCCGAAAAGTTCTTGCCATGATGGGAGCGGTTACCGCCGCAGGGTTGCTGCCGGTCGGGTTTCCGGCATGGGCGCAGCAAAAGGCGGGGTTGCCGCTGGGCGGTGCGAAATCTTTTTCGTTCGAGGGACTGATTTCGTGGGCGCGGCATCTGGCGACACAGCCCTATGTTGCCCCGGTGATTGCACCGGAACTGGCCAGTATTCTGTCTGAAATCGATTATGACGCCTTTCAGGATATCCGGTTTGATGTCGAAAAATCCCTGTGGAGGAACAGTGCCGGGGCGGCACCGGTGGCGATGTTTCACCGTCATCAGGGGGCGCGGGAATCTGTCCGGCTGCATATGATCGAAAATGGTGAAGCGCGGGAGGTTTTGTATGACCCGTCCGCCTTTGCCTATCGGGGTGATATCCGTTCTGACGATATCCCGACCGATGCCGGATGGGCCGGGTTTCGGGTGCTTTATGCCGATGATCCTGCGCGGGACTGGCTGGCTTTTATGGGGTCGTCCTATTTCCGGTCGGCCGGGCCGATGAACCAGTATGGCCTGTCGGCGCGTGCGGTGGCGATTGATACGGCCAGGGCAGACCGCCGCGAAGAATTTCCGCGCTTTACCGAATTCTGGCTGGAATCCTTGTCGGGTGGCGGATTGCGCATTTATGCGCTGTTGGATGGGCCAAGTATCAGCGGGGCGGTGCGGATTGAATGCGATGCGCCCAATGATCAGGACATTGTGATGAATGTTTCGGTCCATTTATTCACCAGACAGGCAGTGGCACGGCTGGGTATTGCGCCGCTGACCAGCATGTTCTGGTTTTCCGAAACCAATCGTGATGAAGCGGCAGACTGGCGACCGGAAATTCATGACAGTGACGGGCTGGCATTATGGACCGGATCTGGCGAACGGATCTGGCGGCCTTTGGATAATTCGGGCCATCTTCGCACCAGCAGTTTTGTCGATGACAATCCGCGGGGGTTTGGCCTGATGCAGCGTGACCGGCAATTTGCCAGTTACGAAGATGATGGCGTGTTTTACGAACGCCGCCCCGATCTGTGGATCGAACCGGTGGGGGATTGGGGCACGGGCATGGTGCAACTGGTTGAAATCCCGACCGATGACGAAATTTTTGACAATATTGTCGCCTATTGGACCACGGATCAGGAAATTCCGGCCGGAGAGGAAGTGCAGTATGATTACCGGATGCACTGGATGAAGGCCGGGATGTTCGGCCCTGCTGCGGTGGCCGGTGTGGTGGCAAGCCGTCTTGGTCGTGCCGGGATGCCGGGCAAGGCACGGCCCAAAGAAGGTCTGAAATACGCGATTGATTTTGAAGGTGGCGATCTTGCCCGTTATCAAACCGCCGATGGTGTGGTGAAACCACACATCACGGTGCGCAATGCGGTGGTCGATAATTCCTATGCCTTGCGGGTGGTGGGGACGGATCGTTGGCGGCTGGTGTTTGATGTGTATCCCGACGGGGTTGGGCCGGTCGATATGCGGGCCTTTCTGGCCGCCGGGGACAAGCCGCTGACCGAAACCTGGATATTCCAGCATCGTGAACGTGATCTGGGATAAGGGGAATGGTTATGGACGCATAACCGGTACATTATAAATGTTCGATAAGTGCAATTCTTTTCCCGGTTTGTCCATTCAGGCATCGGGCAGGGTGGCGTATTGTTTTTGGGCTGGAATGGTTCTTGTTCCGGCGATAACCAGAAACGATTTCATGAGGAAACGCCATGCATGTCCCTGTTGCCATTATCGGCAGTGGTCCCGCCGGATTGTTGTTGTCCCATTTGTTGTATGTGCGCGGGATTGAATCGATCATTCTGGAACGCAAGGATCGCGCCTATGTCGAAGGACGCATTCGAGCCGGTGTTCTGGAAATGGGTCTGGTTGGTCTGATGGAAAAAATCGGTGTGGCGGACCGTATGCACCGCGAAGGCATGATCCATGAGGGCATTTATATCAGCATCAATGGCAAGCGCCATCACATCGACCTTAAGGAACTGACCGGTGGCAAAACCGTGATGGTGTATGGCCAGACCGAAGTCACCAAGGATTTGATCGCAGCACGCCTGCGTCAGGGTGGCGAGATCGTTTTCGGGGCCGAGGATGCCAGCCTGCATGATATCAAGAGCAACCGGCCATATGTTCGATATGTTCAAAATGGCAAGGAATGCACATTAAGCTGCGATTACATTGCCGCCTGTGACGGTTTTCACGGGGTTGGGCGGCAGACCATGCCCGAAAATATCCTGAAAACCTTTGAACGGGTTTATCCGTTTGGCTGGCTGGGCATTTTGGCCCATGCAAAGCCGGTGACGGATGAACTGATTTATGCCAGCCATGATCGCGGATTTGCCCTGTGTTCGATGAGGTCCGACCATGTGGTGCGCCATTATGTACAGGTGCCCAGTTCCGACAGGATCGAGGACTGGTCCGATGACCGGTTCTGGAACGAATTGCGCACCCGGTTGGGCGAAGAAGATGCGGCCCTGGTTAATGAGGGTGAAGTGTTTGAAAAAAGCATTGCGCCACTGCGCAGCTTTGTCGCCGAACCGATGCAGCATGGCCGTCTGTTTCTGGCCGGTGACGCCGCCCATATTGTGCCGCCCACCGGGGCCAAGGGCCTGAACCTTGCGGCCAGTGATGTGCATTACCTGTCAGAGGCACTGATTGCGCGGTTTATGGACAATCACGATGAATTGCTGGATCGCTATTCCGATACGGCCTTGGCGCGGGTGTGGAAGGCCGAACGGTTTTCGTGGTGGATGACCTCGATGCTGCATACCTTTGACGATCATGACGCGTTTGATGGCCGCATCCGGCGGGCCGAACTGGATTATATGATGTCGTCACGGGCAGGCAAGACAACCCTGGCGGAGAACTATGTCGGTTTGCCTTACTGATTGGCAGGAATGGGGGGATACGGGCGGGAAATATAACAGTTCAGCACAGGTTTTGACAGACTGCCCGCAAATAAGCACAATCATGAGGGAACACTGATGCGGTCCCTGACGTTATAGGGGTGTCTTTCGTTTGAATGAAAACCGCTTAGGAGGTTTGAATGGCGACCAAAATCGAAACCCCGGAAAATGCCGACAAATTGCGTGCCGATGTTGAAGCCTTGCGCCACGATCTGGCAGAAGTCACCAAAACCTTGAAGGGGATGGCCAACGGGGCCGGTGCGACTGTCGCCCACAATGCCGCCGAACGGGTGCGTGAAGTTTCCGATCAGGCCCGCGAACAGTTTGATCAGGCCCGCGATTATGCGGTGGATCATGTCCGTGAACGTCCGCTGATCACAGTGGCGGCGACCTTTGGTATTGGATTGTTGATCGGCCGGTTGATGAAATGATCGGCCAATTGATGGCTGCGATCACGGAAATGGCGCGTGCAGCAGCGGTGAAAGCCGTTGCTGTTGCTGCCATTTTTTTACTGTTTCTGGTTGGGACAGGCTTTTTGATCGCAGCGGCCTATATGGCGCTGGCGGTGAAATTTGGCGCAGTGGCTGCGGCCCTGACAGTGGGGTTGGTGTTGATGGCGGTAGGGCTTTTGGTGGCGGCGATCTGGTTCGGGCCTTCGGCATCGGCCACCGTTCCGGCACAAAAGCCGAAAGTCAAAGATCTGCGCGAAATTGAAGACCAGATGATCCTTGATTTGCTGATTGATACGGCAACAGCCGGTTATATGACCGGACGCGGCGACAAACCGGCGATGAATGCCAGTCTGACGCGGATCATGGATGATCTGGCGGCGATTGGTGCGCTGGGGCGTGACCGGCGGGCCCGCAAGGCGCAAACACCCGATGATCCAGAAACAAAAACGGCGGATCACTGAACGTATCCGTCGTTTTTCATGAATCTGTGGCCGGATTATTCGCCGTGGAAATGCACCGTACCGATATAGGGCAGGTTGCGATTGTTCTGGGCGTAATCAATGCCATAACCGACGACAAATTCATCGGGAATGTCAAAGCCGCAATAATCGATCTTGATATCGACTTCGCGGCGCGAGGGTTTGTTGAGCAGGGTGCAGATTTCAAGCCGGTTGGGATCGCGGGTTTTCAGCAGGCGGATGACTTCCGACAGGGTATAGCCGGTATCGATGATGTCTTCGACCAGCAACACATCCTTGCCGCGAATTTGCCCGTCCAGATCCTTGACGATCCGCACATTTCGCGAACTTTCGGTCGAATCGCCATAGCTGCTGGCGACCATGAAATCGACTTCGACCGGCACGGTCAGCTTGCGCGCCAGATCGGCGATAAAGACGAAAGAACCGCGCAACAGGCCTACGACGATCAGTTTGTCGGTGTCCTGAAAATTTTCGTTGATCCGGGTGGCGAGCACGTCGATCTGGGTGGCGATCTGCTCGGCAGTAATCAGCGGCTTGACATCATAATCGGCCATTAATCTTTGTCCTGCGGGGTAAAAACGGTTGATTGCGCGTTGCTATCATAGCCGTGCGCCATATGCCAGTGCCGACATGCGCATTGATCGCATTAAGCGCCATCCAATATGCCCCGGTCAGGCCACCGTCAGCAAAACCGGGATGTCGCCGGGATGCCACGGGGCATATTTGGTCAGGGCGCGGCGGAATAAATCGCTGGTTGTCATATCGGTCAGCCAGCGTTGCAGATGGTCAAACGGCACGGCATCAAAGGCGGCCTGATCGGCGCGGGCAAATTGCCGGATAAAGGGGGCAATGGCAAAATCGGCCAATGCGGGCCGTGATCCGAACAAATAGGTGCCGACCGCGAGACGGCCATCCAGACGGTTCAGGAATTTTCCGGCCTCGGCCCGGTGAAAGGCCGGATCGGCATCGTCAAAGCGGGTATGATATTTATAGCGATCCAGATGATATTTGAACGGCCCGTCGATCTGACTGATCAGCAACAGCATATCTTCCAGCGTGCCGCTTTCGGGAGTCAGCCAGCCTTGCGGGTCTTTTTCCGCCAGCGCCCAGACCATGATTTCAAGACTTTCATCAATCACGGCACCCTGGGTCGGAATCAGCACCGGTACGGTGCCCTTGGGCGAGGCTTCGAGCATTGCAGCCGGTTTGTCGCGCAGCAGAATTTCGCGCAATTCGACATCGATATTGGCGGCCAGCAAGGCCATACGCGCCCGCATGGCATAGGGGCAGCGGCGAAAGCTGTAGAGGATCGGGCGGGAGGATGAATTGTGCATATGCCCGATTACCGCGCAGGGCGTTTGAATGCAACTGCAAAGCCTGCCAGACGGGCAAACAGGCTCGACATTTGCCAATGTAAGCCCCATCTTTTGAAAATACGGAAAAATTCCTGCCTTGGGGCTTGATTTTGGGGGATGCTTTGTGAAAGGACAGGGCCAGAGATTTTCGTTAGATTTTTAATAGAGCCTCGACAATGCTTCGATGCTTGGGGCGACCGACCGACGACAGATAAGGATTTCTGATATGACACCGACCGAAATTGCGCGGCTGACCGATTATTTGCGCCGCACCTTTGATAACAGCAAGATTGCCATTGACCCGCCGCGCCAGAAAAACCACCCGATTGAAGTGCGGGTTGGCGACGAATTCATCGGTGTCGTTCATCGGGACGAGGATGAAGGCGAAGTTTCCTATGCGCTGAATATCGTCATTCTGGAAGACGATCTGCCGCCTGTTCCGGCGAAATAAGCCGCACCATATTGCGATAGAGTGCAAACGCCCCGGCTGGTCCGGGGCGTTTGTCATGCGGTTAACAGTGCCGGGTTTATGCCAGCAACTGGCGGATTTCATCGGGTGTGGCGACCTTGCCTTCGACCACGATGTCGTCATTGATCGCCAGTGCCGGGGTGCGCATGATCCCGGCATCAATGATGGCGTTGGTATCGGTGATTTTTTCAAGATCGTAATCAAGGTCAAGCGCCTGGGCGGCGGCTTCGGCATTTTTGGCCAGGGTCTGACATTTCGCGCAACCGCTGCCGTAGATGGTGAATTTCATGGTGGGCTCCTGTTTGGGGGTTACCAGTAATTGCCGTAAAGATAGCCGGTGATGGTCGCCATGCAGATGACAAGTCCGCAATAAACCGCGGTTTTTTCCGTGCCGATGATGGTGCGGATCACCAGCATATTGGGCAGTGACAGGGCCGGGCCGGCCAGCAACAGGGCCAAAGCCGGACCTTTGCCCATGCCCGAACCCAGTAATCCCTCGACAATCGGGACTTCGGTCAGGGTGGAAAAATACATGAAAGCGCCCAGAACCGAGGCAATGACGGTGGAGGTCAGGCTGTTATCGCCAACCGCCGCACTGACCCAGTGCGAGGGGATCAATCCTTCGTGGCCGGGGCGGCCCAGTAACAACCCCGCGACAAACACCCCGATCACCAGCAAGGGCACGATCTGTTTGGTGAAATCCCAGCTTTGATGCGCCCATTCCCGGTCCTGTTCGCGGGCGGTCGCCAGCAGCATCACCCCGATAATCGCCAGAACAAACGCCAGTTCCGGGGTGTCGGGAGCCATAAGGGCGGCAAGGGCGACAAGGGTGGCAATCAAAAGAACCGGGCGCAACGGCCAGTCCCAGAAAATCACCAGCATGGTGGCAAATCCGGCCCCCAGGGCAAGGGTGACTTGCCATTTCCATGCATGGATTGCCATCCAGACCGGGCTGTCTGCCGCCGCCCAGTTGGCAAAAACCAGAATGCCGATCATCAGCAGGAAAAACAGGGCGGTGACGGAAAGCGGTTTTTCCGATCCGTCATCTTCAAACCCGCGGCCTGATCCGCTGGCCGCACGGGCGGCTTCTTCCTTGCGATAGATCAGATGCATGATCAGGCCAATGATCACGGCAAAGCCAATGGCGCCAACGGCCCGCGCAATGCCGAGTTCCGCGCCGAGAATTTTGGCGGTGACAACAATCGCCATGATGTTGATCGCCGGGCCGGAATATAAAAAGGCAATGGCGGCCCCCAATCCGGCCCCGCGTTTGTAAATGCCGCCAAACAACGGCAAGACCGTGCAGGAACACACCGCCAGCAAGGTGCCGGAAACCGCCGCAACGCCCAGTGCCACCGGTTTGGAGGCGGCGGGGCCGAGATGGCGCATCACCGAGCCCTGACTGATATAAACCGCCATTGCACCGGCAATCAGAAAGGCCGGAAGCAAACACAAAATCACATGTTCGCGGGCATACCAGTTGGTCAGATAGACGGCCTCCAACACCGCATTGTCAAACCGCGCGGTGCCTGCCGGGATAAAATAAATCACCAGAAAGACGGCGACGATCAGCAACATCAGATGGGCCTGACGGGGGTTTTGCCGGTAAAGATCGCGCAGGATTTGAGACATGTCTGCTCCTTGCGGGGGGCAAAACAGCCCCCCGCGATTGCCAGACGGTCACTTTATGTCAGGGAACGGTCAAACGCATTGACGCAGAACAATGCCCCCGATCACGCGGCCCTTTCGGCATCAGCGCGTTTTTCGACTTTGTGTTTTTCTTCGTTGCTGCCGAGTTTCCAATAGCTGGAAATATAAAGATTGTCCCGGTCAAGGGCGCGGTCGTTGCAGAGATGATCGCGCAATTTGCGCATGCTGGAAAATTCGCAGGCGACCCAGACCGAGGGCCGACCATCGGGCCAGGGCAGGGTTTTGACATGATCAATCAAAACGTCGCTGTTGATGCCCGGATGCGGGTTGAGTTTCCAGTGGATGTGAAAATCCTGTGGGGCGGCAATCTTCTGAATATCGGATTCCGCCAGAATTTCGATCACGGCATGGCCTTTGGCATTGGGCGGCAATTGTTCGATATTGACGCTGATTGCGGGCAGGGCGGTCATATCGCCGACAATCAGGAACCAGTCGGCCCTGTTATCGACCAGTTTTTTCGGGCCGGGCCCGCCAACGGCAAGGGTATCGCCGGGCGCACAGGCCCCGGCCCAGCGCGATGCCGGGCCGCCATCGCCATGCAGGACAAAATCAATATCGATTTCACCGGGGCGATGATGGCGCACGGTATAGGTCCGCAACACCGGGCGATCTGTGGCGGCGGCATCGCCTGATTGCGGCAGGATCAGTTTGACATAGGCGCTGCCCTGATCATCGGGGAAACCGGCCATGCCATCGCCGCCAAGGGTGATGCGCAGCATATTGGGGGTGATCTGGGCCTTGCGGATCACGGTCAGGGTCCGGGGGGCTGGTTTGGTCATGATATTCACCTGTCTGGAAGATTGGGGTATCGGCATTCGGTTTCAGGATTCAAGGTTCTCGGCCATCAGGCCGGTGATCGTGGCAAAATCGCGGATTTGTTTTGGGCTTAGCCCCCGCGCCATGCGGGTGCGGATTTGGGTTTCGACAGTGCGGAAACTGTCCATCAGGGCATCGCCCGCCGGGGTCAGATGCAGGGTCTGGCTGCGGCGGTCGTCGCAATGGGGTTTCTTTTCGATCAGGCCGTTCTGTTCCAGTTCGTTTAACAGGCGGGTGATGCGGCCCTTGTCCTGGGCGGTTTGGGCGGCGATTTGCTGTGCCGTCAGGCCGGATGTTCTGGCGATCCATTTCAGGGTGCGCATATGGGAAACCGGCAGGGGCATGTTGGCGGCATGCAGGCCTTCGCGCATGGCGCGTTTATAGGCATGAAACAGCCGGTGCAATGTTTCGCCGGGCAACAATTCGTTCACCGGTTCGGTCATTGAGATGTTCCTTTCCTGTGTTTTTGCAACCGGGTCAGCGGGGCGGATCACTGAATGATTCCGGCCCGCAGGGCCAGTTTCCGCCCGACACAAATCAGGGCGGACAAAACGGCAAAGCCGGTGGCGGTGATCATCACCGGCATCAGGTCAAACGCCCCGCCGGTGCCGATCAGGATGGCGGCAAGGGCGGCCCCGATGGATTGCCCGGTCAGGCGGGCGGTGGACAACATGCCGCTGGCGCCGCCGCTGCGGTCGCGGGGGGCGCTGGTCATCATCAGGCGGTTATTGGGCGATTGAAACAGGCCAAATCCCGCCCCGCACAACAATAACGACCCGATAATCGCCAGATGGGCGTCTGTGGCGGGGATCATCGTGGTGGAAAACAGCCCGACGGCAAACAGGGCCATGCCGATTCCGGTCAGATTGATGGGCGAATATCTGTCGGACAATCGCCCGGCAAAGGGGGCGATGATGGCGGTGGCAACCGGCCACGGCGTCATCAAAAGGCCGGTTTGAACGGCGCTGTAACCCAGCACATCATGGAAATAAAAGGGCAGGGCGACAAAGGCGATGAATTGCGCACAAAACCCGCAGATGGACGAGGCAATCGACCCGGCAAAAACCGGCAGGCGCAACAGATCCAGCGGCAACATCGGCCTGTCGCGGTATAATTGCCGCCGCACCAGCAAAACCCCGGCGATTGCGGCAATGAGGAATTGCGCGGCAATCAGGGCGGCGGGGCCATCGGTGCCAATGGTGCCAAGGCCGGAAATCAACCCGCCAAAGGCCAGCACATTGAGAATCGCACTGACATAATCAAAGCGGGTGCGGCTGGGATGGGTGTGGGGCAAGGAGAAAAAGCCCAGCGCAATTGCGACAATCGAAATCGGCACATTGATCAGAAACAGCCAGTGCCAGCTTGCCACCGCCAGAATCGCCGAGGCCAGGGTTGGCCCGCCCGCCGCCGCGACGGAAACCGTCATTGCGATCCAGCCGATGGCCTGACCCAGTTTGGCCTGCGGTATGGTGTGGCGCATGATCGCGGCATTGATGCTCATTAACGCGGCCCCGCCCAGACCCTGCAACACGCGGGCGAAGGTCAGAAATGTAATGTCGGGCGACCAGGCACACAGGGCCGATGCGACGCCAAACACCACCATGCCGCACAGATAAACCTTGCGAAACCCGATGGCCTCGCCAAGGGCGGCCATCGGCAATAAGGATACAACGACCGCAAGCTGATAGGCGGTGATGACCCAGATGGCGTGCGCCGGGCTGACATTCTGATCCTGCGCAATGGCGGGCAGGGCGACATTCATGATCGACCCGTCGAGAACCGCCATGGTGACGGTCAAAAGCAGGGTGATGGTGGCAAAGGCCCGGCGCGGTTGGGGCAGGCCATCGGGATGGATGACGGCCGGGCCGGGGGCGGCAAGGAATGTCATGGGCGATCCCTTTCGGATCGGGCCGCACGGGACGGAAACGGACAGCGGGGCAATCTGTTTGCGCCTGCTGTTTTGTCCGGCGGCGATGATTGTTGATAGTGTCAACCAATAATTATTAAGGTTGACAGAGTCAACAGGATTGTTGCGACTGACTGTCATGTGCGCTGTGCAACCCTGTGGGTTGATCGGGCGGGGTGATCATAAGTAATTGAAAATATTGTGGATTTAATGCGATCCAAATTATTTTCAGATTTTTTGAAAAAAGTTCTTGATTTGTTCTTTTCATCGTGGCATAACAGAAAAGTCAAGGGGATAAATCCGCCCGGACCGAAACCCGCAAGGCTTATGTCTTGCGGGTTTTTGCGTTTGGGCCAGAGGAAAGAAATGATGATGCAGCGATACATTGACAGACAGATCGAAAGGCGCCCCCGCAGGATCACGACCGGCAGGTGGAAAAGTCATTACGGTGGCCCTGCGCGGGTCCGCTAACCCGGCCATTGGTCAAGACGCCCGAATTGCGTCTTGTCGGTGGCGCGTCCTGCCCGGATCGTGGCGGGAGCTGTCGGCCTTGCCGGGGGTGTTGGTACGGCGGGCGGAAGCCCGAAGTGTGTCCGGTCTTGCCCGGTTCCCGTGATGACGGGAAAGGCGGGTTGTGGCCGGGCGGTCTTGCGACAGGTTCGGTTAACGCGGGGCGAAGGCCCGGCGGTGAAAGGGAAGACCCAAGCCTGCATTTTCGGATGCGGCGGGTGAGGCAGACGGGGGTATGGGCGCCATATCAAGTACCCCTGATGGAGCCTCGCCAAAGTCCCACGGGGGTAGTCCGTCTTGTGTGCATCGGTTCTGCCCGGTTGACGATTCGGGGGCTGTCACAGCCGTTATTTGGCGGTTTTCCGGGGCTAGTGGCTGTGATGCGGCAATTTTACCGGTTGTTTTCAGGGATCATGATTGATTACTGAAAGCGAGTCGGCGAGGCCAGATTTTTTGATTTCATTAATCGGGTGTGCTCATTGAAATGACAAGGCGCAAATGGGCAGGAAGATGAAACCCGTCAAAAGATCATGGATGCGGCGTTGGAACTTTACAGTCTTTGCGGCCCGGCCAAAACAACGATCAGCGCGATTGCCGGCCGGGCCGGGGGGATGCGCCTTGTTGGCAGTGGTTCTGCCGGGTTTTGGCCGGGGCAGGTGATTGCCCGGATTCCGGGCCGGGCGTTGCGCCGTTCGGAAGGATGTGTTTTGGCGCATTTTGCGCGGCATCCTACCCTGACGGGGGATGGTCGGGGGATGTTTTGTGGCGTAGGATGAGGGACGGGAAAGTTTGGGAAGGGACAGCCAGATGAAACAGATCGCAATGGTTTTGATCGCCAGTGGCGTGATGCTGGGCGCTTTTGAAATCCATGCCGAAGCCATCACACCGGCATCATCCGTCCTCATCGCAGAGGGCGCCATCCATCACGGCGGCGGATGCCGCAAAAGCTCCCCGCCCGGTCAATGTTGCCACATGGATAACAGCGTGGGGACGGTGCATTGTCATTGAGCGGGTGGCAAAATGGGGCGACGTGCGGAACAGGGACGGGATCATGAATGCGATGATGTATCGGGGATATGCTGCCCGGATTGAATTTGACAGCCTTGATGAAATCTTTGTTGGCCGGATTTCCGGCATTCGGGACCGGGTTGGATTTCATGCCGATACCGTCCCCGCCCTTAAACAGGCGTTTCACGAGGCGGTCGATGATTATATTGAAACATGCGCCAAAACCGGCAATGAACCGCAAAAACCCTATTCTGGCAAAGTGATGCTGCGCGTGAAGTCCGATATCCATTGATTTATTGTTTGGTGGATTATTATGTAAAATAATATCATGTCATTTATTGTTCATGATGTAAATTTTTTGAATATGGGGGGGATGATGAGCGAAGCATCTGTGGTTATAAATAACTGGAAAAATGATCCAATGGGGAGGGTTAATAATATTTCATTGGCCCCCAATGCAAAGAACACTTTGTTTCCACTTTTTGAAGCAGTAATGAATTCAATTCATGCTATTGAGGAGCGTTTTGGAAAAGATAATATTTTGCAAGGTCGGATAAGAATTAATTTAGTTAGAAATGAAAGAAATGATTGTTTAGGGTTTATTGTCGAAGATAACGGTGTTGGATTTAATAAAGGAAATTTAGAATCATTCATTAAGATGGATTCTCAGAAAAAAGCAGTAATTGGTGGTAAAGGTGTCGGCCGTCTGCTTTGGTTAAAAGTGATGGAATCTGTTCATATTAGGAGTGGATTTAAAGATGATGAAAATATTAACAAAGTTGAATTTGATTTTTGCATAAATGATCCTATTCAAAACATAAAATATCATAATAGTGGGCGAGATTCAGACATCGGTACTACGGTCTTGCTATCGCCCTATCGCGATGTTTACGCTCGCTCTATACCCCGAAAAAGTACCACTATTGCAAGTAGGGTTCTGGCTCACTTCATTAGTTATTTCGTTAACATCAGTCAGCCAAAAATAGAAATCATAGATGGTGATCAATCTATTGATTTATTTGATCAATTTACGTCTTCGACAGAAAGGGATAAGGATTTTAGTTACACAATCCCTGACATGTTTGGGGATGAGAAATTCGTTTGCCACTGCTATCTACTTCCAAAGGCAATATCTGACGATGAAAAAAGTACTAATGCACTTTATCTCGGAGCCAATGGGAGAGCGGTAAAACGTTATGAGATGGATGCTGTTCTGGGAATGAAAGCAATAAATGGTAAGTTTGCTTTTCTCGGCTATGTCGAATCGGAGGTATTAAATAAATCTGCAAACGAAACTCGGACGGATTTTTCATTATCAGATGATGAGATTGATGAAATTGTTAATTTAGCAAAAATTAATGTAAAAGAATTCCTTAAGCCGGAAATTGATGAAATTAGAGAAAAACAAGAAGTTGTTGTTGCTAATTTGCGGGTGGAGCATCCAAGGTTCTTAAGTGTAGCTCGTGATCCGAAGAAATTCTCTCAGCAACTACATCTGTCTATGCAGAAAGAAGAGGATATATTTGTTGAGCTTTCTCGGAGGTCTTTGCGGCAATACAAGAAGCTCAAAAATGGATTTCTGAAATCTGTTCAGAAAAAGCTACCAGATATAACTAGTAAAGCTCAAGAGTATGTGGCGGGACTGCAAAGTGAATCTGTGTCATCTCTTGCGGAATATGTGATGAAAAGGAAGCTTATAATTGATGTTTTTGAGCAAAGCTTAAAGTACATCAATCAAGATGAAGGGAAATCTGAGTATGAAAACGTAGTTCACGATATTGTTTGTCCACTGAAATCAACATCAGATAATTTGGAATATGAGGACCATAATCTATGGATTATTGATGATAGGTTGGCATTTTTTTCCTACTTTAATTCCGATAAGGAAATGAAATCTCAGGTTCACAATGCTAAGGATCCATTGCTTCGACCTGATATTTCAGTTTTTGATCTAGGTCTTGGATTCCAGAATACAGATTTATCACAACCTATAACAATAATAGAGTTTAAGCGTCCAAAAAGGGATGACTATAGTCTGGAGAAAAATCCGATAACGCAGGTTCGTAAATATGTAGAAAACATGCGAAATTCAGGTGCAGCAACCAAATTTGATGGCGAGGTTCTTCGGCAAATCGATAATACTACCCCTTTTGTATGTCATATTATAGCGGATGTAACACCTACCCTGCGTAGCGTGATGAAGGATTTGGGGCCTTTTCATCAAAAAGTTGGTTCTGGTACTTGGTATCGTTGGGATAACTCTTATAATATATTCATAGAGATATCCTCTTTCAAAGACGTTCTTGACTCGGCTAAGCTGAGAAATAAAGCGTTCTTTGAAAAAATTGGGTTAATGTGAATTGAGTGAGAAGTCTATAGCTACAAAGTTTTATAAAAGTTATATTTTTGCTATGTTGCTCAGGGCCAAACACCCCGTCAACAAATACCCCCCCGTCGGGGCTTCCCAATCCACCATCTCCCCAACGCAATAAGTGCCGGGGCGTTTGAGCAGTTGGAAATTTTCATCGAGTTCTTCCCATGCCACGCCGCCTGCGGTGCTGATGGCTTCGTCAATCGGGCGGGGGCGGGTGATTTTGATCGGCAGGGCCTTGATCGCGGTTGCGAGTTTGGCCGGGTTATTGAGGGTTTCGGGCGGGGTTTTCTCGAACATCAGGGCGGTTTTGGTGGCGTCAAGGCCAAGGGTTTTGCGCAGATGATTGCCGAGCGAATTTTTGCCCCGTGGTTTGGCGAGGCGGGTCGCGATATCGGCAAGGTCGCGGTCGGGGATCAGGTCGAGCGTGATCGTGGCGGTGCCGGTGGCAAGCCATGTGTCGCGGATTGTGGCGGAGATGGCATAAATCGCGCTGCCTTCGACCCCGTTTTTTGAAATGACAAATTCGCCGCGCACGGTGTGGCTGCCACAGGTGAGGATCACCGGTTTGACCGGTCTGCCTGCGCATTTGTCGATCAAATGATCGGACCATGCCACGTCAAAGCCGCAATTGGCCGGTTTGAACGGCGTGCATCTGATCCCGGCGCGGGTCAGGATATCCATCCATTTGCCATCCGATCCCAGACGTTTCCAGCTTCCACCGCCCAGCGCCAGCACGGTGATATCGGCCTTTGCCGTTATGGGGCCGTCTGGCGTTTTGAAAACGGCGTGGCCCTTGTCATCCCAGCCGGTCCAGTAATGGCGATACTGGATTTTGCAGCCAAGGCCGTCAAGGCGGCGTAGCCAGGCGCGCAAAAGCGGGCTTGCCTTCATCGCGGTGGGAAAAACCCGGCCCGACGAGCCGACAAAGGTTTCAATGCCCAGCCCGGTACACCAGTCGCGGATATGCTGCGGCCCGAATGTGCGCAGATGCGGTTCCAGCCGTTCGCGCGAGGTGCCGTAACGGGTCAGGAAGGTTTCCAGATCTTCGCTATGCGTGATGTTGAGGCCCGATTTCCCCGCCATCAGGAATTTGCGCCCGGCGCTGGCCATGCCTTCAAATATCGTGACGGCATGGCCCGCCCCGGCCAGACGTTCGGCGGCCATCAGGCCGGCCGGGCCTGCGCCAATGATCATGGCGGTTTTCGCCGGGGTCTGTGCGGGCATGGCGGGTCCTGTTTTCAGGGGGGCGGGATCGGGGAATCCGGAAAGGGCGGAACAGGGGGCTATTTTTAGCCATGCGGGGGGTGTTTGGCAATGCTGGCGGTGGGGGTGGGTTACGCCCGGCGGGTGATGTCATCGGCGGGCAGATCACCCACCGGGCGGAAGACAAAGGGCGGATATGGGTAAAAACGGCCTTGCGGACGGCAAAGGTTGGCAATGTGTCGGCAAATCATATAACAAAAATACCCAAGCCATCATCCCGCCTTTGACACATAGCGGGATGGATCAAAAGCAAGAATTGTGCGGAGGAAAACATCATTATGAAGTCATCGTGGTTGAAACGTTCGGCAGTGGCGGCACTTGTTGCGGCATCGCTGGGCGGTTTTGGGGCCCAAGCCGCCATTGCGGCCGAGAAAATCAATATTGCCTCGCTGGCCTTTGTATCGAGTGCGCCGTTGTTTATTGCCCAGGAAAAAGGGTATTTCGCGGACGAAGACCTTGATGCCGAGATTACCTTTTTTCAGGCGGCACAGCCGGTTGCGGTGGCCATTGCCTCGAACGATGCCGATTTTGGCGTGACGGCCTTTACCGGCGGGTTTTTCAATCTGGCGGCCAAGGGCGGATTGCGGGTGATTGGCGCCCAGTTGCACGAAGATGCCGGTTATGACGGATCGGCAATTCTGGCGTCCAATGCGGCCTTTGAAGCCGGGTTGACCAGCGTTGATCAATTGCCGGGCCATAGTATTGCGATCAGCCAGGTCGGGTCGAGCTTTCATTACATGGTGGGCAATATTGCCGACAAGGCCGGGTTTGAGATCGACAGCATCGAGATGAAACCGTTGCAATCGGTGCCCAATATGATCGGCGCGCTGAAAAGCGGGCAGGTGGACAGCATGATCATCGTGCCGCATATCGCCAAGCCGCTGGCGGCATCGGGGGCCGGTCATATCATTGGCTGGGTCAAGGATTATGTGCCCTATCAGGTGGGCGGGCTGTTTACATCGCAGCGCAATATCGACGAACGCCGCGATGTGGTGGCAAAATTTGTCCGGGCCTATCAAAAGGGGGTTGCCGATTATCGGGCGGCCTTGCTGATGACCGATGAGGCGGGCAAGCTGATTGAAAGCGACAGCACGGCGGAAATCCTCGAAATCGTGCATAAATATGTCTATGCCGAGGAAGACGCCAAAACCGCCTATCCGAAAATTCGCAATGGTGCGATGTTCATCACCGAAGAGGCGCGCCTGAATGTTGCCGATGTCGCCGCCCAGGTGAAATGGTATCAGGCGGGCGGGTTTGTCGATGCGTCGGTTGACCCGGCATCCTTCATCGATACCAGCTTTATCCCGGCTTTGGCCGAATAAACCCGATCTGTGACGCCGGACTGCATCGGGGATGGGGTCCGGCGGTTTTGTTTGTGATTTCAAAGTGATGGATTTTGCCATGCGGCTGCACATCAACGGTATTTGTCATTCCTATGATCAGGTCGAGGCGCTGCGCGATATCGAATTTGGCATCGAGCCGGGGGAAATTGTCGCCCTGATCGGGCCGTCTGGCTGTGGCAAATCGACATTGCTGTCGATCATTGGCGGGTTGCTGAAACCGACATCGGGCAAGGTTTTGATGTGCGATCAGGCCACCCCGGACGGGTGCCTGAACCCGCTGACCTATGTGTTTCAGGATTTTGCCTTGCTGCCGTGGCGCACGGTTGCGGGCAATATCAGTCTGGTTCTGGAAGATCATCCATTGGGCAAGGCCGAACGCGAAGCCCGGATTGCCGAGGTTCTGGCGCAAACCAATCTGGCCGATTTTGCCGGGGCCTATCCCAAACAGCTTTCGGGCGGGATGAAACAGCGGGTTGGCATTGCGCGTGCCCTTGCGGTGCGCCCGGCGGTCTTGTTGATGGATGAACCGTTATCGGCACTCGATGCGCAGACCCGGATTTTGTTGCTTGATGAATTTGCCGCCCTGTTTGTACGCACCGGCATGACGGCGGTTTATGTGACGCATAACCTGAACGAAGCGGTGCGGCTGGCGCATCGGGTGGTGGCCTTGCGCCGCCGTCCCGGTACGATCAAGGCAATCCATAGCATTGATATTCCGATTGATCAGCGGGTGGAGGGGATGCCCGAACTGGTCGCGCATCAAAACGCCCTGTGGGATTTGATCCGGGATGAGGCCATTGCGGCGGACAAGGAGCTTGACCATGTCGCGTGATATTGAGGCAGGCGCAAGCCGCGTGCGGTTTCGCGCCACCGGTTTTAACCCGCGTGCCAATCCGTTGGCGGCATGGGGCAGCTTTGTGGTGGTGATTGCCCTGTGGCAATTGGGGTCCAGCACCGGTTTTATCAGCGAACTGGCGATGCCAAGCCCGGTTGCGGTGGCCAGTGCGCTTTGGAAGCTGATTATATCGGGCGATTTGTGGCGGCATTTGTCGGCATCGTTGCAACGCCTGTTTGGCGGCTGGATCATCGGGACTGTGGCGGGGCTGGCGGTCGGGTTTCTGGTCGGGATGTTTTCATGGGCGCGGTCGCCCGGTGTGGCGATGGTATCCGCCCTTTTTCCGATCCCGAAAATTGCGTTATTGCCGCTTTTCATCATCTGGTTTGGTATTGGCGAGCCATCGAAATTTGCCACCATTGCCTTTGGCGTGTTTTTTCCGACCGTGATCAATACGTTTGGCGGGGTGGATAATGTGGCGCGCAATCTGATCCGCATGGGGCAGAGTTTTGACATGCCGATGATGTCGATTGTTCGCAAAATCATCCTGCCCGGTGCCTTGCCGACCATTTTGTCGGGATTTCGCATTTCATCGTCGATTGCGATTATCCTGCTGATTGCGGCTGAGATGATCGGCGCACAATATGGCATTGGCGCGTTTATTCTGGCGGCAGGCAACCTGTATCAGACCGATCAGCTGATTGCCGGGGTGGTGGTTTTGTCGTTGTTGGGGCTGTGCGTGTCGTGGTTGCTGGGGCGGCTGGATCGCTGGTTGCTGGCGTGGCGATAGGGGGCTGTTGACGATGGCCTGTGCGGAAACGCGCAGGCGACGTTCCGGCCTTTTTGGTGAAAAAGCGCGAAAAATAACCGGCATCGCGAAAGCCGAGATCATCGGCGATCTGTTGCACGGCGATGTCGGTATAGATCAGGGTGCGTTTGGCCTCCAGCATCAGGCGCGATTGCACGACATCGGTTGCCGTCATGTCGTAAATGTCTTTGGCGATGCGGTTGAGCTGTGTCGTGGTGATGCCGATGTCGCGGGCATAGGATTCCAGCGATTTGTGTTGGCGGTAATGGCGTTCGATCAGGGTTTGAAATTTGCGGAATTTCGCCCGTTTCTGTTCCTGGCGGCTTAATCTGCCCTGTGTCGGCAATTGCGCCTGACGGCAGATATGCAGCAGCAACAACCCCATAATCTGACGCAGGGCAAACAGCCGTCCGGCCTGATGGCCGTCATATTCGGCCACCAGTTGCGCCATCAGGAAATCGCCCTTTGCCGGGGTGGTGTCATCGCCATTGGTGCCAAAAAAGACGCTGCGCGGGGTGTCGAGTTGCGATAACAGGCGCGGGGCGGGGGCGAGAATGGCGGCGACGTGATGATCGGTCAGGGAAATCACCCAGCCGTCGATATCGTTGCTGAATTTAAAGCCATGCACGGTGCCGGGCGGGATCGTCAGCATGTTTTGCGGCCCCAGCGAAAAGTGCCGGTCGTCAAAGGTGATATCGGCAGTGCCGCGCGTGATATAAAGCATCTGAAACAGATTGGCGTGACGATGGGGGCGGATATACATATTGTGCAGCCGCGACCGCGCCGGGATCGATTCCAGATGGAAAAATTCCGGTTCGGCGCGGATGTCGATATCCTGCTGGCTGTCCTCGCCATACAGCTGATAGACCGGAATGCTGTTGCGGGTGGCGATCATTTTGTTTGCACCTAGCCCGCCAGCATCCACGGCACAAACAGCGTGATGGCCGGGACAAAGATAATCAGGGCAATGCGAAACAGTTCGGCGGTGAAAAACGGCATCACCCCGCGAAAGGTCTGCCCCATTGGCACACCTTCGGCCAGGGCATTGATGATAAAGACATTCAGGCCGACCGGTGGCGTGATCAGCCCCAGTTCAACGACAATCAGGGCCAGAATGCCAAACCAGATTTTCAGATCCTCGGTGCCCATGCCATAGGCGGCACTGGCCGCCGTGGCCCAGTCCCCGCCATTGATATCGACCAAAGCAGGCCAGAAAAACGGGATGACCACAACGATCATCGACAGGCTTTCCATGAAACAGCCCAGAAGGATCAGGGCCATCAACATCAGAACCATGATCAGCCACGGGTCAAGGCCGCTGGTGGCGGCCATGTCGGCCATAAAGGCCGGAAGACCGGCACGGCTGAAAAAGCCCTTGAGGACTTCGGCACCGAACAGGATGAAGAAAATCATCGCGGTGGTGACGGCGGTATCGCGCAAGGCCTGTTTGAGACCGGCAAAATCAAGCCCGCCCCGCCCGCGCAACCGCATATAAAGGCCATAGACCAGAATGGCAAAGACACCCACCCCCGCCGCCGGGGTCGGGGTAAACAGACCGGCCCCCAGACCCAGAATGATCGACCCGAAAATCACCAGAACCGGGATCAGGCGCAATAATGCCGCACGGCGTTCGGCGGGGGGCATCGGGGCCGGAACCGGGGCCAGCGACGGATTGAGGCGCACCTGAAGGGCAATCACCGCCATAAACAGGGCCACCGCAATCAGGCCGGGAATGATCGCGGCCTGAAACATGCGGATGATCGAGGCTTCGACGGTGACAGCATAAATCACGAGTGCCACCGAAGGCGGGATCAGAATGCCAAGGGTGCCGCCCGCCGCCAGCGTACCGGTGGCCAGACGTGGCGAATAATTGAGACGGCGCAATTCCGGCAGGGCGACCTTACCCATCGTCGAGGCGGTGGCCAGCGACGAGCCGCAGACCGCGCCAAACCCGGCACAAGCGCCGATGGCGGCCATCGCAACCCCGCCGCGAAACCGGCCCAGCAGGGCATTGACCCCCTGAAACAGATCGCGCGACAGATTAGCCTGACTGGCGAGATAGCCCATCAGAACGAATAAGGGCACCACCGATAATTCGTAATTGGAGACCAGCCCCCACAACAGGGATTTGAATTGCTGCAAATAGGGTTCAAAGCGCAAAAACGGGAAAAAGACGGAGAGGATGAAATTGCCGCCAATGCCAACCCCGACCATCGCCAGCCCGACCGGAACCCGCAGGGCAAGAATGAAAAACAGCACGCCGAGACCGGCCACCCCGATCAGTTCACGTTCAGACATGTTGGTCTTCTTTCTCGAAAATCTGGCTGGCGCTGATCAGCGTCCAGAGAATCAGCGACAGGATGCCCGGCACATAAAACGGCCAGATCTGCCAGCCAAGGATCGATGACAGGGTATTGTCGCCGCGCACTTCAAACAGGCCGTTAAACATCATCCATGCCAGAAAACCGGCCAGCAGGGTCATCAGGGTGGATGAGATGATCTGCACAATCCGCCCGAAACCGGCGGGAAACAGTTTCATGAAAACATCGACCGCGACATGGCCGTGGCGGGTCTGGCAATAAGGGAAAAACATCAGGACGGCGCAACTGACCAGCAGGCTGACGAAATCTTCGTAGCCGATGATGGCGGGGACATTTTCCCCGAAATGGCGGGCGAGGCGGTCCAGCCCGAAGGCCGTGACATTGACCATTGTGACCACCGAAATGATCAGGGCCAGCACGCCCCCCAGAACCGCCCACCACGCGGCGGTTTTATATAGAATCTGTTTCATCTGTCGGATCATTCTTGCGGGATCAAAAAGGGTCACGCCCCCGGTTGCGGGCGCGTGACCGGCAAGATTATTGCGCCGTATGGGCCAGAACGGCGGCACGCGCCTTTTCGACCAAAGCGGCACCGTCAATGTTGCTGCCTTTGGCCTCGTCGATCCAGCGATCAACGACCGGGGCGCTGGCATCGTCAAAGGTGGCTTTTTCGGCCGGGGTCAGTTCGATGATCTGACCCTTGCCCGCGCGGATCATGTTTTTGCCGACTTCTTCGACATCGTTAAAGACATCGCCGATTTGGGCGGTAAAATCGCGACCGGAATTGCGGTCGATGATTTCTTTCAGATCATCGGGCAGGCTGTCATACCGATCCTTGTTCATGGCGAACAGGAAGACACTGGTGCCAAAGCGCGAATTGACGCCTTCGCCTTCGACGGAAAATGCCGTCAGTTCCGCCAGTTTCAGGGGCGGGACCACTTCAAACGGCACCAGACCACCATCAACTACGCCCAGCGACATGGCCTGCGGCAGGGCCGGGACCGGCATGCCGACCGGTTCGGCACCCCAGGATTCAATCACCCAACTGCCGGTGCGGGTCGGCGTGCGCAGTTTCAAACCCTTGACATCGGCAACGGTGCGGACTTCTTTTTGCGTCAAATGGATGGCCTGACCGGCATGAACATGGACGGCAAGGGGGTGGATGTCCTTGAGGTCCGGTGCCATGTCGTCCATCATGTCCCAGATTGCCAGATTGGTGGCGCGGGCATCGCCCAGATGCACACCGGGCAGTTCAAAAACTTCGGTATGGGGGAAAACACCCGGCGTATAACCCGGCAGGGTCCAGACGATATCGGCGACGCCATCGCGGACCTGACGATACAGTTCCGGCGGATTGCCGCCCATCGACATGGACGGGAAAATTTCAAATTTGATGCGGCCGTTTGATTCTTCTTCGATTTTTTTCGCCCAGGGTTCCATCATGCCGGCCTGTGCCGGGGCCTTGGGGCCCAAAAAGTGATGGATGGTCAGGGTGACTTCCTGTGCCTGCGCGCCAAACGACACCATTGTCGCCACGGCTGCACCGGCCAGCAATTTACTGAAATGTTTCATTTTTCCTCCTTGAACGTCGGCTTGCGCCTTGGCCTGGGCTGATGTTCCTGTTGATGGTTTTCGCCACAAGTTTTTGTTTTTGTTGTTTTTTCTTATTCGATCCGGTCGGATTTAACCCGTACGGGATCGGATTTTGCACGACTCTAATATCATCGATCCGGTTATGTATAATGATATTGGCGGCACTATCCATAACCGCCAGATTATGTCTGGGGGCGTGTACGCACGGAATGATGCAGGGCGGCTTCTTCGCGGACCGCATTGATCAGCATGTCAACCGGCGGCGATGACGGGGCGTCAATGCGGGTGGTCAGGCCGACCGGGCCAAAGGTATCGCTGGTATCGATCGGCAATTCGACCAGGGCCCCTTCGGCAATGTCGGTGGCGACGGCCCCGTTGGAAATGATCCATACCGCGTCGGTTTCGCGGGTAAAGGCGCGGCCAAAGGATGTCGAAACGGTTTCGATGCGATCCGGGATTGCGCCAATGCCGTTGGTGATCAGAAGACGATCCACCACGCCCCGAATAATCGCCTGTCGGGTTGGAATCAGCACGGTGTAATCGCGGATTTTGGTGATGTCGGGTGTTTTATCAGCCAGCAGGGGATGGCCCGGCCGGACCACCAGCGAAATATGTTCGGAATAGAGATGCAAAAAGGACAGGCCGGACATCTGATCGGGTTCGGCCAGACGCCCGACCACCAGATCAAGCTCGCCCACCCGCAATTGCCCCAATATCATGGTATTGGGGCCGGTAATGACGCGCACCGTGGTATCGGGGGCCATCATTTTGAACCGGCGCAGGGCAGCGGGCATGACACTTGCCGCGACCGTCGGCAGGACGCCCAGTGTGATGGTCAGGCCGCCTTGCGTGCGGACCTGACTGATGCTGTCCACGCCCTGACGCAGGGCGGTGACACTGGCCCCGGCATAACGCAGGAAAACCTTGCCAAAATCGGTCAGGGTGACGCCGCGTTTGCTGCGGTCAAACAGGCGGGCTTCGAGATGTTCTTCGAGTTCGCGGATGGTTTTGGAGACGGCGGGCTGGGTAATCGACAGGGTATCGGCGGCGCGGACAACGCTGCGTTGGCGGGCGACTTCCAGAAAGCAGGTGAGGTGACGGAATTTGATGCGTTGATCAAGCATGTTTGGCCCTTTTAAAGCCGGAAAAAGGATGATCCATAATTATATAGTTATGTATTTAGCGCAAATGATCATTTTACATAACCAATTGATCCGATCAGATTGGCAGGAACATAGTCAGGGTGGAAACAAATGACATTGCATGTTGCACAACTGAACGGCACCCATCTGCATTATGCCGATTTTGGCCCCAAAGAGGCCCCGGTTCTGGTGTTTTCCAATTCGCTGGGTACGGATTTTCGCATCTGGTCCGATGTGGTGCCGGTTTTTGCCGGGACGTTTCGCGTTGTGACCTATGACGCCCGCGGTCATGGTTTGTCGGGCATTGGCGATCAGGATTACAGCATTGATTTGCATGCCCGCGACCTGATGGCGTTGCTGGATCATCTCGACATCAAGCAGGCGATTGTCTGTGGGTTGTCGGTGGGCGGGCTGATTGCGCAAAAACTGGCAGAACTGGCCCCGGCGCGGGTGCGCGGCCTGATCCTGTGCGATACGGCACCTAAAATTGGCGATTCCGCGGGCTGGAACGCCCGGATCGAGGCGATTGAAAAAGGCGGCATCGAAATTCTGGCCGATGCCATCATGGAACGGTGGTTGTCGCCTGATTTCCATAAAAACCGCCCGGCGGAAACAGCCCTTTATCGCGATATGCTGGTGCGGACCCCGGTAGCCGGATATGCCGGGACGTGCAAGGCGATCCGCGATGCCGATCTGGGCGCGCAGGCAAAACGCCTTGCCGTGCCGGTTTTGTGCATTTGCGGGACCCTTGATCTGGCGACGCCGCCCGATCTGGTGATTGCGATGGCAAAGCGGATTCCGGGGGCGGAAATGGCGTTGATTGACGGGGCGGGGCATTTGCCGTGCCTTGAAAAACCCGATGAACTTTCCCGGCTGATTGATGGCTTTATCAAGGAGAAGAAACTTGTCTGAGGACCGGTTTGCAACAGGAATGAAAACCCGCCGTGCGGTCCTTGGCGATGCCCATGTGGATCGGGTATCGGCCGGCAAGACCGGTTTTGATGACGGTTTTCAACGCTATATCACGGAAAATGTCTGGGGCAGTTTGTGGACCGGCGATGTTTTGAGCAAGCGCGAACGCAGCATTGTGACCATCGCCCTGATGGCGGCATTGGGCCATGAAGAAGAACTGGCGATGCATATCCGGGCCACCGTCAATACCGGTGCCAGTCAGGAGGATGTGCGCGAAGCCTTGATGCATGTGGCGATTTATGCCGGGATTCCGGCGGGGAATACGGCGATCCGCATCGCCAAGCAGGCCTTTGCCGAGATAGAGCAGGCCGCAGACAAGGGAGAGACATAATGCCCACCTTCAAGCCGCGTGATTGGGGAAGCCATGCCCCTTATATCGCACCGGATTACAAATCCACCGTCCTGCGCGGGCCGACCAGACCGTTATTGCCGATCACATCGGGCCTGACAGAAGGGACGGGGCCGGTTTTTGCCCGTGCTGCAATCCGCAATCTGGATTGGGATTTGACGCAAAATGGCCGGGTCAATGGCGATCCGATTGGCGAACGCATGGTGGTGCATGGCCGGGTTATGGATTGTGACGGCAGGCCGCAACCCCATATTCTGGTGGAAATCTGGCAGGCCAATGCGGCGGGGCGATATGTCCATAAGGTGGATCAGCATAATGCGCCGCTGGATCCGAATTTTCGCGGATCGGGCCGTTGCATGACCGATGAAAACGGCCATTACCGGTTCTATACGATCAAGCCGGGGGCCTATCCGTGGGGCAATCATTTCAATGCGTGGCGGCCCAATCATATTCACCTGTCGCTGTTTGGGCCGGGATTTGCCACACGGCTGGTCACACAGATGTATTTCCCGGGCGATCCTTTGCTGGAACTGGACCCAATTTTTCTGGGCACCCCGGATGCGGCGGCGCGCGACCGCCTGATTTCCAGATTTTCGATTGATAAAACCGAAGAAGGTTTTGCACTGGGATATGAATTTGACATCGTTCTGCGCGGACGATTTGCCACCCCGATGGAGGATTGAGACATGCGGTATGGTGAAACACCGTCCCAAACCGTCGGGCCTTATTTTGCCTATGGCCTGACCGCCGGGCAATATGGCTATGACTTTACCGATATTGCCAATGGCGTGATTGCCGGACCGGCGGCCAAGGGCGAACATATCCGCATTACCGGGCAGGTTTTTGACGGCAACAATGTGCCGGTCAATGATGCGATGATCGAAATCTGGCAGGCCGATGCCAATGGTCATTATGCCAAAGACCCGGTCGATGTGACATCGGATGGATTTCGCGGGCTGGGCCGGTATGGCACCGGGACCGATCCGCAAAACCGGTTTGTGTTTGATACCGTCAAGCCGGGGGTGGTTGCCGATGGCGGGGCACCGTTTGTCAATGTCATCGTCTTTATGCGCGGGATGCTGGTCCATGCCTTTAGCCGGATTTATTTCAGCGATGATCACGCCTTGCATGGGGTGGATGCGGTGTTGCAATCGGTTCCGGCGGACCGTCGCAAGACCCTGATTGCAGAGCGCACCGAGACCCCGACCGGCATTGAATACCGGTTCGACATTCATATGCAGGGCGACCGCGAAACGGTTTTCTTTGATGTCTGAATGATGGACTGGCGGGATGGCTGTGGGCGCTGCTTTGGGGAAAGCCGGTGGTCACAGCCATCCGTTTTGATGTCTTGTTTTTGTTTCGATACCACAGGAGCCTGTCGTGGTTGCACGTTTCATGTCGCTAAAAGAAGCCGTTTCATCGTCTGTTCGCCATGGCGATACGGTGGCGATGGAGGGGTTTACCCATTTGATCCCGCATGCCTGCGGGCATGAAATCATCCGTCAGGGCCTGCGCGATCTGACCCTGATCCGCATGACGCCCGATGTGATTTACGATCAGTTGATCGGGGCGGGATGTGCCAGAAAACTGATTTTTTCGTGGGGCGGCAATCCCGGTGTTGGATCGTTGCACCGCCTGCGCGATGCGGTGCAGGATCACTGGCCGCACAAACTGGAAATCGAGGAACACAGCCACGCGGCAATGGCCAATGCCTATGATGCGGGGGCGGCGGGCCTGCCTTGTGCGGTGTTCAAGGGATATCGCGGGGCGGAATTGCCGCGTGTGAACCCCAATATCAAATTCATCGAATGCCCGTTTACCGGTGAAAGGCTGGCCGCTGTGCCGGCGATCCGGCCCGATGTGGCGGTGGTGCATGCGCAAAAGGCCAACAAAAAGGGCGATGTCCTGTTTGAAGGCATTGTCGGTGTGCAAAAAGAAGCCGTTCTGGCGGCGAAAAAATCGATCATCACGGTTGAGGAAATTGTCGATAATTTCGACGATGTACCGTTTAACGCGGTGATGTTGCCGCATTGGGCCGTCGGGGCGATTGTCGAGGTGCCGGGCGGCGCACATCCATCCTATGCCCAGGGGTATTACAAACGCGACAATGCCTTTTACAAGGCGTGGGACGAAATCGCCAAGGATCGCGACAGCTTTGCCGCCTGGATCGATGAAAATGTGATCAAGGGTGGCCCCGAAGATTTTGCGGCCAGACGTAACGAAAACCGGGCGTAAGCGGAGAAAAATCATGACCGATTATACAGCAACCGAGATGATGACGGTAACCGCCGCCCGCGCCCTGAAAAATGATGATGTGTGTTTTGTCGGTATCGGTATGCCGTCGGCGGCCTGCAATCTGGCGCGGCTGACCCATGCGCCCGACATTACCCTGATTTATGAAAGCGGGACGATTGGCACCAAACCCGATGTGTTGCCGTTATCGATTGGCGATGGCGAATTGTGCGAAACGGCGGTCAATACCGTGTCGGTGCCGGAAATGTTCCGGTACTGGTTACAGGGCGGCAAGATTTCGGTCGGGTTTCTGGGCGCGGCCCAGCTGGACAAATATGGCAATATCAATACCACCGTGATCGGCGATTATTTCGATCCCAAGGTGCGGTTGCCCGGCGGTGGCGGCGCGCCCGAAATCGCCACCAGTTGCGGCGAGATTTTTCTGGTGATGAAGCAAAGCAAGCGGGGATTTGTTGAAAAGATCGATTTTGTGACCTCGCTTGGCTATGGCAAGGGCGGGGATGACCGGGCCAGTTATGGCGTGACCACCAGGGGACCGTCGCGCCTGATCACGGATTTGTGCATCATGGAACCGCACCCGGTTGGCAAACATTTCATCGTGACGTCGATCCATCCCGGTGTGACCCGCGAACAGATTATCGAGGGAACAGGATGGGAAGTTGAATTTGCAGATGAAATTGCCGAAACTCCGACGCCAGGCACGAATGAACTGACGGTCTTGCGGGATTTGCATGCCCGCACCGCCAAAGCACACGAGGGACAGCAATAATGTCGGACGCCTATATCTGCGACTATATCCGTACACCGATCGGCCGTTTTGGCGGGGCTCTGTCATCGGTCCGTACCGATGATCTGGCGGCGGTGCCGTTACGTGCCCTGATGGCACGCCATCCGGACCTTGATTTCAGTGCGGTGGAGGATGTTATTTTCGGCTGTGCCAATCAGGCGGGCGAAGATAACCGCAATGTCGCGCGGATGGCGGTGTTATTGGCCGGATTGCCGGAAACCGTGACCGGCACGACGGTTAATCGTCTGTGCGGATCGGGGATGGATGCCATCATCATGGCATCACGGGCGATCCGGGCGGGGGAGGCCGATTTGATGATTGCGGGCGGGGTTGAAAGCATGTCCCGCGCGCCTTTTGTCATGCCCAAGGCCGATGCGGCCTTTTCGCGCAATGCCGAAATTTATGACAGCACCATTGGCTGGCGGTTCGTCAATCCGGTGATGAAGGCGCAATATGGCGTCGATTCCATGCCGGAAACCGGCGAAAATGTTGCCGAGGATTACAATATTTCACGCGCCGATCAGGATGCCTTTGCCGCCCGGTCGCAGGACAAGGCGGTTCGCGCCCAGCAAAACGGCGTTCTGGCACAGGAAATTACCCCGGTATCGATCCCGCAACGCAAGGCCGACCCGGTGGTGGTCGATACCGACGAACATCCACGGGCCGGAACCACGGCCGAAAAACTGGCAAAATTGCCAACCCCGTTTCGCGCCGGTGGATCGGTGACGGCGGGGAATGCGTCGGGGGTCAATGACGGGGCGGCGGCCTTGATCATTGCATCGGCGGCGGCGGCAAAGAAACATGGTCTGACACCGATTGCCCGTATTCTGGGCGGGGCGACGGCGGGACTTGCGCCGCGTATCATGGGATTTGGTCCGGCCCCGGCCAGCAAGAAATTGCTGGCGCGGCTGGGTCTGTCGGTCGATCAGATGGATGTGATTGAGCTGAACGAGGCCTTTGCATCCCAGGGGTTGGCGACATTGCGCGATCTGGGCATTGAAGATGACGATGCACGGGTCAACCCCAATGGCGGGGCGATTGCGCTGGGCCATCCGCTGGGCATGTCGGGGGCGCGGATTACCGGCACGGCGGCCTTGCAGTTACAGCGCAGTGGCGGCCGGTATTCCCTGTCCACCATGTGTATCGGCGTCGGGCAGGGTATCGCCATTGTTCTGGAAGCAGTGTAAAACAAAGCGATGACCATATCGCCCTTTGACTCCCCGATGTTGGGAGCCCTTTTTGCAGATGATGAAATTGCGGCATTATTTGCGGATGATGCCGTGATTTCGTCGATGTTGCTGGTGGAATCCGCCCTGGCATCGGCACAGGCACGGGCGGGGATGATTCCGCAGGATACGGCGCGGCGTATTGCCGATGCCTGCCGCGATTTTCATCCCGATCCCAAATCGCTGGCGGCGGGAACGGCAAGTGCCGGGGTGCCGGTGCCGGCATTGGTCAAGGCGTTAAAGGCCGAATTGCCGCGTGCGGATGCCCGCCATGTGCATTTTGGCGCGACCAGTCAGGATGTGGTTGATACCGCCCTTGTTTTGCGATTGCGCGACGCGATGGGGATTTTGCGCCGCCGTATCCGCAAACTGATCCGGGCTTTGATCAAGCTGGCCGATGAGCATCGGGATACCGTAATGGCGGGCCGGACCCGGTCGCAACAGGCGGTGCCGACGACATTCGGGTTGAAGGTTGCCGGGTGGCTGGCGCCGCTGGTGCGGATTGACGGGCGGCTGGAAGATTTGTCACAGGATCTGTTTCGCCTGTCGTTTGGCGGGGCGGCGGGGACGCTGGCGTCGCTCGGCCCCAGGGCGGAAACGGTGGAACGGTATCTGGCCGGGGAACTGGAACTTGAAATTGCCGAAATGCCGTGGCACAGCCAGCGCGATATTCTTGTGGAATTTGCCGCAAAACTGACGGCATTGACCGGGGCGCTGGGCAAGATGGGGCAGGATCTGGTGTTGCTGGCGCAATCGGAAATCGCCGAAGTGCAGCCGGGCAAGGGGGGCGGGTCATCGACCATGCCGCACAAATCCAACCCGGTGCAGGCGGAAATGCTGGTAACACTGGCCCGGTTCAATGCGACGCAGATTTCGTCGCTGTATCATGCGCAAATCCATGAACATGAACGCAGTGGCAGTGCGTGGTTGCTGGAATGGCTGGCCTTGCCGCAGATCATTATGGCGTGTGGGGCAGCGTTGGCGCAGGCCTGTGACATGGTGCCCGATTTGCGGGTCAATGCCGGGCGAATGCGCGACAATCTGGAACTGTCAGAAGGCGCGATGCTGGCCGAGGCGGCGACATTTGCCCTGTCGGATCATGTCGGGCGCGATGAGGCTGATCGTCTGGTCAAGGCCGCCCTGATACAATCGGCGTCACATGGCGGCAATCTGTTTGATGAATTGCCCAAACTGACCGATGCGCCGGTGGATTGGAACGAAGTGCGTGACCCGGCCAACTATACCGGGCAGGCCGGGCTTTATATCGACCGGGTGATCGGCGCCGCGCACCGCGCACTTGCCGAAAACGGATAGGCGATCCCGGCTTAAGCGCCGGGTCCCTGCCATGCCGTGTCGAAAAACTGTTTTTCCAGAAGAACGGCGTTGCGGAAAAAGGCCATGCAGACGGCGCGGGCGTCGGCGTTCAATGTCGGGCCAATGTGGTCAAGCTGCGTGTTCAGATAGTTAACGACGCTTTCAAAATAATCGCCGACATGCAGATCAATCCATTCGGCATACCAGAAATCGGCAGGGCGGGTTGCAATCGCCCTGTTGACCCGGTCCGCCCAGCCCAGATAGGTGCCCTCGGCCACGGTCAGAACGGCCAGCATATTGGCGTAGTCGTTGCTGTGCAGGGCATCGTGCATCAAATCCTTGAAGGCGGCGGTTACCGGCCAGTCGGGCCGATCATGGCGGTCCTGATCCGCCACACCAAGGGCAATGAAGGACCGTTCAAAATAGGTGTTTTCAGCCCCGGTGACGAGGGCCAGGAACTGACAGCCCGGAATGCGGTCGGCAAGGGCGGGGGCGCGCGACACCGCCCCGGCCAGCAGGGCGACGAACCGGTCGATAAAGCGGTGATCCTGTATCAGGTAATCTTGCAGATTGCGTAGCGGGACGGCCGATTGGCCCCATGCATCGGTAAAGGGATGATGGGTGACGTCATGCCAGTCATCCGCACAACAGGCGCGCAGCCAGCCGGAAAAAGTGCCGTCAGGGTGGGTTTCGTGCCAGTGCGGCCAGTCGGGAAGGGTCATGTCTGCCTCTTTTTCATCAGAAAACAAGGGCTAGCACGGGAAAGTGGCAATCGCAATCATGCGATGCCCGATCAAACGGAAATCATCTGTATTTCAGTGAGATAGGGCGATGTTTATGGCGGTTTTATTATTACATTTTATTTATGGTAAATAATATTTGAAAATTATAATGTATGGATATATAACAGGCCTATTCAATTGTTCTTTTTGAGGAAAACGACGATGAACAATATCGGAAATCTTGATCGCGCCATTCGCTTTATCGTTGGCATCGTTCTGATCGCGGCCCCGTTTGTGGCTGCTGGCGATACCGGCTTTATGGGCGCATTTGGCGGATATGGCTGGGTTGCGTTGCTGATCGGGGCGGTTCTGGTGATGACGGCGGCATTCCGGTTTTGCCCGGCATACCGGTTGCTGGGCATTCGGACCTGCCCGGTTTCCAAGGGGCGGGGCGGTCTGTAATGGCAGCGACGGAAAACAGGGCTTTGGCAGGCGTGCCGGATGTCACCGCGTTTTTCGACGAGGCGACCTTTACCGTCAGTTATGTGGTGCGTGATCCCGCATCAACAGCCTGTGCGATTGTTGATTCGGTTCTGGATTACGATCCGGCATCGGGGCGCACCGACACCTCGTCCGCCGATGACGTGATTGCCTTTGTCCGCGATCATGGCCTGTCGGTGGAATGGATTTTGGAAACCCATGTCCATGCCGATCATTTGTCCGCCGCCCCTTATCTTAAGGAAAAGGTCGGCGGCAAGATGGGGATCGGGGCGAATATCAGCATCGTGCAAAATGTTTTTGGCAAAATCTTTAATGCCGGAACCGAATTTGCCCGCGACGGGCGGCAATTTGACCGCCTGTTTGTCGATGGGGATGTGTTTTCCATTGGCGGCCTTGCGGCGCGTGCCATTCATACGCCCGGTCATACCCCGGCCTGTATGTCTTATGTGATTGGCGATGCGGTGTTTGTCGGCGATACCCTGTTTATGCCCGATTTTGGCACGGCGCGATGCGATTTCCCCGGTGGGGATGCGCATGTTCTGTATCAGTCGGTGCAGAAACTGTTGGCATTGCCGGGCGAAACCCGGATGTTCATGTGTCATGATTACAAGGCACCGGGGCGTGACGAGTATCGCTGGGAAACCACGGTGGCCGAGGAACGCGACAAGAATATCCATATCGGTGGCGGCACCAGTGAAGAAGAATTTGTCCGCATGCGGCAGGCAAAGGACGCGACACTGGAGATGCCGCGCCTGATTTTGCCATCGGTTCAGGTAAATATGCGTGCCGGGGAGTTGCCACCGGCCGAAGATAATGGCATCCGTTATCTGAAGATCCCGCTGAACACATTGTAATGTGGTCATGGCGGGCCGACAGACCAGTATAACGGATGGATGCCATGAAACGCCTGACCGACGAATTGACCGTATCGCCGCAGATTCCGCTGGAATCCTTGCCCGACATTGCCGGGGCCGGTTTCAAAACCGTTATTTGCAACCGCCCCGACAATGAAGACCCCGGTCAGCCTTCGTTTGATGACATCCGGGCCAAAGCCCAAGAGTGCGGTTTGACCGCGCTGTTTTTGCCGGTGGCCAGTGGCAATGTGTCGGATGCCGATGCCGATGCCTTTGCCACCGCATTTGAAAATGCGGCCAAACCGGTTTTCGCCTATTGCCGCAGCGGCACGCGCTGCGCGATTTTATGGTCATTGGCCACGGCAGGAAAAGTGCCGGTCCATGACATTGTCGCCACGGCGGCCCAGGCCGGATACGACGTTTCGTCGCTGGCCGGGCGCATTCAAAGTCGCGCCTGATCATTTTTTAATGGCGCAACATTGAAAACGGCGGGCGACCCGATTTTCCCGGAGTATTCCTGTTGTTGATGTTGCGCCGTTTTTTTCCCGTTTTTGACTGGGGCCGCGAATATTCCCGCGCCAATGCGTTCAGCGATCTGAGTGCGGCGGTGATTGTGACGGTGATGCTGATTCCGCAAAGTCTGGCCTATGCCATGCTGGCGGGATTGCCCCCCGAAGTCGGTCTTTATGCCAGTATCCTGCCATTGGTGGCCTATGCGGTGTTTGGCACATCGCGCGTGCTGGCCGTCGGGCCGGTGGCGGTGGTATCCCTGATGACGGCATCGACCATCGGGGCGGCCAGCCTGCCGGACGGGGTATCGGTGATCACGGCGGCGGTGACGCTGGCGGTGATGTCGGGCGTGATGTTGCTGGTGATGGGAATTTTCCGGCTGGGATTTCTGGCAAGTTTCCTGAGCCATCCGGTGATTTCCGGATTTATTACGGCATCGGCCATCCTGATTGCGGTCAGCCAGTTAAAACATATTTTGGGGATCGAGATTGCGGGGGAGACCCTGCCGGAAAGCGTTGTGGCGCTGATTGGCGGGATTGGAAATGTACATGTGCCGACGATGATCATCGGGGCGGGGTGTCTGGCGTTTTTGTTCTGGGCGCGGTGCCGGTTGAAATCGACCCTGAAACGCCTTGGCATCGGGGACGGCATTGCCGGGTTTTTGACCAAGGCCGGGCCGGTTCTGGCGGTGATTGTGTCAATTGTTGCGGTGTGGGCGATGGATCTGGCACCGGGTGGGGTGCGGATTGTCGGCGATATTCCGCAAGGATTGCCGGGCCTGTCCCTGCCATCGTTTGATTTGGGCCTGATCGGGCAATTTGCCGTGCCGGCCTTGCTGATCAGCATGATCGGATTTGTGGAATCGGTTTCGGTCGCCCAGACTTTGGCGGCCAAACGGCGGCAACGTATTGTGCCCGATCAGGAACTGGTGGCGCTGGGTGCCTCGAACCTTGTGGCCGGGTTTTCGGGCGGGTATCCGGTGACGGGCGGTTTTGCGCGGTCGGTCGTCAATTATGATGCCGGGGCGCAGACACCGGCGGCGGGGGCGTTTACCGCCATCGGGATCGGGGTGGCGACATTGTATCTGACGCCGTATCTGTATTTTCTGCCACAGGCGACCTTGGCGGCAACGATTATTGTGGCGGTATTGTCGCTGGTGGATATCGGGGTTATCAAGCGGACATGGGCCTATTCGCGCAGTGATTTCAGTGCCCTGTTGACCACCATTGTCGTGACCCTGATTTTCGGGGTGGAGCCGGGGGTGATCAGCGGGGTGGTGTTGTCGCTGGCGCTGTATTTGCATCGCACCAGCCGCCCGCATATTGCCGTGGTCGGATTGTTGCCCGGCAGCGAACATTTCCGCAATGTGTTGCGCCATCCGGTGGCGACCGGCAAACGGGTTTTGAGCATCCGGCTGGATGAAAGTCTGTATTTTGCCAATTGCCGGTTTCTGGAAGACCGGATTTATGCGCTGGTTGCGCAAAACCGCGAGGTGAGGGATGTGGTCCTGATGTGTCCGGCGGTGAATGAAATTGACGCCAGCGGCCTTGAAAGCCTTGAAGAAATCAATCATCGCCTGAAGGATTCAGGGGTGCGGTTTCATCTGTCCGAGGTCAAGGGGCCGGTGATGGACCGGTTGCAGAAATCATCCTTTCCCGATCATTTGAATGGCCGTATTTTCCTGTCGCACTATGCCGCACTGGCCGAACTGGACCCTGAACTGGTGGCGCAATCGGACGGGGGCGCGGTGGCATAGGGGCGATTGTTGCCAGATTGCTGTATTATGCCCGATAGCGGCATGACATGATGCCGGTCTGATTTGCTCTGTGTTCGTATGGAAATGATGACAAAGACCAGACTGCGCGCCGCGCATGAGAATGATCTTGGGGCGCTGGTGCGAATTGAGGAAGACTCCTTTCGCACCGATCAATTATCGCGCCGCGCCCTGCGGCGGTTTATGCACAGCCCGACGGCGTTTTTCTGGGTGGCGGAAGGCGAGGGCGGGGTTGTTGGCTATGCGTTGGTGATTTTCCGGCGCAATACCGCATTGGCGCGGTTATATTCGATGGCGGTTGACCCGGCCTGGCGGCGGCAGGGGATCGGTCAGGCCTTGTTGATGCGGGCCGAAGAAGGGACGCTTGATTTTGGCGCACCGATCCTGCGACTGGAAGTCAACCCGGACAATGCCCCTGCGATTGGGTTGTATCGCAAGAATGGTTATGGCGAATTTGCGCTGTATCCCGATTATTACGACGATCACAGCCCGGCCTTGCGCATGGAAAAGGTTCTGGTGCCGCAATCTTTGGTGCGGCCGTCACCCTTGCATTTTTATCATCAGACCCTGCCATTCACCTGTGGTCCGGCGTCATTGATGATGGCGATGAATGCCCTGAACCCGTCGATCAATATGGATCGCACCAGCGAAATTGCCCTGTGGCGCGAAGCAACCACGATTTTCATGACATCGGGGCATGGCGGCTGCGGGCCATTGGGGTTGGGGCTTGCGGCATATCGTCGCGGTTTTGATGTTGAAATCTGGACCAGTAGCGACGGACCGTTATTTGTTAACACCGTGCGCAAGGCGGCCAACCGCAAGGTGGTTGAACTGGTGCATGATGATTTCGCCGAGCAGGCCAAAAAAGCAGGCATCCCGGTTTTGCGCGGCCCGTTTGGCGTGCGTGAGTTCGAGGCGCGGGCCAGCAAGGGGCAAATGGCGCTGATCCTGATCAGCCAGTACCGGATTTATGGCGATAAAATTCCGCACTGGGTTGTGGTTTCGGGATTTGACGAACGGTATGTCTATGTCACCGATCCCGATATCGGCGAGGATGACGAACCCTATACCGGCAGCGATTGTGTGTCGGTGCCGATCCTGCGCCATGAATTTGATCTGATGGTGCGGTATGGTCGCAACAAATTGCAGGCGGCAATTTTCCTGCACCGTCGGAGTTGATGGCCGTCTTTGCCTATGGTCTTGCGATCTGACCGAGCAGATTGGCGATGATGCGGCGATACAAATCCATGCCCAGAATAACGTCTTCGACCCCACCATCGATATTGGGGTTGTCATTGACCTCGATCACCATCGGGCCATAGGGCGTTTCCTTGGCATCGACGCCATAAAGGCCATTGCCCATCAGGCGGGCGGCGGCAAGGGCGGCATGAAGGATATCGGCGGGGGCGTCTTCGATGGCGACGGTTTCAAAGGTGCCTTCGGAATAGTTTTTGCCATCATCCTCGTGCTTGACGATCTGCCAGTGGCCCGGTGCCATGAAATAACGGCTGGCGAATAGCGGTTCGCCGCCCAGAACGCCGATGCGCCAGTCAAAGGTCGTTTCGACATATTCCTGAATGACCAGCAATTCGGAATTTTTGAACATTTCGCTGGCGACATCGCGCAGATGTTCGGGCGATGTCACCTTGCGCACGCCACGCGAAAAACAACCATCGGGCACCTTGAGCACCGAGGGGAAACTGAATTGTTTGCCAATCACATCAATGCGGCGTTTGTCAAAAATCGCACTGCGCGGGGCGGGGATGCGATGGGTGCGCAGCAATTCGGCCAGATAGACCTTGTTGGTGCAGCGCAGGATTGATTCCGGATCGTCAATCACCGGAATGCCTTCCTTGCGCGCCCGTTTGGCAAAACGATAGGTGTGATGATCAAGGGCGGTGGTTTCGCGGATCAGCAGCGCATCAAATTCGGATAAATGATGGAAATCACGCGCCGTAATCAGTTCGGCCTTGGCCCCCAGATCGGCGGTGGCCTGTACAAAACAGGCGATGCCGTCGCTGTCAGAAGGGGGCATGACTTCATCGGGATCATACAGAATGGCGACAAGGGCAGTCGGGGCGTTGCCGCTGCTGGGTTTGCGGACCCGGCCGCGCAAATAGGCCCGGATTGCACTTTCAAAAACCGGCATTTCGTCGTTGCCCAACTGATGCAGCGACGGGGCCTCGATTTCGCGCAAGGGACGTTTGTCATTGGGGTTCAGATGCAGGCGCAGGATCGGGCAGCGAAACTGGTCAAAGGCGCGTTGCGCGATATCGCGAAACCGTTTGTCGGCGGTGCGGCCAAAAAATACGTCGATATGGTCCGGCGTATCGCCGGGTTTGGTCAGGGCATCGGCAATCTGCGGTCCCAGATCGCTACGCGCCGATTTTTGCAGGCGTTTCCAGTTCAGATCCAGAAGGACATCCGCCTCGGGGATGACCCGTTCGCTGCGTGCGGCGGCCAGAAGGCTGCAATAATAGCCACGCGACAGATATTCATAGGATTGGCACAGATTGATGACGCGCCGGTTACGCACCCCGTGATCCAGCGCCAGATAATCGCGCACCCGCATCACCCGTGCGCCGGGAATGGAAAAGGGCAAATCGCCGGTACGATCCACCAAAATCAGCGGCGCACCGGTTGAAACCGCCGGGGAAAGCTGTGTGGTGGCGTCAAACAGGCGGCGTTCCATGCGCGTGCCATCTGCACCGTCTTCGTAATAATCGGGCAGATTGGCAATATCGCCATAACCATGCCGTTCATAAAGGCCACGGGCCGATCCGTTATCCTTGCGGACTTCGAGGCGGATTTTATCGCAGCCTGCCTCCAGCGCCAGACTTTCCAACCCGGCCAGCAATTGCGTGCCCAGACCCTTGCCGCGCCGGTGATTGGCGATTGCCAGCGAATAAATCCGTGCTGTCAGGCTGTTGGCACGCAGCAATAACAGGCCATAGCCGACAATTCCGGCATCGCCATCATCGGCGACCAGAAGACGTGCCGATGCCTGTTTCAGAAAGCGGGAAAAGCTGGCCCGCGACAGTTTGTCGGACGAAAAACTGCCATGTTCCAGCGCACATAAACCATCAAGATCGGCCTGTGTGGCGCTGCGGATGATCACCGGGATATTGTGCGATTGCGTCATGGCGTTTGCGGTCCCTTGTCGTGGCATATATTTCTTTTCCTTGGTGCTATCATCATGGGCTATTGTGTTTTTTGCAAGCCGACAGAAAGATCATAATGGTCTTATGGTTGCCATTTTCCTGTGATGATTGCAGCAGCCTTTGGGCGATATTATTGCCGCCAAATGACGTATCATGGCGATCAGACAACAAGGAGGTCAGAGGACGTGCAGGATGAAACAACCCGTATCGGCGGCATTTTTGCGCGACGGGTGTTTTCTGTTTCCCTGTTGCTGGGCAGTACGATGGTTGCCGGGTGTGCGTGGGTTGATGAATTGCCGGTGATTGGCGGGAATGGGGGGTATGACGATGTCGCCAGCGATATCGGACAGACCATTCCCTATGACGTGACCTTTACCGGCATTGATCCGCACGAAGAACGGTTGCTGGCGTCCTTGCGCGATATCAGCACATCCTTGCGGCTGCGTGACAGGCCGACCCCGACGCTGGCCGGGCTGGATCGCCGGGCCGAGGATGATGTCGAACGGTTTCAGTCGGTGTTGCGGTCCTTTGGATTTTATGACGGGGTGATCGGTTTTGACGTTCGTCCGGTCAATGAAACAGAATCGGAGCCGGAAGACGCATTTGCACCGGTTATTCTGGAATATCAGATCGACACCGGTGCGCCTTATCTTCTGGCCGATGTGATGCTTGAAACCATTCATCCGGACGGCACGGAAACCCGGCCTTTGAGTGACGCCGAACTGGAAAAGGCGGGCCTGCGCATTGGCATGCGGGCCGAGGCCGACCCGGTAATTTTGGCCGAACAGGCGATGGTCGATCAGACGCACCGCGATGCCTATCCGCTTGCCCGTACCGGAAAGCGCAAGGTGATCGCCAATACCGAAGAAAAAACCCTGAGCGTGACCTATCAGGTGATCACCGATGACAAGGCCAATTTTGGCGCGGTGAATGTTGTGGGAGCGACGGAAGTCGATCCGGAATTTATCGCCGGATATCGAAGCTGGCGACCCGGGCAGGCTTATTCGCCCGATGAAATTTCAGCAACCCGCCGTGATCTGACGCAATCGAACCTGTTTAACACGGTCAGCGTCCAGCCAGTCGGGCCGGTTGGCGACAATGGCGAGATCCCGGTTGAAATCCAGGTCGAGGAACGCGACCACCGCACGGTGGGCGGCGGGATCGATTATTCAACCGCCGACGGGCCGGGGGCCAATGCCTATTGGGAACATCGCAACTTGTGGGGCAAGGGCGAAAAATTGCGCCTGACATTGCGCGGATCGCAGCAGGAACACGGGCTTGAGGCCGGATTTCGCAAACCGCAATTTTTACGCCGCAAACAGGCGCTGGTGGCGACCAGCACGGCCAAACAATATTCCACCGATGCCTATGACGGCGATCTGGCCGATGCCTTTGTCGGGGTGGAACGCAGTTTTGCCGAACATTGGTCGGCAACGGTGGGGGTGACGGCGGAATATTCCGATCTGACCGGGATCGAATCCCCGAATGAACAATTTTATCTGGGCGGGTTGCGCGGCATTTTACGGCGCGACAGCACGGATAATCCGCTGGACCCGACAAGTGGCAACCGGTTGGAACTGAATGTTTCGCCCTATACCAGCCTGACGGCAACCGACATGCAATTTACATCGGTATCGATTGGCGCGTCGCAATATTTCGCACTGGATGAAGACGGGTATTATGTTTTGGCCGGGCGCGGGCGGGTGGGGTCGATCTTTGGCGAAAACCGGTCGGATTTGCCGGCCAATAAACGGTTTTATGCCGGGGGCGGCGGGTCTGTTCGCGGTTATGAATATCAGAAACTGGGACCGCTCAACGCCAATGGTGATCCGATTGGTGGCCGGTCGGTGATTGAGACCGGGCTGGAATTTCGGGCGCGGGTGACCGAGGATTTCGGGCTGGTGCCGTTCATCGAAGGCGGCAATGTGTTTGATCGCAGCAACCCCGATGATCTTGATTTGTTATGGTCGGCGGGCCTTGGGTTTCGTTATTATACGGCGGTGGGTCCGATCCGGTTTGATGTCGCCGTTCCGCTGGACAAACGCGATAATGTTGATGACGATTTCCAGTTTTATATCAGTATCGGGCAGGCCTTTTGATGCAAAAACGGCCTGATAATGCCAAACGCCGGGTCCTGATATGGCTGCGCCGTGGCGCGATAAGTGCCGGTGCCCTGATTGTGTTGTTGGCGGCGGTGGTTTTTACCGCCGGGACCGGCCCGGTTTTGCGGGCCCTGACCCCGATGATCAATGAGCAGGTTTCCGACGCGCTGGGCGGGACATTTGTGATGGCCAGACCGCAGGGCAATTTGTGGACCGGCTTGCACATTGACAGCCTGTTGATGGAAGACCCGGCGACCGGGTTGCATGTCGAGGTCGATAATTTTGAATTCATCTGGTCGCCGGGGGCCTTGTTGCGTGGCACATTGGGCATTGACCGGATTGCCGCATCGCGCCTGTCGGTGGTTTTGCCCGGTCAGACGGCAGCGGGACCGGTAGAAGACGAAAGCAGTGATGGTCCGTTTGTCTTGCCCTTGTCGATCCGGCTGGGGCAGCTTGATCTGCCGGAAATTCACATCGTCAATCCGGGCGATGGCAGGATATTTTCCTATCGCCTGGCGGCCAACGGGGCGGCTTTGGCCGATGGATCGGCGCGGCTTGCGCTGGAACTTGATCCGCTGGATGGCGGGATTGATCATGTGTCGGCGCAAATGGATTATGACCCGGCCCGGCGCGATTTGAACATCAATCTTGCCGGGCGTCTTGACCGTGCCGGGGTGGTGATGACACTGGCCGGGATGGCACCCGAAGATGCGCCCGATATTACCATCTCCCTGATTGGCGATGGCCCGGCGGATCAATGGCAGGGGCAGCTTGATTTTACCGCCAGCGATCTGGCAAGCCTGTCCGGGCGGCTTGGCGTGCAGGCCACAGCCCCCGATATCGGGTTTGATTTTACCGGGATTGCGGCGACCGGAGGTCGTCTGGCGCAGCAAGTACCGCCGGAAATTCAGGGGGATATCGATCTTGCGATTGCCGGGTCCTATGGGATGGACGACAGTCAACTTGCGATATCTAAATTTGATATCATCAAGGCCGGGTTGCTGAATCTTTCGGCGCAGGCCGGAATTGATTTTGACCGCGAAACCATAGATGCGCGTCTTGATGCGATGCTTGATCCGGCGGCAAGTGCGTTGCTGGACGGAAATGTTGCGTGGCAGGCCGCCAATCTGTCGGCGCAGGCCAGCGGGCCGTTGGCGGCCCCGGATGTCACCGCCAGCCTGACCGCCCAAAACCTGAGTACCCCGGTTTCGGAAATTGCGCAGCTTGACCTTGCCGCCACGATGAAGGCGGTTGGGGCGCGATTCATGATTGATGCCGGGGGCACGACGACGGGCCATGTATGGCAGGATGATGGTTTGGGTGCGATGTTGGGCGATCATCAAAACATCACCCTGCAAATCGATCTGGCAGGCGATGGCGGTGATATTCAAATTCCGTCTGTGATGATCAGCGCACCGGGCATGACCGTAACCGGGCAGGCCGCCCTTGATGATGCGGGCAATGTGACGCAGGGCAATATCGTTGCCGATGCCACCGATCTGGCAATTTTTTCGGCGATTTCCGGGCTTGATCTGAGCGGGCAGGGCCGGGTCGGCATTGAGGATATTGTCTGGAACGCAGATGATGGTGGTGCGGCGAAACTGGCGATTACCGCGCAAGAGGCCGGTTTTGGTCTTGCCGATCTGGACCGGGTGATCGGACCGCAGCCGGTGATTGGCGGGCAGGTAAACATATCGCCGCAATTTGATCTGGAAATCGATTTTGACCGCATTGGTCTGGCGGCAGTTGATGGGGGTGGATCGGTCAGTATTTCAAATAATTTCAGTGATTTGTTGGCAAATATTAATCTGGAACTTGCGCCATCCATCATCCCGCCGGGGATCGGGGTGACGGCATCGCAACCCGCCCAATTGAATGCCGCCATCGCCGGGCCGATGGCGGTCCCGGCGGGGCAAATCAAACTGACACTGCCGCGCCTTGATGTCAGTGGCGAGGATTTCCGGCGCATCAGCCTGACCACGGATATGACATGGTCGGATGCCGGGGTTTTGCGGCTTGATCACCGTGCCGGGTTTACCCTGCGCGATCAGCCTTATACGGCACGCGCCACGGTTTCGCTGCCCGATGACGGGGTGAGGGTATCGGCGATTGGATTGACGGGCGAGGGGATTGGCATCCGCGGTGACATTGCCCTGCCCGATTACAGCGCACCTTTAAGCGGTCGCATCGTGGTGGATTATCTGGATGCCGGGATGCTGGCAGCATGGGGCGGGCCGTTTGAGGCCGGGACGATAACGGGCGATATCGGTTTTGTCCCCGACCAGACCCGCCAGACGGTGACACTTGCCGCCGATGCCGCCGGATTGCGATTGGCGATGGCCGAAGGGGACGAAACGCCGGGCCGGATTGAAAAGATCGCCCTGTCGGGCGAGGTGCGCGATGCCTTTGACAATCCTGCGCTGGCGCTGCGTCTGAACGGATCGGAGATTGTTGTTGCGCCGGTTCGGATTGATACGGTTGGCGTGACCCTTGACGGGGCCTTGTCCGAACTGGTGGTGACGGCGCAATTGGCGGGCAAGGTGCAGGATGATATTGCCCTGCGGCTTGACAGTGCGGCGGTGGTCGGCCTTGGGGATGACATACAGGTGCGGCTGGACCGGTTTGATGCGGGTGTGGGGGCGCAAAAGATCGCATTGCGTGAACCGGCCCTGTTTCGCCAGACCGCACAGGGGGCACAGGAAGCCTCATTGGCCCTTGCCGTTGGTTCGGGGCAGATTGATGCGCAATTGCGCCATAGCCCGTTGCAACAATTTACGGCATCTTTGGATATTGCCGGGCTGGCCCTTGGTCCGTGGGGAGAGATGTTTGATATCAAGGGGATGGATGGCAATCTTGATCTGAATGGTGATGTATCGGAACAGGCCGGGCAAATGGCCGAAGCCCGGATGGAGGGGCGGATTTCCGATATTCGCATCAATGCCGCCGGGAATTTGCCGCCGTTGGAACTGGTGCTGAACAGCACATTGGCAAATGGGCGGGTAGAAACGGCATTGTCGCTGGGGCGGCCTGATCTGGATGTTTTGACGGCATCAGGCAGCCTGCCGGTGGCCTTTTCGGCCCTGCGCGGCGAATTTGCGCCGGTGCGCGATGCGCCATTGAGCCTTGATGCCGATATTGATGGTCAGATCGAGGATTTTTGGCCCTATGTGCCTTTGCCCGATCATGCCTTGTCGGGGCGCATCCTGCTTGATTTTTCAGCGCAGGGGACATTGGCACAACCCGACTGGAACGGTATTTTGCGTCTTGAGGACGGACGGTATGAACATTTGCAATATGGCACCCTTTTGGCCGCCATCAATCTGGATGGTCGGTTTGATGATCGCGGATTGATCATTCCGTCGATCACGGCGACCGATGGCGGCAAGGGGACGATTTCGGGCAAGGCCGCAGTTCGGCTGGATGATGATCCGGCCCTGTCTTATGAGGCGGAACTGACGATGCGCAATGCGGCGATGGCGCGGATGGATGAAGTCAAAATCTGGACCGATATGGATATGGCGGTAACGGGCGATGATACCAGGGCCGATATTACCGGGCAGATTACCTTGCAGCGTGGTGAAATTGATTTGAATGTCGCGTTACCGGCATCGGTATCGCAGCTTGAGATCGATAATCTGCAACAGGGGACCGAAGCAGAAGATGCAAAGGACGCCCCGAATGCCTTTGCCAGTGTGCTGGATGTGCGGGTATCGATTCCGGGGCGGTTGTTTGTGCGCGGCAAGGGGCTTGAGTCCGAATGGGGCGGTAATCTGGCAATCAGCGGCGCGGCCGATGATCCGGTTATTGTCGGGGAATTGCGCGCCTTGCGCGGGCAACTGGATGTGATCGGCAAGACCTTTGTGATCCGGGATTCCACCATCACTTTTTCGGGGGCGCAACCGCCCGACCCGTTGCTCGATATTGCCGGGGTTTACAGCACCGATGACCTGATCGTGACGGCGGCGTTTAAGGGACCGGCAAGTGACCCGGAACTGGTTCTGACATCCGAGCCATCCTTGCCACAGGATGAAATCCTGTCGCGGGTGCTGTTTGGCAAATCGCAAGGCAGTCTGTCGGCGATTGAAGCGGTGCAGCTTGCCAGTGCGGCATCGGAATTGTCGGGCGGCGGCGGGGGTCTGGATGTGGTGGGATCGATCCGGAAATTTGTCGGTGTTGATGTCTTGCAGGTGGGCGGCAGCGATAGTGGCGCGAATGTCCGTGTCGGGCAATATCTGGCCGACGGGGTTTATGTTGGCACCAAACAGGGCACCACGCCGGGTTCCAGCGGGGTCGAGGTGGAAATTGAACTGACCCCGAATATCAAGGTCACCAGCGAAACCGGTGCCGCCGATACCAAGGCGGGGATTCAGTTCAAGCTGGATTATTAAACAGCAAGGTCAAGGTCACTGATATCGACCAGCGCACCATGCCGGGTGATGACCCGACCGGCGACTTTTTGTGCAATCATGATGGCATCATCAATGCGGTGCCCCGATTGCCGGGCGGCAAGGAAGGACCCGTTAAAGGAATCGCCCGCCGATGTGGTATCGACAATGTGCGGAACTTTGGGCGGGGTGAGGGTGCCGGTTGCGCCTGAACTGTCAAGATACAGGGTGGCGTCGCCACCATTCTTGACGATGATTTCAGATGCGCCCCAGTCCTGCCAGCGTCGTGCCGTATCTTGCGGGGTCGGGTCGCCAAACAGCACATGTTCATCGTCAAAGGTCGGCAGGACATTATCGCACAGGGCCGCGAATTTCTGATAGCAGGCACGGGCGGAATCCGCATCATTCCACAGGCGCGGGCGATGATTGCTGTCAAAGCCGATGCGGCCCCCGGCGGATTTGACATCCTGCAAGATGCCAAACAATGTATCGCGATCCGCAGCAGGCAGGATTGCCAGCGAAATTCCCGACAGATAAACCAGATCACACTGCGCCAGCCCGTCGCGCAATACGGCATCGCCGCCATTGGTGATCAGATTGCGGGCGGCGGCATTATTGCGCCAATAGTGAAAGCTGCGTTCGCCGTGTGTGTCGGTCTGGATCGCATAAAGGCCGGGCAATTGACCGGGCAGGCGGCGCACCAGACCGGTATGCAGGCCGTCGCGTTGCCAGCCTGCGATCATGGCGTCGCTATAGGAATCGTCGCCAAGGGCGGTGACATAGGCAATATCAAGGGGGGCATTGCCCAAAAGCCGGGCGGTGCGTGCCATATAAATTGCTGCATTCAGCGTATCGCCCGCATAGCCAAGAGTGCACGGGCCAAACGGGCCGTGTCCGGACCCTTGTGATGCGCCGGGTGACGCGCCGGAAATTTCGATCATACATTCGCCAATGCAGGCAATTCTGGTCATTCGGGAACCTCGTTCAATCAATATTCAGTCGCCGATCGGCTGACGCGAAACCGGGGGATACAGGGTGAGCAACGAAGACCGGATTCGCCGCAGTTTTTCCTTGCTTTTGGTCGGGGTGCGGCGGGCAACCGCCGTTGCGATGATATCAATGGTGGCCAGAAAGACATGGCGGGTGGCGGTGGGTTTGTATACATCGGGATTTTCGGGCATATCAAGCCCGATGACAATATCGCTTTCCTGTGCCAGCGGGCTGTCGGGCTTGGTCAGGGAAATGACGGTTGCCCCATATTGCCGGGCGATTGCCGCACTGTGGATCAGTTCGGTCGGCAGGCCGCTGGTGGAAATGGCAAACAGCACGTCTTCCTCGCCCAGTGTCGAGGCCAGCATGCGTTGCAAATAACCGTCACTTTGCGCCTGTACCGGAATACCCAGCCGGAAAAACCGGTGGGCGGCATCCAGCGCGACGGTGGTGGAACCGCCCCCCACCCCGAAAAATACCACCTGCCGGGCCCGCGACAGGGCATCGGCGGCGGCGGTGATTTTATCTTGCGGCAATTGTTCGCGCAAGGTGCGCAGATTATCGATGATGACGCCCAGAACATGGTTGGTCAGGACATCGGCATCGGTGGTGTCGTCGGATAAATCCTCGGTCCCCAGATATTGCATGCTGACCGCAAGGTTCTGGGCCAGCCTGATCTTGAAATCGCGAAAACCGTCACAGCCAAGGGTGCGGCAAAACCGGATGACGGTGGGTTCGCTGACGCCAACCTTTTGTGCCAGTTCCGACAGCGCAATGGTCGTCACATCCTGAAGATGATTCTGGATGTAATCGGCCACTTTTTGTTCGCGGGCCGGAAAGGACCCGGAATGGCGGCTGATCTGGCTGATAATATCTGTGGCTGGTTGCATCAGGATATCCCGAAACTGCGCAGAAAAAGGGCGGGGTGCCCGGCGACGTCACCCGACACCCCGCTGACAAATATCATTTTTCCGGTTTGTAGGCGATAACTTCGATTTCAATTTTGGCATCCACCATCATTTGCGACTGTACGGTGGAGCGTGCCGGGCGTTCATTGGGGAAATATTCGGCATAGACGCGGTTGAATGTCCAGAAATCCCGCGTGTCGGCCAGCCAGACATTGACCTTGAACACATCTTCAAGGGTGCAATTGGCAAGGGCGAGGGTGGCTTTGACATTTTCCATTGTCCGTTTGGTCTGGGATTCGATGCCACCCGGTTCGATTTCGCCATTTTCCTTCATCGCGACCTGGCCTGAAATATAGACATAATCACCGGCGCGTACCGCCGGGGTAAAGGGCAGTTTCTGGCCGCCAGCACCGCTGCGTTCATTGCCAAAATATTGAATTGTCATGGAAATCTCCCTGTCAGACATTGTGGGTTGCACCTGAAAACAGGCTGCGTGATAGGTAGCTAAGCTACTTATTTTGCGATAATTTAACCATTATATAGCGTAAAGTGCCAAATTATGTCAAAAAAATGTAGACAAACTACAAAATGCTCCTCAGGATGTAGAAAAATTACATAACAACGGCATTCAGCGGAGAGATATCTGGCGATGGTATTTTATGGCCTTGAAAATGTGGCCGGGCGGCTGAGCAAGGGGCTGAACTGGGCCGTCGAGCGCGTGGTGGCCTGTTTGATGCTGCTTTTGGTCGTCGATGTCTGGATCGGCGTGATGGATCGCTATCTTTTTCACTGGCAATTGCCGTGGCCCGAGGAACTGGCGCGGTATCTGATGATCTGGGCGGCTCTTTTGGCGGTATCGGCGGGGATTGCCCGGCGCGAACATATCGGCATTGGCATGGTTGTCCTGAATTTGCCGATGATCTTGCAGCGCCCGATCCTGATTGCGATGGATCTGATTGCGCTCAGTGCCTTTGCCTATCTGGCGATTTACGGGTTTGATTTTGCAGCGGGCGGCATGCGCCGTCAGGCGATGATTTTCGGCATGAGCCTTGCCCTGCCTTATGCCGCCGTACCGGTTTCAGCCAGCCTTGCCGCAATTCAATTATTGCTGGTGGCGTTGCGCGATCAGGGCCGGTTCGTGCCCATCGATATTACGGAGGGTGCGGAATGATCGTCGCGATTCTTTTTGTCGTTCTGATGGTTCTGGGCATGCCGATTGGCTTTGCCCTTGGCGTTGCGGGGATTGCCGGTCTGTTTGACATGGGCGGCGGCATGTTTCTCGCACAGGGACCCAGCAAGATTTTCAACGGGTTGAATGTGTTTCCGTTTCTGGCCATGCCGTTTTTCATTCTGGCAGGCGAGATCATGAACCATATCGGCATTACCAGCCGTCTGGTGTTGTTTGCCCAGGCGCTGGTCGGGCATTTTCGCGGCGGGCTTGCCCATACCAATATGCTGGCGTCGGTGTTTTTTGCCGGACTGACCGGGGCGGCGACCGCCGATGCGGCGGCCTTTGGCAAAACCCTTGTGCCTGCCATGGTCGAACGCGGATATCGGCGCGATTATGCCTGTGCGGTGACGGCCGCCGGATCGATCATCGGCCCGACCATTCCGCCATCCGGTTTGATGGTGGTGTATGGATCGCTGATGGGGGTATCGATTGGCGGATTGTTTGCGGCAGGTATTTTGCCCGGCCTGATGATTTGCCTGATCTGCATGACGGTGATTGCGGTGACGGCGCGGTCGAAAAACCTGCCCAAGGAAGAACGCCGGGCGTCGCTTTTGCAAATCTGGGCGATTTTCAAATCCTCGATTTCGGCCCTGATCATGCCGATCATTATTCTGGGCGGCATTCTGGGCGGGATTGTCACCCCGACCGAGGCGGCGGCGGTGGCGGTGGGTTATGCGCTGTTTATCGGGGTGTTTATCTATCGTGCCCTGACGGTGAAGGCTTTTATCGGCATGCTGATCCGCACCGCCCGGGTGACAGGGGTGATTTTCATCATCATCGCCTTTGCCTCGATCATGGGCTGGTGGCTGAGCTTTAACCGCATTCCGCAGGAAGTGGCGGAAATGGTGCTGAGCCTGTCGGACAACCGTTACATGATCATTCTGATGATTGTTGCGCTGTTGCTGGCGATTGGCATGGTGATGGATATCAACGCCATCCTGATCATTCTGGCCCCGGTTCTGGTGCCGTTGACCGTTCAGATCGGCATGGACCCGATCCATGCCGGGATCATCTTTGTGCTGGCGCTCAATATTTCATTGATGACGCCGCCGGTCGGGGCCTGTCTGTTTGTTCTGTCTTCGGTGACCGGCGAGAAACTTGAGAAAATTGCGGCCCAACTGTGGCCGTTCCTGATCGCCGAACTTGCCATTCTGTTTGTTTTTGCCTTCTGGGCCGATCTGGCCTTGCTGATCCCGCGATTGTTGGGATTTCGGTGAGGGCGGTCGCCTGTGATTTCCCCTGATCTGGTCCGGATCAGGGCGCTGGGCAACGGCGCAATATCGGATCGTAACAACAATGACGCATCAAGGAGAGGTGTTATGAACACATTTAAACGTTTGGGGGCCGCCGCATTGGCGACTGCCCTTCTGGCGACCACGGCAACCGGGGCCTATGCCGACGGCAAGGTTCTGAAATTTGCCCATGACAACAAGACCGACCCGTTTGAAAACCCGGCCCATGCCTGTACCGCCGTTTTTGCCAATATTGTCGAAGCTGACACCAATGGCGCGATCAAGGTTGAAGTTTACCCGTCCAATCAGTTGGGATCGGCTGCCGAACATGTGCAGATGGTGCGCGATGGTTTGATCCAGGGCACCCTGACATCGACCGGGGCGATTGCATCCTATTATCCGCGGATCGATGTCCTGAATCTGGCCTTTGCCTTTGACAGTAACGCATCGACCTATGACGTGTTTGATGGTCCGTTTGGCCAGGCCTTGGCCGAAGATGTCGAAAAGACGCTGGGCGATGTTGTGGTTCTGGGTTTCCCCGATACCGGCGGATTTTTTGCCGTGACCAATTCAAAACGGCCGATTGCGACACTGGAAGATTTCAAGGGTATCCGCATTCGCACCATGGCGCTGCCCGCCCATCAGAAAATCATGCAGGCGATGGGAGCAGAAGCCTATCCGATGGCATGGGGCGAAGTGTATGCCGGGCTTCAGACCGGTGTGATCGACGGTCAGATGAACCCGGTGCCAACAGTGACTTTTTCAAAATTTGACGAAGTGCAGCCCTATCTGACCCTGACCAACCATCTGTTTTCGCCTTACACCATGATGCTGTCCAAAAGTTTTTGGGATGAGCTGACCCCCGATGAACAGAAAATCGTGCGCTATGCCGCGAAATCCTGTGTGGTTGCCAGCCGTGGTTTGTCGCGGGTGATCGAGGCATCGGACCGCGGGCTTAAAGGCCTGACCGGCAAGATGGAAATCACCGCCCTGTCGGCAGAAGACCGCGAAGAATTCAAAAAGGCAACCCAGCCGGTTGTCATCAACCATGTTACCGAAACGCTGGGCGCGGAAGGCGTGGCACTTCTCGAACTGTTCCAGCAGGAAGTCGATAAGGCCAACACCAGCCGCTACATGGAATAATCCACGTAAGGGAGGATGGTGCAATCATCCTCCCGCTTTTTTCTTTTGCCGATAATCATGACAAAAACAAAGAACAAAAGGATGGGATCATGAGGATTTTCTGTGCTTCGATTGCGACCGAAACCAATACATTTTCGCCGCTGCGGACTGATTTTTCAGATTTTACCGAAAGTTTTTATGCGCCCCCCGGCCAACATCCGGCCACCCCGACCCTGTGCAGCGCCATTTTTCCGGTCGCCCGCCGCCGTGCGAGCGCCGAAGGATGGGATTTGATCGAGGGCACGGCGACATGGGCCGAGCCGGGCGGGCTGGTCAGCCGCGCCACATATGAACAATTGCGCGACGAGGTTTTGGGGCAATTGCGCGATGCCCTGCCGGTGGATGGGGTGATGCTGGGCCTGCACGGGGCGATGGTGGCGCAAGGATATCTGGATTGCGAGGGGGATTTGCTGACCCATGTGCGGGCAATTGTCGGGCCGGATGTGGTGATCGGGGCCAGTTTCGATCCGCACAGCCATTTAAGTGCCGCCCGGATTGACAATGCCGATATCATCGTCGCCTTTAAGGAATTTCCGCATACCGATTTTGTCGATGCGGGCGAGGCGGTGGTTGATCTGGTGCTGCGGACCCTGCGCGGCGAGATTGTGCCGGTCAAGGCGGTGTTTGATTGCCGGATGATTGAAGTGTTGCCGACATCGCGCGAACCGATGCGGTCCTTTATAGACCGTGCCCGTGCGATGGAGGGGCAGGGCGATATTTTGTCGATATCCTTCATTCATGGTTTCATGGCCGGGGATGTGCCCGATCTGGGCACCAAGGCGGTGGTAATTACCAACAACAACCCGGTACTGGCACAGGAAACGGCGCAGCGGCTGGGGCTTGAACTGTTCGGGTTTCGGGGCACGACGCGGCCCGATTTCCTGCAAACAGATGTCGCGCTTGACCGGGCCGTTGCCGCCAATACGGCCCCGGTGGTGATTACCGATGTCTGGGACAATCCCGGCGGCGGGGTGCCGGGGGATTCGACCCTGTTACTGCGTGCCGTGATGGATCGCGGATTGCGCGATTATGCCTTTGGCACGATCTGGGACCCGATGGCGGTGCGCACCTGTTTTTCGGCGGGGGAAGGGGCGGTTTTGCCCTTGCGCTTTGGGGCCAAGACATCGGCACATGGCGGCGCGCCGGTGGATGCCGAGGTGGTGGTGAAAAAATTGCGTCGGGATTCCTGGCAAAGTTTTGGTGACAGCATCGTGCCGCTGGGCGATTGTGCCCTGATTGAATTGCCCGATGGTGGCGAGGTGATCCTCAATTCCAACCGGGCGCAAAGTTTCGAGCCGGACCTGTTTTCCAATATGGGGGTTGACCCGGCAGCAAAAAAATACCTGTTTATCAAATCGACCAATCACTTCTACGATGCCTTTGCACGGATTGCCGGGGAAATCATTTATGTCGATGTTCACGGCCCCTATCCATCGGACCCGAAAACCAATGATTACCGTCATCTGAGCCGCCCGATCTGGCCGATTGTCGATGATCCTTTTGCCATTGCCGAGACCTGAAAATGACCGATTTCCCCGATCTTGATACCCCCTGTGCCGTCATTGACCTTGATTGTGTCGATCGCAATATCCGGAAATATCAGGATTATTGCGACTTGCACGGCATCGGGTTGCGTCCGCATATCAAGACGCACAAAATCCCCGATTTCGCCCGTCAGCAAATGGCCGTCGGGGCGACGGGGATTACCTGCCAGAAAATCGGCGAGGCCGAAGTTATGGCCGATGCCGGAATCCGGGATATTCTGATTACCTATAATATTCTGGGGGTGCGCAAGCTGGCCCGGTTGCGCAAACTTGCGGATCGTCTGACCCGCTTGCAGGTGGTGGCGGACAATGAAACGGTGATCAGCGGTCTTGCCAATGCCTTTGCCGGGGCGGACAGGCCACTGGAAGTTCTGGTGGAATGTGATACCGGCGGCGGGCGGTGCGGTGTGCAAAGCCCGGATGATGCCGTGGCGCTGGCCAAAATGGTTGATGCGGCGCCGGGTCTGATTTTTATGGGATTGATGACCTATCCGGCGGCCGGTGGCACGCAGAAGGTCGAGGCGTTTTTTGAAACGGCGATGGCCGGGTGCCGGGATGCCGGAATCGAATGCCCGGTGCGCAGTTCCGGCGGGACGCCTGATATGTGGCAGGCCCATTTGTCGCCCCTGACCACGGAATATCGCATCGGGACCTATATCTATAATGACCGGTCCCTGATGGCGCGGGGGGTGTGTGGCGCAGAAGATTGCGCCTTGCAGGTTCTGTGCGAAATTGTATCGGTGCCAACCGCCGGTCGGGCGATTATCGATGCCGGGTCCAAGGTTCTGACATCGGATTTGCTGGGGCTTTCGGGCTATGGCTATGTGGTCGGGCATCCCGATGTTGCGGTATCGTCGCTCAGCGAGGAACACGGTATTCTGACCTATGATCCGGCGACGGTGCCCTTTGTTGTCGGGCAACGCATCCGGATCATTCCCAACCATGTTTGCGTGGTCAGCAATATGCTGGACGAAGTGCATCTGACGCGGGGCGGGGTTCTGGAACGGACCGTGCCGGTGGCGGCACGTGGACGTGTAACCTGATCAGACGATGTGATGGGGCAGATAGCCGGTAAAACCGGTAATCAGCCATGTCCCGCCCGGCGTTTTTTCGCAGTAATAATGGGTTTTCCACAGCAGATGGTGCGATGTGCCGTCTGCTTTTTTGAGGGTGCCGTTGAAATGTTTGCGCACCAGCGCCCGGTTGCCGGAAATTTCGATGGTTTCAAGCTGTGTCGCCCGCATTACGGCATCAAACACATCTTCGGCCCATTTGATTTTGCGGCTTTCATGGGCCTGACGCAGCCATTCATCGCGATAGGCATCCAGATTTGGAAAAGCCATTTCCCAGTCATCAGGATTGGGGGATTTTTGTGCATCGATTGCATAAAACCCGTCGGCCTTGAAATCATCGGCAATCTGGGACCAGTCGGCGGCGACAAAGGCCGCAATATCGCGCACCACCAGCATTTCCCAAATCTGGCAACGATCCAGGTCATCGGCGGTAAAGGGGCAGGAATAATCAGATTTTGTCACAACTTATCCCCTTGATTTCAAAATTTGATTTTTCCGATTGTGCCAGTGATGACGGTTTTCATCAAGCTGACATGACGGGATTTTCTGCCCCGTAAAATCCGGGCAATTGCAAATGTCTTGGAAATAAAGAAAAATAATCGATATCGTCAGGCGGCAGCATAAAACAGGGAAACAAGCCAATGGGTTGGGGTGGTTTTACCGCAGCAGAACTGGAATGGCAGTATAATCCGCGCGAAACCGTCCCGGATTTTATGGAGGATTTTCAGCGGTTTGCGCAGCAATCCGACGTGGCCCGTGCGGCCCTGAATCATCAGCCTGATGTGCGGTTCGGCCCCGGCCCCAGAGAAACCATGGATATTTATCCGGCGGCAACGCCGGGTGCGCCGGTGCATGTGTTTTTTCATGGCGGTTATTGGCGCAGTCAGGACAAAAAGGATTATGCCTTTATCGCACCGGGGCTGGTATCGGCGGGGTTTACTGTCATTTGCGCCAATTATGATTTGTGCCCGGATGTTACGGTTGCCGATATTCACGAACAGGCGGTACGGTGCGTCAAATATGTGTTTGAAAATGTTGCCGATTTTAAAGGCGACCGCGACCAGATCAGCCTGTCGGGCCATTCGGCGGGCGGGCAGATTGTCGCGCGCCTTGCCAGTCATGACTGGCACGCGGAACTGGGCGATACGCGGCCCTTTAATACCGTGGTGCCGGTATCTGGGGTGTTTGATCTGGAACCCATCCGTTTTACCAGCCTGAATGACGATATCCGTCTGGATGAACAGATGGCGGCGGAATGTTCGCCGATGCTGGATGCTGCGCCGGTTGAACCCCGCATGATGTTGGTGGTCGGGGCCAATGAAAGCCCGGAATTTGTCCGCCAGAGCGAGGCCTATGCCGCCTATTGCCGTCGCGCCGGGGTTTCTGTGCCGGTGATCAAGGCATGGGGTGCCAACCATTTTACCGTGCTGGAAGAACTTTATGTACAGGGCGGGGCGCAGTTTGGCGAATTCAAGCGGTTTCTGAAAAGTTGAGGCGCAAGAACGGCTGTAAAATCCGGTTATTTTGGTGGTTCATCCTGTGACGGTTCGGGGCAATTCATGCTATAAGAATATCTGCGTTAGAGATTGAATTTCCACGAAAAACAGCAGGTATTGCGATGCGTTTTGTAACCGCCGAAGATATTGACCGTTCCGTCCCGCCGCGTGCCATGGTCGAGGCTCTGCGCACATGGTTTGCCAAAGGGTGTGAAACCCCGCTGCGCAGCCATTTCAACATGGAACGATCCGGTGAAGACGACGCCACCTTGCTGATCATGCCGTCATGGGAAAAGGACGGGGCGGCCGGGGTCAAGGTTGCCGCCGTGGTGCCGGGCAATGCGGCGCGCAATCTTCCGGCGGTATCGGGGATTTACATTTTGCTGGACGGGGTGACCGGGCAACCGTCTGCGGTTCTGGATGGCACGCGCCTGACGACGCGGCGCACGGCGGCGGCATCGGCTCTTGCCGCCGATTATCTGGCACGCAAGGATGCCAGCCATCTGGTGATGGTCGGGTCGGGGGCGTTGGCCCCCAATCTGATTGCGGCCCATGCGTCGGTGCGACCGATCAAAAAAGTCACGATCTGGAACCGCAATGCGGCCAAGGCGCAGGCCCTTGCGGCGGAAACCGCGCGGCTTGGCTTTGACGCGGTTGGCACGGATGATCTGGAAAGTGCCTGCAAGACGGCGGATATCATTTCATGTGCGACGCTTAGCACCGAACCGTTGGTGCGCGGGGCGTGGTTGCGGGCCGGAACGCATGTGGATCTGGTCGGGGCGTTCAAGCCGACCATGCGCGAAACCGATGATGATGTGATGCGCAAATGCCGGATTTTCGTTGACAGTTTTGAAGGGGCGAGTGCGGAGGGCGGCGATATTGTCCAACCGATCAAGGCCGGTGTGATTGCCAAGGAAGATATTCTGGGTGATTTGTTTGGTCTGACCCGGGGGATGGTGACAGGCCGTCAATCCGACGATGAATGCACGGTGTTTAAATCGGTCGGACATGCGCTGGAAGATTTTGCGGCGGCGGTTACGGTCGTCGGGGCATTGTATCAATGAGCCGCCCCGATTTGTTTGCCCCGGAAATGCTGCGGACTTATGACGGGACGGTGCCGCAGCAATGGATTGATTTTAACGGCCATGTCAATGTCGGCTATTACGTGGTTGCCTTTGATCTGGGATCGGTGGCGTTTTTGGATGCGGTCGGGATGGGGGCGACTTATCCGCAACGGCGCGGTTTTTCAACCTTTGCCCTTGAAATGCATGTGACCTATGACCGGGAAATTCATCTGAATGATCCGTTTGTTATTCATACGCACATTCTGGATTGCGATCACAAACGCATTCACATGTATCATGAATTGCGCCACGGCACCGCAGGGTGGCTGTCGGCGACCAATGAAATCATCACCATGCATATCGATATGAAAACCCGCCGGTCGGCACCATTTCCCGATGATATGCAAAAGACGCTTGATCTGATCCGGGCGGCGCACAAGGATTTGCCGGTGCCATCCGGCGTGGGGCGCAAGATCGGTATTCGGCGCTAAACCGTTACGGGGCGGGGACAAACAATTTGCAGGCGTCCCGGTCGCCATCAATATGGATCATCCTGTCAAAGACCAGCCCCAGCCGTTCCAGCAACCGGATTGAACCGTGATTTTCCGGCAAGGCAAAACCAACCACGCGCGCCAGGCCCAGATCATGGCGGGCATGGGCCATGACGGCGGTTGCGGCTTCAAGGGCGTAGCCCTTGCCACCATGCGCCGCACTTAACGCAAAGCCGATATCGGGGCAATCCAGACTGTCGCGTTTGACCAGCCCGCACAGACCAATCGGCGTGCCGGAATCCCGCAATGTGATCAGATACGAGCCAAAACCGTTTTGGGTATAACTGGCGATCAGTTTGTCGGTAATATAGCCGCGGGCAGCGTCAAGATCATGGACATTGCGATCCCCGATATATTTGATCCAGTCGGGTTCATTCAGCAGTTCAAGGATAAAGGCGGCATCTTCGAGGGTTGCATGGCGCAGCAAGGTGCGGTCGGTTTCAAGACAAAACATGATTTAACCTGAAATGGCAGAGACGATCCGTGATAGATTATCCCGGCTGCGGCCAAAGCGGGAGCAATATTTCAGACGAAAGGAGGGCCGGGAATGACGGTTCGACCCATCAGATTGCGTTTTGAAGGGGCCATGGGGGCGGAATTATCCGCCCGCCTTGATCTGCCCGCCGGGCCGGTGATGGCTTATGCGCTGTTTGCCCATTGTTTTACCTGTTCCAAGGATTTGACGGCGGCGCGCCATATTGCGCAATCGTTGACCATGCAGGGCATTGGTGTTTTGCGGTTTGATTTTACCGGGCTTGGGGGATCGGGCGGCGATTTTGCCTCGACCAATTTTACCTCGAATCTTGAAGATTTAAGGCGGGCGGCGGATTATCTGCGCCGTCATTTTGCCGCGCCGAAATTGCTGATCGGGCATTCGTTGGGCGGGGCGGCGGTTTTGGCTGTGGCACAGGATATTCCCGAGGCAACCGCGATTGCGACCATTGCCGCCCCCGCCGATGTTGATCATGTCACCCATAATTTCAGCGCCCATCTGGCCGACATCAACCGCGATGGCATGGCCGAGGTTTCGTTGGGCGGGCGGCCCTTTGTGATCAAAAAACAGTTTGTCGAGGATTTGGCCGCGCACGATATTGCACAGTCGGTCGGGGGTTTGCGCAAGGCGCTTTTGGTGTTGCACGGGCCGATGGATCAGACCGTCGGGATTGATAATGCCAGCCGTATTTTTGCCGCCGCCCGGCACCCGAAAAGTTTTGTATCGCTGGATCATGCCGACCATTTGCTGCGCGATCCCGATGATGCGGCCTATGCCGCCGGGGTGATTGCCGCCTGGGCGAAACGTTATGTCGGGACGGTGGATGCGGCACCGGAAGAAACCCCGCCCGGTGTCGTGGTGCGCGAAACCGGGCAGGGCAAGTTTCAGGCGATGGTGATGGCCGGACCGCACCGGGCGCTGGCCGATGAGCCGGTTGATGTTGGCGGACTTGGCAGTGGCATGTCGCCTTATGATTATCTTGCCGCCGCCCTTGGGGCCTGTACGGTGATGACATTGCGCATGTATGCCGATCACAAACAGATCGCCCTTGATGGCGTATCGGTTCAGGTGCTGCATGATAAAATTCATGCCGATGATTGCATCGACTGCACGATGGAAGAAAAACAAAAGGGCGGCAAGATCGACAGGTTTGAGCGGATCATCACGATGCATGGCGATCTGGAGGAGGATGTGCGGGCGCGGCTTTTGGAAATCGCCGATAAATGCCCGGTGCATCGCACGTTGGAATCCACATCAAAAATCGTGACCCGCGATGCCCGTGACGCATAAGCAAAACGCCCGGCGGGAAAGCCGGGCGTTTGATCTTTTCGCAGAATAATCCGGACGGATCAGTCTTTGGCGGCGATCACGATGAATTCGACCAGATAATCCGGGGTTGCCAGTTTGGCTTCGCCACAGGCGCGACCCGGTGTGTGGCCCTGCGGCACCCAGGCATCCCAGACGGAATTCATTTCGGCAAAATCTTTCATGTCGGCCAGCCAGATGGTGGTCGAGAGGATTTTTTCCTTGGACGTGCCGCAACGCGCCAGCAGGGAATCAACCTTTGCCAGACATTGTCTGGTCTGTTCGGCGACCGATGAACCGGGTTCACCGACCTGACCGGCCAGATAAACCGTGTTGCCATGAACAACGGCCTGACTCATGCGGGGGCCGGTATCAAAACGTTCGATGCTCATTTGAAACTCCTTGGTTTTATTGGGATTTGTTAAAGAATTTATGCGCTGTGACTATCACGATTTTCAACGCCGCACCAGTCTGCAATGAACAGGGCGAGGACTTCGGCGACAGTCATCATGCTGGAAATCGACACCCGTTCGTCGATGCCATGAATGTTTTCGGCCAATGGCCCGTAACAGGTGGCCGGGATGTTGCCGTAAATCTGAAAAAACCGGGCATCGGTGGTGGCGGTCGAGGCGAATTTTGCGATGTCCTTGCCGGTGACTTCGGCATGAATATCGCCGATCATCGTCATCATCGGGTGGGTTTGATCCATTACGCATCCTTCGGCCTGAAAGCCGCGATATTCGATGCGAAACTGCGCCCCCTTGCAGGCCGGATGGGTGGCGGTGGCATTTTGCGCGACGGTTTCAATGGTGGTGCGGACCTGTTCAAGGGTCATGCCCGGATAAAATCCCACCCGGATATCGGCAACACAGGACGGCGGCACGGTTGATGCCCAGTCACCGCCATCAATACGGCCCAGATTGAAATTGACCGGATGAATATGGGCGTCATAGCTTTCGTGCCGGTGACCGGGATGGTTCCAGAGTTCCTCGACTTCTTTTAACATGCTGAACATGCCACAGGCGGCCTCGATCGCATTGCTGCCCGCCGAGGTATCGAGAACATGGGCCGGTTTGCCGGTGACATGCACGCGAAACCACATGACGCCAAGCTGGGCAATCATCAGGGTATGATTGAACGGTTCGGGGATGATGGCGGCATCGGCGCGGTATCCGGCATGCAGGCAGGCCAGAGCACCATTGCCGGTGCATTCTTCCTCGACCACCGATTGCAGGATCAGCGGGGCGGCCGGTTGCAGGCCGATATCGTGCAAGGCCCGCACCGCGTGGCAAAAGGCAATGATCCCGGCTTTCATATCGCCCGCCCCCCGGCCATACAGCCAGTCGCCCTCGACATAAGGGTTAAAGGGCGGTTTGTGCCATAAATTTTCGGGGCCGGTCGGCACCACGTCGATATGACCATTGAGGATCAGGCTGCGCCCGGTGACGGTTTTGGGCGTGTGGACGCCAACGATATTTTCCCGTTCGGAATAATCATCGATGACGGGGGGCGAGAATCCGGGCTGATCGCGCAGGGCATTGATATCAATTGCCACCCGGTCCACCCGCAATCCCATATCGGCAAATTGCCCGGCGATCCAATCCTGTGCGGCCTGTTCATGGCCCAGCAAACTGGCATGCGCGGTCAATGAAGACAAATCGGCAATGGCACGATCACGGCGTTGCGCGATGGCGTTGCGCAGGGCATTGCGGTCATAACCCGGCATTTCAGGCCCCCTTATGATTGCCGCAAACCCGGACGGGTCGGCGACAGGGCGGCGGCGGTGACGCCGATTTTGTTCATATGATCGGGGACACCATCACCCATTATCAGGCTGGCGGCGAGTTCGCCCATCGCCGGGCCGGTCTGGATGCCATAGCCGCCCTGTCCGGCCAGCCAGTAAAAACCGGGATGGTCGGGATCAAATCCCGATACCGGGTCGCCATCGGCAAAAAAGCTGCGCAATCCGGCCCATGCCTCGCCGGGGCGACCGACCGGAAGGCTGGTTGCGGTCATCAGACGGTCAATGGTAATCGCGATGTCGAGTTCTTCGGGTTGGACGTCCTGCGGTTCGGTCGGGGTAGCATCGGACGGTGACACCAGCAAGCGCCCGGCATCGGCCTTGAAATACAATCCTTCGCCGATATCCGATACCATGTGCCAGTGATCGGCTTTGGTTCCGGCAGGCAGATCGACCATGACGGCGGTACGGCGTTTGGGCACCAGCCCCAGTGGTGTCACCCCGGCCATCCGCGCAATTTCATCGGCCCACGCCCCGGCGGCATCGACGATGACGGGGGCAGAAAAGACATCCCCACCGGTGACCGTTACGTGCCAGTCATGACCGGTTTTGGTGATGCTTGAAACCTCGGCCCGGGTGACAAGTTCGCCGCCCAATTGTTTGAAATGGCGGATAAATCCCCAATACAGGGCATGAACATCAATATCCATTGCATCGGTTTCAAGCGCGCCGCCAATCAGGCGTTCGGTTTTGATGATCGGGATCAGTTTGCCGATCTCATCGGCGGTCAGGGCCACAACATTGGCCCCGTTGGCGCGGCCTTCGGTCAGGACTTCGTCAAGGGCGGTTTCGTCGCCCGGCCCGGCGGTCAGGATGACGCCGCGCGGTGTCAGGATCGGATGATCGGTGAAACCATCGGGCGGGGTCAGGAAAAACGCCTTGCTGGCGGTGGAGAGCTTGCGGATGATTTGCGGGCCATAGGTTTCGCTATAAAGGGCGGCGGAGCGGCCCGTGCTGTGATAGCCGGGTTGATCCTCGCGCTCCAGCACCACAACTTTTTGGCCTTTGAGGGCTAGAAAATAAGCCGCCGACATGCCGGCAATGCCGCCGCCAATGATGACGATATCTGTTGGGGTCATGGACGCTGCTCCGCAAAGGCATTGAGAAATTGATAGAGGTTTTCAGCAAGGCTTTTGCTGAGATATCCTCCTTCCTGCACTATCACGGTGGGCAGGTTGATCAAGCTGATTTTTTTGCCAGTTTTGGCAAATCCCGTCGGGCTGAGCGCCAACCCGCCGAACGGATCGTCAATCGAGGCATCCAGACCCGCCGCAATCACCAGCGCACCGGGAGCAAATCGGGAAATCCGCGCCAATGCGGTATCAAGGGCGGCGAGAAACACATCATCGCCACTGCCAAGTGCCAGCGGCAGGTTGAAATTATAGCCCAATCCGGCATTGGCACCGCGTTCATCGGCATGACCCCAGTAAAATGGGTAAAAGGCGTTGGGATCGGCATGGATTGAGACGGTTAAAACATCATCGCAATCGTAGAAAATATGCTGCGTGCCATTGCCGTGATGAAGATCGATATCAAGAATGGCAACGCGATCATGACGATGGCGCAATTGTCGGGCGGCAATCGCGCTGTTGTTGAGGTAACAGAACCCGCCTGCGATATCGCGGCTGGCGTGGTGGCCGGGCGGACGGCAAAGGGCATAGGCGTGGTGGGCTCCGCCATCGCGGACTGCACGGGCGGCGGCGACAGCACTGTTGGCGCTGCTGCGGGCGGATTGCCATGTGGTGGCCGAAACCGGGCAGGATGTATCGCCCAGATGAAACCCGGCGCGTGCGGTTGGGGTTTGCGGATAAGGGCCGGTGCGGTCAAACGGGTGGATGCTGGGGATCACAATGTCCGATCCGCCTGCTGCCTGCCAGTCGGTATGAATCGATTCAAGAAATTCCAGATATTCCGGGCTGTGGACGGCGGCAACCGGACCCAGACCGTGATCGTCAGGACACAGGATTTCCATTCCCAGACGCAGCAATGCTTCGCGCAGGATTTCGGCGCGTTCGGGGATTTCGGGGATCGGTTTGCGTTCGCCTGCGACCAGAAAACTTTGGCCGTGATGCAATAACTGATCGGGTGAAAAATAGGCCCGCATCATGATGCTGCCCTTTCCTGACTGTCGTTTTGGTCGGCCTGCATCTAAAAGGCGACGTTATCGCCACCCTTGAGGCCAAGGGCGGTGCGTGCATCGTCGGGGCTGGCGATTTCAAGCGATAATCCGTCCAGAACATCGCGAATTTTGCGGACCTGTTCGGCGTTTGATGTCGCCAGTTGGCCTTTGCGCAGATACAGATTGTCTTCCAGTCCGACCCGGACATGGCCGCCCATGCTGGCCGACATGGTTGCCAGCGGCATTTGATGGCGACCGGCCCCCAGGACTGAAAACTGATACTGATCGCCAAACAGCCGGTCGGCAGTGGCCTTGAGATGCGTCAGGTTTTCCGGATCGGCGCCGATGCCGCCCAGAATGCCGAGCACGAATTGCAGGAAGATCGGCCCCCTGACCAGCCCGCGATCGACAAAATGCGCCAGCGTATAAAGATGACCAACGTCATAACATTCAAATTCAAACCGGGTACCATTGGCGACCCCCAGATCGGCCAGAATGGTTTCGATATCGGCAAAGGTGTTTTTGAATACAAAGTCGCGGCTGTCTTCCAGAAATTTTGGTTCCCAGTCCTGTTGCCAGTCAGTCGGACGGGCAAGGGCGGGAAACAGGCCAAAATTCATCGTGCCCATATTCAGCGACGCCATTTCCGGGGCGGCGGTTTTGGCCGCCAGAATGCGGTCTCCAACCGACATGGTCATGCCACCCCCGGTCGAAATATTGATCACCGCATTGGTTGCCGCCCGGATTTTGGGCAGGAACTGCATAAACAGTTCGGGCGAGGGGGACGGAAACCCGGTTTGCGGATCGCGGGCATGCAGATGCAGGATCGCCGCCCCGGCATTGGCCGCGTCAATCGCCTGTTGGGCGATGTCATCGGGGGTGATCGGCAAATAGGGGCTCATGGATGGGGTATGCACCGATCCGGTGATGGCACAGGTAATGATTACTTTCCGGGTCATGCAAAGGCTCCGGCCTGGGTGAGTTCGCGCGCAAGTTCAACCAGCGCATCTTCAAGCGGCCCCAGAATGTCGGCAAACTGGTCGCGTGTGATGGTCATGGGCGGGCAGATCATAACGTGATCGCCACGATAACCGCCGCGGGTGCGCCGCCAGTAAATGATCAGGCCCTTGTCATAGGCGATATCGACCAGCCGGGATGCCGCCATATGGCGCGGATCAAAGGGGGCCATTGTCTGACGGTCGGCCACCAGTTCAACCGCCAGCAACAGGCCAAGGCCGCGCACATCGCCGATCATCGGATGGCGGGTTGCCATTTCGCACAGGGCGGATTTTAGGGCAGCGCCCCCTTGCGCGGCATTGTCCAGAAGATTGTCGTCTTCGATCACCGATAAAACGCCGTTCCCGGCCGCACAGGCAATCGGATTGCCGGCATAGGTATAGCCGTGAATAAAGCCGCCATGATCAAGTACCGGATTAACGATGCGGTCCGGCGCAATCATCGCGCCCAGCGGGGCATAACCGGCGGCCAGGCCCTTGGACACCGCCAGAATATCGGGCACAATGCCCCAATGTTCGGCGGCAAAATAGGTGCCGGTGCGCCCGGCGCCGGTCATTACCTCGTCATAGATCAGCAAGATGCCATACTGATCGCAAATTTCGCGAATTCGGGCATAATAGCTGTCAGGGGCGACCAGCGCGCCGGTGGATGCCCCGCCGACCGGCTCCATAATGAATCCCAGAACCGTTTCGGGTCCTTGCCGGATGATTTCGGCTTCCAGCATATTGGCGTATTTGATGCCGCGTTCATGATCGCTTAAATCATCGCGATCCAGATAGCAGGTCGGGGCGGGGATTTTGGGTTGATCGACCATCATCGGTGCAAAGGGTGCGTGCATCGGCGTATAGCCGGTCAGGGCCAGTGCGCCAAGCGTTGAGCCGTGATAGCTGGGAAAGCGGGAAATGATTTTGAACCGCTGGGCCTGCCCGATTGCCAGGGCATATTGCCGGGCCAGCTTGATGCAGCTTTCAACCGCCTCGGACCCGCCGGAGACAAAAAACACCCGGTCCAGATCGCCCGGTGCCCGTTCGGCCAGCCGCCATGCCAGCGTTTCGGCGGCGTCATTTTCAAAATGCAGGCGATAGGCGAAGGTTGCCTTGTCCATCTGGTCGCGCATGGCGGCCAGAACGCGCGGGTCGCTATGGCCGATATTGCTGACCATTGCCCCGCTTGAGGCATCCAGATAGCGTTTGCCATTCACATCCCACATGAACACGCCCCGCGCATGATCAATCAACGGGCGGCGTGAATGGCTTTGATAAAACAGACGGGATTCCCGGTTATGGCCCGCAAGCGACATTTTCGTTTGATCTCCCATACCGGTCAGTCAGCGTGACCGGGCAATATGACACAGTTGCGTGCCGCGATATTCATGAACACATCGGCGCCCTCGGCGTGGGGATGGGCGTTGATCGGATTGATCACCTGCCAGTCCCGCCCATTGACGGTGACAAAATAGCGGGCCGTCTGCCCCAGATAATCAACGGTTTTGATCCGGCCCGGAAGGGCGACCATGCCGTCCTGCGGAATATTTTCCGTTGAAAGATCAATTTTTTCAGCGCGAATGACGGCGCGAACGGATTTTGACCCCTCGACCCGTGCGACACGTCCGGCCTGTTGGCGGGTGGTCAGAAGCGTTTCACCACTACTGAGATGGACCGGCATATATTCCTGATCCGGGCCGTCCAGTTCGCCCGCGATGATATTGGAATGGCCCAGAAAATCGGCGACAAAGGCCGAAACCGGGTTGTTATAGACATCCTCGGGCGCACCTTCCTGTTCGATCATGCCGTTATTCATCACCACCAACTTGTCCGACATCGCAAGGGCTTCGGATTGGTCATGGGTGACAAAAACCGTGGCAATGCCCAGTTCGCGTTGAATGCGTTTCAATTCAACCCGCATTTCTTCGCGCAGATTGGCATCAAGGGCCGACAGCGGTTCATCAAGCAGCAAAACATCGGGTTCAATGACAATGGCACGCGCCAGTGCAATGCGTTGCTGTTGCCCGCCAGAAAGCTGATTGGGGTAACGGTCGCCGACATTGGGCAATTGCACCAGATCAAGGGCGCGTTTGACTTTTTCCCCGATCATGGATCGCGGGATTTTGCGATATTTCAGGCCAAAGGCGATATTGTCGAAAATGGTTTTATGGGGAAACAGGGCATAACTTTGAAATACCAGCCCCAGATTGCGCTTGTGGATCGGCAGTGCGTTGACCCGTTTGTCCCGGATCAGCAAATCACCGTCGGTAATGTCGGTCAGACCGGCGATCATGCGCAAGGTAGTGGTTTTGCCACAACCCGACGGCCCAAGAAAAGTGACAAAACTGTTGTCTGGCACGGTCAGATTCATGCGCTGCACGGCGGTAAATTCACCAAACCGTTTGACGACATTGCGCAGTTCGACCGCGTTTCGGGTTTCTGCCATCACATAATAACCTTGTCAGAAGCCGGAAGAACGACCCGGCCAGCATATTAAAACAGACTGGCCGGGTCCCTGGATCAGGTGATCAGCGGATCAGCGGATCAGTAACCGCGCTGTACCCGCGAAAAGGTCTTGGACCATTCAGCTTCGTTGCTGTTCCAGTATTCCGGATTAAAGAAGCTGAGACCGTCAAGGGTGCCTGCCGGATCAAAGGCGGGCAGGGATTTGACCAGATCGGTCAGTTCCACCTTGTTGGGGTCAAGGGCGGGCGGATAAAACTGGCCTTCGGCCACCGCGATGGCGACTTCGGGTTCCAGCATGAAGTTCAGAAGTTCCTCGCATTCGGCCATCGGGCTGCCGCGCAGAACAAAGATACATTCCTGCCAGCCAAGGCCGCCTTTGGGATCGAAATAACCGATATCATGGCCCTGATCCTGCAAGGCACGGATACGGCCGGACCAGCCTTCGGTGACATAGATTTCTTCTTCGGCCAGAAGGCTCATCAGTTCCGCACCCGATGTCCAGTATTTCAGTGCCAGATCGCGGTGGATGCGGATTTGATCCCAGACCGCATCGATATCCTGAATATTGTTGGGGTCCTGATCCGATTGCAGGGCACCGTACCAGATGCGGGTTTTCCATTCGGCCCAGCCGCCGATTTTGCCCTTATAGGCGTCATCGACCATCAGTTTTGCACCCTTGGCCTTTGCTTCGTCATCGCTGATATATTTGCGGTTATAGGCGATGCTGGTGGTGCCATAATTATACGGCACCGCCGAAAGGGTGCCGCCGGTGATATTGCGCAGCGGGGTGATCAGGCCGGGAATCACATTGGCCAGATTGGGAATGTTGGCTTCGTTCAGTTCGGATGTCAGTTCCAGCCCATGATAACGGGCATAGTCAAACACGCCGGACAGATGGGCAAGGTTGAATTCGCCGGTCTGGCTGGCTTTTACACGGGCGATATATTCATCAGCCCCGCCAAAGGTGCCGGAAACCACCTTGATGCCGGTTTTGGCGGTATAGGGGGCGAAGGCGAATTTTTCAAAGGCTTCGGACACCACACCGCCCCAGCCGTCAAAACGGATTTGTTCGGGGGTGGCGGCACGGGCAGCACGGGTCAGCATGCCCATCGGGCCCCCGACCAGACCGGCGGTGACACCGGCCGCACCCAGGGCGGTTAAAAAGCTGCGGCGATTGATATCGCCGTCTTTCAGGCGGGAAAGCAGGCGTTCGTATCTTTTGGTCTTATCCATTTCAGGCCTCCTGATAAAGGTGTTTGGTTGGTTTTGGCGGTTTTCCGCTTCGTTTGTTCAGGTCTTGGCAGATTTCATTTTTGCCGCCGACATGCGCCGGGCGATTGCGGTGCCCAAAAGCGGCAGGGCGACGGTGAAAATTACCATTACCGCCCCCAGTGCATTGATTTCCGGGCTGATGGAATTGCGCAGCATGGCGAAAATCTGGGTCGGGACGGTTTCGATGCCGCCCGGCTTCCAGAACAGGGTGCCGGTGATATCGTCAAAGGAGATGGTGAAGGAAAACAGCATTCCGGCCATCACCGCAGGCAGCATCAAGGGCAGGGTGATTTCAAAAAAGGTTTGTATGGGCGTTGCGCCAAGGCTCATGGCGGCTTCTTCGACATCGCGGCGGATGGATACCAGCCGTGCCTGTACCACCAGAACGACAAAGGGCAGGGTGAAAACCACATGCCCCATCAACAACAGAAAAAAGCTTTTGGGCAGCGACAGAAATTGCAGGAATAAAAGAAGTGCCACGGCCAGAACGACCTCGGGAATCAGGATCGGGGCAACCAAAAGGCTTGATACTGTGCGTTTCCCGGGGAAATCGTACCTGACCATGGCAAGTGCTGCGAGGGTACCCAGCGTCGTCGAGATCGCACTCGTTAAAACGCCAAGCAGCAGGGATGTTTTGAACGCCCGGACAATGGCGTCATTGTGATAAAGGGCTTCAAACCAGCGCAGGGAAAATCCCTGTATCGGGAAACTGCCAAACTGGTTGGCATTAAAGGCCAGCAGGATCACCACCGCGACCGGGGCGAACAAAAACAGGTAAACCAGAATGGTGGCAATGCGGATCCAGGACCAGCCTGTCATGATGATCATCCCCCTTACCGGAAACTCTTGGCGATTTGATCAACACCCAGATAACGGCTGTAAACCGCAACCAGAACACCCAGCAAGGCCAGTAGCACGAGCGACAGCGCCGAACCCAAAGGCCAGTTCAACTGTGTGACGATGGCCTCGAACACCAGATTGGCAAACATTGCATCACGCGGCCCGCCCAGAACCAGCGGCGTGATATAGGTGCCCGATGCCAGCACGAAACACAAAAGCGACCCCGCCGCCAGACCGGGAAATGACAGGGGCAGGGTGACTTCGCGAAAAGCCTGCCAGCCATTGCATCCCAGGCTTTGTGCGGCTTCGGTCAGGTTCTTTTCGATACCGTCCAGACTGACATAGATATTGAGGATCATGAAAGGCAGCAGATAATGCACCAGCCCCAGAATCACGGTGGTCTGGTTGTAGAGCATGCTGATCGGGCTATCGATGGCACCGGTCCAGATCAGGAAGGTGTTGATCGCACCCGATGATCCCAGAATGTTGATCCATGACATGGTGCGGATGATGTAGCTGATCCAGAATGGCAGCATCAGCATCAACAACAACAGGGTTTTGCTGCGCATGCGGGTGTTGGCGACAAAATAGGCGGGGATATACCCGACCAGCGCACAGATCACGGTGGTGTAAAAGGCAATCTGGAACGTTTGAAACAGGATGTCGCGGTAATAACGGTCTGTGAGGACTTCCTGCCAGTTATCGAGATAAAAACCGACCTGATCGGCCCCGGTTGCGGTGCGCAGCCAGAAGGAATACACCACGATGAACATCATCGGGATGATCAGCAAGAAACTGATGGTCGCCAGCGATGGTGACAACAGAATCCAGGGTTGCCTGCGCCCCCTCGCACTCTCTGCGGCCATGTATGCCTCCCGTTCTGTCTGCGACCCGGTTGCGGGTCTGGCGGTTCTGCCGTTTTTTGGCTGTTTTTTGATCGTCGGGAATTTTTGCCCAAATTCATTTCACCTGATGCTTGGACATAGCGCAAATAGATAAGTAATATACGACCCATAGATAAAAACTATGAGGGCGTCATGGCCGAGATTTTCCGCCGCCGGTTTGACTGGAATCTGCTGCATACTTTCAGCGTCATTGTCGAGGAACGGTCGATCACCGGGGCGGCCAACCGGCTTTTATTGCGCCAGCCCAGCGTCAGTAATGCGTTAAAGCGTCTGGAGGATCAGATCGGGGCGCGGCTGATTGACCGCGATCGTGGCCGGTTTGAAGTGACTGAACAGGGATTGGCGCTGTATCAGGAATGTCAGGAAATTTGCGGGGCGATTGGCCGTCTGTCCGATGTCATGCAGGATAGTGGCGCGCAATTATCCGGGCATTTGCATTTGTGGCTGGCAAGTCATGTGGTGTTTCCGCCGTTGGATGAGGCCCTGTTTGATTTTAACCGCGCCCATCCGCAGGTCAGCTATGAAATCAATGTCGCGACATCTGTGCATGTCGTCAGTCAGGTGTTGTCGCAGCAGGCCAGTTTCGGCATTTGTCTGGTCCATGAACAACATCCACGCCTGCATTACCGGCGGCTTTATCGCGAACATTTCGGATTTTTTTGCGGGCCGACCCATCATTTGTTCGGGCGCACCGACCTGACCCTTGCCGATCTGCGCAATGAACCGTTTGTTTCGTTTTCGACCGACCAGTTATCGGGCGCATTGGCCCCGGTGGCGGTATTGCGCGCCCGTGAAGGCATGAAGGGCAAGGTGATTGCCACAAGCCCGCATCTGGAAGAAGTGCGGCGTTTGATCAATGCCGGGCTGGGGATCGGGCCGTTGCCGATCCATGTGGTGCAAAATGCGCTGGAACGCGGCATGTTATGGCGTTTGCCGCCCTATGATGCGCCGCCCGCGATTGATATTTATCTGGTGACCAATCCGCGCATGTCGTTGAGCCGGGCGGAACGGTTTTTTGTCGCCAATCTGATTTCACGGCTGGACGCGGCACCGGGCGGCTTTTTTGTTTATCCCTGACAGTTGGCCTTGTCAGGGCCGCCCGACTGCGCCAACAATGCGCCGTATTCAAAGGTCATCACAAGACAGGACGCACGATGAAACTGGTCTATTTCGCCTGGGTCAAGGACCGGATCGGCCTTGCCGAAGAAACTCTTGATCTGCCCGATGAGGTAACGACAGTGGCCGCCCTGATGGCATGGTTGCCACAGCGCGGGGCCAATTATGCCGCGGCCCTCAAGGACCCTGATCTGATCCGGGTTGCGGTCGATCAGGAATATGCACAAGGCGACCGCAGCCTTGCCGGGGCGCAGGAAATTGCCCTGTTTCCGCCGGTTACGGGTGGCTGATCAGGGATTGCTGCCGGGTTCGGGCGGCAGGCCGTTCTGATCCACTTTGGCAGCGAGGACAACTGGTTCGGCAGGTGCCGCCGGTACAACCGGGGCGGGCCAGCCCACGGCATGGGGCAAATACATCAAATGCCCGTCCTGCAATTCCGACACGCAGATTTCGGTCAATAACGGGTGCGCCCCCCAGACATGGCCGCATCTTGTATTGACCGGGTTCACCCCGGCATCGCGCTGGGTATATTGCCAGGCCGGGTTGTCGGGGGCTGCGATATTGTTCTTCAGGCCCAGCGCCCAGTGTTCCCATGTGTACCAATGATCGGACGCCATGACGATTTTGTAATTTGTCGGGGCCTCGGGGATCGTCAGGCCATTGACGATGATACAGAGTTTGGCAAAGGCGGTGCGGCAGGCATCCTGCGCATCATCATCAAGTTCAATCAGGGCGGGGTTGAAATTTTCGCTCAGGATACGGGCCTGATTGTTGGCATTGACATTGGCACCAAAGGCGACATTGACCCAATCGACAAAATCCGGTTTCAGGCCAGTGACATAGCCCCCGGTATTGGTGTTGATGGCATTGCCGAAAATGGTTGCCGGTTCGGCATTGCCATGCAGGCTTGGCCCGCCACACAACGCCCAGCCCCAACAGGCGGCATCGGGATAGGGATCGTTGAAACGGGGATCAAGTTCGGTGCCTGCGTCCAGATCCGGCGAAGCCAGACCCTGCAACTGAGCATTTGTCAAAAGCGCCATGTGATTGCTCCGCCAGAGGTGAGGATATTCGACGACGCAGTACACACGAATTTGTGACGCGGCAAAACGGGGTGCTGGATCATTGCATTTGCCGGGCGAAAGGGGGATGATTGCGGATAACAAGATGCGAAAATCGCCGCCCGCCAGAGAGAGCCATGCAAGAAATCAGCCTGCTTAATTCCGTCATCGGTCCGGTGATGCGCGGTCCGTCCAGTTCCCATTGTGCCGCGCCCTATATGATGGCAAGGCTGGTGCGTGAATTATCAACCACGAATGGCGAAGTTTTGACCCGTGCCATTGTGCGGTTTGACTCGCGAGGGTCGTTTGCACCGGTCTATCAGGCGCAAAGTTCGGATGAAAATTTTGCCGCAGGTCTGGCCGGGGTGGGCCTGACAGATACCGGTTTTCGTCAGGTTTTGCCGCGTGTCTTGCGCGGCGAAGGATTTGAGTTTGCCGTTGAAATCACCGAACTTGCCAATAACAACCATCCCAACCGGGTTGATTTGCACCTGACCGTGCAGGCCCCCGATGGCAGCACGCGCACCGATCTTTATCAGGGGGCGTCGATTGGCGGCGGGATGTTTTATATTGACCGCATGAATGATGTGCCGGTTTTTCTGACCGGTAAAACCGCGGTGGTGTTTGTTTGGGGCAATGCGCCCGATGATGTCGCCACGATGTTGTGCGGCAAGGATAATGTCGTTTTGGGACAGGAAACCGGGCCGGACGGGCGGATTGACATATCCCTGCAAGCCTTGCCTTCGCAGGCCGCATTCAAAACGCTGCGCCAGATGCCGGGCATTCATGATGTGCGGATGGCCGATGCGTCGCAATATCCGGTGTGTTCAACCGATGATCTGTTTTCAACCACCGATGCGGTGATCAATGTGGCCGAGGCGCAGGGTGGGTCGCTGGCGCAAGCCGGGCTGGTTCTGGAGGCGCAGCGTCTGGGTCGCAGCCTTGATGACACCCGCGCCCTGTTTCGACAGCGTGGTGAATTGATGTTGCAGGTGGTGGCCGAAGGATTTGACGCCAAACCCGAAGATAACGTCATGCGGTTTTTGACCTTGCGGGCGCGCAAGGTGCGGGATGCCAATTTGCCCGCCGGTCTGGGCGGGGCGGTGTTGCAGGATGCGATTGCCGGGGCCTTGTCAGCGATGGAACGCGATTCCAACCGTGGGCTGGTCTGTGCTGCGCCAACAGCGGGTAGCGCCGGGGTGGTGCCGGGTACGCTGTATGGCCTGATCCGGCATGGCATCGACCCGGATGGCATGACGGATGCCTTGCAGGTGATGGCGCTGGTGGGGGCGGTATTTGCGGCGCGCGGCACCTTTGCGGCGGAATGCGGGGGATGTTCGGTTGAAACCGGGGCATCGGCGGCGATGGCCGCCGCCGGGGTGGTGCAGGCCTATGGCGGTACGGCGCAACAATGTTTTGATGCAGCGGCGATGTGTTTGATGAATACGCTGGGGCTTGTGTGTGATCCGGTGGGCGGGGATGTTGAAATTCCGTGTCATGCGCGTAATGTGGCCGGTGTTTCACATGCCTTTTCATCGGCGATGGCCGTGATGGCCGGGTTTGATGCGGTTCTGGGATTTGACGAGCTGGTCGATCAGACCGTAAAAATTGGCGCGATGATGCATCCGGATTTGCGCTGTACGGCGCGGGGCGGCTGTGCCGCGACCAAAACCGCCCTGAAACTGGTTGAACAGACATCCGGTATTGCCGGATAGAAAATTCACAAATAACGAGGCCTTGCGTGTTTCATCCTGCTTTTCTGACAGCCAACGACATCCCCGGAAGCTATCCCCCTTCTTATTACGCGGCCACGGCCAATCCGATGGCACCCTTTGCGGCACCCGAAGGGGATTTGACCTGTGATGTGGTGGTGATTGGCGGGGGGTATACCGGCCTGTCATCGGCCCTGCATCTGGCGGAACGCGGATATGATGTGGTGTTGCTGGAGGCACACCGGGTTGGCTGGGGCGCATCGGGGCGCAATGGTGGGCAGGTTGGATCGGGGCAACGCCGCGAACAGGATGATCTGGAAAAAATGGTTGGTCGTGACGATGCCCGCAGTTTGTGGGATATCGCCGAACAATCCAAGGATCTGGTGCGCAGCCTGATTGACCACCATGATATTGCCTGTGACTGGAAACCGGGCATTCTCCATGCCGATCATCGCGCCCGCATGGTGGCAGGCAGCCATGCCTATTGCGACAAATTGCGCACCGATTATGGCTATGACCAGATTCGGGCGATTGATCGCGATGAAATCTGCCAGATGCTGGGCACCGGATTTTATCATGGCGGGTCGCTGGATATGGGGGCGGGGCATTTGCATCCGCTGAATTTTGCCCTGGGTCTTGCGCAGGCGGCGCAAAAGGCCGGGGTGCGGATTTATGAAAATGCGATGGTTACCGGATATGACAATGGACCGACGGTGACGGTGACGGTGCGCCTTGCGGGCGGGCAGGTGGTGCGGGCCGGGTTTATGATTCTGGGGTGCAACGGGTATCTTGACGGGCTGGAAGACCGGGTGGCGCGTAGCGTCATGCCGATCAATAATTTCATCATCGCGACGGAACCGCTGGGCGATGATCTGGCCGGTGAGTTGATCCGCGATGATGTGGCGGTCGCCGATTCAAAGTTCGTGATTAACTATTACCGGTTAAGTGCCGATAAACGCATGCTTTTTGGCGGCGGGGAAACCTATAGTTATCATTTCCCCAAGGATATCGGATCGTTTGTTCGGCCCTGCATGCTGGAAGTGTATCCGCAATTGCGCGATGTGAAGATTGATTATGGCTGGGGCGGGACATTGGCGATTACGATGAACCGCATGCCGTATTTCCGGCGGATCAAGGGCAATGTCCTGACGGCCAGCGGTTATTCCGGGCATGGGGTGGCGATGGCGACACTGGCCGGGCAGATCATGGCCGATGCGGTGGCCGGTACGATGGAACGGTTCGATGTGATGGCGCGGGTGCCGGTTCCACCATTTCCGGGAGGTAAAAGCCTGCGTTATCCGTTGCTGGTGCTGGCGATGATGTGGTTTTCGCTGCGCGACAGACTTTAGGGCGTCCAGGATTTTACCGGGTTGGGATCATAACGTTCGCCCTTGCCCAGAATAACCCCGTTATGGGCGGCGATGCCCAGTTCGAAACTTTGGGCTATTCGCAGGGCGCGTTCCATGAAATGGCGGGCGGCGGCAGGCGGGCATAAATCCTTCAGGGTTTCGGCAAACAGTTCCAGCCAGCGATCAAAATGATGGCGATCAATGGCAAGGGGCATGTGTTTTTGCATCGGGCGGCCATCATAGGCCCCCTTGGCCAGGGCAACCGACCCCCAGAAGGCACACATGCGATCCAGATGGAAATCCCAATCGTTGATTTTTTCGGCAAAGATCGGCCCCAAAACCGCATCGGCCCGCACCCGGTCGTAAAATCCATGCACAACATCATGGATCATGACATCGGTAATGCCGGTTTCATCGCTGATTTTGCGGGTGGCGATTTCGCGGCGGTCGCGTATTTCCTGTAAGGACGGGCGGTCGGACATGATGGCTTTCGGGGCTCCGGCGGATCAGTATTTATCGGCGTTATAGGCGGTGGCGTCTTGCTGCGACATGACATAGGTCAGTTTGCCGCCCTATGCCAGCCGGTCGCGCAACTGATAAGACAAATAGGCGGCGGTGCGGGCCTGACGGCGCAGACCGGGCAGGGGGAATTTGCCCGGTGGTGTTGCCAGAACAGGGCCGATATCGCCCGGTGAAACGGCACCGGTCATTTGCCCGGCCAAAAGATCGCCGCACAGGCTGCCCATCGCGACCCCGTTGCCATGATAGCCCAGCGCCACCCAGACGTCGCGATGCCCCGGCACCGGCCCGACATAGGGCCGGAAAGAATACATCAGACAGGCCAGACCGTTCCAGTGATGGGTGATGTCAACATCGCGCCATGCCGGAAACAGGGCGCGGAAGCCTGCAAATAATTGCCGTTTTGCCTTCTCGAACGCCGCCGGGGTGGCGGCGAGCCCGCCGCGCCCGCCAAACATCAACCGGCCATCCGGCAATTTGCGGAAATAATGCAGCAGGATGCGGGTGTCATAGGCCATCAGGTCGCTGGTCCAGCCCTGTTGCGCCTGTTCGGCATTACTCAGGGGGCGGGTGGTGAAAATGCCCGAAAAGACCGGCAATAACCGCCCGCCAATCCAGTCGGGCAGGTTTTCGGCACTGTAGCCATTGGTGGCGATGACCACGCGATCAGCGGTAATCCTGCAATTACCTGCCGTCAGGGTATATCGCCCGGCCTGATCGTCAAGGCGGGTGATTTGCGCCTGTGCGAAAATCCGAACACCTTGCGCCTGACAGGCGCGATGCAGCCCGGCCAGATATTTCAGCGGATGCAGGCCAAACCCGGCCTTGACGTGCAGGCCGCCAAAGGTGCCGGTGGCATTCAGGCCACGCGCGACAAGGTCATTATGATCCAGTAATTCGGATTCGATTCCGGCGAATTCCCTGAGGTGCCGGGCTTCATCCTGTAATTTCTGCACGCGGTTTTGTTTGTGGGCCAGAACGATTTCACCATCGGAATGGCGGTCTGCATCAAGGTTCCAGTCGGCCAGATGTCCTGCGACCAGATCAATCGAGGATCGTTGCTGTCTGGCGAAATGGCGGGCGGCATCGGTGCCAAATTGCCGGGCCAGATCGTCATAGGATGCAATCGCCCCGCCGATGCAGCAAAAACCGCCATTGCGCCCCGATGCACCCCAGCCGGTCCTGCCCATGTCAAAGACGCAGACATCAACCCCGGTTTTGGCCAGACGCAGGGCCGCCGACAGGCCGGTATAACCGCCGCCAATCACCGCGACCGTGGTTTTAAGGCCACCTTCGGCGGGTAATGTTTCGCAATCGGGCAGGGGATGCGCGGTTTCGGCCCAATAGCTGTCAGGCAGACGGGCGGCATCATAGGCGGCGGGTTCATAGAAACGTTTCAGCATGAAAAGACCTGAAGATGAAAACACCCGGCAGACGATATCGCGTGCCGGGTGTTTTGATAAGGCTTTGATTGAGGGCGGTTACATCTTGCCGATTTTGCGTGCGGTGGCGTCAAAGGCGGCGGTGGCCTTTTCAACGATTTCGTCAATTTCGCTGTGCGAAATCACCAAAGGCGGCGACATCACCATGCGGTCGCCACAGGCGCGCATGATCACGCCATGTTCAACACAGAAATCGCGACAGATGGTGCCAACCGTGCCGGGCTTTTCGAACCCCTTGCGGGTTTTCTTGTCCGATACCAGTGGCATCCCGGCAATCAGCCCGACGCTTTCAACCGCGCCGACCAGCGGGTGATCGGCAAGGCTGGCGAGTTTTTTGCGCAGATAGGGGCCGATATCATCACGGACCCGTTCCACCAGTTTTTCATCACGAATGATGCGGATATTTTCCAGCGCCACAGCCGCACAGACCGGATGACCGGAATAGGTAAAGCCGTGGGTGAATTCACCGCATTGATTGATCAGCACATCGGCCACCCGGTCGCCGACCATGACGGCGGAAATCGGCAAATAACCCGATGACATGCCCTTGGCCATCGGCATCAGGTCGGGTTTGATGTCAAATGTGTCGCTGCCAAACCAGTTGCCGGTGCGGCCAAACCCGCAAATGACTTCATCCACCACCAGCAAAATATCGTATTTATCGCAGATACGCTGAATTTCCGGCCAGTAGGTTGCAGGTGGAATGATGACGCCCCCCGCGCCCTGAATCGGTTCACCGATAAAGGCACCGACCTTGTCCGCACCCAGTTCCAGAATTTTGTCTTCCAACGCACGCGCCGCAATCAGGCCGAATTCATCGGGGGTATGATCGCCACCTTCGCCAAACCAGTATGGTTGCATGATATGGGCGACATTGGGCAACATCGGCCCGCCTTGCGAATGCATCCCGGCCATTCCGCCCAGCGACGCCCCGGCAATGGTCGATCCGTGATAGGCGTTATGGCGGCTGATGATATGGCTGCGATCCGGTTGGCCTTTGAGTTTCCAGTATTGCCGCACCATGCGCACAACGGTGTCGTTCGCCTCGGACCCGGAATTGGCATAAAAAACATGATTGAGGCCATCGGGCGTGATATCGGCCAGGACCTGCGACAATTCAATCGCCGGGGCGTTCGCACACTGGAAAAAATTGTTGTAATAGGGCAGTTCCATCATCTGGCGCGATGCGACATCAGCCAGTTCCTTGCGGCCATAACCGACATTGACACACCACAGGCCGGCCATGCCGTCGATATAACGTTTGCCGTGCGAATCCTCGATATAGACACCTTGCGCCTTGGTAATGATCCGTGTACCGCGTGCATTGAGGTCGGCGGTATCGGTAAAGGGGTGCATGTGGTGTTGCTGGTCGATATTCTGCCAATGGGTGGTTTTGTCGATCTGGTTCATGACGTCTCCCGGCAGCGACAATGCGCCTTGCTCTGTGTGGAATGTTGAACGGCTTGTTCAAGTGTTCGTTTTTTCGCACACCTTTGCAAGAGGAAATTTTTGTCGCCTTGTCCGAGGTATCGTGGCGCAAAAAAGCCAACAGATGTTCTGATGAGGCAGAAACAATGCCGTATTGTGCGGCGCAATGTTTGTTCAGGGATAAAATGGCAGATGCACGATATAATGAACAAGGGCTTGACCAAATCCCGGCGGCGCGGCACCATGAGGCATTCATAACAAAGACGCTATCTGGGGGTATAAACCGATGAACAAGACGTTCGTCGAAGACAGTCGGGCCGAAGCCCAAAGGTTCTTTGATGCCAATCCGGATATCGAACTGGTCGAAATTTTGCTGCCCGATATCAACGGGGTGTTTCGCGGCAAGCGCGTCAGCAAGAACAAATTTCTGAAAAGTTATGCCGAGGGCGTCAATATGCCCGGTTCGATGTGTCTGGTCGATATTACCGGCAACAATCCCGAAGGTACGGGGATGTTATGGTCCAGCGGCGATCAGGATAATATCGCCCATCCGATTCCCGGCACATTGCATCGCGTGCCGTATGGCAAGCAGGCATTGGCACAGGTGATGATGTCGTTGCATGACCTTGACGGGGAACGGTTTTTTGCCGATCCGCGTAATGTCTTGCAAGGGGTCGTTGACCGGATGGCGGCGGATGGCCTGTTTCCGACCGTGGCACTGGAACTGGAATTTTATCTGGCCGACCAGAATACCGAAACCGGGATTCCGTTGCCGCCCGCACCATTGGGCGGTGGTTATGCGTCTGACGGGGTACAGGTTTATGGTTTGCAGGAAATCGAAAATTTCGACCGGGTGCTGCATGATGCGGTCAGTGAGCTGAACCGGCAGGGGATTCCGGCCGATACCATCGTGGCCGAAGCCGGCCCCGGACAGTTCGAAATCAATCTGGGCCATGTCAATGACCCGATGCAGGCCGCCGATCATGCCATGCAGTTAAAGCGCGTGGTCAAGGGGATTGCGTGGGATCACAAGGTCACGGCGACCTTTATGGCCAAGCCTTATTCCGATCAGGCCGGCAACGGTTTGCATGTTCATGTCAGCTTGCGCGATGCGGCAGGCAAGAATGTATTGTCGCCAGTTGGTGATGAAGACGTTTCCGATATGCTGCGATATTCGATTGGCGGGTTGCAGGCATCGATGTTTGAAAGCATGGCGATTTTTGCGCCCAATCCCAATTCGTTCCGGCGTTTCCAGAACAATGCCTATGCGCCGATGTCGCCCAATTGGGGCCTGAATAACCGTACCGTGGCCTTGCGGGTTCCGGCGGGTGGCCCTGAAAGTGCGCGGATCGAACATCGGGTGTCGGGGGCGGATTCCAACCCTTATCTGGTGCTGGCCTGTGTTTTGGCCGGGATGCATTACGGAATCAAACACAAACTTGATCCCGGTGCGCCGGTTGAAGGCAACGGTTATGAGCAGACCGGCGGCAAGATCGTGCCGCGCAGCATGATTTCGGCGCTGGATTGTTTTGTGGATGGCAAGATCGTCAAGGATTATCTGGGCGAACGGTTTGTCGAGGTTTATGACGTTTGCCGCCGTGCCGAATATGACCAGTTCTTTGCCGAAGTCACCACGCTTGAATATCGCTGGTATCTGGATGCGGTTTAATGGCCACGGTCATTGAGGACGGAAAACCGCACCGTGTGGCTTCCAACAAGATTGGGGACCGCCTGAAATCGGTGCGCAATATGTATGGATTATCGCAACGCGAACTGGCGCGTCGGGCCGGGGTGACCAACAGCACGATTTCAACCATCGAACAGAACCGGGTCAGCCCGTCGGTAGACTCGCTGACCAAGGTTCTGGACGGCATTCCGATGAGCCTGATCGATTTTTTCACCATTGATCTGGATAATGGCGAGGAAATCTTTTTCCGGCGGGATGATCTGGTGGAGCTGTCGGACGGCACGATGTCGATGCGTCTGGTCGGGGCAACCCGCAAGGATCGCAAATTGCGGGTGTTGCATGAAATCTATCCGCCCAAAGGCGGCACCGGGGATCGCCTGATTATTCAAAAGGGCGAAGAAGCCGGGGTTGTGGTGCGGGGCAGGCTGGAAGTCACCGTGGGCGACCGGGTGCAGGTATTGGAACCGGGCGATGCCTATTATTTCAATGCCGAAATCCCGCACCGGTTCCGCAATCCCGACGATGCCGAATGCGAAGTCGTCAGTGCGGCAACGCCGCCGTCATATTGAAATCATATTTTGACCGACAAGTATGTGGCACACTCGGTCACGTCCTGTATCAGGAGATTATCCAATGACCAAAGTCATGAGCTTTGACGCCCTGAAATCACAAGCGGCCAGCCTTGATATCCGTCGTCAGGCCTTTATCAACGGGGTTTATGTGGATGCGGCGTCGGGTCGCACCTTTGATTGCGTCAGTCCGCGCGATGGCAAGGTTCTGGCGAAAATCGCCGAATGCGATGTCGAAGACGTCAACCGTGCCGTGGCAGCCGCCCGTGCGGTGTTTGAAAAAGGCAGCTGGTCGGAGGCCGCGCCGGGCAAACGCAAGGCGATTTTGATGAAATTCGCCGATCTGATGGCACAACATGCGTCTGAACTGGCCCTGCTGGAAAGCCTTGATATGGGCAAGCCGATTTCGATGTCATCGGGCGATGATATTCCATTGTCGATCAGTTGCATGCGCTGGTACGCCGAGGCGATCGACAAGGTGTATGACGAAATTTCGCCGCGTGACCCACGCGCGATTGGCATGATCACCCGCGAACCTTTGGGCGTGATCGCCGCCGTGGTGCCGTGGAATTTTCCCTTGATGATGGCGATGTGGAAACTGGGCCCGGCATTGGCGATGGGCAATTCAGTGGTTTTGAAACCCGCCGAACAATCGCCGCTGACGGCGTTGCGGATTGCCGAACTGGCGACAGAGGCCGGGTTGCCCGACGGGGTTTTGAATGTGGTGCCCGGTTTTGGCCCGACGGCGGGCAAGGCACTGGGCCTGCATGACGATGTTGATTGCGTGACCTTTACCGGGTCGGGCGAAGTCGGAAAACTGTTTTTGCAATATGCAGGACAGTCGAACATGAAACGGGTCTGGCTGGAATGCGGCGGCAAAAGCCCCAATATCGTTCTGGCCGATTGCCCGGATATGGATGCGGCAGCGGCCGCCGCAGCGGGCGGGATTTTCTATAATCAGGGTGAAGTTTGTACCGCCGGATCGCGCCTGATTGTTGAAAACAGCATCAAGGATGAATTCATCGAAAAAGTGATTGCCCAGGGCAAGAAAATGGTGCCGGGCGATCCGCTGGACCCGGCCAGCCAGATGGGGGCGATTGTTGATGAAAACCAGATGAACCGCGTTTTGGGCTTTATCGAAAAAGGCCATGCCGAAGGCGCGCAATTGCGCACCGGTGGTAACCGTGTGCGCACCGAAACCGGCGGCTATTTCATCGAACCCACGGTATTTGACGGGGTGGGCAACGATATGACGATTGCCCGCGAGGAAATTTTTGGCCCGGTATTGTCGGTGATATCAGTTCACGATTGGCAGGAAGCGGTGAAAACCGCCAATGATACGCCGTATGGCCTTGCTGCTGCCGTCTGGACGCGGGATATCAACAAGGCGCATCTGGCCGCGAAAAAATTGCGGGCCGGTCTGGTCTGGATCAATTGCTGGGACGGCGGGTCGATCACCATGCCGTTTGGCGGTTACAAACAATCGGGCACAGGCCGCGACCGTTCGTTGCATGCCCTTGATAAATATTGTGAAATCAAATCGACATGGATCGCCCTTGGCGATGCCTGAGCGTGAGGAAACTGGAAAGATGAGCAGTACCGGAGTGATTGATACCAAGGGCGGCGACAACGCCTTTACCGCCAAATCGGTGCATCAGAACACCAGCGAGCCGATGTATTCCGGCGCACTGTCTTTCATGCGCCGGATCTATAGCCGCGATCTGAGCGGCATTGATGTTGCTGTGACTGGCGTTCCCTATGATCTGGCGACCAGCAGCCGACCGGGAACGCGGCTTGGCCCGCAGGGGGTGCGCCGGGCATCGGCCCATCTGGCATGGGCCCCGCATTTTCCGTCGGGTCGCGATATTTTTGCGCAACTGGCCGTGATTGACTATGGCGATATGGTGATTGATCCGGGCCATCCGCAAATGATCCCCGATGCCATCGAAGACCATGCGCGAACCATCGTGCAATCGGGTGCCAAAATGTTGACGATTGGCGGCGATCATTTCGTCAGCTATCCGATCCTCAAGGCCCATGCCGAAAAATACGGCAAGGGGATTTCCCTGATCCAGTTTGATGCCCATTCCGATACGTGGGAAGATGACGGTGACCGGATCGATCATGGCACGATGTTCTGGCATGCTGCGAAAAACGGCATTGTCGATCCGGCCAAATCCATACAGGTCGGCATCCGTACCCATAATGAATCGACGCAGGGGTTTAACATCCTGTACGGCCCGGATGTGCAGGCGATGTCGATCGAGGCGATTGTCGCCAAAATCAAGGCGGTGGTCGGGGATAACCCGGCCTATATCACCTTTGACATTGATGGCCTTGATCCCTGTTACGCGCCAGGCACAGGAACCCCGGTTCTGGGCGGGTTGACCACCCATCAGGCGGTATCGATCCTGCGCGGGCTGGAGGGGATCAACCTGATCGGCAGCGATGTGGTGGAAGTATCCCCGCCCTTTGATGTGGCGGATATTACCGCCCTTGCCGGGGCGACGATTGCGTGGGAAATGTTGAATTTACACGCAGCCAACAAGAAATAGTCCGTTATGGGCGATCAGGCCGGTACAGATGTACCGGCCTTTGTTTTGGGTCTGATACAGGAAAGCATGATGCAGTCGGTTTCGATTTCGGTTTTGACGATTTGTGGCATTGAAGAACTTCCGGGGCATGCAGCGCGGTCTGTGACGCATGTTTTATCGGTGATTGACCCGGAAACCCCCGATCCCGAGGCCTTTGGCACCTATGCGCCGCATGACCGCACCCTGTTGCGGTTTCACGATATTATCGAGGAAAAACCCGGCATGATCATGCCGCAATCCGGCCATGTCGAGGAAATCCTTGGTTTTGGCGAGAAACTGGCCGGGTCCTGTGACAGCCGGACCGACGGGCATTTGCTGGTGCATTGTCATATGGGCGTATCGCGGTCAACGGCGGCGATGATGACCCTGATGGCACAGGCGCAACCCGATGCCAGCGAGGATGAACTCTTTCACCGTCTGGCCATGATCCGGCCCCAGGCGTGGCCCAATTCTGTGATGATCGGCTATGCCGATGCGTATCTGGGTCGCAAGGGGCGTTTGAGTGCGGCCCTGACCCGCCATTATGGTCGCCAGTTGCAAAAGGACCCGTCAATCGGCGAATGGATGACCGAACTGGGCCGGGCGCGTGAAGTTGAAATGGCGCTTTATTGAGGGGGAAATGCAGCGCTTTTTGCTGTTTTGATCCTGTCGGGCCGTTCGGGAAATTTCCGGGCGGCTTTTTCTTTGCGACCGTAATTGAATCGATTTAAAAGATGCTGTCCCACGTCACAAAACACCAGGCCATAAAGGCCATCAAACCGGAGATAAACATGACAGTGAAAGCAGTTTGCCTTGGGGAATTGCTGATTGATTTTGTCCCGACCGTGACGGGGACGGGACTTGCCGATGCACCGGCCTTTGCCAAGGCGGCAGGCGGTGCGCCGGGCAATGTGGCAGTGGGGTTGCAGCGCCAGGGGATTGCCACCGGCTTTATCGGCAAGCTGGGCGATGATGCCTTCGGGCATTTTCTGGTGGATACGTTAAAATCCGATCATGTCGATACATCGGGAATTGTCCTGACGAAAGAAGCCCTGACCGGGCTGGCCTTTGTGTCGTTGCGGGCCGATGGCGAACGCGAATTTTCGTTTTACCGTTCGCCTTCGGCCGATATGTTGCTGTCGCCTGCCGATCTGGATGTGGCGATGCTGCAAGGATGCGATCTGTTTCATTACGGTACGCTGTGCATGATTGATGACGACCCACGAGCGGCGACATTAAAGGCCATTGAAATTGCGCGGGCAGGCGGGGCGATTATTTCCTGCGATCCCAATTTGCGCCTGCCATTGTGGCCCCATGAGGATGCCGCGCGCGAGATGTTGCTGCTGGCGATTTCAAAGGCCGATATTGTTAAAATTTCCGATGACGAAGTGGCCTTTCTGACCGGTGAAAAAGATATTGATGCCGGGGTCAAAAAGCTGTGGTGTGCGGGCTGGAAACTTCTGATCGTGACCTCCGGCCCTGAAGGTAGCCGGTTTTTCACCCCTGATTTTACCGGGCATGCCGATGCTTTCAGGGTGACGGCGGTTGATGCCACCGGGGCCGGGGATGGATTTACCGCCGGTTTCCTGTCACGATTGCTGAAAGATCCGGAATTGCTGTCATCACAGGATAAAATTGCCGCCGCCTGCCGGTTTGCCAATGCGATGGGGGCGCTGACCGCGACCAAACGCGGGGCGATTGCCGCCCTGCCGACCGAGGCGGAAGTTACATCTTTTATGGCGCAAGCCTGATTGCCAGACCATCTATAGACGTCCCACGCATATCATCATGGCCTGCGGGCCGACCTGTTTGAAAACCGAGGATGCCATGTCCACCGAAAATCTGACGGATCGCTGGGAAAATCTGGAGAAACTGGGCGCGGATATTGCGCAAAATTTCCATCTGCGACGGGCCTTTGCCAGTGATGCCGGGCGGTTTGGCCGTTATCATTTGCAGTTTGACGATCTGTTTGTCGATTATTCCAAGAATCTTGTTACCGATGCGGTGATGGGTGAATTGATCGACCTTGCCAAGGCCGCCAATGTGACTGAATGGCGGGACCGGATGTTTGCCGGGGACCGGATCAATATCACCGAAAACCGGGCGGTTTTGCATACTGCCCTGCGCAATCTGGATGGTGGCCCGGTGATGGTGGACGGGCAGGATATCATGCCCGGTATCAAGGATGTGCTGGCGCGAATGAAGGCCTTTGCCGCCCGCGTGCAGGGGGGCGACTGGAAAGGTCATACCGGCAAAACCATCTGCGATGTCGTCAATATCGGCATTGGCGGATCCGATCTGGGGCCGGTGATGATCAACGAGGCGCTGCGCCCGTTTCATCTTGACGGCATTCGGGCCCATTTCGTGTCCAATGTCGATGGTGCGCATCTGGTCGATACGCTGAAAGACCTTGATCCGGAACGCACCCTGTTTGTGATTGCGTCGAAAACCTTTACCACCGATGAAACCCTGACCAATGCCCTGTCGGCCCGTGCGTGGCTGATTGAAAAGCTGGGCGATGACGGGGCGGTGGCAAAGCATTTTGTCGCGGTATCGACCGCCCTTGATAAGGTCGCAGATTTCGGCATTGATACCGACAATGCCTTTGGTTTCTGGGACTGGGTTGGCGGGCGATACAGCCTGTGGTCGGCAATTGGATTGCCGGTTATTCTGGCGGTGGGCTATGACAAATTCGAGGAATTGTTGCGCGGTGCGGCATCAATGGATCATCATTTTCGCACCGCCCGTCTGGCCGAAAACATTCCGGTTATCCTTGCCCTGATCGGGGTGTGGTATCGCAATATTCTGGGCGCGGCCAGCCATGCCATCCTGCCTTATGATCAGCATCTGTCGCGGCTTCCGGCCTATTTGCAGCAGGCCGATATGGAAAGCAATGGCAAGTCGGTGCAGCGCGATGGCAAAAAAGTTACCCGTGCCAGCGGCCCGGTGATCTGGGGGGAACCGGGCACCAATGGTCAACATGCCTTTTATCAATTGATCCATCAGGGCACGGAATTGATCCCGGTTGATTTTCTGGTGGCGGCCAAGGCGCTGCATCCGTTGCAAAACCATCATGACAAGTTGGTGGCAAATTGCCTTGCCCAGGCCGAAGCCCTGATGCGCGGCAAAACTGCGCAGGAGGTGCAGGTTGAACTGGCTGCACAGGGCATGTCGGACGGTGAAATCGCGGCATTGGCCCCGCACAAGGTTTTTGCCGGGAATAAACCCAGCACCATGATCCTGTATAAACAGCTTGATCCCTTTACGCTGGGGCGGCTGGTGGCGATGTATGAACATAAAATCTTTGTTCAGGGGATTATCTGGAACGTCAATTCCTATGACCAGTGGGGGGTGGAACTGGGCAAGCAATTGGCGAAAGAATTGCTGCCGATGGTCCGGGGCGAGGAGACTGCGCAAAACCGCGACAGTTCAACCGCCGGTCTGATCGACCAGCTTTACAGTCTGCGATCCTGAACGGAGAGTGTTGCGGATTGCCGGGTACGACGGCATTTTTCCGAACAATACCGCACCTGATCCCAACACACCGCCCATTTGCGTCGCCATGCAAATGGGCGGTGGCATATTACGCAGATTTTGGCAGGAAGGTCGGCCTTTTTACGCATTTTCCCGCCGGTGGTTTGGGCGGCCTTACCCATAAAATGTTTCGATCAGGGCATTGGCGGCACAACGGCCACTGTCATAGGCGGCCTCGACCCGTGCGCCAAGGCACCAGTCCCCCGCGGCAATGATCCTGCCATTGAGCCCGGCCAGATGGCTGCGGCCCAGTGGGGATTGCGTGCGGGCAAAACGCCAGAGATGGGCATCAACCGAGATGACGGCAGGCAACAGAGCGGGATTAACATCTTCAAACCGGGCCAGCAGGCGGGAGATCACCCTATCCCTGTCATCTTCCAGATGGTCTTGCGACCATTGCGGGCTGGCATGGATCACCCATAAATCCGGACGTCCGGGCATGCTGGCTTCGCTGCGTGCGGCCCAACTGATGGCCGGGTCGGGATGCAGCATGGCATCGCAGCGCATATCCAGTGATTTGGCAAAGGCCACCATTACCGCCCAGCACGGGGCCATTGTCACATCGCCAAGGCAGTCAAACCGACCGCTCAACGGCATCAGAAGATTTGCGGTTTGCGGGGCGGGGGCGGTGACGATCACACTGTCAAATTCCCCAAATTGTTCGTCTGCCGCACCATGCAGGATGAATTTGCGGCCCAGTGGTTCAATCGCGGTAATGGTGCTCTGTCTGATCAGCGGATAAGAGGCGAGCAGGGGATTGACCAGCCGGTTCATCTGTGGCGCACCGCGATACCAGTCCTGTCGCGGATCGGCATTGCCACCCGGTTGGGGGTGGATATGCGGATGCCAGCCCGATGCGGCATTGAGATTGGCAGCACGGATCAGATAGGCGGTAAAATCGGGACGTTTGGCGGTGACATATTGCGCACCATGATTAAACATACCCAATTCCGTGCGCCGGGTCGCCAGACGCCCGCCAAGGCTGTGTCTTTTTTCAAAAACGGTAACGGAAAACCCGGCGCGATTCAGGCTGGATGCCGCCTTGAGCCCGGTCATCCCAGCCCCGATGATGGCAATTTTTTGCTGTGACATGAAAAATGCTGGCCCTGTTGATTGTGCTGTTTTCTCAATACGCATCGGGGACCGGGTCGGAGCACATCCTTTGCAAAGATATTTATCAAAGCATCATATCATTGTCATGAAACCGTTACCCGTAACTCTCATTGTTGAATCCTTGATAAATTTCACAGACAAAAAGGGTTAATTCATGCGTCGTTCAGTATTGCTGGCAGGTGTTGCGATTTCTGGTCTGTTATCGGCAGGTGCCGCTAGTGGCATGCAGATGAAAAATGATATTTCCTTGCGCAGCGCCAATATGGCGGCGCATACGCTTGCAATTACGCCGATGGGAGAATATCGGACGAAGTTGTTTGATGAAGGTGGGGCAGAAATTGTCGCTTTTGATGCCGACAGCAAGCGGGCGTTTGTTGTCAATGGCGGGGACAAGGGAATTGATATTCTGGATCTGTCCGATCCCATGAATATTCGCAAAATTTCAACGATTGAACTGGCACAGTGGGGCAAGACCGCCAACAGTGTTTCCATTCATAATGGCCTGATTGCGGCCGCTGTTGAAAACACCGAGAAACAGGCACCGGGCAAAGCGGTATTTTTTGATATCGACGGCAATTTCAAAGCGGCAGTAACCGTTGGTGCCTTGCCCGACATGATCAAGTTTACCCACGACGGCCGACATGTGCTGGTCGCCAATGAAGGCGAACCCAATGACGCCTTCGACAATGACCCGGAAGGGAGCGTTTCTGTCATTTCCGTTCCGGCCGACATTACCACAATAACCGATGAAAATGTTAAATTCGCAACATTTGAACATCTGAACGAAGCGGTTCTGCCATATGGTATGCGCACAGCAAATCCGGGGACATCCAGCATCGCACAGGATATTGAACCGGAATATATTGCGATCAGTGCGGATGACAGCAAAGCCTATGTGACTTTGCAGGAAAACAACGCCATTGCAATTGTCGATATTGCGACCGCCCGCGTAACGGATGTTGTTGCTCTTGGGTTCAAGGATCATTCGATCCATGCCCTTGATGCCAGCAACAAGGATGACGCGATCAATATAAAAACCTGGCCGGTTTGGGGCATGTATATGCCTGATACCATTGAGGGCATTGAAATTGACGGCAAAGATTATTTCATCATCGCCAATGAAGGTGATTCCCGCGATTATGACGGATACAGCGAAGAAGCCCGCATTGGCGATTTGAAACTGGATCCGACGGCGTTTCCCGATGCCGAAACATTGCAGAAAAAGGAAAATCTGGGCCGTCTGAAGGTGACAACGGCCCAGGGAGATGTTGATGGCGACGGTGATTTTGACAAGCTTTACACATTCGGCGGTCGGTCGTTTTCTGTCCTGAACGATCATGCTGCGATGATTTTTGATAGCGGCGATCAGTTTGAACAATATCTGGCCGTGCATTTTGCAAGCGACTTTAACGCTGACAGCAGCGAAAATGGCAGCTTTGATGATCGTTCCGATGATAAAGGCCCTGAGCCGGAAGGTGTTACCAGCGGCTATGTCAATGGCGTCCCTTATGCGTTTATTGGTCTGGAACGGCAGGGTGGTTTCATGGTCTATGACCTGAGCAATCCACAAAACCCGCAATTTGTGACCTATCATACTGACCGTAATTTTGCCGGTGATCCCAAGACCGACAAAGCGGGTGAACTGGCCCCGGAAGGGATGCTGTTTATTGATGCGGCAAAAAGCCCGACGGGTAATGCCATGCTGGTGATTGCGTCAGAAGTTTCTGGCAGCACCAAAATTTATGATCTGAAATAAAAGCATAAAGTTAGCTACCCGATTTGTGGCTGATGCGTGTGGGAATGTGACGGGTGTTACAATGGCGGGCCGAATGATCATTTCGGCCTGCCATTTTGTTTGGCAGTCCGATATCCCCAAAATCAACAGGGCGATGATCGCAGAATGCTTCAATTTGTTACAAAAACCGATTACACTCCGCCGCAATTGGACAAAGCCATTGATTTTGCAGGAGACAGAGCCTGAGTTCCCGCCGTGAACCCCATATTCTTGTCGTCGATGACGATCAGGAAATACAGCGCCTGTTGAAGAAATTCCTGCTTCAACACGGTTTTCGCATTACGACGGTTTCCGATGGCGGCGAGATGCACAAGGCCCTGCGCGACTGGAATATTGATCTGGTGATCCTTGATATCATGTTGCCAGGTGATGACGGGTTTGCGTTGTGCCGAGATGTGCGGCGCAATTCCAAGGTGCCGATCATTATGCTGACTGCCGTGGGCGAGGATACCGACCGGATTTTGGGGCTGGAACTGGGCGCGGATGATTATCTGACCAAACCGTTCAATCCACGGGAATTGCTGGCGCGTATTCGGGCTATTTTCCGGCGGGCAGAAACCGGCACCAAAGCCCCGCCAGATCAGGGCGGATCGGAAAAAATCCTGTTTGGGTCGTGGGTTCTGGATTTGGGGGCGCGGGAATTGCGCGGGTCCGACAATGTGGTGGTGCATTTGTCGAGCGGCGAATTCGCCCTGTTACGCGCGCTGGTCAAACATAACAAGCGGCCTTTGTCACGCGAACAGCTTGTGGATATTGTGCGCGGGCAAAGTTCTATTCCGTTTGACCGCAGCATCGACATCCAGATCAGCCGATTGCGGCGCAAGATTGAAAAAGATGCCAAAAATCCCAAGCTGATCAAAACCGTGCGCGGCATCGGGTATCAGTTTTGCGCCGATACCCGTCTGGAGTAGGGCGTGCAGGGCCGCCGCAGCGCCATCGCCGAAATTTTACGGCATTACAAACCCCGCACCCTGGGCGGGCGGATTTTCGTGATCATGATGCTGGGCGGTGTGATTATTGCCGGGATCAGCACAATGGCGTCGCAATATATCATTGACCGCAGCGAACGCATCAGCCGCGCCTATACGCTGGGCTTTACCATCCGGGAATTGATCCTGATTGCCGAAAACCCGGAATTGCGGTCCAGTGCCGCTGATCTTGGCGCACGCGATGGGCTTTTGGTGACATTGATGGCGGCGGACGAGCCGGGAACATCGCTGTTATTTAGCCGTCCGGCGCAACATATCGCCCTGCCGGTCCGGTTAAGCGAAACCGGTTGGCCGACATCGGTAAAGGTGTATTTCCGGCGTGGACGATTAAGTTCCGAACAAAGATCATCGATTGAAAAGTCCGAAAGTCCCGGTCTGTTTTTTGCCGGTCTGTCGCGTGAAATTGCCCGGCTGGGGCTGGAGGGGCGGCTGGAAGTTACCATGCCATCGGGCAACCGGTTGTTGGTCGCGCATCCGGTGTTATGGGCCGATCACGCATCGCCCTCTGTGGTATTTATTATGTTTCTGGTGGGCGTGGTGGCAGTTCTGGCAGTGTTTGCCGCCCTTGCCGATTTGCTGGCAGGGCCGTTCAAATCCCTGACCCATGCGATTTTGCGCAATGGGGATGAAGTCGAAGGCCCGCCGGTTGAAGAACGCGGGCCAACCGAGGCACGGTCAATGGCGGCGGCCTATAACGGGTTGCGGTTGCGGATTGCGCGGATGCTGGATGACCGGACCCGGATGTTGGCGGCGATTTCCCATGATTTGCGTACGCCCAGCACGCGGTTGCGGTTGCGCGCCGAATTTATCGATAATGACGAATTACGCGAAACTGTGCTGCGCGATCTGGATGAAATGGATGATTTGCTGAGCGATGCGATGGATTTCCTTGGTGACTGGATTCACAAGGAAGAAGAACGCACCGTTGACTTCATTTCGGTGCTGGAAGCAATTTGCGATGATTATGCCGATCTGGGCCGCCCGGTGGTATTTGAAGGACCAAAACCGTTAAAATTCAGTTCTGTACATACGGTTTTTGGCGGCGGGGACGAGGCCCATTCCTTTGGCGATAAACGGTCCATTCGCCTGACCTGCCGGGCTGGAACCTTAAAACGCGCCTTTACCAATCTGATTGAAAATGCCCTGAAATACGGTCATCGCGCCTATGTCAGTCTGGATGCCACGGCAGATCGGGTGATGGTGACGGTTTGTGACGAAGGGCCGGGCATTCCCGAAGAAGAACAGGAAAAGGTGTTTTTACCGTTTTACCGGGTTGAGGGATCCCGGGCACGCAGCACTGGCGGCAGTGGCCTTGGCCTGTCGATTGTCAAAACCGTGATTGACGCCCATGAGGGCGATATCAGCCTGCGCAATTTGCCGCGCCGGGGATTGCAGGTTACGATCACCCTGCCGCGCCGGGTGGCCTGAACACCCGGCCAGACGGGGCAGGCCGGGTGTTTTGATATATTCAGCCTTGCCGGACATCGCGCAGAAATCCATCAACCTCGTGCTGGATATGGCTGGCCTTGCGGCCAAGATTTTGGGCGGCGGTCAAAACATCGCGCGATATTTCCCCGGTTTCCAGAACCACCGTATTGGCTGCGGACACGTCGCTTGCGGCGCGGCGGGTGGTGTCGTTGGCGGCCTGGGCATTGCGGGTGATTTCATCGGTGGCCGATGCCTGTTGTTCCACGGCACTCGACAAATTGCTGGTGATGCCGTCAAGGTCGGCAATCGCGGTGCTGATTGCGTTGATTTCGTCGCTGGCATGTCGGGTGGCATCCTGAACGGCACGGACCCGGCCTTCGATATCGGCGGTTGCCTTGGCGGTTTGATCGGCCAGATGTTTGACCTCGTTGGCGACCACGGCAAACCCCTTGCCGGCGTCTCCGGCGCGGGCGGCCTCGATGGTGGCATTCAACGCCAGCAGGTTGGTCTGTTCGGCAATGGTTGAAATCAGGGTGACAACATCGCCGATTTCTTCGGCCAGCTTGTTGAGTTGACCGACACTTTGCGCCGATTCTTCGGCGCGTTTGGCTGTGGTGCGGGCAATATCGGTGGAATCAGCCGTCTGGCGGCGGATTTCCCGGATCGAGGCGGCCAGTTGTTCGGCGGCGGCTGCGACGGTTTCAACGCTGTGTGCTGTTGCCTCTGTTGCAGCGGCAGCACTTTCGGAACGTTGGGCGCTGACGGTGCTGCGTTCGCTAAGTATCTGGGCTGATGCGTTCATTTGTTCCGATGCGGTGCCGATTTCTTCGGCAACCGATTTGATGCGCGTTTCAAAATCGGCGGCAAGATTGTTCAGGGCATCCTGACGTTCGCGGGCGGCGGCATCGCGCTGTTGTGCCTCGCGCTGCTGGGCGGCGGTAATTTCGACGGCATTGGCGCGGAAAACTTCCAGTGTCCTGCCCATTTCCGAAATTTCATCATTGCCGGTATCGTCAATGATGGTGGCAGTATTGCCTGCGGCAATATCGGCCATCGCCACGCGGACCCGTTCCAGACGGGCAATCAGGCCGCGCCCGACATACAACCACGCCAGCAACCCGGCCAGAATCAGAGACCCGATGCCAAGAGAGATCAGAATCCAGCGACCCTGGGCAATGGCGCGTGCCGATTGCCGGGTGACGGCAGAGGCTTGTTGGCTTGCCGCACCGGCCACACCCTGCACACCCATTTTTTCAACCGACGTCCGAACGCCGTCAAGGGCTGCGGCGGCTTCGTTACGCGCCAGAAGGGCGGCGCGACGTTGTTCGACAATGGTGGGGCCGGTCAGGCTGGCGGCGGCATTGATAATGTCGGTTTGCCCGCTGAGCGATCGGGCAATTGCCGTACTTTGGGTTGCGGTATCGCCAAGACGTGCCGATACCTGATCCAGCGCGGCCAGATCGGACGAAGCCGCCGCCTGATTTTGATATCCGACGGCAAGATTGCCGGTGGCTTCAAGGCGCACCATCGTGATCAGGGCGGTCAACTGGTCTTCAAGCAGGCTGGTCAGGGCGGTGCGGCTTTCTTCCTGGATGCTGGCGGAACGGTCCCGCAGATTGGCATCGGCGGTTTCGACCACCGGCTGGATGGCATCGCGGAACGCGACATGGGTGGCAACCAGTTCGGCCTTGCGTTCGGCGGCAAGTCGCGACCATGTGGCGATGGCGCGCTCGATGGCTTCCAGTTCCTGGGCGCGCAGATCAAACAGTGCCCCACGGGTGATGCCAAGACGGAAAAAATCGCCAATCGGTTTTTTGAAATCGGCACTGATTTCTTCGGGGATTTTACGGTTTTCAGAATAGAATTTCTGGAAATTGTCCTTGGCCTCGCGCACCTTGGCGATATTGGTGGCGGCAATTCCCGAGACCATCATTGCATAGCTTTGCGCGACAATCGCCTTGACCTGATTGCGCGGGGCAGGCAGCAGGGCGGTGTTGCCGTCAACCAGTGCCATCACCTCGCCATAGGCCTGATGCAGGCGGGCTTCCAGTCCCTCGCGGGCCTTGCGAAACACTTCGCTGGATTGTGCGGTTGCCGTCAGTTCGTTGCGGCGTATCGAAAAGACATTGTTGTTGCCTTCGCCAAAACCGATCAGGGAAAGGGTAATGTCGGCCAGTTCGGGTGACTGAATTTCCATGCCCAGATCGCCCAGAACCTTGCTGGTTTCGGCAAAACGGCTTTCCAGCGCGTCAAGGGCGGCGGCATTTTCGGCGTTGGCTGCCTCCAACAGGATACTGACCATCAGATTGCCCTCGGCCTGCAAGGTCAGGGCGGTGCGCAAGGTGCCGACTTCGCCGGTGATCAGGGTATTGATATTGTCATTGGCGGTATTGATGACCGAATTGCTGCCCGATACCAGATCGCGATTGGCGTTTTCAACCTGTTGATTGATATTGCCCAGAAATCCGTCATGGGAGCGGCGCAGGGTTTCAACGCCTGCGGCAACCGCACTGTCATATTGTTTGCGTGTGTTGGCTGCTGTGATCAGCGAGGTCAGGCGTGGCTGCAATGTGGCGGCATCGTCGGCCAGCAGGCTGTTTTGTGTTGCAGCCTGAAGATTTTGCATGCGCTGATTGGCCAGACCGGACAATTGTTCGATATTGGCCGATGGATTGTTTGCCAGTTCCGATGCAATCACGGCAATCGCGCTGCTTTCCTCGGCGGCGCGCAGGGCCTGTGCCACCGACGAGGTTTCGGTAACGCTGTTCAGGGCCGAACTGATCCGTTCAATCGAGATAATGCCGACAATGGCGGCAATCGTCGTCATGGTTGCCATCGCACCAAACGAGGCCCCCAATTTGAAACGGATGCCAACCCCCTTGCCGGTCCGGTCTTGTGTGGTCATGTGACCTGTCTCCCTGAAAGCACATGTTTGCGCGCGCTTTTCGTCGCCCGGTTTCTGCGCCCGGTGCGGTTTGCTGGCGGATAGACGATGTAAAAAGAAGAACGGCGGGCGGCCCCCAGACCCTCCCGCCGTTCAGATCAGATCCGCAGTTCCGTTACCGGATCAAACAGACTGATCTGAGACATATCGGCCGAGAATGTCATGGTTTCGCCCGGATGGGGTGCCCGGTCGGGCCGGACACGCGCCACGATTTCCTTACCGCCGATTTCTATGACCGTCATGGTGTCGGCCCCGGTCGGTTCGATGACTTCGACCTTGCTGTCGAAATTGACATACTGGCTGCCCGGTTCTTCCGACCCGGTCCGCTTGTGCGTCAGGCCTTCGGGGCGGATGCCAAACACCACATCCTTGCCGACATAGGCGTTATAGCTTTCGGGTGCATCTTTCAGCGGCAGGACAATCGGGTTGCTGCCGCGTTCGATGGATATGGCCAGACGGCCATTGTCGCTGATCAGTTTGGCATGAATGAAATTCATCGAGGGCGACCCGATGAAACCGGCAACGAACATATTGTTGGGGTGTTCATAAATCCGCTGCGGCGTGTCGAACTGTTGCAGGATACCGTCTTTCATCACCGCAATGCGCGACGCCAGAGTCATGGCTTCGATCTGGTCGTGGGTGACATAGACGATGGTCGCGCCCAGACGCTGATGCAGTTTCTTGATTTCGGTGCGCATATCGACGCGCAGTTTGGCATCAAGATTTGACAGCGGTTCGTCAAACAGGAAAATGTCCGGGTTCCGCACCAAGGCACGGCCCATCGCCACACGTTGACGCTGACCGCCCGACAATTGTGCCGGTTTGCGGTCCAGAAGCGGTTCGATTTGCAGAAGTTTTGCGACGCTGGCAACAGCCTTGTCGCGTTCTTCTGCCGATACCCGGCGGATTTCCAGACCAAAGGTGATGTTCTTGCGCACAGTCATATTGGGATAGAGCGCATAGGACTGAAACACCATTGCGATGTTGCGGTCCTTGGGGTGAACATCGTTGATCACCCGGTCGCCAATGCGGATTTCGCCACCAGATGACGATTCCAGACCGGCAATCAGGTTCAGAAGGGTGGATTTGCCGCAACCCGACGGACCGACAAGGACCAGAAACTCGCCGTCTTCAATCGCCAGATTGATTTCTTTGAGAACCTCGACCGGGCCATAGGCCTTGCGCACTTTATCAAGGGTGAGTGATGACATTTGATTATCCCTTCACCGAGCCGGCAGTCAGGCCGCGGACAAAATATTTCCCGGCCAAAACATAAACCAACAGGGTCGGCAGGCCGGTCAGCAGGGCTGTGGCCATATCGACATTGTATGCTTTGACGCCAGTGGTGGTATTGACGATGTTATTAAGAGCAACAGTCATGGGCGCGTTATCGCCCGAACTGAACGAAGCCCCGAACAGGAAGTCGTTCCAGATCTGGGTAAACTGCCAGATGACAGACACCACAATGATCGGGGTTGAAATCGGCAGGATGATCCGCCAGAAAATCGTAAAGAAACCCGCACCATCGATGGTGGCCGCCTTGACCAGTTCATCGGGGATCGAAACATAGTAATTGCGGAAAAACAGGGTGGTGAAGCACAGGCCATACACAACATGGACCATGACCAGACCCGGTGTTGAACTGGCAAGGCCCAGCTTGCCCAGAACCTGTGACATCGGCAGCAAAACCACCTGAAACGGGATAAAACAGCCAAACAGCAACAGGGCAAACACCACATTGGCCCCCTTGAACCGGAACTTGGTCAGGGCATAGCCGTTGATCGCGCCCAGAAAGGTCGAAATCAAAACGGCCGGAATGGCCATTTTGACCGAATTCCAGAAATAGACCTTGATCCCCGAACAGGTGACGCCAACACAGGCGTCGTTCCAGGCATAGGTCCATGCGTCAAAAGTGATGACGCGGGGCAGGGAGATCAAAGATCCTTCGCGAATTTCCGTCAATGATTTCAGTGATGTCGAAACCATTACAAACAGCGGAAACAGGTAATAGAGCGCAAACAGGATCAGTACGAGATAAAGCAAGCCGCGCAGAACGGCATTTTTCCAGCCTGCGCCATGGCTGTATTGCTGAAGATCAGCCATTTTTCCTGCCTCCCCGCAGTTCGGAATAGAGATAGGGCACAATGATCGCCATCACGGTCGCCAGCATCATCATTGCACTGGCGGCACCAATGCCGAGCTGGTTGCGCTGGAACGCCATCGTATACATGAAGGTCGCAGGCAAATCCGAGGCATAGCCGGGGCCACCGCCGGTCAGGGCAATCACAAGGTCAAAACTTTTGACCGCGAGATGGGCCAGAACGACAATCGCGCTGAGGAAAACCGGGCGGATCGATGGAATGATAATGCCGAAATAAATGCGAGGCAGGCTGGCGCCATCCATATAGGCGGCGCGAATAATGTCCTGATCGACACCGCGCAACGCCGCAAGGAACATCGCCATCACAAAGCCCGACGCCTGCCAGACCCCGGCGATGACAACGGTATAGATCGCCATGTCGGAATTGATCAGCCAGTCGAACTTGAAACTGGCCCAGCCCAGTTCGTGCATCATGTTTTCCAGACCAAGGCCCGGATTGAGAATCCATTTCCAGACGGTCCCGGTGACAATGAAAGACAGGGCCATCGGATAGAGAAAAATGGTGCGAAGTGCGCCTTCGGCCCGGATGCGCTGATCCAGCAGGACCGCAAGCAAACAACCCAGAAGAAGACAAATCGTAATAAACAATCCGCCGAAAATCAGCAGATTTTCGATGGCAACATGCCAGCGTTCCATCGACCACAGGCGTTCATATTGCCGCAAGCCCGTCCAGCCATAGGAAGGCATCATGCGTGAATCTGAAAACGCCATATAGGCCGTCCACAGGATAAACCCATAGACAAAAAACAGGGACGCAGCAAAGGACGGTGCGACAACGATCTTGGACAGATTGCGTTGAATGAGCGCCGTCAGGTTGCTTTTGGTGCTTGAAGAAGCCCCCATAACCCTTTGCCTCAACTTTATTTATAAATGCGGGACACTGGCCCCGGACAAAAGCCCGGAGCCAGCATTTTCACGTCAGGCGCAATGCCTGTTTATGAAGGTGATCAGTCTTTGGCCAGTTCAACGGCTTCGACCAGACGGATGACGGCTTCGTCAGACGACATGTCGGAGTTGAAATGTGCGGTAACGACGTCAATGATTGCACCGGCAAGGTGACCACGCAGGGCCATGCCATGTGCCATCGACGGCAGGAACCCGCCCGCTTCTTCGGCCGATTTCAGGTCGGATTCGGATTTGATGGCGCAATCGTCAAAATTGGTCATCGGAACGCCCAGACGTGCCGGGATCGAACCTTTGAGCAGATTGAAGGTTTCCTGAAACTTTTCGCCAACAATCAGTTCGGCCAGAAGTTTCTGACCGGCAACCTTGTCATCGCCGCTGACTTCAAACATGGCAAAGCTGTCGGTGTTGAACAGATAGCCGTTTTCCGACGGGGTCGGGGCGCAGATGAAATCCTTGCCCGGTACCTTGCCGGCTGCCATGAATTCGCCCTTGGCCCAGTCACCCATGATCTGCATGGCGGCATCGCCATTCATGACCATCGCGGTGGCAAGGTTCCAGTCCCGACCGGAGAAATCGGCATCGACATAACCGCGCATTTTGCGCATCTGGTCGAACACGGCTTTCATCGTGTCTGATTTCAGCGCGTCTTCATCAAGGTCGATCATGGTTTGCTGATAGAATTCCGGTCCGCCAACACCCAGAACAACCGTTTCAAAGATGGTTGCGTCCTGCCACGGCTGACCACCATGGGCCAGCGGGGTAATCCCGGCGGCTTTCAGTTTGTCAGCAAGGCTGTTGAATTCTTCCCACGTACCGGGAACTTCGGTGACATCAACCTTGGCCAGCACTTCCGGGTTTGCCCAGATCCAGTCAACACGGTGAATATTGACGGGAACGGCCACGTAATCACCTTCATACTGCATGATCGTCTGGATGGCGGCAGGCAGAACATCGTTCCAGCCTTCGGCAGCGGCAACGTCATTCAAATCGGCAAGGGCGCCTTGTTCGGCCCATTCCTGAATTGCCGGACCTTTGAGCTGAACGGCCGCCGGTGCATCGCCCGACAGGACGCGCGAACGCAGAACCGTCATGGCCGCATCACCGGCACCACCGGCGACCGGGCTGTCTACCCATTTACCGCCCTTGGCTTCAAAGTCTTCTTTCAAAGCCGAAACGGCCTTGGCTTCGCCGCCCGATGTCCACCAATGCAGAACTTCGGCAGTCGGTTCGGCATGGGCGAAGGTTGCGGTTGCAAGTGCAGAAAATGCCACACCGGTGGCCAGAATTGTTTTGGTAAGTTTCATTTGGGTTTCCTCCCTGGTTTAAAACCATTTGCCGCGACACCATGCTGCGGGAGGACGGGGAATGCATCTACAAAACTGTAACAGGGCGTTTCCAAAAGCACGCATGGAAACAAATTGTTACAATAATCTGCATGTATAGCATGTTGATAGCGCATACCGGACCGTATTTTTAGTCACCGGTTCAGAACGGATGTTATTCCGGTGCGTCACAATTGGAAAAGGTCGGGGCGGTTTGGCGTCGATAATAAATAGGGAAACCGTTTGTGTCTGACGGTTTTGCCGTGCCGGTTCTGGTTCGGGCATGGTTTATGGTGCGGTGCACTGTGTTGAAAAATCGTGATTTTTCTCAGATTACTCCGTTTGCAGCAGGAATTTTCATCCAATAAAACAATTGAACCCATTCAATTGTGCCGAAATGGCATAGATGATGTGCAATCTTTGCAGATTGAGAGGGGGGCTGTTTCTGATATGCTGCATTGCAGAAGGAACATCGCTGAACGCCGTCCGGTCAGGATACAGTGTCCATATCAGGAAGCGTTCGATTTTTTTAACACAGGAGGTTCAACATGTTGTTGTCCAGTATGATCGTTGCTGTTCGTCGTTGGGCCTATGCACGGTCTGTCGCGAATGAACTTTACAATCTCGACACCCGTGATCTTGACGATGTCGGGATTTCCCGCTGGCAGATCAGGGACGTTGCGCGGAAAGCCGCTCGCGACGCCATCGCCTGAGCCAGACGAAACACCGACAGCGCCAGACTATAGGCAGCTGTAACGCAGAAGCCGGACATTTTGTCCGGCTTTTTGTTTGCGCGACCGCCTGATGCGATCATCGGTGAAACCGGTTCGGCAAGCGCCCGATACGGGCATCGTTCCCAAATGAGATATCACAGAAAGAATTCCCTTGTGCAAATCTGCGGCACGACGGGGCACGTGGTTTGGTTGCCCGACAGTCATGCCTTGCCGGTGACAGGAGAGCGCGAATCGCGTGAGGATATTCAAAACAGATTGGCGGAAAGAGGAAAGAATATGTTCCTAATAATCATTTGCGCGAAAATTCATGAGAATGATTTTCATTGTGGTGATTACTTTGGTTCTTTTATCAAAAAATGCCTAAGTTATTGATAATGGAAATCAAATTCACTTAAATGACTTGAATTCATTGAGCGTGGGGGGCAGTATTCAGGCAAGCTTTATAAAAGGAGTGCCGCAATGAAAGGTGATCCCAAGATCATCAGCCATCTCAATCGCGTTCTGACCAATCAGTTGAGCGCGATTAACCAGTATTTCCTGCATGCCCGTATGTTGCGGGACTGGGGTGTCGAAGAGATGGGCGAATATGAATATAAATTGTCGATCAAGGAAATGAAACGCGCCGATGACACCATCGGGCGCATTCTGTTTCTGGAGGGGCTGCCCAATTTGCAGAATCTTAACAAATTGCTGATCGGCGAAAATGTCGTCGAAATCCTTGAATGCGATATGAAATACGAACTGGCCGCCTTGCCGCAATTGCGCGAGGCGATTGCAGCCTGTGAAAAGGCCGAGGATTTTGTGACCCGTGATTTGCTGGTGAAATTTCTGGATGACCAGGAAGAGCATGTCGACTGGATGGAAACCGAGCAGTGGCAGATCGAGCACACCGGAATCCAGAATTATATTCAAAGCCGTTCGGGCGACGGCGATTAAAGGAGCACCAAGGCCATGAAGGGCAGCAAGAAAATCATCGAAGCGCTGAACAAGCAGCTGACCGCCGAATTATCGGCCGCCGATCAGTATAATATTCATGCCGAGATGTATCGCGATTTCGGTCTGCATGCGCTTTATGAACGTATGCATCATGAAATGGAAGAAGAACTCGAACACGCCAAAATGCTGATTGAGCGTATTCTGTTTCTGGAAGGGACCCCCGATACGGCATCCCGCGAAAAGATCAAGGTCGGCAAAACCGTGCCGGAAATGATCAAGCTCGATCTTGAATACGAATATGTCGTCATCAGCTATCTGAAAGACGCGATCAAGTTAGCGGAGAAGGAAGGCGATTACCAGACCCGCAATATGCTGACCAAGCTTCTGGATGACAGCGAAGAAGATCATGCCTACTGGCTGGAACAGCAATTGCGCCTGATCGATATGATGGGCCTGCAAAACTATATTCAGTTCCGTGCTGTGGGCGAACCGAACCCGCACGCCTGATCTTTTGCCGCTATCTGCAATAACAAGGCCCGCGTTCCAATCGCGGGCCTTTGTTTTGCGTGATTCCAGCTGTTACGCCTTGCTGAAAAATTGCCTGTTGACCTTCCTGTTGCGGGAACCTTTATGGTGACCCAAATAGTCAACACAGCCTGATGGTGTATCCTTGCGTCGTTGGGGCAACGGAATGGTGGGTTTTATGACAATGGCAGTGACAGCAACGGGCGATATCACCTTGCCGGTGGACGGCATGACCTGTGCCAGTTGTTCCGGTCGGGTTGAGAAGGCCCTGTCGAAATTGCCCGGTGTGTCGCAGGCCGAGGTCAATCTGGCGATGAATACTGCCCACGTCACCTATGATGCCAATATGTTGGGGTTGGTCGATTTGACCCAGGCGATTGTCGATGCCGGATATGACGTTCCGCAACAGCCATTATCCTTTGATATTGATGGCATGACCTGTGCCAGTTGTTCCGGTCGGGTTGAAAAGGCCTTGTCGAAACTGCGTGGTGTGACAAATGTGAGTGTCAATCTGGCACTGGAACGCGCCAATATATCCGTATTGCCGGGGCAGGTGACGGATCAACAGGTGATCGAAGCGGTTGAACAGGCCGGATATCACGCTATTTCCCGCAACAAGGCCATAACAGGTACCCATGATGATGCGGAAGCCAGACATTCCCGCAAGGCAGACCGGGCAATCTGGTGGCTGGTGATTTCGGCGGTTCTGACGGTGCCGCTGGTGGGACAGATGATCTGGATGACGGCAGGGGTGAATTACCATTTACCCGCCTGGGTCGAACTTGTTCTGGCAACACCGGTGCAATTCATCATTGGTGCCCGGTTTTATCGCGGGGCGTGGAAGGCCGTGCGCGCCGGAAGTGCAAACATGGATGTTCTGGTCGCGCTGGGCACGTCGGCGGCCTATTTTCTGAGCGTCTATAATATGATTGCCCACAGTGACAATACACACGGGCATTTGTATTTCGAGGCATCGGCGGCGATCATTACGCTGGTTCTGGCAGGCAAGATCATGGAAGAACGTGCCAAACGCGGTGCCTCGGCGGCCATTCGGGAATTGATGGCCTTGCGTCCGCGACGGGCGCGCCGCCTTGGCGCCGATGGCGGTGAAACCGAAATCGGCATCGAAGATTTGACTCTTGACGATATCGTGCGGGTATTGCCGGGCGAACGGTTGCCAATTGACGGTACGGTGGTATCGGGCGAAAGCGAGATTGACGAATCGCTGATTACCGGTGAAACCCGGCCCGTTGCCCGCAAACCCGGCGATGCCGTGGTTGGCGGGGCGGTGAATGGCACCGGACGTCTGGATATCCGGGTGGATGCGATTGGTGAAGACACCACCTTGTCGCGTATTATCCGTCTGGTCGAGCAGGCCCAGACAGGCAAGGCACCGGTGCAGAAAATGGTGGATCAGGTGGCCGCCGTGTTTGTACCGGTGATCATTGTCATCGCCCTGATCACGATGGCGGTGTGGATGATCATCGGGCAGGGCAGCGAAGCGGCGATTGTCGCGGCTGTTTCGGTTCTGGTGATTGCCTGTCCCTGTGCGTTGGGTCTTGCGACGCCGACGGCATTGGTGGCCGGAACCGGGGTTGCGGCCAAATCAGGCATTCTGATCCGTAATTTTGACGCGCTGGAACAGGCGCATAACGTCAATACCGTGATTTTCGATAAAACCGGCACCCTGACCGAAGGTGTACCGGCGGTGCATGATATCAGGGCGGTCGATGCCGCACAGAAGGATGATTTGTTGCGGGTCGTGGCTGCGTTGCAATCGGCCAGCGAACATCCTTTGGCGCGTGCCGTGGTTCGGGAGGCCAAAGAACGTAACATCAGCATACCCGAAGTGACGGATTTTCAGGGGCGAACCGGGGCGGGTGTTCTGGGCATGGTAGAAGGCCACAAGGTTTTGAGTGGCACCGCCGAATTGCTGAAGGATGAACAGGCGAGTTTGCCCGATGCGGCGATGGCGACAGAAATCCGCGATCATGAGGGGCAGGGGCGGACGGTTATTCTGGTGGCTGTTGATGGCTTTTTTGCCGGATATCTGACCCTTGAAGATCGCATCCGGCCCGAGGCAAGTGCCGCGATTGCGCTTTTGAAAGCACGCGGGATCGACAGCGTGATGTTGTCAGGCGATGCCGAAGATGTGGCGGCCCATGTCGCCCGTGAAATCGGACTGGAACAATGGCGGGGGCGCATCCGGCCACAGGACAAGGCACGCGAAGTTGAGACCCTGCGTAAAAACGGGCGTCATGTTGCGATGGTGGGAGATGGCATCAATGATGCGCCGGCCTTGGCGGCGGCCGATGTCGGCATTGCCATGGGCGGCGGGACCGATGTGGCGATGGAAACGGCGGGTATTACCCTGATGCGGTCCGATCCGCGCATGGTGGCGGCGGCGATTGAGATTTCTGTCGCGACCCGGCGCAAAATCGCCCAGAACCTGTTTTGGGCCTTTGCCTATAATGTGATTGGTGTGCCATTGGCGGCCTTTGGCATTCTGAGCCCGACATTGGCCGGGGCGGCGATGGCACTAAGTTCGGTGTCGGTGGTGACCAATTCCCTGATGCTGCGGCGTTGGCGTGCCCGCCAGACGGAGGCCTGAATCATGAATATTTCCGAAGCATCGCGCATTTGCGGCCTTCCGGCCAAGACCATCCGCTATTACGAGGAAATCGGCCTGATCATGCCGGGGCGTCTTGCCAATGGATATCGCGATTATGGCGATACCGACCTGCATAAACTGGGGTTCTTGCAACGATCCCGCGGTTTGGGGTTTTCGGTTGAGGATTGCCGGATGTTGTTATCGCTGTATGAGGATCGCAACCGGGCGTCCGGTGACGTCAAAAAACTGGCTCAGGACCATTTGACGGAAATTGACCGTAAAATCGCGGAATTAAAGGGATTGCGCCGCACCTTGTCGCAACTGGTTGACCAGTGTCAAGGTGACGACCGCCCGCATTGCCCCATCATTGATGATCTGGCCCGCCAGTAAACCGACAAAACAAGAGAGAGAGCGACCCGTGAAAACGTCGATTAATATCGGACTTGCCGTTGCCATTCTGGCCGGGGCAGGTGCGGTTGCTTATGGGGTGCTGAAACCCGAAATATCTGACAGTGTATCTGTGCGGCTTGCCCCGGAAGATACGTCGCTGGTGGCTATGGGCAAGAAAATTTATGAGGAAAATTGTGCCTCCTGCCACGGTGTCAGGTTGGAAGGGGAGCCGGACTGGCAACAGCGCCGACCCGATGGCCTGTTACCCGCACCACCCCATGATGTTAGCGGCCATACATGGCACCATCCCGATGAGGTATTGTTTTCCCTGACCAAATATGGTCCGGCGCAAATTGTCGGCCAAGGATATCAAAGTGCCATGCCCGGTTATCAGGATATTCTTGATGACCGGCAGATCATCGCCGTGCTGTCCTATATCAAAAGCCGCTGGCCGCGTGAAATCCGCGCCCGGCATGACCAGATGAATGAAGCGGCCCAAAACAGGAACTGACCGGTGGACCGGTTTCAGCGCGGCAAATGAATTTTGACGGTGGTACCCTGTCCGGGCAGGCTGTCGATGCCAATGCGCCCGCCATGCAGTTCGGCCAGCAATTTGGCCAGCGGCAGGCCCAGTCCTGTGCCTTCGCTTTCCTTGACCCCGGCGGGATGAAGTTGCGAATAGCGCATCATGGCGCGGGGAATGTCATCTGGCGACATGCCCACACCGTTATCGGTAATGACAAAAATGATTTCATCATCCGCAATTTCCAGCGCCAGATGGATTTTGCCGCCATCCGGGGTGAATTTTGTCGCATTGCTGAGGATATTGATCAGGATTTGTTTCAGTTTCAGGCGGTCACAATTCACCATCAACGGCCCATCGGGCAATGACATTTCAAAGCTGTGATGGCGTTTTTTGATGTGATCCATGACAATGCGGGCCGCCTCATGGGTGATCGCAATCACATCATCGGGCATGCTGTGCAGTTTCATCGCCCCGTCGGACAATTTCGAGACATCCAGCACATCATTGACAAGGGCCAGCAAATGCCGCCCGGCATCCAGAACATCCTGCGCACAATCGCGATAGTTTTGCGATAGCGGGCCCAGAACACCTTCGGCAATCAGTTCGGAATTGCCGATGATGGCATTCAGCGGCGTGCGCAATTCATGGCCCATATTGGCCAGAAAATCGGATTTCGATGCATTGACGTCAACGCGATCCTGCCTTTGTTCGATCAGGCTGCGTTCTGCAAGCTGCCGACTGTTATTTTCCAGAAGTGATAACAGAAGGGCCGCACAGGTTTGGTTGTGATCGACATAATCGATGGCGGCAATCGACATTTCGCACAGGATTTTTTCCTGTCTTGCATTGATAAACACAATGTCGCCCCGCCACGGTCGTCCGGAGACAAAGGCGGCATCCATATCGCCCAACAATCCGGGGGACAGGAATCCGGCCTTGTGATTGACCATGCGGTCACGGGCAACGCCCATCATCCGGGCCAGTTCTTCGTTACATTGTAAAACACGGCCATTTCGTTCGCAAATGGCAACGCCATAGGGCAGGGCATCCAGCACCACCTGACTGGTCAGGGATGGTCTGGTATCGGTCAGAATGACAGTGTCAGTCGTCATATCGAAGCCCCTGCTTGAACTGCGGTCTGCCGTTCAGAAACGGTCAATGCCCAGTCCGTTTAACGATATGTCGGTTTTTTGATCGGACATCAGATCGGCAATCGCCTTGCCTGATCCGCAACTCATCGTCCACCCCAATGTTCCGTGCCCCGTATTCAGATACAGGTTACCATACTTCGTGCCCCCAATAACAGGGGCAGAATCCGGGCTGACCGGGCGTAAACCGGTCCAGTATTCGACAGTATCGCGGTTACCTGCATCGGGAAACAGATCAAACGTCTGATCGAAAACCAGTTTTTTACGCCGTTCGGACATGCGCAAATCATAGCCGTCCAGTTCGGCGGTTCCGGCGGCACGCAGGCGATTGCCCAGCCGGGAATAGACCATTTTCACATTATCATCGATCAGGGCGACCATCGGTGCACCGTCATGACCGGTGGTATCCACCGTCATCGAATATCCCTTGCAGGGATAAACCGGCAGGTGAATGCCCAGTGGCCGAAGCAAAAGCGGGCTGTAACTGCCCATGCAGACCAGAAACCGGTCGGCGGTCACAAGACCCTTGTCGGTCAGGACGCCCGTCACCTGATCGCCATCGGTCATTAATCCCTGAATTACGGTGTCATAGTGAAATTGCACACCACGGGCGGCGCAATGCGCGGCAAGTTGCCGGGTAAAGTGATGGGCATCGCCGCTTTCATCATCGGGGGAAAAACTGCCACCGATGATCTGATTGCCAACAGACCGCAGAGCCGGTTCGATGTCCAGACATTGACGCGGATCGACAAGATGACGGTTCAGGCCGAAATCCTGCATGATGCGCACGGCCTTTTCGACATGGGCCATTTCGACATCGGTCCGGCAGATATGCAGAATACCTTTTTCCAGATGATCATATTCAAGACCCAGTCCGGTGCGCAAGGCATGCAGGCAGTCGCGGCTGTACAGGGCAACCCGCAGGGATTTTTCGATATTGATCCGCGCCCGCGCATTGGTGCAATTGCGCAGGAATTTCAGACCCCAGCCAAACAATTGTGGGTCCCAGCGCAGGCGAAACAACAAGGGGGCCTGTTCATTGCCCAGCCATTTGATCAACTGACCGGGAGTGTCGGCATTGGCCCAAGGGGTGGCGTGGCATGCGGAAATCTGACCGCCATTGGCAAAACTGGTTTCCTGCCCGGCCATTGGTTGACGGTCGATCACTGTGACCTGATGGCCATTTTGCAAAAGATACCAGGCTGCCGTCGTCCCGATGACGCCCGCGCCCAAAACAACGACATGCATGCCGGAAAAGCCTTGTTCGGAATAATCGATAACCGGACTCGCGCCCGGATTTGCAATATACTCAGCGAGATAACAAATAGCTACCGGTGCGGTCTGCGTATTTTCCACCAGACAAAAGGCCAGAGATGACTGAACTTTTAACGACGCAAGAAATGTATGAAGCCGACCGGCGTACCATCGCCTCCGGGGTTGCCGGGGACATCCTGATGCAACATGCCGGAGCGGTTGTGATGCAGGCAATTGTGCAAAACTGGTCACCGCGCCCGGCCGCCATATTGTGCGGGCCGGGCAATAACGGGGGTGACGGGTTTGTCATTGCCCGTTTGCTGCGTGAAAAGGGCTGGCCGGTGCGGCTTGGCTTGCTGGGATCGATTGCGGATTTGCAGGGCGATGCCGCGCTGAATGCCGAACGATGGGGCGGACCGGTTGAATTGCCGTCTCCGGCCTTGCTGGTCGGGGCGGAACTGGTGGTTGACTGTTTGTTTGGCGCAGGACTGGCCCGCGATATTGACGGCGATGCCGCCACCCTGATTGAGGCGGTCAATAATGCCGGATTGCCTGTGGTGGCAGTTGATATACCCAGCGGCGTTGATGGGAATAGCGGCGATGTGCGTGGTATTGCCATCCATGCCGATCTGACAGTGACATTCTGCCGGGCAAAGCCGGGACATTATCTGTTGCCGGGGCGGGAAAGGTGCGGTCGGCTGGTGGTGGCCGATATCGGGATTGCCGATGATGTGATTGCGGCAATCGGGCCACAAGTGATGCTTAATCATCCCGATGTCTGGCGCGATGCCATTTGCTGGCCCGCCATGGCCGGGCATAAATATCAGCGCGGCCATGTTCTGGCGCTGGGCGGTACGCAAACCACAGGTGCGATCCGGTTGAGTACGCGCGGTGCGCGGCGTGTCGGGGCAGGGTTGCTGACCGTGATTGCCGATCCGGCAGTTCTGGCGCTTTATGCCGCCGATGCGCCGGGGGTGATGACAGCTCCGACCAGCCAGTATGAGGATATGCTGCAAGATTGCCGCCATAATGCAATTGTCATCGGGCCGGGATGTGGTATTGGCGACGAAACACGATGGAAGGTCATCCATGCCCTGCGCAGTTGTCGCGCCTGTGTTCTGGATGCCGATGCCCTGATCAGCTTTGCCGAGGATTCGAGTGCCTTGTTTTTTGCGATACAAGGGCCGACTATCCTGACCCCGCATGAAGGGGAATTTTCCCGATTGTTTCCCGATATTGCCGGTGACAAGATCAACCGTGCCCGTGCGGCGGCCAAACGCAGCGGGGCGACAATTGTCCTGAAAGGGGCCGATACGGTGATTGCGGCCCCGGATGGCCGGGCACGGATCAATGCCGCCGATGCACCGTGGCTGGCGACGGCGGGGTCGGGGGATGTTCTGGCCGGGATGATTGCCGGATTGCTGGCACAGGGCATGAATATGTTTGACGCGGCATCAATGGCGGTGTGGTTGCATGGCGAGGCCGGGCAAAAATTCGGCCCGGGCCTGATTGCCGAAGATATCCCGGAAATGTTGCCGGGATTGTTGTCCGGACTGTTTCGATCCGGGGGTAAAAGCCGGTTTTTCGGGCCAATTGCATAATAATGTCACATTGCAGTGCGACTTGCGGCAGGCGACGCTTGCATGAGGGGTGCGAAGTTTGTATTAAGGCGCACTCACGCCGGTCTTGCCGGGGTGTTTGGTATGCCTGTGAGCGGGCGTGGCGGAACTGGTAGACGCGCCAGGTTTAGGTCCTGGTAGAGCAATCTGTGGGGGTTCGAGTCCCTTCGCCCGTACCACCGGCACACCAAAGAACGGGAAAAGAATAAAGTAATTCGTTTAGTCATAACGACTTTTTGACGTCCGGACGGCGTCGCGTAACGGACATAATTCGAACCAAGCAAAAGAGTTATCTATGCAGGTTACTGAAACCAAAAACGAAGGCCTGGCGCGCGAATATAAAGTTGTCGTGCCGGCAGCCAAGATCGAAGAACAACTCACCGCGAAACTGGAAGAAGTCAAAAGCCAGGTTCGTTTGCCGGGTTTCCGTCCGGGTAAAATCCCGGGCAAGCTCCTGCGTCAGCGTTACGGCAAGGCCGTGATGGGTGAAGTGCTGGAAGCCGCTGTCAATGAAAGCACCAACAAGGTGTTGACCGACAATGAGCTGCGCCCGGCTGTTCAGCCGAAAATCGAAGTCACTTCCTTTGATGAAGGCAAGGACCTCGAATATGATATTTCGGTCGAAATCATTCCGGCCATCGAACCGATGGATTTTGCCAAGCTCAGCCTGAGCCGCGAAGTCGTTGACATCGATGACGCAAAAATCACCGAAACGCTTGACCGGATCGCGGCTGCCCAGGGCACCAGCGAAGCCATCTCGCGCAAGCGGAAATCGAAAACCGGCGACGTTCTGGTTATTGATTTCCTTGGCAAGATTGATGGCGTTCCGTTTGATGGCGGCAAAGCCGAAGATTACCAGCTTGAACTGGGATCGGGCACCTTCATCGAAGGTTTTGAAGACCAGCTGACCGGGGTCAATCCGGGCGATGCTGTTGTGGTCAAGGTGAAATTCCCGGAAGCTTATGGTTCCACCGAACTGGCGGGCAAAGATGCCGAGTTTGATGTGACCGTCAAGGAAATCCAGGAAAAGAAACCGGCTGCGCTGGATGATGAACTGGCAAAAAAGCTGGGTCAGGAAAGCCTTGAGTCGCTCAAGGATGCCATCCGCAAGGATTATGGCCGTGAATACGAATCGGTTGCCCGTCAGAAACTGAAACGTCAGTTGCTGGACGCGCTTGCCGAGAATCACAGCTTTGATCTGCCGCCGTCGCTGGTTGAGAATGAACTGAACGGTATCGTCGCCCAGATCAAACAGGCGCGCGAAGCCGGACAGGAAGATGACGAAACCAAAGGCAAGTCGGAAGAGGAACTGATCGCTGAATTCCGCGAAATTGCGGAACGTCGTGTTCTTTTGGGACTGCTTCTGGCGGAAGTTGGCCGGAACAACAAGATTCAGGTAACCCAGGAAGACATCAACAAGATCCTTGTCACCGAAGCCCGCAAATATCCGGGCCAAGAACAGCAGGTTATTGAATTCTATAAAAATAACCCGCAGGCCTTGCAGGCGCTTCAGGGCCCTGTATATGAAGACAAGGTTGTTGATTACATCGTTGAACTCGCCAAGGTCGAAGACAAAAAGGTCTCGCTTGAAGACCTTCTGAAAACCGACGACGAAGACGAGGCTCCGAAGAAAAAGACTGAGTCTGCGAAAAAAGCACCGGCAAAAAAGGCTGCGGCCAAGAAACCGGCTGCGAAAAAAGCAGGTGCTTCGGACGAAAAGTAATCTTCGGATAACGGTTTTGGGTTGCAGCAAGGAGATTGCAGTTGATGATTGAAGAACAGATGAACACGCTCGTACCAATGGTGGTCGAACAGACCAGCCGGGGCGAACGGGCCTATGACATCTTTTCACGGCTTCTCAAGGAACGGATTGTTTTCATCAACGGTCAGGTCCATGACGGCATGTCGTCACTGATTTGTGCGCAGTTGTTGCATCTCGAATCGGAAAATCCGGATAAGGATATCTCGCTGTATATCAATTCGCCTGGCGGTGTCGTAACGTCAGGTCTGGCGATTTATGACACCATGCAATACATCCGGTGCGATGTTTCGACCGTATGTATGGGGCAGGCGGCTTCGATGGGGTCGTTGTTGTTGATGGCCGGGGCGGCTGGCAAACGGTATTGTTTGCCGAATGCCCGGGTCATGATCCATCAGCCTTCCGGCGGTTTTCAGGGGCAGGCATCGGACATTGAAATCCATGCCCGCGAAATTCTTTCCCTGCGTCACCGGTTGAACGAAATGTATGTTCATCATACGGGCCGTGATCTGAAAACCATTGAAGACGCAATGGAACGCGACAAGTTTATGACGCCCGATGAAGCCAAGGAATTTGGTCTGATTGACGAAGTTGTGACGTCGCGCCCCAAACCGGATAGTGACAGCAAGGATAAATGACATCTTTTTGATGTCGGATATCTCGCTTTGGAACGCCCCGGTTTTCCGACCGGGGCGTTTTTTATCGCTTGCACCGTTTCGGACGAAAGTCCTAGGGTGCAACAGTCTGGAACATACAGGCTGCCTGAAACGTTTGGGTGATTAAGGGTGGGGCTTTTGCATCTGATGATGAAGCCCCATATGAAAGAAAGTGCCGATAGCCGGAAAAGAGCAGATTAACCGTTGAGGTCGATGTCCTTTCCCGGCTAACATGTCTGCAAAAGATAACGTTAAACGCAATTGGGGTTTGTATGAGCAAATCGAACAGCGGGGACTCCAAGAACACTCTGTACTGTTCTTTCTGTGGAAAGAGCCAGCACGAGGTTCGCAAGCTCATCGCCGGTCCAACCGTGTTCATCTGTGATGAATGCGTCGAGCTTTGCATGGACATCATCCGCGAAGAGCACAAAACACATCTCGTCAAATCGGCAGACGGGGTGCCATCTCCGCACGAAATTTGCAAGGTCCTCGATGATTATGTCATCGGGCAAAGCCATGCGAAAAAAGTTCTCTCTGTTGCGGTTCACAATCACTACAAACGCCTTAACCACGCGGGCAAGAACGAAGACATCGAACTGGCCAAATCCAACATCATGCTGGTTGGTCCGACCGGTTGTGGCAAGACTCTGCTGGCGCAGACGCTGGCGCGGATTCTGGATGTGCCCTTTACCATGGCCGATGCCACAACCCTGACCGAAGCCGGTTATGTGGGCGAGGATGTCGAAAACATCATTTTGAAACTGTTGCAGTCTGCGGATTACAATGTTGAACGCGCCCAGCGCGGCATCGTCTATATCGACGAAGTCGACAAGATTTCGCGCAAGTCCGACAATCCGTCGATCACCCGTGACGTTTCGGGCGAAGGTGTCCAGCAGGCCTTGTTGAAAATCATGGAAGGCACGGTTGCCTCGGTGCCGCCGCAAGGCGGTCGCAAGCATCCGCAGCAGGAATTCCTGCAAGTCGATACTACCAACATCCTGTTTATTGTTGGCGGTGCCTTTGCCGGTCTTGACAAGGTGATTGCCCAGCGTGGTCGCGGCAGCGCCATTGGCTTTGGTGCCGATGTTCGTAGCCCCGAAGACCGTCGTCAGGGCGATGTCCTGCGCGAGGTTGAACCGGAAGATCTGTTGAAATTCGGTCTGATCCCGGAATTCATCGGTCGTCTGCCGGTTCTGGCAACGCTGGAAGACCTTGACGAAGCCGCACTGGTGCAGATTTTGACCGCACCGAAAAACGCCCTGATCAAGCAATACCAGCGCCTGTTCGATATGGAAGATGTCAAACTGACATTCCATGACGATGCGCTGGTGGCGATTGCATCCAAGGCGATTGCCCGCAAGACCGGGGCGCGCGGATTGCGGTCGATCATGGAAGGCATTCTGCTGGATACCATGTTTGACCTACCGACAATGGATAGCGTCGAGGAAATTGTCGTCAGCAAGGAAGTTGTTGAAGGCAAGGCCAAGCCGCTGGTCATTCACGCAGAACGCCGTAACGACGTTGAAAACACTGCCTGACATTATTCCCGCACTGGCGCTATTGCGGTGCGGGAATAACGGATTATCTCTTGCTTGTTCGCGTTGTTTGCGGGGCCTCGTGCAGGACCGCAACAGCGTTCTGGCTCAGAATAGGGAATAGAACATTATGGTCGAACTGGCACGTGGCGAAATATACCCGGTCCTGCCCCTGCGCGACATCGTCGTTTTTCCGCACATGATTGTTCCGCTGTTTGTCGGACGCGAAAAATCGGTGCGGGCACTTGAAGATGTCATGCGCGAAGACAAACAGATTTTGCTGGTCACCCAGAAAGACGCCGGTCTTGATGACCCGGCGATTACCGATCTTTACAAGGTCGGGACGGTGGCGACGGTTCTGCAATTGCTGAAACTGCCTGATGGTACCGTCAAGGTTCTGGTCGAAGGCGGCAAGCGCGCCCAAATCAGCGGATTTATTGATAATCCGGAATTTTTTCAGGCCCATGCTTCGGTACGCGATGAAGGCATCGACGATGAAAGCGAACTTGAAGCGCTGTCGCGGTCTGTTGTGACGCAGTTTGAGCAATATATCAAACTCAACAAAAAGATTCCGCCCGAGGTTCTGGTATCGGTCAATCAGATCGAAGACCCGGCGAAACTGGCCGATACGGTGGCGTCTCATTTGTCACTGAAAATCGCGGAAAAGCAGGAATTGCTGGAAACCGCGTCGGTTGCCGACCGTTTGGAACGCATTTTCGGTTTCATGGAATCGGAAATTGGCGTTTTGCAGGTCGAGAAAAAGATTCGCAACCGCGTCAAGCGGCAGATGGAAAAGACCCAGCGCGAATATTATCTGAACGAACAGCTCAAGGCGATCCAGAAGGAATTGGGTGAGGGCGAAGATGGCAAGGATGAAGCTTCGGAACTTGAAGAGAAGCTGAATAAGGCCAAATTGCCTAAGGAAGCCCTTGAAAAGGCCCAAGCCGAACTTAAGAAACTGCGCAATATGAGCCCGATGTCGGCAGAAGCCACCGTGGTGCGCAATTATCTTGACTGGATGGTATCGATTCCGTGGAACAAGCGGTCGCGGCTATCGTTGGATTTGAAAAAAGCCAAGAAAATTCTGGATCGTGAACATTACGGTCTGGAACAGGTCAAGGAACGCATCCTTGAATATCTGGCCGTGCAGGTCCGCACCAAAAAGGTCAAGGGATCGATCCTGTGCCTTGTTGGTCCTCCGGGTGTTGGCAAAACCTCGCTTGGCAAATCAATTGCCAATGCGACCGGGCGTAATTTCATCCGCATGTCGCTGGGTGGGGTGCGCGATGAGTCGGAAATTCGCGGCCATCGCCGGACCTATATCGGTTCGATGCCGGGCAAGATCATTCAGGGGATGAAGAAAGCCAAGTCTTCCAATCCGCTGTTCCTGCTTGATGAAATCGAAAAGATGGGATCGGATTTCCGCGGTGATCCGGCTTCGGCCTTGCTGGAGGTTCTGGACCCGGAACAGAATGCGACCTTCAATGATCACTATCTTGAAGTCGATTATGATCTGTCCGATGTCATGTTTGTGACCACGGCCAACAGTTTGCGGATGCAACAGCCGTTGCTGGACCGTATGGAAATCATCCGGATTTCGGGTTACACCGAAGACGAGAAGGTTGAAATCGCCAAGCGGCATCTGATTCCCAAACAGTACGAAGCCAACGGTCTGAAGAAAACTGAATGGAGCATCTCGGACGAAGCCCTTCGGGATTTGATCCGTTATTATACCCGCGAAGCCGGGGTGCGCAGTCTGGAACGTGAACTGGCCCGTCTGGCCCGCAAGGCGACCAAGCGTATTCTTCTGGACGGCATCAAATCTGTGCGGGTTACACCGCGCACTTTGGGCAAATATGCCGGTATTCGCAAATTCCATCATGGCGAAACCGAAGGGGAAGATCAGGTCGGCGTTGTAACCGGTCTGGCCTATACCGAATTTGGCGGCGATCTGTTGCAGATTGAATCGGTCACGGTACCGGGCAAGGGCAATATGAAAACCACCGGCAAGCTTGGCGATGTCATGACGGAATCGATTCAGGCGGCAACGTCGTTTGTGCGGTCGCGTGCGGCACAGTTTGGGATCAAGCCTAATTTGTTCCAGAAACGCGATATCCATGTCCATGTGCCCGAGGGCGCAACCCCGAAAGACGGGCCATCGGCCGGTGTTGGCATGGTCACATCTGTTGTTTCGGTTCTGACCGGTAATCCGGTGCGCCGTGATGTCGCCATGACCGGCGAAATCACATTGCGCGGGCGGGTTCTGGCCATTGGCGGCCTGAAGGAAAAACTTCTGGCGGCCCTGCGCGGTGGTGTGAAAACGGTTTTGATCCCGAAAGACAATGAAAAGGATCTGGCCGAGATTCCCGATAACGTCAAACGCGGTATGACCATCATTCCTGTGTCGCATGTTGACGAGGTTCTGGCCCATGCACTGGTCAATCCGCTGGTGCCGATTGAGTGGGATGAAGAATCGGAAGAGCTGGCGGTCAAGGCCAAGGAAGGCGAAGAATCGGAAATCGGTGGTATCACCACTCACTGATTCCTGTTTTTTTCGGGGTAAAATAAGGGGATGGCAGTGCCATCCCCTTTGTTTTTGCCCCCAGAATCCAGCCTGAATCGCCTAATATTCAAATGGCGATCCCTGTAAAGACGAAAAAACAGCAAAAAAACGTCGTAAACCGCAGAAAACTGCGTCTCTCGCATTGACTGGATGTTGGGGAACTGCTTACACTGCCCATGCAACAGGTTTGGGGCAAACCAAATTTCCTTATAACTCCGAACGTCCAAACAAGGGGGCCAGGAAGTGAATAAAAACGATCTCGTTGGAAGTGTCGCTGCTAAAGCTGATCTGTCCAAAGCAGACGCTGCCAAAGCCGTAGACGCAGTTTTCGATTCCATCACTGAATCGCTTAAAGGCGGTGACGAAGTTCGTCTCGTCGGTTTCGGTACCTTTGCCGTTGCTGCTCGTGCAGCATCCAAAGGCCGTAATCCGCGTACCGGTGAAGAAATCACGATTCCGGCATCTAAACAGCCGAAATTCAAGGCTGGTAAGGGTCTGAAGGACGCCGTCAACTAAGTTTGGCGAAGTTCCGAAAAAAATGCCGGTGGCTAGCGTCACCGGCATTGCTTTTTAAAAAAAGCGTGTTATGTTCCGCCCGCTTCCGCAAAACGGAACGTCAGAAATACGGGTGATTAGCTCAGCTGGTTAGAGCATCTCGTTTACACCGAGAGGGTCGGGAGTTCGAATCTCTCATCACCCACCATTCCTGCAAAAGTCGGCCATGTGCCGACTTTTTTGCTGTCTGGGCAACGGGTTTGATTTTTTGCCTGTAGAAGGCATGTTGACCTTTGTTCGTCCTTGGGGGCACTGTGGCTTTGTGATCTCCTCAGCCTTACGGAAAAGAACCCTGATGTCGTATTTCCCCCTGGTCCGATATGCCCTCTGCCTTGCAATGGAACGTCGTGGCTGGCGCATTGCCATGATGCCGGTTGTGGTTCTGGTTTTGCTGGCGATCTTGCAGGGATGCTATCTGCCCGAGTCTTACAAGATCGATCTGTCGATGACACGGCAGGGGGATTATCAGTTCAGTTATCAGGGATTGCTGGTGCATCCGGGGCTTGCCGAGGATTTGATGGCGGGCGAGATTGACAGTGCGGCGGAACAAGAGCGGGTCGATGTCGTGGCGCGCGACCTTGGCCGGGATTCGGGCCTTAAGGCGCTGGTTTACCGCGGGCAGGGGGTTTTTGACATTCGTTATGAACGTCAGGGCAATATTATTGCCGACAAAACTTTCAGCTTTGTCCGGCGCAATGCAAAAATTCTTGAGATGTCATATCGCCAGTCCGACAACACTGTCGAAATTCGCGGCGGATTTGTCCCCGAACAATATCGGGAACGTCTGGCGGCGATGGGCTATAGAATGCAGGGCGATATCGAAATTCGCACCGAAGCCGGTATTCGCAGTCATAACGCCGCCAGCTTTGACAAAACGGGCGACCAGAACCGCCTGCGCTGGGCAATCGAGTCTCTGGACGACCCTGTGCCGGTTTTGATCATTGGATAGGATGGTCTGACGGGGCAGGCGATATGTTGTCCCGGTTAATAGACCATTTCGTCTTCGCCACCACCTTCGGTAATGACAATTTGTCCCTGTGCTGCCAGTTCCTTGGCAAGCTGGACAATCATCATTTGCGATTCCTCGACATCGGACAGACGCACGGGACCCAGTGCTTCCATGTCTTCGCGCATCATCTTGCCTGCACGTTCGGACATGTTCTTGAAGAATAGATCGCGCATGCCGTCGGTCGATCCCTTGAGAGCCAGGGCCAGCTTGTCTTTTTCGACCTGACGCAGCAAGGTCTGGACGCCATTGTTGTCAAGACGGGCCAGATCCTCGAAGGTGAACATCAGGGCCTTGATCTTTTCCGCAGAGTCGCGGTTACGCTCTTCAAGGGCGGTCAGGAAGCGGTCCTGACTTTGGCGATCAAGGCTGTTGAAAATATCGGCCATCATTTCATGATTGTCGCCGCGTGAACCGCGCGCCAGATTGGACATGAATTCGGTTCGCAGGGTTTTTTCGATATTATCGAGAACTTCTTTCTGGACGGCTTCCATGCGCAACATTCGCATGATTACTTCCATCGAGAAGTTTTCAGGCAGCAACGACAACACTGCGGCCGAATGCCCGGCTTTCAGTTTGGAAAGAACGACGCCGACGGTCTGGGGATATTCGTTTTTCAGATAATTCGCCAGAACAGCTTCGTTCACGTTGTTCAGCTTGTCCCACATGGTGCGACCGGCCGGACCCCGGATTTCTTCCATGATATTGTTAACGCGGTCTTCGGGCAGGACCTTGTTCAGCAAGCGTTCGGTCGTGTCAAACGACCCGACCAGCGAACCGGTCGAGGATAACTGGTCGGCAAACTCCACAAACAGGCGTTCCACGATGTTGGAACTGATGGTGCCGAGACCCGACATGGTCTGGGAGATTTCCTTGATCTCCTCGTCATCCATCATGCTGAACATCTTGGTCGCATGCTCTTCGCCCAATGCCAGCATCAGAATCGATGCTTTTTCAGGCCCGGTAAGTGACCGATATTCTTCCTTAACCCGCCCCACGTGACGTCATCTCCGTTCGCAATCGCCCCGACACGGACCGTGCCGTTCCCCTTATGCGTCATGGTGTATCGCAAATCGTCAATATTTCTATAAGCTTTCGACGGGGTTATGGAAAGTCCATAGGCGATATTTCCGATTTTTGCAGATGTATAGGGTGCCTTGCGATCTGTTTTTCCCGTATCGGTGTCGTCCATGACAGATATGGTGCCATCCAATTGTCTACAGGGTTGAAAATACTGGTATCAGCTTGACTTGCTTCGGGGGCTGGTCTAACAAGAGCGCGCCGTTGGAGGGACACCATATGGGGGCGTAGCTCAGTCGGTTAGAGCGTCGGCCTGTCACGCCGGAGGCCGCGGGTTCAAGTCCCGTCGCTCCCGCCATTGGTGCCTGAATTTCTGTTTTGTCGAGCGCTGCGTCTTTCCTGCATGTATCCTTATTGTTGCCCTGCAATAACAAGGGACTTGACCAAGATGCCCGGCAGCCCGATATCAAAGTAACGCAAACGGCGGAAAGTTTAGAAAAGTTCGAGATTCGGAGATGTGAAAACATATTTCCGGGGCTGGAACTTGTGCGGTGCATACGCTATGGTGCGCCCCTACAGACCAGGTGGGGACCTGGTCGGGTCGCAAGACCCGTTCTTGAGAGGTCAGAGAGATGCAAGAGCTTCTTTCGGAATATCTTCCGATCCTGATTTTTATCGGGATTGCGGTCGGTCTTTCGGCCGTTATCATCATCGCGTCAATGGTTCTGGCCAAACAGGCCCCGGACAGTGAGAAGCTGTCAGCCTATGAATGTGGTTTTGCTCCGTTTGAAGATGCCCGGATCAAATTTGACGTCCGGTTCTATCTGGTGGCGATTCTGTTCATCATCTTCGATCTTGAAGTCGCGTTCCTGTTCCCGTGGGCGGTGACGCTGGGCGATATCGGGATGTTTGGCTATCTGTCGATGGTGATTTTCCTTGCGGTTCTGACGGTCGGCTTTGTCTATGAATGGAAGAAGGGAGCTTTGGAATGGGAGTGAGCACTGCCACAGGCGCGCCGATGGTGCCCGGACAGGATCAGGATACCCTTCTCAAAGGTGTCTTCGACGAAATGAACGACAAGGGTTTTGTCCTTGCCAATCTTGACAAGCTGGCAAGCTGGGCCAGTACCGGATCGTTATGGCCGATGACCTTTGGTCTGGCCTGTTGCGCGGTTGAAATGATGCATGCCGCCGCATCGCGTTATGACATGGACCGTTACGGGGTGGTGTTTCGGCCCAGCCCGCGTCAGTCCGATGTGATGATTGTTGCTGGCACCCTGACCAACAAGATGGCCCCGGCCCTGCGCAAGGTTTACGACCAGATGGCCGAGCCGCGCTGGGTGATCTCGATGGGGTCCTGTGCGAATGGCGGCGGTTATTATCATTATTCCTATGCGGTTGTGCGCGGGTGTGACCGCGTTGTTCCGGTGGATATTTATGTCCCCGGATGCCCGCCGACTGCCGAGGCGCTGATTTACGGGATTCTGCAATTGCAGAAGAAAATCCGTCGTACCGGTGTTCTGACACGCTGATCCGAGAGTAGGGGGCAAGCATGAGCGAATCGCTCAGCGAAAACAGCGTAGCGTTGACCGAGCTTAAAGAGCTGGTGATTTCGCATTTCGCCAAGGATGTGATCGAAACGGCGTTTCGGTATGGTGAATTGACGATTGTCGTCAAACGCGACGCGATCACCAGAATTCTGACGTTCCTGCGCGATGACGCCGGTTGCATGTTCAAGCAGCTGATTGATATTTGCGGGGTTGATTACCCGGAACGCAACGAGCGTTTCGACGTGGTCTATCACCTGTTGTCGATGAAACACAATTTGCGGGTCCGCATCAAGGTGCGCACCGATGAAGAAACACCGGTACCGACCGTGGTCCCGGTGTTCAGTGCGGCCAACTGGTTCGAGCGCGAAGCATGGGACATGTATGGCATTTTCTTTGCCGATCACCCCGATCCGCGCCGTATGTTGACCGATTATGGGTTTGAAGGTCATCCGTTGCGCAAGGATTTCCCGCTGAGCGGTTACGTTGAGGTTCGTTATGATGACGAACAGAAACGTGTTGTTTATGAACCGGTCAAGCTGGTGCAGGATTTCCGTAATTTCGATTTTGAAAGTCCGTGGGAGGGCATTCAGCGTGTCCTGCCCGGCGATGAAAAGGCGGAGGGCAACGCCTGATGTCCGAGCAAAAAATCAAAAACATGACCCTGAATTTCGGCCCGCAGCATCCTGCGGCGCACGGGGTTTTGCGGCTTGTTCTGGAAATGGATGGCGAGGTCATTGAACGTGCCGATCCGCATATTGGTCTGCTGCATCGCGGCACCGAAAAGCTGATCGAATACAAGACCTATATTCAGGCCACCCCGTATTTCGACCGTCTTGATTACGTCGCCCCGATGAATCAGGAACACGCCTATTGTCTAGCGATCGAAAAACTGATGGGGATCGAGGTTCCGAAACGCGCCCAGTATATCCGCGTGCTTTACGCCGAAATGGGCCGGATTTTGAACCATCTTCTGAACCTGACGGCTTTTGCGCTGGACGTTGGCGCGATGACGCCCTTGCTGTGGGGCTTTGAGGAACGTGAAAAACTCATGGAGTTTTACGAACGTGCTTCGGGGGCCCGCCTGCATGCCAACTATTTCCGTCCGGGCGGCGTTGCGGCCGATCTTCCGGCAGGGTTGCTTGATGACATCAAGGAATGGTGTGACAATTATCCGAAATTCGTCAAGGATTTCGACAAACTTCTGACCGGCAACCGCATCTTCAAGCAGCGTACCGTTGATATCGGTATCGTTTCCGCCGAAGAAGCCTTTGACTGGGGCTTTACCGGGCCGAATTTGCGGGCGTCGGGGATTGCGTGGGATTTGCGTAAATCCCAGCCGTATGATTCTTACGAAGAGTTTGATTTCGACATTCCGGTTGGCAAAAACGGCGACTGTTATGACCGGTATCTGGTGCGTTTCGAGGAAATGAACCAGTCGCTGTCGATCATGCAGCAGGCGATTGCCAATATGCCCGACGGGCCGGTGATTGTTGAAAACAACAAGGTTGCTCCGCCGTCGCGCGCCGATATGAAGCGTTCGATGGAGGCCCTTATTCATCACTTCAAGCTGTTTACCGAAGGGTTCCACGTTCCGGCAGGCGAATGCTATGCCGCCGTGGAAGCACCCAAAGGCGAATTCGGGGTCTATCTGGTATCGGACGGGTCGAACCGTCCGTATCGCTGCAAGATCCGTGCGCCGGGGTTCCCGCATCTTCAGGGCATCGATTTCATGTCCAAAGGTCATATGTTGGCGGACGTTGTCGCCAATATCGGTTCGCTTGATATTGTTTTCGGTGAGATTGACCGATGAGCCATGTAAGAAGACCTGCTCCGCGCGAGCTTCAACCGATCAGCTTTGCGTTTTCTCCGGAAAACATGGAAAAGGCGCAAAAGATCATCGCCAAATACCCGGAAGGCCGCCAGCAAAGTGCGGTGATGCCGTTGCTTGATCTGGCACAGCGTCAGACCGAGGGGAACTGGGTGCCGACAGTCGCAATGGATTACATTGCCGACCTGTTGGAAATGCCCGCGATTCGCGTCTATGAAGTGGCGACATTTTATACGATGTACAATCTGTCACCGGTCGGTAAGAATTTTATCCAGGTTTGCACGACGACGCCGTGCTGGTTGCGCGGGTCGTCGGATGTCGTCAAGGCGTGCAAGGATAATCTGGGCATTGGTATTGGTGAAACCACCGAAGATGGCCAGTTTACCCTGATCGAGGTTGAATGCCTTGGCGCGTGTGTCAATGCCCCGATGATGCAGGTGAATGACGATTATTACGAAGATCTGACCGCAGACAGCACCAAGGCCATTCTTGACGCGCTCAAGCGTGGCGAGACACCCAAGGCCGGTCCGCAAAGCGGTCGCAAGGGATGCGAACCGATTGACGGACCCAAGGTACTGAAAGCCTATTGTGGCTGTGACGCAAAAGGCGAGGAGGCCTGAGATGCTGCAAGACAAGGATCGCATCTTTACCAACCTCTATGGTTATCAGGATTTCGGCCTGAAAGCGGCGCAGAAACGCGGCAACTGGGACGGCACCAAGGCGCTTCTTGACAAGGGACGCGACTGGATCATCAGCGAGATGAAATCGTCCGGTCTGCGTGGCCGTGGCGGTGCGGGCTTTCCGACCGGTCTGAAATGGTCGTTTATGCCCAAGGAATCGGATGGCCGTCCAAGCTATCTGGTCGTCAATGCTGACGAGGGCGAACCGGGTACCTGTAAAGACCGCGAAATCATGCGCAACGATCCCCATACACTGGTCGAAGGCTGCCTTCTGGCCAGTTTCGCCATGGGGGCGCATGCGGCCTATATTTACATCCGTGGTGAATTTTATAACGAGGCTTCCAACCTTCAACAGGCGATTGATCAGGCCTACGAAGCCGGTCTGATCGGCAAAAATGCCTGTGGATCGGGTTGGGATTTTGACCTGTATCTGCATCTGGGGGCGGGTGCTTATATCTGTGGCGAGGAAACCGCCCTGATTGAAAGCCTTGAAGGCAAAAAAGGCCAGCCGCGTTTGAAGCCGCCATTTCCGGCCAATGCCGGTCTGTATGGTTGCCCGACCACGGTCAATAACGTTGAATCGATTGCGGTTGTGCCCGAAATTCTGCGGCGTGGCGGTTCATGGTTCACCAGTTTTGGCCGTGAAAACAATCACGGGACCAAATTGTTCGGCATTTCCGGCCACGTCAACCAGCCTTGCACGGTTGAAGAAGCCATGAGCATTCCGTTGCGCGAACTGATTGAAAAGCATTGCGGCGGGGTTCGCGGCGGCTGGGACAATCTGTTGGCCGTTATTCCCGGCGGATCATCGGTGCCGTTGCTGACCAAGGATGTCTGCGACACGGTTCTGATGGATTTTGATGCCCTGCGCGAGGTCGGTTCCGGCCTTGGCACGGCGGCGGTGATCGTCATGGACAAGTCAACCGACATTGTCTACGCGATTGCTCGCCTGTCGGAATTCTACAAACATGAAAGTTGTGGCCAGTGCACCCCGTGCCGTGAAGGAACGGGATGGATGATGCGGATGATGCAACGCATGGTCCGGGGCGAAGCCACACTGGAAGAGATTGATCTGCTTTGGGAAGTGACCAAGCAGGTAGAGGGCCACACGATTTGTGCGCTCGGTGATGCTGCCGCATGGCCCATTCAGGGGCTGATCCGGAATTTCCGTCCCGAAATGGAACGCCGGATCAAGGAATATCGCGCACGGATCGCGGCCTGAAGGGCCTGTTGAGAGGGATTGAGACATGCCGAAACTGACAGTTGACGGTATCGAAGTCGAAGTAGCACCCGGCGCAACGGTGCTTCAGGCCTGTGAAGAAGCAGGCAAGGAGATCCCGCGTTTTTGCTATCACGAACGGCTGTCGATCGCCGGGAATTGCCGTATGTGCCTGGTGGAAATGGAACGTGCACCCAAACCGGTCGCGTCCTGTGCCATGCCTGCGGCCGATGGAATGGTGATCAAAACCGATTCCGATCTGGTTAAAAAAGCCCGTAACGGGGTAATGGAATTTCTGTTGATCAACCATCCGCTTGATTGCCCGATTTGCGATCAGGGCGGTGAATGCGATCTTCAGGATCAGGCGATGGCATATGGCTTTGACTCGTCGCGGTATGACGAAGTCAAACGGTCGGTCAAGGACAAGGAACTGGGCCCGATCGTCAAGACGATCATGACCCGCTGCATCCATTGCACCCGTTGCGTGCGGTTCTCCGAAGAAGTTGCCGGTGTTCCGACGATGGGCGCGGTTTATCGCGGCGAAGAAACCGAGGTCGGACCTTATATCGAGGCGTCGATCAATTCCGAACTGTCGGGAAATCTGGTTGATTTGTGCCCGGTTGGCGCACTGACCTCCAAGCCCTATGCCTTTACGGCGCGGTCATGGGAATTGAAAAAGACCGACAGCATCGATGTGATGGACGCGGTTGGATCGAACATCCGTATTGATGCCCGCGGTCCCGAAGTCATGCGCGTGCTGCCGCGCCTGAACGAAGACGTGAATGAAGAATGGATTTCCGACAAAACCCGTTATGCGATTGACGGCCTGAAACGCCAGCGCCTTGACCGACCTTATGTGCGGGTCGATGGCAAACTGAAAGCCGCAAGCTGGGACGAGGCTTTTGCCGCGATCCAGGCAAAGCTTTCGGGTTTGAGTGGCAAAAAGATTGCGGCGATTGTCGGGGATACGGTCGATTGCGAATCGATGACCGCGCTGAAAGATTTGATGGGCAAACTGGGGTCCCCCCATATTGATTGCCGTCAGGACGGGGCGAAAATCGGCACCGAAGCTCGGGGTTCCTACATTTTCAATACTACAATTGCCGGTATTGAAGAGGCGGATGCCTGCCTGATTATCGGGGCCAATCTGCGCAAGGAAGCACCGATTATCAATTCCCGCCTGCGCAAGCGTTGGAAACAGACGGCGGGTGCTTTCAAGGTTGCGATGATCGGCGAAAGCTGGGACCCGACCTTCAAGCATGATTATCTGGGGGCCGGTCCGGAAACCCTCAAGGATGTTCTGGACGGCAAGAATGCCTTTGCCAAGGTTCTGGAAGCAGCCCAGAAGCCGATGATCATTATCGGCATGGGGGGGCTGGCCCGTGAAGATGGCGATGCGGTTCTGGCAACCGCCCGCGCCATTGCCGACAAATTCGGCATGGTGGTAGGTGAATGGAACGGCTTTAACGTTCTGCATTCGGCGGCTGCCCGTGTGGGGGGCCTTGATCTTGGTCTGGTGCCGGGCAAGGGTGGTCTTGCCACGCAAGAAATCCTTGATGCCGCTGCCAAAGGCAAGATCGAAGCGGTTTATCTGCTGGCGGCCGATGAAATTGATATGTCCAAACTTGAAAAAGCATTTGTGATTTATCAGGGCTGCATGGGGGATGCCGGGGCGCAGGCCGCCGACGTGATCCTGCCGGGTGCGGCCTATACCGAAAAGAACGGCACCTATGTCAATACCGAAGGCCGCGTTCAGCAAGGCTGGCGTGCGGTTTTTCCGGTGGGCGAGGCCAAGGAAGACTGGGCGATCCTGCGTGCACTTTCGGCTGTTCTGGGGCAAACCCTGCCTTATGATACGCTGGATGATGTGCGAACTCGCATGATTGCCATCAATGACGTTTTTGCCGGATTGAATGTGACGCGCAAGGCAGAATGGAGCGATTTCGGTGTGGCGGGCGACATGAAACCCGAAGGGTTCGTGTCGGCTGTTCGCAATTTCTATATGACCGACCCGATCAGCCGGGCATCGGTAACAATGGCCAAATGTACCGAGGCCTTTGTTAGCGGCACGGCAGAAGGCAAGGTTGCCTGAGATTGAGGGGCGATGGCAAAAGCCGTCGCCCGTCTCGCAAGGGGGTGTCCCGATTTTGGGACGAAACGCAAAAGATACGGTTTGACCGATGGAACTTCTTTGGGACGGATATATTCAGCCGGCAGTTTGGATCGTCGTCAAGATTCTGGCGATTGTTCTGCCGTTGCTGGTTGGTGTCGCCTATCTGACCTATGCGGAACGCAAGGTTATCGGCGCGATGCAACTGCGCAAGGGGCCGAACGTTGTCGGGCCTTTCGGGCTGTTGCAGCCGCTGGCGGATGGTCTGAAGCTGTTTTTGAAAGAAACGGTCATTCCGACCAGTGCCAACAAGGGCGTTTTTATCATTGCGCCGATGCTGACATTCATTCTGTCGCTGATCGCCTGGGCGGTTATCCCGTTTGATGAGGGAATGGTTCTGGCCGATCTCAATGTCGGGGTTCTGTATCTTTTTGCGATTTCATCGCTTGGGGTTTACGGGATCGTGATGGCGGGTTGGTCGTCGAACTCCAAATATGCGTTTTTGGGGTCGCTGCGGTCGGGCGCACAGATGATTTCCTATGAAATCTCGATTGGTCTGATCATTATTTCGGTTCTGCTGACGACCGGGTCGCTTAATCTGAGCGATATTGTGCGCGGGCAGGGCGGCGGTTTCTGGGAATGGAATTTCGTCTATCATTTCCCGATGTTTGTGATTTTTATCGTTTCGATCCTTGCCGAAACCAACCGTGCGCCGTTTGACCTTCCCGAAGCCGAAGCCGAACTGGTGTCGGGGTATAACGTCGATTATTCGGCAATGACCTTTGCGCTGTTCTTCCTTGGTGAATACGCCAACATGATCCTGATGAGCGGCCTGTGCGCCGTTCTGTTCCTTGGGGGATGGACGTCACCGCTGCCGTTCCTTGAATTTATCCCGGGTGCGATCTGGTTCATCATCAAGATTTGTCTGGTTCTGTTTATTTTCCTCTGGGTACGTGCCACTTTCCCGCGTTATCGCTATGACCAACTGATGCGTCTGGGCTGGAAGATTTTCCTGCCGCTGTCTTTCGCATGGGTCATGCTGGTCGCCACGTTCCTGGTTGTTTTCGACAAGGTCCCGGCCTGACCGCCGGCATCGGGAAAGAGAGAGGTAAACGATGTCATTTATAGACCGGACAGCCCGGAGCTTTCTTCTGGCGGAACTGGTGTCGGGCATGTGGCTCACATTTCGGTATATGTTCAAACCGAAGGTGACGCTGAACTACCCGTACGAAAAAGGTCCGCTCAGCCCGCGTTTTCGCGGTGAACATGCGTTGCGCCGTTACCCGAACGGTGAAGAACGCTGTATTGCCTGCAAATTGTGCGAAGCAATTTGCCCGGCGCAGGCCATCACCATCGAAGTGGAGCCGCGCACCGACGGATCGCGCCGCACCACACGATACGATATCGATATGACGAAATGCATCTATTGCGGTTTTTGCGAGGAAGCCTGCCCGGTGGATGCGATTGTCGAAGGTCCGAACTTTGAGTTCGCAACCGAAAACCGCGAGGAGCTTTTGTATGACAAAGACAAGCTTCTGGCGAATGGCGAGCGTTGGGAAGCCGAGCTTGCCGCACGATTGGAGGCAGACGCACCTTACCGGTAAGTGTCGCGTCTGATCGAGAAAAGAGAGTTTTGGGTCATTTTCCTGCCAAAGGGACGGAAATGACTCGCCAAGGGGGTACCTTATGGTCGTACAGGCTTTGGCTTTTTACCTGTTTGCCTCAATCGCGGTGATTGCCGCGACATTGGTGGTGACCGTGCGCAACCCGGTTCATTCGGTGTTGTGGCTGATTTTGACATTTTTCAACGCGGCGGGGCTTTTTGTTCTGCTAGGCGCTGAATTTCTTGCGATGCTGCTGGTGGTTGTCTATGTCGGCGCCGTCGCGGTGCTGTTCTTGTTTGTCGTCATGATGCTCGACATCAATTTTACCGAAATGCGCGAAGGTTTTCTGAACTATTTGCCAATTGGTATTCTGGTGGCGGTCGCCCTGTTTGTGGAACTGGCATTCGTCGGTGCGACCTGGGCCTTGACGGATGAGAAGGTTGCCGCCCTTGGCAAACCGACACCGGACGGTATCAATAATATCGAGGCGCTGGGCAATCTGATTTACACCGATTACGTCTATGTGTTCCAGGCATCCGGTCTGGTTCTGCTGGTGGCGATGATCGGGGCGATTGTCCTGACTCTGCGTCACCGTGAAGGTGTGCGCCGCCAGAATATTTCCGAGCAGGTCCGGCGCACCCGCGCCGATACCCTTGAAGTCAAAAAAGTACCGGTCGGTAGGGGGATCTGATGGATATTGGTCTTGCACATTATCTGACCGTTGCGGCAATCCTGTTTACGCTTGGCATCTTCGGTATCTTTATGAACCGCAAGAACGTCATCATCATCATGATGTCGATTGAACTGATGCTGCTGGCGGTCAATATCAATTTCGTGGCGTTTTCTGCCTTTCTGGGTGATCTCGTCGGCCAGGTCTTTACCATTTTTGTCCTGACGGTTGCTGCGGCCGAAGCCGCCATCGGTCTGGCGATTCTGGTGGTCTATTTCCGCAACCGTGGCACCATCGCGGTTGAAGACATCAACATGATGAAGGGGTAAGGCACAATATGTATGCTTTGATCGTATTCCTTCCCCTGATTGCGTCCCTGATTGCCGGGATCATTACCCTTGCCGGGGCAATGAAATCGGTATCGCACCCGTCATCTCATGACGGGCACGGGCATCATCACGGTATTTCTCCACTGGAACGCCTTGCGCAATTGATCACAACCGGTTCGGTTCTGGTGGCCGCGCTGTTGTCGATTTTGGCGTTTGTCGAAGTCGCGCTGAATGGCAATCCGGTAACGGTGGAGCTGTTTACCTGGATCAGTTCAGGTGATTTTCTGGTCAAATGGTCGTTGCGGTTTGATACCCTGACCTGTGTGATGCTGATTGTTGTGACGGGCGTGTCGTCGATGGTACATGTCTATTCCATCGGTTATATGTCGCATGATCCTGACAAGCCGCGTTTCATGGCGTATCTCAGCCTGTTTACCTTTGCCATGCTGATGCTGGTAACGGCAGACAACCTGATCCAGTTGTTTTTTGGCTGGGAAGGGGTGGGGCTGGCGTCCTATCTTCTGATCGGGTTCTGGTATTCCAAACCGTCGGCGTCGGCTGCGGCTATCAAGGCGTTTCTGGTCAACCGTGTGGGTGACTTTGGCTTTGCCCTTGGCATTTTTGCGGTTTACGTGCTGTTTGGCAGTGTGGAATTCGACGTGATTTTCGCCAATGCCGAAGAAGTCGCCGGAAGCACGTTGATGTTCCTTGGTATGGAGTTCTCGGCGCTTGAGATCACCTGTTTCCTGCTGTTTATCGGGGCGATGGGCAAGTCGGCCCAGTTGGGTCTTCACACCTGGTTGCCTGATGCGATGGAAGGTCCGACCCCGGTTTCTGCCCTGATTCACGCCGCCACCATGGTGACGGCCGGTGTGTTTATGGTGGCGCGTCTGTCGCCGATCTTTGAATATGCCGAAACCACGCTGGCGATTGTTACAATTGTCGGGGCCTCGACGGCGTTTTTTGCGGCGACCATTGGCTGTTTGCAAAACGATATCAAACGAGTGATCGCCTATTCGACCTGTTCGCAGCTGGGCTATATGTTCTTTGCCTGCGGCGTGTCTGCCTATAGTGCCGGTGTGTTCCACCTGATGACGCATGGTTTCTTCAAGGCGTTGCTGTTCCTTGGGGCCGGTTCTGTCATCCATGCCATGTCTGATGAACAGGATATGCGCAAGATGGGTGGTATCTATAAAATGGTGCCGCTGACCTTTGCTGTCATGATGATCGGGACTTTGGCGATTACCGGGGTTCCGTTCTTTGCGGGCTTTTATTCCAAGGATCTGGTTCTGGAAAGCGCATTTGCGGCCCATACGCCGGTCGGAACCTATGCATTCTGGGCGGGTATTCTGGCGGCATTGATGACGTCTTTCTATAGCTGGCGTTTGATTTTCATGACCTTCTTCGGGGCTCCGCGTGCCGATGAACGGACCATGGCCCATGTCCATGAAAGCCCGGCTGTGATGACGGTGCCGCTGGTTATTCTGGCGATTGGCGCGATTTTCGCCGGGTGGTTCGCCAAGGACTGGTTTGGCGGCGGCGATTACGAGGAAATGCTGGCATTTTGGAATGGTGCGCTGTTCATGGCCGAAGGTCATCAGGCGCTGGAACATGCACATCATGTTCCGGGGTGGGTCAAGCTGGCACCGTTTGTTGCCATGCTGACCGGCTTTATCATCGCGGTTGTGATGTACAAGTTGGTGCCGTCCCTGCCACGTACGCTGGCGAACAGTTTCAATGGTTTGTATCGCTTTGTGTTCAACAAGTGGTATTTCGATGAACTCTATCACGCGATTTTCGTCAAACCGGCCTTTTATCTGGGCCGGGGTTTCTGGAAATCGGGTGACGGTGCGCTGATTGATGGCGTCGGTCCGGACGGGGTTGCTGCGGCATGTCGCAATATCGCCCGTCGGGTCAGTTCGATGCAGACCGGTTTTGTCTACCATTACGCTTTTGCGATGCTGATTGGCATTGCGGTTCTGGTGACATTCACGATTTACAAGATGGGTTAACGGGCGATGAGTGATTGGCCAATTCTTTCGATCATCACCTTTCTGCCGCTGGTCGGGGCTGTTTTTGTCCTGTTGATCCGTGGCGAAGAGGCGAATGTCGCCCGCAACGCGCGCTGGGTTGCGTTATGGACATCGGGATTTACCTTTTTGGCATCCCTGATGCTATGGGTGAATTTCGATAATAGCACCGCCGATTTCCAGTTTGTTGAAAAAGCAGCCTGGATGCCGGGCCTGAACATCTCCTATCACATGGGGGTGGACGGCATTTCGATGCTGTTTGTCATTCTGGCAACATTCCTGACACCGATTTGTATCCTGTCGGCATGGGAAGCCATCGAAAAACGTGTAAAGGAATACATGATCGCTTTCCTGATCTTGGAAACGATGATGATCGGCATGTTTTCGGCGCTTGATGCGATGCTGTTTTACATCTTCTTTGAAGGTGTCCTGATCCCGATGTTTATCATCATCGGGGTGTGGGGCGGACAGCGCCGCGTTTATGCCGCGTTCAAACTGTTCCTTTATACCCTGCTGGGATCGGTCCTGATGCTGGTGGCGTTGCTGGCAATGTATTTCGATGCCGGTACCACCGATATCCCCAGCCTGATGGCCCATGATTTCGGCTATAATATGCAATTGTGGTTGTGGCTGGCATTCTTTGCATCCTTTGCCGTCAAGGTGCCGATGTGGCCGGTTCATACCTGGTTGCCTGATGCCCACGTTGAAGCACCGACCGCCGGGTCGGTCATTCTGGCCGGTGTGCTGTTGAAGATGGGGGGGTATGGTTTCCTGCGGTTCTCGTTGCCGATGATGCCGCTGGCATCTGAAACCTTTGCACCGCTGATCTTTACCCTGTCGATTATTGCGGTGATCTATACCTCGCTGGTTGCGCTGGTGCAGTCGGACATGAAAAAGCTGATTGCCTATTCTTCCATCGCCCATATGGGTTTTGTGACGATCGGGGCTTTTACCTTTAACCAGCATGGTATCGAAGGGTCGATCTTTCAGATGCTGAGCCACGGGGTCGTGTCCGGGGCATTGTTCCTGTGTGTTGGTGTGGTTTATGACCGCATGCATACCCGCGAGATTGATGCTTATGGCGGTCTGGTTCACCGGATGCCCGGCTATGCCGTGATTTTCATGTTTTTTACCATGGCATCGGTCGGGTTGCCCGGTACAGGCGGCTTTGTCGGCGAGGTTCTGGTTCTGTTGGGGGCGTTCGAGGCGAATACCTGGGTGGCATTTTTTGCCGCGACCGGTCTGATCCTTGGGGCGGCCTATGCGCTGTACCTTTATCGCCGGATTGTTTTCGGGGCCCTGACGAAGGAAAACCTTAAAAACATTCTGGATATGAACCCGCGGGAATGGCTGATCTTTGCGCCGTTGGTGATTGTGGTGATTTGGATGGGTGTTTATCCGGTCCCGTTCCTTGATGTCCTGCATGTGTCGGTTGAAAACCTTGTCAACCAGGTTGAAACAGCACAGGCTGCGGCGGCACAGGCCGCCCAGCTGGCGGCGAATTGAGGGGAATGATCATGGGAGATACTATGCTCAATCTCTGGGCGGCTTTGCCCGAAATGTTTCTGGCTGTTGCCGCACTTGCCCTGTTGATGTTTGGCGTTTTCGCCGGCAAGGACAAGGCGTTCCGAACGGTATCGTGGGCGGCTGTTGTTGCCATGCTGGTGACGGCCTTTCTGGTCATTATGGGGCAGGGTGGCCCGGCCTTTTTCGGCCAGTTCGTGGCCGATCCGTTTGCGCAGTTTTGCAAGGTTCTGATCCTGACCGGTTCGGCGCTGGGTATTATCATGTCGATCCGGTATGCCGAGCGTGAACGCATGGCGCGGTTTGAATTTCCGATCCTGATCACGCTGGCGACGGTTGGTATGATGGCGATGGTATCGGCCACCGATATGCTGTCACTGTATCTGGGGCTGGAACTGCAAAGTCTGGCACTGTATGTCGTTGCGGCGATCCGCCGTGATACCGTGCGTGCCACGGAATCGGGGTTGAAATATTTCGTTCTGGGTTCGATTGCATCGGGCATGCTGCTGTATGGTATGTCGATGGTTTATGGCTTTACCGGCACTACCAATTTCGCGGTTCTGGCGGGCGTTATGGCCGAAGGGTCGTTGTCGGTTGGGACGCTGGTTGGTCTGGCCTTCATGTTTGCCGGTTTGTGTTTCAAGGTATCGGCGGTGCCGTTCCATATGTGGACCCCGGACGTTTATGAAGGGGCACCGACCCCGGTGACGGCTTTCTTTGCCGTTGCTCCGAAAATTGCCGGTCTGGCACTGTTTGTACGTGTTGCGATGGGACCGTTTGCCGGTGTTGTCGCAGACTGGCAGCAGATCATTGTCCTGATTTCGATCCTGTCGATGCTGGTTGGTGCCTTTGCCGCCCTGCGTCAGGAAAATATCAAACGCCTGATGGCCTATTCATCGATCGGCCATGTCGGCTTTGCCCTTGTCGGCCTTGCCGCAGGGACGCAGGACGGTGTTCAGGCTATTCTGGTGTATCTTGGTATTTATCTGGTGATGAATATCGGTACATTCGCCGTCATTCTGTGCATGCGCCGTAATGAACGCATGGTCGAAGATATTGTCGATCTGTCCGGTCTGGCCAAAACAAAACCGATGATGGCGGCGGTTACTGCGATCCTGATGTTTTCGATGGCAGGTATTCCGCCGTTGGCGGGGTTCTTTGGCAAGTTCTATGTTTTCAAGGCCGCCGTTGATTCCGGTTTGATTACGCTGGCGGTGATTGGTCTGGTGACGTCTGTTGTCAGTGCCTATTACTATCTGCGGATCATCAAGGTGATGTATTTCGACGAACCGGTCGAGGATTTCGACCGCAATGGCACCGAGATGAATGTCATCATGGCCGTTGCCACCATCGTTATGCTGGCCTTTGTCTTTTTCCCCAACCCGTTGACCGACAGTGCTGCTGTTGCGGCTGCGGCGTTGTTCGGAAATTAGGATGACGGCACCGGTGCCGGTGGTCCGGCTTCCGGATGGATATGATCTTTTCTATCTGGATGTCGTTGACAATACGAATGAAGAAGCGAAACGCCTTGCCGACAAGGGCACCGGAAACGGTGCCCTTGTCTGGGCAAGGCAGCAACAATCGGGGCGGGGGCGTCGTGGACGTGTCTGGTCGTCGCCTGCGGGCAATTTGTATTGTTCGCTTTTACTGCGGCCGGAACGGCCGTTGAATGAAAGTGCCCGCCTGACATTTTTGGCCGCCATTGCGATGGCCGAAGCCATTGATCAGGTGACTGCCAACCGGGTGCAGCCCGCGTGCAAATGGCCCAATGATTTGCTGGTACATGGGCGCAAACTTTCGGGTATTTTGCTTGAAAGCACCTCTTCCCGGGGATCGGATACCGATTATCTGGTGATCGGCACCGGGGTCAATATTGCCTTTCATCCTGAAGATTCCGAAAGTCCGGCGACTTCGCTGGCATCGCTTGGCGCACCGGTATCTGTTCGCGACCTTGTTGAAGCCTATATGGCGCGGATGGCGCATTGGCTTGATATCTGGCAGCAACAGGGGTTTGCCCCGGTCCGGGCAGTGTGGCTGGCGCGGGCGCATGGTCTGGGCGAGGCGGTAACTGCACGATTGTCCGACAGGACGCAAGAAGGTACTTTTGTCGGTCTTGATGACGATGGTGCGCTTCTTCTAAGAGACAGTACAGGGCAGGATCATTTTATTGGTGCTGGCGAAGTTTTTTTCCGGTCCTAAATAACAACAGCCATACCGACGACAAAGGGACCATCATGCTGCTGGCGATAGATGCGGGGAATACCAATATTGTTTTTGCCGTGTTTGACGGCGATACCGTCAAGGGACAATGGCGTTGTTCAACAACGGTGGAACGTACCGCGGATGAATTGGGTGTCTGGCTGCACCATTTGTTCACGCTGGCCGATGTGCCCAGAGATGCGATTACCGGTGCCATCATTGCCACTGTGGTTCCGGCGGCGGAATTCAGCCTGAAAACCTTGTGCCGACATTATTTTAATGTCGAACCAATGGTGATTGGTGATCCGGGTGTTGAACTGGACATGAAAATCATCATGGATCGGCCCAGCGAAGTCGGTTCGGACCGTCTGGTCAATGCAGTTGCCGCGCATAAGCTGTTTGGCGGGCCGCTGGTGGTGCTGGATTTTGGCACGGCGACTACATTCGATGTGATTGACGGCGAGGGAAACTATCTGGGCGGCATCATTGCGCCGGGGGTGAATTTGTCGATTAAAGCCCTGCATATGGCGGCGGCGCAATTGCCGATGGTGGCGGTCGAAGCTCCGCGCAATGTGATTGGCAAAAATACGGTCGAGGCGATGCAATCCGGGGTTTTCTGGGGTTATGTCTCGATGATCGAGGGGCTGATCGCCCGGATCAAGGCCCAGCAGGGTGTTTCCGATATGAAAGTTGTCGCCACCGGTGGCCTTGCACCGCTGTTTACGAAGGCGGTTGATGAAATTCAGCATTTGCATGGCGATCTGACCATGCTGGGGCTATTGATGATTTATCGTCGCAATACGGCCCCGTCCGAATAAGCCGCGCCATTATCCCTTGGCGTGCTGACACACAGAACAAAGGTAAAACCCGTGGATCTGTATTTGCCCAAAGACGAATTGCTGTTTGTACCGCTTGGTGGCTCCGGCGAGATTGGCATGAATCTCAACCTCTATGGTTATAATGACCAGTGGTTGATGGTCGATATGGGGGTGTCGTTTGGCGAGGATGGCCTGCCGGGTGTCGATGTCGTCATGCCTGACCCGACCTTTATCGAAGACCGCAAGGACGGCTTGTTGGGGCTGGTTCTGACTCATGCCCATGAAGACCATCTGGGGGCGGTTCCCTATATGTGGAAGCGGTTTCGCTGCCCGATCTATGCAACACCGTTTGCCGCCGAATTTCTGCGGGCGAAACTGACCGAAACCGATTTTGCCGATCAGGTGCCGATTCACGAGATTGAACTGGGCGGGCGTTTTAGCCTTGGCCCGTTTGATATCGAAATGATCACCATGACCCATTCGATTCTGGAACCCAATGCGCTGGCGATCCGGACACCCAAGGGGTTGGTGGTGCATACAGGCGACTGGAAATTTGACCCCGACCCGCAAATTGGCGAAGCCGCGGATGTCAAAAAGCTTGAAGCACTGGGCGATGAGGGTGTTATTGCCCTGATTTGTGATTCGACCAATGTGTTTTCCGAAGGCGTTACCGGATCCGAAGCTGAAGTTGCCAAGAATCTGGTCGAGGTGATTGCCAAATATCCGACCGGACGTATTGCCATCGCCTGCTTTGCGACCAATGTCGCCCGTCTGCAATCGATCATCGAGGCCGCCCATGAAAACGGTCGCTGTGTTGCCCTGGCCGGGCGATCCTTGAAACGGGTGACCGAGGCAGCGCGCAAGGTTGGCTATCTGACCGGGTATCCGAACTTGCTGTCCGATGAAGATTCGATGGAAGTGCCCAAGGATCAGGTTTTGCTGATTTGTACCGGGTCGCAGGGTGAACCGCGTGCGGCCCTGTCGCGCATTGCCAATGGCGATCATCCGACGGTGCAACTTGATGCCGGGGATACGGTGATTTTTTCGGCCCGAGAAATTCCGGGCAATGAAAAGGCGATTGGCCATATCCAGAACCGCCTGATCAAGCGCGGCATTCAGGTGATTACGGCGCGTGATGAACCGATCCATGTGTCGGGTCATCCGGGGCGGCAGGATCTGGCGCGGATGTATCAGTTGACCCGACCCAAAATTCTGATTCCGGTGCATGGTGAACCCCGTCATTTAAGGGCGCAGGCCGCCCTTGCCGAACAATGCCTGGTCCCTGAAAGCGTCGTGCCACATGATGGCACGATTATTCGTCTTGAACCGGGCAATGCCGGGATCATTGGCGATGCGGGGGCGGGGATTTTGTGCCTGGATGGTGGGCGGTTGTTAAGCCGGGATTCGGAAACCTTCCGCAATCGAAACCGTATTGTCTGGAACGGGGTGGTGTTTGTTTCCGTTGTCCTCAACCAGTTCGGGGAAATGGTCGGTGAACCGAAAATCACCGCCCCCAGCCTGTTTGACGAACCGGGCGATGATGTGCGGCTGGATCTTTTTGCCGCTGAAATCGGCAATCGTGTCGATCAGCTTGATGATGACGAAGTCCTTGATGATGCAGCGGTTATTTTGGCGATCCGGCAAAGCATGCGTCGCCCCATTCGCCAAAAACTGGGCAAGCGCCCGTTGATTGAAGTGCATTTGATGAGGGTCCAGGAAAGCGCCTGAGGCGCATGTTCGACCAATGACGCACTTTGCCGTGCGGGGCAGGGCGGATAAGGTCCGTCTTGCTGCCCGGCGGACCGGTTTCAGTGCAGGAGCAAATCAATGATTGGACGATTGAACCATGTGGCGATTGCCGTTCCCGATCTGACCGAGGCCATTCGGCTGTATCGCGATGTTCTGGGCGCAAAGGTTACCGAACCGCAGGATGAACCCGATCACGGGGTGACGGTGGTTTTCATCGAATTGCCCAATACCAAGATCGAACTGCTTTATCCGATGGGTGATCATTCGCCGATTCAGGGGTTTCTGGATAAAAACAGTGTGGGCGGCATTCACCATGTCTGTTACGAAGTGGATGACATTCTGGCCGCCCGCGACAGCCTGTGCAAGGACGGAGCGCGGATATTGGGCAATGGAGAGCCAAAAATCGGGGCGCATGGCAAACCGGTACTGTTTTTACATCCCAAGGATTTCAACGGCACCCTGATCGAACTTGAACAGGTTTGATTATCATCCCGATTCCGTGATCCAAATTATCACACCCGCCCTTGCCATGTCGGGCGGGTGTTTCTATGTTCGGCGGATCATTTGTTTTCAATGTTCAAGAGTGTTGCCATGAACTGGTTTTCCGCCATCCTTGTTTATATCGTGATTTGGTGGCTGGTTTTGTTCATGGTCTTGCCGTTTGGTGTTAATCGTCCGGCCAAAATTGGACATGGCCATGCCAGTGGCGCCCCGGAAAAGCCCCATATGTGGAAGAAAATTCTGGCGACCTCATTGATATCGGTCGTGTTATGGGGCGTTGCCTATGCCGTTATCACCAGCGGGATCATCGAAGTGCGGCCCCCGGCCTGATAACGGTCGGGGTTCAGACAAAAAAAAGCAAGATCCGAAGATCTTGCCCAATTAGCTATTTTTAGCTGTTTTCCCGTTATCTTTCTTATTCCTCCTAGACCTGGGCACGTGGCACAGGTTGTATTCCGACGTCGCGCCAGCTTCTTATTGCTTTTTTGGTAAAAAGCCTCCCGCAAGATTATGAGCGGCTGCGGTGCGTCTTTAAAACGATCTTACGTCGTTTTGTGTTGCTTAAAAAGCCATAGCTTTCACAATTATGCAAGATGTTTTGACCATATTTCACAAGTGTTTCGATGCTGCGGTGCAGTAACTGCCGGTTATCAGCCCTTTCGCAAAGGATTGTTCAGATGAGATCATTATTCCTGATGTCTCGAAATGTTATTGTAACGGGTTGTATCGTGATCTTGATCACTGCATTGGCCGGGCAAACTGCTGTAGCGCAGGGTGCGGATTCTCCGAATTCTGCGCTGGAAAATTCCCAACCAACGGTTACCGTCACACGGGCTGCCTGCGAGGCACTGGTCAGTCATGTTCCCGACGATGATGTCGCTTATAAACCCGGTGTGGATGTGCATGGCCGCCCGGTTGTTCCCGCCGATGGCGGAACCGGGCAATCGGTGATTGATGTGCCCCGCGAGATTGAATTTCCGGTGACGGTCGATTTTTTTGAAAATGCCGGAATCGCGGCCCCGACAGGAATTGGCGGCGAGGCGACACTGGGGCGCATCAGTTTTCGCAACGGGCGGGTTTATTTCAACAATACTCCGCTGGGCGATGATGCGGGCAAGGATGATTTGATTGCGGCCTGCAAGGCTGCCGGGTTCCGCTAGGCTCACATCCAGGCGCAATTTCGCCATTTTCTGCGGGAATGGATGAAATTGCTTTTGGCATGTTTATAGGGTGCTGCGGGGAAGTTCCGGCTTGCCTTTCGGTTTTCGCTGTCGCATGTTCCGGGCAACGTTTATGGTGTTGCTCCTTTTCCCGATTGCATGATCACGAGGCTTTGATGCGTCTTTCCCAGTTCTTTTTGCCGACCCTTAAAGAGACCCCGGCAGAAGCCCAGATCGTCTCCCACCGTTTGATGCTGCGCGCCGGGATGGTCCGGCAACTTTCGGCCGGGATTTATTCCTGGTTGCCGCTGGGTTATCGCGTTTTGAAAAAGATCGAACAGATCGTGCGCGAGGAACAGAACGCCATTGGCTGTAACGAACTTCTGATGCCGACGATCCAGCCCGCCGAGTTGTGGCAGGAAAGCGGTCGTTATGAGGATTATGGCTTGGAAATGCTGCGCATTACTGATCGCCATGACCGCAATATGCTGTTTGGTCCGACCAACGAAGAAGTGATCACCGACATTTTCCGCAAGGATGTCCGATCTTACAAACAATTGCCGCAGCTTTTGTATCATATCCAGTGGAAATTCCGCGACGAGATCCGCCCACGTTTTGGCGTGATGCGCGGTCGTGAATTTCTGATGAAGGATGCCTATTCCTTTGACGTGGATTATGAAAGTGCACGCCACGCCTATAATAAAATGTTTCTGGCCTATTGCCGGACATTTTCGCGTCTGGGGGTGAAAGCCATCCCGATGGTGGCCGATACCGGCCCGATTGGCGGCGATCTGAGCCATGAATTCATCATTCTGGCCGAAACGGGCGAAAGTGAAGTGTTTTGTGACCGCAAATGGCTGGACAAGGATCTGACCGGCAAGGGGGTTGATCTGAATGATCGCACCGGGCTGGAAAACTGGGTTCAGACGACACTGGAAGATTATGCCGCGACCGAAGAAAAACACGATCCGGCGACGTGCCCGGTATCGGGCGATGACATGATTGCCACCCGCGGCATTGAAGTCGGTCATATTTTCCATTTCGGGGCCAAATATTCCGAACCGATGGGCGCCAATGTTCTGGGCCCTGATGGCAAGGAAGTCCCGGTGATGATGGGGTCTTATGGCATTGGGGTTTCGCGTCTTGTCGGTGCCCTGATCGAGGCATCGCATGATGAAAACGGTATCATCTGGCCCGATGCGGTTGCACCTTACAAGGTTGGCCTGATCAATCTGCGCACAGGTGATGATGCCTGTGACGCGGCCTGTGAAGATGCATATGGCAAGTTGCAAGCCGCCGGGATCGAGGTTTTGTATGATGACCGCGATATGCGGGCAGGCGGGAAATTTGCCGACATGGACCTGATCGGTTTGCCATGGCAGATCGTGATTGGCCCGAAAGGCTTGGCTAACGGTATTGTCGAACTGAAAAACCGCCGCAGTGGCGAGCGGGTTGAGGTGACATTTGAAGCGGCCCTGAACCAGATCAGCGCCTGATAATGACGGGCCGGGGCGGCGATGCTGCCCCGGCCTGATTTTTGGTCGATTTCCGAAACACTCTCCACAAGGATCATTTGCGCATGTTCAGTCCGTTCGAACGTATGGTGGCATTCCGCTATCTGCGTCCCCGTCGGGAGGAAGGTTTTGTTTCCGTCATTGCGATCTTTTCGCTGCTTGGAATCATGCTGGGTGTGGCGACCCTGATCATTGTCATGTCGGTGATGAACGGGTTCCGGGCGGAATTACTGGGCCGCATTTTGGGGCTGAACGGCCATATTTCTGTTTATGCGCAATCCCCCGATGGCTTACCCGATTATGAGGACATCGAACGGAAAATCCGGGAAACCGGCAATATCACGCTGGTGACGCCGGTGGTGGAGGGCCAGGTGATGGCCACCAAAGACAATCGGGCATCCGGTGCGATTGTGCGTGGCATGCGGGCAAGTGATATTGCCGGGCGCGCCACTATTGCCGATAATATCGTGTTTGGCAGTCTTGATGATTTTACCGGCGATGACAGCATTCTGATGGGCGCACGCTTGGCGATGAAGCTGGGCGTTGGTGTGGGCGACACGGTTAATCTGATTTCGCCCAAGGGCAATGTAACCGCCTTTGGCACCGTCCCCAGAATGCGGGCCTACCGGATTGTCGGGCTGTTTGACATTGGCATGTATGAATATGATTCCGGCTTTATTTTCATGCCGCTTGAGGCCGCGCAGACTTATTTCCGGCTGCCGGAAAAAATCACGCATTTTGAAGTGATGCTTGAAAAGCCGTCAGAACTTGCATCCAGCATGAATGACCTGTTGCGCAACCTGTCGGGCGAAAGCCTGCGTCTGGTGGATTGGCAGCAATCAAATTCCAGTTTCTTTAATGCGTTGCAAGTTGAGCGTAATGTAATGTTTTTGATTTTGACGCTGATTATTCTGGTTGCAGCATTTAATATCATTTCGGGTATGGTGATGCTGGTCAAGGATAAGGGGCGCGATATTGCCATCTTGCGCACGATGGGGGCGACACGATCCTCGGTCATGAAGATTTTCTTTTTGTCGGGTGCGTCGATTGGTGTTCTCGGTACGCTCAGCGGCCTGATACTGGGGGTCCTGTTCTGCCTGAATATCGAAAATATCCGACAGTTTATCCAAAGTCTGACCGGCACCGATTTGTTTAGCGCCGAGATTTATTTCCTGTCGCAATTGCCTGCCGACATGGATGTTGGCGAGGTGGTTATGGTTTGTGTCATGGCGCTGACCCTGTCTTTCCTTGCGACGATCTATCCGGCATGGCGTGCTTCACGCCTCGATCCGGTGGAGGCTCTTCGTTATGAATGATCTGGTGAAAAAACCGGTTCTGAAACTTGAAAAAGTTGTCCGGTCCTTTTCGCAAGGACCGGAGAAACTTGAAATCCTCAAGGAAGTGGACCTGACAATTCATCAGGGCGAGATCGTCGCCCTTGTCGGGCCGTCGGGGGCGGGGAAATCGACTTTGCTTCAGATTGCCGGGCTTTTGGAAAAACCCGATAGCGGCTCGGTGGCGATTGGCGAAAAACGCAGCACTGATCTTTCTGATCTGGCACGCACCGGCATGCGCCGCAATCATGTGGGTTTTGTGTATCAGTACCATCATTTGTTGCCGGAATTTTCGGCGCTGGAAAATGTCATTATCCCGCAAATGATCAGTGGACTGAGCCGCAAGGAAGCGGAGGTCCGGGCGCGGGAGCTTTTGCGCTGTCTGGGACTTGAGGCACGGGCAGAGCATCGTCCTGCGCGTCTTTCGGGTGGAGAACAGCAGCGTGTGGCGATTGCGCGGGCGCTGGCCAATGTGCCTGATGTGTTGCTGGCCGATGAGCCGACCGGCAATTTGGACCCGCAAACGGCGGCCAATGTGTTTGGTATGTTGGTGACACTGGTGCGGGAAACCGGTCTGGCCGCGCTGATTGCCACGCATAATCCCGAACTGGCCAAACAGATGGACCGGGTGGTGACATTGCGCGACGGGCATCTGGTCGAAATGGATCGCGAAACGCTTTCCTGAAGCCGGAAAATTTTCTAGCCTGACAGGCTGGTTGCGGCGGTTCCATCACGAGCCACCGTGCGGATGTTGTATTTTGTACCGGGGGTAAGTCTGCGATGGAAAACGGTTTCGTCCATCTTCGTGTTCACACCAACTATTCGCTTGCCGAAGGTGCGATCACGACGAAAGAACTGACGAAATTATGTGCCGCCGACGGCCAGCCGGCGGTTGCCATGACCGACAGCAACAATATGTTTGGCGCACTGGACTTTGCTGGCGCAGCAACCGGAGCCGGTATCCAGCCGATTCTGGGTGTTCAATTGGGGTTGCAACGCTTTGGCGAGGACGTTGTCATTGGCAAACTGTCCCGCGAAGCTGACCCTGATCAGATTGTCCTGCTGGCACAAAACCGGGTGGGATATTTCAACCTGCTCAAGGTGATTTCGCGCGCCCATATGACGACCGAGGCCGGGAACGAGCCCAAGGCGCTGTTTGCACATCTGCAAGAACATAATGAAGGCGTAATTTGCCTGACCGGCGGGCCGTCCGGGCCGCTGGCGCGGATGCTGGCTGATGATCAAAAGGACAAGGCTGAAGCCTGCCTGAAACAACTCGCCGATATTTATGGAGACCGGCTTTATATCGAATTGCAGCGGCATGGCTTGCCGCTGGAGGATCAGGTGGAGCCAGGGCTGATTGATCTGGCCTATGCGCAAAATATTCCACTGGTGGCGACCAATGACTGTTTTTTCCCCAAGGTGGAAATGTATGAGGCGCATGATGTGTTTCTGTGTATCGGGCAGGGGGCGGTTGTCAGTCAGGATGATCGTCGCCGGTTAACCCGCGATCACCGTTTTAAAACGGCGGCGGAAATGCGCGCCCTGTTTGCCGATATTCCCGAGGCTTGCGACAATACGCAGGTGATTGCACAACGTTGCGCCTGGCATGTTGAGAAAATCGATCCGATTTTGCCGCCCTTTGATTGCGGCGAAGGCCGCACCGAAGTCGATGAATTACGCATCAAATCGCTGGAAGGCCTGAAAGGGCGGTTGGAGAAATATGTTTTCACCGCCGATATGTCGGACGAGAAAAAACAGGAAACCGCCAAACCCTATTATGACCGGCTGGATTTCGAGTTGAACGTCATCAATCAGATGGGGTTTCCGGGTTACTTCCTGATCGTTGCCGATTTTATCCAGTGGGCCAAGGAACATAATATTCCGGTCGGTCCGGGCCGTGGGTCCGGTGCAGGGTCGCTGGTGGCCTATTCCTTGCTGATTACCGATTTGGACCCGTTGCGGTTTTCCTTGCTGTTTGAACGGTTTCTGAATCCGGAACGTGTGTCGATGCCGGACTTCGACGTCGATTTCTGTCAGGATCGGCGCGGCGAAGTTATTGAATATGTCCAAAAGAAATACGGCTATAACCGCGTCGCCCAGATCATCACATTCGGTAAATTGCAGGCCAAGGCGGCGGTGCGCGATGTCGGGCGGGTTCTGAGCATTCCGTATGGCTATGTGGATCGTATTTGCAAGATGATCCCCGGCGACCCGGCCAAGCCGATCCCGTTGAAAGAAGCAATTGGCATGGAGCCGGATTTGCGCCGCATTGCGCGTGAAGACCCGGATATTGACCGGCTTTTGAACATCGCCATGCAGATCGAAGGTCTGTATCGCAATTCATCAACCCACGCCGCCGGTGTGGTGATTGGTGACCGTGATCTGGATGAACTGGTTCCGCTGTATCGCGATCCGCGTTCGGATATGCCCGTCACCCAGTTCAACATGAAATATGTTGAAAATGCCGGACTGGTGAAATTCGACTTTTTGGGCCTGAAAACCCTGACGGTGATTATCGAAGCCGTCAAATTGATGTCGCAACGAAGCGATGTTCAGCCCAATTTTGACATCACGGCCATTCCCTTTGACGACCGACCGGCGTTCAAGCTGTTGTCGGCGGCGGAAACCGTCGGGGTGTTTCAGCTTGAATCCCAGGGGATGCAGGATGTGTTGCGCGGCCTGAAACCTGACACACTGGAAGACATTATCGCTGTGGTCGCCCTGTATCGTCCGGGGCCGATGGACAATATTCCGCATTATATTGCCCGCAAACACGGCACTGAAAAACCCGATTACATGCACCCGATGCTTCAGCCGATCCTTCAGGAAACCTACGGGATCATGATTTATCAGGAGCAGGTGATGGAGCTGGCCCAGATTATGGCCGGTTATTCCCTGGGGGGGGCGGATTTGCTGCGCCGGGCGATGGGCAAGAAAATTGCCGAGGAAATGGAAATGCAGCGTTCGCTGTTTGTCGATGGCGCCGAAAAGAACGGTGTGGATCGCGGGCAGGCGTCGGATATTTTCGATCAGGTTGCCAAATTTGCGTCTTATGGCTTTAACAAATCCCACGCGGCGGCCTATGCGCTGGTGGCGTATCAAACGGCCTATCTGAAGGCGAATTATCCGGTCGAATTCATGGCCGCCCTGATGACCCTTGATATGCACAACACCGACAAACTGGCAATTTTCAAACAGGAAATCGACCGTCTGGGGATTGAAATCCTGCCGCCGGATGTCAATCATTCTGGAGTGGCCTTTACGGTTGAAAATGTCGATGGCGTTGGCAAAATCCGTTATGCGCTTGCTGCGATCCGCAATGTCGGCGATGCGGCGATGGCAAGTCTGGTGGTGGAACGCGAGGCGAATGGCAAATTCCGCGACCTGACCGATTTTGCCTCGCGCATTGACAGCCGGGCGTTAAACAAACGGTCGCTGGAAAATCTGGTCAAGGCCGGGGCGCTTGATTGCCTGCATGGCAATCGCAAGGTGATGTTTGAACATACCGATAAAATCCTTGCCGTGGCGCAACGCGAAATGCATGCCCGCAATGATGACCAGATCAGCATGTTTGGCAGCGATGTTGGCTTTGAAAAAGATGCAATCGTTCTGCCCGAAGACCGCGACTGGGTACCGATGGAAAAACTGGCCGAGGAATTTGCCGCCGTCGGCTTTTACCTGTCGGCCCATCCGCTTGATACTTTTGGCAAAAGTTTGCAGCGTATTGGCGTCGCAACCTATAAGGAACTGCCCGCCCGGATGCGCGCGCATAATGCCGGATCGATCAAGCTGGCGGGGACGTTGATCAGTGCACGGGAACGGATTTCGCAGAAAAACGGATCAAAGTTTGCCTTTGTGCAGTTTTCCGATGCCACCGGCGCGTTTGAAGTTGCGTTCTGGGCCGAGGCGTGGGCGGCATACAAGGAACTGATCACTAGCGGCAAACCGTTATTGTTGGTGGTGGTGGCCGAAACCCGTGACGGACAGTTGCGAATTCAGGGCCAAAAGGTCGAAGACCTTGAAAATGCGGTTTCCGGGGCAGCCGAAGGCATGCGGATCAGATTATCCAAACCTGATCCCTTATCCGAGATCAGCGAAATGTTGGCGAAAACCGGCAAGGGGCGAGGGTTGGTCAATATTTCGTCGGTTTGTCCGGACGGACGTATTGCGGAAATCGAACTGGGTGATACCTTCAAGGTTGGTCCGTCCCTGATCGGGGTCATCGGGGCGATTCCCGGTGTTGAATTTGCCGAAGAAATTTAAACCATCTGAAGATTACCCTGATCTGATCCGGGCGGGACGACTTAACGCTTGCATTCTGCCGGGGAGAGGGCTAAAACCCGCCCCGAACATCGCACGCGGGAGCGTGGCGAAAAGTCTTTGCTGACTTCTCGTCCATCCGGTGTTTCATACATGGTGTATGAAATTCCCTCTCGCGGAGGATTAAACCGGAAAAAGGTAAGGATTTATCATGGCATTGCCAACCTTTACGATGCGTCAGCTCATGGAAGCTGGCGTCCACTTTGGTCACCATACCCGCCGCTGGAACCCGAAGATGAAGCAATACATCTTTGGTGCCCGTAACGATATTCACATCCTCAATCTGCAAGACACCGTACCGATGCTGCATGCTGCGATGCAGGCTGTGCGCGACGTTGTCGCCGGTGGTGGTCGCGTTCTGTTTGTTGGTACCAAGCGTCAGGCGTCGTCGGTTGTGGCCGAATCTGCAAAACGGTGTGGCCAGTATTATGTCAACCATCGTTGGCTGGGCGGCATGCTGACCAACTGGAACACTGTTTCCGGTTCGATCAAGCGCCTGAAAGAACAGGAAGAAATTCTTTCCGGTAACACCGATGGCCTGACCAAAAAAGAAATTCTGAACCTGACCCGTTCGCGCGACAAGCTTGAACGCGCGCTGGGCGGGATCAAGGATATGGGCGGTCTGCCGGACATTATCGTTGTGATCGACACCAACAAAGAAGCGATTGCAATTAACGAAGCCAAAAACCTGCACATTCCGGTTGTCGCCATTCTGGACACCAATTCGGACCCCGCAAATGTTCAGTACCCGATTCCGGGCAATGACGATGCAATCCGTTCGATCCAGCTGTATTGCGACCTGTTTGTCGGTGCGGTTCTGGATGGTATCCAGCAGGAAATGACGGCTTCGGGTGCCGATATTGGCGCGTCCGAAGACGTTCCGGTTGAAGCGGCTGCTGCTGTCGAAGCGGCTGAAGAAGCATCTGCTTCCGCATAAATTTCATTTTGTGCCTGATGAAACGGCGGCACATCATGCCGCCGTTTCTTTAGGTAATCACCTGATCGCGTAATAGGGGCTTTGAAAAATGGCTATTACCGCTGCTCTGGTTAAAGAGCTTCGTGAAACCACCGGCGCTGGCATGATGGATTGCAAAAAGGCGCTTACCGAAACCAATGGCGAACTTGAAGCTGCTGTTGACTGGCTGCGTACCAAGGGTCTTGCCGCTGCTGCCAAGAAAGCAGGTCGCGTTGCCGCCGAAGGTCTGGTCGGTGTTGCCGTCAGCGGAACCTCGGCGGCTGTTGTCGAACTGAATGCCGAAACCGATTTCGTTTCGCGCAACGACGATTTCCAGCAATTTGTTCGTGAAGTTGCCAATCTGGCGGTTGCCGCCGGTGGCGATATCGACAAGCTGAAAGCGGCATCTTTCCCGGGTACCGAACGCAATGTCGAAGAACAGGTTACGCACATGATCGCCAAAATCGGCGAAAACATGAATTTGCGTCGTTCGGCTGCGATTTCGGTCCAGCAGGGTGTTGTTGCGGCCTATATCCATTCGGCAATCGCGCCGAGCCTTGGCAAGATCGGTGTTTTGGTTGCGCTTGAATCGGCTGCTGATGCGGCTGTTCTTGAAGGTCTGGGCAAACAGATTGCCATGCATGTTGCTGCTACCAATCCGGCTTCAACCAGCGTTGACGATCTTGATCCTGAACTGGTCGAACGTGAAAAGTCCGTTCTGACCGAACAGGCCAAGGAATCGGGGCGTCCGATGGAAATCATCGAAAAGATGATCGAAGGCCGCATTCGCAAATATTACGAACAGGTCGTTCTGCTTGAACAGACCTACGTGATTGACGGCGAAAGCAAGGTTAAGGATGTGATCGAAGCGGCTGCAAAATCTGCGGGCTCCCCGATCACCCTGAAAGGCTTCCTGCGCTTTGAACTCGGTGATGGTATCGAGAAAGAAGAAAAAGACTTCGCTGCCGAAGTCGCAGAACAGCTTAAAAAATAAAGATACTGGATCGAATTGGTGCGTCCTGTGCCAATTCGTGTATGATCCTGACCGGCGGGTCGATGCGGTGCTTGTCGCCCCTGTGCCCGCCGGTTTTTTCATATCTGCATCCTGCTTGAATGCCGGACCGCAACACTAAAATCAGCTTGAGAGGCATCCTGGTATGACAGAAAACGGCCAGCTAAAGTTCCGTCGTGTCCTGTTGAAACTGTCGGGTGAGGGGTTGCTGGGCAAACAGCAATATGGCCTTGACCCTGAAACGGTAGACCGGATCGCCAGCGAGATCAAAACCGTCCATGAGATGGGTGCCGAGATTTGCATGGTGATTGGCGGCGGAAATATTTTCCGCGGCGTCAAGGGGGCCGCGCAAGGCATGGAACGCGCCACGGCCGACTATATGGGCATGCTGGCGACCATTATGAATGCGCTGGCTGTGCAGAACGCGCTGGAACGTCATGGCGTTCAGACTCGTGTGCAATCAGCGATCCCGATGTCATCAGTGTGCGAACCCTATATCCGCAGACGGGCTGTGCGGCATATGGAAAAGGGTCGGGTGGTGATTTTTGCTGCTGGGACCGGCAATCCGTTTTTTACCACCGATACGGCCGCCGCCTTGCGTGCTGTTGAAATGGGCTGTGATGCGCTTCTCAAGGGAACGCAAGTGGATGGTGTTTATACCGCCGATCCCAAACTTGACCCGGATGCGGTACGTTATGATTCGCTAACCTATATGGAAGTGTTGGCTAAAGATTTGCGTGTCATGGATGCTTCGGCTATTTCTTTGGCACGCGAAAATGATATTCCTGTGATTGTGTTTTCTTTGCATAATCCCGGCGCATTTGCCGATGTCGTTTGTGCCAGAGGTAAATTCACAATTATTTCGAATGGAGACTGACGGTGTCTGAAGTTGCTGGCCTTAAAAAAGACCTTTCCCGACGTATGGAAGGTGCTGTTGAAGTTTTGCACAAGGAGTTTACCGGGTTACGCACCGGGCGTGCCAGTGTAAGCCTTTTGGAACCGGTGATGGTTGATGCTTATGGCTCGCAGGTTCCGCTTAATCAGGTGGCCTCGGTCAGTGTTCCCGAATCCCGCATGTTGTCGGTTCAGGTTTGGGACAAGTCGATGGTCAAATCGGTTGAAAAGGCGATCCGCGATGCGGGTCTTGGCCTGAACCCGGCCGCTGACGGGACTCTTGTTCGCGTTCCGATCCCGGCCCTGAACGAAGAACGCCGTAGCGAACTGACCAAGGTTGCCGGAAAATATGCCGAGCAGGCCAAGATTTCAGTTCGCAATGTGCGTCGCGACGGTATGGATCAACTGAAAAAATGGGAAAAAGACAGCGTCATTTCCCAAGATGAGTTGCATTCCGAAGAAAAAGAAATCCAGAAAATTACCGACAAGGTGATCGAGGATATCGACAAGTCGCTTGCGCATAAAGAACAGGAAATCATGCAAGTCTGATCATGACCGCACTGGCCCCATATCCCGGATTTTCAGAGACTAGCCCTGTGCCGCGTCATGTTGCCATCATTATGGATGGCAACGGGCGCTGGGCGTCGTTGCGTGGCAAGCCGCGCAGCTTCGGGCACCGGGCCGGTGTCGAGGCGGTGCGCCGTGTTGTCGAGGCTGCGGCAGATATCGGGATCGAATATCTGACGCTTTATGGTTTCTCGACGGAAAACTGGAAACGTCCGCAAAGCGAAGTCAGCGATCTGATGGGGCTTTTGCGGATTTTCCTGAAACGTGAATTGTCGACCCTGCATAAAAACGGGGTGCGGATCAAAGTGATTGGTGACCGGTCGCGGTTTGAGGAAGATATTCGGCGATTGCTCGATGACTCCGAACACCGCACAGCCAACAATACACGCCTGAACCTGACAATCGCGCTCAGTTATGGTGCGCGTGCTGAAATAACCGAAGCAATGCGGGCAATTGCCCTGAAGGTGCGCGATGGTGTGCTTGATCCCGCCGATGTCAACGAGGCGGTGATTGAACAGCATTTGGCGACGGCCGGAATGCCGGACCCGGATCTTTTGATTCGGAGTAGCGGTGAACAGCGGATCAGCAATTTTCTGCTGTGGCAATGTGCCTATGCCGAATTCATTTTTGACGAGGTTTTGTGGCCGGATTTTGATCGTTCGCACCTGGAAAAAGCCATTGAAAACTATGCCGGAAGGGAGCGGCGTTTCGGTGCAGTCGTCTGAGGCCGGAAAACCCCTGAAATCCGGTCTGGGCCTTCGCATCGGGTCCGCACTGGTGATGACGCCAATCGCGATTGCTGCGGTATGGTTTGGCTCTCCCTTTTATGAATTGCTGCTTTTGGTTTTTTCGATTGGCATGCTTTGGGAATGGTTGAGGATGTGTGCCCCATTACGGGCCGGTATTCTTGCCGGGATTGCGTCGCTGGGGCTGGCTGTTGCAATGGTGATGCAATGGGTATCTGCTGAGATTCTGATATTTGTTCCGGTGATTGTAGCGACCCTTATCGTGTTGGCGATGACGGGGACTGAACGCAAGCTGGTGGTGATCGGGATTGTCTATGTGTCGGTCGCGGCACTGGCCGCCCAGTGGTTGCGCGGCCATCATGATGACGGCCTTTTGCTGATTATGTGGCTGTTTCTTGTTGTTTGGGCCACGGATACCGGTGCCTATGCCTTTGGCCGGGCGATTGGTGGACCCAAACTGGCCCCGCGTTTCAGCCCGAAAAAAACTTGGGCGGGTTTGTTTGGCGGAATGTTTTGTGCGGCCTTGGTCGGTGGTATTACGGTTTTTGTGGCGGATGGCCCCAATATCATCATCATTGCTGTTGCCAGTGCCGTGCTGGCGATTGTGGCCCAGATCGGCGATCTGGCAGAATCGGCATTGAAGCGCCATTTTGATGTCAAGGACAGCAGCAATCTGATACCGGGGCATGGCGGGTTTCTGGATCGTGCCGACGGGATGTTGTCGGTTTTTCCTGTCGCCTTTGTTATTGTTTTTTTCTTTGATTTGACGCTGCGCTGATCGTTATTTGATATCGGCGATATCCTGTTTAACTGGTGCTTGATGACCCAAAAAAAATCAGTCTGCGTTCTGGGTGTTACCGGCTCTGTCGGGAGCAGCACTTGTGATGTGTTGCAGGCGCATCCGGACCGGTTTGATGTCGATGCGGTCACAGCCCATAAAGATGTTGCGGGGCTTGCGGCGGCGGCGAAATCCCTGAAGGCATCTTTGGCGGTGATTGCTGATCCGGATTTATATGGTGATCTGTGCGAGGCACTGGCCGGAAGCGGCATTGCCGTTGCCGCAGGCGAAGCCGCCGTGGTCGAGGCGGCAACCCGGCCCAGCGACATCGTGATATCGGCAATTGTCGGGGCGGCCGGGCTGCGAGCGACACTTGCCGCGATCCGTCGGGGGGCGACAGTCGGACTTGCCAATAAGGAAACGCTGGTTTGTGCTGGTGATCTGATGATGCAGGAGGTCGCCAGCCACGGGGCAACCCTGATCCCGGTTGATTCAGAACACAGTGCTATTTTTCAGGTTTTGGAAGTACCTCTTGTTTCGCAGGTCGAACGGATTTTGTTGACGGCATCAGGCGGACCTTTCCGGACATGGTCGAAACAGGATATGTCCCGGGTAACGCCGAAACAGGCGTTGGCGCATCCCAATTGGGATATGGGAGCCAAGATTTCCATTGATTCTGCGACCATGATGAACAAGGGTCTTGAACTGATTGAGGCATGCCGCCTGTTTCCGGTTGAGGAAGGGCGGATTGACGTTCTGGTCCATCCGCAGTCGCTTATTCACAGTATGGTAGAATACAGCGATGGTTCGGTTCTGGCGCAGATGGGGATGCCAGACATGCGTACGCCGATTTCGTATGCCCTTGCCTGGCCGGAACGCTTGCGGATTGATGTGCCGCGCCTTGATTTTGCCACTTTGCAGCAATTAACGTTCGAGAAACCTGACCCGGACCGGTTTCCGGCATTGCGATTGGCCCGTGAGGCATTGCAGGCGGGCGGGACCCTGCCCATTGTTTTGAATGCGGCAAATGAAATTGCGGTTGCGTCCTTTCTTGCCGAAAAAATCGGTTTTTTACAAATTGCCGAACTGGTGGAAATGGCGATGGATCGTTTGGGAACGGAACAATTGACGACGCTTGATCAGGTTTTTGCCATTGATCAGGCTGCGCGTCGTGAAACTATTGATATCATTGCCGGGCAATTTGCCTGATTTTTCTTTTTTCGAGACAAGGTAAAACGTCTGATGGAAACTATTCTTGCGTTCCTTTTTGTTTTGTCGGTTTTGGTGTTTGTGCATGAATTCGGGCATTATTGGGTCGCAATCCGTTCTGGCGTAAAAGTCGAAGCCTTCTCAATCGGTTTTGGTCCGGAATTGTTTGGCTGGCGCGACAAGCGCGGGACACGCTGGAAGGTTAGCGCCCTGCCGCTGGGCGGGTATGTCAAGATGTTTGGCGATATGAATCCTGCCAGCGTCGGGCAGCGTGATGATCTGAGCGACGAAGATCGCAAGCATGCCTTTCATCACAAAAGCCTTTGGGCCCGTGCTGCCATTGTTTTTGCCGGTCCGCTTGCCAATTTCATTTTTGCCGTGATCGTTTTTGCGGTTTTGTTTGCCGTCGTTGGTCAGCAACGGGCCTTGCCGGTTGTCGGAGATGTGGTGGCCGAAAGCCCGGCGGCGGTTGCCGGTTTGCAATCGCAGGACCGGATCGTGGCCATTGATGGGCAGGACATTGCCTGGTTTGATGAATTGTCGGCCATTGTGCGTCAAAAAGGCGGGCAATCTGTTACTCTGTCTGTCACTAGGAATGACCAATTTATCGAGATCGTGGCGACGCCGGAATTGATCGTCGCGGGCGAGGGTGAAAATGCCGAAAGATTTGGCCGTCTTGGCGTCTCCGCCGGAGCCTTTGAAACGCAGCGCGATGGCCCTGTCGAAGCGATTGGCAAGGCTTTTTCCTCGACATATAATCTGACGGCACAGACACTTGGCGCGTTAGGTGAAATGATTTCCGGCCAGCGCGACAGCAGCGAACTGGGTGGGCCGATCCGTATTGCCCAGATGTCGGGTGAAGTTGCGGAAGGCGGTCTTGCGCCGTTGCTGTTTTTTATGGGGTATCTGTCGATCAGTCTGGGGTTAATAAACCTGATGCCGGTGCCGGTTCTGGATGGCGGACATCTGGTTTTTTATGCCATCGAAGCCATTAGGGGCAAACCAATGGGAGCCCGCGCACAAGAATATGGTTTCCGAGTGGGCGCAGGTTTGATATTCAGCTTGATAATTTTTGCGACATGGAATGATCTGGCGCAATTGGGCGTCTGGAATTTCTTCAAGGGCCTTGTGGGCTGATGACGGCGAATATCTGGGGGTTGGTTTTGCTGCGTAAAGTACGAATAGCCGTTATTTTGTCAGCGCTTGCGAGCGGTGCCGTTTCTGCGATTGTTCCGGTTTCGGTACAGGCGCAGACCTTTCCCGCCATTCGCGAAATTGCCGTTGATGGCAATAACCGTATCGAAGCTGGTACGGTGAATGCTTATCTTTCGGTTCGTGAGGGAGACTCTTACGATCCTGAAAAGATCAACGAATCGCTCAAGGCTTTGTTCGCAACCGGTCTTTTTGCCGATGTTTCGATTGCTTTTGACAATGGCGTGATGCGGATTCAGGTGGTCGAAAACCCGATCATCAATCAGATCGCCTTTGAAGGAAACCAGCGCCTGAAGGATGATGTTCTGTCATCCGAAGTTCAGTTGCGCCCGCGTGTGGTCTATACCCGCACCAAGGTTCAGGCCGATGTTCAGCGGATTCTGGAACTTTATCGGCGTTCCGGGCGGTTTGCCGCCACGGTTGAGCCAAAAGTCATTCAGCTTGAACAAAATCGTGTCGATCTGGTTTTTGAAATTACCGAAGGGGACGCCACCGGCGTTCGCCGCATCAATTTTGTCGGCAATCAGGCGTTCAGTGATGGCGAATTGCGCGAAGTTGTCCGCACCACCGAAACGGCTTGGTGGCGTATTCTGACATCGGACGACAATTATGATCCGGATCGCGTGACCTTTGACCGCGAATTGCTGCGCCGGTTTTATCTTTCCGCGGGTTATGCCGATTTTCAGGTGATGTCGTCGGTTGCTGAACTAACACCGGACCGTTCGGATTTTTTTATTACCTATACCGTTACCGAGGGTAGCCGTTACCGTTTCGGCGACATCAATATTGTTTCCCAGATCGACAAGGTTGATCCCGAGACACTTTATCCTCTGATTCAGCTTGAAAAAGGCGAGTGGTACAACGCCGATTATGTTGAAGACATGATTGCGACCGTGTCCGATCATGTCGGCGATCAGGGGTATGCCTTTATCGAAGTGCGCCCGGATTTGCAGCGAAATCGCGATGAGAATGTGATTGACGTGACCCTGACCATTACCGAAGGGCCGAAGGTCTATGTCCAGCGGATTGATGTGGTGGGCAATAGCCGCACGCTTGACGAAGTGGTTCGGCGTGAATTCCGTCTGGTTGAAGGTGATGCCTTTAGCAGTTCCGGGTTGAAGAGGTCCCGTCAGCGCGTTGAAAACCTGAATTTTTTCAAAACGGTTGATGTCAAGACTTTGCCCGGTGATGCGCCGGATCAGACAATTCTTGAAGTCGATGTCGAGGAAAAATCGACCGGCGAATTTTCGATCGGGGCCGGTTACGGTACCGATCAGGGGGCTTTTGGTCAGGCTGGTATCCGGGAACGGAACCTGCTGGGCAAAGGGCAGGATTTGCGGCTTGGCTTTACCTTGGGATCGACGAACCGCCAGATTGACCTGTCCTTTACCGAACCCTATTTCCTGGATCGCGATGTCAGTGCCGGGTTTGACATTTTCCGGCGCGAAATCGACAATCAGGATGAAAGTTCGTATGATGAACAGAAAACCGGCTTTGGCTTGCGCAGTGGATTTCGGTATTCGGAACAGTTGAGCCAGTCGGTGCGTTATGGTCTGGAATTCAACGAATATTCCGATATCGACAGTGATGCATCGCGCCTTATCCGTGAAGAAGACCCCGAATTTTCAGTGTCATCAGTTGGCCACACTTTGACCTATGATCAGCGTGACAGTGCGGTGTCGCCTAAAGATGGGTATTTCGTTCAGCTTTCCAATGATTTTGCAGGGGTTGGCGGATCCGAAACTTATCTGAATTCCCGTGTATCTGGCGGATATTACATTCCGATGGATCGGGAAAAGGAATGGGTGTTGAGCGCAAAGGGATCGTCGGGTTATATTTTTGGCATTGGCGATGATACCCGCGTTTCCCAGCGGTACTTTGTTGGGGGCAGCAATTTGCGCGGTTTTGCCGCATCGGGGGTTGGCCCGCGTGACATTGCGTCAGGCGATGCTGTCGGTGGCAAGATGTTTTACACGGGGTCAGTGCAACTTGATTTCCCGCTTGGTCTGCCATCCGAATTTGCGATTACCGGGCGCGTCTTTAGCGATTTCGGTTCTTCGCGGGATGTCGATGGAGCCCGTCCGGGGGAAATCTATGATACCGGCTCACTACGCAGTTCTGTAGGGGTTGGCGTTGGTTGGGAATCGCCGTTTGGACCGATTGGCGTCGATCTTTCACAGGCGATCATGAAAGAAGATTTTGACGAAGAGGAAGTGTTCCGTCTGAACTTCGGAACCAGATTCTGATGGATATCATGAATATTGCAAAAAAAATGCTGGTTGCGGTTACTCTTTTGGCCGCCAGCGCCAGCTATGCCCCGGTTACGGCACAGGAAGCAAACCCTGAAACGTCGGCAATTGTCATGATTGTCGATTTTGAAGGCATCATGCGTGAAGCATCCGCACCACAAGATATTCGCAAACAGGTTGAAGAACGCCGCAATGGCTATCAGCAGGAAATCGAAAAGCGGCAGCAGGAGCTACGGGAGGAAGATCAGAAGATCGCCCAGCAGCGAACCTTGCTGAGTGCTGAGGTCCTGCAACAAAAACGCCAAGAATTTCAACAAAAAGTGGCCGAATTTCAGAAATTTGCCCAGGCACGCAACAAGGTTCTGGATGAATCCCTCAATGAGGCGCGTGTAGCGTTTCAGAAAAAGCTGATTGAAATCATTGCCGATGTTGCCGAAGAACGAAGCGCAACACTGGTTTTGCATAAAAGCCAGGTTATCCTTCATGCAAATGCGATGGATGCGAGCAAGGAAGTATTTGATCGTGTCAATGCGGCTATGCCAACCTTTACGGTGCAATTCAAGGAAGCATCCTGATGGCGGATGGGCGTTTTTTCGAGCGTAAAGGCCCGTTTTCCATTGCCGAAATTGCAGAAATTTCCGGTGCCATGATTGCTGATGGCTGCCCTGAAAATCTGAGTGTTTCCGATGTGGCTCCGCTGCAAACTGCCGATGAAAACTGTCTGAGCTTTTTTGATAACCGCAAATATCTTGATGCGTTTGCCGCAAGCAAGGCTGGGGCCTGTTTTGTCCGTGAAGAATTTGCCAGCCGGGCACCTTCGGGCATGGTTCTGTTTTTGTCGGATGATCCTTACCGTGCCTATGCCAAGGCGGCGCGTGCCTTTTATCAGGCACCTGATGCCAATGGGGTTATCTCTGACCGGGCTTTTGTTGATCCGTCAGCCGTTTTGGCCACAGGGGTGCAGGTTGATCCCGGTGCAGTGATCGAAGCCGGTGTCGAAATCGGGGCCGGGACGCATATTGCGGCCAATGCGGTGATCGGCAGGGGCGTTGTGATTGGCGACGGGTGCCATATTGGTGCCGGTGCCGCCTTGAGCCATTGCATGATTGGCAATTTGTGCATCATTTATTCCGGTGCGCGGATCGGGCAGGATGGTTTTGGCTTTGCCATGGGCGCACAGGGACATTTGAAAGTGCCGCAGCTGGGCCGGGTGATTATTGGCCACGATGTTGAAGTCGGGGCCAATTCCACGATTGATCGCGGGGCTGGTCCGGATACGGTGATTGGCAATGGGTGCCGGATCGACAATCTGGTGCAGATCGGACATAACGTCGAATTGGGCATGGGCTGTGTGGTTGTTGCCAATGTCGGTATTTCCGGTTCAACCAAACTGGGCCGTTTTGTCGTTGTCGGCGGACAGGCAGGCATTGCCGGGCATCTTGAAATTGGTGATGGCGCACGGATTTCAGCGCAGGCCGGTGTGATGCGTAATGTCAAGGCGGGGGAAGTCGTGGGTGGCAGCCCTGCTGTCCCGATGATGGAATTCCATAAACAGACCGTGGCGCTGTCACGGTTGATACGAAAAAAGCAATAAGGACTGCACGAATGACCGAACTGGTAAATGTTGATATCCAGCGCATTCTGGAAATGATTCCACATCGTTATCCGTTCTTGCTGATCGACAAGGTGATTGATATTGATGCCGGGGAATCAGCCACGGGCATCAAGAATGTCACGATGAATGAACCGCAATTTACCGGTCATTTCCCGCAACAGCCGATCATGCCTGGTGTTTTGATCATCGAAAGCATGGCCCAGACGGCAGCGATCCTTGTTGTGCATACTTTGGGCGGGGAGTCCGAAGGCAAGCTGGTTTATTTCATGAGTATCGACAATGCCCGTTTCCGCAAACCGGTGGTGCCTGGCGATGTGATGCATATTCATGTCAAAAAGAAACAAAGCCGCGGGCCGGTCTGGAAATTTGAAAGTGAAGTGCGGGTTGACGGACAAGTCGTTGCCGAGGCAACCATCGCAGCCATGATCCGGGGCAATTAATAATGTCAAAGGTGCATCCGACGGCCATTGTCGAAGATGGTGCAAAGATCGGTGCCGACGTTGAAATCGGCCCTTATTGCACGGTCGGCGCGGCGGTAACACTGGGTGACCGGGTCCGGCTGCATTCGCATGTTGTGGTGACCGGCATTACCGAAATTGGTGATGACAGTGCGGTTTTCCCGTTTGCATCCATCGGGCATGCCCCACAGGATCTGAAATTCAAGGGGGAACCATCGCGACTGGTGATTGGCAAGCGAGCCAATATCCGCGAGGGTGTGACCATGAATCCGGGAACCGAGGGTGGCGGAATGTTGACCTCGATCGGGGATGACTGCCTGTTTATGACCGGATCCCATGTCGGCCATGACTGTCATATTGGCAATCATTGCATCATTGTGAATAACGGCACACTGGGCGGGCATGTTCTGGTCGATGATTTTGCGATTGTCGGTGGTCTATCTGCAGTTCACCAGTTTGTGCGCATTGGGCGTCACGCCATGATTGGCGGCATGACCGGGGTTGAAAGTGACGTTATTCCCTATGGTTCGGTCATCGGGAACCGTGCTTATCTTTCGGGTTTGAATATTGTCGGTTTGAAACGCCGGGGATTTGACCGTGAGACCATTCATTCTCTGCGCAAGGCCTATCGGCTTTTATTTGCACAGGAAGGCACGCTGGCCGAACGGGTCGAAGAAGTCTCCAAGGATTTCGACGGCGTCGGTCCGGTGATGGAAATCATCAGTTTTTTGAAAGCCGAGAGCATGCGCTCGGTCTGTACGCCGAAATATGACAGCTCAGCAGGGTAAACTCGGCATCATTGCCGGGGGTGGAGATCTTCCTGCCCGCCTTATCGAAGCCGCACAGGCCTCGGGGCGGGCGGTATTCGTTGTTGCGCTGGAAGGGCATGCCAATGACCCGATGCTGCAAACCGTTCCACACACCGTCGTTCGCCTTGGGGCTGCTTCTCGGATTTTGGGGAGCCTGAAAGCCGAGAAGTGCGAGGATGTGGTTCTGGCGGGTAAGGTCCGGCGACCATCACTTGCCGGAATCCGGCCTGATTGGCGCGGGGCACGTATGCTGATGAAAATGGGGCTGCGCGCATTGGGCGATGACGATTTGTTGCGTCTGGTCGGGCAGGAACTGGAAAAAGAAGGTTTTCGTCTGGTCGGAGTGCATGACATTCTGACAGACCTTGTGACACCCGAAGGTGTTCTGGGGCGTGTCAAACCTGATGATCAGGCAATCCGCGATGCTATGCATGGCTTGAAAATTGCGCGGTTGCTGGGTTCGGCTGATGTCGGGCAGGGATGTGTTGTCCAGCAGGGGCTGGTTTTGGCCCTTGAAGCGATTGAAGGCACAGATGAAATGGTGCGGCGTTCAGCCCTGTATGCCCGGGATGGTGTTGGTGGTGTGCTGATCAAGTCCAGCAAGCCCCAACAGGACAAACGCCTTGATTTGCCCGCGATTGGCACGATCACCATCGAAACCGCCCATAAGGCGGGATTGCGCGGGGTAGCGTTGCTGGCAGGCGGCACACTGATCATTGATCGCGACCATGTTGTTGATCTTGCCAATCAATATGACCTATTTGTTGTTGGCATGACGCTGGACGAAGCCAATGATCCTGAATGATTCCGTTAAAATCATGCTGGTGGCGGGCGAGGCGTCTGGCGATCAACTGGGCGGTCGTCTGATGGCGGCGCTTCGGCGTAAAAACTCCGATATCCAATTCATTGGCGTTGGGGGCCCGCGTATGATTGCCGAGGGGATGGAAAGCCTTTTTCCGATGGATGAAATGTCGGTGATGGGGCTGGCCGAAATTATTCCCCATATTCCGCATTTGTTGCGCCGCATCCGTCAGACCGCCGATTATGCCCGTGACCAACGTCCGGATGTTGTCATTACCATCGATGCGCCGGATTTCAGTTTTCGGGTTGGCAAAAGGCTGGCTGGGTCGGGAATCCCGCTTGTGCATTATGTTGCGCCATCGGTTTGGGCGTGGCGACCGGGGCGGGCAAAGAAGATTGCCGGTTTTCTGGATCATCTGTTGGCTATTTTGCCATTCGAGCCCCCGTATTTCGAGAAAGAAGGCCTGCCGACCAGTTTTATCGGCCATTCCGCCGTTGAAGAACGCCATGATGGCAATGCCGCCCGGTTTCGCGATGTGCACGGCATCGGCCAAGATGAGAAAATCGTGACGGTATTGCCCGGCAGCCGCCATTCTGAAGTTAAAAAACTGCTACCGGTTTTTGCCGAAGGGGTGGAGCAGTTAACTGCCAGATACCCCGAGTGCAAGATTGTGATCCCCACCGTCAGCAAGGTTGCCGATATGGTGACGGCAGAGGCTGGAAAATGGCCGTGCAAACCGATTGTGGTTTTGGGGGATCAGGATCGCCGTGATGCATTTTCTGTGTCCCATGCCGCATTGGCGGCATCTGGAACGGTGTCTTTGGAACTGGCGATTGCCGGGGTGCCGCATGTGATTGCCTATCGTGTTCATCCGGTGACGGCGTGGCTGGTGCGACGGCTGGTGCGGATTGATACGGCAACGATTGTGAATCTGGTGCTGGGAAATAAACTGGTGCCTGAATTTTTGCAGGAAAACTGTAAGGCGGATCAGATATTGCCGGTTCTGGAAAAGATGATTTTTGACGAAGCAACCAGAACCGTTCACAAGCAGGGGTTTGAAACGGCATCGCGTTTTCTGGGATTTGGCGATATTCCGCCCAGTGACAAGGCCGCTGATGTTGTTTTGGATGTCATTGCAAAAAATAAACTCAAACAGGCTGGTAACCGGGTGGGGTAAAACGCTAGTTTGGGGCATTGAAACCCGCACTGACGGAGATGAACCCAATGCGTTATCTGCACACTATGGTACGTGTCGAAGATGTTGATGCGTCGATGAATTTTTATTGCGGCCTGCTGGGCATGATTGAAACCCGCCGTTATGAAAGCGAGAAGGGCCGTTTTACCCTGATCTATCTTGCGGCCCCCGCAGACAGGGAACTGGCGGGTCAAACCCAGGCTCCGCTTTTGGAACTGACCTATAACTGGGACCCGGAAGACTATACCGGCGGGCGTAATTTTGGTCATCTGGCCTATGAAGTCGATGATATCTATGCGACGTGCCAGAAATTGCAGGATGGCGGCGTGACGATCAACCGCCCACCGCGTGATGGCCATATGGCTTTTGTCCGTTCCCCCGACGGGATTTCAATCGAGTTCCTGCAAAAGGGAGAGTCCCTTGCCCCGGCTGAACCGTGGGTCAGCATGGCCAATACCGGCAACTGGTAATCTCCGATTCTGCAACAGAACGACAAAAGGCCCGGAAAATTCCGGGCCTTTTGATTTTGGCTGATGTGCCGATATTTTAGCGTTTGTCGACCGGGACAAACGGACGTTCGATAATACCGGTGAAAAGTTGACGTGGACGGCCGATTTTCTGCGACGGATCCTCGATCATTTCTTTCCACTGGGCGATCCAGCCGACGGTGCGGGCCACCGCGAACAGCACGGTAAACATGCTTTCGGGAATACCCATCGCCTTGAAGATGATACCGGAATAGAAATCGACGTTCGGATAGAGTTTTTTCTCGATGAAATACTCGTCCTCGCGGGCGATACGTTCCAATTCCTGGGCAACGTCAAGCAGCGGATCCTGAACATTGAGTTCCTTGAGAACTTCGTGACAGGTTTCCTGCATGACCTTGGCGCGCGGATCGTAGTTTTTGTAAACCCGGTGACCAAAACCCATCAGACGGAAGGGATCATCCTTGTCCTTGGCCTTGGCAACGAAAGCCGGGATGTTTTTGACATCACCGATTTCATTGAGCATTTTCAGAACAGCTTCGTTCGCACCGCCATGCGCAGGCCCCCAAAGCGAGGCTATGCCCGCGGCAATACAGGCAAACGGATTTGCACCGGATGACCCGGCCAGACGGACGGTCGAAGTCGATGCATTCTGTTCGTGGTCGGCATGCAAAATCAGAATGCGGTCCATTGCCTTGGCAAGAATCGGATTGACTTCGTATTTCTGGCAGGGGACGGCAAACATCATCGACAGGAAGTTCGCTGCATAGGGCAGGTCATTCTGCGGATACTGGAACGGCTGGCCAATAGAATATTTATAGGCCATGGCGGCGATTGTCGGCATTTTCGCAATCAGGCGATAGGCCGAAATCAGACGCTGATTCGGGTCATTGATGTCGGTACTGTCATGATAAAAGGCCGACATGGCACCAACAACACCGCACAGGATCGCCATCGGATGGGCATCGCGGCGGAAACCGTTATAGAAATTGCGCATCTGTTCATGCACCATCGTGTGCATGGTGATGTCATTTTCAAACTGTTTCTTGTCGGTTGCATTGGGAAGTTCGCCATAGAGTAGCAGATGACAGACTTCGAGGAAGTCTGCATTTTCTGCCAGTTCGTCAATCGCGTAACCGCGATGGCGCAGAATGCCAACATCACCATCAATATAGGTCAGGGTAGATTCGCAACTGCCGGTCGAGGTGAAACCCGGATCATAGGTAAAATAGCCCGTATCAGCATAAAGTTTACGAATGTCGATAACCGACGGTCCGATGCTTCCCTGAAGCACCGGAAGCTCAATGGTCTTGCCATTGGAATTGTCAGTTAACGTCACGGTATGGGAAGCCTTGGTATTGTGTGCCATGACTTTTTTCCTTCCCTTTTAAAAGACGGTTTCAGGGACCAAACTCATTCAAACAGAATTGTCTCTTTAAATGAGGTTGGCCCCCAGGTTGGACGCAGCATAATGCCGCAATGCAAAAAGCGCAAATAGACTAATTAAAGCTTTAGTGTCATTCCGTTATTTCGCACAGAAACGCTGGATACGCACCAGAGTTTCGGTCTTTCCAAGGACTTGCATGACCTCGAAAATACCCGGTGATGAATTGGATCCGGTCAGTACGGCCCGCAAGGGCTGTGCCACTTTTCCCAGCTTCACATCAAGGGTTTCGGAAACCTGACGGACGGCTTCCTCGATGGTGGTTTCTTCCCAGATCGTAACGGCATCAAGTGCGCTCACCAATGCCGGGAACAAGCCTTGCGGGGCTTCGTCGATCAGGGGCTGGGCCTTTTCATTAAAGGTCAGAACACCGTCCGTGACATAGAAGGCCGCAGAATCGGCAAGTTCAATCAGGGTTTTGGCCCGTTCCTTAAGGCCCGACATACCCTTGACAAGGCTTTCAACCTGATCGGCATTCAGTTCGGCCAGCCCGATATTGCGTGCAATCAGCGGCGCGATATCGGATGCTAGTCGGCGATCATCGGCCTGACGGATATAGACACCGTTCAGATTGGTCAGTTTGGCGAAATCAAAACGCGATGCGCCTTTGCCAACATCCTTGACGTCAAACCATTCAATCGCCTGTTCCTGCGAGATGATTTCATCATCACCATGACCCCAGCCCAGACGCAGCAGGTAATTATTGATGGCCTCGGGCAGGAAGCCCATTTCATCGCGATAGGCATCAACTCCCAGCGCCCCGTGGCGTTTCGACAGCTTGGCTCCATCCGGGCCGTGGATCAACGGAATATGGGCAAAGACCGGGACATCCCAACCCATCGCGTCATACAGCGCTTTTTGACGAAAGGCATTGGTCAGGTGGTCGTCCCCACGAATAACGTGGGTGATGTTCATGTCATGATCGTCAACCACCACCGACAGCATATAGGTCGGGGTACCATCGCCGCGCAGAATGATATAATCATCCAACTGATCATTGGCGACGCGGACATCGCCCTGAACCTGATCGGAAATGATCGATTCGCCTTCCTGTGGGCATTTTAGACGCACCACGGGCTTGATACCTTCCGGGGCTTCGGATGCATCGCGGTCACGCCAGCGACCGTCATATTTCATCGGGCGGCCTTCGGCGCGGGCGGTTTCGCGCATTTCCTGCAATTCTTCGGGCGAACAGTAACAGAAATAGGCTTTGCCTGCGGCAACCAGACTGTGGGCGACTTCGGCATGGCGGTCGCGCCGGGCAAACTGCATCACCGGTTCTTCATCGGCATTCAGGCCCAGCCATTTCAGGCCGTCAAAAATGGCGTCAACGGCTTCAGGGGTCGACCGTTCGCGGTCGGTATCCTCGATCCGTATCAGAAATTTGCCGCCGGTATGTTTGGCATAAAGCCAGTTATAAAGGGCGGTGCGTGCACCGCCGATATGCAGGAACCCGGTCGGGGACGGGGCAAAACGGGTAACAACCGTCATTCAATCTGTCCGTTATCTGGATGTTGTTGCTTGTCGATTAAGCATTTGGCGTGCAGGCTATAACACATAAGGGACCCCGTTGCACCACAGCCGATGATAGATAGGAACAGTCAGCGTGACAGGCTATTGAACATTCGTCGTATTTCGCCCGGAAAATATTCTTTTATTCAAAGGGTTTGGACGCTATCTGATTCATTTTCAACAGCCCTTGCCGAAGATCGCGGGCGCTGGATTTTGGCTTGCACCCTCTTCTTTGGGTTGGGGTGTGCCTGGTATTTTTCGCTTCCTGCGCAACCGACCCCTGAAATTGTTGGCGCGGTCCTGATTCTTTCGCTGCTGATTCTTTGGTTTTCCCGGCGACATATCCTGCTGTTTTTCGGTGCCGTCCTGCTGTTGGCAGTTTGTTGTGGTATGGCGATCAGTGCTTTTCACCTTTGGGCGGATGGCGGTCCGACCTTGAAGCGCACATTATACAGTGCCGCACTTTCCGGCAGGGTGATCGCGATTGAACCCCAAGCCAGACGGACCCGCATTATCCTTGCGCCGATAATGATAGAGGGGATGGAACCGGAGAACCACCCGCGCAAGGTCAGGATATCGATGCCCGGAACGCCGGATTTTGGGGCAGGGGATGTCATTACGGTATCCGGACGTTTGTTTCCCTTGCGCCCGCCCGCGGTGCCGGGGGACCCGGATTTCGCCCGCAGACTTTATCTGGATGGAATCGGGGCGACCGGGTTTGTCTTTGGCCGCAATTATCAGGTGACACAAATCGCGACATCCGGCTTTTTGCATGGATGGAGCGACAGGATCAGCGATGTTCGTCACACCATTATGGCGGAAGTTAACCGTGCGATGGCCCCGGATCACGCCAGTGTTGCCAGTGCGCTGATTGTCGGGGAACGGGGGGATATATCCCCCAAAATTGCCGAGGATTTGCGTAAGTCAGGGTTGGCGCATTTGCTGGCGATTTCCGGCCTGCATATGGGGTTGTTGTGCGGGACGGTATTCTTTTTTGTCCGCCTGGTGCTGGCGGCGATTCCACCGTTGGCATTACGCTATCCGATCAAGAAATGGGCGGCCTGTGCCGCGATGATTGCCGGGGCCTTTTATCTGGTTCTGTCGGGGGGAACGGTTCCGACCCAGCGTGCCTATGTCATGACCGGTATTGTGTTGTTTGCAGTGCTGGTGGACCGGCGGGCAATTTCATTGAGGCTGGTTGCCCTTGCCGCCCTTGTGGTTTTGATCGTGCGGCCCGATGCCATTCTGGGACCCAGTTTTCAGTTGTCCTTTGCCGCTGTGGTCGTTTTGGTGGCGTTTTATAACGGGATCGGGCGGCGCTGGTTTACCGGGGCCGCAGATTTGGGCCCCGGCGGGCGATTATCCCGGTATTTTCTGGCCTTGCTGATTACCAGTTTGCTGGTGACGGCTGCAACAGCCCCAATCATTGTCTTTCATTTTGGGCGGATATCACTGTTGGGGATTTTTGCCAATCTGGCGGCGATTCCCCTGATGGCATTCTGGGTGATGCCGGTGATGGTTCTGGCGATGATTGCCATGCCCTTCGGATTGGCATCTGTGCCGTTACAGGTGATGGAGCCGGGGCTGGAAGCCCTGCTATATCTTGCGGATCGGGTGGCGGCGCAATCATGGGGATTATGGTATCTGTCACGCCCTGATGGCGTGGCAATCGGGGCGATGGTGCTGGCCGTCACATGGTTGATTATCTGGCAAAACAACCGGATGCGGGTCCTTTCAATGATCCCGGCCTGTATTGCCATTGTTCTTGGGGTGTTACACAATCAGCCAGATATGCTGGTGTCCGGGGATCAGAAAGGTTGGTCTGTTTGGATGCGTGAGGATCAAAAAATTATTGTTCCCAAGGGGATATCAGATTTTCATCATTCGTTATGGCTGGCGCGTTATGGGATTGATCCCGATCATCCGGACCGGGCGACGATCCATTGTGACAGTGATATCTGTCGTCTGGGCAGTGGAGGCAAGACAATCCTGATTGCGAATATCCTGACCGATCCATTCTATGCCTGTCGTCATGCCGATATTGTGGTGAATTTAAAGGCGGATATGCCGGTCAATGCCTGCGCGGGGGACCGGATGATTATTGATGATGATGTGTTATGGCATCAGGGTGGGGTAGCCATTTATGACATGGCAACGACCAAGCCGTGGTACCGGACGGTGCGTCAGGATGCTGGGGATTGGCCGTGGGTAATCATCGGCGGGCGATAAAGCATCATGGCTCAGTACTGACGCAACAACCCGACCAGACGCCCCTGAATACGCACCCGGTCCGGCGACAGGGCGCGGGTTTCATATTTGGCATTGGCCGGTTCCAGCAAAACTTCGCCCCGACCACGTTTCAGGCGTTTGAGGGTGGCTTCGCTTTCATCGACAAGGGCGACAACAATGGTGCCATCATGGGCCTGTTCACATTTCTGGATCAGTACGGTGTCGCCATCGAGAATACCGGCGTCAATCATCGAATCACCCGAAACTTCAAGGGCGTAATGTTCTCCGCTGCCCAGTAGGGATGCTGGAACTTGTACATGGGTGCTTTGATCGCGCAGGGCCTCGATCGGCGTTCCGGCAGCAATCCGGCCATAAAGCGGCAAGGAAAGCGATTCCCGGACTTCGGAAAAGGCCGAAGGCACGGTTGCCGACCGATGGGTGGTTTTGCGTGCTGCGGCCAGCGATGTTACCTTTGCCGTGGCGGGGGCGGCGCTGTCATCATTATTGTCGGGCAGGCGCAGGACTTCAAGGGCACGGGCGCGGTGCGCTAGGCGGCGAATAAATCCACGTTCTTCAAGCCCGGTAATCAGGCGATGAATGCCGGATTTGGATTTCAGGTTCAGGGCTTCTTTCATCTCGTCAAAAGAAGGCGAGATGCCAGTATCGCGAAGATAATTGTCGATATAGACCAGCAACTCATATTGCTTGCGCGTCAGCATGATTTTCCCCCGGACCGAAAACAGAACAAACCGAATACATAAATGTTCTACTTTGGTTCTGACCTCTGGTCAAGCGTCATGGTGCAAAAATAACGGATTTCGAGGATTCTTTCGGGGCAGGAATGAAATATTGCGGATTTCCGGGCCGGAACGCCGGTGTCAATCGGCCTGAAATGTCCCGGATTTGCCACCATCCTTGTAAACAACCCGGATGTCAGTCAGGCGCATGGTTTTATCTACGGCCTTGCACATGTCAAAGATGGTCAGGGCGGTGACAGAAACGGCGGTCAGGGCTTCCATTTCCACCCCGGTGCGGCCAGATGTCTTGCAGGTGGCGATGATATCAACCGCATCGCCATCATCGGCCAGCGCCAGTTTGACCTCGACCGCATCCAGCGGCAGGGGATGACACAGCGGGATCAGGTCGGATGTTTTTTTGGCTGCCATAATGCCAGCCAGTTGCGCAATCGCCAGAACATCGCCCTTTTTATGTCCGTGCCGTGCAATCAGGCGGGCGGTTTCCGCAGCCATTAAAACCCGGCCCTTGGCAATGGCAATGCGGGCGGTCACGTCCTTGGCCGACACATCCACCATCACGGCATTGCCGCTGGCATCAATATGCGAAAGTGTATCGGCCATGATAATCCCCGTAATGGAACAGTGGATGGAACGTTTGTCTCAGTTAGTTTTGGACAGCAGGGCGCGGGTGGCCGCTGTGACGTCATCCTGCCGCATCAGGCTTTCGCCGATCAAAAAGCATTGCGCCCCGACCTTTGCCATCCGAGCCAGATCGTCGGGGCCAAACAGGCCGCTTTCGGCAACCAGCATCCGGCCTGCATCAACCAGCGATGCCAGTTCTTCGGTGGTGGTCAGTGAAATCTCCAAAGTCTTTAGATTTCGGTTGTTTACACCAATCAATTTTGATTTCAGTTTAAGAGCGCGCTCAAGTTCCGGGGCATTGTGAACCTCGATCAGGACATCCATGCCAAGGGCATTGGCTGCCTGTTCCAGTTCGCTCGCCTGCGTATCGTCAAGGGCGGCCATGATCAACAAAATGCAATCGGCACCCAACGCGCGCGCCTCGGTCACCTGATAGGGGTCCAACATAAAATCCTTGCGCAGGACCGGTAATTCAATCGCTGCTCTTGCCGCCACCAGATAGCTGTCATCGCCCTGAAAATAGGGAATATCGGTCAAAACCGACAGGCAACTTGCCCCACCAGCCTGATAGGCCTTTGCCAGCAAGGATGGATCAAAATCCGCCCGAATCAATCCTTTACTGGGCGAGGCTTTCTTGATTTCGGCAATCAGGCCGTATCGGCCCGCCGCAACGGTTTTTTCCAAGGCGGCAATAAAACCGCGCGGCGCAGTTTGTGCATTGGCAGCAGATTCAAGTTCCGACAACGATGTGCGTGCCTTGCAGGCGGCAATATGATCACGTTTGTCGTTGCAGATGCGGTCAAGTACGTCGCTCACGCCGGAAGCTCCTGATTGGAAATCGTCACCAGATTTTGCAAGGTAGTTGCGGCTTTGCCGCTGTCAATGGCGGCAATCGCCTGTGTGACGCCATCCTGAAGATCGTGGGCCTGTCCGGAGACAATCAGGGCTGCGGCGGCATTCAAAACGACAATATCGCGATAGGCATTTTTCTGCCCGGCCAGCAAATCACGGATCGCTTGGGCATTCACATTGGCATCTCCACCGCGAAGATCCTCAAGGTCGGAAAGGGCAAAGCCGTAATCTTGCGGATTGATGTCAAAGGTGGTGACTTTGCCGTCTTTGACCTCGGCGACAAAGGTTGGGCCGGTGGTCGAAATTTCGTCAAGGCCACCATGGCCGTGAACGACCCAGGCATGTTCCGATCCCAGACGATTTAGTACATGGGCGACAGGTTCAACCCATTCGCGGGCAAAAACCCCAATGACCTGTCGTTTGGTTTTGGCCGGATTGGCCAGAGGTCCCAGCAGGTTAAAAATGGTGCGTGTTCCCATTTCTACCCGGGTTGGCATGACATGGCGTACCGCCGAATGATGACGCGGGGCCATCATGAAACACAGATTGTTTTCCCGTAGCGATTTTTCCAGCAACGCCATATCGGCATCCAGATTAACGCCCAGCGCCATCAAAACATCGGCTGAACCGGATTTGGACGAGGCGGCGCGATTGCCATGTTTGGCAACAATGGCCCCACAGGCCGCCGCAACAATCGCCGCACCGGTGGATATATTATAGGTCCCCGTGCCATCACCGCCGGTGCCACAGGTATCCACCGCGCGATCCGGGGCCGTCAGACCGGTGGCCTTGGCACGCATGACGCGGGCGGCACCGGTGATTTCCTCTATGGTTTCACCGCGCAGGCGCAACGCCATCAGAAAGGCCCCCATTTGCGATGGGGTGGCATGGCCGGACATCAGGACATCAAAGGCCTGTTCTGCTTCCTGTTCGTTCAGGGTGGTGCCGGTGGCAACTTTGGCCAATACCGGTTTCAGATCATATTCTGCGGACATGATATTCCTCCCTGCTTTCGTTCCGATCCTGCTTGTGACCCTAGCTGGCGGAAAAATCGATGAAATTCTTCAATAATTCATGACCGTGGGCCGAGGCAATGCTTTCGGGATGAAATTGCACCCCGTGAATCTGATGGTGACGATGACGCAGCCCCATAATCAGTCCGTCCTTGTTTTCCGCGGTGATTTCAAGGCAGTCGGGCAGGGTGGCGCGTTCCACCACTAGGGAGTGATAGCGTGTTGCCTCGAACGGGGTGGGCAGGCCCGCAAAAACGCTGTCGCTGCGATGATGGATCAGATCAATTTTGCCATGCATGAATTCAGGGGCGCGAATCACCTTGCCGCCAAAGGCCTGTCCGATAGCCTGATGGCCCAGACAGACCCCCAGCAATTTGACTTTTCCTGCGGCGGCCCGGATCAGATCAAGGCAAATGCCTGCCTTGTCCGGATCACAGGGGCCGGGTGAAATGACGATTCCTTCGGGATTACGGGCCAGTGCTTCGGCCACCGTGATCTCGTCATTGCGTCGCACTTCGACCTCGGGGCCGAGTTCACGCAAATAATGCCACAAATTAAAGGTGAAGCTGTCATAATTGTCGATGAGCAGATACATCGCGTCTTGGGCCACCAGTGTTACGGAGGTGGCCGAGAATAAACAGCCTTGCCGCTACGTCAAGCGATTGCAGGGGCTGTTTGTCCGCTTTAACAGCCTGCTAACCCGACATGGTTTAACAATACCGATCCAACAGGACAGACAGGGTGTCTGTTATTCTTAAAAAGACGGGCATCAAGACCCGTTTATCGCGACTGGAGATATGGCGTGGCACGGCGTCCAACACCGACAAAAAAGAAAAAACCTGTAAAACGCAGCGGCACAGCAAAGCGCAACCCGAAAAAAACCGGGGGCTTGCGCCGCCTGATGCTGGGTGGGGCGATTTTTGCCGGGGCTCTTTCGGCGGTGATTGCCGCGGGCAGCCTTCTGGAACTGGATCGGGCCTCACGGCAAACCGTGGTAACACCGGCCTCGACAGACCCGGTTCAGGTGACACCGCGTGAACAACCTTCCAGGGAATATGATTTTTCCAATGGCACGGGCCGGGAAAACCGCACCGGCTATATGGTCGGACGGCCTGCGCCCCGCAAAGATTCTCCGGCGGTAGAACCTCAAGCCCAAACCGCCGCGATTCCGGACGATCTTCCACCATCTGTTGCGCCGGTACCTGACGTAATGTCTGGTTCCGAAGATCTGCCGTGGCGCAAATATGCTGCCCTGACGCCGCAAACAGGCCCGGCACCGGTGATTGCCATTGTGATTGACGATGCTGGTCTGGATCAGGCACGTACGGCACGTACGCTGGATTTACCGGGGCAGGTGACGATTTCATATCTGCCCTATGCCCGTGATTTACAGCGTCAGGTAAATGATGCCCGTGCCAAAGGGCATGAAGTCATGTTGCATATGCCGATGGAACCATCATCGGCCTTTGTTGATCCGGGGCCACATGTTTTGAAAACCGAGTATGACAGGGTGGCGATCCTGTCTGAAATATCGTGGATGCTGGAACAGTTTGATGGTTATGTCGGTATTAACAACCATATGGGCAGCAAATTCACATCTGACCCGGCAGGGATGCAAGTATTAATGGATGTTTTGAAATCCCGTGGGTTGTTGTTTCTGGATTCCAAAACCAGTGCCAAGTCGGTGGGATATGGTCTGGCCCGGGAAAACAGCATTCCGGCTCTGGAACGTGATGTTTTTATCGATGATGCCGACGATGCCGAAAAAATTGCCGGTATGTTGCAGCGGATTGAAAGAGTCGCAAGCAAGCAAGGCTATGCCATTGCCATTGGCCATCCACGCGACCTGACGCTTGACGCCTTGCAACGCTGGATTCCGGAAATGCAGGCCAAGGGGTTTGTGTTTGTTCCGGCAACAAACATCCTGCGGCGTAATGGTGTGAACGCCACCGGCTGAGTGATATAGGCAAGACGCAAAAAAGCCGGGGCAGTCATATGACATGCTCCGGCTTTTTTATGAAAATTTGCAATCAGGCGAAGCGATGGGCCTCGCGGCAGGCGGCCATCAGAGCCCCGGCTTTGTTGCGACATTCCAGATGTTCCAGTTCCGGCTGGCTATCGACGACAATTCCGGCACCGGCCTGGATATGGATTGTTTCATCCTTGATCACCGCTGTTCTCAACGCGATGCAGGTATCCATTGATCCATCGGACGAAATATAACCGATGCATCCGGCGTAAATGCCGCGTCGTACAGGTTCCAGTTCATCAATGATTTCCATCGCCCGGACCTTGGGCGCACCGGAAACCGTTCCGGCCGGGAAACCGGCTTTCAGTACATCCATCACATCAAATCGCGTGTTATCCAGTTCGCCGACAACATTGGAAACGATGTGCATGACATGGGAATAATATTCGATGGTTTCGCGGTCGGTAACGCGCACAGTGCCCGGTTTGGCCACCCGCCCAACATCATTGCGGCCCAGATCAAGCAACATCAGATGTTCTGAACGTTCCTTGGGATCATCCAACAGCTCTTGCGCCATGGCCTTGTCGTCTTCGGGTGTTTTACCGCGACGGCGGGTGCCGGCAATTGGCCGGATGGTGACTTCACCATCGCGCAGGCGCACCAGAATTTCCGGGCTGGCCCCGACCACCTGAAAACCGCCGACATCAAGATAAAACATGAAAGGTGACGGATTGATCCGGCGCAAGGCCCGGTAAAAGGCAAAGGGCGGCAGGCGATAGGGCAGTGAATAGCGTTGTGACAGCACCACCTGAAAAATATCCCCGGCGCGGATATAATCCCGTGCCTTTTCGACCATCTGGTGATACCCGGCTTCGTCAACGCTGACGGTCGGTTCCGGCAGACTATCGGGCATCGCCCGTGACCGGCGATCAATGAACAGGTTGCGCTGAAAATTTAATACCACATCATTCAGGCGCGCACAGGCCAGATCATAGGCCGCCCGGGCATCCATCCCACCTTGCGGGCGGGCCGGGGTGACGACGGTGACGGTATCCTCGATGGTATCAAAACTGACGGTCACGGTCGGGCGGATGAAAATGCCATCAGGCACGCCCAGTTGATCGGGATTATTGTCCGGCAGCCTTTCCATCAGTCGTACTGTGTCATACCCCATATATCCAACCAGACCGGCACTCATCGGTGGCAGATTTTCGGGCAGGGTAATATGGCTTTCGGCGATCAGTTTTTTAAGGCTGTCAAGCGGTTTGGATTCTTCGGTGACAAAGGCGTCAGCATCGGCAAGGGCACGACGGTTCAGTTCTGCCTGGTCGCCAAAACAACGCCAGATCAGATCGGGCTTGAAACCCAGAAAAGAATACCGCCCGCGAACTGCACCGCCTTCGACAGATTCAAGCAAATAGGCATTGGGCATGCCTTCGGCCAGTTTGAGAAAGGCCGATACCGGCGTATCCAGATCGGCGGTCAGGGCCGTCCATAACACCTGCGGCGTACCATCCTGATAGGCTTTGGCGAATGTGTCGAAATCAGGTTTGATTTCCATGGTGTTTTTCCCGAAACATCCCGAAGACAGCAAAAAGGGCGACCCGATCACCGGGCCGCCCTTAGATATCCGGCCTAATTGGCGGCCGGTTGTGGTGCGTACAGATTATTGACAACACTGTTGTTGACCGTCACCGAAATATCGTCACGCAAATAATTCAGATATTGCGACAGCAAATCCTGATTAAGGGCATTGCGCAGTTCAGTACTGACCGGGTCGGTGGCCAGTCCGTCAATCTGTGCTTCATTGATGTCCGTCAGGGTCACGACAAGAATGCGATCATCCGACTGAACGACCTGTGCCTTGCTCTTTTCCAACTGGAACAGGGTTGCGGCAACGGCCGGGCTGACATCCGGGGCCAAGCCTTCGCCGGTGCGGCGGGTCAGGCCGGTTTCCACGACGCTATGACCAAGATTTTCAGCCTGTGTTGTAATGTTTTGACCACCGGCATTGATGTCAGAAGCAAGCTGTTCTGCCTGTTCCACCAGTAGACGGTGTTTTTCATCCTGCGTCCATGCCGCCAAAACATCTTCGCGCACATCTTCAAACGGGCGCAGGGTGGATGGAGTTACCGTATCAACACGCACCACATACCGGTCGCCATTGAGGGTTTCTTCAAGGAAGCTTTCCTCGCCTTCGGCCAGTTCAAAAATTTTGGCATTGATTTCATTACTGTCGGCAATGTCGTTGCCAAGATCAGCACCCTGTTCAACATTTTCAATCCGGATCAGACGGGCATTAACGTTGGCGGCGGCCTCGTCCAGAGGGGTGCCTGCACCCAGTTCGTCATCAAGAGTGGCGGCAATATCGAAAATCTGATCGGCGGCCTTTTGGCGTTTGACATCGCGGGTGATTGCGTCACGGACTTCATCCAGCCCCTTGACGGTTTCCGGGGTGATTTTGCTGACCCGCAAAATGTGCCAGCCAAGTGCCGTTTCAACCGGATCGGAAACTTCACCTTCCGGCAGGTTGAAAACCGCGTCGCGCAGATCGGGCAGGATATTGTCTGCGGTAAATTCCCCCAGTTTGACCAGCGATTCCGTCATGCCTGCCTGTTCAATGGCAACCGACATGAAATCGGCACCATTGCGAATAGCGGTTACCGCATCGCTGGCGGTTTCCTTTTCATTGGGAGCAAACAAAATCTGTTCGACCGCCCGTTTTTCCGGGGTCTGGAATTCGGCCAGACGCTGGTTATAGGCATCGAGAATTTCGTCATCGCTGACACCAATCGTTTCGGCGATCTGATCAACGGTCAAAAGCACCAAGGTGGACGAACGGGTTTCAGGGGCGGTGAAGGGGGCCGGGTTTTCCTGATGATAAGTGCGCAGGGTCGCATCACCGGGGGTGGCCACGTCGCCCAGATCATCAGCATTCAATTCAAAAAACTGTCCGGCACGCTGTTCGTTGCGCCACGCGGCAATCTGTCGGGTCATCGCTGCCGGTGCAGCAACCGCGCCGCCCAGACTGGTGATGATTTGCTGCCCCATCAGATCGCCACGAACGCCTTCAATGAATTCGGGTTCGGTATAGCCATTGCTGTAAAGAACCTGCAAAAACTGTTCGCGGTCAAACTGACCGGTGGTTTCGTTTTTAAAACTTTCGGTCGCAAAGACAGTTTCACGAACCTTGTCGTTGCTGATGCCAATGCCCAGTTCGCGGGCATTTTCCAGTAACAGTTTCTGCGATACCAGACCTTCGACCGTGTTGTTCAGCATGCCCATTTGGATGGCCTGCGAACGATCAAAATTCGGTCCGAAAACACGACGCATATTCTGAATGTCGCGCTGAAAGGCGCGGTCAAGTTCTGCGGGCGAAACCGTTTGTTGGCCGATTTCAGCAACATCGCGGGCATTGCCAAGATCCAGCATGGAAGCATTCAGCCCCCAGATCACGAAACTGATCGCAATAAGGCTAAACAGAATTTTGGCGAAAATGGATCGGGAAAATTTGCGAATGCCAACAAGCATATCAAGAGCCTAACAAGTCGTTGTTTTGGACCGGTGCAGCGTCACCGGCAACGTATTGTGCGAAACAATCCATCGGGATTGGAGGCGCATCATAATGATGAGAGGATAGGGCGGCAACACCCGATTGCAGGTCGCCTTGCGTCTGAAGCCGCAAGCGGCCTTCACGGACTTGGCCCGAACGGATTTGCGTGCTAGAACCGCGCTATAATGACGCCAAATATGAAAGGCAATAAAGATTATGTCGCAAATTCGCCCCTTGGTCGCCGGAAACTGGAAAATGAATTGCCTGCGCACCGACGGTGTTGCGTTGGCCAGTGGGTTGGCTGAAAAAGCCAATGCAAAGGGTGATCTGGGCTGTGATATTCTGATTTGCCCGCCATCAACCCTGATTTCCGATATTGTGACGGTGACGGATGGTAGTGCGGTTTCTGTGGGTGGGCAGGATTGCCATTTTGCCGCATCGGGTGCCCATACCGGCGATGTTGCCGCGTCCATGCTGGGCGATTTGGGGGCATCCCATGTTATTCTGGGGCATTCCGAACGGCGCGCCGATCATGCCGAGAGTTCGACCCTTGTGCGCCTGAAGGCGATGGCGGCTCACAAGGCTGGATTGCAGACCGTGATTTGCGTTGGTGAAACCGAACAGGAACGCGATCTGGGTGCGACGCTGGCCGTGGTTAATGGGCAACTTGCCGTGTCGGTGCCCGAAGGATCAACCGCGCAAAATACTGTGATTGCTTATGAACCGGTCTGGGCGATTGGAACGGGCCGGACGGCCAGTGTGACCGAAGTGGCCGAAGTCCATGCTGCGATCCGGGCGGAACTGAAAATACGTTTTACCGATGGTGATGGTTTTCGCATTCTGTATGGCGGTTCGGTCAAGCCGTCGAATGCCCGTGAATTGATGGCGGTTAAGGATGTCGATGGCGCACTGGTGGGCGGGGCGAGCCTCAAGCTGGATGATTTTTGGCAAATTATTGAAAGTTGCGCCTAGCCAATCGCAATAAAACACGTTAAATAGCCTTCAAATTTATGATCGCCTGTCGGACATTTGCGAATGTGCGGCGGACAAAAGGACAAGAGTTTCGAGACAATGCAAACTGTCATTCTGGTAATTCATCTGCTTCTCGCCCTTAGCATGATCGGTGTCATTCTGATCCAGCGCAGCGAAGGTGGTGGTCTGGGCATTGGCGGCAGCGGTGGCGGCGGTGGCAATTTTGGTGTCATGAGCTCGCGCGGTGCGGCCAACCTTCTGACCCGCACAACCGGCATTCTGGCGGCGGCCTTTATGGTGACCAGTCTTGCTTTGGCGCTGTTGTCCAATACGCAATCCCAACCGGGGTCCATTCTGGATCAGGTGCCCGCACCGGCCGTCGAACAGCCGGTCGAAGACACCGGCCCGGCGGCCCCGACCCGCTAACATTTAAACCGATACCAGAGGCGGCAAAATTGCCGCCTCACTTTTTGATTGTTGTGATCCCCGGTTCATGATTCAGTGGACCGAGGCGTTGTGCTTTGAAATGAGGCAAAGACATGACCCGTTATATTTTTATTACTGGTGGCGTGGTTTCTTCGCTGGGCAAGGGTCTTGCCTCGGCTGCACTGGGTGCCTCGTTGCAGGCACGCGGATTTTCGGTGCGTTTGCGCAAGCTTGACCCCTATATCAATGTTGATCCGGGCACCATGAGCCCTTATCAGCATGGCGAGGTTTATGTCACGGAAGACGGGGCAGAAACCGACCTTGATCTGGGACATTATGAACGCTTTACCGGCGTATCGTGCCGCCGTTCAGACAATGTGACCACTGGCCGGATTTATTCGACGGTGATTGCCCGCGAACGTCGTGGAGATTATCTGGGTGGGACGGTACAGGTCATTCCGCACATTACCGACGCGATCAAGGAATTCGTCCAGAATGACGTGACCGAAGATTTCGTGCTGGTTGAGATCGGCGGGACCGTTGGCGATATCGAAAGCCTGCCGTTTCTTGAGGCGATCCGCCAGATGGGTAACGAACTGGGCGATGGTCGCACGCTGTTTTTACATCTGACACTGGTGCCTTATATCCCGTCGGCAGGTGAACTTAAAACCAAACCGACCCAGCATTCTGTCAAGGAACTGCAAAGTGTCGGCATTCAGCCCGATATTTTGCTGTGCCGTTGTGACCGTGAAATTCCGATCAATGAACTGCGCAAGATTGCCCGGTTCTGTAACGTGCGCGAAGCCGCCGTTATTCCGGCCTATGATGTCGATAATATCTATCAGGTGCCGATCAGCTATCACACCTATGGTCTGGATGATGAAGTCTTGCATCATTTCGGCTTGCAGGCTCAAGATCCTGATCTGGCACCGTGGGAAAATATCTGCAATATTGTTCGTAACCCGGAAGGCGAGGTTACCATCGGGGTTGTTGGCAAATATATCCAGTTGCCCGATGCCTATAAATCCCTGACCGAAGCTCTGATTCATGGCGGCATTGCCAACAAGGTGCGGATCAAGTTTGAATGGATTGCATCCGACGAACTTGAAAAGGGTGGCAATCTTGGCGAAATGCTGAGTCACCTGGACGCGATTATGGTGCCTGGCGGGTTTGGTGAACGCGGTGCCGAAGGCAAAATTGCCGCAGCCCGTTATGCCCGTGAACAAAAAGTACCATATTTTGGCATTTGTTTTGGCATGCAGATGGCTGTTCTTGAAGCTGCACGCCATCTGGCAGGAATCACCGATGCGTCATCGTCGGAATTTGGCCCGGCCAAAACGCCATTGGTCGGTTTGATGACTGAATGGGCGACCGATGGCGGCGATGTAGAACGTCGGACCGGGCAGGATGATCTGGGCGGCACCATGCGTCTGGGAAATTATGAATGCAAGCTGGTCGAGGGGACCCACGCCCGGCGCATTTATGGTTCGGACACCGTGCAGGAACGCCATCGTCACCGTTATGAAGTCAATATCAACTTCATGAAACAGCTTGAAGACAAGGGTATGAAATTTTCGGGTCTGTCGCCGGATGGCCGGTTACCGGAAATTATCGAATATCCGGATCACCCGTGGTTCATTGGCGTTCAGTTCCATCCGGAATTGCGGTCGCGTCCGCTTGACCCGCATCCTCTGTTTGTGTCCTTTATCAAAGCCGCCAAGGAACGCAGCCGTCTGGTGTGATGGCGCGTCATTTGCCAAGGATTGAATGATGACCGAAATCAAAACTGTCAGGGTCGGCAATGTTGAATTCGCCAATGACAAACCCTTTGCCATTCTGGCCGGACCTTGCGCGATTGAAAGTCGCCAGCATGCGCTGGAAATATCGATTGCACTCAAGGAACTGACAACGGCGCTGGGCATCGGGCTGGTTTATAAAAGTTCGTTCGACAAAGCCAACCGGACCAGCAACAGTTCCCGACGCGGAGTCGGCATCGGCGAGGGACTTGATATCCTTGCCGACGTCAAATCGACCACCGGTTTACCGATTGTGACGGATGTTCATTTGCCCGATCAGTGCGCGGCCGTGGCCGAAGTTGCCGATATTTTACAAATCCCGGCCTTTTTGTGCCGTCAGACCGACCTTCTGGTTGCTGCCGCCAAAACCGGGCGGGCAATCAATGTCAAAAAGGGGCAGTTTCTAGCACCCTGGGACATGGAAAACGTTGTCAACAAAATTGCCGAAGCCGGAAATCCGAATGTCATGCTGTGTGAGCGCGGCACCAGTTTCGGCTATAACACGCTGGTAACCGATTTTCGCGGTTTGCCGATCATGGCGAAACAGGGATATCCGATTGTCTTTGATGCCACCCATTCCGTGCAACAGCCCGGCGGGCAGGGCGGAACATCGGGCGGGCAAAAGGAATTTGCCCCGGTTCTGGCCCGTGCGGCTGTTTCGGTTGGCGTTGCCGCCCTGTTCATCGAAACAACGGACAATCCGGCCACAGCCGTCAGCGACGGTCCGAATATGATTCCTCTTGGCAAACTTCCTGAAATACTTGCCGTGCTTAAGGAACTTGACGCCATCGCGAAGGCACATCCGGTTCGTCTGGATATGTTTGACGCCTGATCAAAATGCCGCCGTGATATCATGGCGGCATTTCTTTATGCTGTAACCGATGCGTCCCGAACGGGACGTCCATACTATCAGTAAGGAGAATTGTTTCGTCATGACCGCCATTATTGACATCCGCGGCCGCGAAATCCTCGACAGTCGTGGCAACCCGACTGTTGAAGTTGATGTGACCCTCGAAACTGGCGCCTTTGGTCGTGCTGCCGTTCCTTCGGGGGCCTCGACCGGGGCGCATGAAGCTGTTGAATTGCGAGACAAGGAAGAACGTTATCTTGGCAAGGGCGTGACCAAGGCTGTCGCCGCTGTCAATGGCGAGATTTTTGAAGCACTGGCCGGTATGGATGCCGAAGAACAGATCGAAATTGACCATGCGATGATCGATCTGGACGGTACCCCGAACAAAAGCCGTCTGGGTGCAAATGCCATTCTGGGTGTGTCGCTGGCCGTTGCCAAGGCTGCTGCACAGGAATCGGGTTTGCCGCTGTATCGGTATATCGGTGGCGCGTTTGCGCGCACCCTGCCGGTGCCGATGATGAATATCATCAATGGCGGCGAACATGCCGATAACCCCATTGATGTTCAGGAATTCATGGTGGTGCCGGTTTCCGCCGAAACCGGTGCGGATGCCATTCGCATGGGTGCGGAAATCTTCCATAACCTGAAAAAGGCCCTGTCGGCAGATGGCCTGAATACCTCGGTTGGTGATGAGGGCGGTTTTGCGCCCAATATCGGTTCTACCGAAGCCGCCATCAGCTACATCATGAAATCGATTGAAGCGGCCGGTTATCGCCCGGAAGAAGATGTGTTGCTGGCGCTGGATGCGGCCTCGACCGAATTCTACAAGGACAATAAATATGTGCTGGCGGGCGAGGGCAAGACCCTTGATGCCGATGGCATGGTGCGTTATTGGGCCGATCTGGTAGGCAAATATCCGATCTTCTCGATTGAGGATGGTATGGCCGAAGACGACTGGGCTGGTTGGGCGGCATTGACGGCGGAAGTCGGCAAGAAAGTTCAGTTGGTCGGTGATGATTTGTTTGTTACCAACCCGAAACGTCTTGCCGATGGCATCAAGCAGGGGGTTGCCAATTCGATCCTGGTGAAGGTCAATCAGATCGGATCGTTAAGCGAAACGCTGGAAGCCGTCGAAATGGCGCACCGCGCCGGTTATACGGCGGTGATGTCGCACCGTTCAGGCGAAACTGAAGATTCGACAATTGCCGATCTTGCCGTGGCAACCAATTGCGGACAGATCAAAACCGGTTCGCTGTCCCGGTCGGACCGTCTGGCCAAATACAATCAGCTGATCCGGATCGAGGAACAATTGGGCGTTTCGGCCTATTTCCCAGGGCGTGCGATCCTGCGATAACAGCATTTCGTCGCTTCTGCGACGCAGATACAAAAAGCCATCCCGCATCATACCGGGGTGGCTTTTTTGCATTCAGGTATCATTGGCTGATGATAATGGCGATAAATAACAAGTCCTGATTTTAAGGGTCTTTTTACCTTAGTGTGACTAAATCAAAACTATTCTCGCCGTGTTTCCGAAAACGTCCTGACGGCAAATATAGAGAATCGTTATGAAATAACGCATGTTGTTTTTTCGTTTCGATATGTTTACGTACGACGCAAGACAATTTTTTCTGGCATGGCAGGGGCAGGGTAGCTGATGTCGTCTTCATCTTCGATTTTTCGTCGGTTCCGACAGGCTGTTGCCCCGGTTATTGCCTTTACCATCATGGTTTATTTTATTTTCCACAGTATCGAAGGTAATCGGGGTGTGCTGGCGTACTGGTCCATGCAGGATCGTGTCAGTGAGATTTCACATGTCCTGGACGATGTTGTGCTGTTGCGGAAGGACCGTGAACGGCAGGTGCGCGCCCTGCGTTCCAACAGTCTTGACCCCGATTTACTCGATGAACGGGCGCGGATCATGCTTAATACCGCGCACCGCGATGATCTGATTATTTTTCATCACAATGGGTATGATCTGCCCTGAGTGCAGCGCACTTTCCTTATTTCCCCATGATAACAACCCGGTCTGACGGTCTGTCAAATCCGGTGGGCCGTTTATATGGCGGGTGCGAGATAGTTTTGCCAAATTCGTGAAATTATATTCATAAAAGCACATCATTTGTGCCAGATCATCACGAGAGAGATTTAGAACAATTCGGCAAGTTGCTGAAAAGCCTGAGAATATCGGTTTTGTTAGAAATACAAAAAATAACCACATTTCGGTTTATAATCGATTGTGCGTTGCAAAACAATGCCTTAAGGGGTGTCTGACCCCTTGCCTGAGCAGGGTGTTTGGGGTACTCATTTCGGTGGTAAAGTACCGAATTAAGCGGCTCTTCGGAGTGCAAGCTTAAGCCAAAGCCATCCATCGGGAGGAAATATGGCGACCACAAAACGCAAACGCGCCACAACGCGCGCCGACAATCAGGCGAGCAGTGACGATCTCCTGAACTATTACCGTGACATGCTGCTGATCCGTCGATTTGAAGAAAAGGCCGGTCAACTTTACGGCATGGGACTGATTGGTGGTTTTTGTCACCTGTATATCGGTCAGGAAGCAGTGGTTGTCGGCATGCAGGCCGCAATTACCGGCGATGATGGTGTGATCACCAGTTATCGCGATCACGGGCATATGCTGGCCTGCGGCATGGACCCCGCCGGGGTGATGGCCGAGCTGACTGGCCGCGAAGGCGGATATTCCCGCGGCAAGGGCGGTTCGATGCATATGTTCTCGAAAGAGAAAAATTTCTATGGCGGGCACGGCATTGTCGGCGGTCAGGTGCCGCTGGGAACCGGTATTGCCTTCAATTACAAATATCGTGGTGAAGACAAAGTGTGTCTGACCTATCTGGGCGATGGTGCCGTCAATCAGGGGCAGGTCTATGAGGCCTTTAATATGGCCGCACTCTGGAAATTGCCGGTGGTTTATTGCATCGAGAATAACCAGTACGCCATGGGCACTTCGGCCCAGCGCCATTCCGCCAGCCCGGATTTATATATGCGCGGTTCGGCCTATGGCATTCCGGGTGAACAGGTTGACGGCATGGATGTTCTGGCCGTCAAGGAAGCCGGTGAACGTGCCGTTGCGCATTGTCGTGAAGGTAAGGGGCCGTATATCCTTGAGCTGAAAACCTATCGTTATCGCGGACATTCGATGTCCGATCCGGCCAAATACCGGACAAAAGAAGAACTCGATACGATGCGCAAGGAGCATGATCCGATTGACATGGTCAAAAAGCTTTTGATCGATGCCTCTATCGTTGATGAAGCCGGTCTGAAAGAGATCGACAAGGCCGTGAAAGCGGAAGTCGCCAAGGCGGCTGAATTTGCCCAGAACAGTCCGGAACCCGATATTTCGGAACTGTTCACCGATATTCTGATTGACGCCTGATCAGGCTGTCGCGCAAACCGCTTTTGACCATATAATTTCCCGAAAGAGAGGGAATCATGCCGATTGAAGTTTTGATGCCGGCGCTATCGCCGACCATGACCGAGGGCACTCTTGCCAAATGGAACGTTAAGGAAGGTGACACGGTTGCCTCCGGTGACGTAATTGCCGAAATTGAAACCGACAAGGCGACGATGGAAGTCGAAGCCGTCGATGAAGGCAAGATCGGCAAACTGGTTATTGCCGAAGGAACCGAAAATGTCGCGGTTAATGCCGTGATTGCCTATATTCTTGAAGAAAGCGAAGACGCATCGGCACTTGATGGTGTTTCGGCCAGTGCACAGGCTTCCAAGGCCGACGCAAAGTCTGCTGATGAACCCAAGAAAGCTGAACCTGCTGCGGCAAGCGTATCTGCGGCCCCGATGGCGGCATCCGGTGCGATTGAACGGGCATCGGGCGATCCGCGCGCCATGAGCGTGATGAACGAAACCCGCGACGAAAAAACCTATAGCTCGTTTAAAACCCAGACCGTGCGCGAAGCCTTGCGCGATGCCATGGCCGAAGAAATGCGGGCCAATGGTGATGTTCTGGTGATGGGCGAAGAAGTCGCACAGTATCAGGGGGCCTATAAGGTTACCCAAGGGTTGCTTGACGAATTTGGCGACAAGCGCGTGATCGATACGCCGATTACCGAATACGGGTTTTCCGGTCTGGCGACCGGGGCGGCCTTTATGGGGTTACGGCCGGTTGTTGAATTCATGACCTTCAATTTTGCCATGCAGGCGATTGACCACATCATCAATTCGGCCGCCAAGACCCTTTATATGTCCGGTGGGCAGTTGGGCTGCCCGATTGTATTCCGGGGACCCAATGGGGCGGCATCGCGCGTCGGTGCCCAGCATTCGCAATGCTATGCTTCGTGGTATGCGCATTGCCCGGGACTGAAAGTGGTATCGCCGTGGTCGGCTGCCGATGCCAAGGGCCTTCTGAAGGCTGCGATCCGAGATCCGAACCCGGTGGTGTTTCTTGAAAACGAAATGCTGTACGGGCAAAGTTTTGACGTGCCCGATGATGACGATTTTGTCCTGCCGATCGGGCAGGCCAAGATTGAACGCGAAGGAACGGATGTGACCATCGTTGCCTTCTCGATCATGGTTGGTAAGGCGCTGAAAGCGGCGGAAAAACTGGCCGAAGAAGGCATTTCTGCCGAAGTCATCAACTTGCGCACCATTCGTCCTTTGGACGTCAACACGATTGTGCGTTCGGTGATGAAAACCAATCGCCTTGTGACATGCGAGGAAGGCTGGCATTTCGCCGGGATCGGGGCCGAGATTGCAACCGTGATCATGGAACATGCGTTCGATTATCTTGATGCGCCGGTGGCGCGTGTCACGGGCGAAGATGTGCCGATGCCTTATGCGGCAAATCTTGAGGTTCTGGCATTGCCGCAGGACCAGCATATCGTCGATGCGGCCAAGGCCGTTTGCTATCGCTGATTGAAAACGGACAGGGGCAGGCGCCGGTTACAGTGCGCCGCCCCGCTACCGGGAGATTGCGTTTATGCCGATCCAAGTTCTGATGCCGGCCCTGTCGCCGACCATGACCGAAGGCACACTGGCCAAATGGCATGTTAAAGAAGGTGATACCGTCGAATCCGGCGATGTCATCGCTGAAATTGAAACCGACAAGGCAACGATGGAAGTCGAAGCCGTTGATGAAGGTACGGTCGGGAAGCTCCTTGTTTCCGAAGGTAGTGAAGGAGTTGCGGTTAATGCCGTGATTGCCCTGTTGCTGGAAGAAGGTGAGGACAAGGGCGCACTTGATGGTGCTGATACCGTCGCGCCCAAAGTGGCCGTCGATAAGGCCCCAGCTACCGAAGACGCCAAAGCAGCCCCGGTAGAAAAACCGGCCCCTGCGGCGGCAAAATCACCGACTGATCGCGTCAAGGCCAGCCCGCTGGCACGCCGGATAGCGGCACAGGAAGGTGTTGATTTGTCAGATGTCGATGGTTCTGGCCCGCGGGGGCGCATCGTCAAACGCGATATCGAAGCCTCCATGTCCGCCAAACCGGCCAGCGCAGCGGCACCGTCCAAGACGGCTGGCGAAGCCCCGGTTGCTTCGGCCAAATCGGCACCGGCTGCAAGTGGCTGGAACCCGGATCTGACCGGTTTGCCGGAATATGAGGAAATCCCGAATAGTTCGATGCGCAAGGTAATTGCCCGTCGCCTGACGGAATCCAAACAGCAGGTTCCGCATTTCTATCTGACGGTGGATTGCGAAATCGACAAATTGTTGGCGATCCGCAAGCAGTTGAACGACAAGGCGGCAGACGGGGTCAAGATTTCGGTCAATGACATTGTCATTCGCGCCGTATCGCTTGCCCTGAAAAAGGTTCCGGCGGCCAATGCCGTCTGGACCGATGCCGCCATTCTGCGCTGCAAGCAGCAGGATATTTCGGTGGCCGTGTCGATTGACGGCGGTCTGATTACCCCCGTGATCCGCAATGCGGGCGGCAAGGGGCTTGCTGAAATCTCGACCGAAATGAAGGACCTTGCGGGCAAGGCCCGCAGCGGCAAACTCAAGCCCGAGGAATTCCAGGGTGGGACCTTCTCGGTTTCCAACCTGGGGATGTTTGGCATCAAGGAATTTGCCGCCATCATCAATCCGCCGCAAGGCTGTATTCTGGCTGTCGGGGCGGGTGAACAGCGCGCCGTGGTCAAGGATGGGGCACTTGCCATCGCCACCGTCATGAGTTGCACCCTGTCGGTTGACCATCGTGTGGTCGATGGGGCGGTCGGTGCTGAATTCATGGCTGAATTCAAGAAGCTGATTGAAGACCCACTGAGCATGCTGCTCTGAGGTTTTTGTTGCGCGGGGGCTTTAGTAAGTCCCCGCAAGCTTTTGAATTTCAATACCTGTTATCTCCGTGATAACAGGTTAGGGAGATCGCAAAATGGCGGACAATCAATTCGACGTAATCATCATTGGGGCAGGTCCTGGTGGCTATGTAACGGCCATTCGTTCGGCACAGCTTGGCCTGAAAACGGCCATTGTCGAACGTGAACATCTGGGCGGAATTTGCCTAAACTGGGGTTGTATCCCGACCAAGGCCCTGCTGCGTTCGGCCGAAGTTTATCGCAATATGTTGCATGCCAAGAATTACGGCCTGAGCTGTGAAAAACCGGGATTTGATCTGGCTGCGGTTGTGGAACGGTCGCGCGGCGTGTCCAAACAGCTTGCCGGCGGTGTCGGTCATCTCTTGAAAAAGAACAAGGTGACGGTGATTACCGGCGAGGCCAAATTTGACGGCCCGAAAAAAATCGTTGTTGAAGGTAAGGACGCAGGCACTTACACGGCCAAACATTACATCATTGCGACCGGTGCGCGTTCGCGTTCGTTCCCGGGGCTTGAGCCCGATGGCAAGGTGGTCTGGGAATATAAAAAGGCGATGACGCCCGATAAAATGCCCAAAAGCCTTGTGGTGATCGGGTCGGGCGCGATTGGTATTGAATTTGCCAGTTTCTACCACACCATGGGTGCCGATGTGACCGTGGTGGAAATCATGCCGCAGATCATGCCGGTTGAAGACAAGGATATTTCTGCCCTTGCGCAAAAGATGATGACCAAGGACGGTATGAAAATAATGACCGAAGCCAAGGTTGCCGGTCTGAACCGCAATGCTGACAATGTCGTGGTGACCATCGAGACCAAGGATGGTAAGAAACAGGAACTGACGGTGGACCGGGTGATTTCCGCCGTTGGTGTGATCGGCAATACCGAGGGGCTGAACCTTGAAAGCACCAAGGTCAAGGTTGATCGCAATGTCATTGAGACCGATGAATATTCACGAACGGCGGAACCGGGCATTTATGCGATTGGCGATGTTGCCGGTCCGCCGATGCTGGCCCACAAGGCCGAACATGAAGGCGTGATTTGCGTTGAAAAAATTGCCGGTGTCAAAAATGTGCATCCGATTGACCCGCACAAGATTCCGGGTTGCACATATTGCCATCCGCAGGTTGCCAGTGTTGGCCTGACCGAAGCCAAGGCCAAAGATGCCGGGTATGAGGTCAAGGTTGGCAAATTCCCGTTTATCGGTAATGGCAAGGCCGTGGCGCTGGGTGAGGCCGAAGGTCTGGTCAAAACTGTTTTTGATGCAAAAACCGGTGAATTGCTGGGCGCACATATGGTCGGGACCGAAGTTACCGAACTGATTCAGGGTTTTGTAGTGGCGATGGGTCTTGAAACCACTGAAGAAGATTTGATGCATACGGTGTTCCCGCATCCGACCCTGTCGGAAATGATGCATGAATCGGTGCTTGACGCCTATGGCCGGGCGATCCACTTCTAGGATAGCGGTCCGGCTATGTCTTTCAGACCGGCTATGACGAATGTCGGTTTGACAAAACTGTGACAGGGCGGCACATTGCCGCCCGTCTCATCCTTCGGAGGTTATCATGTCAACGACGCGCACCGAAGCCCAGGCTCTGCGCCACCCGGAAAAGCAAAAGAACCCGGACCGTCCGTCCGGGCGCAAACCCGAGTGGATTCGCGTCAAGGCGCCGACCTCCAAGGGTTATCAGGAGACCCGCGATCTGGCGCGAGGGCTGAAACTGCATACAGTGTGCGAAGAAGCTGCCTGTCCGAATATCGGTGAATGCTGGCAGAAGAAACATGCCTCGTTCATGATTATGGGCGATACCTGCACGCGTGCCTGCGCCTTTTGTAATGTCAAAACCGGTATGCCCGGTGCGTTGGACCCGTTCGAGCCGGAAAATCTGGCGATGGCGGTTGCCGATATGCAGTTGAAGCATGTGGTGATCACCTCGGTTGACCGTGACGATTTACCCGATGGCGGGGCGACGCATTTTGCCCGTGTGATCGAAGCCATCCGTTTCAAGGCCCCGCAAACCACCATTGAAATTCTAACCCCGGATTTCCGCGACAAACCCGGTGCGGTCGAAATTGTCGTCAAGGCTCGCCCGGACGTGTTTAACCACAATCTGGAAACCGTGCCTCGGCTTTACCCAACCATTCGCCCTGGTGCGCGGTTTTATCAATCCCTGCGTATTCTGGACCGGGTCAAACAACTTGACCCGACGATTTTCACCAAATCCGGCTTGATGGTTGGTCTGGGCGAACAGCGCCATGAACTGGGGCAGGTGATGGACGACCTTCGGGTCGCCGATGTCGATTTTCTGACCATCGGGCAATATTTGCAGCCAACCCTGAAACATGCGCCGGTGGATCGGTTTGTGACCCCGGATGAATTTCGCGATTATGCCTCGATGGCACGCGGCAAGGGGTTCTTGCTGGTGGCATCCACGCCGCTGACCCGGTCAAGTTATCATGCGGATCGGGACTTTGAAGAACTGCGCGCTGCGCGTGAAAAGAAACTGGCCACCACGGCAACCGCCGCCGAATAAGCGGCGATTACGCAAAAAAGACAGGAGAAAACAGCCTTGCCGACGCATGCGGAGCGCAGGAAGCTGCCCTATACGCCGGAACAGTTGTTCGATCTGGTCGCAGATATCGATTCCTATTCCGAATTTTTGCCGTGGTGTGCGGCATCAAGGGTTCGCAAACGCGAAGGCGATGTCCTGCATGCTGATCTGGTGATCGGTTTTAAAATGTTTCGGGAAAAGTACACATCGAAGGTCACCTTGCAGCACCCGAACCGGGTGGATGTTGAATATTTGCAGGGACCGTTCAAATATCTGAACAATCACTGGGTTTTTGAACCGGCGGAAGACGGCGGTACCTGGCTTGATTTTTATGTCGATTTTGAATTCAAGTCGTCAATTTTGCAAAAAATGATCGGCATGGTGTTTAATGAAGCCGTCAAATTAATGGTGGGGGCCTTTGAAACCCGTGCCCATCAGGTTTATGGCGAACCGAATTCCTGATCATTGCGGGCCATCATGTCTTCAATCAGGGCAAAGGCTTCGAGCACCGTGGCACGGCGGACCTGATGACGGTCACCATCAAATATCTTGCGCCGATGCAATGTCGGATGTTTCTCCGCGGCACAGGCCAGATGCACCAGCCCGACCGGTTTTTCCGGCGAACCACCGCCCGGACCGGCAATGCCGGTAACCGCGACCGTGATGGTGGCCTCTGGAGCATGGCGCAGGGCTCCTTCGGCCATGGCGCGGGCCACGGGTTCAGAAACCGCCCCGAATTCCGCCAGCAAGGCCGGGTCGACCCCCAGCATCGCCATCTTGGCGGCGTTGGAATAGGTAACAAAGCCACCGTCCACGGCGGCTGAACTGCCGTCAATGGCGGTCAGGGTGGCTGCAATCAGCCCGCCCGTGCAGGATTCGGCGGTTGCGATCATTTCGGCATGGCGTTTGGCCAATGCGATCAGGTGGCGGGCGGCATCTTGCATTTCGGCATCCGACATGATCAGAATCCCCCGATCAACAGGCGTGCGACAATGAGAACCCCCATCCCAAACAATCCAGCCAGAACATCATCCAGCATGATTCCCATCCCGCCACTGACCCGGCGATCAACCCAGCCAATTGGCCAGGGCTTGAGAATATCAAAAATACGAAACAGAACGAATCCGGCAAGCAGCCAACCAAGATCGGAAATTTCACCGATCAGCGGCAAGGGCAACAGACACAGCCATTGGCCAACCACCTCGTCAATGACGATTTCCCCGGCATCGTGTTGTCCGATCATTTTGCTGTAATGATGCGATACATAAAGGCCGATCAGAAACAGGATTGCCGCCGCCCCGAAAAGCCAAGGCGTGCCATAAAGGGCAAGAATCCAGCCAAGGGGCAGGGCCGCCAGTGACCCCATGGTTCCGGGGGCTTTGGGAAACTTGCCACTGTAAAACCATGTGGCGGCAATGGTGAGGGCAAGTTGGGAAATGCGCATGGATTTTCTGATTGTGAGAAGGGGCTGTTTCTTCCAACTAACACAAGCAAGATTGAAACGGGTGCTTTTTTGCGATTAATCTTGCGTTAACGGGCTTGCCTGATTGCTGCGTAACAGGTAGCGTAAAGAAAAATAGATGACTGGCTCTGGATCGCTCTGATTGCGATATGGGGGACGCTGGTTAAAATCAAGAGTGTGTGGGTTGATAATTGTCATTGTGACACGGGTAGTAGGGGTAAGACGCGCAGATGTCGGTGCTGACACGCATTCGCCGCCGTATTGATAAATGGTTTCCTTACCGCGAGGTTCTGGTCCGGTCGAACGATGCCGTCATCCAGTTACGCTTTGGGAAATTCAAACAATTAGCCCTGACGATCATCGGGGCGATGGTCTTGACGTGGACGGTGGGTGTTACCGGATATTCTTGGTATATGGATCAAAGGCTCAGTCTGCGTGAAGAACAATTGTTCCGCAGCGAACTGGCCTATAACGAACTGATCAATCGCGTTACCGAAAGCCAGCGCCGGTTTGGCGAAATTACCACCCAGATCGAAGGCACCCATCGCAATCTGTTGCAGATGGCCGAAACCAATCAGCGTCTTCAGGCCCGCGTTCAGGATTTCAGCGTCAAGCTGGCCGACAGCGAGAAAGAAAAAGTCCGGATTTCAGTTCTGCGCACCTCAATGGATAACCAGATGGGGGCCTTGCAGCAACAAATCGACGGTATTACCAACCGCAATCTGGCATTGCGCGATGAACTGGAAACGGTTGAAACCGTGATGTCACGGGTGATGCGTGAACGCGATCAGGCGGTTGAACGCAGCAAAAACCTTCAGCGCGACCTTGCCGACGCCAGACAAAGAATTGTCGATCTGCATACGGTGCAAAAACAGGCGATGGAGCGTGTGGCCGAGCATGCTGACAGTTCGATTTCCGAACTTGAATCCGTTTTGAAAATGACGGGCTTGCCGGTTGAATCGCTGCTTGGCGACTCTTTTGACGATGTTTCACCGCCCGGTGTTGGCGGACCTTTTATCGAATTTCGCCCGGAAACACCGGAAGACGAAGTGTTTTTGAATGCGGCTCTTGCTGTTGGCAGCCGCATGAACCAGCTTGCCAGTTTACAAAATGTGATCAAGCGCATGCCGCTAGGCGACCCGGCAGACACTTATTATGTGTCAAGCCTGTTTGGCAAACGCAAGGACCCGTTCAACAACAAATGGGCCTATCATTCTGGGGTGGATCTTGCGGCCCCCCTGAAAACGCCGATCTATTCGACTGGTCCGGGCAAGGTTACCTTTGCGGGCTGGAGCGAAACATACGGAAAAATGGTCGATATAGACCATGGGGGCGGCATCACAACCAGATACGCCCATCTTAACAAGATCCTCGTCAAGAAGGGTCAGGATTTGAATTATCGGGATAAAATCGCATTGATGGGAACCTCGGGTCGCAGTACCGGCAGCCATGTGCATTACGAGGTGCTGGTGAACGGCAAGGAGGTTGATCCCATCAAGTTTATTGAGGCGGGACGCTATGTTTTCAAAGCCGAGCAAAACAACACAGACAACTAAAAGCACGACCCATGCATCAGGTTCTTCTGCCAAGGGAGGCCTGTCAATCATCAATGCCGATCTGCGCGTATCGGGGGATCTGATTTCGGATTCCGATGTGCAGGTCGATGGATTTGTCGATGGCGACATCCGGACACGCAATCTTACCATTGGTCAAACAGGCGAAGTTCGCGGCGAGATCGTTGCGGACCGTATTCGCGTTTGTGGCACCATTCATGGTCAGATACGAGCCAAGGATGTGTCACTGGCCGATAGCGCCAAGGTAATTGGCGATATTCTGCATGAAAGCCTGTCGATCGAACCGGGTGCCCATCTTGAAGGTCACTGTCGCCGCGTTGAAAGCGCGATGGCCGAAGAAGGTGGTTTGACCGTGATTCAGGCCGGACAAATTGTTGCATCCAATGTCAAGAAAGACATAAAGCTGTCGTAAGACAGATGATTGCAGACCAGAATATCAAAGAGGCGGCCTGTTTTGCAGACCGCCTCTTTTCTTTGCCAGATAACAGATCAGGATGATTGGCCGATCAGCGGCAATAATTCATCAAGTTGCGATAATGTGGCATCGGCCTGATAGGACAGCATTTCGACCGGTTGTTGCGCCCGGTTGATCCATGCGGTTTTAAAACCGTAATGCCCGGCTCCTGCAATATCCCAGCCATTGGACGACTGAAAGGCAATTTCACCGGGATCAAGTTCAAGTGCATCGGACGCAAGTTTGTAAACAGTCGGGTGTGGTTTATAGGTTTTGATGTCATCAACGCATAGAATGGCGTCAAGAAGCGGTAAAATGCCCGATGCCTTTGCCGCCGAAATCAGCATATGCCGTGCCCCGTTGGACAGGATGGCAATCTTGTGACCGCGTTCTTTCAAAGAGGTCAGGGTGGCGGTAACATCGGGAAAAATATCCAGAGACAGATAGGTTTCCATCAATTTCGCCCGCAGGGCAGGGTCGGTGCGCCCGGTGGCCGCCATGGCGTAGTCCAGAGAATCCCCGGTGACCGACCAGAAATCGACAAAATCGCCCATCAATGATCGCAACCAGGTGTATTCAAGCTGTTTTTGTCGCCACAGGGTCGAAAGGCGGTCGGCCTCGTTGCCAATGCGGCTGCGGTGATGGGCAACAGCCGATCCCACATCAAACAGGGTACCATAAGCATCGAATACGAATGCGCGGCAGGACGAAAATACGTTCTCGGACATGTGTTCTTGCCTCCTGATTGTTGCCGTGAACGTTACTCTTCTTCGGTGTTCATCGCGACTTCGTCGCGGGCAAAGCGGCGACGATAGACATAGGTGCCTTCCAGCACGCGCTGAACATAATTGCGGGTTTCCTTATAGGGGATCATCTCGATCCAGTCGATGGCATCGACATCCGGGTCGCGTGGATCCCCATATTCATTGATCCATTCGCGCACCCGTGTCGGTCCGGCGTTGTAAGAGGCAATCGTCAGGATTTCCTCGCCATTCCAGCGATCCAGAAGCCATGACAGATATTCCCGACCCAACTGAATGTTAAACGCCGGATCTTCGGTCAGGCGGTCAACTTCGTAATCAAGTTTCAGCGATTGCGCCAACCGCACCGCTGTCGCAGGCATGATTTGCATCAGACCGCGTGCGCCGGCATGGGAAACGGCGGTTGTGCTGAACAGGCTTTCCTGCCGGATGATGGCATGGACAAGACCGGGGTCAGGTTTTTTGCCCAGCGGCACCAGATCATGGACCGGGTAGGCGGCATCAAGATATGCCCCGCCAGATTGAATACCACGCTTTGCCGCCAGCACGGCCAGATCGGTGCGGCCATATTCCCGCGCCATTTCAGTGGCCATTGCCAGCATTTCCGGGCTGTTGCCCTGTTCGACAAGCGCCATGACAAATGGCCGGATCACATTACCAAGCCCCATATTGCCCAGCGTGCGCGAAACAATTGTCAGTTCATTTTTCTCGAATTCATCCCGTTGTTCCGGGGTTGGAACAGGCTGTTCAACGGAATAACTGATGGCCCCGCCCAATTCATCATTGGCCAGTTGCCCATAATAGGTATGGGCATGGGTTGCCGCGATCTGGAACCATTCCTGTGCCTGTTGACTATCCCCAGCTGCCTTGCTCGCACGTCCTGCCCAATAGGCCCCGCGCGATTTGCTGATGGGAAACTGGACAACTTCGTACAGGTTTTGGAAATGCGCCAAGGCAATGCGCGAATCCCCAAGGAATTGCAGCGCAATCCAGCCTGCAAGCCATTCGGCATCGGCAATATCGGCCGCCTGGGTCTGCCCGTGATTGGCAACCAGCTGATAGGCGTCGGTGATGTGACCTTTTTGCAAGGCGCGCCGCGAAAGAATGGCCTTTTCAAGCCACCAGTATTCAGGACGGATGGAAATATAGGCAAGGTCATTGGCCTGATTCAGAAGCATATCACGGGCTTCCTGATCGCGCCCCTTGATGCGCCGCCAGCGAACCCGTTCATACACAAGGCCGGGATCATTCTGATATTTCTGAGGAACGCGGGCAAGGGCACCATCCACCCCCCCGGCATCGGCCCGCAGGGCCATGCGCGCCAGTGCCAGACGGCGGTAATCCTCGTTGACATACTTCATCGTGCGTTCGGCAGGGCCGGTTCGGCCTTCCCACAACAGGCGGTCAAGTCGCTGCTGATAGACGGTTTGATCGATATATTTGCCATAGCGGTCAATGAAACGTTTTTCCTGACCAGAGCCGAAATTTTCATGCACCCAGCTATGGGTGATCAGCTGAATGGCGGCTTCTTCCTGACCGGCAGAGAGCAATGCCGAAATCTGGCGGGTAGCGCCATCAGCCGTCACCGGCGAGGATCGCTTGAACCACTCCAGAATGTCTGCATCAGGCACGGCATCGGTCATGACTTCTTCTGCACGCTGGCGTAAAAGTGCCTGACTGGGCCATGTTGGGTTGGCGTCGATGAAATGGGTGATTTCGGCAAAGGACCGCCCGGAATTGGGGCTGACCAGCCACATCCACTCAATCGCCTTTTGCATCAGGGGGTCATCAAAGGCCGGAAGAAATTGTTGCACCTTTTTGGTGCTGCCCTGTTCAAGAGCGGCAAGAAAGACGTTCAGGCGTGCCCGGCTGATACTGGAAAATGCCGGTGACGGCGGTGCGATCAGCAACGGCGATTCTTCCTGTGCCGCACTTGCCGGGCCTGCGAGAAAAAAAGATGCACCAAGGACGGCAGCACAGATAGAAAGCCGACCGGATATAGGAAACGCCATCGAATAAAACCCCTTATGTCCCCGGGCGAAAAACGCTCAAGACCATACGTATTATGGCAGTGAAATGGTCAAATGCCAAACAGTCTGCATCATATGCGTTCTGGTGCTTGCCGTATTGCCGAACAGCGGCTATTTTCGCCTCCGCTTTAATCCACGCCAAGATTTGGAGATATCGATGTTTAAAGGTTCGATTACCGCTTTGATCACCCCATTCACGCCGAATGGTGCGATCGACGAAAAAGCGTTCCTGTCTTTTGTGGATTGGCAACTTAAACAGGGAACGACGGGGGTTGTGCCGGTTGGCACTACCGGAGAGTCACCGACTCTCAGCCATGCCGAACATCATCGTGTGGTCGAATTGACCCTCGAAGTTGCCAAGGGGCGTGGCCCGGTGATTGCCGGTACCGGTTCCAATTCAACGGTCGAGGCGATTTCGCTGACCCGTCATGCCCAGAATGCCGGGGCCGATGCTGCGCTTGTTGTGACACCTTATTATAACAAGCCCAGCCAGCGCGGCCTGTTTGCACATTACAAGGCGATACATGACGCCACCGACATTCCGATTATTATTTATAATATTCCGGGCCGTTCAGTGATCGACATGTCAGTCGATACCATGGCGCAACTGGCGAAATTACCGCGCATCGTCGGGGTCAAGGACGCCACCAGCGATCTGGAACGTCCAGCCTTGACCCGTCTGGCGGCAGGCCCTGATTTTTGCCAACTTTCGGGCGAAGATGCCACGATCCTTGCCTTTCTGGCACAGGGCGGTCATGGCTGCATTTCGGTGACGGCCAATATTGCCCCGAAACTGTGTTCGGATTTGCATGCGGCATGGCAGGCCGGTGATATCGCGCGCGCACAGCAATTGAATTACCGGCTGATGCCGGTGCACAAGGCGATGTTCTGTGAAGGCAATCCGGGGCCGGTAAAATATGCCGCCGAGCTTTTGGGGTTGTGTGGATCGCATATGCGACTGCCGATGGTCGAAATCGCCGATGAATCAAAGCAGCGTGTGGAAACCGCGTTGCGGAATGCCGGCATCCTGTCTTGATCAGGACAGGTGCGGCCTGTAAGTTTTTGTGATGGCGACGAAAAAAGAGACGATAACGACGAACAAGGTTGTGGCGCAGAACCGCCGTGCCCGTTTTGATTATTTCCTGACGGAAACATTCGAGGCGGGACTGGTTTTGCAGGGCACCGAGGTGAAATCCTTGCGGGCAGGCAAGGGCAACATTCAGGAATCCTATGCCGAACCAAAAAATGGCGAAATCTGGCTGATCAATGCCTATATTCCTGAATATCAAAGCAAGATGGCGTTCGGGCATGAAGAACGCCGTCCACGCAAATTATTGTTGCGCAAACGCGAGGTAATCAGGCTGTCGGATGCGGTTGGCCGCAAGGGCATTACGCTGGTGCCGGTCAAAATCTATTTCAATGACCGGGGCATCGCCAAAATCGAAATTGCGATTGCCGAAGGCAAGAAGAAATCCGACAAACGCGATGCCGTCAAGGAACGTGACTGGCAACGTGACAAGGCACGAATCCTGCGCGATCATGGCTGAATACCATGTCACAACCCTGCGATCAGGCTTGATTTCCGGGTAAGGCATCATAAATGGCGCAGACAGGGTGAACGTGTCTGCGCCATTTTCCGTATGACACAGGAACAGGAGGGGCAGCATGGCCAACGGGTTTAGCGGCAAGATCAAGCAAAAACTGATTGAGGCCAAACAGAAATGGGCCGAAAATGGCCGTCTTCTGACCGGTGTCACCGACCCTGACAAGGAAAACCGATTGCCGCCGGGGCAACGTCAGGTGAAAGATTGGCCGGTACTGGATCTGGGTATTACACCGCAAATCACGCCCGATGAATTTCGTCTGACCATTGATGGCGAAGTGGAAAATCCGGTGATGCTGGATATGGATGGGGTGCTACGCCTGCCTGCCATGTATGATAAAAGCGATATTCATTGTGTCACCAGTTGGTCGCGATACGATAATCACTGGCAGGGTGTATCGGCACATGCACTTACCGGTCTGGTGCGCCCGACGGCGGCGGCAAAGCATGTCCTGTTCACCGCGCATGACGGGTACACGACCAATGTGCGGATCGACCAGTTTCTCGATGACGATGTGTTGCTGGCCCATCATTGGGAAGATCAGCCGATTACCGCCGAACATGGCGGGCCGGTGCGTGTCGTGATTCCCAAACTTTATTTCTGGAAAAGCGCGAAATGGATTCGAAAAATCAGTTTTTCTGAGACCGACCATCCGGGATTTTGGGAAGTGCGCGGCTATCATAACAATGCAGAACCCTGGGCGGAGGAACGTTATGGTTAAACCAGCAATCCTGATCGGGGCTTGTATCATGACCTTTTCCGCAATAATGCCCGCCACTGCGCAAGAGGCCCCGATGAATGCCCATCAGTTTACATTTTCATCGATTGATGGCGGCGATTTTGCCCTTTCGCAGTATCGCGGCAAGGCGGTTCTGGTGGTGAATACCGCATCGTTTTGTGGTTTTACTCGGCAATATACCGCCCTTCAAGCGCTGTGGAGCCAACGGCGTGAACAGGGACTGGTCGTTCTGGGCGTACCGTCCGGGGATTTTGGCGGGCAGGAATATGAGTCAGAGGCCGAAATCAAGGACTTCTGCGATGTCAATTTTGATGTGGATTTTCCGATGACCACCCGTGAAAAGGTGAGCGGAGCGGATGCTCATCCGTTTTATCAATGGGCCCGCGCCGAGTTGGGCGAAGATCAGGCCCCGAAATGGAATTTCCATAAATATCTGGTGGGGCCGAATGGCGATCTGGTCGCCAGTTTTGCAACACGGGTCACACCGGATGATCCGGTAATTTGGGATGCCATCGACATCGCGCTTTCTCGACCGTGATCAGCGACGGCCATCCATGACATCAAGGAAAGCCAGACCATATTGGTCAAGTTTTTTTACGCCGACGCCATTGATCGATGACATGTCATCCAGATTGCGCGGCTTGAAACGGACCATTTCCCACAAGGTGCGATCACTGAAAATCACATAAGGCGGGACATTTTGCTGGCTGGCCAGTTCGCGGCGCAGGCTGCGCAGGCGTTCCCACAAATCGCGATCTTCTTCGGTATCGAAATTGGTGTCAAAATCCCGCAGGCGGCGGGTTGTCGTGCGTTTGCTTTCGCCCGGATCAAGGCGCATCTGCACGGTTTTTTCTCCGCGCAATACCGGACGACAAGTGTCGGTCAGATAAATCCCGCCATGTCCTTCGACATCGACCTGCAAATAATCCATCGCCAGCAATTGTCGGAACACCGACCGCCATTGCGGTTGGGCGATATCCTTGCCGATACCATAAACCGTGGTTTTGTCATGATTGTTCTGACGGATTTTTTCGGTCTGCCGACCGGTCAGAACATCAATGATATGGGCCGGGCCAAACCGTTGCCCGGTACGATAAACCGCCGATAATGCCTTGCGTGCGGCATCGGTCGCATCCCATGTTTCGACTGGTTCCAAGCAGGTATCACAATTGCCACAGGGTTCCGGCAGGGTTTCACCAAAATAGGATAAAATCACCTGTCGGCGGCAAGTTATGGTTTCGGCAAGACCGACCAGCGCATCAAGCTTGCGCGATTCAATCCGTTTCTGGCTGTCGGGTGCATCCGATGATGACAACATGCTGCGGATCGATACGATGTCGGACAAATCATAATTCATCCAGGCATTGGCCGGAAGCCCGTCACGACCGGCGCGCCCGGTTTCCTGATAATAGGCTTCCATGCTTTTGGGCAAATTAAGGTGGGCGACAAAGCGCACATTGGGTTTGTCAATTCCCATGCCAAAGGCGACGGTTGCACAAATGATCAGGCCGTCTTCTTTCAAAAACCGGTCCTGATGATTTTGACGGACTTCCTGAGGTAATCCGGCATGATAGGGTAGGGCCGGGCGACCATTTTCGGTCAGCCATTGCGCGATGTCTTCGGTTTTTCGCCGCGACAGGCAATAGACAATCCCGGCATCTTCGGGATGTTCGCGATTCAGGAATGACAACAGACGTTGTTTGGCATTGCCTTTGGTTTCGATGCGATAGGTAATGTTGGGTCGGTCAAACCCGGTCAGAAAACACCTTGCCCCGGTTAAATGCAGGCTTTCGGCGATGTCCTTGCGGGTCGGGGTGTCGGCGGTTGCCGTCAGGGCAATGCGTGGCACATGCGGATAACGGGTCGGCAGTAAATCCAGACGGCGATATTCCGGACGAAAATCATGCCCCCATTGCGATACGCAATGTGCTTCGTCAATGGCAAACAGGGCTATACGGATGCGGTCCAAAAGGTTCAGGAACCGATCGGTGGCAAACCGTTCCGGTGCAACATACAAAAGATCGATATCGCCTTCGATGGCACGGATTTCAATTTCGCGGGCCGCATCGGGGGCCAGTGTCGAATTGATAAAGGCCGCCTTCACCCCCAATTGCGTCAGGGCATCAACCTGATCCTTCATCAGGGCGATCAGGGGCGACACCACAATCGCAACACCGGGGCGGCACAGGGCCGGAATCTGGTAGCACAATGATTTGCCGCCACCGGTCGGCATCAGTACCAATGCATCCTTTCCTGCGATCACATGATCGATGACTTCGGCCTGTTGCCCCCGGAAACTGCCATATCCAAAAACATCCCGCAAAACCGCGATCGGCTGCGGCGGGATGAAGGATGCGGACAGATCGTCAGGATAGGGGGCGGTGTCAGGCACTATGTCGGTCCAGATGAGCGCGAATATCGGTAAAGACGTTTTCAAACATCTCGGTGGTCAGGCGGTTGGTCTGGGTGTTGTAACGCGAACAGTGATAGCTATCAAACAAAGTGATGCCGTTATCCATTTTGTGACGGGCCTGATGGGAAAATTTCAGGGCGGACAGCTTTTGCCCAAATGTCCGCGCCATCGCTTGATGGGCAACCTGTCCCAGACACAGAATGGCCGAAAGATTCTTCATTGCCGCAAATTCACTGATCAGAAACGGTCGGCAGGTATTGGCTTCATCGCCGGTTGGTTTGTTTTCCGGCGGGACGCATTTAACGGCATTGGTAATGCGGCAATCAATCAGTTCCAGCCCGTCATCGGGCCGCTTGGCATAGGTGCCACGCGCAAATCCGAATTTTTTCAAAGTGCTGTATAAAAGATCACCGGCATAATCGCCAGTAAAGGGGCGACCTGTGGCATTGGCGCCTTTCAGCCCCGGCGCAAGACCGACGATCAGCAAACGGGCATTCAATGGCCCAAAGGGCGACACGGGCCCGTTATGAAAATGGGGAAATTTTACCTGGTTGTTCTGGCGAAATTCCACAAGGCGCGGGCAGAGCGGGCAATCGGCTGCCGGTTGTAAAAAGTCGGTCATGGCGGGTCTGACTGTTTTTAAGGATTTGTGGGCGCGATGATTATTCGAAATCGACATCATCAAGTTCGGGGTGGGCAGGATGGCCCGAAAAATCAGGATGGTCATCGTCGCGGCGTTGTTGCGCCTTGCGGGCGATGGTGCCTTCCAGTTCGGTCAGTTCGATGAAATTATCGGCCTGACGGCGCAACTCATCGGCAACCATCGGCGGATTTGATTTGACGGTAGACACTACGGTCACCCGAACACCCTTGCGCTGAACCGCATCCACCAGTCGACGGAAATCGCCATCGCCAGAGAAAATAACAACATGATCAAGATGTTGTGCCATTTCCATCACGTCGATGGCCAGTTCGATATCCATGTTGCCTTTGATCTTGCGACGGCCGGCGGCATCGGTGAATTCCTTGGTCGGTTTGGTGACCATGGTATAACCGTTGTAATCAAGCCAATCGACCAGCGGACGGATCGGGGAATATTCCTGATCCTCGATCAGGGCGGTGTAATAAAAGGCGCGAATAAGCTGACCTTTTTGCGCAAAAAGTTCCAGCAAGCGCTTGTAATCAATGTCAAAACCCAATGCACGGGCTGCGGCATAAAGGTTGGAGCCGTCAATAAACAACCCGATCCGTTCTTGCGGATAGAAGATCATTGGAAAATTCCTTAAACAACGTTTTTAAAATAAACTATCGATAATCAGATCAACGGTTCCGTTTGTACCCCGCCATCGGTGACAAGGAAAGGCCGAAAATATCGTGGACAGGGGTATCTGCTCCCTTACATAGTGCGTTTTTCCAAATGGTCTATACGGTGTAAAAAGGATTTCGACCTGTGCAAAAATATCAGCCTGGCCTGATGAATGATCCGGCTGCCGTGATCCTGATTGCGATGGGAGCCAATTTGCCGACGGTACAATATGGCGCCCCCGATGCGACCTTGCGTGCAGCATTGGCGCGGTTGGCCAATGGCGGGGATATTGTTATTGCCGATATATCCCCCTTTTATGAAACGGCCCCGGTGCCGGTGTCCGATCAGCCTTGGTATGTCAATGGTGTGGCGCGGATCGAAACGCACCTGCCGCCTGCAGGAGTTCTGGCGCGACTGCACGACGTTGAAGCCGAATTTGGCCGTACCCGCCGGGAACGCAATGAGGCGCGGGTGCTTGACCTGGATCTGATTGCCTATCGGCAGGAGGTCATTGCGACACCGGGCGGCATGCATGTTCCCCATCCGCGCATGGCGGACCGGGCCTTTGTGTTGTTGCCATTGCGCGATGTTGCCCCGGATTGGATCCATCCGGTCAGTGGCCGTCATATTGATGATTTGATTGCAGATTTGCCCGGCGAACAGGAAATCCGGTGCAAGCCTTGAAAAAGGTCTGCAAATAACACGTAAAATGGCTGTTCTTCGCTGTTGCAACAATGTTAAAGCGGCGCTATAACATCCGGTCTGGATACACCCAAAAAGATTTTCTGGAGAAGTTAATGGCCCGCGTAACCGTCGAAGATTGCGTCGATAAGATTCCGAACCGATTTGAGCTTGTCATGCTGGCAGCTCAGCGTGCGCGCAACATTTCGGCCGGTGCCGAACTGACCATTGATCGCGACAATGACAAGAACCCGGTCGTGGCGCTGCGCGAAATTGCCGAAGAAACCGTTAATTTCGACGATTTGCGCAATGGCATGGTTTCTGGTCTGCAACGCCATGTCGAAAGCGAAGAACCCGAAGATATCGAAGACGAATTTGGTCCGAAACTGACGGTGGATATTGCCGAAGACATGCCGGTGATCGCGACAGCGGGCGCAGACGAAGACGACGAATAAGCTGCGATCCGACCGCGTTTCAAAACCGATATGAATTAAAAAAGCCGCGGTATTTCTCTTCCGTGGCTTTTTTTTGTCTGCATACTATGTTCAGAGAAGACGCAAAAATGCGTCCCTGCGATGAGAGAGTGGAGCTGCCCCTGAATGATGCGTCAATATGAACTCGTTGAAAGGGTCAAAGCATATGACCCCGATGCGTGTGAAACCACACTGAACCGGGCATATGTGTATGCAACCCAAAAACATGGTTCGCAGAAACGCGCATCAGGCGATCCGTATTTTTCGCATCCGATTGAAGTCGCAGGCATTCTGACCCATTACAAGCTGGATTGTGATACCATCATCACGGCCCTTTTGCATGACACTATCGAAGATACCGACGCCACCCCGGAAGAAATCATCAAATTATTCGGGGCCAATATTTTCAAGCTGGTGGATGGCGTTACCAAGCTGACGCAGATCGAACTGAAATCCGCCGATTCAAAACAGGCGGAAAATTTCCGTAAACTGCTTTTGGCGATGTCCGAAGATATCCGGGTGTTGCTGGTCAAGCTGGCGGACCGTCTGCATAATATGCGGACGTTGCATTATATTTTGAAACCGGAAAAACGGGTTCGGATTGCGGCTGAAACCCTTGAAATCTATGCGCCATTGGCCGAACGCATCGGCATGCACGATATCAAGGAAGAACTCGAAGATCTGGCGTTCGAGCATCTTAATCCCGAAGCGCGCGGATCGATCATGGCGCGCCTCGAATTCTTGCGGCTTAAAGATGACAATGTGGTTGACCGTATTGTCAGCCAGCTTGACAAGTCGATTAATGGCGAAGGCTTGAACGCCAGAATTTATGGCCGGGAAAAACGGCCCTATTCGATTTGGCAAAAGATGCAGCGCAAGAACATCACCTTTGGTGAATTGTCTGACATCATGGCGTTTCGGGTGCTGGTCGATACCATGCCGCAATGCTACGAAGTGCTGGGATATCTGCATGCGGGTTACAAGGTGGTGCCGGGCCGGTTCAAGGATTATATCTCGACACCGAAACCCAACGGATACCGGTCGATCCACACCACGGTGATCGGCCCGGAAAACCATCGGATCGAGGTCCAGATCCGCACCCGCGAGATGCACGAAGTCAACGAGAACGGGGTTGCGGCCCACTGGTCCTACAAGCAGGGCAGTGCCTTGCAAAAAGAAGGCACACAATATCGTTGGTTGCGTGATCTTCTGGATATTCTGGAACATGCCTCGGAACCGGAAGAATTTCTGGAACATACCAAACTGGCTATGTTTCAGGATCAGGTTTTCTGTTTCTCTCCCAAGGGTGATGTGATTGCCCTGCCGGCACATGCCACACCGGTCGATTTCGCCTATATGATCCACACCCATATCGGAGATACCTGTGTCGGGGCCAAGGTCAATGGCGCAATGGTGCCGTTGCGCACCCAGTTAAATAACGGCGATCAGGTCGAAATCGTCACGTCAAAGGCGCAAACCCCCAATCCGACATGGGAACGCTTTGTAATGACGGGCAAGGCGCGGGCCCGGATCCGGCGCTTTATCCGTCAGCAGCAGGAAAAACAGTATAAAGATCTGGGCAAGGCGATCTTGCAAAAGGCTTTCCGGCAGGAAGGATATGAATATTCCGAAAAGGCGATCGATGGCGTTCTGAAAATTTTCAAGATGCCGTCGGTTGATTCCCTTTTGGCGGCAGTCGGTTCGGGTAATCATACTGGGCGTGAAATTGTTCATGCGGTTTTCCCCGGCACCAAGGATGCGGAAACAGCGCGCAAGATTGTACCGCTGGAACGCGCCCGCAATCGCAAGCGGGACCATGCTATCCCGATCAAGGGGCTGATCCCCGGTATGGCCGTGCATTATGCCGGATGTTGTCACCCGTTGCCGGGGGACCGCATCGTTGGCATCGTCACCACCGGCAAGGGGGTGACGATCCACACCATTGATTGCGATACGCTGGAAACCTTTGCCGATCAGCCGGAACGCTGGCTGGATGTGGGATGGGACAATGAGGGTGAACCGGAACATTTCGTCGGGCGGCTGGGCCTGACGGTGGCCCATGAAAAAGGGGCATTGAGCACAATTACCAGTGTGATTGCCAAGAATCTGGGGAACATCACCAATCTGCGTTTCACCAACCGCACCCAGGACTTTTTTGAAATGTTGATTGATATTGACGTGGTTGATGTGCGGCATCTGACCAACATCATTGCCGCCTTGCGGGCGACACCGGTGGTCAATACGGTCGAGCGGGCGCGGGGATGATTGGTAATTAGATGTAACAGGCGCTATTTCCTTGCCAACCGGGTTTTCTGCCCTTACCCATAAGGCCCGGATTGTCGCCGGTTTCACCCGTTTTGCCAGCAGTTTGACGTTCTTATGTTTCAGCGCCGAATAAAACCGACATCACTGCAACGTTTGCGCAATGTCCTTTGGCCCCGTGGTGGCTGGCGGCGGTCATCACGGTATTTTGCACACCGAGTCGCACGATTGCCCGGATCGCCCTATAGCATTGCTGCCGGGTTTGCCGTTGGGGCGGCGGTATCATTTACACCGTTTATCGGTTTTCATTTTGTCCTGTCTATTCTGCTAAGCTTTCTTTTGCGGGGCAATATGGTCGCCGCGCTTTTGGGGACAGTGGTTGGTAACCCGTGGACGTTTCCGTTCATCTGGTTGTGGCTTTATCATTCCGGACTGTGGATTTTGGGGATCAATCCGGCGACGGTGGCAATTGATTTCAATATGGCGGTCCTGTGGGATTTCATCGTGCTGGGATTGAACTATGTCGGGGGTGGCCTGATTTTTGGGCATTGGGACGATGTGGATCACACCCAGCTTGGTATTCTGTGGGATGGTATCGTGCATATCATCTGGCCGATGGTGATCGGCTGCATTCCGACGATGCTGGTGGTTTGGGCCTTGTTTTATTTCCCGGTATACCGGGCCGTTGTGATTTATCGCCATAACCGTATTTTGCGCAGAATGAAGGTCCATGAAAGACGGGGGTTCAAACCGATGCTTGAAGCGGCGAAACTAAAAATCAGCCATGCCAGACAGGAACGAGACGACGAGAAATGACATCAAAATTGCGGTTGGGCGTGAATATTGATCATGTGGCGACAATCCGGAATGCGCGGGGCGGCCCACACCCCGATCCGGTGCGCGCCGCCCGGATGGCGGCCCGTGCCGGGGCAGACGGGATTACCGCCCATCTGCGTGAGGATCGTCGGCATATTTCCGATCCGGATATTGCGCGGCTACGTGCAGAAATCGACCTGCCGCTGAATTTTGAAATGGCGGCGACCGATGAAATGTTGTCCATCGCCCTGAAATCCAAGCCGCATGCCGCCTGCATCGTGCCCGAAAAACGCGAGGAACGCACGACCGAGGGTGGACTTGATGTTGTCGGCGGGCATAATCATTTGAAACGGTTCGTGCATGAACTGGGCAATGCCGGAATCCGGGTTTCACTGTTTATCGAGGCGTCAAAGGAACAGCTGGATGCTGCCGTTCATCTGGGCGCGCCAGTGGTTGAAATTCATACCGGGGCCTATTGCGATGCCACCGCAGGTGTGCTGCGCGATCATGAACTGGCGCGGATTGCCGACGCCGTGACCTATGGCCGCAGCATCGGTCTGGAAATGCATGCCGGGCATGGTTTAAGTTTTGAAACCGTTAGCCCGGTGGCGGCGATGGTCGAGATTTCCGAACTCAATATCGGGCATTTCCTGATTGGCGAGGCGATTTTCACCGGACTGGAAAACAGCATTGCAGAAATGCGGCGTTTGATGGATATGGCCCGCCAAAAGGACAGCGAGAATTAATGATTATTGGCATCGGGACGGATTTATGTGATATCCGGCGCATTGAATCAGCGCTTGAGCGGTTTGGCGACCGGTTTCTGAAACGCGTTTTCACCGTAACGGAAATCACCCGCGCCCAAAGACGACCGCATCGCATGGCTTCGTCGCTGGCGATGTCATTTGCGGCGAAAGAAGCCTGTTCCAAGGCATTGGGGACCGGGTTTCGGCGCGGTGTCCATCATAATACGATGGGCGTTGTCCATCAGCCCAGCGGCAAACCGGATATGGTTTTGACGGACGGGGCACTGATACGGTTGACGGAACTGACGCCGGATGGAAAAAGTGCATCGGTCCATGTCAGTTTGACCGATGAATATCCGATGGCCAATGCTGTCGTCGTGATTTCGGCAGATTGAACTTTTTGAACGATAATTTGGTTTGTATCCTGAATGGAAAAGATTGTGCAGAAGAAGAAAACCGGCGGTTTCATCGATACATTCAAGACCGTTTTCTGGGCAGTCGTCATTGCGTTGTTTGTACGCACATTTGCCTATGAACCCTTTAATATCCCGTCCGGGTCGATGATCCCGTCCTTGCTGGTCGGCGATTATCTGTTTGTGTCGAAATTTTCCTATGGATATTCCAAACACAGCCTGCCGTTCAGCTTGCCGCTGATCCCGAACCGGATTCTGACCACGGAACCCAAACAGGGCGATGTGGTGGTATTCAAATTGCCGTCCGATCCGTCACAGGATTATATCAAGCGTGTCATTGGTCTGCCCGGCGATACGGTGCAGGTGATAGAAGGACGTTTGCATATCAATGGAGTTGTCGCGCCACGTGAACGGATCGGGGATTATATTCTGACCGATGGCACCGGGCAGGCGATTGCTGTTCCGCAATATATGGAAATCCTGCCGAACGGGACCATGCACCCGATTTTGGAAATTTTTGGCGATCAGGGACCCAGTGATAATACCGATCCGTTTACCGTTCCCGCAGACCATTATTTCATGATGGGCGACAATCGCGACAATTCTGCCGACAGTCGCGCCTTTTCGCCGCGCTTCCGGTTTGTGCCGCTTGAAAATCTGGTCGGGCGTGCCGAATTCCTGTTTTATTCAAAAGACAGCAGTCAACCGATTTATGATTTCAGCAGCATTCGCTTTGAGCGTCTGTTCAAAGGGGTCAACTGATGGCCGGAAATGAGCCTTCCGTTTTGCCGCTTGGATATGACTTTGCCCAGCCCGACTTGCTGCGGATTGCCCTGACGCATCGCAGTGCGGCCAAAGGCAAGGATACGTTGAGCGGCGGCAATGAACGGTTGGAATTTCTGGGTGATCGGGTGTTGGGCCTTGTTGTCGCCGAAATTCTGTATCGCCGGTTTGGTCGGGAACGCGAAGGGGCGATGGCCAAACGGTTTGTTGCTTTGGTACGGCGCGAAACGCTGGCGCGGATTGCCGTGCAGATCGGACTTGGCGATCATATCCAGATGGCCAAAGGCGAACGGGCATCGGGTGCAGATGCCAACCCGGCGATTTTATCCGATTGCATGGAAGCGGTGATTGCCGCACTCTATCTGGATGGCGGGTTGGAACCGGCACGCCAGTTTATTGAACGATTATGGTTGCCTTTGCTGGACGAAGACCCAAAACCGCCGCAAGACGCCAAGACGCGCTTGCAGGAATGGTTACAGGGACAGGGCAAGGCCTTGCCGCAATATGAAATGGTGGGCCGTGAAGGCCCGGCCCATGCCCCGGTTTTTACCATCGAACTAACGACCAGCGATGGCATTCAGGTCCGGGCCGAGGGTAAATCAAAACGTGAAGCCGAACAAATCGCTGCACAATTAATGTTGGATAAGTCAAATAATGAATGAGGTTCCTGCCCCGGCGACCGAAGGGCGCGCAACTACGCTGCCGCGCTGTGGTTTTGTTGCCCTTGTCGGCGCACCAAATGCTGGCAAGTCAACCTTGCTGAACCAGTTGGTTGGCACCAAGGTATCGATTGTATCGCCCAAGGTGCAAACCACCCGCACCAGGGTGCGCGGCATTGTCATGGTGGATGACGCGCAAGTCGTGTTTATTGATACACCCGGTATTTTCCGTCCGAAACGCCGCCTAGACCGGGCGATGGTCAAGGCTGCGTGGGGCGGGGCGAATGATGCGGATATCGTTGTTCTGGTGGTCGACGCCGAACAGGGCATCACCGAAGAAGTTCAGGCGATTGTCGATCAGTTAAAATCTGAAAAGCGCAAGGCGTTGCTGGCGCTAAACAAGGTGGATAGTGTTCCGGACAAGGAAAAGCTGTTCGGGATATCGCAGGCCCTGTTTTCCGCAGGCGTTTTTACCGATGTCTTTATGATTTCGGCTAAAAAAGGCTCGGGCACGCAGGATTTGGTCAATTTTCTGGCGGCCAAGATGCCCGAAGGCCCGTGGATGTTCCCCGAAGACGATGTGTCGGACATGCCGCTTCGGTTGCTGGCCGCTGAAATCACCCGGGAAAAACTGTATTATCAACTGCAACAGGAACTACCTTATTCTGCAACGGTCGAAACCGAATTGTGGGAAGAAAGACAGGATGGTTCGGTCAAGCTGGAACAAACCATCTTTGTCGAACGAGAAGGCCAGAAAGCCATCATTCTTGGTAAAAATGGCAAGAGAATCAAATCATTGGGTACCGATGCGCGCAAGGAACTTGAACATATTTTTGAACGCCGCGTACATTTGTTTCTGTTTGTGAAAGTCCGGGAAAACTGGGGCGATGATCCCAACCGGCTTGCCATGTGGGGATTGGACCATAACGCCTGAACACGGCAGACAGGCAGGACCGCATTATGGACTGGCGCGATGATGGCATTGTCCTTTCGACGCACAAGCTTGGTGAAAATTCGGTCCGTCTGTCTGTTTTGACGCGCGACTATGGCCGCTACCACGGACTGGTACGCGGGGCGACCGGCAAAAATCTGCGTGGGACACTGGAACCGGGCAATGAAGTGCGGGTAAGCTGGTCCGCCCGTCTGTCTGAACATCTGGGACATTTCAAAAGTGAAATGACGGCGGCACATGCGGCCGATCTTTTACCGTTTCCCGGGCCGTTGCTGGCGCTGAGTTCGGCTTGTTCCCTCTTGGAAATCACCTTGCCGGAACGCGAATCCCATACAGCCCTGTATCATGGGACTGTTGCATTGCTTGGTGCCCTTAAAACCGATCAGTGGCTGGCGTCCTATATCCGCTGGGAAGTCGGGCTTTTGGAAGAATTGGGCTATGGCCTGCAATTTCAATGCTGTGCCGCAACCGGCGATGTGACGGGTCTGCATTTTGTCTCGCCCAAAAGTGGTCGTGCGGTTTCACAACAGGCTGGTATGCCCTATCGCGACAAAATGCTGCCCTTGCCAGCCTTTTTGGCCGGAAGAAGGGCGTCAGAGGCGGCGCGGGAATACCCGATGGCCGATCAGTATCGTCAGGGTATGCAATTGACCGGTCATTTTATTCACCGGGATATTTTCGATGCCAAAGGGGTGAAACCGGTTGCCGCACGGGACCGTCTGACCAGTCTGGTCTGGCGTTTGGAGGCGACATGAAAATATTCCTGCTATGCAAAGGCGGTCACCTGTTGACCGCAACGGTATGAAACGTAGTATGTTGCCCGCATGGCAGATTGCACATTCCGGTGCGCTGTTGTTCACCCGGTCAAACAACAAGAAAAACTGTTCATGAGCACAAAGATTTCCGATCCGTCCAACGCAGGACAAATCCGCGAAACCCGATTGTCAGACGCGCTAAGCGAACGTTATCTGGCCTATGCGATGTCGACGATCATGTCGCGGTCGTTGCCCGATGTGCGCGATGGCCTGAAACCGGTTCACCGGCGGCTGCTGTATGCCATGCGGCAACTCAAACTGAATCCGGAACAGGGGTTCAAGAAATGCGCCCGCGTGGTCGGTGACGTAATTGGTAAATATCACCCGCATGGTGACCAGTCGGTCTATGATGCGCTGGTGCGCCTGGCACAGGATTTTGCCGTGCGTTACCCGTTGGTTGACGGGCAGGGGAACTTTGGCAATATTGACGGCGATAATGCCGCCGCCATGCGATATACCGAAGCCCGGATGACGGCGGTTGCCGCCGCCCTGATGGATGGCCTTGATGAAGACGCGGTTGATTTTCGCGCCACCTATGATGGCGAGGAAAGCGAACCGATTGTCATGCCGGCCGCCTTTCCAAATTTGCTGGCCAATGGGGCATCGGGGATTGCGGTTGGCATGGCCACCAATATTCCGCCCCACAATGCCGGGGAACTATGCGCCGGTCTGATCAAGCTGATTGACAAGCCAGAGACCTCGATTGCTGAACTGGTGCGCTGTGTACCGGGGCCGGATTTTCCGACCGGCGGCGTTCTGGTGGAACCGCATGAAAATATTCTGGAGGCCTATGCCACGGGGCGCGGTTCGTTCCGTCTGCGCGCACGTTGGGAAGTCGAAAAAATGACCCACGGTCTTTATCAGATTGTGGTCACAGAAATTCCCTATCAGGTGCAAAAGGCCAAGTTGGTCGAACGTATTGCCGATTTGATGGTGGCGAAAAAATTGCCGCTTTTGAATGATGTGCGCGATGAATCGACCGATGATATCCGGTTGGTGTTTGAGCCGCGCACACGAGCGGTCGAACCGGAGCATCTGATGGAAATGATGTTCAAGAATACTGAACTGGAAATCCGGTTTGGCCTGAACATGAATGTTCTGGATGGCGATAATACGCCGCGCGTGATGAATTTGCGCGAAGTTTTGCGGGCGTTTCTGGCTCATCGGCAAGTTGTTCTGATCCGGCGCTCCAACCATCGTTTGGCAAAGATCAACCATCGCCTTGAAGTGCTGGATGGTTATCTGATTGCCTATCTTAATCTGGATGAAGTGATCAGGATCATCCGTTTTGAGGACGAACCCAGAAACGAATTGATGAAGGTTTTCAGTCTGACGGAAATTCAGGCGGATGCCATCCTTAATATGCGTTTGCGGTCGTTGCGCAAACTCGAAGAAATGGAACTTAAAAACGAACATGCCAAGCTGACCGAAGAAAAGCAGGGACTTGAAGCCTTGCTGGCCAGCGAGGAGATGCGCTGGAAAAAAATCCGCGACGAAATCGAGGAAATGCGCGAAAAGTTTGGCAAGAAAACGGTTCTGGGCAAACGGCGCACTGAAATTGGCGATGCACCCGAAGAAATTGACGTGCCGCTGGAAGCCCTGATCGAACGTGAACCGGTGACAGTGATTTGTTCCAAAATGGGCTGGATCCGGGCATTGCGGGGCCATACCACGGAAATTGGTGATCTGAAATTCAAGGATGGCGATGAAAGCCGTTTTGCGATCAAGGCATTCACTACCGATAAAATCCTGATCATGAGCACAGCAGGCCGTTGTTACACGATGGGTTGTGACAAATTGCCCGGCGGGCGTGGTCATGGCGAACCAGTACGTCTGTCGATTGATTTGCCGCAGGAACATGACATTGTCGAAATGGTGGTCCATAAACCGGGTCGCAAATTGCTGGTGGCAAGTTCGGCCGGACGCGGTTTTCAGGTTGCTGAAAGCGAAGTCGTCGCCCAGACCCGGAATGGCAAGCAAATCCTCAACCTTGGTGACAAGGAAGAAGCCAAATTCTGCGTGCCGGTCGAAAAGGACCATGTCGCAGTCTTGGGTGACAACCGCAAACTGCTGATTTATCCTGTTGATGAAGTACCGGAAATGACCCGTGGTCGTGGTGTTATCCTGCAAAAATACAAACAGGGCGGTTTGGCCGATTTGATGTTGTTTGATCTGGCCGATGGTCTGACCTGGACCATGGGCGGCAGCGAAGGCCGAACCCGCACCGTGACTGACCTGACCGAATGGGTTGGAAAACGGGCAGGGGCCGGACGCATGCCGCCAACCGGTTTCCCGCGATCCAACCGTTTTGAATGACGTGAAACAATCAATGTTGCCGATGTAAGATGCGAGATGAAAGCGGCCCTGCGGGGCCGTTTTTTGTTGCCAGTTGGCGCAACACAGCTATTTTAGCGGCCATCTTGAATTGGACAGCAAAAAGAATGGTGTTTTGTGACCCTTGCCGTTACCGTCGCGCGGCGCAGCTGACGGGCGGATTATCGCCTGTTTTAGAATATAATGTGTAAGAGGAGAGGAACTTGAACATTCTGGCAAGTTTCGTCCGGTTGATTGACGGCCTGAATGACTTTCTGGGAAAAGCTGTTGCCTGGCTGGTGATTCCGATCGTTGTGATCACGTTTCTGGTGGCGACGATGCGGTATGGCTTTTCTGTTGGCTGGGTGTCGGTGCAGGAAGGGTATATGTGGCTGCACGGCATCGTTTTCATGGTCGGGGCGGGCTATACGCTTTTGCATGGCGGTCATGTCCGGGTGGATGTGTTCTACCGTCCGGCAACAGTGCGGTTCAAGGCATGGGTCGATTTGATCGGTTCGCTGGTCCTGATGCTGCCGGTTTTGGTGATGGTTTTTATTTATAGCTACCCCTATGTGATGATCAGCTGGTCGCGGTTGGAAGGTTCCAATCAGACAGGCGGATTGCCGGGATTGTTTCTGTATAAATCCGTCATTCTTGTTTTTTGCGTCCTGATGGCCTTGCAAGGCCTGTCCCTTGCCGCCCGCAGTGTTCTGGTCCTGACCGGACATCGCGAATTTGAAACCAAAGAAGAAGAACACGAGGGCGTCTGATGTCAGGTGGAATTTTAAGTCTGTTGATGTTCGGGGTGGCCTGCGGCGTTCTTTTGTTTGGCTTTCCCGTGGCATTTTCGCTGGCTGGCGTGGGATTGGCCTTTGCGCTGATTGGCAATGCGATGGGTTTCTTTGATATGGCCCTGCTGGGGTCATTGCCGTCGCGCTATTTCGGGGTGATGACCAACGAACTTTATGTCGCCGTTCCGTTGTTTGTTTTTATGGGGATCATGTTGGAGAAATCCCGGATCGCCGAGAAATTGCTGACGACGATGGGGATGCTGTTTGGTTCCATGCGTGCCGGCCTGGGGATTTCGGTGGTGATTGTCGGCATGTTGCTGGCGGCGTCAACCGGCATTGTCGGGGCGACAGTGGTGACAATGGGGCTTTTAAGCCTGCCTGCCATGCAAAAGGCCGGTTACAGCCCGCGTTTATCGACCGGGGTGATTTGCGCATCCGGGACATTGGGCCAAATTATTCCGCCGTCGATTGTTCTGGTTCTGCTGGGCGATATTTTGCAGGGGGCCTATGCCGAAGCGCAGCGGTCGCTGGGCAACTGGGCACCGGAACCGGTATCGGTCATGGATCTGTTTGCCGGTGCATTCATTCCGGGTTTGTTGCTGGTTGGGCTGTATATCAGTTGGGTGATCATTCAGGCGTTTATTGATCCGAAATCGGCCCCGGCGCTGATGGAAGGCAAACGACCAGATGGCCTGTTTCGCGAAGTGATGCACGCCCTTGTGCCGCCCGCAACCCTGATCATTGCCGTTTTGGGATCAATCCTGATGGGGATTGCCACACCAACGGAATCTGCGGCATTTGGGGGTGTTGGCGCAACCGTTTTGGCGGCTTTTTACCGCAAACTAAGCTGGAATGTGCTGAAGGTAGTGACCCGCCAGACGGTGCAGATCAGCGCGATGGTTTTTGTCATTTTGCTGGGCGCGTCGATTTTCTCGCTGGTGTTTCGTGGACTTGGCGGGGATCACCTGCTGGAAGAATGGCTGCATAATCTGCCCGGCGGGGTTTTCGGGGCGATGCTGGTGGTTATGTTACTGATGTTTGTCATGGGATTTTTCCTTGATTTCATCGAGATCGTCTTTGTCGTCGTGCCGATTGTCGGCCCGATCCTGCTGAAACTGGGTGTCGATCCGGTCTGGCTGGGTGTGATGATTGCCGTCAATCTCCAGACCAGCTTTCTGACGCCGCCGTTTGGCTTTGCACTGTTCTATCTGCGTGGTGTTGCGCCCGCTGTGATCAAGACATGGGACATCTATCGCGGAATCATTCCGTTTGTGATGATCCAGTTGCTGGCCCTGTGTTTGATTGCCGCATTTCCGGCATTGGCAACATGGTTGCCGGGTGTTTTGTTCAGGTAAAATCTTAATCTTGCCGATAAGAAAAAGGGGTATCCGTTTGTAGATGCCCCTTTTTGTTTTATGAGGTCTGGTTACGGATATCCCAGATCCCTTTCTGGAAAGTTTCCAAAGGCTGAAACCGCATTTTATAAGACATTTTGCGGCATTCATCGATCCAGTAGCCAAGATAGACATAGGGCAGGCCAAGGGCCTGTGCCTCGTCAATCAGATCAAGAATGACATAGGTCCCAAGTCCGCGTTCGGCGGCAGCAGGATCAAAAAAACTGTAAACCGCCGACAATCCATCTGACAGGGCATCCACCAGTGCGGCAGCAATCAGATGGCCATTTGTCGTCCGATATTCAAAAATAGAGGTATCGACCGTGCTGTCTTCGACCATGGCGCGGTAATCGCGTGCATCCATGCGCGCCATATCGCCATTGCCATGTCGCGCATCCTGATACAGACCAAACAGGCGAAACTGTTCCTGTGTTGCCGCCGGGGCATTGATGGAACGTCTCAAATCCTTGTTTTTGCTGCGGGTCCGGCGAAAAGATTTGGTATCGATGAATTCCTTTGCCCGAACCCGAACCGGGATGCAAGCTTCGCAATCACCACAGGCCGGAAGATAGGCAATGGAATGACTGCGGCGAAAACCGGCCCGTGACAACAGGTCATGCACATTATTGGCCTCGGCCCCTCGCAATTCGGTCACCAGTTTGCGCTCGAACCGCCCTGGCAAATAAGGGCAGGGCATCGGGGCTGTCATGAAATAATGTTGGGTCAGCCGTCTGTGGTTGACAGTCATTTCTGCCGTTTCCCGTTTTGGGGCCTGAAAGATTATATTCAGTGTAGGGATGGGCGGGCAATCTTTAAAGGGGCGTGTCCTGATCCATGAAAAAATAGTCGATTGCTATTGCCGCGACGGCACCGAGAATGTCGGTCGGGTGATCGGCGTGTTGGCACCACCACTTCCCGGTGTCTGTTGTGACGGCGGTGTTGTGTCAGGTGGCAAAAGGCCGGTGCCCGACGACGGCTGCACATCGGTTCCATCCGGCTCTGTCCCAAGGGCGGCACGATCACCAGTGCCGCGCAACAGGGTGATGCTGATCCGGCGGTTTTGTTCATTGTTAGGTGCATCAGGAAGCAGGGGATCAGTATCGGCGCGTCCCGATACCTTGCCAAATCGGCTGTCGGGCAGGCCCAGCGCCCCCAGTTCGCGACGGGTGGCAAGGGCCCGATCCGCCGAGAGTTCCCAGTTGCTGTAATCACCCGATCCGTCGCCAAACGGAACGCTGTCAGTATGACCGTCAATGGCAATATCTTGCGGCATGCCTTCAATGGCTTCGGCCACCTTGGCAAGCAATTGACGGGTATGGTCGTTCATCGCGGGACTGCCGCTTGGAAACATCGACGTACCGTCTTTATCAACGATCTGGATGCGCAAACCTTCGTCGGTTTCATCAATAATCAGATTGTCAAACAACCCGGCCAGTTCGGGGGTATCTTTAAGTGCTTCGCGCAATTCTTCGGCGGCCTGATCAAATTCCTTGTCTTCGATGCGGGCCTGTTGGGCGGCGGCTGCTTGTTCCGGCGTTTGGGGTGGCGGGATTGGCATACTGACCGAAGGAGCCCCCATTTCCGACCGCAAGGACCCTTCGACTGCCAGACTGGTGCCGCCCAGAATGCCACCACTACCGGAATCGCTGCTGGAAACTGTTTCCGGCGAAAAATAATTGGCAATTCCCTGAAGCTGTTCATCGGTGGCGCTGCTCAGCAACCATAACAGCAGGAAAAAGGCCATCATCGCTGTCACAAAGTCGGCATAGGCAACCTTCCATGCGCCGCCGTGATGACCGTGGCCGCCTTTTTTGATTTTCTTGATGACAATATCTGGCATGTCGCGCGATCAGTCCTTGCCGGTTTATTCGGTATTACGCTGTCGGCGCATTTTGCAGGGCTTCGTCGATTTCCTTGAAGCTGGGGCGCACATCATGAGGCAAAATTTTGCGGGCAAATTCAACGGAAACCTGTGGTGCATATCCTTGCATATGACCGATCAGGGCGACCTTCATGCAGCTATAATATTTGGCATCGGCATCCAGTACTTTTTTGATGGCGGACGCCGTTGGCGACACGAAACCATAGGCGGCCAGAATGCCGAGAAAGGTGCCGACAAGGGCCGCAGCAATCAGGCCACCCAGAATTTCCGGCGGCTCGGTCACGGAACTCATGGTCACAATCACGCCCAGCACCGCGGCAACAATACCCAACGCAGGCAAAGCATCGCCAATTGTCTGGACGGCATCGGATACCATGTGCTCTTCTTCGTGATGAGCCTCAAGCTCCTGATCGATAACGGCTTCAAGTTCATAGGAATTCGAGGTTCCCAATGTCAGAAGACGCAAATAGTCGCAGAGAAACTCAAGGGCATGATGGTCTTTGGTGACGCCGGGGAAATTATTAAACAGGCTGGAGCTTTCAGGGTTTTCAACATGGGCCTCAAGGGCCAGATCGCCCTTGGATTTTGCCAGTCGGAAGACTGCATAAAGGCAAATCAGTAATTCAAGATACTGGGCTTTCTTCTTTGCCCCTTTCATCGCGCGCAATGTATAGGTAAAGCCGCGTTTGACAACGCTAAGCGGGTTGGCAGACAAAAACGTCCCGAAAGCGGCACCGAAAATGATCAGAACTTCAAGCGGTTGCCACAGCACGGCAATATCGCCATGCGGCATATATCCGCCCAAAACGGCACCAATCACAACAAGATAGCCAATGATCAGAAACATTCAGTACCCCTTACCAACCCTGATATACGCTTGCATGGTTCGCACACGCAATATGCCCCAGTATGCATATGTGGTGCCTTTTATCAAAACATCCATAGTGCAGCATTCTATTTCTGACCAAATAGCTTAACATCCTGTTTATAAATCACTTAATGTCAGTATTTGACAGCTTTCCAATTTGTCGCCATGTTCCCTGCCTGATTCCATATACGAAAGAATTGTCCAAAGATGTCATTTTCGCCGCGTGAATTTCGCGATTGCCTTGGCCAGTTTGCCACTGGTGTTGCTGTGGTAACGACCCGCGCGACGGATGGCAGCAAGGCGGGAATTACAATCAATTCCTTTGCTTCGGTCTCGCTGGAGCCGCCTTTGGTGCTGTTTTCAGTAGATCGAATGGCCGCCTCACACGCGATTTTTATCGGCGATTCCAAACATTTTTGCATCAATGTCTTGCAGCAGGAACAGCGCATCCTGTCCGAACGGTTCGCTGCCCCGATTGATGATCGCTGGCAGGGTTTGGAATTTGAGGATGACGGCCACGGAATACCAAGGCTTGTGGGAAATATCGCATCCTTTTCCTGCGCACGTCATGCGGTGCATGATGGCGGGGATCACAGCATCATTGTGGGCCGTGTCGAAAACATCACCCTGGGACAAACCGGCGACCCGTTGCTCTATTATGGTGGGGGTTACGCCCGCCTGTCATAAAGGCGGGATATGAAAACCCGGCAGGCAAAACCCGCCGGGTTTTGAAAATATCAGTCCAGCGACGTATTGCCCAGCAATCGTCCACCATAACCGTTTTCCCTGAGGAATTCCACGACTTGGGCGGCGTGTGATGTGTCGCGTACTTCCAGCACCATATCGACATCGGTTTGCTTGGCCGGAATATCGTAAAAATATCGCTGGTGATAGACCTCGATAATATTGGCTTCGGATTGGCCGATCAGGGTGCTGATGCGTGCCAGTGCACCCGGTACATCGGGAATTTCGATCCGGATGCGCACCAGACGTCCTTCGCGCGCCATGCCGCGCATCAGGACCTGTGCCAACAGCCGGGAATCGATATTGCCGCCACTGACAATGATACAAACCTTGCGGCCCCGGAACCGGTCAGGATGATCCAGCAAGGCTGCAAGCGGGGCGGCCCCGGCACCTTCGACCACGGTTTTTTCAATTTCAATCAGCATCTGGATGGCACGCTCAATTGCGGATTCTTCGACCAGCAACACATCATCCAGATATTTTTTACAGATTTCCAGTGTTAGCCCGCCGGGTTGTTTGACGGCAATGCCTTCGGCAATGGTCACACCGCTGCCGCTATAGGGCAGGCCATTGATGCCTTCATGCATCGACGGATACATGCGGGTTTCAACACCGATCACGTCGATATCCGGGCGACGCGATTTGACCGCCGTGGCAATACCCGCCGCCAGTCCGCCACCGCCAATCGGCACAATAATGGTATCAAAATCAATACCTTCATTCAGAATTTCCAGTCCGACCGTGCCCTGACCGGCGATGATGTCCGGATCATCAAACGGATGAACAAAGGTCAGGCCGCGTTCTTCTCGGATTTCATGGGCAGCGGCCATCGATTCCGCCAGAACCGATCCTTTAAGAACCACTTCGGCCCCGTGTGATCGGGTATGTTTGATTTTGGTAAAGGGGGTGTTTTCGGGCATGACGATGGTGGCCGGGATGCCAAGGCGTTTGGCGTTATAGGCCACACCCTGGGCATGGTTGCCCGCCGATACGGCAATGACACCTTTGGCGCGTTCTTCGGGGCTGAGGCTGGTCAGTTTGATATAGGCACCGCGTTCCTTGAACGAGGCGGTATACTGCAGATTCTCCAGTTTCAGATAAACTTCTGCCTCGCAAATATTTGATAATGTTTGCGATTTTACCAAAGGTGTCTTGCTGACGATGCCTTCGAGAAGGCGGGCCGCACGGACGATATCATGGTAGGAAACAGTCATTTCCATACTCCTGCTGCGTTCCGCCCCGGTGGACGGTAACGACTTGTTTCATGTGGGAAGAAAAAAAGATCAACCAGACCTGTCATTCGCAAATGACAGGGTTCACATTCGCAGGCAGGAAATCGCCGCAACGGGCATCATTGCAACCGATTCCACCCACAGAGGGGTTGGCGCGGGTGACAGATTGATGCCAATAAAATCAGACATTGCCAGACACTTTCAGGAACGAATTCAGGTATCCACCGCACCATTGCGGATGATTGTCACAACGTCAAGGGATCAGACAAAAAAACCGGGTTGCATTCTGTGCAACCCGGTTCATCAGGGAACAGAATGCCGGATTATTCCATGTTCAGGATGATGGTTTTCTTGTGGGTGTAATGTTCCAGCATGCTTTCCAGCGATGCTTCCTTGCCCAACCCGGAAAGTTTAACGCCTCCATAGGACAGGTTGGGCTGGACCACCAGATTCTGGTTGACCTGAACAAAACCGGCATCAAGGCGTTTGGTTGCCTGCAAGGCGGTTTTCAGGTCGGTGGTCCAGATAGTCGCCGCAAGGCCAAAATCGCTGTCATTGGCCAGTTCAAGGGCTTCTTCAAAGGTCTTGAACTTGAAGATACAGGCAACGGGGCCAAAAATTTCCTCGCGGGCGATGCGATGATCGGGTTTGACGTCGGTAAAAATCACCGGACGCACAAACAATCTGTCTTTCAGGCTGTCATTGGCGGGCAGGGCGCTCAGTTCGTGTTTGGTTGCCCCTTGTTGTTCGCCAATGTCGATATAACCACAGATCTTGTCACGCTGTTTGCGATTGATGATGGTGCCGATATCGGTTTCTTCGTCCAGCGGATCACCCATTTTCAGGGCATTCACCCGGTCTTTGAGGCGGGTAACAAAGGCATCATGCAGGCTTTCATGCACCAAAATGCGCGATGATGCCGTACAGCTTTGCCCCTGACGGGTAAAGCGCATGCCGCCGACGGCTCCATTAATCGCCTTGTCAAGATCGGCATCGGCCATCACGATCATCGGTGATTTACCGCCCAACTCAAGGGTCACCGGGATCAATTTTTCGGCAGCCGCCCGATAGACAATGCGACCGGTTTCAACCGATCCGGTAAAGGATACTTTTTTAACGTCCTTGTGTTCAACCAGCGGCCCGCCGCAACCGGGGCCAAACCCCGACAGAATGTTCAAAACACCTTTGGGCAGGACCTGTTGCATGATCTGGCAAACCCTCAGCACGGTAAAAGGCGTGTCTTCGGCGGATTTGACCACCACACTATTGCCCGCGACCAGCGCCGGGGCAACCTTGATCGCCATCAACAATAATGGCACATTCCACGGAATAATCGCACCAACCACACCAACTGGCTCGCGGGTGGTCAGGGTCATCATATTGGGGTTGAATGGTACGGTTTCGCCCTTAAGTTCCGAGGCCAGTCCGCCAAAAAATACAAACATGTCGGCCAGAACCGATGCCTCGACCCGGCTTTCCGTACGCAGGGCCTTGCCGGATTCAAGGGCGATCAGGCGGCCAAGTTCCTCGACATGCGCTGTCAGGACACGACCGCATTCCGCCACCAGTTTACCGCGTTCGCGCGCCGGGCGTTCGGCCCAGTCTTTCTGGGCGATTTTGGCGGCCATAACGGCAAGATCAACATCGCGGGCATTCCCTTCTGCGGCCTTGCCGATCACCTTGCCCGTGGCGGGATTAAATACGTCAAAGCATTTGCCCGATATCGGCGCGACCAGTTCGCCATTGATCAGGTGTCTACTGTCAAGTTCGGGGACCAGGGCAAAGGGATCAAGCACCGGGCGGATGGACATTTCAGGACTCCCTGTGGAATTGTATGCAGGCGGGTCAGGCGGAAAACGCCTGCGCCGCTTAAATGGTTATTTGGTATTGGTTTACCAATTTAACGTCTGTATGTATGTCTGGCAAGAGCGATCCGATTGTTCAGGCATGACAGGGACGGTCAGGGTTGCTAGGCTTGATCAGTCATCTCGCCGTTGGAACGACATATTTATCGTTAGAGATGTTCCGGCAAAAACCTTGCTAAACTGCGGAGCCCTTGATGCCACGCCACTTTGAAACAAGCCTTGATGTTGTCCGGGAATTGAAACCGTCCTATCCGGTTTATTGTTTGCGGCCAGATATCCTCAGGGAATCGGCCCAGCGGTTTGTTGAAATGTTTCCCGGTCGGGTCTTGTATGCGGTGAAATGCAATCCACATCCTGAAATTATGCGGTATTTGCATGAAGGCGGGGTGCGGCATTTCGACACTGCCTCGACCGAAGAAATTGCCTTGGTGCGGCGTCAATTTCCTGGCATGGATGCCTATTTTATGCATCCGGTCAAAAGCCGCGATGCCATCCGCAGCGCGCATCGGGTGTTTGGCGTGCGGCATTTTGTGATTGATACAGAAAGCGAACTGGAAAAAATTCGCACTGAAACCGATGGCGATCCGGAAATTGTCATTCATGTGCGTCTGGCGACCCCACCGGCCGGGGCGACCTATAATTTGTCGGCCAAATTCGGGGCGCGGCCGATGACAGCATCGGAATTGTTGAAAAAGGTCGATGCTTATGGCTATGAAACCGGGCTGTGTTTTCATGTTGGATCGCAATGCACCACACCAAACGGTTATCGCATTGCGATTGAACTGATCCGGCAGGTGGTGGATTTTGCCGGTGTTCCCTTGCGGTATCTGGATGTTGGTGGCGGTTTTCCGGGGCAATATATCAACCAGCGCGCCCCGGACCTTGAAGTTTTTATGGAAGAAATCAAGGATTGCATCCGGTGGCTGGATTATCCCGATGTCACCTATATGTGCGAACCGGGCCGCGCCCTTGTTGCCAGCGGTGTGTCGTTGATTACGCAAGTCCATCTGCGCAAGGAGGATCAGCTTTTCATCAATGACGGGATTTATGGCAGTCTGTCCGAGGCGGTGACCGGTAATTTGCGCTATCCGGTGCGGGCAATGCGGGTCAAGGGAGACTTTAAAAACGAGGAAGATACCCTTGATTTCACGATATATGGTCCGACCTGCGACAATATGGATGTGCTACCTGCAACTGTAACGTTGCCCGCCGACATTGAGGAAGGTGACTGGATCGAATTCGGCCATATCGGGGCGTATAGTAACGCGCTGGCGACCCATTTTAACGGCTTTTATCCTGAATTGCTGGTGACGGTTTCCGAGGCGTTTCCGTTTATTGATGGCGAATTTCCACAGGTTGGATAATTCCTCATATCCCGGCCATCCGGTAAATCAGTACCGAATTGCACGTTGCGATGATCTGCCTTATTGTGCCGGTCAACCGGGCAGCCTGAATGGGGTTCGGACGCAATAGTGATCGGGGATCAGAAACGTGACGACCAGCCTTTTTATGCGCATCCGGGACCGGTTCCCGGCAGATACCAGCCGCGTTCTGATGGAAACACCGGATGGGCGGACTTATAGCTATGCCGATGCGGATCAAGAATCATCGCGTTTTGCCGCGACCCTTGTGGCGTTAGGGGCGCAAAAAGGCGACCGGATCGCCGTTCAGGTCGATAAATCGCCGGAATCCCTGTTTTTATATCTGGGCTGTATCCGAGCCGGGCTGGTTTATTTGCCGCTGAATACGGCCTATCAGGCCGAAGAGCTGGCCTATTTCATGAATAATGCCGCCCCGGTGGTATTTGTGTGTCAGCCCGGTCGCGAAGACGAGGTGCGCCATATTGCCCGGGAACAAGATGTCGCCGTGGTCATGACGCTGGGTACGGAAGGCGATGGCAGCATCATCGACGCCAGCCAGGATCAGACCACTGATTTTCCGGCGGTCGCCTGTGCCGATGACGATCTGGCGGCAATACTTTATACATCGGGCACCACCGGCAAGCCCAAAGGAGCGATGATGACCCAGATTAATCTGTGGTCCAATGCTACGACACTGGAAAAATTGTGGGGTTTCACGCGCGTGGATGTGCTGTTTCATGCCTTGCCGGTTTTTCATACCCACGGCTTGTTCATTGCCTGCCATTGCGTTTTGTTATCGGGGTCGAAAATGTATTTCGCCCCCCGTTTTGACCGTGACGAAGCCCTGAAAGTTTTGCCGTGTTGCACGGTGATGATGGGTGTTCCGACCTTTTATGTCCGTTTGCTGGCGGGGAATGATTTTACCGCCGAAACCACGCGCAATATGCGGTTGTTTATTTCTGGGTCTGCTCCTTTGCTGCCGGAAACCTTCATGGCGTTTCAGCGCCGCACCGGCCATACTTTGCTGGAACGGTATGGAATGACGGAAATGGGCATGGCGACATCCAATCCGCTGGATGGTGAAAGGATTGTGCATACTGTTGGTCAGGCTTTGCCCGATGTTGACATCCGGGTCACAGATGACGCAGGCAGGGTATTACCTGCCGGTCAAGTCGGGGTACTGGAGGCGCGGGGACCTAATGTTTTTGCCGGATACTGGAAAATGCCGGAAAAAACCCGCGAGGAATTTCGCGATGACGGGTTTTTCATCACAGGTGATATCGCCCTGATCGATGATCGCGGATATGTCCATATTGTCGGACGTGCCAAGGATCTGGTGATCACCGGCGGTTTTAACGTTTATCCCAAGGAAATTGAAACCGCGATTGATGATCTGGACGGAGTTTTGGAAAGTGCGGTGATTGGTGTGCCGCATCCCGATTTTGGCGAGGCGATCGTTGCCATTGTTGTGCGAACCGACCCGTGCCTTGCCGATCAAATGATTATTGATGCGATCAAGGGCAGGTTGGCAAATTTCAAGGTGCCGAAAAAGGTGATTTTTGTTCCGGATCTGCCGCGTAATGCGATGGGCAAAGTTCAAAAGAACATACTGCGCGATCAGTATCAAAATCTGTTTTGACCGGTATCCTATGCCCCCGACATCAAAAAAGCCCGGTCATGATGATCGGGCTTTTTACGAATGAGGCGCAGGGCGCGCCTGCAAAACCGTATATCTTACTGACCGAATGCGACGCGATGCGCAACATCGTCAATCTGGTCGCGGTTCAGGCCGATATCGGCCAGTTCGCGGGCGTCAAGCTTCTGCAAGGCGATCTGGGTCTGGTACTGGATACGCAGGGCACGCAGATAAGCAAAAATTTTTGTCAGGAACATTTCATCACCTATTTCAAACCGTCCGGATTGTCCCGGGCTTTGTCATACAGTAAACCGTCATGTATTCACCGTTCACGTCCTGCAATGGACATGCTGACTGGTTCGACTTGTCGGTTTGGCTACGCAGCCTCGGCTGAAATTCTGGCGATGCTTTATCGCCCCAGTTATCGGCTGCTGTTATCTTCTGAAAAACAATTTATGCTTGCTACGCCTGAAACACCAATGCGTTTTTTGCAGGGCTGAGCCATAAAAAGCGCGGCAAGTCACAGAAATGCAACGTTTCCTCCCTAAATGGGCGAATAGAACAGAAAATAATGGTAATTTATTGCCATGCATTCATTGCATGACTAATAAAATTACTCGACCTTAATCACCCAAAACCCGCCGACCTGTTTTGTTTGAGGCTCTGGCTGCTGGTTCTTCGAGGCCGACTGTGCTAACGCTGCGCCGGTAAAATAAAGTGGACCGGATTCTTTCCCGGGCAGAGTGACGAGGGAGACCACGCGCCGATGAGTGACAACAGACCAAGATTGGACCGGGAGCAGGCGATAGCAGCCTATTTGCAATATGCAACCCGTCTGCCGCAAATTGACCCTTCCGTGGTACCGACAGCAACACAGCATGTTTCAAACCTGCTGGCGATTGCCGGACAGTTTGATCTGATTGTCTTTGATGCCTTTGGCGTTCTGAATTCCGGCAAGCAGGCCATACCGGGTGCCGTAACGGCGGTTGCAACCCTTAAGGATCAGGGCAAGCGTCTGGCGGTGATTACCAATGATGCGTCCAGTTCGGCCGATGCCATTATCGCGCGTCACCGGGGGCGGGGTTTTGACTTTGACAGGGAATCTCTTATCTCCAGCCAGCAATTTGTCGCGCCGCTGATGGCGGGCTATGCCGAAATTGGCCTTTGGGGGGCAATGGCGCCGTCAAGCTGGCCGTTTGATATTTTACCCGGACAGGTTCATGCCCTGGGCGATGATCCGGAATTGTATGATGGTGTTGACGGGTTCGTGCTGATTGATTCCGAAGGTTGGACCCCGAACCGTCAGAATCTGCTGGAACAAAGCCTGATGCGGCGGGGGCGGCCCATTCTGGTTGGCAATCCGGACATCTGTGCCCCGATGGGGGATTTTCTGTCGGTTGAGGCCGGTTATTTTGCCCACAAGGCGGCTGATATGTGCGGTGTGATGCCGCAATGTGTTGGCAAGCCGTATGTCGAAGTATTTGAAGAAGTCATGCGCCGCAATCCGGATGTTGCCGCGGACCGTATTTTGATGGTTGGTGACACCTTGCACACTGATGTTCTGGGCGGGTTGGCTGCGGGGATCAAGACATTGCTGGTCACGCATGGCGGGTTTCTGGATGGCTATGGCGATTTGGAAGGGCTTTATGCCCGATCCGGTTTGCGACCACATTTTCTGGCCCGCGCCATCGGCAATGGTCTTGAACAGGCTGATGTTGCCTGAATGAGAGACAAGGGAGCCTGATTGAGGGCTCCCTTGAGTGATTTTACAGCACTTCTGCCACGTCAATTGCGCTATAGGTCAGGATACCGGATGCCCCGGCGCGCTTGAAGCAGGACAGGGTTTCAAGCGCACAGGTCTGATAATCAAGCCAGCCATTCTGGGCGGCGGCCTTCAGCATCGCGTATTCGCCCGACACCTGATAGGCAAAAACGGGCACGCCAAAATTTTCGCGAACCCGTTGCAGGATATCAAGATAGGGCAGGCCGGGTTTGACGATAACAGAATCCGCCCCTTCCTGAATGTCATAGGCAACTTCGCGCAGGGCCTCGTCTGTATTGGCGGGATCAAGCTGATAGGTTTTTTTGTCGGCCTTGCCCAGTGCGCTGGCCGATCCAATGGCATCGCGGAACGGACCATAAAATGCTGAGGCATATTTCGCAGCATAGGCCATGATCTGGATTTTTTTCAGCCCTTCAGATTCCAGCACATCGCGAATGGCTCCAATCCGGCCATCCATCATATCGGATGGCGCGACAACATCGCATCCCGCCTGTGCCTGTACCAGTGCCTGACGCACCAGCGCCTCGGTGGTTTCATCATTGAGGATTTCACCATTCACCACCACGCCATCCTGACCATTGGCGTTAAACGGGTCGAGTGCGACATCGGTGATTACCCCCAGATTGGGGCAGGAATCCTTGATTGCCTTGATTGCCCTGCACACGATATTATCGGGATTATAGGCTTCGCACGCATCGGTCGTTTTCAGGGCTGGATCGATATAGGGAAACAGCGCCAGCGCCGGAATGCCGAGCTTTTCGGCATGTTTTGCCGTTTCGATCAGGATATCAACCGACTGACGATCCACACCTGGCATGGAGGGGATCGGGGTCCGTTGTCCCTTGCCATCAATCACAAAGACCGGAAGGATCAGGTCATCCACGCTTAATCTGGTTTCAGCCACCATCCGACGAGACCAATCGGTCATGCGGTTACGGCGCAGGCGGGTACGGGGAAACGTGCCGTGGGTAACAGGATGGGACATGTGACGCTCTCATTCGGCTGGTGGCGCAAAGAACGATGTTATGGGACAGAATCCCGCGTCAATCAACTGTTGCTGATGATTTTAAACCGTTTGCGCATGCCAAGCAGGTAAACCGGAATGATCATCCCCAGAAAAACAGACGTCATCAAAAACGCAGTCACCAGACCGTAATGCTCACCAATAAAACCGATAAAGGGCGGGCCTGCCATCAAGGCACTATATCCTGTGGCAGCGATGGTGGCGACAACCGATCCGCCGCTTTTGCCGGTTGCCTGTGCTGCGGCTGAAATCAGCAACGGCAGAATAACGGCCAGACCGATTCCGGCGATAAAGCACCCTATCCAGGCGATGATGATATTGGGCGCAAGGGCAAGCAGCAAATACCCGCTTGATGCCAGCCCGGAACTGACGATCAGGACGGCAGGGCGACCGATTTTATCGACCACCCGGTCACCGGACAGCCGGGCGGCGGCCATCGCCGCAGAATAAAGCGCAAAGCCGATGGCCGCCAGTGTCGGTCCGGATTGCAGATTGCTGTTCATCAGGACCGTCGCCCAGTCGGTAATGACACCTTCACCGAACTGCCCGATGAAGGCGCAAATGCCAAAAGGAAGCAAAATCAAAAAGATACTTTTTTGTTTTACACCATAAGTTTCGGTGTTTTGCGCATGCACCGGGTCGCGCATCAAACCATTTTGCAGATAGCAATGCACGATCAGCAGCAAAGTCACACTGACAGGCAGATGCAGCGTCATCGGTAAAGGCAAGGCAAACCAAAGGGCGGCAAACCCGGCCCCGGCAAAGCCGCCAAGGCTCCAGAACCCGTGCAGACCCGACATCAGGCTTTTGCGTTTGGCGCGTTCCACATTCAGGCCATTGGCATTCATGGCAATATCAAGACAGGCAGCCGAAAACCCCATGACAAACATAGCAATGGACAAGGTAGTTAGGCTGTTCATGAAAAGCGGAATGGCAAGTGCCGGATAATAGGCCCATTTGGTATGGCGAACGATACTGTCGCTGCCAAAATGATCGGTCAGGCGGCCGGCAAACGGCATGACAGCCAAAACGCCAACAGCGGCGGCCAAAAGCGCCCAGCCCAGATCTGCATGACCCAGACCAAGACGGTCCTGCACCATGGGAATATGCGGCACCCAGCTTGAAAAACCGGCACCATGCAAAAAGAAAATTCCGCGAACGCGGTTATGCACCAAATTGTGGGCAGATGTCATGATGTGATGTCCCGTATCGCCTCAGGCGAGAATGATTTCGACGCCATGATTTTTATAATTTTGCAAATAACCCGATGACAATTTACGCCCGGTTACCAGCCGGGAAATCTCATCCAGCCCGCAAACCCGGTGGGGCAGGCTGGTTTCCAGCTTGTCTGCGGTTGCAACCGCAATAGTTTCAGTCGATTGCGCAATCATGGCGGCTTTGGTTGTGCGTTCTTCAAGGCAGGATGCGGTCAATCCCTGTTCGGGATGCAGCGCACAGGTGCCGATAATACAGATGTCGGCATGATAGCGCCGGATTTCGTCCATCGCGGTCGGGCCGTGGATTACCATTTCCTGTTTTAAAACCGACCCGCCGATCATGATGATTTTTGCATGGGGGTGTTCGGCAAGGGTGACGGCCACCGCCGGATTGACCGTAATGACCATACCGCAAAAGGAAAGTTTCAAGTGACGGGCAATTTCAAGGATGGTGGAACCGCTATCGAAAAACACGATGGCATCATTGGGGATCAGGTCGCGGGCAACCTTGCGGGCAATCGCGCCTTTTTCCGGTAATAATTCCTGCAAGCGTGTCTGATAGGGGCCATTGGATACCGATACCTGCACCGCGCCGCCGTGAATCCGGCGCAACAAGCCGCTTTCCTCCATCTGCCGCAAGTCACGGCGGATGGTATCAAGCGACGCATGAAATTGCTGCGCCAGATCGGGAACGCGCAGGGTTCCCTGTTGATGAAGCAGTTTTTCAATTTCGGCCTGACGGGTTTCAACGCTGGACATAATGCATGAATTGCCTGTTTTGACGATTTTGCATGTTTTAGGATGAGCGGCAGGCCGGGTCAATAAAAAACCGGTCGCAACACGGGGCTGCGACCGGTTTGATGTCGGGATTTTAGGATATCAGGCTTTTTCAAGTGCCTGTTTCAGATCGGCAATGATGTCGTTGATATGTTCGATGCCAATCGACAGTCGGACATAACCATCGGTAACCCCCGACGACAGGCGATCTTCGACAGAAAGCTGTGAATGTGTCGTTGTGGCCGGATGAATGGCGAGTGATCGCGTATCGCCAATATTGGCGACGTGATAGAACAGTTCGAGGCTGTTGATAAAGCGTTCGCCTGCTTCTTTGCCACCGCCCAGTTCAAAACCCATCAGCGAGCCATAACCACCTTTCAGATAGACATCTGCGCGTCGACGGTTTTCACCCGACTGCGAACCGGGATGAATCACCTTGGTCACCTTTGGGTGACCTTTCAGGAAGGCGGCAACCTTGATAGCATTCTGACAATGGCGTTCCATGCGCAATGTCAGGGTTTCCATACCCTGAATGACCTGAAACGAACTGAGTGGGGATGCGGCTGCCCCAATGTCGCGTAACAAGGTGCAGCGCAATTTGATGGCATAGGCCACCGGGCCAATTGGCTTGACGGCTTCGGTCCAGATTGCGCCGTGATAGCTGGGGTCCGGTTCATTGAGCAAGGGGAAGCGTTTTGCATGCTTTTCCCAGTCGAATTTTCCGGAATCGACCACAATCCCGCCAACCGATGTGCCGTGACCGGCAATGAATTTGGTTGTCGAATAAACGACGATACTTGCGCCATGATCAATCGGACGGCACAGCACCGGGGCCGCCGTATTATCCATGATCAACGGAATACCCAGTGCATCGCCGATATCGGCGACTTCGCGGATCGGGAAAACCTGCAATTTCGGATTGGGCAGGGTTTCGGCGTAATAGGCGCGGGTCTTGTCATCGGTCAGGCGACGAAAGTTTTCCGGATCAGCCGGATCGGCAAAGCGAACCTCGATTCCCATCTGTTTGAAGGTATTGGCAAACAGGTTCCATGTTCCACCATAAAGGTCGGTCGAACTGACAATATTGTCACCGGCCTGCGCGACATTCATTACGGCAAAGGTCGATGCCGCCTGACCGGATGCCACGGCAACAGCCGCAACACCGCCTTCAAGCGCCGCAATGCGTTTTTCCAGAACATCATTGGTCGGGTTCATCAGGCGGGTATAGATGTTGCCCAGTTCACGCAGTGCAAACAGATCGGCCGCATGTTGCGTGTCGCGAAACTGATAGCTGGTGGTTTGATAAATCGGCACGGCAACTGCACCCGTCGCTGGATCGGCGCGATACCCGGCATGCAGGACAATGGTTTCCGGATTCTTGCTGTTGGTCATATCGTTTCCCCTGTTTGTTTTGGTCGTTACGATGCGCCGAAGTAAGGCATAATATCATTTCTCCGACAAGATGTTCTGCGCCAGCGCCTTAATTTGCATAATTCGGTACTGTTATACCGAATGAATTGACAGGGATGCGGATTTCCGTCTACGTAAAAGGAAAATAAAATACCCAGCGGAGGCGCGTTTTCATGGATTTCACCCTGTCGGATGATCAACTGGCATTTCAGGATGCGGCGCGGGAATTTGCCTGCAATGAAATGGCACCACATGCCGGGGCATGGGATGCGGGTCATATTTTTCCCGAGGAAACCCTGCGAAAGGCCGCCGAACTTGGGTTTGCTGCGATCTATACCCGCGATGATGTTGGCGGGTCGGGATTGGGGCGGCTGGATGCGGCGGTGATTTTTGAGGAACTGGCTACTGCCTGTCCGTCCACTGCGGCCTATTTGTCGATCCATAATATGGTGTGCTGGATGATCGACCGTTTTGGCACAGAACACCAACGGCGGGAATTTCTGCCAAATCTGGTCACGATGACCCATTTCGGAAGCTATTGCCTGACCGAACCCGGTGCCGGATCAGATGCCGGATCGTTACGGACCCGTGCCATGCGGGAAGGGGATCATTATATCCTGAACGGTGAAAAGGCTTTTATTTCCGGCGGATCGCGCAGCGATATTTATGTTGTGATGGCACGAACCGGCGATGACAGCCCCAAAGGCATTTCGACCTTCATCGTACCCAAAGATGCCGAAGGATTGTCGTTCGGCAAACTGGAAGAAAAAATGGGCTGGAACAGCCAACCGACATCGGCGGTGATTTTCACCAATTGCAAAATTCCGTCGTCCAACCGTCTGGGCGGCGAGGGCGAGGGATTTAAATTTGCCATGATGGGGCTGGATGGCGGCAGACTGAATATTGCCGCCTGTTCGATTGGTGGGGCACGGGCCGCGATGGAGCATGCGCGCGACCATATCAGGGTTCGCAAACAGTTTGGCAAAACTCTGGATCAGTTTCAGGCGTTGCAATTCAAATATGCCGACATGGTGACGGAACTGGAATCAGCCCGTCTGATCTTGCACAAGGCGGCCTGCAAGCTGGATGATAAGGCCCCGGATGCCTCGCAATTTTGTGCGATGGCAAAACGTCTTGCCACCGATATCGGGTTTCAGGTCTGCAATGATGCCCTGCAATTGCATGGCGGTTATGGTTATATTCGGGAATATCCGGTCGAACGGCTGTTGCGTGATTTGCGGGTTCACCAGATTCTCGAAGGGACCAACGAAATCATGCGTGTCATCATCGCGCGCGCCGCCCTCAAAGACTGATGCCCAACAGGCAGGAGACTCAAATGCCCGAAACAAACGATAGCGGTGTGCAATTTTTGATCCATGGCCCGGTTGGTTATATATTGCTGGATCGGCCCAAGGCGTTGAATGCGCTGAACTTGCCAATGGTCGATGCCATGATGGCGCAATTGCGCCAGTGGGAGAAGGACCCGGCGATTGCCGTTATTGTGATTGAAGGGGCAGGCGAGCGTGCGTTTTGTGCAGGGGGTGACATTCGAGGCCTCTATGATGCCAGGCAGCGCAATGATGTTACATTGCTCGATGCGTTTTATCGCCGTGAATATCAGTTGAACCATTTCATTGCCCATTATCCCAAACCCTATATCGCGATCATGAACGGCATCACGATGGGCGGCGGTGTTGGTGTGTCGATCCATGGTGATTATCGTGTAGTGACCGAAAAAACCCTGTTTGCAATGCCGGAAACCGGGATTGGTTTTTTCCCCGATGTCGGCGGCGGCTATTTCCTGCCGCGCTGTCCCGGCGCGATTGGCATGTATCTGGGACTGACCGGGGCACGTTTGGCGGCGGCGGATTGTCTTTATGCCGGTCTGGCGACAGATGGTATCCAGGCCGCAGATGTTGGACGATTAAAAGAGAAACTGGCGGCGGGTGATTACAAGTCCACCGACCCGCACCAAACCGTGCGTGGTATTTTACAGTCGTTCGCACATGATTTTGATGATGGCGAACTGGTTCAGATACGCGATGAAATCGATCGTATTTTTGGGGCATCCGATATCAGGGACGTGATTCAGGCCCTTGATGCCGGAACCAGTGATTTCGCAAAAAAAGCAGCCGCATTGCTGCGTCAAAAATCGCCGCTTGCGCTGTGTGTGACCTTTGACCAGATATCGCAAGGGCGTGATATGTCGGTTGACGATGTTCTGAAAATGGAATTCCGCCTGTCGCAACGCATGGTAGAACGGCCCGATTTGTTTGAAGGTGTCAGGGCAGTGATTGTGGACAAGGATCACGCGCCGAAATGGCAGCATGCCAATATCAACCAGGTTGACCGGCAAAGCGTTGCCGATTTTTTCGCGCCGTTGCCTGCGGATCGGGAGCTGGTTCTGTAATTTAATTCATAAAAAATTCCGGCAAACTCATGTCGGTTCACTGTCAGAGGAGACATCTGTTATGGCGAAAATCGGATTTGTCGGGCTTGGAAACATGGGCGGGCCGATGGCGGCTAATTTACTGAAATCCGGGCATGATCTTCGGGTTTTTGATTTGTCCAAAGCCGCATTGGACACGGCAGTTGCCCAAGGTGCAAGGGCGGTTGCGACCGCAGGCGAAGTCGCCAGGGATGTTGAATTTGTCATAACCGTTTTGCCCGCAGGCAAGCATGTGATGTCGGTTTATGATGGGCCGGACGGGTTGTTGGCCCATGCCGCGCCGGGGACCGTTATGATCGACAGTTCCACCATTGAAGTTGATGTGGCACGCAAAGTTGCCGATATGGCCAAGGCTAAAGGTATTGGGGCGGTCGATGCGCCGATTTCTGGCGGGGTCGCCGGGGCCGCGGCCGGAACCCTGACTTTTATGGTGGGGGGCCGCGAAGATGATTTTAACCGTGCCCGGATGGTTTTGGAAGGCATGGGCAGCAACATTATCCATGCCGGCGACAGCGGGGCCGGGCAGGCGGCCAAGATTTGTAACAATATGGTGCTGGGGATCAGCATGATCGCTGTTTCCGAGGCCTTTATGCTGGCCAAACGCCTTGGACTGGACGCCCAGAAACTGTTTGATATTTCATCGAAGGCGTCCGGGCAGTGCTGGTCACTGACCAGCTATTGCCCTGTGCCGGGGCCTGTGCCGACATCCCCGGCCAACCGCGATTATCAGCCGGGGTTTGCTGTGGATATGATGCTTAAGGATTTGAAACTGGCCCAACTGGCATCGGCATCAGCCGGGGCAACCACCCCGATGGGGGCACTGGCCGAAAGCCTGTATGCGATGTATTCCAACAGCGGTAACGGCAATAAGGATTTCTCGGCTATCGTCAAAATGCTTGATGGGGCATAAATCCTGTTTGTTTGGGATTTGACCGCAGATTATCCGGTGGTATTTTAAGGCGGCGCACCTTGTAAAAGGTGCCCGCATTTTTTTAAATCAGATTCGCCCCGATCAGTGGTATTCTGATGTGAAATATAACGATGTCGTAAGGTCACTTTGATGATCCTTGGCCCAACCGGAAGTCACCATGAGTCAAAAGTCTATGTCGCAGCGTGAAATATACTTTGAAATCAAACAGATAGGTATGTATCTGCGCTGTACGGCGATTGATTCCCTGACCGGAACGGAAGTCACCGTTGCCGGGCCGGTTGTCCGGAATCCGGAACAGTTGAAACGTGTTGCCTTGCAAAAGCTTGAGTATGTTTTGAATAAGGGATAATGTATACAATATAAAAAATGGTGGTTCGGCCACGAAGAACGGCAAAATATGCTGATCGGAGGCGATAAAACCGGAGAATCAACCAATTTTTCAAACTGACTTGCAGCCTTAGACCACATGTGTCTAAGGTTTCAACACTAAATCGCGTTTTCGGACAAAGAACCACATACAGAATGGTCGTGGCCGGGAACATAAAACGGGGAGAACCCCGATAACAAAAAGACGGAGGCTTCGGAGGTTTGCGAGGGGGCAATTGGGAGACGCACGTCTCACCAATCGATAATAGCATTTCCTTGTTTTGTACCTTCAGCCTTGCGGTCGAAGACGGCGTTTGTCTGTGCCAAATCTAAGGTTGAGCAATGGATTGGGCTTATTTTTTACAACAATTGATCAACGGTCTGACGCTGGGGGCCATTTATGGTCTTATCGCCATTGGTTACACCATGGTGTACGGCATCATCGGCATGATCAACTTCGCGCATGGCGAAATTTATATGCTGGGCGCGTTTCACTCCCTGATTACCTTCCTGATCTGTCAGGCGGCAGGGATTAGCGGCATTCTGCCGTTAACTCTTCTTTTGATGCTGTTTGTTTCCATGGTCCTGACCTCGATATATGGCTGGGGCGTGGAACGAATAGCCTATCGGCCCTTACGCGGGTCCTTCCGGCTGGCAGCCCTGATATCGGCCATCGGAATGTCGATCTTCTTGCAGAATTTCGTACAGATTTCGCAAGGTGCGCGCGTCAAACCGATCCAGCCACTGGTTGAAGGCGGTATTACCCTGCTTGACAGCACGGACTTTCATGTTCGGCTCAGCTATATGCAAATCATCATCATCCTTCTGACCTTTACGCTGATGGTGGTGTTCTCGCTGCTGATCGCCAAGACATCGCTTGGCCGGGCCCAGCGGGCCTGCGAACAGGATCGCACCATGGCGGGCCTTCTCGGCATCAATGTAGACCGCACAATTTCGACAACCTTTGTCATGGGTGCTGCTCTGGCGTCGGTTGCCGGTATGATGGTGACGCTTTATTACGGCGTGATCGACTTTTATATCGGCTTTCTTGCCGGTGTGAAGGCCTTCACCGCAGCCGTTCTGGGCGGGATCGGATCCTTGCCGGGCGCCATGCTGGGCGGGTTGCTGATCGGTCTTATCGAATCCTTCTGGTCGGGATACCTCACCATTGAATACAAGGATGTTGCAACATTCAGCATTCTGGTTCTGGTGCTTATTTTCCGTCCGTGGGGCCTGATGGGCAAGCCTGAGGTGGAGAAAGTCTAATGTCAGCCTTACTTACCTCTTCGAGAACTTCCGGTTCCGAGATTGTCAAGGAACTTGCGTTCTTTGCTGTGATTGCCTTGATGATGTCGGTCATGATCCTTGGGGTCAAAACCGTTGACCGGCCGACCGGCCTTGAGCTTGCCGTTCGCTGGGATCTGGTGGTGATCGCCATCCTGTCAACGATTGTCGGGCGGCTTGCCCTGATCGTCCGGCGTGAACATCTTTCGCGTCTTGGTCAGGCCATCCTCATTACGATTGCCGCCACAACGGTTTTTGAAATGTTCGTGCGGTTCCGCGAAATGGATGACCGTATGGCCCCACCAGTGACGCTTGACATGGCGTTTTCCAGCTTTGCCAGCGTTGTTGTTGCGATCATTCTGTTGGCGATTGTGTTTTCAATTGCCTATTTTACGGTTCGCAAACCCGGTGCGAATGAAGACGACAGCAAACCGAAACTGTCTGCCAAACTGCAGGTAGGTTATCGGGCAAACACCAAAAAGATCGGCATTCTCGGGATTGCTTTCTTTATCATGTTCCCGTTCTTTTTTGCCGGAGACCGTTCGGCGATTGACCTTGCTACTCTGGTGATGATTTACGTCATGCTGGGCTGGGGGTTGAATATCGTTGTCGGTCTGGCAGGTTTGCTGGATCTGGGCTATGTCGCATTTTATGCGGTTGGGGCCTATTCCTATGCGTTGCTGTCGCAAAGTTTCGGGCTGAGTTTCTGGATATGTCTGCCTTTGGCCGGTTTGTTTGCCGCATCGTTCGGGATCATTCTTGGTTTTCCGGTTCTGCGATTGCGCGGCGACTATCTGGCGATTGTGACGCTGGGTTTCGGGGAAATCATCCGTGTCGTTCTGATCAACTGGTATGATTTGACCCGCGGTCCGGATGGCATCGGTTCTATTGAACGTCCGACCTTTTTCGGTCTGGCCGATTTCGGGCGGCGTGTTCCTGAAGGCATGGTTGGCTTTAACGAACTGTTTGGCCTTGAATATTCGTCCATGCACCGGCTGATTTTTCTGTATTATCTGATCCTTGTTTTGGCGCTGATCACCAATTTCGTGACATTGCGGTTGCGTAAATTGCCGATTGGCCGAGCATGGGAAGCCCTGCGGGAAGATGAAATTGCCTGCCGTTCACTGGGCATCAATCCGACCAACACCAAACTGTCGGCCTTTGCGATTGGGGCCATGTTTGGCGGTTTTGCCGGTGCCTTCTTTGCCACCCGTCAGGGGTTCATCAGCCCGGAAAGTTTCACCTTCCTTGAATCTGCCGTCATTCTGGCCATCGTTGTGATGGGGGGCATGGGCAGTCAGATCGGGGTAGTTTTGGCGGCTTTTGTGATGATCGGCTTCCCGGAAATGTTCCGTGAACTGGCCGAATATCGCATGCTGATTTTCGGGGCAGGGATGGTTGCCATCATGTTGTGGCGTCCGCGTGGATTGCTGTCATTCCGTGATCCGACAATCTTGCTGCATATGACCCAAAAAGAAAAAGCTGTCGGAGAAACCAAATGACCGACAACAAACTGCTTGAAGTTGAACATCTCACCATGCGCTTTGGCGGTCTGGTGGCGATCGACAATCTTTCCTTCACGGCACGCAAGCGTGAAATCACCGCCATCATTGGTCCGAACGGGGCAGGGAAAACCACGGTTTTCAATTGCCTGACCGGGTTTTATGTCCCGACCGAAGGGCGATTGACCCTTCATGCCAATGACGGGCCGCGTTTGCTGGAACGGACCGAAGGGTTCCGTATTCCCCGTAATAACGGTGTGGCACGGACATTCCAGAACATCCGTTTGTTTACGGGTATGACGGTTCTGGAAAACCTGGTGGTTGCCCAACACAATCGTCTGATGGAAGCATCGTTCTTTTCGCTGGCCGGTCTTTTTAATCTGGGGCGCTATGCCAAAGCGGAAAAAGAATCGGTCGAAAAGGCAAAATTTTGGCTGAACAAAATCGGCTTGTATGAGTTTGCCGACTGGAATGCCGGAAACCTGCCCTATGGGTCACAGCGTCGTCTGGAAATTGCACGGGCAATGTGCGTTGATCCTTCGCTTCTGTGTCTCGACGAACCGGCGGCGGGGTTAAACCCGCGGGAGTCGGCCGAACTGAATGTGCTGCTTCAAAGCATTCGTGACGAGGAAGGTGTTGGCTTGTTGTTGATCGAGCATGACATGAGCGTGGTCATGAAGATTTCTGACCATGTCATCGTGCTGGATTATGGCAAGAAAATTGCCGACGGCAATCCTGACGCGGTCAAGAATGATCCGGCGGTTATTCGTGCTTATCTTGGTGAAGACGAGGACGATGAATTGCCACCGGAAGTTGCTGCGGATCTTAATCTTGATCCCAAAGCGCATTGAGGGAGGAGTTCGATATGACCATGCTGAAAATTGAAGGTGTTCACACCTTCTATGGCAATATCGAGGCCCTCAAGGGCATTGATATGGATGTTCAGGAAGGGGAAATTGTCACGCTGATTGGTGCTAATGGTGCCGGCAAGACAACTCTTTTGATGACATGTTGCGGCGCACCGCAAGCCAGCAAGGGACGGATTTTGTTTGAAGGGAAGGACATCAGCCGGATGCCGACCCACGAAATTTGCCATCTTGGTATCCAGCAATCCCCCGAAGGCCGCCGCATTTTTCCGCGGATGTCGGTTTTCGAGAATCTGCAAATGGGGGCTTGTACTCAGGATCCCAAGCATTTTGATTCCGATCTTGAAATGGTGTGTGATCTGTTTCCGCGCCTGAAAGAACGGATTAATCAGCGTGCAGGAACGATGTCTGGTGGCGAGCAACAAATGCTGGCAATCGGGCGGTCCCTGATGGGGCGTCCGCGCCTTTTACTGCTTGATGAACCTTCGCTGGGGCTTGCCCCTCTGGTCGTCAAACAGATTTTCGAGACCATCAAGACAATCAATCGGGAAAACAAGGTGACGGTTTTTCTGGTCGAGCAAAATGCGTTCCACGCCTTGAAATTGGCACATCGCGGATATGTGATGGTCAATGGCAATATCACCATGTCCGGGACCGGGGCCGAACTGCTTGCGAACCCGGAAGTGCGTGCGGCCTATCTCGAAGGCGGCCACTAGGAGGAGCCATTATGGAAGCAATTACCGGAACGACCCTGGGTGTAACCATCGGCATCACCATTATTTTGATGGGATTCTGTGCGTTCATGACCGGGCAGGCGATTGCCAACACCTGGCGATCCGCATCGCAGTTGTTGCCTTATGCCTTGCTGTTGGGGCTGACAGACCGTTTTCTTGTTTACGCCTTGTTTGAGGGCGAACTTCTGTCGGTCACGGGCTATATTTTTGATACAGTTATCCTGTTTGTGATTGCCACGGCAGCTTTCCGGATGACCCGTGTCAACAAGATGCTGTCGCAATATCCGTGGCTTTATGAACGGGTCAGCCCGTTTGCTTTTCGTCTGCGGGATGGTGCGACATTCTGATCTGGACGGTGACGGTTCGCCGTCACCGCTATATTGCTAAATTATTGGCAATACATGCGTTTGTGCTGTTGCGCACTCGAAATGGGGTGCTACAGTATGGGGAACTGAAATCGGTAATCGGCGCAAAAGCCGGGCCGGTTTCGGAACCGGAAAGATGGTTCTGGCATGGTGTTGGGACCAACCTTTGGAACAGGGAGACTTCTCTTATGTCGAAAACCAAACTCGGCCTTCTGGCAACTGCTTCGGCGCTTGTTATGTCGATGGGCATCGCCAAGGCAGATATCGTTATTGCGACTGTTGGCCCGATGACCGGTCCTTATGCCGCATTTGGCGAACAGATGACCAAGGGTGCGCAGAAGGCTGTTGAAGACCTCAATGCTGCTGGCGGCGTTCTGGGCGAGACGGTTGTTCTGGAAATCGGTGACGATGCTTGCGATCCGAAACAGGCTGTTGCTGTTGCCAACCAGCTTGTCAGCAAAAATGTTGCCCTTGTTGCCGGCCACTTCTGCTCGGGTTCTTCGATCCCGGCATCTGAAGTTTACTTTGAAGAAGGCATTCTTCAGATATCCCCGGCTTCAACCAATCCGCAACTGACCGAACGTGACATGGACAATGTGTTCCGTGTTTGTGGTCGTGACGATCAGCAGGGTGAAGTTGCCGGTAAATATCTGGCTGAAAACTATGGCGATAAACGTATTGCCATCGTTCATGACAAACAGGCCTATTCCAAAGGTCTGGCCGACGAAACCAAGAAAAACCTGAACGCTGCGGGTATTACCGAAGTTGTTTACGAAGCCATCACCCCGAACGAAAAAGACTATTCGGCACTGGTGACCAAGCTGAAATCCGAGAATATCGATATTCTCTATTACGGCGGCTATCACACCGAACTTGGCCTGATCGTTCGTCAGATGCGCAGCCAGGGCATGGATACCGCCGTTATGTCGGGCGATGCTCTGAACTCCCTTGAATATTGGGCCATCACCGGTGATGCCGGTTCGGGTACGTTGTTCACCAACGGTCCGAAACTGGAAGATGATCCGCGCAACGCCGAACTGGTCAAATACTATGAAGGTCAGGGTTATGTGCCGGAAGGTTACACCCTTTACACCTATGGCGCAGTTCAGGCATGGGCCCAGGCTGTTGCAAAAGCAGGCACCGTTGATAGCGAAGCCGTCAGCGAAGCCCTCAAAAGCGGTGACAGCTTTGACACCGTTCTGGGCTCGATTGCTTTTGATGCCAAAGGTGACGTCGCAGCTCCGGGTTATGTGATCTACAAATGGGAAGGTGGCGCGTACGACTACGTCAACTAATCCTGCCTGACAGACAAGCAGAAAGCCCGGCTAATCCGTTTGCCGGGCTTTTTGTTTACCCGGGCAAACAGAACAAAAAAAACGCCTCCGGCAAGGAAGGCGTTTTTTGCTGTCATTGACGAAGGGAAATATTGATTATTTCGCCTTGCGACCCAGACCAATTTTCTTGGCAAACTGCGAACGCTGTTTTGCGTAATTCGGCGCAACCATCGGATAATCAGCAGGAAGGCCCCATTTCGCACGATATTCTTCGGGGGTCAGATTATAGGTCGTGCGCAGGTGGCGTTTCAGCATCTTCAGTTTTTTGCCGTCTTCAAGGCAGATGATGAAATCATCGCCAATTGATTTTTTGATCGGAACTGCCGGTTTCAACGGTTCTGCTTCCGGTTCGATGTCACCCTGACGAAGATCGGAAAGGGATTTGTATACGGAACCGATAAATTCCGGAATCTGTGCCGATGCCATTGCATTATTGCTGACATAGGCGGAAACCAGATCAACCGTCATTTGCAACATTTCATTGCGGTCAAAAGCGTCATTATCAATATCAGACATTCTATATTCGTCCTTAAATTTACCCCAACTAACTTAACTAATGCCGTATTTGTTCAGTTCAGTCAATTGTCTCTTGACTTGAACAACGACCATTTTTCTTTTTTAGATAAAGATACCAGAATTTTGGAGAAATAATGGCAGCTATCATACTATTCAAATGTATAATTATTTGCATGATGCCGAATGATTTTTACCAAGCCTGAAAGATGAAATTACAGGTTTCAAAATATTATCTTTTCCTGTCGGTTTGAATTACGGCACTTTCGCGTTTTGATAGGTAACGCGACAATATGTATTTTCTAAAAAGTGTATTTCCCCAAGCAGAAAACATCATGAATCACACCGCTGCTTGGGATGTCAAATTAACCTGGCCGGTGCGCATGCTGCGCGTTGGCAAGTTGCGCTGCTATGTGTTAAAAGGCGCTCAAATTTCATCGGATGAGACATGGACAAGGACATATTGATGATCGCCAAACCCATAGCCATCGCCGCTGATCATGGCGGTGTCGATCTGAAATCCTCGATTGTCGCCCTGCTACAAGGGCAGGGGTATGAGGTGCAAGATCTTGGCACTGATGGCAGTGCATCGGTGGACTATCCTGATTATGCCTATTCAGTTGCCCATGCGATCAAATCGGGCAAGGCCGATCACGGCATTCTGATTTGTGGATCGGGGATTGGCATGAGTATTGCGGCCAACCGTTATCCTGAAATCCGGGCAGCTTTGGTTCATGACCGCCTGTCGGCAGAATTGTGCCGTCAACATAACAACGCCAATGTTTTGTGTCTGGGCGCACGCCTGTTGGGCGAAGCGACCGCACTTGATTGCGTCAAGGCCTTTGTCACCACCGAATTTGAAGGGGGTCGTCATCAGGGACGTATCGATAAACTGTCGAACCCTAAATAACGGCTTTCCTTCCTTTTGATAACCGGGGCCAGAGGGGCTCCATTTCCATTCCCCGCATTCCGAAAGGTCTTCATCATGTCCTTTAAAGGTTTTTTTTCTGACAGCCTGTCAGACAGCGATCCGGACTTGTTTAAATCCATCACTGATGAACTTGACCGCCAGCAAAACCAGATCGAACTGATTGCGTCAGAAAACATCGTGTCCAAAGCCGTGCTGGAAGCGCAGGGTTCGGTTCTGACCAACAAATATGCCGAAGGTTATGCCGGTCGTCGTTATTATGGCGGGTGTGAATTCGTTGATGTCGCCGAAGAACTGGCGGTCAATCGTGCCAAGGAACTGTTTGGCTGTGAATTCGTCAATGTGCAGCCCCATTCCGGCGCACAGGCAAACGGGGCGGTGATGTTGGCCCTGTTGCAGCCGGGAGACACCATTCTGGGCATGTCACTGGATGCTGGCGGCCATCTGACACACGGTGCGCGTCCAGCACAGTCGGGCAAATGGTTTAATGCCATTCAATATGGTGTGCGCGAACAGGATTTGCGGGTTGATTATGATGCGGTCGAGGCCCTTGCAATTGAACATCAGCCGAAAATGATCATTGCGGGCGGGTCCGCCATTCCGCGTCAGATCGATTTCAAGCGTTTCCGCGATATCGCCGACAAGGTTGGTGCCTGGTTGATGGTTGATATGGCGCATTTCGCCGGTCTGGTTGCCGGTGGTGTGCATCCGAGCCCGCTTCCTTATGCCGATGTGGTGACCACCACGACCCATAAAACCCTGCGCGGCCCGCGTGGCGGCATGATCCTGTCGAACAATCTTGAAATCGGCAAAAAGATCAATTCTGCTGTCTTCCCGGGATTGCAGGGGGGGCCGCTGATGCATGTGATCGCCGCCAAGGCCGTCGCCTTTGGCGAAGCTCTGCGTCCGGAATTCAAGGCCTATGCGCAACAGGTAGTTGATAATGCCAGCGTTCTGGCCGAAGTGCTGCTGAAACGCGGTTATGATATCGTGACCAAGGGTACCGATACCCATTTGATTCTGGTTGATTTGCGCCCCAAAGGCCTGAAAGGCAATACAGCAGAAGTCGCGCTGGAACGGGCCGGGATCACCTGCAATAAAAACGGCATTCCGTTTGATACCGAGAAACCGACCGTAACCTCGGGCATCCGTCTGGGAACACCTGCCGGAACCACTCGGGGCTTTGGCACCGATGAATTTGCCTATATCGGCGAACTGATTGCCGATGTTCTGGATGCGATGGTCGATAATCCCGAAGGCAACCCGAAAATCGAAGCCGATGTTCGGGCCAACGTGCGTGATTTGTGCCAGCGCTTTCCGATTTATGGCTGATCGCCAAACAGACGAGTAACATATCATGCGCTGCCCATTTTGCGGCCATACCGATACCCAGGTGAAAGATTCGCGTCCAACCGAAGAGCATCATGCCATTCGGCGGCGGCGGTTTTGTCCGGCCTGCGGATCACGGTTCACAACCTTTGAAAGAGTACAATTACGTGAACTGATGGTGGTCAAAAAGGATGGGCAGCGCCAGTTGTTTGACCGAGATAAACTGGCGCGGTCGATTTTTCTGGCCTGTCGTAAACGTCCGATTGACGATGAACGCATTGAAAAGGCGCTGAACGGTGTACAGCGTCGTCTTGAAAGCAGCGGCGAAAGCGACATTTCGACCGATACCATCGGCGAAATGGTGATGGAGGCGCTTAATGCCCTCGATCAGGTGGCCTATGTGCGCTACGCTTCGGTTTACAAGAATTTCCGCGAAGCGCGTGATTTCGAGGAATTTGTCGAAAACATGCAAGAGGGCGAGGAAGAGGCGGGCACTTCGTAATGGCAGTCGCCGCGTTTTCGGAAGATGACAAGCATTTCATGCGGGTCGCATTAAGCCTGTCCAAACGGGGTTTGGGCATTGTTTGGCCCAATCCGTCGGTTGGCTGTGTCATCATCAGGGGCGGAGAAATCGTCGGGCGCGGCTGGACCCAAAAGGGGGGGCGCCCGCATGCCGAACGCATGGCGCTGGCGATGGCCGGTGATCGGGCATCGGGGGCCTCGGTCTATGTCACCCTTGAACCTTGCAGTCATCATGGCGTTACACCACCCTGTGCTCGCGGACTGATTGAAGCAGGTGTGGGCCGTGTTGTCAGTGCGCTGGAAGACCCGGACCCGCGGGTCGCCGGGCGCGGACATCAAATGTTGCGCGACGCCGGTATCCGGGTCGATGTTGGCCTGATGGATGATGAAGCCCGCCGCATTAATGCCGGTTTTCTATCCCGCATCACTCAAAACCGTCCTTTGGTTACCCTGAAACTGGCGGCAACGCTGGATGGCCGGTCAGCCCTTGCCAATGGTCAAAGCCAGTGGATTACTGGCGCGCAGGCCCGCAATCGGGGGCATATGTTGCGCGCCACCCATGATGCGATTCTGGTTGGGGCGGATACGGTTCTTGCCGATGATCCCGACCTGACTTGCCGGATTGCCGGGATAGAGGATCGTTCGCCCGTTCGTATCATTCTGGATCGCACAGGCAAGGTCGGGACTGAATGCAAGCTGGTGCAAACTGCCACCCAAACTCCGACATGGTTGGTGACATCTGATGAAAATACCGACATCTGCCGCAACCGTTTTGCCAATAGCAAGGCCGAAGTCATTGCGGCGACATGTGATGCGAACCATCTTGATTTGAAAGATGTCCTGCATCGTCTGGCGGACAAAGGCGTGACCCGTATTCTGATTGAAAGCGGCGGGCGTTTGGCCGCCGGGTTTATTCGGGCTGGTCTGGTGGACCGGATCGTGCATTTTTCGGCACCGGGTTTCATCGGGGCAGAAGGATTGCCGGTGATTGGCGATCTGATGCTGGATGATCTTGTGGATATGCCGCGCTATCACCGTGCCGATTTTGAAAAAACAGGTGAAGATTTCATGATAACCTATGAAAAAGAAACGGAATAATCTGAATGTTTACCGGGATTGTGACCGATGTTGGAACCGTGCGTGCCATTCAGAAAAAGGGCGATACACGGTTTGAGTTCACCACGCAATTTGATACGGCAAAGATCGTTCTGGGCGCGTCGATTGCCTGTAACGGGGCCTGCATGACGGTTGTTGAAACCGGCAATGACTGGTTCGCGATTGAGGCATCAGCCGAAAGTCTGAATAAAACCACGCTGGGAAATCTTGCCGTCGGTGATCGCATCAATCTGGAACAATCCTTGCGCCTTGGTGATGAATTGGGCGGGCATATTGTATCTGGCCATATCGATGGTGTAGCGAAACTTGTCTCGCGCACACCCGAAGGGGATTCCGTCCGGATGGTTTTTGAATTACCCGAAGCATTTGCGCGGTATGTTGCGTCGAAAGGATCAATCACCCTTGATGGTGTGTCGCTGACCGTCAATGAGGTGACCGGTAACTGTTTTGGCATTAATCTGATTGCCCATACGCAAAATGAAACAACACTGGGGGCCAAACAACCCGGTGATCCGATCAATTTCGAGATCGACATGCTGGCGCGTTATGTCGCCCGCATGATGGGGAAGGAATAATCAATCATGCCGCATCGTTATCTTTCGCCGATTGAAGACGTGATTGAAGAAGCCCGTAACGGGCGGATGTTCATCCTTGTCGATGATGAAGATCGCGAAAATGAAGGTGATCTGGTCATTCCGGCCCAGATGGCAACACCCGATGCCATCAATTTCATGGCAACACACGGGCGCGGCCTGATTTGTCTGGCGCTGGAATCATCGCGTTGTGATCATTTGGGCCTGCCTTTGATGTCGGCCAGTAATGGCACCCGCCATGAAACCGCCTTCACCGTATCCATTGAGGCGCGGACCGGTGTAACCACCGGCATTTCCGCCCCGGATCGGGCCCGCACCATTTCGGTTGCGATTGATCCGGCGTGCGACCGCCACGAAATTGTGACTCCTGGCCATGTTTTTCCGCTGCGGGCCCGTGATGGCGGTGTTTTGGTGCGGGCGGGACATACCGAGGCATCGGTTGATATTTCGCGCCTTGCCGGACTTAATCCGTCCGGCGTGATTTGCGAAATCATGAATGATAATGGCGAAATGGCCCGTTTGCCGGAACTGGTTGAATTTGCCAAAAAACACAATTTGAAGATTGCGCAAATTGCCGATCTGATCCGTTATCGTCGCCGTCACGATAAACTGGTGCGTTGCAATGCGGTTACTAAAATCAACAGTATTCACGGCGGTATGTTTGACCTGCACCTATATGTCAACAACATCAATTATGCCGAACATATTGCCTTGGTCAAAGGCGACATTCTGGACGGAAAACCGGTTCTGACCCGTGTTCATGCCCTTAATGTGGTTGAAGATGTTCTGGGTGACCGTCAACCTGATCATGGTGGCGAATTGCAGACCGCCATGCAGATGATTGAAAACGAGGGCAGGGGCGTGATTGTTCTGATCCGCGAACCTCGTCCCAACAGTCTGTCATCGGCGGTTGCCCGCCTGATCGAGCGTCAGGGCGGCGATGGCACGGCCTTGCGTCAGCAAAGTGGCCATGCCACCGGCGACAATGATCTGCGGGATTATGGTGTCGGGGCGCAAATTTTGCATGATCTGGGTGTTCGTGACATGATTTTACTGTCAAATACCAAAAGACACATTGTAGGACTTGACGGCTTTGGTCTGAATCTGGTTGATCAGCGTCCGCTCAGCGTCACGGAGACAAAATGAACAACAACAATACCCCGCATATTCTGATTGTCGATGCACCCTATTACACCCATATCGTCACCGATCTGGTAAAGGGGGCCGCGGCAACCCTTGAGGCTGCCGGTGCCACTTGGGACCGGATTTCGGTATCGGGGGCGTTTGAGGTACCTGTCGCCATTCGCTATGCTGTACAATCGATGCAGGAACTGGCGACCGGGCCGCGTTATGACGGTTATCTGGCGCTGGGCTGTGTGATTCGGGGCGAAACAACGCATTATGATCATATTTGCAACGAGGCCAACCGCGCCCTGATGCAGCTATGCCTTGATTATAAACTGGCCATCGGAAATGGTATTCTGACCGTCGAAAACGAGGCGCAGGCCCTTGCGCGCGCCAAAGCCGACGAAAAGAACAAAGGGGGCGAAGCCGCCCGTGCCGTTTTGCGGATGATCGAAGTTCAACATCATTTTGGAATACACCACTAACAATGACCGAAAAACCCAATGCTTCTGCCGCCCAGCGCCGCAGTGCTGCACGTTTCGCCGCGATACAGGCCCTTTATCAGGCTGAATTGTCGCAGGATTCCGCCGGGACTGTCGTGCGGGAATATTCGGAATTCCGTCTGGACGGGGATGGCATTCGCGATCTGGATGAACCCAATGACAATCTGATTGATCCGGATCGCGGTTTTTTTGCCGATCTGGTTCAGGGTGTTGAAGCGCGCCGTGTCGATATTGACGGGCTGATTGATGCCGCCCTTGAAAAAGGCTGGTCAACCAAACGTCTGGAAACCGTTGTGCGCTGTATCATGCGGGCGGGAACCTATGAATTGATGATGCGAGAAGACGTCCCGATGAAAGTCGTCATCAGTGAATATGTAGATGTCGCCCATTCGTTTTTTGACGAAACCGAACCCAAACTGGTCAATGCGGTGCTTGATCGTATTGGCAAAACCCTGCGTCCGAACGAAGCTGGCAAGGTCTGACAATGGCGGCGCGATCCGGAGAATTTGACCTGATCGCCCGTTATTTCGCCCCGATTGCGGCACGTTCGCCTGCGTCTTTGGCGCTGCGCGACGATGCGGCGGTGTTTTCCCCGCCTCAAGGCCATGAAATTGTGGTTACCACCGATGCCCTTGTCGGCGCTGTTCATTTCCGCAGCGAAGATGACCCGGCCAACATCGCCTGCAAGGTTTTACGGGTCAATCTGTCCGATCTGGCGGCTATGGGGGCAACCCCGTCAGGGGTGGTTCTGACCACCGGTTTTAACCGAGGTGTTTCAGAAGACTGGATTGCCGCCTTTGCCAAAGGATTTGGCGAAGATTGCGCACGATATGATGTCGCCCTGCTGGGCGGTGATACGGTGGCAACGCCGGGACCCAGTTTTTTCAGCCTGACAGCCTTTGGATCGGTCAAAAGCGGACAAGCCTTGCGACGGGACCATGCCCGCATCGGTGATCTGGTTGCCGTAACGGGCACGATTGGCGACGCCGCACTGGGTCTTGCCGTTTTGCAGGATCGTTTGACGCCCGATAATGACGCAGATCGGGATCATTTGACCGGGCGATACTGGTTACCCCGTCCGCGTATGGCCACAGGGCAGATCTGTGCCACCCTTGGCAGGCGGATTGCGGCGATGGATATTTCAGACGGTTTGTTGGGTGATGCCCGCAAAGTTGCCGTGGCATCGGGCATCGGGATCGAGATTGACCGGACGAAAGTTCCCTTGTCCGACGCGGCGCAAAATTGCGTTAAAAACGCGGATGACTGGTGGGATATCATCCTTGATGGGGGCGATGATTACGAATTACTGATCTGTGCGCCGGATGATGTCATGGCGCAACTGGACGATCAGGTTACCATCATCGGTCGGGTCACTGATCAGGCTGGAAAAGTTTTCATAACGGGCCCGGATGGCAAAATGGTCGAAGCCGTTTCTCACAGCTTCGACCATTTTTCGGAACGTTGATGTGTTTTGGGACGAAAGATTATTCTGTGCCGCTGAAACGGCCCAGATTGCCGAAAAGCTGTTGCAGAATGGTGATTTCTTTACCCGATGTCGGGGTGATGCGGTCGCTTGGAATAACCGGTTTGCCATCTTCAAGGGTGTATTCGCTCAGGATATCGACGCGATTGGCGTGGTCAAAACTGACAAGGACAACCCTTTGATCGACAACTTCGGGGGCCAGAAAGGCAATAGTTTCGGTGCGACGTGAAATGTAAAGCCAGACATTTTCATCAAATGCCGCAATGCTGGACGGGGACCCTAACAGGTCAGTGACATCGCCCTTTGTCGATTGTCCGACGACAATTTTTTCAAGGGTTTCGGGTTCGGGCAAATTTCCCCGTGCTGCGATCCGTGGGCTGCATGCTGCGACGAAAGCAACTGCCAAACCGGCCAGAAAAAGAAAGGTGAAACGCTTTGATTTCGATTGCATTAAATTCACCGGAGCGATCCGTTTGTTAAAGTCTTCAGGAATTGCCTTGAGTTTCAGCGCAGGGCGCATGATATTGCCGGGCAATTGGACGACCGGATGGCCGCAGGATTTGAACGGCATTTTGCGTGCCATATCAGGAATGTCAACGAAGGAGTGTAACGGTTGTTTGGTTGGCTAAAGAAAAAAAGCAAAAACCAAAGTGTGGCGGCGGATTTGTACCGGTCCATTGTGACCCAGTCCCGCCAACCCGATTTTTTTGCGCGCCTTGGCGTTGCCGATACAATTGAAGGGCGTTTCGATCTTATTCTGGTCAATGCCTTTGTGGTGTTTCGCCGTCTGAAACAGGATCAGGCTGGTCGCGATCTGGCACAGCAGGTTTTTGACGCAATGTTCGCCGGTCTGGATCAGAATATGCGGGAAATGGGTATTGGCGATGTTGGTATTCTGAAGCGGGTACGCAAAATGTCCGAGTCCTATCACGGGCGGATCGTTGCCTATGAAGAAGGATTGCGCGATGGCGATGACGCCCTTGCTGCAGCCCTGAACCGTAATCTTTATGCCGATACCGAGGTGAAACCCGAACAGCTTGCCGCGATGGTCCGTTATGTGCATCTTGCCGATGCGGCGCTGGCCACACAAAAAAGCGAAGACCTGATGAAGGGCATCATTGCATTTCCGGACGCGCCGGAATGTACGCCTGAAAACTGAAATCATACGAGACCATAATGTCGAAAAACATCACCCCCGAATTTTCCCGGATCGTCAGAATCGACGAGTTGACGGAAAAGAAAAACACCATCGAACTGGAATCAAATGCTGCCGAACGAGCCGCCCTTGCAAAACGGTTTGACCTGATCGATCTGTCGGTTCTGAACGCCAAATTGAAACTGACCATCAATGGCAATGGCGAGGTCGCCGTGCGCGGCACCCTGCATGCCGAAATTGCCCAAAAATGTGTGGTCACACTCGATCCCGTTCCCGAAGTAATTGACGATGAAATCGAAGTTTTGTTTTCGCCGCATGTCAGCGAATCAGATTTGCCGTCAAGCCCGGATGATCTTGAAAATCTGAGCGAAGAAGAATTGATGGCATTGCTTGATCAGCCCGAGCCGTTGGTGGATGGGCGGATTGATCTGGGCGAGATTGTCGCGCAATATCTGGCGGTTGCCATGAATCCGTATCCGCGCAAGGAAGGTGCCGAGGCACCGGTACAGCTTGCCGACAATGACGAGGATGAAAAGCCAAATCCATTTGCAAAATTGGCCGCATTGAAAGACAAGCTGGAGCCGAAAGGCTGAGGCTGTTATTGCTTTGCCTTGTGTCGATCATGAATTTCCGGTAATTACGGGCGTTCTGATGCACCATTGGCGATCATGGACGAACCGGGGCTGCGGGGCCTGTATTTCCCGGTTCAGATGTTCAAAACAACCATAAGAGAATACATTGCCTGAACAGGTTTGCATTTCACTTGACGCGATGGGGGGAGACCACGCGCCCGACATGGTCGTGGCGGGTGCGGAAATCGCGCTGAAACGATTGCCTCATTTGACATTTTTGATGTATGGCGACGAAGCGCGGCTGCGACCGCTGCTGGCCGCATCTTCCCAGCTTGAGGCGGTCACCCAAATTCGTCATGCGTCGCAGGAAGTCACGATGGATGACAAGCCGTCGGTGGCCTTGCGCCAGCGCCGGGATTCCAGCATGCGTCTTGCCATCAATGCCGTTAAGGACGGTGAGGCGCAGGGCGTCATTTCTGCCGGGAATACCGGTGCCCTGATGGCGATGGCGAAATTCGTCCTTAAAACCGTCAAGGGGATCGACCGTCCGGCGATTGCTACCTATATGCCGACCCAGCGCGGGGAAACCGTGATGCTGGATCTGGGCGCGAATGTTGAATGTGACGAGAATAATCTGGTGCAATTCGCCCTGATGGGTGAGGTTTTTGCCCGCACCCTGTTTGGCCTTGAACGTCCGTCTGTCGGCATTCTCAATGTCGGGATTGAGGAACTCAAGGGCAATGAGTCGGTCAAAAAGGCCGCGGCCATCCTGCGCGCCATTGATTTGCCCATCCGGTTTGAAGGGTTCGTCGAAGGCGATGATCTTGCCAAGGGCACGGTTGATGTAATCGTAACCGACGGTTTTACCGGCAATGTCGCCCTGAAAACGGCCGAAGGCACGGCGCGTCTTCTGGTGCATTTCCTGCGCGAAACCTTTCAAAGTTCATTTGCCGCCAAAATTGGCTATCTCCTGGCCCGCCGTTCCTTGCAGCGTTTTCGTGACCGCATGGACCCGCGCCGCTATAACGGGGCCATGTTGCTGGGCCTGAACGGGATTGCCGTCAAAAGCCACGGCGGCACAGATGCTTTGGGCTTTTCCAATGCGATTGGTGTCTGTCATGACCTGATTGCCAACCGGCTCAATGATAGCATCAAAAAGGAACTGGCCTCTTTTGAAGAAGCGATGTCACGTACCGATCTTGAGGATGAAATCCTTCCGATGGCAGGCAATGCCGATTAAATCCGCCCATTATCCCTTCATAAACCGGCAGTCTTGAAATCATGACAGTTCGTTCGCGCATCATTGGTTGCGGCTCTTATCTTCCGTCAACGATTCTTACCAACGAAGAACTGGCCAGCCGGGTCGATACATCGGATGAATGGATTACAGCCCGCACCGGCATCAAGCAGCGCCATATTGCCGCCGAAGGTGAAACCACCAGCGATCTGGCCGTCAATGCCGCGCGGATGGCGATGGATCATGCCGGGATTACGGCTGCGGATATTGATCTGATCATTGTCGCCACGGCAACGCCCGACAATACCTTCCCTGCGACCGCAACCAAGGTACAGGCCCGCCTGGGCGTTACCGGGTTTGCCTTTGATATTCAGGCGGTTTGTTCGGGCTTTATCTATGCCCTGACCACGGCGGATATGTATATCCGCAACGGGCAGGCCAAAACCGCCCTGGTGATTGGCGCCGAAACATTTTCGCGCATTCTCGATTGGGAAGACCGCCGGACATGCGTTTTGTTTGGCGACGGGGCCGGGGCGGTGATCGTTCAGGCCACCACCGGCACCGGCAGCACGGACGATCAGGGTATTCTGGCGTCGCGCCTGCATTCGGATGGCAGTAAATACGAATTGTTATATGTCGATGGCGGCCCGTCATCGACCCAGACGGTTGGACATGTCCAGATGGAAGGCAAGGAAGTCTTTCGTCATGCGGTGACCAATCTTGCCAGCGTGATCCACGAGGTTCTGGCCGATACCGGCATGGATATTCATGATATTGACTGGCTGGTGCCGCATCAGGCCAACCGCCGCATTCTGGATGGCACGGCGCGGAAATTTGGCATTTCACCCGATAAAGTGGTGATCACCGTTGACCGGCATGCCAATACATCGGCAGCATCGATTCCGCTGGCGCTAAGCGAAGCCGTGCATGATGGCCGCATCAAACGCGGGCAGATTATTATTCTTGAGGCGATGGGGGGCGGTTTCACATGGGGGGCGAGCCTGATTCGCTGGTAAAAACCGGCATGGGAAATCGCGTTTTTCCAAATAAAAACCGGTATTTGCCGAAAAATTGACAAGATTGTGAGGAATTCTGCGTATCTTGTTGATATTGACTGATTTCGCCACCAGATATAACCTTGTGTATATTGTCCCGTTGTAAGGAGGCGACCTGCCATGTCGGATGCTACGGTAACCCGAGCTGATCTTGCCGAAGCGGTATACCAGGAGGTAGGGCTGTCTCGTAACGAGTCCGCTCAGCTTCTGGAAACGGTGCTTGATGAAATCTCGATGGCTCTCATCCGTGATGAGGTTGTGAAGATTTCCTCTTTTGGCAGTTTTTCTGTCCGCAAAAAGGGCGAGCGCATTGGCCGCAATCCCAAGACCGGCGAAGAAGTTCCGATCCTGCCGCGCAAGGTGCTGGTTTTCAGACCATCGCAGGTGCTTAAAGCACGCATTAACGCCTAAGTACGGAATTCATGAAAAAGAAATTGGGGGAAACGGCGGAAAATCGCCGTACCAGTAAATCTGACTCTGCTTTTCGCACCATCAGCGAAGCGGCCAGCGAACTTGGGCTGCAACAGCATGTGTTGAGATTCTGGGAATCCAGATTCAGCCAGATCAAACCGCTCAAACGGGCAGGCGGGCGGCGCTATTACCGCCCCGAAGATCTGGAGATGCTGGCAGCCATTCGATCATTGTTGCATGATCAGGGCTACACCATCAAAGGTGTCCAGAAACTGATTGCCCAGAATAACGGCCATCTGCCTGTTGGCGATGCACCGGACGCTTTCCCGGTTGATCCGGAAATGCCACCAGCAACAATTGCCCATCAGGCCCCGGTCGATGCTATCGGCCCTCGTGATCGAACGGCATTGGAAAACGTTCTGCGCGAATTGGAAAGCCTGCAATCGCTCTTGCAGGCAACGCGACAGAATTCCGGAGGAAATCCTTAAAAACCATTTGCGTCTGTGGCAAAGCGGGGCTATTTATCGTCCCGCGCTGCAAGGCGCACATACGGTCGGAGCGTGGCGCAGCCTGGTAGCGCACCTGCATGGGGTGCAGGGGGTCGGAGGTTCGAATCCTCTCGCTCCGACCAATATTTTCCCAAAACATTCTTATTGTTGTTTGCCCACGCAACCATGTTGTGTGGCATTCACCTGTTCCGGATCAGTCAGATGGTGCTGCGTTGGCCGCCCGACGACCGGCATCGGTCAGTTTGCAGATCAGCCAGTCGGGTTTGACCGGATTATCGAACCACGGGGCGGCCCAGCCATGTTCGATGCAACTGCGCACGGTCTTTTCGCCAATCTGGCGACCATTTTCGTCAAATAACGGCAATTTACCACCGGGTTGGCTCAGGCCGCGCCGCAGCCATTGCAATTGTACCTTGGTCGGTTGAATCTGTTTTTTGCCAGCCATCCAGAATTCCCCGTAAAACATATTGCGCCCAGATGGTATCAGTGTGGCGGATAATAGCCAAAGGAGCAATCTCGATGACAATCGACCGTTTTACAGAATCCGGGATGGTGTTTTTGTACGTGACTGTCCCCGATGCCGATTGCGCCCGACGCCTTGCCACGGCGGCCATTACCGAGAAACTGGCGGCCTGCGCCAATATTCTGCCACAGATGCAGGCAATTTATGAATGGGACGGCAAAATCGAACAATCGGACGAACTTGTGATGATCCTGAAAACGTCACAGGAACTCGCCCCAACGCTTGCGCAGAAGGTCGCAGATGACCATCCTTATGAGGTACCCTGCATTCTGGAAATACCGCTGGGGCGCGGACATGATGCCTATATTGCGTGGTTGGGCGAACAAACGAGGCATTCATGATATCGGGATGAGGATTGCACCACGGGCCACCAGTCATTAGGATAAGCCGAGCAATGATTATGGATACAAGATAAACCAATGAACCAGATGACCAAGCTGGCGCTTGAAATGGGGCCGCTGATCCTGTTTTTTGCCGTCAATGCCACCCGCGACCTGATGACGGCAACCGCTGTTTTTGTCGTGGCAACCATTATTGCCTTGGGGGCGTCCTTTTCCCTGACACGCACCATTCCGGTCATGCCGTTGATTGGCGGGGTTTTCGTCATCGTGTTTGGTGGTTTGACGCTGTATCTTGATGATGAATTATTCATCAAAATCAAACCGACCATCGTCAATATGCTGTTTGCGACCATCCTGTTGGGTGGTTTGATGGCGCGAAAGCTGTTCTTGAAACTGGTTCTGGAATCGGCATTCAAGGCAACGGATGAGGGCTGGCGCATTCTGACATGGCGCTGGAGTCTGTTTTTTGTCTTTCTGGCCGTCGTTAATGAAATCGTCTGGCGCAATTTCAGCACCGATGCCTGGGTGACCTTCAAGGTCTGGGGCATCATGCCGATCACCATGCTGTTTGCCATGGCACAGGTGCCGGTCCTGATGAAACATCAGCTTGCCGACGAGACCGACGCCGCTTAATCCCCGACAATTGGCAGGGCGATGCTGACAACGGCTTGGGCGGCAATGCCTTCTTCGCGGCCGGTAAAGCCCATTCTTTCGGTTGTCGTCGCCTTGACATTGACCCGTTCGACCGCGATTCCCAGAATATCGGCCACACAGGCCCGCATTTTTTCGGTGTGCGGGCCGATTTTCGGGCGTTCGCAGATCAGGGTGATATCGGCATTGACAATGCGCCCGCCGCGCTGCGCAATCAGATTAACAGCATGGCGGACAAACTGGTCTGATGCTGCCCCTTTCCATTGCGGATCGGTGGGCGGGAAGTGTTGACCGATATCCCCGGCACCAATCGCGCCCAACAAGGCATCGGTCAGGGTATGCAGGCCGACATCGGCATCCGAATGCCCATCCAGCCGCGCCGTATGGGGAACGGCGACCCCGCATAAAATACATTCGGTGCCCGGTACAAACCGGTGGACGTCAAAGCCGGTGCCGGTGCGGAATTCTTCGCGGGTCATGAGAAATGTGTCCTGATTTAAATCGGTGTCGGAAATCATCTGACGGGCGCGGATCATATCGTCGCGCTGCGTGATCTTGTCATTGGCGTCACTGCCCTCAACGCACACTACATCACATCCGTCCTGCTCCAGCAAACTGGCATCATCGGTCATTTCCTGACCTTCATGACGCAAATGCGCGGCCAGAATTTTATCGAACTGAAACCCTTGCGGGGTTTGGGCGCGGTGCAAGGTGCTGCGCGGAATGGTCGTCCGGATCACGCCATCACCATCGCATTGCTTGATGGTATCAAGCACCGGCAGGGTCGGAATTGCGCCATCATGGTGGGCCAGTGCCGCGAGAACCCGCGCAATCACCTCATCTGAAATACCGGGCCGGGCGGCATCATGGATCAGGACATTGTCGGGTTGCGGGTCACAATTTGCCAGTGCCTGCAAGCCATTCAGAACCGATTGTTGGCGTGTCGCCCCACCGGCAACAGGCGACGGCAGAGCAAGATCGCCCACTGCCGTATCATACATATCCCGGTGATCGGGATGGATGACCACCTGAATATTACCTTGCGGGCAGAATGCCATGAACCGTTCAACACAGTGGCGCAGCAGGCTTTTGCCGCCAATTTCGTGATATTGTTTTGGTCTTGGATCGCCAAATCTGCTACCGCTGCCTGCTGCAACGATGACAACCGATATTTTTTTGGTCATAAACATGATGCCGTGACTTGTCCAAAGTGCGCCGCAGGCTATCTTTCCATGCGGGCTTTGCCAAGATGGCAATGCGTTTTGCCCCTATCTTTTCACCCTGCGCCGATAACAGATCGGAAAACCTGTATGCTTGCCACCGTCATTCATATCCTCAGCCTGTTGCCCCTTGCCACCCAAATCCTGCGCAAAGACCCGCAACGCGATATCTGGATGTTTGCCTCGGTTGGTACGGCCATTCTGGGGACAATTGCGGTTTTGGGGTTAAGCGGCGAGGCGGCACAGTCGCGGGGTTTCAGTGCCGCCCTGCATTGGTCGGAACTTGCCGTTGTTCTGATTTTTGGCGGTTTGGCCGGATGCGATGGCAAACACCAGATCTGGCGATTGTCGGGTTATATCGGGTCTTATTTGTTATTGCTGGGCGTTATTGCCGCTGTTTTCGGGGCATTCGACAGTCGCATTCCGGCCCCGGCAAGTGACGAGTCTTTTTATTCGACATGGCTTTGGGTGCATATCGGCACCTCGCTTGTTACGTATGCGCTGGTGACGTTGGCGGCGATTGCGGCGATGGGCTATGTCATACAGGAATATGCCCTTAAGAATCGCAAGCCAAACCGTTGGAGCCGCCGGTTGCCACCCTTGCGCGATAGCGAACAGATGCTGGTCAGTTTCCTTAAATGGTCGGCATGGATTTTGGTGGCGGGCATCATTACCGGATTTGCCTTGCGCCAGATGGACGGGGTGCCATTGTGGTCGGTGGATCACAAGATGATGCTGACCTTGCTGGGCTTTGCGGTGATTTGCGCCCTGATCCTGATTCATGAAAGATCAACCTTGCGGGGCCGGATGGCCGTGCGGTTTGTTCTGGGCGCGTATTTGTTGCTGACGCTGGCCTTTCCGGGGGTCCGGCTGGTATCGGCCTATCTGGTCGGGACGTGATTTACGCATCCCTCTAAGACCAAAGTTGCCAAAAAGCGCAGAGTTGTTGCACTTGGCGCAGACATTCATTAACCTGCCCAAGTTTTAGGCAAAAGAGTTTCCTCCATGTCCTTGCAGATCGGTTCGGTGTGTGTGCCGGAAAATGTGATTCTGGCTCCGATGTCTGGTGTCACTGACCTTCCATTTCGTCAACAGGTCCGCCGTTTTGGCGGGCATCTTGTTGTGTCTGAAATGATTGCGTCAGATGCCATGACACGCCTGCAACGCCACCAGAAGGAAGTGCGCAAGATGCATGGCGATTGTGCAGCCGAAAGCCCACTTTCCGTGCAACTGGCCGGGACCGATCCCGACGAAATGGCCGAAGCCGCCAGAATGAACGAAGACCGTGGTGCCATGATCATTGACATCAATATGGGCTGCCCGGCGAAAAAAGTGACCAAGGGCTATGCTGGATCGGCCCTGATGCGGCAGGAATCCCTGGCTGCCAACATTATTGCGGCAACGGTCCGGGCTGTTTCGGTGCCGGTGACGCTGAAAATGCGGCTGGGCTGGGACGATGATCACCGCAATGCACCCAAACTGGCAAAAATCGCCGAAGATCTGGGTATCCAAATGCTGACCATTCATGGACGGACCCGTTGCCAGTTTTACAAGGGGGGTGCGGACTGGGACGCGATTGCCGAGGTTAAAAATGCCGTATCGATTCCGGTGATTGGCAATGGCGATGTCAAAACCGAGGAAGATGCCGCCGAATTATTGCGTCGGTCCGGTGCGGATGGAGTGATGATCGGGCGTGGAGCACAAGGGCGCCCATGGTTCCTGACGCAGGTATCGCATTATTTGCGCACCGGCCAGAAATTGCCTGCCCCCGATATGACCTGCCAGCTTGAGACGATCTTGCGTCATTATGATGCGATGATCGATCATCATGGCGACCGACAGGGCAGCCGGATCGCCCGCAAACATTTATCGTGGTATTGCAATGGGCTGCGCGACGCCACAGAGTTCCGCCGAATTGTGAATGTCCTTGAAGAACCGGAAGAGGTCAAAAACGCCATTCGGACTTTCTATGAACCGCTGGTTCAGGCATCAGACCACTATCAGGCCGCCTGAATTCGTCTTCTTCCATTCAGCAAACAGAACATAAATCGGGGAAATTTCTATGAGACTGGGCTTTGGCAAAAGTAGCGGTGTCGATCCGACAGGGATCCTGAACGCAATCGCCAGTGCGGTTGTTGTTGCGGATCGGGACGGAAAAATCCGTTTTGTCAATCAGGCGACAGAACAGTTGTTCAATACCAGCGCCGCCGTTTTATGCCGTAGCAATCTGTCGGATTTCATTCCTGCCGACAGTCCGGTTTTCTCATTGCTGACCCAGGCGATTGACGAAGCGACAATGGTCGCCGATCATGATTTGCTGATAGAAAGCCCCAAAATCGGCCATCATTCCGTCAATCTGACAGTGGGATCAATGCCAGACGAACCGGGTTCGGCGGTGATGAGTTTTGATCGCCGCTCGATTGCCCATAAAATCGATAATCAGTTGCTAAGCCGCAATTCAGCACGGTCGGTCAGTGCGATGGCCGCCATTCTGGCCCATGAAATCAAAAACCCGCTGTCGGGTATTCGGGGCGCGGCACAGCTTTTGGAACAGACCGCGACCGAGGATGACCGGGTTCTGACCCGTCTGATTTGTGACGAGGCCGACCGGATTGTCGATCTGGTAGACCGGATGGATATTTTTTCCGACAAACCGCTGGAACGCGGTGCGGTTAATATTCATACCGTACTTGAACATGTGCGGCGTCTGGCTGAAAACGGTTTTGGCCGTCATGTGGTATTTGAAGAAATTTATGACCCGTCCTTGCCGCCGGTATTTGGCAATCGTGACCAGTTGGTTCAGGTGTTTATCAACCTGTTTAAAAATGCCGGTGAAGCCATTGAGGGGGAAGGCGGTCATATTGTGATTGCCACCCGCTATCAGCATGGGGTGCGCTTGGCCGTTGCCGGTGGGGATACCCGCGTGCATTTGCCATTGGTGGTTACGGTGCGTGATAATGGTCCCGGCATTCCGGTCGATATGCGCGAAAGCCTGTTTGACCCGTTTGTGACGACCAAACCGACCGGATCGGGCCTTGGTCTGGCACTGGTTGCCAAGATCATCAGCGATCATGGCGGCGTTATCGAAGTCAAGGATGCCCCCGGTGGCGGGGCGGAATTCCAGATCATGTTGCCTATCTATAACCGTGTGATTGCCGAACAGGCCAGCATTGCCGACATGCCGACAAATAAGGAAGAAACCGTATGAGCCCGAGCCCGGCCCGCATTCTTGTTGCTGATGATGATCGTGCAATCCGCACCGTATTGACGCAGGCCCTGTCACGACAGGGCCATGAAGTGCGCAGCACCGGACAGGGCAAGACCCTGTGGGACTGGATTGCTGATGGCGATGGTGATCTGGTGATTACTGACGTCATGATGCCCGATGAAAATGGCCTTGATATGGTGCCGCGCATTCGCAAATTGCGCCCTGATTTGCGGGTTATTGTCATGAGCGCCCAAAACACCCTGATGACGGCGGTCAAGGCTGCCCAGCGCGGGGCCTTTGAGTATCTGCCAAAACCTTTTGATCTTAATGAATTAATCAGCATTGTTGATCGTGCGCTTGAAACACCGCAGCATATCGAAGCAGCCAAAAGCACCGGCGAGGAAGGCGATGACCGTCTGCCATTGATTGGTCGGTCGGCGGCGATGCAGGAAATTTACCGGGCGCTGGCGCGGTTGATGAACACCGATCTGACGGTGATGGTCACCGGCGAAAGCGGTACGGGCAAGGAACTCGTGGCGCGTGCGCTGCATGAATACGGCACCCGCCGTCATGGCCCGTTTGTGGCGATCAATATGGCGGCCATTCCGCGTGAACTGATCGAAAGCGAATTGTTCGGCCATGAAAAGGGCGCGTTTACCGGAGCCAATGAACGCAAGGTTGGCCGGTTTGAACAGGCCGAAGGCGGCACGTTGTTTCTTGATGAAATCGGCGACATGCCTTTAGAAGCGCAAACCCGGCTGTTGCGGGTATTGCAGGAAGGCGAATATACCCGTGTGGGCGGACGGACCCCGATCCGCGTCAATGTGCGTATTGTGGCGGCAACCCACCGTGATTTGCGCAAGCTGATCCGCGAAGGCACTTTCCGTGAGGATTTGTTCTATCGCCTGAATGTTGTACCTATCCGTTTGCCCAGCCTGCGGGAACGGCTGGAAGATATCCCCGAACTGGTCAATCATTTCCTGTCACAGGCCAGTGACGAAGGATTGCCACGCAAAACCCTGTCAAGCGAGGCGATTGCACGGTTAAAGGCCCATCGCTGGCCGGGGAATATTCGCGAACTGGAGAATCTGGTGCGGCGTCTGACCGCACTTTATTCGCATGACGTGATTGGTGTTGATGTCATCGAAACCGAATTTTCGGAAACCGGTGCAACCGATTCCGCTCCGGTGGGCGAGGCGCAATCCCTTGCGGAATCCATCGAACGCCATGTCCGTGAATATTATGACGCCCATGACGATGATATGCCGTCCAGCGGCCTTTACGACCGCATCCTGCGCGAAATGGAGCGTCCCTTGCTGGCGGTGACGCTGGAAGCAACGCGGGGTAATCAGGTCAAGGCGGCCGAGGTTCTGGGGCTGAACCGCAATACCCTGCGCAAGAAAATCCGTGATCTGGGGCTGGAAGTGGTACGGGGCGCAAAATGAACGCGACACAGCGTCAGCCCGATTCCGGCTGGCTGCAATCCCGTTTTGTGCGTGCGCTGTCCCGGCTGAGCCAATCGCGCAAACTGGCCTTTTTCCTGATGTCTGCGGCGCTGATATCGGTGATCGCAACCTATCTGGCGATGACGGGAACCGCGCCCTTACATCCGGACCCCAGAACGATCATTGTTCTTTTGAATATTGATCTGGTTTTGCTGCTGGCACTTGCGATGCTTGTCGCCCGCAAGCTGGTGGAAATCTGGGTCGAAAGACGACGGGGTACTGCCGGAGCCAAATTGCATACCCGTATGGTAATGCTGTTTAGCCTTGTTGCGGTAACACCGGCGATTATCGTAGCGGTTTTTTCGGCGCTTTTCCTGCATTTCGGCATTCAGGGCTGGTTTAGCGACCGCATTCGGACTGCGGTCGAAGAAAGCATGGTGATCGCCGATGCCTATTTGCAGGAACATCAGGAACTGATCCGTGCCGATGCGCTGGCAACGGCCAGCGATCTGCAACGTCTGGGTATCAGTTTTGCCACCGATCCCAACCGGATTGACCGGATACTGACCGCCCAGGCCGAAGCCCGCGGCCTGCCCGAAGCCCTTATTCTGGATGGCAGCGGGGCGGTCATCGGCCAGTCGGATTTCAGTTTTTCCTATGATCCGGAAATCGCCCCGGTCCCGGTCGAGGTTTTTGATCGCGCCCGCATGGATGATGTGGTTCTGATGCTGGGCGATACCGAAGACCGCATTCGGGCTGTGGTCCGACTGGATCATTTTCTGGATGGATTTTTGCTGGTCGGGCGGTTTGTCGATGCCAATGTCCTGAATCGCATCGACCGTGCCCGCAAGGCGGTAACCGCCTATAAAAATCTGGAAGGCGAACGTTCCAGTATCGTCATTACCTTTGTGATGATTTTCGTGATCATTTCAGTTGTTTTGTTGCTGGCGGCGGTGATGCTGGGTCTGACGGTGGCAACCCGGCTGGTACAGCCGATTTCAGAACTGATCATCGGGGCAGAAAAAATCCGGGATGGCGATTTATCCATCCGGGTGCCAGTGGGCGAGCAGGGCGATGAACTGGCCGCCCTGAGTCTGGCCTTTAACCGGATGACATCGCAACTGGACACCCAACGCCGCGAACTGATTGACGCCAACCGCCTGAATGATGAACGCCGCCGTTTTACCGAAGCAATTCTGGGCGGGGTGACTGCCGGCGTGGTTGGGCTTGATGCCGATTGCCATATCAATTTGCCCAATCGCAGTGCGTCGGAACTTTTGGGGATTAATCTGGAAGAGGCCATCGGACATCCGGTTTGTGAAGTCATCCCGGAATTTTCGCAATTATTTGACGACGGGCTGAAAGACGGCGACAGATCCAAACCGCGCCAGATCGAAATTCACCGTGACGGCTTGAATTTGATGCTGTTGGTTCGGGTGACGGTCGAACGTGCCGCAGACCGGACAGTATTTGGCTATGTCGTGACATTTGATGATGTGACCGAACTGCAAAATGCCCAACGCATGGCGGCATGGGCCGATGTGGCACGGCGCATTGCCCATGAAATCAAAAATCCTCTAACCCCGATCCAGTTGTCGGCGGAACGACTCAAACGCAAATATCTGAAGGAAATCACCAGCAATCCGGAAGTTTTCCAGATTTGCACCGATACGATCATCCGTCAGGTTGCCGACATCGGACGGATGGTTGATGAATTTTCGTCCTTTGCCCGGATGCCCAGCCCGACGATGCGCGATGAAAATCTGGTGATGCTGGCCAAAAGTGCCATTTTCCTGCAAAAACAGGCGCATGCCGACATCCATTATGATTTCACCATCGAGGATGGTAGCGAAACCACCGTGCAGTGCGATGCCCGACAAGTGACACAATGCCTGACCAATATCCTGAAAAATGCCGCCGAGGCGATTGAAGGGCGCGATGAAAATACCGAAAATCTTGCCGATGGCGAGATTGATATGCGTCTGTCAACCGATATGGATCGCCATCGCGTTTTTATTATTGTTGAAGATAACGGCAAGGGATTACCGTCTGAAAACCGCGAACGCCTGACCGAGCCCTATATCACAACACGCAGCAAGGGAACCGGGCTTGGCCTTGCTATCGTCAAGAAAATCATGGAAGACCACGGCGGAGAGCTTATACTTGCCGACGCGCAAAAAGGCGGGGCGAAAGTCACGCTGGCTTTTCCCTGTTATCCTGTGACGGAAGAGGCTCCTCCTGAAAATCAGGTTTCCTGATCACGTCTGCTGATGCAACACCGAAACCAAGGTCTTTGAGCGAAATATGGCGCACGACATTCTGATCGTCGATGACGAAGAAGACATCCGGGCTTTGATTTCCGGTATTCTTGAAGATGAGGGATACAAGACCCGTCAGGCGAAATCCAGCCAGCAGACGCTGTCCGAAGTCGCCGCACGGCGGCCGACTTTGGTCGTTCTCGATATCTGGATGGAAAACAGCGACCATGACGGAATTGAAACGCTGAAACTGATTCAGCGCGAACATCCCGAAGTACCGGTTGTGATGATTTCCGGCCACGGCAATATCGAAACCGCGCTGGAAGCATCGCGCAACGGTGCTTATGACTTCATCGAAAAACCGTTTAATACCGAACGGTTACTGCTTGTTGTTGAACGGGCGATTGAAGATGCGCGTCTGCGCCGCGAGAATCGCGAACTGACGATGCGGGCAGGGGGCGATGTCGAACTGGTGGGAAAATCGACCAGCATCAATACGTTGCGCCAGGCCATTGATCGGGTGGCGCGCACCGGTAGCCGTATCATGATTTCCGGCCCGGCCGGATCGGGCAAGGAAGTGATTGCGCGGTTGATCCATCGTCATTCGGCCCGTTCCGAAGGCCCGTTTGTGGTGCTCAATTGCGCCAATATTGCCCCCGACACCATGGAAGAATCCCTGTTTGGGGCCGTTGCCAGTGCAACGCGCGAAGCGCGAACCGGGGTAATGGAACTGGCGCATGGCGGGACATTATTGCTAGATGAAGTTGGCGATATGCCACTGGAAACCCAGGGGAAAATTGTCCGTGTTTTGCAGGATCAGACTTTCGAGCGGGTTGGCGGATCGGTGCCGGTCAGTGTCGATGTCCGGGTGATTGCCACAACATCGCGCAATCTGGAAGAAAAAATCGCAGCCCAGGAATTCAGGCAGGATTTGTATTACCGCCTGAACGTTGTGCCGATTGACGTGCCGCCGCTGCATCATCGCCGTGATGATATTCCTGAACTGACGGAATATTTCCTGCTGCGCTATGCCGAGGCAACCGGCATGCCCAAACGCCACTTGTCGGGTGAGGCGATGGCAGCCCTGCATGCCTATGAATGGCCGGGTAATGTCCGGCAACTTAAAAACATCATTGAACGCCTGATGATCATGGCACCGGGCGGCAGCAATGACCTGATCAGTGGCAAGATGTTGCCATCCGAACTGTTTTCGGATGTGCCGGAATCGCTGAATTTCGATAAAACCAGCGAAATCATGGCCTTGCCCCTGCGCGAGGCGCGGGAATTATTTGAACGTGAATATCTTCAAACACAGGTGGATCGTTTTGGTGGCAATATTTCCAAAACCGCCAGTTTTATCGGCATGGAACGGTCCGCCCTGCACCGGAAACTCAAAAGCCTCGGAATCAATGGCGACCGCCTGACAGATTAGGCGATACGCGGACAACCGGGTCCTTTTGAACAGGAGAATTATCTATGAAGGTCATTATTTGCGGCGCAGGGCAGGTGGGCTTCCACATTGCCAAATATCTTGCTGCCGAACAGAATGATGTGACAGTTATTGACCAGTCCGAAGAACTGATCCGCAAGATTTCCGATACGCTTGAGGTCAAGGGGATCATCGGTTTCGGATCGCATCCCGATATTTTACAGCAGGCCGGTGCCGAAGAAGCCGACATGCTGATTGCCGTGACTTTTGCCGACGAAGTGAATATGGCAGCCTGTCAGGTCGCGCATTCGCTGTTTAATGTGCCGACCAAAATTGCCCGTATTCGTAGCCAGACCTATTTGCAACCGGAATGGGCCGGGCTTTTTGGTCGCGACAAATTGCCAATTGATGTAGTGATTTCGCCGGAAATGGAAGTGGCGCGTGCCGTTGCCCGCCGCCTTCAGGCCCCCGGCGCGTTTGACATGATCCCCTTTGCCGATGACATGGTTAAAATTCTGGGGTTGCGCTGTAACGAAGATTGCCCGGTGATCAATACGCCATTGCGCCAGTTGCATCAGTTGTTCCCGGACCTGAATATTTCCATTCTGGGCATGATTCGCAATGACAAACCGGTTTATCCCAAGGGGGATGACCAGATGCTGGCCGGGGATCTGGTTTATCTGGCGGTATCAAGCGATCAGGTCGGACGGGCGATGTCGGCCTTTGGCCATGACGACCCGGAAGCCCGCCGTATTGTCATTTTTGGCGGCGGCAATATTGCCCTGTTTCTGGCCGAGGAAATCAACAATAACTTCCCCGGTGTAACCACCCGCCTGATCGAACAGGACCCGGAACGTGCCCGCTATGTCGCTCAGAAGCTACCCAAGAAAAGCGTGGTCTTGCTGGGCGATGTTCTGGACCCGGAATTGCTGGAAGAAGCCAATGTCGGCAATGCCGAGGCCGTGGTCGCCGTGACCAATGACGACGAAACCAACATTCTGGCATCCTTGCTGGCCAAACGATATGGCTGCCCACGGGCGCTGACGCTGGTCAATAAAAGCACGTATAATTCGCTGGTATCCGAACTGGGCATCGATGTTGTGATCAGCCCGCGTATGACGACGGTATCGACCATCCTGCAACATGTGCGGCGCGGTCGTATTCGTGCCGTTCATAGCCTGTCCGAAGGGTTCGGCGAGGTTCTGGAGGCAGAAGCTCTGGAAACAGCGCCGATTGTCGGCAAGGCAATCAAGGATATTGCCATGCCGGCCGGGGTGGTGTTTGGGGCGATTTTGCGCGACGGCGTGGTTGTCATGCCACGCGCCAACACCGTGATCGAGGCCAATGACCGTATCGTGGTTTTTGCCGGGTCCGAACAAATCAAAAAAGTTGAAAAGATGTTTGCTGTCCGGCTGGAATATTTCTGATATCGCTGCTTTATAACGTTTATCCCCGGAAAAGACGCCAAAGGTTACACAATGTCGCGCATCGCTTATGTCAATGGCCGTTACATTCCCCATGCCGACGCCTCTGTCCATGTCGAGGATCGCGGTTTTCAGTTCGCCGATGGCGTTTATGAAGTTTTCGCAGTATACAAAGGCGTTCTGATTGACGAAGCAGGCCATTTGGACCGTCTGGAGCGTTCCTTGGGGGAATTGCGCATTGAAATGCCGGTTGCCCGTGCGGCACTGGTGCAGATTTTGCGCCGGATGGTGCGCCGGAACCTTGTAACCGAAGGACTGGTTTATTTGCAGGTCACACGCGGGGTTGCACCGCGTGATTTTCCGTTCCCCCATGCGGCCATGCCGACTTTGGTAATTACGGCTCGCAACAAAACATTTCCGGGACGCGAGGTCAAAACCGTTCGGGTGATCATCACCCCCGATCAGCGTTGGGCACGTCGCGACATAAAAACTGTGGCGTTGCTGCCTGCCGCCCTTGCCAAGCAAAAAGCCAGAGAAGCCGGTGCCTATGAAGCATGGCAGGTTGATGATGATGGATATGTCACCGAAGGATCATCATCGAATGCGTGGATTGTCACCCGGGATAATGTGATTGTCACCCGTCAGTCCGATCACAATATTCTGCGCGGAGTGACGCGTATGGCGTTGCTGGATTTTGCCGATAAAAACGGTTTCCGGCTTGAAGAGCGCGCCTTTAGCGTGACCGAAGCAAAACAGGCGAAAGAAGCCTTTCTTTCCAGCGCCAGTACCTTTGTCATGCCAATTTCGCAAATTGACGATGTGGCGATTGGGAATGGCGAAATTGGCCCGGTATCGAAAACCCTGCGACTTGCCTATTTCGATGCAATGGATCAAATTGCCGCAACCACGCGGGCAGGGCGGTAACCGGCTATGACACAAACCCATCCGGCACGCCCCGATGCCATCCTGTTTGACTGGGATAATACCCTTGTTGACAGTTGGGGTACCATTCAAACCGCGCTGAACCTGACCTTTACGGATTTCGGGCGCGATATCTGGGATATGGCCGAAACCAAAAGCCGGGTGGCGCGGTCCTTGCGCGACAGTTTTCCGGAATTGTTTGGCGACCGCTGGGAACTGGCGCGGGATAGATTCTATGCACATTTCAACGCCATTCATCTTGAAAGCCTCACCCCCTTGCCCGCAGCGTTCGAGTTATTGTCGGCGTTAAAGGAGTCGGGCATTTATCTGGGAGTCGTCAGTAACAAGAATGGTGATTTCCTGCGCGCCGAGATCAGCCATCTGGAATGGGATCATTTTTTTGGTGGTATTGTCGGGGCGACCGATGCGGCAAATGACAAACCGGCCGTCGATCCTGTGCATCTGGCGCTGGGTGGTTCTGTTGCGCTGCCGCATCCCAATATGTGGTTTGTCGGCGACAGTGTCGTGGATATTCAATGCGCACGTAATGTCGGGGCGACGGCCATTCTGATTGGCGAAGACCTGACAGGCCACGGCGAGACCAGCGTTTCTGCATTGCTGACCCCCGATTGGCATTTCCGTGATTGCGAAGCGCTTGTAGGGGTTGTAAAAAGCTTCAGGAAAGCCTTATAGTTCCATCAGGTCACAAATAAGGTGGGACCAGAATCGTTTCAGGCCTAATTGCGGTCACCGGTTCTGAATTTCCGTGATCGCCCGAAACCAAAAAAACGCTCATAAAAGAAGGCTAGGTCTAACCAATGGCGGAAAAATCACAAAATGTTCAGGACGTATTCCTGAATTATTGCCGTAAAAACAAAACGCCGGTTACCGTGTTTCTGGTCAACGGAGTCAAATTGCAGGGTATCATTACCTGGTTTGACAATTTCTCTGTTTTGCTGCGGCGCGATGCCCACACACAGCTTGTTTACAAACATGCGATCTCGACAGTGATGCCGACGACGCCGATTAAACTGTTTGATCCGAGCCAGCCTGCAACGGACGAAGAAAATAGCTAACGAATCCCTGACGACGGGGGCGGACGGCAATGACGAACGCCCCCGGGTCCTGGTTTTTCACCCGGAACCCAAACGTGCGGATGCGACAGCATCCTGGCGCGATTCCCAATCACGTCTTGACGAAGCAGTCAGTCTGACCGGTGCGCTGGAGTTTGATGTTGTTGGTGCCGATATTGTGCCAATTGCCAAAATCCGCCCGGCGACGCTGTTTGGTTCAGGCGTGGTCGAACGGCTGCATGACCAAATCAAGGCCGAAGAGGCCGATCTGGTGGTGGTCAATGGTCAGCTTACCCCGATCCAGCAACGCAATCTGGAACGTGAATGGGAATGCAAGGTTATTGACCGTACCGGCCTGATTCTTGAAATCTTTGCCGACCGGGCGCGAACGCGAGAAGGTCGTTTGCAGGTTCAACTGGCCTTGCTGAGCTATCAGAAATCCCGGCTGGTAAGGACATGGACCCACCTTGAACGCCAACGCGGCGGGCGCGGCTTTTTGGCCGGTCCCGGCGAACGTCAGATCGAAATCGACCGCCGCCTGATCAGTGACAAACTGACCAAATTGCGCCGTGAACTGGACGAGGTCAAACGGACCCGCGACCTGCACCGGCAGGCGCGGCGGCGCGTACCTTATCCGATTGTCGCCCTTGTCGGTTATACCAATTCAGGCAAATCAACGCTGTTTAACCGCCTGACGGCATCGGATGTCTTTGCCGAAGACATGCTGTTTGCCACCCTTGACCCAACGATGCGCGGGCTTGAACTGCCGGGCGGGCGCAGGGTGATTTTATCCGACACCGTGGGGTTTGTTTCAGACCTTCCACATGATCTGGTCGCCGCATTTCGCGCCACTTTGGAAGAAGTTCTGGAAGCCGACCTGATCATTCATGTCCGAGATGTACATTCGCCCGAAACATCGGCCCAGAAACAGGACGTTCTCGAAGTCCTCAAGGAACTGGGCTTGCAACAGGCGATTGATGGTGAGGAACTGGTCGAAGCTCTGAACAAATGCGACCTTCTGGATGCAGAAGGGCGGATTGCCATTAAGGAACACAGCGTACGTCATCTGAACACCATCGCGATTTCGGCGGTGACCGGTGAAAATTGCGACAGCCTGTTAAAACTGATCGAACAGCGTCTGACATCGGAAATGCCGGTTTTTTCGGTTTCTGTGCCCTTTGCCAATGGCAAGGCTTTGGCCGAATTATATCAGCAGGGCGAGATTCTGCATCGTCACGAGGATGAAGACGGGATTACCGTTCATATTCGCCTCGAAGAAGCTCGGATCACCCGGTTTGAAGACTGGTGTCGCCGAACCAAACTGGACCCGCATACACTTTAACCCACGCGCACAAAGGGGCTTTCCTGCGTTATGATTCTGGATATCGATAAAGTTACTGCCATTATCCATGACGTCGCTCAACAGGAAATCGCCTCGCGCTTTGGGTTGCTCGAAGCCGCCGATATCAACACCAAAATTGATGCCAATGATCTGGTGACGATTGCCGATACCGAAGCCGAACGGATTTTAACCGAACGGTTATGCGCTCTTTTGCCTGGCAGCATCGCATTGGGCGAGGAAGCCGCCCATCATGATCATGGTTTGCAAAAACGCGCCTTTGCGCAAAATGCGCCGATCTGGATCATTGATCCGGTCGATGGCACCAAAAACTTTGCCCATCACCGACAACCCTTTCGCTGCATGGTGGCCCTTTATCAGGGCGGTGAAACTGTTGCCGCCTGGATACAGAACCCGATAACAGGCGATACCATCATTGCCGAAAAGGGCAGTGGGACTCGCTATAATAATGCTCCAGTGCGGGTTCGCGACAGAATCACAGCCGCGATTGATGCCAAGGGTTTTCTGATTTCCTATGCCCGTGACCGTTTGCGCAAGCATTACGGCCAGCATGATTTTTTCGATACCGTGGCGCATTATTCCTGCTGTGGTGCGGAATATGAGGAAATCGGGCGCGGCCTGTTTGATTTTTGCGCCTATCGCACCCTCAAACCGTGGGATCATGCACCCGGTACCCTGATTGTCCGCGAAGCAGGCGGCATTGCCCGTTACATCAAGACCGAAGGCGCACAGGATTATCACCCCAATGGCCACGGCACAGGATTACTGTGCGCCGCCACCGAAGAATTATGGGCAGAGCTGAACACCCTGTTGATGCCGGTGTTCGGGCGTTAAAATTTCCTGATTTTCAGCCTTTGGCGCGTTCGGCCTGCTTGGCTTTGTTCCACAGGGCGTCCATTTCCGTCAGATCGGATTGGGTGGCACTGCGGCCCTCACGGGCCAGTTCGGCTTCGATAAACTGAAAGCGCGTGGTAAATTTGCGGTTGGTGCGGCGCAGGGCGACTTCGGGGTCAACGCCCAATTTGCGTGCCAGATTGGCCATCACAAACAACATATCGCCCAATTCATCCTCGATCCTGTCCGGATCGGGGCAGGCTGTCAGTTCGGCCCGCAATTCTGAAATTTCTTCACGCAGTTTATCTAGAACCTGTTCGATATTCGGCCAGTCAAAGCCAACACGGGCCGCACGTTTGGTCAGCTTTTCCGCCCGCATCAGGGCGGGTAGGGCCGATGCGACACCATCAAGCGCACTATGAGGGGTATCCCCGTTACGCGCTGATTTTCGGGCGCGTTCTACTGCTTTTTGCTGTTCCCAGCTTTGATTCTGACCATCGGTGGTGCGCGGGGCGGCATCGCCAAAAACATGCGGGTGACGTTCGATCATTTTGTCGGTAATGCTGCGCGCCACATCGTCAAAGGTGAAATGGCCGTCTTCGGACGCCATTTGCGAATGGAACACCACCTGCAATAACAAATCACCCAGTTCTTCACGCAGTTCGGTCATATCGCCTTGGGCGATGGCATCGGCAACTTCATAGGCCTCTTCGATGGTGTAGGGGGCGATGGTATCGAATGTCTGCTCAACATCCCACGGGCAACCGGTTTGCGGATCGCGCAGGCGTGCCATCACTGTCAATAATTCTGCAATTGCCATTGTCTTGTTCTGCGCCATAAAGAATTTCCTCACAAAAAAGGCCTGTGGATGAAGAACAGCCACAGGCCTTTTAACAAGATCGATACCGGTCTGTCAGGCGGCAATCGCCGTATCGTCCTGTTTGCCGGATTTTTTGCCTTCGATCAGGCCGCGATGCAGGGCGATGATTGCCTTGTTGAAATCACTTTCGGTCACGACAAACTGCAAATCAACCCGGCGGCTGGGAAAATGGCTGGCGACCAGATCGACGCCGGCCTGATCCAGAATGCTAACCGCACGAGCAAACAGGCCCGGCTGATTGATATTTGCCCCAATCACCGACACAATCGCCACCTTGCGGGTCTTGATGGTTGCTTCGGGCTGATTGCGGCCAATTTCCTCGACACAGCGGCGAATTTGTTTAAGCGGGGCCGTTACATAATGGGTAATGGTATTGGCATTCAAATTCTTGGTTACCGTCGGCACCTTGTAGCGTTTCAGAACGCCCAGAACTTCTTCTTCCGCACCCGGAACACCGACCATATCCTGATTGAAAACTTCAATCTCGAATGCGGTCGGAACGCCGGTGACGATTTCAACACGGCTGTCATCGGGGTCCCAGTGATCGTCAATCACGGTGCCGGGATGTTCGGGCTCAAACGTATTGGCGATGCGCAGCGGAATGCCATGTTTGCGCATGCCCTTGGCCGCGCGCGGGTGGATGGCCTCCATGCCCATATTCGACAACTGATCGGCTACGTCATAGCTGGTCCGGCCAATCGGACGTACGGCATCCACCCCGACAATGCGCGGATCGGCACTGCTCAGATGGAATTCCTTGTGAATGATGGCTTCACGCGCCCCCGTCAGGCAGGCAATGCGCGAAAAGGTTACTTCGCTATAGCCGCGACCATAAAGGCTCATAAGCCCCTCGCTGCACTGGGCGTAACCGGTGACGATGGGCAACTGGATGGTGATGTCGATATTGGCAAAAACCGAATTGATTCGTTCATCAAGGGTCGAGGCTTCGGGTTCGCGCCAACCCGACAAATCGGCAAAAACGGCGTTTACACCCTTGCTGCGCAATAACAACATGGTGTTATGCGCGCTGTGGGCTTCCCCAATTGCGCTTAGCATTTCACGCACGGTCAAAAGATGCTTTTCCAGCTTGAAATGGCCAAAGCTGCACAGACGATGCAAATCCATGAGGCAACTGCGCGTGCCTTCGATGCGTTCCATGACAAAGGCATTGGCCAGTTTGAGATCGGCCAGATCCCTGAAAATGGTTTCATTGAGCGCGCACATTTTTTCGGCAACGCCCGACAGGGCATCGCCCCACGCCCAATCGGTTTCCGACCCGGCATACAGCTGATACACCCCGGCTTCGCCGGTTTTCTTGTTTTCCAGCAGCATATCGGTGAAGCCGCCATAGGCCGAGACCACAAAAATGCGATTGTAAAGATCCTGTTCGGAACGATCACCGACCAGAATATTGTTCATGACCGCATCGACCTTCGACATCGAGGTGCCGCCGATCTTGTGAACGCTATGCCCATCCGTTTTTGCCGGGTTGATTTTCCGGGATTTTGTTTCTTGGGGGGACGAAAGCATGATGCCTCCTTTGGGGGCTGTTTTTGTCAGGAAAGTTTCCACCGTAAGGGAGGGATCGGGGCGGATTTTTCAGACCGCCCCGACCGGAAGACCTAGCTGGCCAGCGCGTCGCCGCCCAGTGGATAGACACCGTTTTCATCATGAACCTCGCGGCCATTCAGCGGCGGGTTAAAGGCGCAGGCGACCACCATATCCTCGGTGCCGCCGCGCAGATAATGCCGATCATGTTTGTTCAGAATGTAAACCGTACCCGGTACGATCTTGTATTTCTTGCCATCTTCAATGGTTTCGACCTCGCCATTGCCGGAAATGCAATAGACCGTCTCGAAATGGTTGGCGTAACAAATTTCGGTTTCGGTTCCGGCATAGATGGTGGTGATGTGGAACGAAAAGCCCATACCATCATCGGCCAGCGACAGGCGCGTACTTTCCCAGTTTTCCGAAACCACCCGACGACCGGAGGCTTCACATTCTTTCAGTGTGCGAACAATCATTTTCAACTCTTTGATTTGTCTTAACTATGTCGATGCAGTCACAGGCAGTTATTCTGCGGCAACCGTGGTCGAAACCACGTCCTTGCCCATGGTCCTGGCGGTCGCCAATTCCAGAATATCCAGTCCGTGCGCCAGATCGTCCATCGAAATAATCAGGGGCACAAGGCATTTGACAACCTCGTTGTCCGGGCCACTGGTTTCGATGATCAGGTTATGTTTGAAACATTCTGTCGTCACCTGTGACGCCAGTGATCCGCTTTCAAAGCAAATGCCCTGCATCAGGCCGCGGCCCTTGCGGTAAATCTTGCCATTCCCATAACGGGCGGCGATTTCGTCAAGACGTCGACCGACAAAATCGGATTTTTCACGGACTTCGACAGCAAAGCTGTCATCCGACCAGAAATGATCAAGGGCGGCGGCAGCCGTGACAAAGGCATGATTGTTACCACGGAAGGTCCCGTTATGTTCACCCGGATGCCATTGGTCATATTCCGGTTTGATCAAGACGACGGCTAGCGGCAGGCCATAAGCCGACAGGGATTTTGACAGAGTAATCATGTCGGGGGAAATCCCGGCGGGCTCGAAACTGAAAAACGTACCGGTCCGGCCACAACCGGCCTGAATATCATCGACAATCAGCAGGATGTCATATTTGCGGCACAAGGATTCAAGTTTCTTCAACCAGCCGAAATCCGCAACATTCAGGCCACCTTCACCCTGCACGGTTTCCACAATGATGGCGGCAGGGAGGGCGATGCCACTCGAATTGTCACCCAGCACCCGGTCCAGATAGTCGGTGGTATCAATCGCACTGCCCATATAGCCGTCAAACGGTACGGCATTGGCATTGTCAAGCGACACACCGGCCGCATCGCGGTGATGCTTGTTGCCGGTCACTGCAAGCGCGCCAAGGGTAACGCCATGAAACCCGTTGGTAAAGGAAATCACGGTTTCGCGGCCCTTGACCCGGCGGGCCAGTTTCAGGGCTGCTTCGACGGCATTGGTGCCGGTCGGACCGGTGAACTGCACCTTGTAGGACATGTTGCGCGGTTTGAAAATTCGGGTTTCAAGGGCGGTCAAAAAGGCCGCCTTGGCCTCGGTATGCATATCCAGGCCGTGGGTGATGCCGTTCGAGGTGATATAATCCACCAGTTTGCCCTGAAGGTCCGGATTGTTGTGGCCATAATTCAGGGTTCCGGCACCGGCCAGAAAATCAAGATAGCGATTGCCATCAACATCGGTCAGCCATGCGCCTTCGGCCTTGGTAAAGGTAACAGGGAAGGAGCGGGCATAGCTCTGAACTTCCGATTCAAGGCGATCAAATACAGTCATAATTCCCTCTTGTGATTGGGAAAGGCAAAAACAATTCTTCTGTCAAAACGAACGTCGATGCCCCGGCATTGTTCCGGGAATATCGACGTTCGATAAAATCTGAAAAATCAGGAGGATCAGGCAGCCACACGGGCGACATCGGCGCGCTCGAACGGGCCGATCTGCCAGAGGATTTCACTGGCGGCGGCGCCATCAAAATGAGTCTCGCGTTCAAATAGCACCTTGCGATTGACATCGGCTTCCAGTGTGCGGGCGAGGGACCGAAACACCCCTTGCGAGGGTGCATTTGACGTGGTGATCGTGGTTTGCACTTCACGCACATTGTAGCATATCGGGCGATCAAGAATATCAAGAATCAATGACTTGCCCAGACCCAGTCCGCGCGCCTTCGGCGACACCGCGACCTGCCAGACAAACAGGCGTTCGCGATGCTCGGGCACAATATAGCCAGAGACAAAGCCGACAATCTCGCCATCCAGTTCCGCCAGCGCACAGGTCGCCGCAAAATGCGAACATTGCAGTAAATTGCAATAGACGGAGTTTTCATCCAGCGGCTTGCATTGCGCAATCAGGTCATTGACGGCGGCACCGTCCGTGGCCTTGGGTTTGCGGATGACAAGGTTCGGTTTCTTGTTGGTTCGGATGAGGCTCGTATCGATTTTCATCGGGTTATCTGCCAGTTATTTCAGTAATCGATTTATCTTATCGGTCATTTGTATAGATTATCGATGCAAAATGGTCAACCCAAAGAGCCGATATATTCACATAAAATACATAAAATAGCTGATTTAAAGGGATATTAAGTCGATTTTGGATTTTGAAATTTTATCGAAATTGAAATTTATTCATCATGAACTGCAATATTACTTCTAAGTAAAATAATTTCGAAATTCGATGGATGTGATGCGCAAAGCGTTGTCAGGTGCGGGTTTTGGCGCTATGAAAGACCCTTGATATCAATCTGCGGAACCTTCCTGATGGATAAATTGCACGAAGCCCTGATTTCAATTCGCCAGATTCTGCGCGCCAGCGATATTCACGCCAAAAAGCTGGGCAAGGTCGCCGGGCTAAAAACGTCGCAATTGCTGGTGCTGCAATCTCTTGTCGAGGCTGGCGAAATGACGGTGGGCGATATTGCAGCCAAGGTCAATCTGGCACAGGCATCGGCAACTGCACTGGTAGACCGGCTGCAAAGCATGGACCTGGTGCTGCGCGCGCGCGGCGATACCGACAAACGCAAGGTCTATGTCCGACTGACCGGCAAGGGCAGGGAAGTTCTGGGCCGTGCCCCGATGGCGCTGCATGACCGCTTTTCCGACCGCTTTCGCAATCTGGAAAACTGGGAACAAAGCTTTTTGATTGCCGCCCTGCAACGGGTGGCCGGGATGATGGATGCCAGCGACATCGATGTTGCGCCGCTTTTGGATCATGAAGTTCTTTATGAAAAAGAGCCTGATCAGGTGGATGCTTAAGATTTTCTTTTAATGGAAAACATCAAGTATGTTGCATTGTCATTCCGGCACGGTTTCAGCCATTGCCGCCAGATAGGCAACAACATCGTCAATATCGCTATCGGATAAATCAACCGGATCAAAACCATGCATTTGCATGTCAGGCCATTGGCGAACCTGCGCCGGATCACGGATCAGCAGTGCCAGGGCAGCGGGCTGAAAATACTGCGTTGGATTCATCGGGATGTTCAAATCCGGCCCCAATGCAGCAAGACCGGCAACATTCATGCGATGACAGACAAGGCATTGGTCGACAAAAACCGTTTGCCCGCGCCGGGCCGCATCTGTAACGCCATCGGCAAGGGCAAGCTGCGGCCAGCGTGTGGCCGGAAACGGGGCATAGGAAAGGCTTGCAACCTGATAGGGCCATTGTTGCGGCATGATGCCGAATGCGGCCTGATTGCTCCAGACCACAGAAAACGGCCCGGCGCTGACATCTTTGCCCGGCAGGTTCGGCCATTTGGCATCTTGCGGTTCAATCGCCAGCCATGCCCGCGCACCGTCATCACCATCCTGAATCACCAAAGGCAAGGGCAGGTTGGCTGCATACCCATCTGTGGCGAGGACTTGCAGCCCGGTCTGGTCATCCACAGCATCATGATCCGGGATCAGGGAGACCAGCGGCACCGCCTGATAGGTCATGATCCGACCATAACCAATATCATTTTCGATCACGATGGTTTGCAGAGCCGGAGATGAAAGAAATTGTTCTGTATCATGCGTGCGGATTGAACCATCTGCCGCGGTGATTGTCAGTTCGGCTGCGTTGATCGACCCGCCAAGCGTTGCCATCGCTACAACACCAATCATGACATCCCGAAATGTGGTCGCCATTTCTTAACCCCGATACCGAATGCGGCGCATCCCATTTGTCCCGGAAAGAAGATACCATCAAAAAGGGGGCAAGAACAGAAGGCAGAGCCTTGCTTCTCCGTACATCAAATTGTTCTATAATTTATATTATGACAAATTTTTAGATATGGGAATTTGTGGAATAACAAAGCTTTGGCTTGTAACCTTGATTATACCGGCCTGTGCAAGATGGATATCCAAGCCTGCCCTAAAGCTCAATCACCAGTCCGTCATGCGCTGGTGAAACATGATCAGGTGTCAGCGCATTGGCAACGTCATAATCCAGCAGGATGCTCATATGGGTGAAATAAACCTGCTTGGGTTTGAATTCCGCGACCCACTCCAACGCCTGTTGTAAATGGGCGTGCGTTGCGTGCGGCTTTTCGCGCAGGCAATCAACCACCCAGACATCAAGCCCATGAAGATGTTGCCGCGCACTTTCGGGAAACCGCACGACATCCGGCGAATAGGCAAAATTGCCAATGCGAAAACCCAGCGTTTCGGCATAGCCGTGATCCTGGGAAAATGCCGTTAGCGGCACACCGGCCGCCTGGAACGCGCCCGGCGCAATCACATGGGGATTCAGGACCGGTTTATAATAAAATCCGGCCCCTTCGGCCAGCGGATCAAACACATAGCCAAACCGTTTATGGATGTCGTCCAGCGTGTCTGATGAGGCAAAAATATCAATCGGCTGGTGCATCGCGACATTGATCCAGCGCAGATCATCAATACCATGCACATGATCGGCATGGGCATGAGTAAACAGCACGGCATCAAGATGTTTGATATCGTGGCGCAATGCCTGTTCGCGGAAGTCCGGCGTCACATCAACCAGAATGGTCTTGCCGCCGGTTTCAATCAGGATCGAGCTGCGCAGACGGCGGTTTTTAGGATTATCCGGGTTGCATTCGCCCCAGCCCAGCCCGACCGACGGCACACCATTGGAAGACCCGCAACCCAATATGGTAATCTTCGTCACGATCCGGCATTCCCAATATCAAGGTTGCTCCGATCCGCCCGCGAAAACAGCGTAAAAAAATTATCTGTGGTGATCCGGGCGATATCATCGGCACTCACACCCTTGATCTCCGCCAGTTTCGCCGCCGTGAATGAGACATAACCCGGTTCATTGGGTTTGCCGCGTTTGGGGATCGGTGCCAGATACGGCGCATCGGTTTCCAGCAACAACCGGTCCAGTGGCACATCAATCAGGGCATCGCGGATCGCCTTGGCAGAATTAAAGGTGATAATGCCCGAACAGGAAATGTAAAATCCGATTTTAAGGGCACGCTGCGCCAATTCGGCTGATGAACTGAAACAATGAATTAGTCCGGGAAAGGCACCTTTGGCATATTCTTCTTCCAGAATGTCCATCGTATCAGCATCGGCATCGCGGGTATGCACCACCAAAGGCAGGCCGGTGGCGCGACAGGCGGCAATATGGGCGCGAAAACTTTGCTGCTGCGCCTCGCGCGGGGCATTGTCGTAAAAATAATCCAGCCCGCTTTCGCCAATGCCGATAATTTTCGGGTCGTCTGATTTGGCAATCAGGATATCGGGCGATGACAGGCCTTCGTTGCCCGCCTCGTGCGGATGCACACCGATGGTACAATAAATATTGTCCGCCCGCCCGGCAACATCGCGCACCTGATCAAAGGTCGATAATTTCACACCGATACTGACCATCATGCCAACCCCGGCGGTGCGGGCGCGTGACATCACGCCCGTCCAGTCTTCGGCAAATTCCGGATAATCCAGATGGCAATGGCTGTCGACAAGGGCGACATTCATGCCGTTTCTCCTTCACCTTCCGGTTCAACATAGCGCGGGAAAACCCCGGACGGTTTTGGCAATTCCGTCCCCGAAACCAGGGCATGATCCGGGCCAAGGCAGGCAAAACCACGATCCCCCTCGCCCAGCGACAACTGATCAAGGATTTTTGCCGAGGAATCAGGCATCAATGGTTGCGTCAAAATACCGGCATGACGGATGATTTCGGCCAGAACATACAGAACCGTTTCCATCCGCGTCGGATCGGTTTTCTTGAGGCCCCACGGGGCCATTTCATCGACATAACGGTTGGCATCGCCAATCAGTGCCCAGATGGCATCAATCGCCCTGTTAAAGGCCTGCGCATCGAATTGACCGCGCACAACATCCAGCAAACCATAAGCCTTGTTAAGGATGGTCATATCGGCATCGGTAAAATCGCCATGCGCCGGAACCTTGCCGTCGCAATTCTTGCCAATCATCGACAGGACGCGCTGGCACAGATTGCCATAATCATTGGCCAGTTCGCTGTTCATGCGATTGACCATCGATTGATGGGCGAAATCGCCATCATTGCCGAACGGTACTTCACGCAACAGGAAATAGCGCGTCTGATCCAGACCATAACGCGCGGTCAGATCGTAGGGATCAATGACATTGCCCAATGATTTCGAGATTTTCTGCCCTTCATTGGTCCACCAGCCATGCGCAAACACCCGTTTGGGCGGCGCAATATCGGCGGCCATCAGGAAAGCGGGCCAGTAAACCGCATGAAAGCGCAGGATATCCTTGCCCACCATGTGAAGGTCAGCCGGCCAGTATGTCGCCAGTTTTTCCGGATCGGCATCCGGATAACCGACCGCCGTCAGGTAATTGGTCAGGGCATCAAGCCAGACATACATCACATGATCTTCGTCGCCTGGCACCGGCACGCCCCATTTGAAACTGGTGCGCGATACTGACAGGTCACGCAACCCGCCTTTGACGAAACTCAGCACTTCGTTGCGACGCGATGACGGCGCAATGAAATCGGGATTGTCGTCATAAAATTTCAGCAGACGGTCCGCCCATGCCGACAGGCGAAAGAAATAGCTGGGCTCGGACACCCATTCAACCGGCGCGCCGGTCGGGGCCAGTTTGACACCGTCCTTAACAATCAGTTCTTTTTCACCATAGAACGCCTCGTCCCGGACCGAATACCAGCCATCATAGGACCCCAGATAAATTTCATCCCGATCCAGCAAGGTTTTCCACAAGGCCTGACAGGCCTTTTTGTGTCGGTTTTCGGTGGTGCGGATGAAATCATCGTTGGAATAATTCATATGCGCGGCCAGATCGCGGAAATTCTGCGAAATCTGATCGGTGAAGGTTTGCGGATCAATCCCACGGGCCGCCGCCGACTGATCGACCTTTTGGCCATGTTCGTCGGTGCCGGTCAGAAACATCACATCATAACCATCCAGACGCTTGAACCGCGCCAGCACGTCACAGGAAAGCGACGTATAGGCGTGGCCAATATGCGGCTTGTCATTGACGTAATAAATCGGCGTGGTGATATAATAGGGCTGTTTTGGCCCGGTCATGGTCGCAATCCTTCGAGACAATATATAAAACACAACGGCCCCGAACGGGCCGTGATGGATATGGTCAGACAGACGGGATAACGCTAGCCGCGCATCCGTTCTTCAAGCATGAAAAAGGCGTTCAAAAGCGCCTGCTTGCGATCAAGATGCAGCCCGCGGGTCGCCGCCATCAATTCGCTGATCTTTTCCCATACCTCCAGCCATTGATCAAGCGGTTGCGCAGCAACCATGCGCTTCATCGCAGGCAATTCACCGCCGACCACCTCGACCGGTGCCGTTCCGGTGGCGCCGAAACGGATCATGCGGGCCAGCCACCAGATCAGAAGTTCGGTAACGGTATGAAACTCATCCTCGCGCCCTGCCCCGGAAAACCGGTCGGCAAATTGATGCAGTGCAAGGGTTTCACAAGACGGAAGCTGCGATAGCAACCCAACCAGATCGGTATAAAGTTGCAGCCCGCCAACCTCGTGCAGTTCCAGTGCCCGGCCAATACTGCCATCCGACAGACCGCACAGCGACAGACGGTCTTCATCGGCCAGATCAGGACAATAACGGCCCAGCAAACGAACCACCGTTTCATCAGACAGCGCCCCGAGGTCAAGCTTGCGGCACCGCGACCGGATGGTTGGCAGCAGGCGGCCCGGTTGATGGGCGATCAGGATCATCATTGCATTGGCAGGCGGTTCTTCCAGAACCTTGAGGATCGCATTGGCCGCATTGCGGTTCAATTCATCTGCCGCATCGACAATCACAATCCGCCAGCCGCCTTCGGCCGCCGTTTTTGACATGAAACTTCCGGCAGTCCGCACATTATCAACAACAATTTCGCCCTGAAGGCGTTTTTTCTTGTCATCATATTGGCGTTCGATGACCTTCAGATCACCATGTCCGCCCCCGGCAATACGCCGAAAAACCGGGTTTTCCGCACTGATCGACAGGCTGGTTGGCTGATCACCAAACAAACCACCACCGTCATCACCGCCCTGCGACAGGACAAAGCGCGCCATGCGATAGGCCAAAGTCGCCTTACCGATCCCCCGTGGCCCGCATAACAGCCACGCATGATGCATGCGTTTGCTGTTCCAGGCATTCAGAATGACCTGTTCGGCACTGTCATGGCCGATAAAATAATCATTTTTGCGCGGCGACGGATAAGGGCCGTCATCCTCCGGAAGATCATCCTTGCTCATGCCGGAATGCCCCGTGACTTAAGGAACAGCGTGACGGCATCGGTCACGCGGGCGGTCACAACATCAATGTCACCATCGGCATCAATCATCTTGCAGCGCTCGGGTTCGGCCGTTGCAATGGCGCGAAACCCCTGTTGCAGGCGGCGATGAAACTCCATACCCATGCGCTCAAACCGGTCTTCGGCTGCACTGACAGTACCGAAACGTTGCCGTGCCCGATCCAGACCGGTTTCAATCGGCAAGTCAAACAGCAAGGTCAGGTCGGGTTTGAAATCGCCAATCGCAATCTGCCAAAGCTGCCGGATATAATCAGGTCCCAGACCATGCCCGTATCCCTGATAGGCGACCGAGGAATCGGCAAAACGGTCGCACAACACCACCCTGCCCTGCGCCAATGCCGGGCGTATGGTGCGTTCGACATGATCGCGGCGCGATGCAAACATCAACAGGGCTTCGGTCACCGCATCCCAGCGACCGGGATCTCCGGTCAAAAGCAAGGTGCGTATTTCCTCCGCCCCCGGCGATCCACCGGGCTCACGGGTGATAACAACATCATCGCCGCGTTTGCGAAACCATTGTTCCAGCAGGCGTATCTGTGTCGATTTGCCGCTGCCTTCGCCACCTTCAAAACTGATGAATAAACCGGGGCGAGCGGTCACCCGTTTGCTCCCCACAGCAAATACTGGATGGCCGCGCCAATCCGGCCAAAGAATCCCAGACGATCAACGGCCTTGGCGGCATAAAGCGGGAATTCATGGTTTTCGAGACCGGGGATTTCGACCTTGAGGGTCGCCAGTTGCTGCCCCTCGGTAATCGGGGCCGGAATCGGTCCTTCATAAATGACGGAAACCTTCATGTCCGAACGGTCCCGGCGCGGCAGGGTCAGGATGATATCCTGATCGGTAACCAGATCGACCCGTGCTTCGTCGCCCAGCCAGACATCGGCCGCACTGGCCGCCTCACCCTTGGCAAACAGGTTATAATTGTCAAATTCGCGGAATCCCCAATCCAGAAGCTTCTGGGATTCGGTACGACGATCTCGCATGGACGGCAATCCATTGACCACAAGGATCAAACGGCGGCCATCCCGTTCAGCCGATGCCGTCAGACCATAACCGGCCGATTCCGTATGGCCGGTTTTCAGGCCGTCAACACCGGCACTGGTCCCCAAAAGAGGATTGCGATTGGGCTGACGAATGCCGTTATAGGTGAAAACCGGTTCGGCATAGAGTTTATAAAGTTCCGGGAAATCAGAAATGGTGCGCTGGGCAAGAATTGCCAGATCATGTGCCGTCACCAGATGTTCAGGGTCAGGCCACCCGGTCGCATTTTTGAAAACGGCATCACCCATGCCGATTTCACGGGCTTTTTTGGTCATTTCAACGGCAAAGGCTTCTTCCGTGCCATTCAGGGCCTCGGCCACAACAATGGCTGCATCATTGCCGGACTGAACGATAATGCCATGCAAAATGTCATCGACGGTCACATTGGAATTAACCTCGACAAACATCTTGGAGCCGCCCTTGCGCCACGCATTTTCACTGACGTGAAAAGTGTCGGTCATCGACAGGCTGCCGTTTTTCAGGCGGTCAAACAGCATATAGACCGTCATCATCTTGGTCATCGATGCCGGTTCGGTCAGGGAATAGCCATTTTTTTCAAACAGAACCGTACCGGTCTGATAGTCAATCAGATAGGCCTCGCGGGCGATGGTATCCAGTCCCTGGGCATGAACGATCGATGCCGACATGACCGTTCCGGCCAACATGACACCCGTTATCATCCCCGTCAGACCGGTCTTGAACGCAACACGCGGCAGTAAATTCATAACGTCGATATCCTGTTGATTTTAGACACGAAAACTAATGACACCGGCAAAAGGCTGTTTCTGTGCTCAGCACCCGGAAACCACACCATTTGCGCCATCTGCGCATTCGACCACAACCTTTGCCCCGTTTTGCCCTGATGCAATCACCCGTTCAAGCAGAATATCAGCTTCGGGTACGGTATTTAGTGGACCAAGACGAACCCGGTAAAAGGTTGTACCCTTGACATCAATCGGTTCGATCTTGCTGGGTGCCAATGCATAAAGGCGATTCCGCAAATTCATGGCGTTGTCATAGACCGAAAAAGCCCCTGCCTGAACATAAATTTCCGAAGGCACTACCTGATCAATCCGGATATCCGGGTTTATTTCCGTCATGGTCATTGTATCGACCGGCCGGGATGGTGTCCGCCGCACCGTAGATGTTGTCGGCGCACCGCTATCGGTGATCGGGCCATCAAGGGACATGGCTTCAACCGCATCGCGTGGGGCAGCGGTAACCGTGGTTTTCTCATCGGCACTGACCTGTGCTATATTTTGCTCGCCTTGCGCCAGACGGGCGATTTGCTGGCTTTCTTCGGGCAGGATTTCAACACGAACCTTTGCCGTGCCTTTTTTCTCAAAACCCAGAAGTTCTGCCGCCTTGCGCGACATATCAATGATGCGGCCATGCGAAAACGGTCCGCGATCATTAATGCGCACCTTGATCGAACGACCATTTTCAAGATTGGTCACGCGCACGATACTGGGCAACGGCAAGGTGCGATGGGCACCGGAAACGACATTCTGGTCAAACAATTCGCCATTGGCGGTCCGTTTGCCGTGGAATTTCGGCCCATACCACGACGCAATACCGGTTTCCTGATATTCGTAATCAACCGCTGGATAATACCATTGCCCGGCGATTTCATAGGGTGTGCCGATTTTATAGGCACCGACCTCTCCCGGTGCTGCCGTGCCTTGCGAATTTCCCATACGCTTGACGCCATGCATGGCCAGTTGCGTTTCTGCACAGCCTGCCAGAAAAACCGATAATGCCAGTGCCCCCAGCATCAGATGGCTTTTGCGCCGGGATCGCAGGGGGGCCGGGTTGGTGAAAGCAGGCATAACGTTATTCCTTATATCCGTTACCCACATATCGAAATGTCATCAACGACCGGCGATGGCATCGGCAAGCGTTCCAACCGCAATCGCAAAATAGGTCGAGCGGTTCCAGTGCATGATGGTATGGAAATTGTTATAAACCATATAGGCAGGTCCGGCACCGTCATTTACAACAACAATCGATGCCTCCATATCGGTAACAGGCAAATTCCCGCCGCCCGGCATCCGGATTCCCAGTTCCTGCCATTCCGAAACCGGCTTTTTGATCTCGCGCCCGGTCAGGGCGACATCGAATCCGTCAGGCATCGCAATTTTCCGGCCCCAACGCTCGTCTTCTTTCCAGCCCACGCTGGACAAATAATTGGCGGCAGAGGCAAAAACATCGTCCTTGGTGCCCCAAAGATCAATCTTGCCATCATCATTGCCATCAGTGGCGTAGGCAAGGAAGGTTGACGGCATGAATTGCGCCTGCCCCATTGCCCCGGCCCATGAACCTGACATGGCATCGGGCGCAATATGCCCGGCATCCAGAATTTTCAGCGCATTCATCAGTTCTGTGCGGAAATATTCTGCCCGGCGGCCTTCAAAGGCCAGGGTCGCCAGCGAATCAATCACCGAAAATCCGCCGGTATGGCGACCAAACCCGGTTTCAATGCCCCAAAATGCCGCCAGATAATGCCCCGGCACGCCATATTTTTTGGCCGCAGCATCAATCACCGCGCGGTTCTCGGCATATTTGCGCCGTCCTTCGTCAATACGCGATTGCGGCACGACGCGCTGCAAATATTCCTCGAATGTCAGTTTGAATTCCGGTTGGCTGCGATCCAGTTCGATGACACGCGGAATCGGCTGCGTTTTGGCAAAAGCGGTATCAAGCATGGATTGCGAAATCCCTTCGGCCAGGGCATCGGCCTTGAAAGCCTCCAGCCAGACATCAAATCCTTCGGTGGTAAAGGCGGGCAGTTCTTCCTTGCCATCCTGCGCAAATGCAGGGGCCGCCATGATCAGGGCGCCCAGAAGGCTCGCTACAGTGGCAATCGTCCGGATTTTCATATCTGCTCGCCTTGTTCCGTTTTTATCTGCGGGTACATTCCCGTTCCTTTGACCTGCGCCGGTGTCAGAAAAATGGCGCATTTTGCCAAAGTCAGTTTCTTTAAAAACCATCCTGATTTTGTGATAGCGCCCGAGGCGTTAACATCTGCTAAATAACCAACTTGCAGCACAGACCGCAAAATCCCGATCACGGATATTGACAGCGCCCTTTCCGGGCCTTATTCAAAGCGCCGTTGTCACGACAACCACATTGCGGAGAGATGGCAGAGTGGTTGAATGCACCGGTCTTGAAAACCGGCGTGCCTTTACGGGTACCCAGGGTTCGAATCCCTGTCTCTCCGCCACCCTTTTCCTGCTTAAAGATCATGATCTTCATTGCGCAATCCGAATTGCCGGGTGCGGGTCGAATCTTGTCATGCTTTTTCATCCTGCCCCATCGGCAAAAACGACTTGCGATTAATTTATTGCGTAAAATCCCTGATCCCCGCAGAATATTTACCAAAGTGGGCATAGTGTGGGGCGTGATCGTGTGGATTGACTCAATTTATTCATAGATCAGTAAAAAATAAGTAGAAATACGGGTCCCGGACAGGCAATCATTCGACCGGGAGATTAATTTGACGTTCCGCAAGGGCCATAGCAGGCACAAAACCCACGGAACCGAAACGTCGCCAAAAGACGTGATAATGCAAACAGGGGGCTCTTTTCCCGATATGAGCACAACAATACCGGCTCTTGATGTCGCAGGAATGTATAAAAGCTTTGGGGATACAGAAGTTCTCAAAGGCATTGATCTGACAGCCCACACGGGCGATGTCATTTCGATCATCGGATCATCCGGGTCCGGCAAAAGCACCTTTCTGAGATGCATCAACCTTTTGGAAACGCCAAACGCCGGACAGGTTCATGTTCATGGTGAATTGATCAAAATGCGTGCCCACAAGGATGGTACGCAGGAACCGGCTGATAAAAAGCAGCTTCAGCGCATCCGCACCAAACTGGCGATGGTGTTTCAGGGCTTTAATCTGTGGAGCCACCTGACGATCCTTGAAAATGTGATCGAAGCCCCGGTACATGTTCTGGGAATCCCGAAAAAACAGGCGGTTGAACGCGCCGACGCGCTTTTGCAAAAAGTCGGTATGTATGAACGGCGCGATTATTATCCGGGGCATATTTCCGGCGGCCAGCAACAACGCGCGGCCATCGCCCGGGCACTGGCAATAGAACCCGAAGTTCTGCTGTTTGACGAACCGACATCGGCGCTGGACCCCGAACTGGTCGGCGAAGTTCTCAAGGTCATGACAGATCTGGCGCAAGAAGGTCGCACCATGCTGGTGGTGACCCATGAAATGGGCTTTGCCAAAGGCGTATCAAGCCATGTGATGTATCTGCATCAGGGGTTGGTCGAGGAATTTGGCCATCCGAAAGACGTATTCGAGAATCCAAAATCAGAGCGCATGAAGCAATTTCTTCAGCGCGATTTCTGAGCCGGAGAAACCGGGTGCCAAAGGCACCGGTTGACAAGGGCAGCATCAGGATATGCTGTTCTCAACAACAAGGGAGACTTTTTAAATGAAGAACTGGATCAAGGTTGCCGCAGTTGCGGCTGTTGGTTTTGCCATCAGTGCATCGGCGGCACAGGCGGCATGGGAAAAGGTTGTGATTGCGACCGAGGGCGCCTATCCCCCGTTCAATTCCGTGGATAAAGACGGAAATCTCGAAGGATTTGACGTCGATTTCGCCGTCAAGCTGTGTGAAACCGCCGGAATTGAATGCGAAATCGTTGCCCAGGACTGGGACGGGATCATTCCGGGCCTGCTGGCCAAAAAATATGATGCGATCATCGCCCAGATGTCGATTACCGAAGAACGCAAGCGGTCGATTGATTTCAGCGATTATTACAGCGTCACCCCGGCTGTTTTTGTTGGCAAGGACGGCATGGAAGTAACCGCGTGGAAAGATGATGCGGTTGTCGAAGATGCGCTGGATGGTCTTGTCGTCGGCGTTCAGCGTTCAACCACGCATTCAAACTTCCTCGAAGACAATTTCCCGTCTGTTGAAATCCGCATGTATGACACCCAGGATAATGCCCTGCTGGATCTGACCGCAGGCCGCATTGACGTGACGCTGGCGGATTCCGGTGTATTGCTGGATTGGGTCGAATCCGATGCCGGTGCCGGTTACAGCTTTGTCTCCGAAACCTTTGCCCCGGTTGAATTTTTTGGCGAAGGGGCCGGGATCGGCCTGCGCAAGGAAGACCAGGATTTAAAGGAAATCCTCAACAAGGCTCTGGCCGAAATGCTGGCCAACGGATCCTACGCCGAAATCAACAAAAAATATTTCCCGACCATCAACCTGCATCCGCGGTGATTGTTTCAAAACAGGGCGGCATGATTGTGCCGCCCTGCCCTTATTGGCGGGAAAAACAACCCGGCATCAAGGCGATCGGGAGACATCATGTTTGATTTATATGGCCGCGGCTGGCAGATGTTTGAAGGTGGGTTGGTCACAATCCAGCTTTGCCTCAGCGTATTGCCGTTTATGATTTTACTGGGCCTGCTGGGGGCGCTTGCGAAATTATCGCGATTCCGGGCATTGCGGGCGATTGGCGAAAGCTACACGGTCATTATCCGGGGTATCCCCGAACTTCTGGTTATTTTACTGATTTATTTTGGCGGCACCATTGCCGTACAGCGCCTTGCCGAGGTCTTTGGCGGCGAAGATGTTCGTGTCGATATTCCGGCTTTCTGGTCCGGGGTTGCGGCATTGGCTCTGGTACAAGGCGCTTTTGCCTCCGAAGTCTTCCGGGCGGCGATTCAGGCTATTCCGGTTGGACAGATCGAGGCAGCAACGGCCTGCGGCATGACGCCGTTGCAAATTTTCCTGCGCATCAAGCTGCCGCAGATGTGGCGCTTTGCCCTGCCCGGTCTCAATAACCTGTTTCAGGTTCTGATCAAGGATACCGCCCTGATTTCAGTGGTGGGGGTCGAAGAAATCCTGCGCATGGCCGCGATTGGCGCGGGTACGGAAAAGGCGCCCTTTACCTTTTATCTGGTGGCGATGCTGATGTTCCTCGCCTTTACCACGGTCTCGCTGATTGTGTTTAACCGGCTTGAAAAACGGGCCTCGCGCGGCATTGTGAGGGCATGATCCATGATTGAAGACCTGATTTATGTCTTGTCGCGCTATCACATGTGGCTATGGCAGGGATTTTTGCTGACCCTGCAATTATTGCTGGTTTCGATCATATTTGGCACCTTGCTGGCAATTCCGCTTGCCATCGGCCGGGTCTCGAAAAGCATCTGGATACAGGCCGTGCCATTCGGCTTTATCTATCTGTTTCGCGGCACCCCGCTGATTGCGCAACTTTTTCTGGCCTATTACGGTCTGGGACAGGTCATTTCCGAAATCGACGGCATCCGCGAAAGCTGGATGTGGGCCTATTTGCGCGATCCTTACTGGTATTGTCTTTTCACCTTTGTGTTGAATACGGCGGCCTATGTCGCTGAAATCATGCGTGGTGGCATTCAGAATGTGCCCAATGGCGAGGTCGAGGCGGCGCGGGCCTGCGGCATGTCACAGCCGATCATTTACCGCCGGATCATTTTCCCGCGCATGTGGCAAATCATCTGGCCTGCCTACACCAATGATGTAATTTTCACCCTGAAAGCAACGTCGCTGGCCTCGACCGTCACCCTGATGGAACTGACCGGCGCGGCTCGCAAGATCGTTGCCCGCACCGCCCTGCCCTATGAGGCGTTCATTTCAGCCGGGGTGATTTATTTGATCATTGTTTATGTCCTGACATTCGGCTTTAAGGGTGTTGAAAAATATCTGCGCCGCAATGAAACCCGCGAAACATCCAAAAAGTCAGTTGTACCGGACGGTATTCCGGGCTGAGAATAACACCATTCCCCCTGATAAACCGCCGGTCCGACCCGCCTTTTGTGTTGGTCGGACCGGCGTTTCGCTCCACAACGCCACAGGAACATGATGCAGCAACAACAGATTGACCTTATCCGTCCGCAAATGGGGACCCGCCGCGCCTTGACCGTGCGCCGTTATGGCAAACCGGGGACTGGCCCCAAGGCTTATTTTCAGGCGGCCCTGCATGCCGATGAACTGCCCGGTGTTCTGGTGTTGCATCATCTGGAAAAACTGTTGCTGATGGCCGAGGAAAAGGGCGATCTGACAGGTGAAGTCGTGATTGTGCCTTTTGCCAATCCAATCGGCTTTACCCAATATGTCGATATGAAACCGCTGGGCCGGTTTGACATGCGCACCGGGCAGAATTTCAATCGCCATTACCCGGATTTATCGGACGATCTGGTCAAGACCGTTGCCGACAAGCTGGGGAATGACGCCGGGCAGAATGTCAAAATCATCCGGGCCGAACTGCGCCGCCTGATTGCGGAGCGTCGCGAAAATACCGGGTCACTAACCGATTTGCAGGATTTGCGGTTCAAACTGGCTGAACTGGCCATTGATGCCGATCTGGTTTTGGACCTGCATTGCGACTGGCAAGCCGCCATGCATCTTTACACCAGCGATTCAAGCTGGCCCGATGCCGCCGATCTGTCGGCCCAGATCGGCTGTGAAGCCGCCCTGATTGCCGAAGAATCCGGCGACAATCCGTTTGACGAAGCCTTCAGTCTGCCGTGGGTGGTGTTGCGCCGTGAATTGGGCGACCGGTTTCCGATTCCGATGGCGACCCTTGCCACCACCATCGAATTGCGCGGCGAACAGGATGTTTATGATCATTACGCCATCGAAGACGCCGCCAATATGTTCCGGTTTTTACAGCGTCGGGGCATCATTGCCGGTGATCCCGGCCCCCTGCCCGCCGCCAAATGCGATGCCACACCGCTTTCGGGGGTGGACCGGGTAACCGCAACGCATGGCGGCATGATTGTTTTTGCCGTCGATGCCGGATGCTACGTTACCGCCGGGCAGGAACTGGGATATGTTCTGGATGTTGAAACCGGTGACAAAACGCCCTTTTTCAGCCGAACCAGCGGTTTCCTCTATGCTCGGGTCGGCGGGCGGCTTGTGGTGCCGGGCGGGCTTTTATGTTCGGTCGCCGGGCCGGAGCCGTTGCCGGGCCGGGTCGGCAATCTTTTGACCGCCCGCTAGTTTTGTCTTGGGGCTGGCACCTGTCCGTAAATGTGATTATCTGATCCCTACATGCCCCATAACATCTTGAGGAACGCATTATGGCACGCGCCATTATCATCGTCGCAGACAGCTTTGGCATTGGCGCAGCCCCGGATGCCGCCCGTTTTGGCGATGTCGGGTCCGATACCCTTGGCCATATCGCCGAAAGCTGTGCCAAAGGCATGGGCGACAACGACAAACGTAAAGGACCATTACGCCTGCCCAACATGACCGCCCTTGGCCTTGGCGAAGCCGCCCGCGAAGCCACCGGGCGCATCCCCGACGGGCTGGAACATGGCGGCGCGATCATCGGGGCTTATGGTATTGCGCAGGAAATTTCTCTGGGCAAGGATACGCCCAGTGGTCATTGGGAAATCGCCGGGGTGCCGGTGACCTTTGACTGGGGCTATTTCCCGCTGACCGTCCCGACCTTTCCGGCAGAACTGACCGAGGCGCTGATCGAAAAAGCAGGATTACCCGGTATTCTGGGCAATTGCCATGCGTCGGGCACCGAAATCATCGCCCGGCTGGGTGAAGAACATCTCAAAACCGGCATGCCGATTTGCTATACCTCTGCCGACAGTGTTTTTCAGATTGCCGCGCATGAGGAACATTTCGGGCTGGATCGCCTGTATGAGATTTGCGAAATCGCCTTTGAACTGGTGGAACCCTATAATATCGGGCGGGTGATTGCCCGGCCTTTTGTCGGCAGCAGCCCGGATGATTTCAAGCGCACATCGAACCGCCGTGATATTGCCGTGCCGCCGCCCGCCCCGACCCTGCTGGATCTGTTCAGCGCAACGGGTGGACATGTGATTTCGGTGGGCAAGATTGCCGATATTTATGCCCATCGCGGCATTAGCAAGAAAGTCAAGGCATCGGGTAATATGGCACTGTTTGACGCCATGATGACCGAAATAGATCTGGCCCCTGATAACAGCATCGTTTTCACCAATCTGGTTGATTTCGATATGGAATTTGGCCATCGCCGCGATGTACCGGGCTATGCCAATGCGCTGGAAGAATTTGATGCCCGACTGCCGGAATTGCGCGCCGCCCTTAAACCCGGCGATCTGGTGATCATTACCGCCGATCATGGCTGCGATCCGACATGGCGCGGCAATGACCATACCCGCGAATTCGTGCCCATCATGGCCTTTGGTCCGGCAATTGCGCCCGGCCCGGTTGGTATGCGCGACACCTTTGCCGATATCGGACAAACTATTGCCGATCATCTTGGCATTGCACCCTTGGCCACTGGAACGTCATTCCTGCACGGTTAGCCGTCATCCCATAAACGGAATAACAACATGCAATCCCCCTTTGCGCTCAAGGTCGAAGCTATCGTCGATACGATTTGCCCGTGGTGCTATATCGGCAAAAAACGGCTGGAAGAAGCGTTAAAGCGCGAAGGCCTGGAAGGGTTTCCCGTGGTCTGGCGTCCATTCCTGCTGAACCCGGATATGCCCGCCGGGGGTATGGATCGGCATCTGTATCTGTCCACCAAATTTGGCGGCAGCGAAAGTGCCAGTCGCGTTTATAACGCGATTGCCGCGGCAGGTGCGGGCATTGGTATTTCCTTTAATTTCAGCGGCATAAGGCTCACCCCTGATTCAACAGATTCGCATCGCATGATCTATAAAATCTGCGCCGAACGTCCCGAAACCGGCAATGATCTGATCGAAGATCTTTTTGCCGCCTATTTCCTGAACGGTCAGGATATTGGTGATCACGACCTTCTGGCAGAAATTGCAGTCCGTCATGGCGAAGACCGTGCAGAAATCCTTGATTATCTGGATAGCGATATGGACCGCGAGTTTGTCATGCGTGAAAACCGCACTGCCCATCAACTGGGAGTCAGCGGTGTTCCGTGTTTTCTGTTCAATGGCCGCCATGCCCTTTCCGGCGCACAGGAACCCGATATCCTGCAACGCATGATCCGGCTGGCGCGTCAGGAAGACGCACTGCCGTGATCATGCAAGCTGCTTTTCCGGATCAGGTTGCTTTTTCTGCGATATCAGACAGACGTCGCATCAGGCGTTTGACTCCGTCAAGCCGGTCGGTCGGGCCATCCCAACCCGCCGCATAGACGATCTTGTGATCGGGACGCAAACGGGCCGTCCCGACCTGTTGCTGGATAAAGCCGATCAGCCCGGCCGGATTGGGGAACTCGTTATTGCGCAAGGTAATCAGCGCGCCCTTTGGTCCGGCATCAAGCTTTTCAACATTGGCGGTACGACACCATTGTTTGATGGTGACGACATCCAGAAGGTTTTCGACTTCCTTGGGTAATTTGCCGAACCGGTCGATCATCTCGGCGGCAAACTGATCGACTTCCTCGCGCGTGCGCAATTCCGACAACCGCCGATACAGACCCAGCCGCACACCCAGATCAGGCACATAACGATCCGGGATCAAAACCGGCATGCCGACATTGATTTGCGGGACAAAACCGGTTTCGGTGGCGTCAATTTCACCCTTGGCCTCGGCGACCGCTTCTTCGATCATTTGCTGATACAGCTCGATGCCGACTTCCTTGATATGGCCCGATTGTTCTTCGCCCAAAAGGTTCCCGGCCCCGCGAATGTCCAGATCGTGGCTGGCAAGATTAAAACCGGCCCCCAGACTGTCAAGGGTTTGCATAACTTCAAGGCGTTTCAGCGCGGTTGCCGTCAGGCGTTTGCCATGCGGCAGGGTCAGATAGGCATAGGCCCGCTGTTTGGAACGGCCAATACGTCCGCGCAACTGATAAAGCTGCGCCAGACCAAACATATCGGCACGATGAATGATCATGGTATTGGCATTGGGAACATCAATGCCCGATTCAATGATATTGGTCGCCAGCAACAGATCAAATTTGCGGTCGGTGAAATCGGTCATCACCTGTTCAAGGTCGCGGGCCCCCATTTGTCCGTGCGCCACGTCAAACCGGATTTCCGGCACCAGGGTTTCCAGTTCCTTGGCAATCCGGCCCAGTTCCGAAACCCGTGGGCAGACATAGAAAATCTGCCCGCCGCGATGGCGTTCGCGCAGGATTGCCTCGCGTACCACCACCGGATCATAGGGCGTGATATAGGTCCGCACCGCCAGCCGGTCGATGGGCGGGGTTGCGATAACCGACAGTTCCTTGACCCCGGTCAGGGCCATTTGCAAGGTGCGCGGGATTGGCGTTGCCGTCAGGGTCAGGACATGCACATCGGCTTTCAGTTCCTTGAGGCGTTCCTTGTGGCGCACCCCGAAATGCTGTTCCTCGTCGATGATCAGCAGGCCCAGATCCTTGAATTTCACCCCGTCGCTCAGCAACGCATGGGTGCCACAAACAATATCGACATGCCCGCTGGCAAGGTTATCCTTGATCAGCTTGGCATTTTTGCCGGTAACCAGACGCGATAATTGCTCTACCCGCACCGGCAGGCCATCAAACCGTTGCCGGAATGTGATGTGATGCTGACGGCATAAAAGGGTCGTCGGGGCAACAATCGCCACCTGTTTCCCGGCCATCACGGCAGCAAAGGCGGCCCGCAGGGCGACTTCGGTCTTGCCAAAACCGACATCGCCACACACCAGCCGGTCCATCGGTTTGCCTGCCGCAAGGTCATCGAGTGTATCGCGAATGGCGCGCGCCTGATCCTCGGTCTCGGCAAAGGGAAAGCGGGCGCAAAATTCGTCATAGGCCCCTTCGGGCACGATGATTGCCTCCCCTTTGCGGATATGCCGGGCTGCGGCAATCTTGATCAGCTTTTCCGCCATATCGCGGATGCGTTCGCGCAATTTCGCCTTGCGCGCCTGCCAGGCGACACCGCCCAGCCGGTCCAGAATCGACAACCCTTCGTCCGAGCCATAGCGCGACAGAACTTCGATATTTTCGACCGGCACAAACAATTTGTCGCCGCCGTCATATTCCAGTTCCAGACAATCATGGGGCGCGCCGCCTGCGGTCACGGTTTTCAGGCCAAGATAACGCCCGATACCGTGTTCCAGATGGACAACCAGATCGCCTTCGGAAATTTCCGATGCCTCGCGCAGGAAGTTTTCCGCCTTGCGCTTGCGCCCGCCGGGGCGGCTCATGCGGTCGCCCAGAATATCCTGTTCAGACAGAAACCAAAGCCCGTCTCGGCGAAAACCGCGTTCCAGATCAAGGATAACCACGGCCAACTGGTCTGGCGTCAGGTCGTCGGTGATGTCTTCCCAGCATTCCGCCAGAACCACCTTGCCGACACCATGTTCACGCAGAACCGACACCATACGGTCCCGCGATCCGTCGGAATAGGCCGCGATTACCACCTGATTGTTCTTGCCGCGCTGGGCCGAAATGAAGTCGCGCAATTCGTCATAAAGATTAAGATCGGCACGCGCCCGGGCATCGCCAAAATCGCGCCCGGCCCGTGCCCCCATGTCAAAACTGCCGCGTTCGGCACTTTCTTCTTCGACATAGGGCGAAAATTCCAGAACAACCCGGTCCGACAACATGCGGTCAAATTCCGCCCGGTCCAGATAAAGACGTTCGGGCGGAACCGGTTTGTAAATATTATCACCGCCCAGCCCGCCGCCCTTGATGTTCAGGCGGGCCTGATAATAATCATCAATCATTTCAAGACGATTGCCGATCACATCGTCAATCTGGTGATCCAGCGACACCATCACATCCGGTACAAAGGCAAAGATCGTGTCCAGCCCGTCATGAAACAGCGGCAACCAATGTTCCATACCGCCATATTTCAGGCCGGAACTGATTGATTCATAAAGCGGATCGGCTTGCGCGACCACGCCAAACAATTCGCGGTAATTGCTGCGAAACCGGGAAATGGAATCGGGATCAAGATAAACCTCGCCGACCGGCAACATCGTGATGCTGTCGGCCCGTCCCACGGTGCGCTGGCTTTCCACGTCAAAACGCCGGATGCTTTCCAGTTCGTCGCCAAAGAAATCAAGGCGCACCGGCTCCGTCATGCCCGGCGCAAAAATATCAACAATATCGCCGCGCACCGCATAATCGCCTGGCTCCATCACCTGTTCGGCGCGGTTATAGCCCATGCGCTCAAAATAAGTGGTCAGGTCTGGACGGGAATGTTCCTCGCCGATTTTCAGGGCCATGCGACCGCGTTTCATCACCTCAAGGGTTGGCACCCGTTGCAGGGCCGCCGCTGCTGTTGTCAGAACAATACGGCCCATGCCATTGCGCGGTTGTGTCCCTTCGGCCAGCGCGGTCAGGGTTTCCACCCGTCGCGCTGTGACTTCGGCAATCGGCGATACCCGGTCATAAGGCAGGCAATCCCACGCCGGCAGTGTCAGAACCTCTACCTCACCGGCAAAAAACCGCAAGGCTTCGGCCAGTTGGGCCATGCGTTTGTCATCAAGCGCAATATGCAGGATGGTCGCATTGCCACCCGCAGCATCAATCAGTTCGCGCAAAAGCAGCGCGTCATAACCTTCGGGCACTCCGCCAAGGCGTTTGCGCCCGCGAGACGCAATGATTTCCTGTATTTTTGTCAATGTCTTCTCAGGCGTTGCTAAGGTTCTGAATCATATGCAGGACATCGGTGTCATAAGGGGCCGGGGCCGGTACTTTTTTGGTTGCCCACAGAAAAAAATCGGCATCCGGCACATCATTGATCAGGGCTTCAAACGCATCAAGCTGCGCCGCATTCAGGCTGGCCAGATGGGTATCCATGAAACGGCACATCAGAATATCGTTTTCCTTGGTGCCGCGATGCGCGCCGCGAAACAGCAATTTTTTACGGCGCATTTCCAGATCATGGCTGGTGTCGCTCATGGGGCTCTCTCCTGTGGCGATTTGCAGCAGTGCTGTTTTGTGGCACTGTGGTCGGGTCGTTTTCGGCAGGCATGGTTTGTACGGCAATTTGGGCGATTGGTCCATGCCGTCAAGCAATGTTTGGTCCGCCCATCACATCTGATAGGTTGCCGGAACGGAAATATGTTGTATACCGGATCGATAGCACCCTTTGTTCTATGAATGTTCTTTCACCAAAGATCAATATAAACTCACATGCGCCCGGAAATTCTGTTCCCGCTTTTTGCTGAAATCGACAGCCTGCCGGGCATTGGCCCCAGGCTGAAGCCTCTTGTGGTACGGCTGATTGGCGGCGAACATGTGGCCGATCTGTTATGGCATTTACCCTCAAGCCTGATTGACCGGCGATTTTCTCCGCCTTTGTCCGAAACCATCGACGGATCGATTGTCACACAGGATGTCATTGTCGAACGCCACGAACCGTCATCGGACCGCCGTCGCCCCTATCGCGTGATTTGCCGGACCGATAGCGGTTTTCTGGTTCTGGCGTTTTTCAATGCCCGGCCAAAATATCTGGGCGATATGTTGCCGGTCGGCGAAAAACGGATTGTTTCGGGCAAGATCGACCATTTTCGCGGCGAATATCAGATCACCCACCCCGACCGCATCGGTACCGAGGCCGAACGCGCCCAGATTCAGACCGTGGAACCGGTTTATCCCATGTCGGCCGGGGTGACAGGCAAAACCCTGATCAAGGCGATTGCAGCGGCACTGGATCATCTTCCCGATCTGCCGGAATGGCATGATGCCGCCTTGCAAAAACGCCATCAATGGCCCGATATCAGAACCGCCCTGTATCAAATTCATCATCCGCAGGATGAAGGCGATTTGTCGCCCGATCACCCTGCCCGTCGCAGACTGGCCTATGATGAATTGCTGGCCAATCAACTGGCGCTGGCCCTGATCCGGGCAAAGATGCGAACCCTTGGCGGGCGGTCGATTGCCGGGGATGGACGGCTGCGCGCCCAACTGACGCATCATTTGCCCTTTGCCCTGACCAATGCCCAGAACCGCGCCCTTGGCGATATTTATGCCGATATGCAGGGTTCCGGGCGGATGTTGCGGCTGTTACAGGGCGATGTCGGGTCCGGCAAGACGGTGGTTGCCCTGATGGCCATGCTCAATGCGGTGGAAACCGGACGGCAGGCCGTCCTGATGGCTCCGACCGAAATTCTCGCCCGGCAACATTACGAAACCATCGCTCCCATGCTGGAAAAAATCGGGGTGACCTGCACCCTTTTGACCGGGCGTGACAAGGGCAAGGCGCGACAGGCCGTTCTGGACGGCTTGGCGAACGGTGATTTTGCTGTTGCCGTTGGCACCCATGCCCTGTTTCAGGAGGCGGTGGCGTTTCAGGACCTGGCCTTTGCCGTCGTCGATGAACAGCATCGCTTTGGCGTGCATCAACGGCTGATGCTGGCGGCAAAGGGCACGGCGGTTGATGTATTGGTGATGACGGCAACCCCGATCCCGCGCACTCTGACCCTGACGGCCTTTGGCGATATGGAAGTATCACGGCTGGATGAAAAACCACCGGGGCGCAAGCCGGTGGATACACGGGTGTTACCGGCGGACAAGGTCGAAGACGTGATATCAGGCATTGGCCGCGCCATGCGCAAGGGAGCCAAGATTTACTGGGTCTGCCCGCTGGTTGAGGACTCCGAGGTTCTCGATTTGCAGGCCGCCGAAGAACGTCATCGCATTCTGGCCGATATTTTTGGCGCGGACCGGGTCGGGCTTATCCATGGCAAGATGAAAGGCAAGGACAAGGACGCGGTGATGGAGCGCTTTGCCCACGGCGATCTGTCGATCCTTGTTGCAACCACCGTAATCGAGGTCGGCGTCAATGTGCCTGCGGCTACCGTAATGGTGATCGAACATGCCGAACGGTTTGGTCTGGCGCAGCTTCATCAGTTGCGCGGCCGGATCGGGCGCGGCGATGCCGCATCGACCTGTTTGTTGCTCTATGCCGCCCCGCTGGGGCAGATTTCAACCGCCCGGCTTAAAATCATGCGCGAAACCGAGGACGGTTTTATCATCGCCGAAGAAGATCTGCGCCTGCGCGGTGCCGGGGAAGTTCTGGGCACCCGGCAAAGTGGTTTGCAGGCCTATCGACTTGCCAGCCTTGATCTGCATGGCGATCTTCTGGCGATTGCACGCGATGATGCCAAACTGATTTTGGGGCGGGATCCGGATTTGAAAACGCAACGCGGTGAAGCGTTGCGTTTGTTGCTGTATCTGTTTGAACGCGACGAGGCGGTGCGTTATTTCCGGTCTGGTTAAGCGTCCTCTTTGGTATCCTGCGGTCGTGACACCAGAACCGGCGTATTTTCCCGTTCACGCAGAATATCAACATCCTCATAGGTTTTGGCCGAAACAACCGGTTGGTCCTGCAATTCCTGTGACCGGCGATCCGGCGGTGTGACGATACCGCCCGACATCACCATTTTGATCGCTTCTTCGACACCCATATTCAGAATGACCATGTCGCTTTTGGGTACAAACAGCAAAAATCCCGACGTCGGATTGGGTGTCGTCGGTAGAAAGATATTGATCACGGTGTCTTCGGTCAGGTGCTGAATCTCGCCCTTGGTTTGCCCGGTGATAAACCCGATGCACCACAGGCCGCGCCGCGGGTATTCGATCAGAACCGCCTGACGAAAGGCATTGGACTGATTGGCCAGAACGGTTTCAAGGATTTGTTTGACCGCGCCATAGATGCTGCGTACTGCCGGAATCCGGCCCAAAATCTTTTCATATAGCCGGATCAACGCCCGTCCGGCAAAATTGGTGGTAAACCAGCCGACAAAAATCACGACCAATACAATCACCAGAACGCCCAGCCCCGGTATGCCGTAATCGCGATATTCAAACGGCAGGTAGGAAACCGGATTATAATGCTCCGGAATCAGCGGCATGACCTTGCCATCGACAAAATCAACAAACCACCATGCCAGGCCAAAAGTAATCGCCAGCGGCGCTGTCACCAGCACCCCGGTCAGAAAATAGGCCCGCAACCTTGCCCCCAAACCAATGGATGGCAAATGGGGTTTAAGATCGTCGTCATCTGATCCCGGGTGATCGTCGCGTTTGGCGTTCATATTTTACCTGTTATCGGTTGCACGGCTTTGCAAATGCTTGCAATTGATATTTGCCCGAAAGAATATGGCAAAGCTGCGACATTGTGATCAATGTGATATCAGGATCGGAAGGCCGCACGCAACCATCGTAGCATGACAAAAAGGTAAAGGAGGCGTTTTGCAGGTCTGGATTGTCGAATTTATCTATGATGATGCGGGCGTCACCCGGGTCAGAACAGCAAAAATCAACGCCCCGGATTATGACACCGCACGTGGCTTCGCCCTTGGCGATGCGCCTGCTGGCGACTTTGTCATGTCGCTTTATCCGCAGTCCGATGATCAGTTTCTGGAACAGGTAACGGTTCGGGCCCATGAAATGGCGGGCCGAACCGTGTCTGATGTTCCCGATCCGGATGATGATATCGATGAAGATGACAGTTAAGGTCATGGCATAACCAATGTCCCAACCATCCGATATCCGCACATTTCCCCGCCGCCCGATTGTGGGTGTCGGGGCAGTTGTCTGGCGTGACAATGCTGTCTTGCTGATCCGGCGGGGCAATCCCCCGAAAGCCGGGCAATGGAGCCTGCCGGGCGGCGCACAGGAACTGGGCGAAACCATCCAGCAAGCCGTCATCCGCGAAGTCCGCGAAGAAGCCGGGATCGACATTGCCGACCTGGCCCTGATCGATGTGGTCGATATGATCACCCCGCCCCGCAATGGCAAGATCGAATATCATTACACCCTGATTGATTTTACCGCCCGCGCCCTTGCCGGGGATTTGCAGGCCGGTGGTGATGCCAGTGATGCCCGTTGGGTCAACCCGATTGACCTTCCACATTATGATTTGTGGAGCAAGACACTGGAAATCATAGAAAAATCTCGCACTGTCCTCGCTCAAAAATAAAAGGCGGCATCCGAAAATGCCGCCTTGTGCAAGGGATCAGGTCTAACGGGCCTTATGCCGTGGCATGCTGGCTCAGCACGGATTCCTGCAATTTCTTGAAGGCGCGTGCTTCAAGTTGACGAACCCGTTCACGACTGACGCCAAAGCGTTCACCAAGTTTTTCCAGCGTGATCGGATCGTCACTCAGGAAACGGGCCTGAATGATTTCGCGTTCACGATCCGGCAATTCGCCAAGGGCATTTTTCAACATGCCATTGTGCAGATCACGTTCCTCGGCATCGCCAACCAGCATTTCCGGGCTCGGTGCTTCGGAAGCCAGGGCATCAAGATATTCCATGCCATCGTCTTTGGGCATCGGAGTATTCAGCGAGAAATCCCGTGCCGCCAGACGGCGGTTCATATCAAGGGCTTCTTTCTGGGTGACACCCAGCTTTTCCGCCACCTGCAAGGCCTGATCCGGTGACAATTCACCATTGTCATAGATATCAAGCTGTTTCTTGGCCTTGCGCAGGCTGAAAAACAGCTTTTTCTGCGCGGCCATCGTGCCCAGCTTGACCATCGACCAGCTATGCAGGATGTATTCGGTTACCGCAGCGCGGATCCACCACATGGCATAGGTCGAAAGCCGGAAACCGCGTTCCGGATCGAATTTCTGAACGGCACGCATCAGGCCGGTATTGCCTTCTGCCACCAGATCGGGCATCGACAGGCCATAACCGCGATAGCCAAAGGCAATCTTGGCAACCAGACGCAAATGGCTGGTGACAAGTTTGTGGGCGGCATCGGTATCCTGATGTTCCTGATACCGGCGGGCCAGCATATATTCTTCGTCATGGGTCAACATTGGAAACTTCCAGACCTGTCTCAGGTAACCGGAAAATCCATCGTCCTGTGGTACGGCAGGCAATTTGATACTGCTCATTTCAAGTCCTCCAGAGAGGTTTGCGCCCTTCCGATCTGAACTTTCTACGGTTCCAAACCGATTTCAGATGACGCGCAAACACAATCAAACGTGACAAAAATCACTTTGAAGGCCTTTTATGCTGCACTTTGGTGAAGGCAGCAGGCCTTCCCGGTCTCATATCGCTATGAGAGAGGACAATTCGAGCAAAGGTTGGTCTGTTTCATCTGTCTCATCCTTACATTGAAGCAAATCGACAATTTGCGTCCGCCAATAGGCCGGACATTAATCCGGCGGTGCCTTTACCTGGGCCCCCACCCGCTTTGATTAATATATCCAAATCCCGCGAATTTCGTCAAGATAAACTTGGTGATTTGGTTTGATATTTTATCAAGCAATTTCAATGCATTGAAAATAATACCCGATTCAATCGCTCGGGATTATCCGCAAGACACCTGATCAAACTTAAAAGGATCACAAGGCAAAAAAAAGGCATATCGGCTCTCGCTCCGGTCACAAAAATGTGCGCAGCCCCCCCAAACCGGTTTATGTCTGGCAAGGGTTCATCAAAAAACCTATATCCCGCACTGCTTTCACATCCATATCGACAACCAGAACAGGTCCCATGACATTTACTGACTGTCCTTGCGGTTCGGGCTATCCCTTTCCGGCCTGCTGTGCGCCCTATCTGGCCGGAATGGCCCGTCCGGAGACCGCGATTGCCCTGATGCGGTCGCGCTATAGCGCCTTTGTCCGCCACAACGGACGTTATTTGCACCAAACGCTGGCGGTGGAAAAGGCAACGACCTTTGACCCTGACAGTGTGAACGACCCGGCAACGCAGTGGCTGGGGCTTGAGGTACGCGATATTGTCGCGGGCAGAAAGGATGACAACACCGGCACGGTGGAATTTGTTGCCCGCTATCGCCAAAACGGCATGGATGTGACCCATCATGAAACATCCCGGTTTGAAAAACGCGATGGCGTCTGGTTTTATGTCGATGGTGATTATGACGTAAACACGGCACCGGCCCGTGCAACATCCCGGATTGGCCGTAATGATCCCTGCCCGTGCGGGTCGGGACTGAAACACAAGAAATGTTGCGGAAAATAAAGACAATGCGCCCAACAGGCCACGTCACAAATATTTCATTACAATCGTCGATTTTCTGTGCGATACAGCGCCCCATATGCCATTCATGTCTGTTTTCGGATCTCCGTCACAGCATCCGGCTATTCCCTTATTTATGATCGAAGCCCGCCAAAGGATTACGGATGAAGCGTATTTTGACCATTTTACGGCATGGCGAGGCCGAAACCTATAATCCCGGCGGCGATGCCGCCCGGCAATTGACAGAAAAGGGAAAACTGGACGCCTTTAGGGTGGGTGCCTTTCTGGGGCAATCGGAACTTTATCCGGACCGGATCGAGGTTTCGTCGGCAATCCGCACCGTTTCGACCGCCGAAAAAATGCATAAATCGATGCTGCCGGATCGCAAACCGGCCTTCATCATCAATCCGGCCCTTTATAATGCTCCGTTGGAAACCCTGACCGATATCGTGGCACAACAATCTGACGATACGCACCATGTGATGATTATCGGGCATAATCCCGGCCTGACCAGCCTGATCAACCAGATCGCCGGGCAGGATTTGCGGGCAAAACGGATTTTCCCCTCTTTGGCACCGGCATCGCTGGCCATTATCGAGGGGGATGGTCCCTGGCGTGACCTGGCCGCCGGGGCTGGCCGGGTGGTGCAATTAAAGGATGCCCGGCAATTGCCCCAGGATTTCCCGTGGCCCGATAACAAGGGGACGGAACGCCGCGAAAGGCCTGATTATTTTTACCGGCAATCCTCGGTTATTCCGTATCGCATCGGTAAAAATGGCAAGATTGAAATCCTGCTGGTGATGTCAGGCAGCGGCAAAAATCTGGTGATTCCCAAAGGCGCAATTGAACCGGGCATGAATGCTTCGGAAAGTGCCGCCAAGGAAGCCCTTGAAGAAGCCGGCGCCATAGGCACGCCTGCGCCAATCCCGATTGGCCGCTATGAATATGACAAATGGGGTGCTTCCTGCACGGTCGAGGTTTTCGCCATGCCGGTAGACCGCCTTTTGCCTGAAAAACAATGGGAAGAAAGCTTTCGCACCCGCAAATGGTACGGGGGCGCCGCTGCTGTCGAGGCAATCAAACGCGACGGGCTGAAGGATATTTTGAATCGATTCATTCAGGATGTGTCCCCTGGCAAGCCGTCCTGATCGGGCCGCCCCGTAAACCAAAATAAATTTTCATGCCGTGCGGGATATCGCAATCGCACGATCCAGCAATGCCTGGGATCTTTGGGGATCAAGCCGCAACTGACTGGTTCGCGCCGCACGAAACAGATTTTTGATCTGATCATCTTCGATCGGCTCGCAACTTAATCCTGCCCTGTCACTCAGCATCCGGATCATCTCATCGGGCAATGCCCGGTCGCGAATTTCGTCATTCAGCAAGAACCGCTCCGCATCAACAAAATCATGATACATATTGCGGTAAAGGATCGTCTGATACTGGGCGTGCAGTTCAATCCGGCCTTGCGGTGTGACCAGCAAAACCGGGAACATCGGGGCCAGGTCGGCTAAATACCGGTTCGCATAGGCCGTCGCCTTCCAGTATTTTTCGGCAATGCGGGCATAGGTGCCAAAATCGTCAAGCATCTTGAATCCCGATTTTGCCAAAGGCAGAATTTCAATCTTTGGTTTGGCCGGATCAACCGTATCATTCGCGACATCAACATACAGATTGCCGATTTGAAAGGCATTCTGAAAATACCGGTCCCGCAAATTGCCCCATATCCGTTTTGCCAGCCCACCCTGCCGACAAAATTCCCGCAAGGCCATCATCCCGGCTGAACGCGGTGCTGCAATTTCGCGCTGAAGCAACGCGAACACACCCTTGCTGATTTCAAGACAGAAACCAACCGGATATTCTGCCTTGCGAGGGTGATCCGATGCTGCGAACTGTTCATCATATTCGGCACGCAATCGCCACAAATCAGCCTCAAGTGTCGCAAGATGCGGGACAATCAGCAACCGGGACAACTTGACCTGCTTTGCATCCGGGCGAACCGGCGCTTCCTGATTGGCTTGCTCCGCAAGAAAGGCAGGGGACATTTGTGACATGGGTTTCCACCCTTTTGATAAACATATCCCCCCATACCGGGGGCATGGGGGGAATATGGGTATTCTGTCTGCTATATCTGCATCAGAACGGAATTTCGTCATCCAGATCGGGCGCACCCGCCGGGACCGATCCGCCGCCGCTGCGCGATGAACCGCCGCCCGAAGAATTGCCCCATCCGGCATCTGAACCGCCATTGCTATCGCCGTAATCGCCGCCATAATTGCCGCCACCAGAACCACCCGATGAACCGCCGTCACCCCCACGACTGTCCAGCATGGTCAAAACGCTGTTAAAACCTTCAAGGACGATTTCGGTGGTGTAGTTTTCCTTGCCGTCCTGCCCCTGCCATTTGCGGGTGCGAAGCTGGCCCTCGATATAAAGTTTGCTGCCTTTTTTGACGTATTTTTCAACCACATCGGCCAGCGCATCACTGAAGACCACGATGCGGTGCCATTCGGTGCGTTCGCGGCGCTCACCTGACTGACGGTCTTTCCATTGTTCCGACGTCGCAATGCTGAAATTTGCGATCTTTTTGCCCGCCTGGGTAAAGCGGATTTCCGGGTCGCGGCCCAGATTACCGACGAGAATGACTTTGTTGACACTGCCAGCCATGGTTTTCTTCCAAAGTTTGTTGTTGTCCGTTGCCCTGTTGTATCAGGCCAGATGAATTATGCGCGTGCAAAAACATGCCGCATTATAGTTTCAAGTCCGTCGCGATCAATCAAATCGAATGAGCCATAGGCCACACTATCGACATCAAACACCGCAATCAGGTCGCCATTGCCATCGATCACCGGCACGACAATTTCCGAATTGGACCGGCTGTCACAGGCGATATGGCCGGGGAATTCATGGACATCCTGCACAATTTGCGTTTCGCGCGTTGCCGCCGCAGTCCCGCAAACACCCCGTCCAAACGGGATGCGCAAACAGCCCAAAGTCCCCTGATACGGCCCGACCACCAGTTCGTTTTTCTTTTCCGGATCAACCAGATAAAACCCGGTCCAGAAGTAATAGTCAAACTTTTGCGCCAGAATGCAGCAAACCGTCGCCATCAGGGCGGTCTGGTTGCGCTCGCCGTCGGTGATACTGATCAGTTCTTTTTGGGCCTCAAGATACAGGGCCTGTTTTTGGGCGGCGTCCAATCATGTCTCCTGCGCTTTGATTCTGTCGGGCGGACCCTATCGGTTTCGATGTTTTGAAACAACCGCAAAACAGCCTTTATCGAGACAAGGCAGATACAAAAATGCCCCGGCTTTTATCCTCCGGGGCATTTCCTGTCTTGCTGATATCAAGGTTCAGATGCGTTTCCCAGTTTCCCGGTCAAACAGATGCAACTGGTTGGCGATGGTCGAAAGGGTCAGTTCCTGATCACGGGCAAATTGATGCGTCCCTTGCAGGCGCAAGGTGACATTTTCGCCGATTATCCCGAAATCCAGATAAACCAGCGTTTCCGCCCCCAGCGATTCGACCATGCGGACCTTGGCCTTTAACGGGCCATTGCCATCCTGCTGCAAGGTGAAATGTTCCGGGCGAATGCCGACAATCACATCACGCCCGGCCTCGACATCATGATCCAGCGCCAGACAGGTACCATCCGAAAACATCGCATGGCTACGATCATCGGCCACCCGGCCCGGCAGGAAATTCATCGATGGTGACCCGATGAAACCGGCGACAAACAGGGTCGCCGGTTTTTCATAAATTTCAATCGGGCTGCCCACCTGCTCCGCCACCCCGCCATTCATTACAATCAGGCGGTCGGCCAGCGTCATGGCCTCCACCTGATCATGGGTGACATAGACCGATGTGGTGCCAAGGCGCTGTTGCAGGTTCTTGATTTCAAGACGCATATCAACACGCAATTTGGCATCAAGGTTTGACAGCGGTTCGTCAAACAAAAACACCTTGGGTTCGCGTACAATGGCGCGGCCCATTGCCACACGCTGGCGCTGCCCGCCCGATAATTGCCGGGGTTTGCGGTCCAGATGGTCATTCAATTGCAGGATGGCTGCGGCCTCGCGCACGCGGGCATCAATTTCGGCCTTGCTGTAACCGCGATTTTTAAGGCCATAGGCCATATTGGCATAATTGGTCATATGCGGATAAAGCGCATAATTCTGAAACACCATCGCAATGTCACGGTCGGCCGGGGCAATTTTATTGACCACCGTATCACCGATCATAATCTCGCCACCGGTGATGGTTTCCAGACCGGCAATCATCCGCAAAAGCGTTGATTTGCCACATCCCGATGGCCCGACCAGAACGGCCAGTTCGCCATCGGCAATTTCCAGATTGATGCCATGCAGCGCCTTGAACCCGTTTTCATAGGTTTTTTCGGTCTGCCTTAAACTCAGTGTTGCCATTTTGGTATCCTGTTTGCGGATCAGTGTGTTTATGTCGGGACCGGGACCGTTATTTTTCGGTTTCCACCAGCCCCTTGATGAACATGCGCTGGAAAATCACCACGACCAGAACCGGCGGAATGGTCGCCATGATGGTCAGGGCAAATGCCTTGGGGAATTGCGGGATCTGACCGCCTTCATACAGCGAGTTGTAGACCTGCTTGATACCGATCACGATGGTATAAAGCTGATCATCGGTGGTCATCAAAAGCGGCCACAGATACTGGTTCCAGCCCACCACAAACATGATGATGAAGATTGCAGCAATCATGGTGACCGAAAGCGGCACCAGAATATCGACGAAAAACCGCAAGGGTCCCGCTCCGTCAAGACGGGCAGCTTCCAGCAATTCATCGGGGACGGAACGGTAAAACTGCCGGAAAAAGAATGTCCCGGTGGCCGATGCAATCAGCGGCAAAATCAGGCCGGTATAGGTATTGAGCAGGCCCAGGCTTGAAACCACTTCGTAAGACGGCACTATGCGCACTTCAAGCGGCAGCAACAGGGTGGCGAAAATCACCCAGAATAGCGGCACCGCCAGTTTGAACCGGAAATAGACAATGGCATAGGCCGCCATCATCGAAATCACCACTTTGCCAATGGCAAAACCCAAGCCCAGAACCATGCTGTTAAACAGCATTTCAAGGGCGGTAACGCGCCCCTTGGTCGCCGCCGGATCAAACAGGATGGCCCCGTAATTTTCAAGAAAATGCCCGCCGAACCACATTTGCAGCCCGTTCTGAAACAGATATTCACGGGTATGGGTCGAAGATGCCAACGCGATCCAGACCGGGGCAATCATGAAAGCCGATCCAAGAATGAGGATCAGGTGATTGGTAATGATACGTAATTTGGACTGATACATCCTGATCCCTCCCTAATAATGGACTTTGCGTTCGATAAAGCGGAATTGGAAAATCGTCAGGATACTGACCATAAACATCAGAATGACCGACTGGGCGGCACTGCTGCCCATATCCGCCCCCAGAAATCCATCGACATAGACCTTGTAAACCAGTGTCGCCGTCGTACCGCCCGGCGATCCCTTGGTCGAAACATCGATGATCCCGAAAGTTTCAAAAAACGCATAGGTCAGATTGATCACCATCAGGAAAAACGTGGTCGGGGCCAGCAGCGGAAATGTAATGGTCCAGAACCGGCGTTCGGCACTTTTGCAATCAAGGGTCGCCGCCTCGGTCACCGATTTGGGGATGCCTTGCAGGCCCGACAGGAAAAAGATGAAATTGACGCTGATCTGTTTCCAGACGGCAATCAGGATAACGACAAAGGCGGCGTCATTGCCGTTCTGGATGTGATTGAACTCGAACCCCATGCTGTTCAGCAGGATATAAAGATCCCCCATCAGCGGGTTAAACAGCATGCTGCCCAAAAGGCCTGCGACCGGCGGCGCAATGGCATAGCCCCACATCAGAAGGGTTTTATAACTTTTGGCACCGCGAATGATCTCGTCGGCGCGCACCGCCAGAAACAGCGAAATCGCAATCGACAGAAAGGCCACGATAAAAGAAAAAACAATGGTGAAAACTGCCGATTTCGCCCAGCTATCGCTCGACAGCACATCTTCAAAATTGCGGAACCAGACAAATTGCGAAGACAGGCCAAAGGCGTCTTCCAGCAAAAATGACTGATAGACCGCCTGCCCGGCCGGCCATAAAAAGAAGATCAGGATGATCAGAATCTGGGGTGCCACAAACAGATATGGCACCGGGCTATGCCCGAATTGTACGCGCTTCATTGCCAAAGCCTGCCTTGAAGATCATCAAAATGGCGACAGGGCGACCCGAAATACGGGTCGCCCTGTACCAGACGAAGGGTTTATTTATAGGTGTCGTGGAAACGCACCAGCAAATCATTACCTTCTGATTCAATGGTATCGAAAGCCTGATCAATCGTGGCTTCGCCATTCATCATGCGGTCGATTTCGCGATAAATCACTTCACGTATCTGGACATAGAACCCAAGACGATAGCCCTTGGTCCAGTCGCCGCCTTCTTCCGAAAGCTGCTGGATACCGATTTCCGCATCCGGGCTTTCCTTATAATAGCCTTCTTTCTTCGCCAGTTCATAAGCCGCATTGGTAATCGGCACATAGCCGGTTTCCTTGTGCCAGTAAAACTGGGTTTCCGGTTTGGTCAGGAATTCAAAGAACTTTGCAACACCGGCATATTCTTCATCCTTGTGACCGGCAAAGGCAAACAGCGAACCGCCACCGATAAAGGTGCTTTTCGGGGCTTCGCCCACGCCTTCCCAATAAGGCAGGGTCGATGTACCGAAATCAAACTGGGCGGACTGGCGCAGGCCACCGAACGATCCGCTCGAACCGATCCACATGGCGACTTTCTGTTGCAGGAAGGCATCCTGGTTGGCACCCCATGCACGGCCATAATAGCCATGATAACCGGCGTCCTTCCATTCCTTCATTTTCTGCCAATGGGCTTTCAACTCGTCATTATTGTAAAGCAACTTGGCATCGGTGCTGTCGTAACCGTTATTGGCGGTCGCCATCTGAAGATTGTGGCGTGACATGAAGTTTTCAAAGAAAATCCAGGGGCCGTGCGAATGGGCGAAACCTTCGTAACCGGCTTCTTTCAGCTTCGGCGCGATTGCTTCAAATTCCTGCCAGGTTTTCGGGGCTGCCGTGATACCGGCTTTGGCAAAGGCATCCTTGTTGAAATACAAAAGCGGGGTCGAACTGTTGAACGGCATGCCGATCATCTTGTCGTCGGAATCGGCATAGAAATACCGAACGCCCGGGATGTAATCATTGATGTCAAAACCGACACCATGTTTGTTCAAAAGGTCTTCGACCGGGAAAACCGCGCCCTTGGCATTGATGATGGTGGCGGCACCGGCATCAAAAATCTGGATGATATGGGGCTGGTTCTTGGCGCGAAAAGCCGCAATCCCGGCCGTCATGGTGTCTTCATAGCCACCCTTGTTGATCGCAATAACCTTGTATTCCGACTGGCTGGCATTGAAATCTTCGGCAATCTGGTCCACGACACCGCCCAGCGCGCCATCCATGGCATGCCACCAGGTAATTTCGGTCTGGGCATGGGCGGAATGCGCCATCGCCAGCAAAGCGGCCGCAGCCATTAACGTTTTGCGAAACATGATAACTCTATCTCCCAAAGAAAAACTTGTCTGCGTTCGCCACCCTGTTAACGGCGAAGCTCAACGGGTTGCTTTTCCTGTGGGGATCACATTTCCTCAAGTTACAGTTTTCGGAAATCTACTTTTGATGCGCGAAACGATACATAAATCAGCCGTTTTCATCCCGATGGATGATCAAACAAACAAAAAATTATGATCATTTAATCAATTTAATCACCCTCTCTTTGCGAAAAATCACATTTGAACGACTCCTGATTGTCGAGAATAATTACTTGAAATCAAATTGTTACAAAAATATTTCATCACCATCAAACAGCAACAACCATCATGACGACACACAAAAGGCGATCCCTTCAGATCGCCTTTTGTGCATTCGCAAATGAACATTCTCTCAAATCAGGTCTTGTCGCCCTGCCCGCCCCGCTGCGCAAAGACCGCCAGCAACGCCAACGCACCTGATACCACCATCAGCATCAGCGACAGGGCATTCAGCGCCGGTGTTGATCCCTGTTTGAGGCGATCGAACATGGTGATGGTCAGCGGCGCATCCGACCCGACCAGCATCAGGGTCGTGTTGAAATTTTCAAACGACATCAAAAAGGCGATAATCGACGCCCCGATCAGGGCCGGTTTCAGAAACGGGATCGTGATGGTCCGAATGGCCGCCGCCCGTGTCGCGCCAAGGTTAAGGGCGGCTTCTTCAAGGCTGAAATCAAATTTCCTCAAGCGTGCTGAAATCACCAGGGTCGTGATCGTGGTAACAAAGGCGAACTGTCCGATAATCACCAGAAACAGCCCCGGCCGCAAAAATGCGAGATCCCAGCCAAAGGTTTCCTCGACATTATTGGCAATGGCGTTGGAGAACACCAAAATCGAAATGCCCAGAATAACGCCGGGAATCACCAGCGGCGACAGGGCCACGACATACAGCAGATTCTTGCCGGGAAAATGGGTGCGTTCAAACAAAAAGGCATTGCAGGTGCCGACAAACACCGCAAGCGCCGTCACCCAGATCGCCACAAACCCCGATGTGCCGATACTGCGTAACAATTGCCGGTCATTAAAAATACCAATCGCCGGGCGGGTATCGCCAAAAAACCATTTCAGGGTGGCCCCGTTCCACGGCATCGAGGGAAACTGGCTGTCATTAAAGGCAAAAACGCCCACCACAATCAGCGGGGCCGCCAGATAGACAAAAAACACCGCGACATAGGCTGTATAAAGACCCTTGTAAAAACGCGGCTGGGGAATGCTGGGGATCATGTCTGTGCCCTTCCTTTACCTGACCGTATCGGCAAGAGTCTGACGGCTGAGTTTAAGCCCGATCCAGACAATCAGCGATGACAGCACCAGCAGCAAAAAGCCAAAGGCCGAACCGGATTCCCAGTTAAAGCGGGTGATAAACTGGGTATAAATCTGTTCGGTAAACCACAGGCTGTCCTTGCCACCCAAAAGGTTCGGCGTCAGGTAATTGCCAAGGGTCAGCATGAAAACCACAATACAGCCCGATGCAATGCCCGGCATGGCATGGGGGATGACAATATCGCGTGTCACGGTAAAGGCATTGCCGCCAAGGTCATATCCGGCTTCGATCAGGCTGTCGTCCAGACTGTCAAGAACCGAGACCAGCGGCACCACCATAAACAGCATCGATGTATAAACCAGCCCGACCATGATGGTGACATCGTTATACAGCATTTCAACCGGCCCATCGACCAGCCCGGCCCATTGCAGAAAACTGCTGATCACGCCACTTTCGCGCAGCAGGATCATCCAGCCGAATGTCCGGACCAGTTCACTGACCCAAAACGGAATCAGGCACATCATGAACAAAACATTCTTGCCGCGCCCACGCATGATTTTGGCGATGTAATAGGAAACCGGAAACCCGATGATCAGGGTCAGAACGGTCGCCATGATCGACATGACCGCAGTACGGACATAGGTGTTCCAATAAAGCGGCTCGACAAAAAACGCGATATAGTTGGCAAAGCTGAATTCATACTGGCGAAAGGCGATCCGTTCACGCAACGATACCAGCAACAAATCGACATGCGGCAGGATCACCAGCACCAACAGCCATAACAGCAAGGGCGTCGCCAGCAAGACAACCCCAAGACGCACGCCATTGCCCTGCCCGGTCGAAGATGCCGCCGTCATGACTGCCCCCCCTCAATCCCCGAAGGAAGCACACCGGCAAAACATCTGGTCTGGCTGGCATGCCATGCCAGATTGATCACATCCCCGGCCCGCAAATTGGCAAAAGCACCGGTTTGCGGCAAGGCCACGCTCATTTCATGGCCGGTGGCTGTTTCGCGGATTTGCACACTGCTGGCCGCACCATTAAACAGAACATTTTCCACCGTACCGGTCAGGCTGTTGTTGCCCGGAACAGGATCAGGGGCGGCATCGCTGCGGCCAATCGCAATGGCTTCGGGTCGCACGAAAATTTCAACATCCTGCCCGGTCGGCAAACTGGCATGGGCGGCCTTGTCAGCAAGGATCACCCCGCCCTTGTCCAGATTGATCGCCACATAATCGCCGGTCGTTTCACCAACAGTGCCGCGCCAGCGGTTGCTTTCGCCGACAAAGCTGGCGACAAAGGCGGTTTGCGGGTTGTAATACAAATCCTGCGGTGTGCCGACCTGTTCAAACTTTCCGGCATTCATCACCGCCACCTGATCAGACATCACCAGGGCTTCGGACTGGTCATGAGTGATATAGACAAAGGTGGTGCCGATTTCATGTTGAAGCTGTTTCAGTTCAACCTTCATATGTTCGCGTAGCTTAAGGTCCAGTGCGCCCAACGGTTCATCGAGCAACAACACAGCCGGTTCCAGCACCAGACAACGCGCAATCGCAATGCGCTGTTTCTGCCCGCCCGAAAGCTGGCTGATTTGTTTGGGACCTGAATCAGGCAATCCCACCCGCGCCAGTGTTTCGGCAACCTTGCGGTTGATCGTCGCCTTGTCCACACCGCGACGGCGCAGGCCATAGGCAACATTGTCGGCAACATTCATCATCGGAAACAGCGCCAGATGCTGAAACACCATATTGACTGGTCGCCGGTTGGGCGGAACTCCCAGCACCGATTTCCCCTTGATCAGGATATCGCCCGATGTCGGTTCCTGAAACCCGGCCAGCATCCGCAAAAGCGTTGTCTTGCCACAGCCGCTGGGGCCAAGAATGGAAAAAAACGATCCTTTCGGAATGGTCAACGATACATTATCAACCGCGACAAAGCGGTCGAAATTCTTGCCAACATTCCGACATTCAAGGTCAAACTGATCCGCCATTACACCCCTGCACCGGCATTATATTTATGTAAAACAGCGTCCCCGGTTTCTGCACCGGGGACGGTATCAACGGTATTTACGTCTGGTCAGTTTGCCTTGATACGATCAAGGGTTTTGCCTTCCAGCGTTTCCAGACCGGCCGGGACCGGCGGATACCAGTTAATGTTATCAAGGGCTTCCTGCGGGAAACTTGCCTGGAACTGTTCTTTCAGCTTGTCTTCGGCAAAGGCATCTGCCCCCTTCGATGCGGTGAAGTTGCCCGCACTTGCCGTAATCATTGCCGCAATTTCCGGCTTCATGACAAAATTGATCCACTGATAGGCTTCATCTTCATTGTCGGCCTTGGCCGGCATGGCAAAGGTATCGATCCAGCCCAGCGCGCCCGATGTCGGGGCCACAAAATTCATGGCCGGATTATCGTTATTCAAACGCCATCCGCCGGTATCCCATGCCATTGCGGCCACAATTTCGCCCGACAAAAGCAAATTCACCAGCCCGTCCGAACCTTCCCAATAGGTTTTGACATTGGGTTTGCATTCGATCAGCTTGGCTTCGACGGCATCCAGAATTTCCTGATATTTGGCTTCGTCGCCATAGGCGGCAAACGGGTCAAGACCCATCGAGAAGGCAAAGGCAATCAGGGTCGGACGACGCAGACGATAGGAAACCTTGCCGGCAACTTCGTCGCTGCACAGATCAAGGTAATCCTTCACATTCGGGGCCTTGCTGGTATCAAGAACCAGACCATCGGTGCCCCAGACATGCGGCACGCCGTAAACGGCACCATCAACCGTGGTGTTGGCCTTGGTGGCTTCAAACATCGACGCAATGAACTGGGCACCGTCGATTTTCGACAGATCCAGCGGCTTGTAGATGCCATATTCCTGTTGCGGCCCGGCAATACGATCCTGCGAAGGCTGCGCCAGATCAAATCCGCCACCACCGGTTGCCCGCAATTTGGAAATCATGTCTTCGTTGTTCGACAAGGTCACCTGAACATCAATGCCGGTTTCCTTTTCAAACAAATCGATCACTTCATCCGGTGCATAACCGCCCCAGGTCAGCAGGCGCAATTCTGCGGCCTGTGCCGCCGCGCCCAGCATCATCATCCCTGCGATTGCCGTCACACCCAGCATGGATGCCCGAACTGCGCCATTCTTCCTAGCCATTTTCAATAACCTCTCTGTTGACGTGACGTCACCTTGGCGGTGAGCGGTGCCGGGACGTTCATGCCGCGCCCCTCTGACCGTCTGATGACATTATCGCAAAAAGTTTTGTTGAAACGAAACCAAAAACAACAATTTCGTTTTCTATTGAACTTTTCGTTACAAGAATCGCCACGAAAAGACACAAACGGCAAGTTAAAGTTCTGCAACAATTTGGATTATCGCCGTTGACAAAAACACCAGGGGGCGATCCATCAGATCGCCCCCCGTGGTTTGAAGCCTTGTAAATCGGGTGTTATTCCATTGCGCTATATTCTTCGGGGCAATCGAGTTTGGCAAAGGCCTGGCCATTGCGGTCAAACAAATGCGCCGCCGCCGCATCGGCCCGCGCCGAAACGGCTTCGCCAATTTTGATCCGGCAATGACCCGGTGCACGCAATGTCACCCGGTCCCCATTGGCAAGCCGAACATACAGATAAACGGAGTCGCCCAGTTTTTCGACAACCTCGACCTCGCCATCGACCCCCAGTTCCCCGGCACGGTCCAGCCCCATATGTTCGGGGCGTATGCCCAGTTCGACTTCGGTCCCGATATGATCGGTGGTAACTTCAAACGGCAAAACCGCAGATTTCCCACCCGGTGTTTGGACCGTCACACGCCCCGGTTCAACTGCGGTGATGGTCACGCGGGTAAAATTCATCGCAGGCGACCCGATAAACCCGGCAACAAACCGGGTTTTCGGATGATGATACAGTTCCATCGGCGATCCGACCTGTTCGACATTCCCGGCATTCAGCACGACAATCTTGTCGGCCAGTGTCATGGCTTCGATCTGGTCATGGGTGACGTAAATGATCGTCGATTTCAGTTTCTGGTGCAGTTTGGCGATTTCAATGCGGGTCTGAACCCGCAAGGCCGCATCAAGATTTGACAGCGGTTCGTCAAACAGGAAAACCTTGGGCTGGCGGACAATGGCGCGGCCAATCGCCACACGCTGGCGCTGTCCGCCGGACAATTCCGCCGGGCGACGATCCAAAAGAGCATCAAGCTGAAGGATTTTTGCCGCATTGCGGACCCGTTCATCAAGTTCTGCCTTGTTGGTTTTTGCCAGTTTCAGGCCAAAGGCCATGTTCTTATAAACACTCATATGCGGATACAGCGCATAGGACTGAAACACCATCGCAATGCCGCGATCCCGCGGGCTTTTGGTATTGACGATGTCACCATCAATCATCAAATCGCCGCCGGTAATGTCTTCCAGACCGGCAATGATCCGCAACAGGGTTGATTTGCCACAGCCCGACGGGCCGACAAACACCACAAATTCCCCGTCCTTCACGTCCAGATCAACGCCATGCAGCACATCAACCGCGCCATAGCTTTTGCGGATCTGGTCCAGTTTCAAATCAGCCATTTGGTATGCTCCCAAGCACCTGCACTTATTTCACCGCGCCAGACGTCAGGCCGCGAATAAGTTGCCGTGAGAAAATCAGATAAAGGATCAGGATCGGAATGATGGCGAGTGTCAGCGACGCCAGAACGGCGTTCCAGTCGGTGACATATTGCCCGATGAATTGCTGAACCCCCAGCGTGATGGTCTGTTTGCCATCGCCCGGTGCCAAAATCAGCGGGAACCACAAATCATTCCAGATCGGGATCATGGTAAAGACCGCCACCGTCGCCACCGCCGGGCGGATCAGCGGCAGGATGATGGCAAAGAAAATGGTAAATTCCCCCACCCCGTCACACCGGGCGGCTTCTTTCAAATCCTTGGGGATCTGGTGCATGAATTCGGTCAGGATGAAAATCGCCAAGGGCAATCCTTGCGCCACATACACCAGCACCAGCGCCGTCAGGGTATTGACCAACCCCAGATCGACAATCAGGCCCAAAATGGACACCGACCCCAGACGGATCGGCACCATGATGCCAATCGCCAGATACAGCGCCAGAACCGTATTGCCGGGAAATTCATATTCGGAAATCGCCCATGCCGCCATCGCGGCCAGCAACAGGACAATACCAATCGTGATCACCGTCACCGAGATGCTGTTAAAGAAATAAACTTCAAAATCAGACTTGGCGAGAACCTTGGTAAACCCTTCAAGACTGAAGGTTTTCGGCCCCGGAAGCCCCATCGGATCGCTAAAAATCCCTTTGCGGGTCTTGAAAGCGTTAATCACGATCAAAAAGACCGGATAAAGCGCCAGCAAGGTATAGCTCAGCAACACCGCATGCACGATCACAGCACGGGACGCATCATCCTTGCGGATATTTTTATACATGTTCCGCCCCTTACAACTGATAGCGCGACAGGCGGCGCTGCACGACAAACAGATAAAACAGCACGCCAACCAGAATGATGATGAACATCAACGACGCCACGGTCGCGCCAAGGGTCGGACTGCCAAGCTGCAACTGATACCCAAAGAAGGTCCGGTAAAACAGCGTCCCCATGATATCGGTCGAAAAATTAGGCCCGGCCAGCGCACCCTTTACCGAATAAATCAGGTCAAATGCATTGAAATTGCTGACAAAGGTCAGGATCGATACCATCGCAATGGTCGGTAAAACCAGCGGCAGTTTGATGTGCAGAAACACTTCAAAATGGCTGGCACCATCAACCACGGCGGCATCAACCAGATCTTCGGGGATCGCCAGCAAGGCCGCGTAAATCAGCATCATCGGAATACCAACCCACTGCCAGACCGAAATCAGCGCCAGTGTAATCAACGCGCTGCCTTCCTTGCCAAGCCACGGCCCAAACAGTGATTTCAACCCGAAAATATCAAGAATTTCCGGCCCCACACCCCAGACCGGGCTAAGGATCAATTGCCAGATGAACCCGACAACCACCACCGACAACATGGTCGGCATGAAAATCAGGGTGCGATAGGTATTGCGCAATTTCAGTTGCGGCAGGCTGAGAACCGCTGCCAGCGCAATGCCGATCGGATTTTGCACCAGCATATGAACAGCGAAAAATTTCATATTGTTCCAGAAGGCATTCCAGAACGTCGCCGACCAGCCGGGATCACCCAGAATGGTCCGGTAATTATCCAGCCCGACAAATGTCAGGTCGCCGCCACTGACCGAGGTATAAAAACTCAGCCGGATCGAATCCAGCAACGGATAGATCATAAAGACGGTGTAAATGATCGTCGCGGGAGCCAGAAAGGCGAACACAGGCAGTTTTGCCTTGCGCCAATCGGTCATGGGCCTGGTGGAATGCGCCATACCCTGTCCTGTCTTTTTGATGATTTCGGTTTCGGGGCCTGCCCCGTCACTACAGAAAAAGGCAGGCGTATAAAGCTACGCCTGCCTTTGATATCAGGCTTACTGGTGCGGTGCATACCACTGTTTCAGACCGTCTTCTGCCGTTTTGGCGGCTTCTTCGGCGGTTATCGTGCCATTGATCACCTGCGCGGAAAGGTTCCACAGTTCGTTTTCAAGGTTCGGGGTCCCGCGTGACAGAATCTGATAGGAATTGCGAATGGTTGACTCGCAATCCTGACGCCAGCTGACAAATTCGTTGGCAACCGGGTCTGCGATTTCAACTGCATGGCTCGAAAGCGAGAAGAACCCCGGCAAGGCGTTTGAATACAGGGTGGCGAATTCAGAACCGGTCATCCATTCAAGGAAAATCCGGGCTTCTTCGGCGTTTTCTGATGCGGTGTTCAGACCAAGGGCAATATCGGTGTGATCACTGATATAGCAGGTATCACCGGCAGCAGCCGGGGGCGGCGGGAAACCGCCAAAGGCAAAATCGGCCTGGCTGTTAAACAGGGAAATATCCCACGAACCCGCCGGATAAATGGCCGCACGGCCAAGGCTGAACAGGTTCTGGGCATCCGGATAGGAAATCGCCTCGAACCCATCGGGCAAATATTGCGCCCAGCTTGCCAGTTCGGTAAAGGTCGCGACATAGGGGGCATCGGTGAATTTCTGGCTGCCATCAATCAAAGCTTTGCGGCCTTCTTCACCTTTCCAGTAATTCGGGCCGATATTCTGAAAGCCCATGGTCGCGGCTTCCCACTGATCCGCCGTTCCCATTGCCATCGGGATATAGCTGCCATCTTCCTTGAATTTATCAAGGGCGGCATAGAATTCAGCCGATGTTTTCGGCACTTCGACACCGACTTCTTCAAAGGCATCTTTGTTATAGATATAACCGTGAATAACGGACGCCATCGGCACGCAGAACGTGGCCGATCCATCATCGGTCTGCCATGCCGATTTGGCAACGTCCGAGAAACTGTCCATGCCCGGCAAATCATCAAGGGCGGCAAGATCACCCTGTTTGTAAAGTTCAAGCGAGGCATCAAACGGACGGCAGGTGATCAGGTCGCCTGCGGTGCCACCGGCCAGCTTTGCATTCAGGCTGGCATTATATTCGGTTGGCGGAATCGGCTTGAACATCACCTTGATATCGGGGTGTTTTTCGTTGAAAGCCGGAATGATTTTCTCATTCCAGATATCGCTGTCATCGTTGCGCCAGCTTTCGATCACCAGTTCGCCAGCCGATGCCATCATCGGAACCAGAGCGACACCAGCCGCCAGGATTCCGGCAAAGCCTTTTGCTAACACTTTTTTCGACATTTATGCCTCCTCTGATCAATGTCGGCGGGCGGATATCACAGATATCAACCCATATGCTTGAGAGCAGCCCGGAGATTTCCGTTCACCGCCTCAAGAATTTCTTGTGATTTTTCAACAGAATGGCCGTGCACGACCAAAACGGCACGGCGAATATCAAAACCGGTTGCCGTCAGGGCCGATCCGGCCTGCGCGGCATCGCAATTGGCAACATATTGCACGATGCGGGTCGCCCGCCCCTGCAATTTGATGTTTTCCGCCCGCATGCCAACCATCAGATTGTCATACAACCGTCCCAGCTTGTTCATCACCAGCGACGACAACATATTGATGGCCGCCTTTTGCGCCGTTCCGGCCCCCATGCGGGTTGAACCGGCAATGACTTCGGGCGCACTGGCCAGATAAATCCCGCATTCGGCGACACTTAACAGCTTGCCATCCATATTGTTGCACAGACCAACGCAAAAGGCTCCATTGGCACGGGCCAGTTCGACGGCTTTAAGGGTATAGGGGGTTGATCCGCTGGCGGCGACGGCAATCACCGCATCGCCTGCGCCAATATTATGGCGACGTATTTCGGCGGCTACGGCGTCAATATCATCCTCGGCTGACCCAAATACGCCGGACGCACTGTCAAGACCACCGGCCAGCAAAACAAGGGTCAAATCTTCGGGCCAGCCAAAAGTACCCGCCAGTTCCTTGGCATCCTGCCACGCCACCGTACCCGATGTTCCTGCCCCGACATAAACAAGACGTCCGCCCCCGGCAAGACACCGCGCCACCCCGTCTGCGGCAAGGGCAATCGCCTCAATCGCCGGGCCGACGGCGGCCACGGCCCGCATCTGGCCTTCCCATAATGCTGTCAGGAAATCGGCGTCAGACCACTGGTCCAACCCGGCAAAGCGCAAATCAAATTCTTCGGTGCTTGATGCCATTTTCCAATCTCCCTCACCAATTAAATACCATTATGATACCAGCAACGCAAGCCGTTTGATCAAAGCATCAACATCACCACACCAAATCACCATAATTATTATTTTAAATCAGCATATTATCTTTGTATTTTCACGATATCCCTCTGCATAACAATCAGATACAATGAGTCCAAAGCCAGACCATAGGCGTGACAAGTGGATTTATATTGGTATTGATTTTTAAGATACCACTCTGCTATGATCATCGCAGCTAGGGATGGTCAATAATGAAAAACAGACAAGAAAATCAGCTTTTTTTGGGCGTTGACGGCGGTGGCACGCGCTGCCGCGTGCGAATCAGCGATGCGGCGGGCGCAATCCTTGGCGAAGCCGTTCGGGGCGGTGCCAATACCCGCCTGGGGCTGGATTCTGTTTTCCACGAAATCATTGATGCCACCCGCGAAGCCCTGTCAAAGGCCGGTTTACCCGCCGAAACCATTGCGCAATTGCATGCCGGGCTGGGCCTTGCCGGATTGCCGTTGCAACGCGAACGCGACCTTGCCCGCACCCACCCCCATCCTTTTGCCAGCGCGACATTTGAAACCGATGCCTATACTGCCTGTCTGGGCGCACATGCGGGCAAGGATGGCGCGATCCTGATTATCGGCACCGGAACTTGCGGACAGGCGATTCTTGGCGACCGGCAATTGTCACTGGGCGGTTGGGGATTCGAGATTTCCGATATCGGCAGCGGCGCTCGCATTGGCAAACGCGCGATTGAACAGGCCCTGCTCGCCCACGAAGGATTATCACCGTCCAGCGATCTGACCGCCGCCCTGATGACGCAGTTTGACAACAATCCCGAAAACATCGTGATTTTTGCCGAAAAGGCCCGCCCCGCGGATTATGGCGCATTCTGCCCGCTGGTGTTTGACGCCGCCGATGCCAGGGACCCGGTTGCAGCCGCCATCATTCATCGCGCTGCAACAGCCAATGATACGATCCTGCGCCGCCTGAATGCCTTTGGCGCGCAACGCCTGACCCTGATGGGCGGGCTGGCCGACCGCATGGCAGCTTTGATCAGTGCCAATATGCGCGATTTGCTGGTTCCGGCGACGGGCGACGCGCTGGACGGGGCGATTTTGCTGGCGAAACGCCACAGGGGGAACGGATCATGATCAATGCTGCCGATGTGATTGCCAGCCTGCGGGCCCGCGATATTGAAAATACCGGCCACGGCCCGCTTTACCGGCGTTTGCAGGTCGCCCTGAAAGCGATCATTGATGATGGGGTTCTCAAGGTTCAGGATGCCCTGCCCAGCGAACGGGATCTGGCAACCGAACTCAATATTTCACGGGTCACGGTCCGAAATGCGGTCCGCGCCCTGGTCGAAGACGGCGTACTGGTACAGCGTCATGGTGCCGGCACCTTTGTTGCCCCCCGTGTCGAACAGGCCCTGTCGCGCCTGACCTCCTTTACCGAGGATATGACAACACGCGGTTTGCAACCGGGCGCAATCTGGCTGGAAAAATCGGTCGGCCATGCCTCGCCCGAAGAAGCCATGGCGCTGAACCTGTCACCCGGCACCGAGGTCAGCCGCTTGCGCCGCTTGCGGACCGCCAATGACAAACCGATGGCGCTGGAATTTGCGGTTTTGCCCCGGGCCTTTTTGCCCAGCCCCGAAGACGTCGACAAATCGCTTTATGATGCCCTTGCCCGGCATGGCAAAAAGCCGGATCGCGCCCTGCAACGGCTGCGCGCCGAACTTTTTGATGCCGAAACCGCCAAAATTCTGGGCGTCCCCGAAGGCAGTGCGGCCCTTTACATCGAACGGCGGTCGTTTTTGGCAAACGGGACGCCGGTTGAATTCACCCGATCCTATTACCGTGGTGACAGCTATGATTTTATCGCCGAGATGCAGGTGGATGCCCGCTGATCGATATCAGGGAAAGACATGACATGACGACACGTTGGAGCCCCAAGACCCAGATGGGACGCGAACTTGCCCAGGCCCCGTCCGTCGTAAAAGGACAACTGGCCACAAACCATGCCGCCATTGCGGAACTGGTCGCCACCCTGCGCGCCGAACCGCCCCGCTTTGTTGTCACCTGCGGGCGCGGCAGTTCGGACCATGCCACCCTGTATGCCAAATATCTGATTGAAAGCCAGCTGGGCATTCCGGTGGTATCGGCCGCCCCGTCGATCATTTCGATTTATGGCAAGTCGCTGGCGGTCAGGGGGGCGCTGTTTTTGGCGGTATCGCAATCGGGCAAAAGCCCCGATCTGGTCCGCAGCGCCGAGGCCGCAAAAAATTCCGGGGCGCGCACGGTTGCGATGGTCAATGTCACAGATTCCCCGCTGGCCGATATGGTCGATCATGTCATTCCCCTGATGGCCGGGCCTGAAACCAGTGTGGCGGCGACCAAATCCTATATCGCCACCCTGTCGGCAATTGCGCAACTGGTGGGGGCATGGACGGGCGATGCAAAATTGAATGCCGGGATTGACCGCCTGCCCAGTCTTTTGCAGGCCGCCCTTGATATGGACTGGCAGGATGCCGTCGATGTGATTGCCGCATCGCAAAGCCTGTATGTCATCGGGCGCGGCCCGGCCTTTGCCATTGCACAGGAAGCCGCCCTGAAATTCAAGGAAACCGCCAGCCTGCATGCCGAAGCCTTCAGTGCCGCCGAGGTCAAACACGGGCCGATGGCACTGGTGACGCGGGAATTCCCGATGCTGGTGTTTTCGCAACAGGATGCGTCGCGCGACAGTGTCGAAACTTTCCTGACCGAAATGCGTGCCAAGACCGACCATGTTTTTGCCGCCGAAACCGGCCATCGCGATATCCGGGGGCATTTGCCGGTTGTCGAGGATATCCACCCGCTGCTGGCTCCGATTACGATGATCCAGAGTTTCTATACCCTGGCGGAATCAGTCGCCCTGGCGCGGGGCTGCAATCCGGATGCACCGCCCCACCTGTCCAAAGTTACGGAGACCCGTTAATGCACGATTTCGCCATTGCCAATGCCCGCATTTTTGACGGGGAAATCTTTCAGGATGGCAAGGCTGTCCTGATCGGGGGCGGTAAAATCACCGGGCTGTGCGCCCGTGACGATATCCCCGCCAATACCCGGACCATTGATGGCGGCGGGCAAATTCTGGCCCCCGGCTTTATCGATATTCAGGTCAATGGCGGCGGCGGTGTCTTGCTGAATGATCAGACATCGGTGGCGGGTATCCGGGCGATGATGGCCGCCCATCGCCAATATGGCACCACGGCCATGCTGCCGACCCTGATCACCGACCATCGGGAAAAGATGGAACAGGCAATTGCGGCCGTAACCGATGCCATAACGCAACAGGTGCCGGGCATTGTCGGCATTCATCTCGAAGGCCCCTATCTGAACCCGGCCCGCAAGGGCGTGCATGATGCCAACATCATCCGCCCGATGGAAGATGACGCGATTGAATTGTTATCGCGCCTGCCCAATGGCCGCATTCTGGTCACGATGGCCCCGGAAAAAGCCGCCAAAGGCACAATTGCAAAACTGACAGAACGTGGCGTTCTGGTCTGTGCCGGGCATACGGCGGGCACCTATGACGATATTCAGGCCGCCCTTGGCGAAGGATTGCGGGGCTTTACCCATCTGTTTAACGCCATGAGCCCGCTGGCACACCGCGAACCGGGCGTTGCCGGGGCGGCAATCGCCGATGATCAAAGCTGGTGCGGGCTGATTGTCGATGGATATCACGTCCATCCGGCCGTGGTCAAAATCGCCGTTCGTGCCAAGGCACGCGGCAAGATCATGCTGGTCACCGATGCCATGCCAACCGTCGGGGCCACGGATAAAAGCTTTGTCCTTGGTGGCGAGAAAATCATCGCCAGCGAAGGTCGCTGTGCGCTTCCCGATGGCACCCTGGCCGGATCGGACCTGGATATGATGTCTGCGGTCAAAAATACCGTCGCCATGGCCGGGGTCGATCTGGGCGAAGCCTTGCGGATGGCATCGCTTTACCCGGCAGAATTTCTGCGCCTTGACCATCAGATGGGCCGCATTGCACCGGGCTATAACGCCGATCTGGTGCTGTTTGACGCGGCCTATACCGTGATGCGCACATGGATCAACGGCGTAGAATAATCAGTTAAAACAGAACTTTAAAAAACATAACGGAGGCACAACATGAAACCGGTTCGCATTCTGGTCGTCGGTCTTGGCAATATGGGGATGTCCCATGCCAAGGCCTATCACGGGCTGGACGGTTTCGAAATTGTCGGGTTGTGTGCCCGGTCAATGCCCTCTGCCGACACGCTGCCCGATGGCTTTGCCGCCTACCCGGCCTTTGATGATTATGATATCGCACTGGCAGCGACCCGGCCCGATGCCGTGTCGATTTGCACCTATACCGAAACCCACGCCGATTATGCGGTCGCCGCCTTTGAAGCCGGGGCGCATGTCTTTGTTGAAAAACCGCTGGCCGCAACCGCCGAAGATGCACAGCGCGTTGTCGATGCCGCAATCCGCCATGACCGCAAACTGGTGATCGGCTATATCCTGCGCCATCATCCGTCCTGGGCCCGGTTTGTCGAACTGGCCGGAACGCTGGGCAAACCGTTGGTGATGCGGATGAATTTGAACCAGCAAAGCAGCGGTGCCTTTTGGGAAACCCACAAACGGTTGCTCAACAGCGTGTCGCCGATTGTCGATTGCGGTGTGCATTATCTCGATATGATGTGCCTGATGACCCGCGCCAAACCGGTCTCGGTCAGTGCGATTGGCGTGCGCCTGTCCGATGACGTTGCGCCCGATATGTATAATTACGGGCAATTGCAGGTGCGTTTCGATGACGGATCGGTCGGTTGGTACGAGGCGGGCTGGGGCCCGATGATCAGCGAAACCGCCTTTTTCATCAAGGATGTGATTGGGCCGAAAGGCTGCGTTTCGATTGTCGATGTCGAGGAAAAAGGATCGAAATCGGCCGATATCGATACCCACACCAAAACGAATGCCTTGAAACTTCATCATGCTGCCACAGATGCGACCGGAAAATTCACACAATTGGATGAAATCATCCGGACCGACGACGAGCCCGACCATGATGAATTATGCCTGCGCGAACAGCAGTTTTTCCTAAAGTCTATACGAGAAAATCTTGACCTTGCGCAGCATATGGAAGATGCATTGGGCTCCTTACGGATTGCCCTTGCTGCGGACCAGGCGGTGCGCACGGGGGAAACCATTAAACTACTCTGACCCCCAGGAGGAGTACCCACATGCCTTCCGTTAAACCCGGTGTTGTTACCGGATCGGCCTATCGGGATCTGGTCGCTGCCTGCAAGCACGACGGCTATGCCCTTCCCGCTGTTAATATTACCTCTTCCAGCACGATGAATGCCGCCCTTGAGGCCGCCGCCAATGCCGGTTCTGACATCATCATCCAGCTTTCGAATGGTGGTGCGCAGTTCTATGCCGGCAAAGGCATCAAGGATGCCGCAGCAGCCCGTGTTATTGGCGCTGTTTCCGCGGCCCGTCATGCCCAGCTGATGGCTGAGTATTATGGCGTCGCCGTTGTCATGCATACCGACCATGCCAACCGCAAATTTGTGCCTTGGGTGGACGAAATGCTGAAATGGAGCGAGAAATCGTTCAAGGAAACCGGCTCGCCGCTTTATAGCTCGCACATGCTTGATCTTTCAGAAGAACCGCTGGAAGACAATATCGCCACCTGCGAGGAATTCCTCAAACGCCTTGCCGCCGTCGAGATGAGCCTGGAAATCGAACTGGGCGTTACCGGCGGTGAAGAAGACGGCATCGGATCGGAGCTTGATACCAGCAGCACCGAAATCGATTCCCGCCTTTACACCCGCCCCGAAGACGTCGAGGAAGCCTATCGCCGTCTGGCCCCGCTGGGCCATTTTTCGGTGGCGGCATCCTTTGGCAACGTTCATGGCGTTTACAAGCCGGGCAATGTCCGTCTGCGCCCCGAAATTCTCCGGGAATCGCAGAAATATGTTTCCGAAAAACATGGCCTTGGCGACCGTCCGCTTGATTTCGTGTTCCATGGCGGTTCGGGTTCGGAAAAGGAAAAGATCGAAGAAGCCGTCGGGTATGGTGTGTTCAAAATGAACATCGATACCGACACGCAATTTGCCTATGCAACAGCGGTTGGCAAATACGTCGAAGCCCATGACAAGGCTTTTAAATATCAGGTCGATCCCCAGACAGATGCGCCCTACAAAAAATACTACGACCCGCGCGTCTGGGTCCGTGAGGCCGAACTGTCGATGGCCGCCCGCCTCGAAGAAGCCTTCAGGGATTTGGGGGCCACCGGTCGGACGGTCACCAAAGGCTGATCGCGCCAAACCAATATCCAAACCCGCCGCGCCTCCTGCCCGGCGGGTTTTTTATGCGGCAGACGGATAAAACAGCCCCGGGGCTTGCGCGTCCGGCACTCTCCTGACACATCCTGACAGGAACTGTCAGGGGGATGCTTGCGTACAGACAATGCCTCCTCTATACATCTTCCGAACAATACAGGAACAAAAGGCCGGTCATGCTGACAAAAATTTCCGTTCGCGGTGCCAAGGAACACAATCTTCAAAACATTGATGTCGAACTGCCCCGCGACGCACTGGTGGTTATTACCGGCCTGTCGGGATCAGGCAAAAGTTCGCTGGCGTTTGACACGATTTATGCCGAAGGCCAGCGCCGCTATGTCGAAAGCCTGTCGGCCTATGCGCGGCAGTTTCTCGAACTTATGCAAAAGCCCGATGTCGAATATATCGACGGGCTGTCCCCGGCAATTTCGATTGAACAGAAAACCACCTCGCGTAATCCGCGCTCCACGGTGGGGACTGTCACCGAAATTTACGACTATATGCGTCTGCTCTGGGCGCGGGTCGGCACTCCCTATTCCCCGGCCACCGGTCTTCCGATTGTCAGTCAGACGGTCTCCCAGATGGTGGACCGGGTGATGGAAATGGAAGAAGGCACAAGGCTGTATTTGCTGGCCCCGTTTGTGCGCGGTCGCAAGGGCGAATATAAAAAGGAACTGAAAGACCTGCGCACGCGGGGGTTTCAGCGGGTCAAGATCGATGGCGAAATGTATGACATCGATGATGCGCCTGATCTGAATAAAAAACTGAAACACGATATTTCAGTGGTGGTGGACCGGCTGGTTGTCAAACCCGGTCTGGGAACCCGCCTTGCCGACAGTTTTGAAACCGCCCTTGAACTGACCGATGGTATTGTTCTGGCCGAAGACGCCAAAACCGGCGAAACCACGGTTTTTTCCGCCAAATTCGCCTGCCCGGTTTCGGGTTTCACCATCGAGGAAATCGAACCGCGCCTGTTTTCGTTCAACAATCCGTTTGGCGCCTGCCCGGCCTGTGATGGTCTGGGCACCAAGATGGAATTTGACGCCGAACTGATCATCCCCGACGAAGGCAAATCGCTGGATGATGGTGCCGTTGCACCCTGGGCCAGCAGCACATCGAAATATTATCTGCAAACCCTGCGCTCGGTCGCCAAGCATTTTGGCTTTAAAACCAATGTGGCGTGGGAAAAACTGCCGCAATCGGCGCGGGACATTATTTTGCACGGGTCCGGCACCGAAGACGTCACCGTCACCTATGATGACGGGTCGCGCAGTTACAAGGTCACCCGGCCCTTTGAAGGCGTCATTCCCAATATGGCGCGGCGCTGGCGCGAAACCGACAGCCAGTGGGCGCGTGACGAACTGGCGAAATATCAGGCGGTATCGGATTGCGATGTCTGTCACGGCCATCGCCTGAAACCCGAAGCCCTGGCTGTGAAGATTGATCACAGCACGATTTCCGATATCACCGGCCTGTCGATTGGCAAGGCGGCGGACTGGTTCGGTGCCCTGTCGGACAAATTAAGCGACAAGGAAAATGAAATCGCCCGGCGTATCCTGCGCGAAATTAACGACCGCCTGAAATTCCTGCGCGATGTCGGGCTGGATTATCTCAGCCTGTCACGCACATCGGGCACCTTGTCGGGCGGCGAAAGCCAACGCATCCGTCTGGCCTCGCAGATCGGGTCGGGCCTGACCGGGGTTTTGTATGTGCTTGATGAACCGTCCATCGGCCTGCATCAACGCGACAATGACCGTTTGCTGGAAACCCTCAAACGCCTGCGCGATCTTGGCAATACTGTTCTGGTGGTCGAACATGACGAAGACGCCATTATGGCCGCCGATTATGTGGTCGATATGGGGCCGGGTGCCGGGATTCATGGGGGCCGGATTGTTGCACAGGGCACCCCCGAAGAAATTCAGAAAAACCCCGACAGCCTGACCGGAAAATATCTGGTCGGGATTGAAAAAATCCCCGTTCCCGATATCCGGCGCAAGGGCAATGGCAAGGCGATCAAAATCACCGGCGCACGGGCCAATAACCTGCAAAATGTCACGGCAGAATTCCCGCTGGGCAAATTCATTTGCGTGACCGGGGTTTCAGGCGGCGGCAAATCCAGTCTGGTGATTGAAACCCTGTATAAGGCGCTGGCGAAACGCATGCACAATGCCCGGTCCCATCCCGGCGCCCATGACGACATCAGCGGCGTGGAACATATCGACAAAATCATCGATATCGATCAAAGCCCGATTGGCAGAACCCCGCGTTCCAACCCGGTAACCTATACCGGGGCCTTTACGCCGATCCGCGACTGGTTCGCCCAATTGCCCGAGGCCAAAACGCGCGGTTACAAACCGGGTCGTTTTTCCTTCAACGTCAAAGGCGGCCGGTGCGAGGCCTGTCAGGGGGATGGCGTCATCAAGATCGAAATGCATTTCCTGCCCGATGTGTATGTCACCTGTGATCAGTGCAAAGGCAAACGATATAACCGCGAAACGCTGGATATTTCGTTTAAAGGCAAATCGATATCCGACATTCTTGATATGACAGTTGAAGAAGGGGCCGAATTTTTCAAGGCCGTGCCATCCATCCGCGACAAGATGGAAACCCTCAAACAGGTGGGGTTAAGTTATGTCCATCTGGGGCAACAGGCCACCACCCTGTCCGGTGGCGAGGCACAGCGGGTCAAACTTGCCAAGGAACTGTCAAAACGCGCCACCGGGCGGACGATTTACATTCTGGATGAACCGACCACCGGCCTGCATTTCCATGATATCCGCAAATTGCTGGAAGTGCTGCATCATCTGGTCGATCAGGGCAATACGGTGGTGGTGATCGAACATAATCTGGACGTCATCAAAACCGCCGACTGGATCATTGATATTGGCCCCGAAGGCGGCGATGGCGGCGGCGAGGTTGTCGGTTGCGGCACACCCGAAGACATCATGGCCAATGATCGCAGCTATACCGGTCATTATCTGAAACGCCATTTGCGGCCCAAATAACCAGGATCACAGCCCCCGGCCCTCATCACCAACCCGCCGTTCGACACGGTTGATCAGGGCCGGGCCAAGCCGCTCGCTAAACCCCGACAAAAAGGCCGCGATCAGCACCACGGCCATTTGCCCGCTGCCCTGTACCGATGTGACTTCATCCATATCGGCAAGGCCATGCAACCGGTCAAGCGAGATCGGCAATATCCCCGCACTCAGCAACAACAGGGCCAAAAGGGCAAAACAAAACCCCAGACAGGGCCGAAACAGGAAACTTAAAAACGCCGAACCCGCCGTTGCGCTGGCCCAGTCGTCACTGCGGCCCAGCCGCATCATCATGCTGACCAGCGCGCCAATCGCCCCGAAACTGCCGACATAAAACAGCAAATCATACGAATACCCAAACAATCGTCCCTGCCCGATGCTGATCAGATGATCCAGCCCGATAAACACATAAATCCCGATCATCAGGATCACCGGCGACAGGATCAATGCCAGCATGGCCGCAAATATAGGCTGTGACACCCAATGACGGGGGGCCTTGACCGAGGGTTCCTGATCATGGAGATCGGCCAGATAATCCCGGACAAACCTGTCCTTGCCATGAATCATCGCACCCAGCATGACAAGGGCGTCCGACCGGCGTTTGGCCTGTGCCGCCGGGGTTGATACCGCATCGCTGCGCCACCAGCGTAAAAACAGGCGCAAAGTATGGCCAAACCGCCAACCGTGGCCGGTCGCCGCCACATAATCCACCAATTGTTCGATATGCTGATCCGAAAGACCCCCACTGCCCGACAGGGATATTATGCCGCCCGGCAATCCGGCCCGCATCAGCAAGACTTGCAACAACTGGTCAAACTTGTCGGTTTCGGATGGTTTATGATCTGCCTGCCCCTCACATGACCTATCATCCGGGCCATAGCGGTATCGGCGCATCGGAACCAGCCCGACCACCGGGCATTGCCCCGGCTCGTAACCATATGGCCTGTGGGGATAGCTCATGATGGTCCCCTGCAATTTCCCGACTGAATGACAAGACCTTGGAACAAGGACGCAGGACACAGCGATTTGTGATAAAATTTTCCCGATTTTTCTTTTCCGGGCAAAAATGACGCAAGAGACTTGAATTTCCCCCAAAGGTGCCGCTATGTCAGGGCCAGATTTCGGGGATTTGCCCCCGATTGTTTTTGTGTAAGGAATTCGGAAACGTGACCACCGTCAAACCCGTTCATATCATTGGTGCCGGATTGGCCGGCAGCGAAGCCGCATGGCAACTGGCCGGGGCCGGTGTGCCCGTGATCCTGCATGAAATGCGCCCGACCCGGCCAACCGACGCCCATCAAACCGACAAATGCGCCGAACTGGTCTGTTCCAATTCGTTCCGGTCCGATGACCGCGAATATAATGCCGTTGGCCTGATTCATGATGAAATGCGCCGGGCCGGATCACTGATCATCAAATGCGCCGATGCGCACAAGGTTCCGGCCGGGGCCGCCCTTGCGGTGGACCGCGAAGGCTTTTCACAGGCCGTCACCGATGCGCTGGTCGCCCATCCGTTGATCACGCTGGAACGGGGCGAAATTGCCGGTTTGCCGCCACAGGAATGGGAACAGACGATCATTGCCACCGGCCCGCTGACATCCGGCCCGCTGGCCGAGGCAATCCGGACGGCAACCGGCGAGGAATCGCTGGCGTTTTTTGATGCGATTGCCCCGATTGTCTATAAGGAAAGCATCAATTTCGACAAGGCATGGTTCCAGTCGCGCTATGACAAGGGCGATGGTAAGGATTACATCAATTGCCCGATGAACGAGGCGGAATATAACGCCTTTATCGATGCCCTGCTGGCCGGTGAAAAAACCGAATTCAAGGATTGGGAAAAAGACACGCCGTATTTTGACGGCTGTTTACCGATCGAGGTCATGGCCGAACGCGGGCGTGAAACCCTGCGCCACGGCCCGATGAAGCCGGTCGGCCTGACCAACCCGCATGACCCGACGCGCAAACCCCGCGCCATCGTGCAATTGCGTCAGGACAATGCACTGGGCACGATTTACAATATCGTCGGGTTTCAGACCAAATTGAAATACGGCGCACAGGCCGATATTTTCCGGATGATACCGGGGCTGGAAAATGCCGAATTCGTCCGTCTGGGCGGCATTCACCGCAATACCTTCCTCAATTCCCCACGCCTGCTGGACCCGACATTGCGCCTCAAAATCCGCCCGGACATTCGCTTTGCCGGGCAGATCACCGGCTGCGAAGGCTATGTCGAAAGTGCCGCCGTCGGACTGATGGCCGGACGGTTCGCCCTTGCCGAAAAACAGGGCCGCGATATTCCGGCACCGCCGCTGGAAACCGCAATGGGGGCGTTGTTGAACCACATTACCGGCGGCGCGGATGAAAGCACGTTTCAGCCGATGAATGTCAATTTCGGTCTGTTCCCGCCGGTTGAACCAACCAAACGGGTCAAGGGCCGCGACCGCAAGAAACTTTATACCGACCGCGCCATCCCGCTATTTGACGACTGGCTTGCCAGTATCAACAGCTAAGGAAGACGCATATTGATGAACCGCCTGACAATGGAACGCCATCAGGTCTGGTTTTATCTGTGCGCCATCCTTGCCGGGCTTGTGACCGGGGCAGCATTGCCGGCAATCATTCCGGTTCTGGAAGGCTTGCTGTGGCCGGTTTTAATCGTGCTGCTTTATACGACCTTTGTGCAGGTGCCGTTATGGCATGTCCGGGAATCGTTTCGCGATCACCGCTTTGTCGGCGCGGTTCTGATCGGCAATTTCGTTTTATTGCCATTGCTGGCATGGGGATTGATCCAGTTTCTGCCCGCCGATCCGGCCTTGCGGCTGGGCGTACTGCTGGTTTTGCTTGTCCCCTGCACCGACTGGTTCATCACTTTTTGCCATCTGGGTGGCGGGGATGCCCCCCGCACCCTTGCCATCACCCCGCTTAATCTGTTGCTGCAACTGGTTCTGCTGCCGGTTTATCTGTGGCTGATGGCGGGTTCCGGCATCACGGTTGCCGTGTCACCCGGCGATATCTGGCCTGCGGTTTTTGTCGTGCTGGTGCCACTGGTACTGGCCGCCCTGACAGAACGATGGATGGAACACCGCCCGGCCCGGCAGGTTTGGCGCGACCGTCTGGCATGGGGACCGGTGCCCTTGCTGGCACTGGTCGTCTTCCTGATTGCGGCGGCCCATATTCAGCACGTCATCAATGCCGTCGGCGTTCTGACCATCGTCGCACCACTGTTTGCGGTATTTTTGCTGATGGCGGCACTGATCGCCAAACTTCTGGCAACGATCCTGCACCTGCCCACGGCACAGGCCCGAACACTGGCCTTCAGTCTGGGAACCCGCAATTCCTTTGTCATCCTGCCCGTCGCCCTGGCTTTGCCATCCGGTTGGGAAATTGCGGCCATCGTCATTGTCTGCCAATCCCTGATCGAACTGGGCGGGATGATGGTTTTTCTGTGGTGGATGCCGCACCTGTTCAAGTTCACGGAACCGACCGGTGACCATTGACGCTCCTGCCGGGCCTTTGCCCTCAATCGCACGGATGGCTTCGCCATGCGGAATCCCTGCCTGCCACCGACAATGTCCGGACTGTCCGGCGACGCCCGGTTGCACCGGGTAGCATCGGGCAGGCCCTCCACCAACAAGGCGCACCTCGGGCGTCCTGACCAATGGCCGGGTCAGACCGCCCGCGCATTACCTCCGTAATGACTCTTCCACCCGCCTGTCATGATCCTGTGGGTTAACCCGCCGCCCTGTCCGTGTTTTTGCCGCTGCATCATCATCGTCTCTTTCCTCTGTCGCCAAACGCAAAAACCCGCAAGGTACAAGCCTTGCGGATTTCGGTCCGGGCGCATTTGCCCCGTTGATTTTTCTCTTATGCCACAGCAAAAAGAACAAATCAAGAACTTTTTTCAAAAATATTCAAATTAATCTGCAATGCCCGGATTTCCGCGGTTCCGGGGGTGGTTACTGCCGTTCCAGCTTGCCCTTGATCGCCCGGATGGCTTCGCCATCGCGGAACCGCTCAAACACCAGATCTATATTGCCATCCTGATCAAGGGTCCGGTCATAGACCTGCATCTCGTAACCGCCATTTTCGGTGATATACAGCGCATGGACAGTCAGGGTACCATTCACAATGCGCGCCCAGACAAACGGCTCCCCCTGCATCGGATCATTGGGAACACGTTTGCCAAACAGGCCGGTACGCATGGCGCTGCCATAAATGCCGGGGCGGTCTGATTCATAAAAATCAATCGACAATTTGGCCAGCTTTTCCCTGCCATCATCCTTGTAGATCACGGTTGACCAATCGATGCTGAACCCCTTGGCATTTTGTTTGATGCTGACATCAAGGTCGCGGGCCTTCAGTTCATCCTGGCCATAATCAATCGCCGCACCGTGATATTCACCGATAAAAGGATCAATCGATTCGGCACGGGCAGCCGATACGCCGCCGACCAGCAGAATGACGGCAACAAGAACCGGTAGGTAAATCGTACGCAATGCCTTCATCATAACCTCTTTTGCCTTTCGACACCGGCCCCGAAACCATAATCCTGCATTGATCAGGTTCCCATTGATATTGATTTATGGGCAATTTTGATATTGTAAAGCCCTGCCCGCTATAAACGCCCGATAATGCCCCGTAATGTCAGCATAAAACTGGCCGGTCGCGCCAGTCCGAATTCCGCCGAAAAGGGATCAAATCCGCTTTTTTCCAGTTTTTTCAGATATCCTTCGGCCAGAACCAGCGGTAACGCCGCAGGCAATGCCGTTTTGGGCAAGGCCCGGCGCATTTGGCGGGCGGCCTTTATGTGGGATTGTGCCGTTTTGGCCAGTTCGCGCACCAGTGCCCTGACCGGTTCGGTACTGCGAAACTCAAACAGATCGCCCTGCGAAACCTTGTGTTTTGCAATCCGGTCCTGCGGCATATAAAGGCGTTTGGCACGACCATGAAACACCATGGCCCGCAAGATGCCCACCATGCCATAGGCCATCCCCGCCCGTCTGGCGGCATCCTGCGCCGCCGCATCTGTCGCGCCGAGCAAACCCGCCGCGACTGCCGCCAAATGCCCGGATGTCTGATCAACATACTGTTCCAGGGCCGAAATATTTTCCGGTGCGGTATCGGCCAGGTCAAATTCGCGGGCATCGATCACGGCCTCAAGGTCCTTGCGCGCCACACGTCCCGCCGCAATCATCGCCGCCAATGGTTCGACAACTTCGTGTTTGCGTACCTCGCCATCATCAATGCCCGCCAGCGTATCACGCCACCATTGCAGGCGAATATGGCCCAGCATGGCCTCGCTGACCATTTCGCGGGTTTTTGAAATTTCCTGATGAAAGGCATAAAGAACAAACAAATCCTCGCGCCGTTCCGGGCGGGCAAACAGCGCACAGAGAAAACGATCCCGGTCATGACGACGGACATAATCGGCGCAATAGGAAAGGTCTGGTATTTTGTCGGTCATCATGATGTCTGTGTTACGTGACTTGTTCTGAATACGGATCAGCCGTTTAATGGCGTGCGGCCTTGTATAACAACAAAATAACGACGGCGATATGACATCATCCCAGCCTTGCCGAATTCACGTCATTGGTGCCGGACTCGCAGGATCGGCCGTGGCAATGCTGCTGGCGAAGGCCGGGGCAAACGTAACACTGTATGATGCAGGAACTTCCTTTGGCAGCCGCTGGACCCGCCGTGTTGATCCCGACTGGAAAACACCACTTTCATCCGAACCCGACATTTTTTATGATCCGGATCAAAGGCTTTCGGTTTTTTTTGCGCAATGGTCCGACATGCCCGATGACCTGATCACGCCCGCCCATGTCATGGTCGAATCAGATGAAGATACATGGCATGTTCTGAAGGACGGGTTGGCGACAGGCCTCATCTCCTCGTGCACAAATTGGGCCGAACGCCTTGATCTCGCGGTCCGATTATGGGCGCTGCGCTATGCCGATCCGGATCAAGGGGTTAAGATAACAGAAGCCGCAACGCCGGTATCGCTGTTGGGGCCTTTGGCCGATTTTCTGCTGGTGACATCCTTGCAACGCTGTTCAGCGGCCCTGCTTGGCAAAATCATTATGCCGCGATGGCGCGACCTGATTATAAAATCCCGCGAACCGGTTTTTTCCGCGATGAATGCCGATGCCATGCATCGTTTTGCCTTGCCGTGTCTGAAAACGCATTTTATCGAAATGGGTGGGGTAATTGTCGAAAATGCCCGGCTGGATGACATTGACAGCACCGCCGATCATGCGACGGATTTGCTGTTTGGCGAAACGCAAATCATTCTTGATCCTGCGGATATCGTGATTGTTGCCCTGCCCCCAACCGATTTATATGCCGCCATTCCCGATCTGGGCATTGCCCCGGCACCGGCCCGGCGACGGGCGTTTGTTTTCAAGATAAATGATCCTGCAACACATCCGGCAGGCTGGCTGGTCGATGATGACCTGATCGGTTCAGTTTGCCATAGCGGCAAGACCCTGCATGTTACCCTTGCTTGCGATCTGGTGATCGCTGACACCATTCCCGAGAACCACCTTGCCAGGACAGTGTGGCAACAGGCCATCAGCCTGATAAACCCTGAGGCAGCAGAACAGCCCTGCCCCGATTACCGGTTTGTCATACAGGATATGGCCTTTCCGGAATTTACGCCGGGCATGGCGGCCTTGCGCCCGAAAATGGTATCACCGTGGCGCAATCTCTTTCTGTGTGGTGATGTTTTTGCATCCGATATGGCACCCGGTCCTGCCGCCGCAATTGCCAGTGCCCAGCAGGTTTGCACCACTGTTTTGCATCACACCGCAATCAATGCCGCCGCAACCCGCCGTTCTTCGGCCAAAAGTACATTATAGGTCCGGCAAGCCGCCCCGGTATCCATCGGTTCAATGACGATGCCGTGGGATTTCAAGGCCATTCGTAACGCGGTTGAAACCGGCAACATCCGTGGCCCCATCCCCAACAACAGGATATCGACCTCATCCGCCTGTGCGATCACCGGGGCAAATGATTCCGCGCTCAGATTTTCTGCATTTTGGCAGGGCCATGACTGAACCTGCGTCGGGAACAGGAAAATCGATCCCTGAATGGTTTCTTCGCCAAACCGGAACAACCCGTCGCCATAACTGGTGATCAGTTTGCGACCGGGCAGGATCGTGGGGGTAATATCAATCGACATGGCGCTATCTCTTTGTTGTTGGCAGGGCGACAACACGTAAATGGCCGGGTCGTTGTTGCACGAACCCGGCCTTTTTGTAAATGTCCGCAACAGAAAATCAGCCCAATCAGGCCTTGCTGGCGGCTTCCTTGCCTTCTTCATCTTCCGGCAATTTGCGGCGAACCCGCAGAACCAGCAAAAGCGGTGCCGCCACGCAGATTGACGAATAGGTGCCAATCACAATGCCGATAATCAGGGCAAAGGTGAACCCCCGGATCGCCTCGCCACCAAACGCAAACAATGCCACCAGCGCCAGAATCGTCGTAAAGGACGTCATGGTTGTGCGCGACAACGTGGTGTTGATCGCCATATCGAGCAATTCGGGAATTTCCATCTTGCGATATTTGCGCAACATTTCGCGAATGCGGTCAAACACCACCACGGTATCGTTGATCGAATAACCGGCAACAGTCAGAACCGCAGCAAGGGTTGCCAGATCGAACTGAATGCCGGTAATCACAAAAACGCCAATGGTAATGATGACGTCATGCAACAGGGCGGCAACCGAGGCAACCGCAAACTGCCATTCAAACCGGAACCAGATATAAACCATGATCAGCAAAAGCGAGATGATCACGGAATAAAGACCGGCTTCTTTCAATTCGCCGCCAACCTTGGGGCCAACCAGTTCGGTTCGCCGGATGGTAACATCCTCGCCAAGGGCAGTCGTCACCTGCGCCAAAGCATCCATCTGAGCCTGTTCATCGCCATCCTGTCGCTGCAACTGGATCAGGACATCATCGGGCGCGCCGAATTCCTGAATCGTCACATCGCCAAGGCCAAGACTGCCCAGATTATCGCGCAAGGCGGAAATATCGGCCGGGCCGTCTGTTTTGATTTCAATCAGGACACCGCCCCGAAAATCAATGCCGAAATTCAACCCCTTGGTGAAGAACAATGCCGCCGAAGCAAGCACCATCGCCAGAGACAGAATATAAAAAATCTTCCGGAATTTGAGGAACGGGACGTTCACGTCATCCGGAACAAGATGCAAAGGTTTCATTACGTGCTTGCTCCCTTCCTCACAGAACCAGTTCCGTCGGACGACGGCGTTTGACCCAAACAGCAACCATCAAACGGGTCAGCCAGATCGCCGAGAACATCGAGGTGATAATCCCGATTGACAGCGTCACGGCAAAGCCCTTGATCGGGCCAGAGCCAAAGCTGAACAATACGAGAGCGGCAATCAGTGTCGTGATATTGGCATCAAGAATGGTGGACATCGCATTGCGATAACCCGCATCAATCGCATTGATGATGGTACGCCCATTACGCCGTTCCTCGCGGATGCGCTCAAACACCAGAACATTGGCGTCAACCGCCATACCGACGGTCAGAACGATGCCAGCAATCCCCGGCAAGGTCAAAGTCGCCTGCAAGGCCGACATGATCGCCAGAACCAGCATCAGATTCATCAAAAGTGCGACATTGGCAAAGACGCCAAAGCGGCCATAGCTGATCACCATAAAGGCAATCACGAACACAAGGCCAAGAATGGCGGCGATTTCACCGGCTTCGACCGAATCCTGCCCCAATCCCGGCCCAACCGACCGTTCTTCAAGGATTTGCATCGGGGCGGGCAAGGCACCGGCACGCAGTAATAGTGACAGGTCATTGGCTTCCTGCACACTGAACTGGCCTGTAATGATGCCATTACCACCCAAAATCGGTTCATTGATGCGCGGGGCGGAAATCACCTCGTTATCCAGCACAATCGCCAGACGACGCCCCGCATTCTTGCTGGTCAGATCGCCAAACCGCGCCCCGCCTGCCGTATCAAACCGGAAAGACACCACCGGGCGTCCTTCGGAAAAAGTCGGCTGCGAATCAATCAGGTTATCACCCGATACCACAACGCGACGATCCACCAGATATTCGGTGATCCCGGCGGCGCGGTCTCCGGAATCCGCCGATGGCAAAATCATGGCCCCGGCTGGAATGCCGGTCGCACGGGCTTCTGCCGGGGTTTTGCTGTCATTGAGCAAATGGAAATTCATTTTGGCGGTCCGGCCAAGGATCGCCCGCAACCGCGACGGATCATCAAGGCCGGGGACCTGAACGACAATGCGGTCTTCGCCCTGACGCTGGATCGACGGTTCGGTCGTGCCCAGTTCGTCAACACGACGACGCACCACTTCAAGCGACTGGGCGATGGCGCGGCTGATCAGTTCCTGACGCGCCAGTTCGGTATAGGTCACGGTGATATGACTACCCTCACCGCCAATTTCGGTATCGGGTTCAATGCCCCGAATGACGGTCCGGGCGCGTTCGACATCACCATCATCGACAATCGTCACCGATGCACCGGTTTCCGCCCCGCGCAATCCGCGATAACGAATACGTTCTTCGCGCAGTACATTGCGGATGCTGTCAGACAGCGTGTCATAGCGTTCGCGAATGACCGTATCGACCCCGACTTCCAGCAGCATGTGCGAACCGCCACGCAAATCAAGGCCCAGGCTGATTTGTTTGCCCGGCATCCAGTCACTGTCCGAAGAGAATGATCCCTTTGGCAGAAAGTTGGGGGCGGCGTAAATCACGCCCAAAGCACACACCAGCAGAACCAGTGCAACTTTCCATTTGGTAAAATAAAGCATGTGTCCTGTAACCAGAGATGTCCGGGAAACGTATCGTCAAACAAATTTCGGGGCAGGATCGTTCGTCAATCTGCCCACAAGACACAGGCGGAACCCGAAGGTCCCGCCTGTAAAATTTGCGAAAGATCAGTCTTTTTTGATCTCTTCTTCTTCGTCGTCCTTGTCGTCCGCGCTACTTTTGGCCGGTTCGGTTTTCGACAAAACGGCGGAAATCATGCCACGGGCAACCTTGACTTTGACGCCTTCGGCAATCTCGACCGACACTTCGTCATCGCCGATAACCTTGGCAACGGTGCCAATGATGCCACCTGCGGTAACAATCTTGTCGCCACGACGGATCGCAGCCAGCATTTCCTTATGCTGTTTCTGTTTCTTCTGCTGAGGGCGGATCAGAAGGAAATAGAAAACAACGAAAATAAGGATCAGCGGCAGGAAGCTTGTCAGCATATCCGCACCACCACCAGCGCCCTGAGCATAAGCAGGCGAAATCAACATCAGGAACTCCTAATTCAAAACAACAAAACCAATCAACTGCCGGAATATAACGGGGAAGCGCGTCAGTGCAAGGAAGAACGCGATTTTGCCCTGACTATATAACTGGTCGGTCAGGCTGCTACCATAATCCAGTTCACAGAATATCGCGCATCATTACCCTGTTGTGGCGGGTATTGCCTATGCTACGGTCGGCATCATACCCGCCAATATGCTGATGGAAACCACCCTAAGAGGCCTCAATGAGTGAAGACATGAACAAACTGGTGCCGCTGCTTGAGCGCATCGCCAGTGCCCTGGAACGACTGGCACCGCCTGCCCCGCGGCAAAACGACCTGTCATTGGCCGATGCCTTTGTCTGGCATGCCGATACCGGTTATTTGCACCCGGTGAAAAACGTCAATCACATCGAAATTGACCTGTTGCAGGGGATCGAGCAGCAAAAACAGATCCTTTATAACAACACCAAACGCTTTGCCGATGGCTTGCCCGCCAACAATGCCCTGTTATGGGGGGCCCGCGGCACGGGCAAAAGTTCAATCGTCAAGGCGATGCATGCCAAAATCAATGCCGAAAATCCCGGCGCGCTGGCGCTGGTTGAAATTCACCGCGAAGATATTCCGACCCTGCCGACATTACTGCATATCTTGCAAGACAGTGGTCGCAAAACCGTTTTGTTCTGCGATGACCTGTCGTTTGATCTGCATGACGAATCCTACAAATCGCTGAAGGCGGTTCTGGAAGGCGGTATTGAAGGCCGCCCGGATAATGTGATTTTTTATGCGACGTCGAACCGCCGTCATCTGATGGCGCGCGACATGATCGAAAATGAACGCTCAACTGCCATCAACCCGTCCGAGGCGGTCGAGGAAAAAGTGTCGCTATCGGATCGTTTCGGCCTGTGGCTGGGTTTTCATAACATCACCCAGGATGTCTATTTCGCCATCATCGAGGCCTATGCCAAGGAATTTGGCATCGATATGCCGCAGGAAACATTGCTGGCGCGGGCCAAGGAATGGACCGTTACACGCGGCAGCCGTTCCGGGCGAGTCGCATGGCAATTCATTCAGGAAATTGCCGGGGAAACCGGCAAAAATCTGCGCTGAAAAATTCGGAATTCTGACAAAATAAAAACAGCTCCGCCAGGTGCAGGGCTGTTTTTTAGATCGCTCTTAACGGGCAGCCATCAATTGCGGCAGATGCGCCATCGGGTCGCGGGATTTTCGGCCATGGCGAATTTCAAAATGCAATTGCGGGCGAGACACCGCCCCCGTGCTGCCGACCGTCGAGATTTTTTGCCCGCGTTTGACCACATCGCCGCGCGCCACCATCGGGTTTTCGGTATGCGCATAGGCGGTAACATATTCGCCCTCATGCTTGATCAGGATCAGATTGCCAAAACCACGCAATTCATTACCAACATAAGTCACAATACCATTATCGGCGGCCATTATCGGCGTTCCGCGATCTGCGGCGATATTGACGCCATCATTAAACAGGCCACCGGCCCCGGCCCCGTATCCCAGAATAATCTTGCCTTCCACCGGCCAGATAAACCCCGCCCGGGCCGCCGGGGTCATCAGACTGGCATCCTGTTTCAGGCTGTTGGTGCTGCTGGCGACCGGCGTTGGGGCCGCGACCGCAGGCCGACTATCGGTTTGCCAGCTGTTTGCCGAGGCAAAACGCTGTTCGGCACGGGCGGCATATTCCTGCGGCTTCATGCCCGGTGCCGGTATTTCGGCCTTTCCGGCAGAGACAGGATGAGCCGGCCCGGCATCTGTGCTGACATCATTGCCTGAAACGGGCGTGTCAAGGGACATCGTCGTCACGGTTTCAGAACGCCCGGCAATGGTAACATTTGTAGTTGCTGGTTTTTTTTGGGGTCGTGCCTGTACTGTTGCCGTCGCGCTTGCCGGTTCCCACGGCGGCAGGACCAGACGTTGCCCCGGATGGATAACATAAGGGGCCGATAATTCATTACGCGCAACGAAGGTTTGGAAATTGGTGCTGTAACGTTGTGACAAGGCAGATACCGTATCACCACGCTGCACGGTAATCACCCGCTCGCCATTTTTAAGTGCGGGCATTTTGTCAGGGCTGTAAGACGCACCATCCCCGTAAACGACAGGCACAGGCGTTGAGTTCAGTAAACAGCCCGCCAGCGCCGCCGTTGTCCCACAGACAATCAACAGCGTGCGGGATATGTAAACGACCTGTTTGACAGCTTTTTCCATCATAGGGCGGATTTTCCGCCCAAAGCCGTTAACATTCTGTAAGCAGATCAGGTGTTTCGCCTGAAAACTCTTAAAATTCTTCGGTACCCGCCAGCATCGGAACAAAACGCACCGGCATCAGTTCGGTGACATCAATACCGGTTGGAGTCCGCATAACCCGAAGCAATAGCTGGGTGTGCGACACCTCGCCCACCGGCACCACCATAATGCCGCCAATCGCCAGTTGATCGACCAGAACCGGCGGTACATCCTGTGCCGATGCCGTCACGATAATCCGGTCAAACGGTGCCTGCGCCCGCCAGCCAAGGCCACCATCGGCATGCAGGGTGGAAATTGTATGCAGGCCCAGTTGGCGAAACTTGTCTTCGGCCTCGCGCAGCAATGGTTTTTGTCGTTCAAGGGTATAAACACGCCGTGCCAGCAACGCCAGAATGGCCGCCTGATATCCCGATCCAGTGCCGACTTCCAGAACCTTCATGCGGTCATTGAGTTCCAACGCCTGGGTCATCAGGGCAACAACATAAGGTTGCGAGATGGTTTGCCCCTTGCTGATCGGCAGGGCGACATTTTCCCACGCCCGGCGGACAAAGGGCTCGGCCACAAAAATATCGCGCGGAATTTTGGCAATCGCCTCAAGAACCGCTTCGTCATGGATCCCGTCATCACGCAGGATCGACAATAGCGCGTCAATTTCCGGTTTGCGGGTCATGATCGGGTGAGTCACGGAAATGCTTTCGTCAATTTGGCGTGGGTCTGATAATGGGTGAAATCAAGGCTGATCGGTGTGACAGAAATATCGCCCTGGTCAATCACCCGCAAATCGGAATTTTCATCTTCTGGCAAGTCGGCCAAGATGGCCCCGATCCAGTAATAAGGCTCGCCGCGTGGATCAAGCCGTTCGGCAATGTGGTCGCCAATTTTACGCTGTCCCTGTGTTGTCACACGAATCCGCGCCCCGCCATCCTTTTCGGATTCAGGGAAATTCACATTGATCAGAACCCCCTTGGGCCAGCCGGTCTTGATCAGGGTGCGCGTCACATCAGCCAGATGCCGTTCTGCCACCGACCAGTCGATGGCATTGCCGGAAAAATACTGCGAAAAGGCAATCGCCGGAACATTCAGCAAGGTTGCCTCCATCGCAGCGGCCACGGTTCCGGAATAAGTCACATCCTCGCCCAGATTGCCGCCCCGGTTAATTCCCGACAGCACAATATCCGGCGGACTGTCCCGCATAATCTGTTGCAAGGCCAGCAAGATGCAATCGGTGGGCGTCCCATCGACAGCAAAATGCTGTTTGTCGCGCTGGCGAATGCGCAAGGGATGGCGCAATGTCAGGGAATGCCCCGCCCCACTTTGTTCAATTGCCGGGGCAACAACCCAGACATCATCGGATAATTGACGGGCAATCTGTTCCAGCAATTTGATTCCCGGCGCATCAATGCCATCATCATTGCAGATCAGGATACGGGCTTTTTTCAGATCGACCATTAAACTGCCTTATGCCTGCGGCGCGATAACATCGACCGCCCCCATATAGGGTTTCAGAACATCGGGCACCCGGATCGACCCATCCGCCTGCTGATAATTCTCCATCACCGCAATCAGGCACCGCCCAACTGCCAGCCCCGACCCGTTCAGGGTATGGACAAAACGGGTTTTCTTGTCGCCCGCCTTGCGGCACCGCGCATTCATGCGGCGCGCCTGAAAATCGCCGGTATTGGAACAGGATGAAATTTCACGATATTTGCCCTGACCGGGCAACCATACTTCGATATCAAAGGTTTTGCGGGCGGAAAAACCAACATCGCCTGCGCACAGCGCCATGGTGCGATAGGGCAGGCCAAGCCGTTCCAAAACGGTTTCGGCACAGCGGGTCTTGCGATCCAGTTCGGCATCCGAACTGTCCGGATCAACAATCGACACCATTTCCACTTTGGAAAACTGATGCTGGCGGATCATGCCACGGGTATCACGTCCGGCCGACCCGGCTTCGGAACGGAAACACTGCGTCAGCGCGGTATAACGCAACGGCAAATGTTCTTCATCCAGGATATCGCCCGCCACCTGATTGGTCAGGGTAACTTCGGATGTCGGGATCAGCCACATATCATTGGTGGTTTTAAACGAATCTTCGGCAAATTTAGGCAATTGCCCCGTGCCAAACATCGCATTGTCGCGCACCAGCATCGGGGTGGTGGTTTCCTGATAACCATGTTCGCCGACATGCAAATCCAGCATGAATTGCGCCAATGCGCGCTCCAGCCGTGCCAGACCGCCACGCAAAATGACAAACCGTGACCCGGATAATTTGGCGGCAGTTTCAAAATCCATCATGCCCAGTTTTTCGCCCAGATCATAATGTTCCAGCGGCGCAAAATCAAAATCGCGTGGCGTACCCCATTGGCGAATCTGAACATTGTCATTTTCATCGACACCCGCCGGAACACTGGCATCCAGCACATTGGGCAAGGATGACAGCAACAGGTCAAGTTGCTGGTTCAGGGCGGCCTGCCCGTCTTCGGCATCCTTGATTCGGTCTTTCAGGCCCGACATTTCGGCCATCAGGGCATCGGCATCACCGCCGGTCTGTTTGGCCTTGCCAATTTCACCGGAAATATTTTTGCGCCGCGCCAGCATTTCCTGATGTTCTGTCATCAGACGGCGACGTTCGGCGTCGATATCCATCAGACGCTGGGCTGTTATATCCTGCTTGCGCGCCACCATCGCGGCGTCAAAGGCGTCGGGGTTTTCGCGAATCCATTTAATGTCGTGCATGTAACAGCACCTTATCTGTCAAATTTTCGGGCTTTTATACGACGGGGCAGCCCCCTGGCCTACCCCATCAAAAGGCTGCTCAGTCATTGTTCGTTGCGTTACCGGGCGTTATTGAAATCATCTTCGTCACGATCCGTTCCCTTGCTTGTGTCAGGCAACGCAGAAGAATCGGATGAAGATTTCGTCTCCGGTTTTGTATCCGTTTCGTGCATTGACGCTGCGGCTGCCGCCTGGGCATCAACGCCATCGTCGGACGCATTTTTTGTCGTTTCGGCCTGCTCTGCTGCCTCTTCGGCCTCTTCTTCGGCTTCGCGGCGTGCCCGTTTGCGTTCGGCCAGACGGGCCATCACAATCGAAATTTCGTAAAGAATAACAATCGGAATCGCCAAGCCAACCTGTGAAATCAGATCAGGCGGCGTCATGATTGCGGCCATGACAAAGGCAATAACAACTGCATATTTGCGCCGCTTTGCCAAAGATTCCGCCGTGACAATCCCGGCTCGCGCCATCAGGGTCAGCAGGACCGGCAACTGAAAGCTGAGACCAAACGCAAAGATCAGTTTCATCACCAGCGACAGATATTCGCCAACCTTGGCTTCAAGCTGGATCGCCATGCCACCGGTTCCGGCACCACTGGTTTCAAAGCTGAGGAAAAAGGTCCAGGCCAGAGGCATGATGAAATAATACACCAGCGCCCCGCCTGCCGCGAACAGCACCGGTGTCGCAAACAAAAACGGATAAAAGGCAGACCGTTCGTTTTTATAAAGCCCCGGCGCGACAAAGGCCCAAAGCTGCCCCAGAAATACCGGCGCAGACAGGAAACAGGCAGCAAAGAACGACACTTTGACATAGGTGAAAAACACCTCGGTCAGGGCGGTATAGATCATCCGGCGGTTTTCGCCCGGCCCCATCGCCTCGGCAAGAGGCCGCACCAAAAAGCCATAGATGTCTTCGACAAAGAAATAGCAAATACCAAAAGTGATAAAAAGCGCCAGAACCGCCCATGTCAGGCGATTCCGCAATTCGATCAGATGCTCCATGATCGGCATCTGCTTGTCTTGGCTTTGCATGTTCACGCCTGTTTCTCCGGCTTGTCATTTTTGACAACCGGCGTTTCGCCCGGTTTCTTTTGATCAGAATCCGTCACAGAAGCAGGGATGTCGGAGGCACCGGGCTCTTTTTTCGGCGCAGGTTTTTTATCGGCTCCTTCGCCGATATGTTTTTCAAGAAAATCGGTCGGGCTGGATTTGCTGGTGACCTGCTTACGCAGGTCATCAAGTTCGGCCTCGCGGATGATGTTATCTATGCCGCCCTGAAATTCGCGGGCCATCCCCCGCATTTTTTTCCAGTAACCCGCCAGTTTGTAAAGAACATGGGGCAAGTCTTTCGGGCCCACGACAAACAAGGCGACGATGGCGACAAGCGCCATTTCGGTCCAGCCGATATCAAACATGTAATGCGCCTATCTGAGACGATCCGGACAGACGATCAGGATTTAACGGAATCCTTGTCCTTGCTTTCGGCAGAAACCGAGGCAGAGGCATTGCTTTCGATGGTTTTTTTCGGTGCATTCTCGTCATCGTCGGTATTGATACCGGCCTTAAAGCTGCGGATGCCCTTGCCCATGTCCCCCATCACTTTTGGCAATTTTCCTGCGCCAAAAATGATCAGAACAATCGCCAGAATCAGAACGATTTGCCAAACGCCGATACCCATAACCCATATTCTCCAAAACTGTTTTCTGTCCTGCGACAGAGCGCCGCGATAATGGCAGAAAGCCATCCGCTACGCAACGCGCTGTTATTACAAAACCCGTTATCAACCCCTAGGAAACACGAAGGTCATCTCGGGATCAAGTGTAATAGAGACCTGACCGGCTTTCAGCGGGAAAATCCTGCGCGGCACCCGCGCATGCACATGTGGCCCGGCTGCCAGCGACAAATGCATCAGGCTAACCCCGCCCAATGACCGTACAGCATCGACATTGGCCCGGATATCATGACCATTGATCACCTGCCCGATCCGCAATCCTTCGGGTCGCACCAGCACATCAACCTCGGTGCCATCGGCCACATCGCCAACGGTGATATCGCCGAGCGGGGTTGATACCACGCCATTTTCCACCTTTGAGGCAAACCGGTTGACCTCGCCAAAAAAAGACGCAACGAAATGATTGGCCGGACGGAAATAAAGTTCTTCGGGGGTGCCATCCTGCATCACCCGTCCATTATTCATCACAATGATACGGTCCGCCATATACATGGCTTCTTCGGGATCATGCGTAACCATGACGGTCGCAATCCCGGCATTTTTCAATACATGCAATGTCGTGTCGCGCAATTCGGACCGGCGGGCAACATCCAGCCCCGAAAACGGTTCGTCCAGCAACATTACACGCGGCGTCGGGGCAAGCGCACGGGCAAGGGCAATACGTTGCTGCTGTCCGCCCGACAACTGATGGGGATAGGAATGAATAAAATCCTCCATCCCGACCCGTTTCAGGGCGTCAATCACCGCCTGTTTGCGGCGGGCATCATCATAATGCCGCAGACCAAACCCGATATTACGCGCCACATCTAGATGGGGAAACAGGGCATAATCTTGAAAAACCAGACCGACGCCACGTTTTTCCGGTTCAAGATACTGACCGGCAGCCGCCACGACTTCATCGTGGATTCGTACTGTACCGGTTTGCAGTTTTTCCAGACCGGCCGCCAGCCGCAGTGCCGTTGTCTTGCCGCATCCCGACGGTCCCAAAAGACAGACCATTTCCCCCGGTGCGACATCGACATTCACATCGTGTAAAACCGGCGTACCGCCAAATTCGTGGCTGACATGTTGCAGGCTAAGACCAATCGTCATCAAACTCTCTTTGTCTTGCGGCGGCCAGCGGCGGGTAAAACATGCGATTGCGATGCAAAATCTTCCTCAGATTTAATGCGCGATGCCCGGTTTTGCAAGGACACAGTATTTTTGTCATTCCCGCGTAGTGTCAGTTTCACCGGCATAAATGGTGGCATCCAGATCGGCAAGATTATGTGCTGACAGGGTTTCTTCAACAATATCATCGGCGATTTGCGCATCGTCTTCGACCACAGGCGGCAGGATATCATCGCCAGAATCTGCGCCATACCTCCCCATTCCCGGACGGGAATCCAGCAACCCGGCGGCCTTCAAATCGGCAAGCCCCGGCAGATCGTCAAGGTTTTCAAGGCCGAAATGATCCAGAAAATCATCGGTTGTCGCCCACAAAATCGGTCGTCCAGGAACACGTTTGCGGCCTTTGGGCCTGATCCATTTGGCTTCCAGCAAGATATCCAGTGTACCTTTCGACAGGGCCACACCACGAATTTCCTCGATTTCAGACCGGGTTACCGGCTCGTGATAAGCGATAATCGCAAGGGTTTCCAAAGTGGCACGGGTCAGTTTGCGGGCTTTTTCGACCTCGATATGCAAATCACCAGCCAGATCGGTTGCGGTACGAAAGGCCCATTTATCCCCGGCCCGGATCAGATTAACCCCACGATCCGAATAGGTTGTCTGCAATTCTTTCAAAATCAGATTAATTTTGGCGTCTTCGGGCAATCGGGCTGCCAGCACTTTTTCACCCAACGGTTCGCTGGAGGCAAACAGCACGGCTTCGACAATGCGCAGATGTTGAAAATCAATCTCGGGTCTGGCGGCCATCCCGACCATTTCCAGTTGGATGTCATCGACCATCGTCAGTTTCCCCCGCCGTAAAATCATAGGGTTCGTCCGCATCAGGCCGGATCGGATCGCGCCGTGTTTGCGGCGATCTCAACATAATCGGGCCAAATGTTTTTTCCTGCGAAATTTCCAGTTCCCCGTCCCGGCACATTTCAAGGCTGGCAACAAAATGTGCGGCCAAAGCCGACCGGGCCTTAAGCGGTGACCCCAAACCACGTGGCATGAATTGCATCAAGGTGGTCCATTGCGGCACAAGCCGCCCGCCAAACAGATTGCGCAGACGTCGAATGGCATCATCCATCGCATAAAGATCAAACGCCTCGATCTCGAGGGTCTTGGCCCCGGCCGCTCGCATGATATGCCCATAGGCACTCAGTAAATCATACAGCGATGCATCATAGACCGAGGCAGTCGTCACCCGGATTTCTTCGGGATCGCCGCGGCCAAAAAAATCCCGTCCCAGATTGGGAAGAGCCAAAAGCTGTGCACCCGCCGCCTTCATCGCCTCCAGCCGTTTAAGCTGAAAGGCCAACAATTCGGCCATTTCTTCGGCGCTGAGCTCTTCGCCGTCATCATCCTGCCTGGGCAATAACAAACGCGATTTCAGATATGCCAGCCACGCAGCCATCACCAGATAATCCGCCGCCAGTTCAAGGCGCATATCATGGGCGGCATTGATGAAAGCCAGATATTGTTCGGCCAGTTGCAGGATCGATATCTTGATGACATCGACCTTCTGATCACGGGCCAGTTCCAGAAGAACGTCAATTGGTCCTTCAAATCCATCCAGATCAAGGATCAGGCGTTCGGCAAGGCTTGGCGTATCCACAGGGGGCAGGTCAAAGGCGTCGTCGCTGACATCATCGCTGATCGTTTCGGCCATCCCTCCCCCCTTTTTGCGATCCGTTGTTCCGGTCTAGCCGAACATATTCGCCAGACTGTTGGCAAGCCAATATGCCGGTTCCCCCACCAGCCACTGAAACACCGGCAGATTAATGCCAAGCTGGGCAGTGACCAGCGGCAACAGAAAAATCAGGCCAATCAGCAGGAAAAAACCTGTTTTCTCCATTCGCATCAACACACGCGCCATCGGTGCCGGTGAAATCGCCGTCAAAACCCTCCCGCCATCCAGCGGCGGAATCGGCAACATGTTAAACACCGCCAGAATGCAGTTCAGAATCAGCGATTGTTGCAATGTCGTCGTCAACCAGGAATCGACTGCTGGGGAAAAGCCCGGCAACCATGCCCATAGCAACACCGACGCAATCGCCAGCCCGATATTGGTGGCCGGACCGGCAATCGCAACACCAATGATGCCCAGACGTTGTGGATGCAGGCGATGAAACGCCACCGGCACCGGCTTGGCATAACCAAACAAAAACGGGCTGCCGGTCAAAAGCAACAGGCCCGGGATCAGAACCGTCCCCACCGGGTCGATATGCCGCAAGGGATTGAGGCTAAGCCGCCCCGCACGCTGGGCGGTATCATCGCCAAACAGTTTGGCGGCAAAACCGTGCGCCGCCTCGTGCAGGGTCACGGCCAAAAGCACCGGCAACACCCATGTCGATGCCGAAATTATCATCGCCCAGACATCGTTCACGCGGTTTCTCCTGCGGCCTTCCAGACCGGCTGCAACAGGCTCGCCAGACGGGCGTTCCAATCGGCCAGCATCACACTATCAGCACGGGGCACGTTAAAAGACGCAATCTGATTGGTCAGTTTCTGCGCCCGTATCAGGGACTGTCCGGATAACAGCGGCGACATGGAGACAACCTGTTCCATTTCCGTGCGTTTACCATTGCAATGCAAGGCAATATCGCATCCCGCCGCAAGACATTCCCCGGCCCGGCTGGCCAATGACCCACCCAGCGCCTCCATCGACAAATCATCACTGATCAGAAGATTCTTAAAACCAATATCCTCACGGATGATTTTGCCAATCACGGTTGGCGATACGGTTCCGGCCCGCTGGTCATCAATTTGGGTAAACAACAAATGCGCCGACATGGCCGCGATGGCGTCTTTCATCTGGCGGAACGGTTCAAAATCGGTGGCTTGCAAGGTTTGCAGATCGGTTGTAATCACCGGCAAATCCTTGTGGCTGTCAACCTGTGCCCGGCCATGTCCGGGGATATGCTTGATCACCGGAATAACCCCGCCATCCATCAGACCGGCGGCAACGGCACTGGCCAGCATCACAATCTGGGAGATATCGGTACCATAGGAACGATCACCGACCACGTCGCTCATGCCCGGCAGGCGGATATCAAGCACCGGCGCACAGGAAACACTGATCCCAACCTCGCGCAGATCAGCGGCACTGAGACGCGCATTGACATAGGCTGCCTCGCGGGCATCGTCGGGGGCAGTGGCAAACAAGTCGCCAAAGACTCCCGACGCCGGCATTTTGCGCCAGTGTGGTGGCTTAAGGCGCATCACCCGCCCACCTTCCTGATCGATCAGAACCGGCAGATTGGTATTACCCGACACATCACGCAAATCGCCGGTCAGGCGGCGCAACTGGTCGCGGTCTTCGACATTACGGGCAAACAGCACATAACCATAAGGATCGGCTTCGCGGAAAAATCCCTTTTCCCATGGTGTCAGGGCAGTCGCTTCGACCCCCAAAATACAGGCGCGTGGTTTACGAACTTCAAGGCCGGACAATGAGGCACCCCACATTGCGTTCTTTCAGGGTCGCACACAGCTTTTCCGCCGCCGTCGCATCGGCCAGCGGCCCTGCCTGCAACCGATAGAAAATCCCCTTGTCGCCCAGATCCGTGCGCTGAACCGACATTTGAAGATTGCCCAACACATCACTGTTTTTGGAAGAAATTCTCTTCCATTCGCTTGTCGCTCCCGCCTCTTCTTTCACCGAAGCAAGCTGCACGCGATAGTTACCCGAAGGGGCCGGGCTTGCGGTCACAGCAGGCGCAGGTGCCGGATCAGCGGGTTTTGCGGTTTCTTCTGCCGGCACTGCCGGTTCAGGTTTCACAGGTTCTGCGGTTTCCGCCATCCCTGCCCCATCCATCGACGGTATGGCATCCGGGGTCGGAACCGGTGGCGGTGTCAAGCCGGTTGGCGCGGCATCATCGGCTTCGACTGATGCCGGATCGCTATCTTCTGGCATGGTTTCGGCCATTTCAGGGGCCTTGGGCATATCGGGTAGTTCCTGCAACGATACCGACGGGTCCTGTTCGCTATCATCAAGCTGCCCATAGATCGTCGTGTCGCGATGCGGAACTTCCATGCCGCCGGGGTTATCCGGGCGCACCTTGACCGGGCCTGGTTCGGGTAATAGGATCGGCAGGTTGCTTTCATCCTGAACCGGGTGTCCCTGATCATAGAACCACCACGCCGCTGCCCCAAGGCCGCCGCCAACAATCACAAGACCGACGACGGCGGTGACGATACCTTTCATCATGCCACCGGTCTTTTTTTCAGTCGGGTTTCGGCGTTGTTCTGCCCGCAAGGGATCACCCTGTCCGTCGGTCATGTCTTACATCTCCTCTACTGGCGCAACGCCAACGACATCAAGACCCGATGCAATCACCAATGCAAACGACCGGATCATTGCCAGTCGCGCCGTCGTTGTCGCCAGATCATCCGCAACAATGAAACGCAGGGTCGTCGTATCGCGCCCCTTATTCCACAAGGCATGAAAATCAGCCGCAATTTCTGTCATGAAAAAGGCAATACGATGGGGCTCGTGGGCAATAGCGGCCTGTTCGACAATGCGCGGCCATTCGGCAATGCGCCGCACCAAATGTTTTTCATCAACCGATGTCAGTAGACCAAGATCGGCTTTTTTGAGGGCCACATCGGAAAAATCCCCTTCCGGAAAGGCTTCAGCAGCCTGACGGAACACCGATTTGACCCGGGCATAGGCATATTGCACGTAAAATACCGGGTTATCGCGGGATTGTTCGGTAACCTTGGCAAAATCGAAATCCAGCGTCGCGTCGTTTTTGCGTGTCAGCATGATGAACCGCACGACATCCTTGCCGACCCGTTCCACCACATCGCGCAGGGTAACGAACGTTCCGGCCCGCTTGGACATTTTCACAGGTTCGCCATTTTCCAGCAAATTGACAAGCTGGCACAATTTGACGTCAAGGTCACCTTCGCCGCCGGTAATTGCCTTGGTTGCGGCCTTCATGCGTTTGACGTAACCGCCGTGGTCGGCCCCGAACACATCAATCATGGTGTTGAAACCACGTTCATATTTGTCAAAATGACAGGCAATGTCAGACGCAAAATAGGTCCAGCTGCCGTCCGATTTTTTCAAAGGCCGGTCAACATCGTCGCCAAATTCGGTGGACCGAAACAGGGTTTGCGGGCGCGGTTCCCAATCATCGGGCGTCTTGCCCTTTGGTGGCTCCAGAACGCCGACATAAATATCGCCTTTTTTCTCAAGAAAATCAAATGCCTGCTGTACCTTTCCCTTGGCAACCAGATTGGCTTCCGAGGTAAAGACGTCATGGGCCACCCCCATCAGGGCAAGATCGGCACGGATCAAATCCATCATTTCAGTAATGGCAAACTGGCGAAATTCTTCCAGCCATGCGCTTTCATCGGCCTTTTGCCATTTGTCGCCATCGCGGGCAGCCATTTTTTTACCCGGTTCAACCAGATAATCGCCTGGGTACAAACCGGCAGGAATATCGCCAATATTCTCGCCCAAAGCCTCGCGATAGCGCAAATGCAGGGATTTCGCCAAAACGTCAACCTGTGCCCCGGCGTCATTGATGTAATATTCCTTGGTCACTGCATATCCGGCCTTGGCCAGAAGATTGGCCAGAACATCGCCGACAACAGCCCCCCGACAATGGCCGACATGCATCGGGCCGGTCGGATTGGCGGAAACATATTCGACATTGACCCGTTCACCACGCCCCAGATCACCATTGCCATAGGCAGTACCGTTTTCAAGAACCGCGACGACCTGCGACAACCAGAAACGGTCCGCCATGCGCAAATTGATAAAGCCCGGACCGGCAATTTCAACATGATCAATATGGTCAATATCGCGCAGCTTTTCAGCCAGTTTTTCAGCCAGATCACGGGGTTTCAGCCCGGCAGCTTTGCCAAGCAGCATTGCGGCATTGGTTGCGGCATCGCCATGTGCGGCATCACGCGGCGGTTCAACGGTAATGCGCGAAGAATCGGTTCCGGCAGGCAGGACTCCCTCTGTTTCAAGAACCAGAATCTGGCCTTCGATATCGCTTTTCAACAGGCTGAAAACATTCATGACGTACGGCTTTGCCTATATCTTTTTTAAATTCGGGATTGCAGCATATCAGGGTGCGACCCTGAGCCAATATTCTGCCCGACTTGTCGGACATTTCACAACAAAACGCAAGCAAGGGCTGCTGCCCCTTAATCTGATGTTTTGACATTTCTGCCATGCGCGCTAAATACTGGGCTTAGAAGGTTGATCGCACCGTGATATGATCGGGGCAAGGATCATTAACCATACCCGACGGGTTGAACGTCAAGGAGAGTTCGATGGCGGAAGCATCCCAAAATGTGCAGATGACGGAAAGTGCGGCAAAACGCATTCAGGAACTGGCAGCGGGCGAAGGCAATGCGGCCCTGATGTTACGGTTGCAGGTTTCGGGCGGCGGTTGCAGTGGCTTTCAATATGAATTTTCGCTCGATTCTGACCGTAGCGACGAAGATCATGTTTTTGAGAATCACGGTGCCAAAATGGTGATTGATGACACCTCGCTTGATCTTCTGGGCGGGGCCGAGGTCGATTTTGTCCGCGAACTGGTCGGTGCGGCATTCCGGGTCAACAACCCCAATGCCACATCATCCTGCGGCTGCGGCACCAGTTTTTCGGTTTGATCATCTGCGTTTAAACCGTTCATGAAACGGGATCTGTTTTGCGACAGGTCCCGTTTTTTTCAACATCACGCTGCCAGAACCGAGGCCCTAATGAAAATCGCCACATGGAACGTCAATTCAATCAAGGCCCGGTTGCCCAATATTCTGGAATGGCTGCATGATTCCTCGCCTGATGTCGTGCTGTTACAGGAAACCAAAACCGTTGACGAAGGGTTCCCGGCGATGGAAATCGGCGATATGGGCTATAATATCGCCCTGCATGGTCAGAAAACCTATAACGGCGTCGCAATTCTGTCGAAATATCCGATTGAGGATGTCGAACGTGGTCTGCCCGGCAATGACGATGATGATCAGGCCCGTTATATCGAAGCCCTGATCGCCTCCCCCGATCCAATCCGGGTTGCCTCGATCTATGTGCCGATGGGCACCGAGGTCGGATCAGAAAAATTCGCCTATAAACTGAATTTTCTGAACTGGGTGATTACCCGGTTTGAAACGATTTTCGCCAGTGGCGAAGCCGCCGTCATGGGTGGTGATTACAACATCACCCCCGATGATGATGATGTTTATGATCCGGAAAAATTGCACGAAACGGTGTTGTGTTCGACAATCGAGCGCAAAAAACTGCGCACCATGATGAATATTGGCTACACTGATGCTTTCCGGACGTTCAACACTGCCGGGCATCAATATAGCTGGTGGGATTACCGCGCCGGGGCGTGGAACAAGGATAACGGGCTTCGCATTGACCACCTGTTGCTGACCCCGGCCGCCGCCGACCGACTAAGCGCATCAGGGATTGATCGCGATCCGCGTGCAAAAGAAAAAGCGTCCGACCACACACCGGTCTGGTGCCTGATTGATGACGCCTGACAGCTCATAACAGATGAAGAATACAAAACGGGATGGCCGATTAAAGCCATCCCGTTTTTTGCTTATTCTGCCGCCTGTTGCAACGATGTGCGGCAGGCCACAATATCTTCGATGCTGATCACCACCATGTCGTGGGCCAAGGCATAGGCAATCAGTTCGGGCAGACGCGCCATGCTGCCATCCGGGTTGGTCAGTTCACATAACACCCCGGCGGGTTTCAACCCTGCCAACCGCATCAGATCAACCGTGCCTTCGGTATGGCCGCGCCGTTCCAGAACCCCGCCCGGTCGGGCGCGCAACGGAAAAACATGGCCGGGACGCGCCAAATGGTCGGCCTTTGCACCGTCGGCAGTTGCCGTTTTGACCGTCACAACCCGGTCCGCCGCAGAAACGCCAGTGGTAACGCCTTCTTTGGCCTCGATAGAAACTGTAAAACCGGTTCCCATGCTTGATGTGTTCTTGGCGACCATTGGCGGCAAATCAAGTTCCGTTGCCGCCTCGTCGGTCAGGCACAGACAGACAATGCCGCTGCAATCGCGGATCATCATGGCCATTTGCTCATTGGTAAGATGTTCAGCCGAAAAAATCAGATCGCCTTCATTTTCGCGATCTTCATCATCGACGACCAAAACCCCCTTGCCCGCACGCAAATCGGCCAGGGCCGTCTTCATGCGGTTTTGGGTGTCACCAAACAGTGACAGGCTTGATACTGGATGAACACACTGATTCATAACCGTCCTCCATAGATGGCGGCTTACGAATCAGGGCATGCGCAAGAAAGGGCCGAACCCGAAAATTCCGGAATCCGGTCACAGGCAGACAGAATTCGGGTCTCATCACCCAATCCCTGTCACGCTTTATCCTCTCCCATCCGGACTGTTACCGTCGGCCCCGGAATTACACCGGGTCTGCTGACCCTGCCGGTCATAAAACCAGCAGGCGCTCGCGGGCTTCCCTGAAAAACAGGATTACCGCCGGTCGGGAATTTCACCCTGCCCTGAGAATAAGCGCCGTGTTCATAACGACATGTCCGTTGCAGACCGCAACGAACGCAGACACTTTAGAAAAGGATCATAAGGATTGCAAGCACTGGCTGGCCTCAATCGCCTGCGCCATATTTTCCAGAAATCCCGCCGCCACAGGTGATATTGTCAAAACACGTCCATCAATGGCACCAACCGCCCGCACCCCTTGCAGGGCATTGCAAACAAACACCAGATCGGCCGTGCCAAGATCATCGGGCCACAGGGTTTCAACACGGGCATCCATCCCGTTGCACATCGCCCAATCCAGAACAAACTGCCGTGCAATCCCGCCAAGCGCCCCCCCTGCCGGATCAGGTGTCCGCAAAATCCCGTTTTTCAGGATAAACAGATTGGCGATACCGGTTTCGGCAAGACTGCCATCCACCGACAGGATCAACGCATCATCCGCTCCCGTATCGGCGGATTCTTGCCGGGCGATGATATTATCAAGATAATTCAGACTTTTGATCCGCCCTGCCACCGACCACGGATTACGCCTGATTTTTTGCGATATTGCCAGTGAAACAAAGGAATCAGGGGATCGAGGAGTAAAAGCCGTCGCCGTAATCAGACATGTCGGCACCACCGGATCGGGCGGCAAAAGCCCGCGTGGCCCAATGCCGCGCGTCACCGTCAGGCGAACTGCAGCATCGGTCATATCGCCACACAAACCGGCAATCGCCTGCGTTACGTCCGATGCACTTGGCAGGGCGGCAGGATCAAGACCGATCTGGCTGGCATGGTCGGACAGCCGGGTCAGATGATCTTTCAGCCAGGCGACAATCCCGCGATGTGCCCGCATGGTTTCAAACATGCCATCACCCAGCAAAAACCCACGATCCATCGGATCAATCCGGGCATTGGCGGTATCCATCATCTGTCCGTTCAGCCAGATTTTCATGACGTATTCCGTGTTTTGTCTGGGTGGCAGGCCTTTGCGGACAAGGCGATATCCAGAAAATTTTGCAACAAATCATGGCCCTGTTCGGTCAGGACGGATTCGGGATGAAATTGCACGCCAAAAACCGGCAAATCTCGATGCGCAAAGGCCATGATTTCATCTTCCGGCCCCCGTGCCGTGATCATCAACGGACCATCGACCGGCAAATCGACAATCAACGAGTGATAGCGCGTCACAGTCAGCGGATTATCGATGTTCTGAAAAATCCCTTGCCCGTTATGAGTGATCCGCGATGTCATGCCATGGACCGGACGGCGGGCGCGTTTGACAATCCCGCCAAAGGCCTGCGCAATTGCCTGATGGCCCAGACAAACCCCTAACATCGGGTAATCCGGCCACAAAGCGGCAATCAGTTCCAGACTGCGCCCGGCTTCATCCGGGCTGCACGGGCCCGGAGAAAACAAAATGGCATCGGGATCGATATCGCGAACATCTTGCGGCCCCAGACGATCATTCCGCACAACTTTGACCTCCTGCCCCAGTTCCACGACATAACGGGCAAGATTGTAAACAAAGGAATCGTAATTATCGATCAGCAGGATCACGCGGTCCGGCCTCCGGTTTCCGGGATACCAAGCGCGGCAAACAGGCGGGCCGCCTTGGTCAGGGTTTCTTCATATTCCGCCGCAGGAATGCTGTCAGCCACAATACCACCCCCGACATTAAACGCCATCCTGCCCCTTTGGATCGTCAGAGTACGAATTGCAATGCTGGTATCCATCCCCCCATCAAAACCGATAAAACCAATCGCCCCACAATAAGGACCACGAGTCAGTTGTTCCAGTTTGGTGATGATTTCCATCGCCCGGATTTTCGGTGCCCCGGTAATAGATCCGCCGGGGAAACAAGCCTCCAGCAGATCAAGGGCGGTTTTACCATCGGCAAGGCTACCGGTCACGGTTGAGACCAGATGATGAACATTGGCAAAACTTTCCAATGCACAAATATCAGGGGTTTTGATGGAATGTGGTGCGCAGACTTTTGACAAATCGTTGCGCAGCAAATCAACAATCATAACATTTTCGGCCCGATCCTTGACTGAAACCATCAATTCCTGCGCAAAATTCGCATCTTCAATCGGGGTTGTGCCGCGCGGGCGCGTCCCCTTGATCGGTCTGGTTTCAACCTGTCGGCCTGTGACCTTTAAAAACCGTTCGGGCGAATTCGATACAATGGCGAGATCGCCAAAATTCAAAAAAGCCCCAAAAGGTGCCGGACTAAGATCGGCCAGACGGCGATACAGGCCAAAGCGATCCGGCACATTGCCGATACTGTATTCCGCCCGGAAACATTGCGACAGATTGGCCTGAAAAATATCGCCTGCGTGAATATAATCCACCACCCTGCCCACGGCAGCCTCGTAAGATTCCCGGTCAAAATTCGATTGCCACGGGGTAACATCCGGGCAATGTGGAACCGTCGGCACATCCCCCAAAGGACGCGCCAGCCGCAAATATTTGCGGATCATCGCAAGACGATCCGCCGCCCGTTTATCGCGTCTGCTCCCCCTGAATTCGGGGATACCGGTTGAGATCAGCCACATGCGCCGGTCAATCCGGTCAAAGGCAATCACCACATCATAAATGCCAATCGCCATGTCGGGCACATCCAACCAGTCGGTATCGGCACGGGGCAGGTTTTCAAGCTGATGCACCAGTTCATAACCAAAATACCCAAGTGCCCCCCCCTGAAAGGGCGGCAGATCATCCCGATGATCCTGTTCAAATCCCGCCAAAAGCGCCGCCAGAACATCCATCGGCTTGCCCGGCACCGGCAGACCATCCTGTATTACCTGCCCGTTTTTGGCGGTAATTTTATGTAACGGGCTGACAACGATATAGGCATGGCGGTCGCGGTCGCCGGAATCAAGTAAATGGCTGTCGGCATAGGCGGCAAATGCGCCATAGGCATCAAGCGGTTCGATATAAGGACATTCTTCAATCAGCATGGATGCCGCATCCCATCAGGTTCCCGCCAATCTATGCGATTCGTCCCGATTGGCGAGCAGAAAACCGACAAACAACAAGGGCCGATCCATCCCCGGACCGGCCCCTGTCTGCCCATATCAAGGCAATCCCTTACATGGCCGCGATGCGGGCAAGGGCTTCTTGCAGTTTCGCCTGCGTTTCGCGGGCTTCTGCAAGCTTGGCCTTTTCGGTTGCCACGATATGTTCCGGGGCGCGGCTGACAAAACTTTCGTTCGACAATTTGCCTTCCTGCGCCTTGATATATTTCGCGGTTTTGTCGATTTCCTTATCAAGACGGGCTTTTTCCGCCGCGATATCGATAAAGGCAGCCACCGACACAAACACTGAAACACCGTCAACCACCGTCTGGATCGCGCCACGGGCAATGGATTCCACATCCCCCTGCCCGGCGAAATTAACACTGGCAACACGGGCCAGACGTTTGACCTGTGCATCCTGTGCGGTAACGGCACCTTTCATCGCATCCGATGCATCAACCAGATAAACCGGCACTTCGGCAGCGGGTGGCACATTCATTTCCGAACGGACCGCACGGATTTCGCCAATCAGGCGCAGGGCAAGGTCAATTTCCGCCTCGGCAGCACGATCAATCAGATCATCGCCCAGTTCCGGCCATTTCTGCGAAATCAGAAGAGACGAACGATCGGCGGCAGTCTGTTCCCACAATTCTTCGGTAATAAACGGCATTACTGGATGAAGCATCAGCAAAATCTGATCCAGAACCCATGCCGCTGTTGCGCGGGTTTCGGCCTTGGCAGCCGCATCATCACCCATGAAAACCGGCTTTGCCAGTTCCAGATACCAGTCACAGAACGTGCCCCAGACAAACTGATAGGCCCCACTGGCGGCATCGTTAAAGCGATAGCTTTCGATCCCTGATGAAATGGCTTTGCCCGCCTCTGCAACCTTGCCGACAATCCAGCGATTCAGGGTGGTTTTAACCGCACGCGGATCAAAACCGGCCACCGGTTTGCATTCATTCATTTCGCAGAAACGCGCGGCATTCCACAATTTGGTTGCGAAATTGCGATATCCCTCGACCCGCGATCCGGCCAGCTTGATATCGCGTCCCTGTGCGGCCAGTGCCGTCAGGGTAAAGCGCAGGGCATCACAGCCATATTCATCAATCAGTTCCAGGGGATCAATGACATTGCCCTTGGATTTGGACATCTTCTGACCATGTTCATCGCGGACCAGCGCATGGATATACACATCCTTGAACGGTACCTTGCCATCCATAAAATGCATGCCCATCATGATCATGCGGGCAACCCAAAAGAAAATAATGTCAAAACCGGTAACCAGAACATCGCCCGGATAATATTTGTCCAGTTCCGGGGTTTTGTCCGGCCAGCCAAGGGTAGAATACGGCCACAGGGCGGATGAAAACCACGTATCAAGAACGTCAGTTTCCTGATCCAGAATGACATCCTTGCCATAATGGACACGGGCTGCCGTCATTGCTTCTTCTTCGGTTTCCTCAACAAAAAAGGTGCCATCCGGACCGAACCATGCCGGAATGCGATGCCCCCACCATAATTGCCGGGAAATGCACCAGGGCTGAATGTTGCGCATCCAGTCAAAATAGGTGTTTTCCCAATTTTTCGGCACGAACCGGATGCGACCGTCTTCAACCGCCTCAAGGGCCGGTTTCGCCAGAACTTCGGCATTCACAAACCACTGATCGGTCAAATAAGGCTCGATCACGACATTGGAACGATCCCCGTACGGGACCATGTGAACCGTATCCTCGATCTTGTCGAGCAGGCCCAGTTCTTCCATCTTCGCCACGATCAGCTCGCGGGCCTTGAATCGATCCAAACCACGATATTCTTCAGGAACATCGTCATTCAGACAGGCGTGATCGTTGAAAATATTGATTTTTTCCAGATCGTTGCGCTTGCCGACTTCAAAGTCGTTGAAATCATGCGCCGGGGTGATTTTCACCGCCCCCGACCCTTTTTCAGGATCTGCATATTCGTCGGCGACAATGCGAATGCGCCGCCCAACAATTGGCAGAATACAATATTTGCCGATCAGGTCCTGATAACGTTCATCATCGGGATGAACCGCAACAGCCGTATCCCCCAACATGGTTTCCGGACGCGTGGTAGCAACAGTAATAAACTCGCCCTCGCGGCCTTCAATCGGATATTTGAAATGCCAGTAATGGCCCTTGACTTCTTTTTGAACGACTTCAAGGTCGGAAATCGCAGTCAGAAGTTTCGGGTCCCAGTTGACCAGACGTTTGTCGCGATAAATCAGGCCGTCCTTGTGAAGCGATACAAACACCTTGCGCACCGCCGCCGACAGACCTTCATCCATCGTGAACCGTTCACGCGGCCAGTCCGGTGATGCGCCCAGACGGCGCAACTGCCCGATAATGGTGCCGCCCGATTGTTCTTTCCATTCCCAGACTTTTTCGATGAACTTGTCGCGGCCCAGATCGTGGCGCGAAACCTTTTGTTCACCCAATTGCCGTTCTACCACCATCTGGGTGGCGATACCTGCATGGTCGGTGCCCGGCTGCCACAGGGTATCCTTGCCGCGCATGCGGTTATAACGGATCAGGATATCCTGCAATGTAAAGGTCAGGGCATGGCCCATATGGAGGCTACCCGTCACGTTGGGCGGCGGCATCATAATGACATAGGGATCGGCCTTTGATGCCGGGTCGGCAGCAAAAGCCCCCGATTTTTCCCATTTATCGTATAATTTGCCTTCGACTTCGGCGGGGCTGTAAGTCTTCTCCAACATGGTCTTTTGATCCACTGCGGGTTTTTAAAGGGACAATAAAGAAAAAAGCGGCGCACCAAGGGCGCGCCGCTGATAATCAATTTTCGGCTCGCCTACAGGTCTTCGGCGCGGCTGACAATCCGCTCGATTTCCTTCTTCACAAGGCGTTCGATCATATAGGGCAGGTTTTCGTCAAGCCATTCCTTCAGGATCGGGCGCAACATGTCGCGCACCAGATCTTCCAGTGTGGCATGACCGGCATTCAGGCCAAGCGCAATCGCCCGTTTGCGGGCAACCGCCTGCGCCAGTTCCGTCATGCTGCCTGCCGCCGAATTTTCGGTCATGCCGGAAATCAGGGCTGGTTCGTCATCTTCTTCGTAACGGGCAGGAATCGGCGGTTCCGGTTCATCATCGAAATCTTCGATGATGTCATCGGGCAATTCCGGTTCTTCTTCCGGTTCCTCGTCGAAATCAAGCATATCGTCGAGATCAACTTCGTCTTCTTCGGGCTCGTCAAGGTCCAGAAGTTCGGGCTCTTCGTCTTCAAGCTCAAGCTCTTCGGGTTCTTCATCCAGCACGAGTTCGTCGAAATCGTCTTCCGGTTCCGGTTCGGGTTCCGGCGCGGGCTTCGGCGCAGCCTTTTTCGCAGGCTCTTTTTTGTCATCATCGCCTTCATCCGCAAGAATTTTGCGAATTGACTGGAGGATATCCTCCATTGAAGGTTCTTGTTGCCCGTCACTCATTGGTTTTCTTCCGCGCTAGTTATTTCACCGGACCCATCCGAAACCGCCCCTGATTAACGGTCAGGGATCGGGGTGCGGATCAATCCGCTCCCCACCACTGGTCTCTGACTTTATTGTAGTTTGCTTCGACATCATAGGATTCAACCGGCAGGCCAAGCACCATGGCATTCAGCGCGCCAATGGCGGCCTTGACCTGAAATTCGGCAACGGCGGCATCACGACGCGATCCAACCAAATCAACACGCGCCTGCAACAGTTCCTGTTCCTGATCAAGCACGTCAAGAACGGTACGCGATCCCACTGATGCTTCGCGCTGCACACCATCAAGGGCGACTTCGGCAGACGAAACCTGTGCCTGTTGCGATTCGATGCTGGCACGCGCTGTCACCAGCGTTTCCCATGCACTGGTCGCATTTTCAATCACTGTCCGGCGGGCACTTTCCACATTGACACGCGCCTGTCCGGCCGTTTGTTTCGATGCCCGGATATTGGAATATTCTGCACCGGACTGATAAAGCGGCACCGTGACCGAAGCCATGATTTCGGCCGTATCGGCGGTCAGATCCTCGGTCGAGGCTTCATAGGCCTGCGAAACACCTGCCGACAGATTGACTTGCGGATAAAGCGCACCTTCACTCAGACGAATGTCGTGACGGGCTGCTTCTTCGGTAAATTGGGCACTGATCACTTCCGGATGCTGACTGGCTGCCATCGACAGAACCTGTCCGACATCGGTCGGCAAGCCTGAAAGCGGATCGGGAATGGTCAAGTCCGACGGCGGATTACCCACCAGTCGTTCATATTGCGCCCGGGTATTGGCCAGATTGCCCTGGGCTGAAATCAGGCTGGCTTTTGATCCGGCCAGACGGGCTTCTGCCTGCGAAACATCGGTTCGGGTGACTTCACCAACCGAAAACCGGTCCTGCGTTGCTTCAAGCTGACGCTCCAGCACGCGGACGTTGTTTTGGTTAAGTTCGACAACCGCCGTATCGCGCAGCACATCGAAATAAGCCGTCGCCACTTCCAGGAACACATCCTGTTCAGTCGACCGCAAGGTCGAACGTTGCGAACGGATGCGGGCTTCGGCGCGTTGCGTCTGCGCCTCGGTCCGGCCACCACGATACAACGGCTGCGTCACATCAAGCCCAACCGTATAAGGGGTCAGGCTGTTGTTTGACGACGCACCGCCGTCAATTTCACTGTCAATTTCGCGCAGACCGGCTTCGCCGGTCAATTGCACTGTCGGGCGCCAATTGGAAAGGGCCTGGGATGCCTCTTCGTCGGTTGCCCGCAAGGAAGCCCGGCCAGCTTCCAGCGTCGGATTGCTCTGATAGGCCTTGATCAAAGCATCTTCGAGTGTTTCCGCAGACACTGCTGCCGATACAAATCCCGAAGTCGCCAGAATGCTGCAGGTCAGCAAGAACCGTTTTAACATTTAACTACCCTTTAAAGTCCTACACCAAGTCCCGACCCCGGCGCAGTGCCCACATGGTAACGATGGAACTGAAAATGTCCAAGAAAAGAGGCGGTTGGATACAAAAAAATCCACATACCCCATTTCAACGTTCATTTCGTCTCATTCTTACCAGTCATAACGCGGCATGTCCGGCGCTATTTCAAGCGCCCAGACATCAATACCGCCTGTCACGTTAAAAACATCTTTAAAACCGTTGGCTTCCAGCAACATACCACCATGGCGACTGCGGATTCCATGATGACACAAAACCGCGACAGGCCGGTTCGCGTCCAGTTCGTCAAGGCGCCCGGCCAATTCACCCAGCGGAATATGAATTGCGCCCTCAATCGCGCAAATCTCAAATTCACGGCTTTCCCGAACATCCAGAAGCACAATCGGATTGTCGCTCTCAAGGCTGGCGGCAAGTTCCACACATCTCAGATCACGCACCATATGGCCTGCCCGCGCCGTCCCGTATCAAAAAACAAAACTTTTTGCCGGTTCAAATCCCGGCAGATAGGGAATATTGGCATCGAACAGATCGCGATATCCGACCACACCGTTTTCCCGTTCATAGAGGCGCGCAACGCCAACTTTCCCGGCGGCACGTACGACGGCGACCAGACGACCGCCCTCACTCAGTTGATCGAGAATGGCCGCAGGCACTTCGGCGACCGCGCCGTCAAACAGCACAACATTATAGGGGGATTGTTTCGCGTAACCCGCAGCCAGATCACCCTCAACCACAATAACGTTATCAATGCTGTTATCCTGAAAGGTTTTCTCGGCAGAGGCCGTCATCGCCGCATTGCTCTCAACCGCCACAACCGTTTCGGCAATGCGCGACAACAAGGCACTACTATAGCCATAACCCGCCCCGATCACCAGGGCGACGTCGGTTGTGGCAATTTCAGCAGATTGCATCAACCGGGCAATGATCATCGGCTCCATCGCAAACCGGCCATCCCCGACCGGGATATCTTCGTCAACATAGGCAATGCCGCGCCGGTCCTGCGGTAGAAACAGTTCACGCGGAACCTCTTCCATCGCGGCCACGACCAAAGGATCGGTGACCTTGTTGGTACGAACCTGATTTTCCACCATGTTATGGCGTGCGATTTGGTAATCCATCATATCTGACCTGAACATTCCCGCGAGAAATCCTATGTGACCCGAAACCATACCGGACGCGAAATCACAACTGCCATCTGTTTATAGTCAGCCCTTTGCCAACTGACAACAGAACAAGATGCCTTTTTCTGTTCCGGTGCCTTTCTTGCGCTCGATTTCGAATGCGCCGAACCGATCATGGCAGTAAATGATCGCAACCCAGAATTATAGCAACCTGATCTTCCTGCCTGAAATATCGTTATCTTCGCGTCCCGCGATAAACTTTTGCATGACCAACCGATACAAAAGTTTATTTTTGGAAATAGTGATGTGCTATTTATGACCCAACAATGATCATCAGACGGGGAACAAAAATGCGGGATAACGGGCCGGTAAACAATCGTGAAGTTCCAATGCGCGACAGCGACATTCTGGTATCGCGCACCGATACCGGCGGTAAAATCCGCATGGCCAACAATGCCTTCATCAAAATCAGCGGCTTTGATGAAAACGAACTGATCGGTTCTCCCCACAATCTTGTGCGTCATCCCGACATGCCCAAGGCTGCCTTTGAAAATCTGTGGGCGACCATCCGGGCCGGTCGCCCGTGGCAGGGGCTGGTCAAAAACCGGGCGAAATCCGGCGACCATTACTGGGTCCGCGCCAATGTGACACCGATCCTCAAAGACGGTAAAATCGAAGAATTCATTTCCATCCGGTCAAAACCGTCAGACGCCGAAAAGACATATGCCGAAAAAGTCTATGCCGACATGCGTAAGGGTGCGGCACACAATATCGCCCTTGATGACGGGGAAATCATCGAAACCGGTTTCCGCCCCAAACTCAAAAGGTTTTTGGCCAGCATTCAGGGCAGCCTGACCGTTACATTTGCCAATATGATCGTGCTGATGATGATTATTGGCGGTTATGGGTTGTGGGGCATATATCAGACGGCACAATATCTTGATGATGTGTATGAAAACCGCGTCAAACCACTGAACCTTCTCAAACAGATATCGGATGATTACGCCGTCTTTGTCGTCGATGCCTCGCACAAGGTGCGCAATGGCAATTTCAACTGGCAACAGGGCATCGACAGCCTTGACGAGGCCGAAGACCGCATTCGCGAAAATCTGGGCGTTTATTTCAGTCGAGAATTGCATCCCCAGGAAACGCCGATTGTCGCCGATATCCGAGCCATGTTGCCCGGTGCGGATGACCTGATTACCCGCTTGCGAAATATCCTGCAAAAACAGGATAAAGCCGCCCTTGACGCCCTTGTTTTGGATGAACTTTATCAAACCATCGACCCACTGACCGATAAAATCGGCGCATTGTCAAAACTTCAGAACGACCTGACGGCAACCCGGATTAACGAAGCATCCGGCGATTTTGTCACCGCCGTTGTCGTCAAGCTGATCCTGCTAGCGACTACTGTCGCCCTGATCATGATTTATGGCCTGTGGCTGGTCCGCAAATTCCGCAAGCCGCTTGTCGATATGCAAAAACATTTTGATGCCATTGCCCGGAACGACACCACCTATCTGATCGGATTGCCCGAAGTATCCGATTTCAAGGCTCTGACCCAGCAATTGCGGGTTTTGCAGGCCAAAATCAATTACAGCATCATCGAACGCGAAGAAAACGAAGAAAAGGCCAGTTCGCTGCGGACCAAAGCACTGGAAGACCTTGCCGAAACCGTGGAACGTGAATTGCAGGAAGTGGTTGAGGTGATCATCAGCCAAACCACCCGCCTGAGTTCCGCCGCAACCGAAATGGCACATTCGTCGGGCCGGGTTTCCACCAGTTCGGAAAGTGTCGCCGCTGCCGCTCAGGAAGCGCTTGCCAATGCCGAAACCGTATCGGGCGCATCCGAGGAACTTGCCGCCTCCATTCAGGAAATCACCCGCCAGATCGAAGAAGCCACCCAAACCACCGCCGATGCCAGCAAATCAGGCACAGAAGCCGAAAAAATTGTTCTGTCGCTGAAACAAAGTGTGGACCGGATTGGTGAGGTGGCCCAACTGATCGGCGATATCGCCGCCCAGACAAACCTTCTGGCCCTGAATGCCACAATCGAGGCCGCCCGTGCCGGTGATGCCGGCAAAGGCTTTGCCGTGGTTGCACAGGAAGTCAAAAACCTTGCCAACCAGACAGCCAAATCAACCGAGGAAATCACCCGCCAGATATCTGAAATCCGGACGGTAACCGATTCCGTGGTCGAAAGTGTGCAGGAAATCACCAGCGACGTTCGACGGATCGACGAAGTGGCATCCCATGTCGCAACCTCAGTCCGGCAACAAGACAGCGCCACCCAGGAAATTGCCCGCAATATTGTGGAAACCGCCGCCGCCTCGACCGAGGTGACCGAAAAAATCAATGACGTCTCGGTCGAAGCTGAAAGCAATCTGGAACGCGCCGAAAATATGAGCAGCATCGCCCGGGAAGTTGATCAAAGCATCGCCAGTTTGCGCGCCACCCTGGTTAAAATCGTCCGTACCGCCACCCCTGAAGTCAACCGGCGACGCGATCCGCGTTACAATATGACGGTCGAGGCGACGCTCACCGTCAACGGCGAAAAAATTGAGGGTGAAACCATGGATATCTCGCTGGGCGGCAGCAAGGTCCGCCTTGCCAAGACGCTAAAGCGCGGTGATCGCGGCACCATCCGGATCAAAGGCATCGACGCCAACCTGCCCTTCGAGGTCGAAAACGCCAATGACAGGATCGTCAATCTGGATTTCACCACAACCCCGGAACGCGAAACAGTTTTGAAACCGTGGCTGGACCGTCAAATAAAGTAACCCGAATATCGCAGCAGGACCTTGTTTCAAAAATGTAAATTTGTGTGCTTGACGGCCTGCATTCGATAGGGCTATACACCGCCCTGCTAACGCGATGGCACTATGGCGCGATGGCGGAGTGGTTACGCAGAGGACTGCAAATCCTTGCACGCCGGTTCGATTCCGGCTCGCGCCTCCACTAATCCGGCATAGCTCAGTTGGTAGAGCAAATGACTGTTAATCATTGGGTCGCAGGTTCGAGTCCTGCTGCCGGAGCCACAAGCCTCTCGGGATAACCTCCCGGGAGGTTTTTGTTTTTGGGTCTTGCCGTCTATGATGCCGGGAACATTCGCAATTTTGGGAACATCGCCATGAAATCACAGGTTGCCCGCCGCAAAATGGCTGCGGATCTTGAATTTTCGCAACTTGCCTGGGGGGCATGGCGTCTGCGCGGTAGCGAGGACGTTTCCGATGCAGATGATGTCCTGCGGTTGATTGAAACCGCCCTTGATCACGGGATTACGACATTCGATCATGCCGACATTTATGGTCGTTATCAGTGCGAATCCTTTTTTGGACAGGCAATGGCCAAAGCCCCGCATTTGCGGAGGCGCATGGAAATCGTCACCAAATGCAATATTGCCCTTCTGGGCGACGCCCGACCGGAACACCGTATCGGCCATTACAACACCTCAAAGGCCCATGTCCTGCAATCGATCGATAATTCGCTGCGCAATCTGCATACCGATCATATTGATGCGCTGTTGCTGCATCGCCCCGATCCGCTGATGATCGCCGATGAAGTGGCTGATGCCTTTGCCACCTTGCGCCAAAGCGGCAAGGTCCGGCATTTTGGCGTATCGAATTTCACGCCGTCACAGTTTGATTTGCTGCAAAGCCGACTGGACCAGCCATTGATGACCAATCAGGTCGAATGTTCTGTGGTCGAACTGGCACCGATTTTTGACGGCACCTTTGATCAAATGCAGCAACACCGGGTATTCCCGATGATCTGGTCGCCACTGGGCGGGGCCCGATTGTTTTCCGGCCAGAATGACGATGCCGCCGCGCGCTTACGCCCGATTCTGGAAAATTTGCGTGCCAAATACGGCCTGCCGGGGGTTGCCGAAGTCGCTATTGCCTGGCTGCTGCACCTGCCTTGTCAGCCCTTACCTGTACTGGGCACAATGAAACCAACCCGAATCATTGATGCAACGCAGGCCTGTGGTATTGAATTTGACCGGCAGGACTGGTTCACCATACTGGTTGCTGCCCAGGGACATCCCGTGCCCTGAACGACGATCAGGCCCTTACTGGCGATACAGAATCATGCCAGCGTGATACAGTACGCCATCGCGGAAATCGCCATCCGCGGTAAAGCCTGTATCATCCCAATATTCGATATGATCGCCTTGCACCTCGTAACGCCCCTGATACGCACTTTCGCGCTGGCCGCGGGCCTCATCATACCGTCCGTTTGGCAAAAGATGATGCCGGACATGGCCATCTTTGGTGACCCACATCCCCACATAGGGATGCGGTGATTGGGTTTCATCCGCCTGTACTGATACGGTGCCCGCAGACATGGCCGTCAACACCATTGCCGCACCAATACTGTTCCTGATCCGTCCTGACATTGGAATGCTCCATACTTGATAATCCCGGAGCAATCACAGTGACGGTTTCGGGTTTCAGGGCGATAGACCGAATCCCCGGTGTTCTTGCCTGTTTCTCCAAACGAGGCAGGATTGTTGAAATAATTGCGGTTCATTTTGTCCCCGGTCCCTTTCAATCCATTAACCAGACAGAACGAAAAAAGCATAATTTCCCGTCATTTTTTAGAAAAAAGGGCTTGCGGCATCGGGGGTGTTTTTATATACCCCTGCCACGCACCGGACACGGTGTGTCGCCTGATCCGGCATAGCTCAGTTGGTAGAGCAAATGACTGTTAATCATTGGGTCGCAGGTTCGAGTCCTGCTGCCGGAGCCAATTCAAGAGGGGCCGAACATTTGTTCGGTCCCTTTTGTTTTACCCCTGTCTTTGCGAAGGATGATGTTTGTGAAGAAAACCGTCAAAATAGAACTGCGCAAAGTCAGTCTGGGAATCGCAGGTGGCACCACCGAAGGCTGGCTGGTGATCGGCAAGAATGACGTCATTCACGGCATGGTCCACCATATAGACGGTGACCTTTTCACCATTTCATCGAATACCGATGAACGCATTCAGGCCTTTGGCTGGTGCCCGATGTTTGACAGTCTTGAACATGTTCAAAACGATCTTGAAGTCGCACTGGCGATGACGGACCGGGCCGAAGTTGAACAATGGATCGAAGATTCCGAACGCTATGATCACGACCATGATTCGTCGCATCTGCACTGATTATTTCCGGTTTCATTGAAAAATCCCCCGCCTGCCCCGATTTTCCCCCTATTGTTTCAGGATTGCGAAATTCTGTCGTCCGGTGCGAATGGCAGATTTGAATTGATTCAGAACAAGGCAAAATACCGTCTTCTGACCTAGGTTTTGTTCGCAACTGCGAAATCAGAATTTCCACCCTATATAAGGGTGACCATCCTGACCCCAACAACAGGGAAACCCGGCCATGAGTACCGTTAATCTCGAACATCTTTTCAAACCGTCATCGGTGGCGGTTATCGGTGCATCAAACCGCCCGCGTTCCGTGGGACAGGTGATCATGCGCAACTTGCTGGCAGGCGGATTTGACGGGCCGATCATGCCGGTCAATCCCCGAAGTCAGTCGATTGGGGGTGTTCTGGCCTATCCCGATGTCGAAAGCCTGCCGGTTGTCCCGGAAATGGCGGTGATCTGCGTCCCGCCTGCCGGGGTGGTGCCAACCATTGAATGTTTGGTCGCCAAGGGGTGCATGGCCGCGATTGTGCTGACCGCCGGGTTGGGTTCCGTGGCCTATGACGAAAATCGCAGCGTCAAGCAGGCCATGCTTGATGTTGCTGCCCAATGCAAAATGCGGATTCTCGGCCCCAATTGTCTGGGGCTGATGGTGCCGCCGATTGGCCTGAATGCCAGCTTCAGTCATCAAAGTGCCAGCAAGGGCAAAATTGCCTTTGTGTCGCAATCGGGTGCGTTATGCACGGCGGTTCTTGATTGGGCTGCGGCGCGCGGCATCGGATTTTCGCATTTCATTTCGCTGGGCGAATGCGACGATGTCGATTTCGGCGATGTGATTGATTATCTGGGATCGGATCCGGAAACCCGATCGATCATGCTCTATATTGAATCGATTCATGAACGGCGAAGCTTTATTTCAGCCGCCCGTGCCGCCTCGCGCAACAAGCCGATCCTGTGCATCAAATCGGGCCGTTTCGCCGAAGGTGCCGCCGCCGCGGCCTCGCATACCGGGGCGCTAGCCGGGGCGGATGATGTGTTTGATGCCGCGATCAAACGGGCGGGTGTCTTGCGGGTTTATACCATCGCCGAGATGTTTTCTGCCGCCGAAACCCTGTCGCGCATGCGACCTTTCCGGGGCGACAAGCTGGGCATTGTGACCAATGGCGGTGGCATTGGCGTTCTGGCCGTTGATGCCCTGATCGAACGGCATGGCCATCTTTCCGAATTGTCTCCCACGACGATTGAAAACCTAGACAAGGTATTGCCGTCCACCTGGTCGCGGGCCAATCCGGTCGATATCATTGGCGATGCGCCGGGCGAACGTTATGCCCATGCGATTGAACATTTGCTGGCCGATCCGCAAATCGACAGTTTGCTGGTCATGCATGCGCCAACCGCCATCACCGACCCGGTAGAAGTCGCCCAAGGGGTGATCGAGGCCGTCAAGGGGACGCGCAAGAACATTCTGACCAACTGGGTAGGGGAATCCACGGTGGCGGCGGCCCGCACTCTGTTTAACAATGCCGGTTTCCCGACCTATAACACCCCTGAACAGGCGGTTGCCGCCTTTCAGCATATGGTCAATTACCGAAAATTGCAGGATGTGCTGATGGAAACACCGCCATCAGTCCCGCAGGATTTCACCCCGGCCACCGAAGAAGCCCGAACTATTATTCACCGGGCGATCCATGCCGGTCGCGACATGCTGACCGAACCCGAAGCAAAGGCGGTTCTGGAATGTTATGGCATCAACACGGTGAAAACCCTGTCGGTCGAAACGGTTGATGAAGCCGTCACCACTGCCGACAGCCTTGGTTACCCGGTTGCCCTTAAAATCCTGTCGGACGATATCAGCCATAAATCCGATGTCGGCGGGGTTGTCCTTAATCTGGAAAGTGCCGAAGAAGTCCGCATGGCTGGCACCAAGATGCTTAAAAACATCGAAAAGATGTTTCCAAATGCCCGTTTGCGCGGCTTTACTGTACAGGAAATGGTCAAACGTCAAAATGCCCGCGAACTGATTGTCGGCATGACCACCGATCCGATTTTTGGCCCGGTGATCCTGTTTGGTCATGGCGGGGTCGAGGTCGAAGTCGTCCGCGACCGGGCAATGGCCTTGCCACCATTGAACATGAAGCTCGCACGTGAACTGGTTGAAAACACACGCATTTACAACCTTTTGAAGGGATATCGCGATGTCCCGGCGGTTAATCTTGAGATGCTGTATCTGACGCTGGTGCGGTTGTCGCAACTGGTGGTGCATCTGGGCGAAGTGGTTGAACTTGATATGAACCCACTTCTGATTGATCAGACCGGCGTCATTGCCCTTGATGCCCGCATCAAGGTAACGCCCAAAGTCGTAAGCGATGACCAGCGTCTGGCAATCCACCCTTATCCGCGCCACCTGAAACAGGAAATCGTTCTGGAAGACGGCACAACCTATATGTTGCGGCCGATCAAACCGGAAGACGAACCGGCTCATTACCAATTCATGTCGAAACTGACCCCCGAAGATATCCATTTCCGGTTTTTTGGTTCGGTCCGGGAATTGCCGCATTCCGAAATGGCACGCCAGACCCAGCTTGACTATGACCGTGCCATGGCATTCGTCGCAACCGTCATGGATGGCCCGGAAAAAGACCAGATTCAGGGCATTGTCCAGGTCGCCATCGATCCCAAAAACGAAAATGCCGAATATGCCGTCATGGTGCGATCCGACCTTAAGGGGCGCGGACTTGGCCGTATTCTGATGGAAAAAATGATTGAGTTTTGCCGGGCCAAAGGCGTTCAGAATTTTGTCGGGCAAGTATTGCCCGACAACCGACGTATGTTGACCCTGTGTGAAAAACTCGGTTTCTCGCGCCGGTATCTGGCCGATGAAGAAGTTTTTGAAGTCACCCTGCCCCTTGATCTGCCGCCCCCCGCGGTCTGATCCGGCCCGAAATCAAACAGCCCCGTATCATTTTACTGTTGCGGGGCTGTTGTGTTTCAGATCGCCTCGACCAAAAGTTTTTGCGCGATTTCCGCAAGGGCACGTTCCGGGTCAAGCCCCCGTGCGCGCAGGGCGTCGGCGGCCTCGGCCTCGATCACGCGCAATTCGGCCAAAGTTGTCTGAACATCATCAAGTTGCTGTTCCAGTTCGGTAATACGCTTGCGCCCGACCAGCATCAGATGCGCCAATTGTTCGCTACGTGTCCGGTCTGCGTCGTAAAGATCGATATATTCCTTGATATCTTCCAGCGAAAAGCCAAGGCGTTTGCCACGCAAAACCAGCACCAGACGGGCGCGGTCACGATAATTATAGACGCGGGTCGCCCCGGCGCGTTGCGGAGACAACAGACCCTTGGTTTCATAAAAACGGATGGCACGGGGTGTAATATCGAACTCTTCTGCCAGTTCGGTAATGCTGTAAAGTTTCTCGTTCATGTTCTTTTTCTTATAAATGAATGCAGGTGGCAAGCATCGCAACAACGCAACGTCAAAGTCAATAAATTTACGCTTACGTCATCACCGGACATCCCTGATTTAAGTTGACGTCCTTCATTGATCCTGGTCCGGGCATTCTTCAAAATTCCCGAAAAAACAGAAATATCGCTTGTATCCGATATGATTCAGGCCCATATCCGCCGGGTCTCTGGCGATGGTTCGTTCCATGACATTTGAAAAACTGCGTAATTGCCTTGTCTCAAAACACCGGAACCTTCTGTTCTGGGTATTGGCCTGTGCGCTGTTTTTGTCGGGTGCCAATGCCGGAATGCGTCAAGGGAACCTGATCCAGTTCAATGGCGCAGACACGCCACTGCATGGCATTCATCATAATGCCGGAATGCAACTGGCCCTTCTGCCCGGTGATGCCGCACGGATCATTTCAAACCCGACACGATTGATACCGGACCCTGCCACCGGGTCTTTGGCCGATACCAGCGATCCTGTCATCAGCCCTGCCGACCTGGTCTTGCGGCCCGCCCTTCGGCCTGTCGCAGCGGAATTGGCAGTTTCATCGGCACCCCATACAGCCGTTCACAGGCCTTTTTCTCAACGCGCCCCTCCGACCCGCATGTGACGACAACCGCCTTTCTGGCGGCTGATTTTCCTTTTTGAAATCGTCTCATCTTGCATGGCAGCCCGTCTGCCCGGAGTATTTTCATGCGAACGTCCAAATGGCGCATGGTGTCCTATGCCCTGATCCTGCTGATCGGGCTGATCACCGCCCTTCCCAATCTGTTTACTGCCGATCAACTGGCAAAATGGCCCGATTTTCTGCCAACCCGTCAGGTCGCCCTTGGACTTGATTTAAAGGGCGGGTCGCATCTTGTTCTGGAAATTGACACCAAGGCCATGATCGCCGAACGCCTGCAAGCTGCCAGCGACGAAGCCCGCAACGATTTGCGACAGGCCGGTATTCGCGGGCAAAATATCCGTACCGATGCCGATGGCCTGACCATCACCCTGCCCACCGGTGTTTCGCGTGATGACGGGCTTAAGGCGCTGGTCGCGGTGATCAGTTCATCGGTTGAAACCATCAAAAACACCCGGACACCGGAATTTACCCTGACCACCCCCAACAACAAGACCATCCACCTGACCCTGACCGAGGCAGGCATCCGCAATCGTGTCGATGCCGCCGCCCAGCAAAGCCTTGAAATCATCCGGCAACGTATTGATCAGGTCGGCGTCAGCGAACCAGGCATCCAGCGTATCGGCAGTGACCGCGTTCTGGTTCAGTTACCCGGCGTGCAGGACCCGTCACAGGTACGCACCCTGTTGGGCAGTACAGCGAAGATGAGCTTTCACCTGCTGGCCGATCAGGTTGATGCCAATAGCACAAATCCCGGACGCATCCCCACCGGAGTAATGATCCTGCCCGGCAATGATGGCACCAGCCGTTATGCCGTTGAAAAAACCGTCGCCCTTGGCGGTGATCATTTGACCGACGCCCATGCCGGTTTCAATCCCGAAACCCATGAACCGATTGTCTCTTTCCGGTTTGATACCAGTGGTTCTGCCCAGTTTGCCACCATAACGCGCGCCAATGTTGGCAAACCCTTTGCCATTGTTCTGGATGGCAAGGTCTTGAGCGCGCCGGTCATTCGCGAACCGATCACCGGTGGTTCCGGCCAGATCAGCGGCCATTTTTCAGTCGGTGAAACCGTCACGCTGTCTGCCCTTTTGCGTGCCGGGTCGCTACCCGCCCCGATGACCGTAATCGAAGAACGCACCGTTGGCCCGGATCTGGGCCGGGATGCCATTGAAATGGGGCTTTATACCGGGATCGCCGGTTTTGCACTGGTGGTCGCCCTGATGGTGTTTTTGTATGGTCGCTGGGGCATGATTGCCAATCTGGCATTGGGTATGAATGTGGTACTGACATTTGGCGTTCTCAGCCTCCTGGGTGCCACCCTGACCCTGCCCGGTATTGCCGGGATCATTCTGGGAATCGGGTTGGCGGTGGACGCCAATGTCCTGATCAATGAACGCATCCGCGAAGAAACACGCAAGGGGTTATCGGCCTTTGCCGCCCTGGATGCCGGCTTCAAACGGGCCTATGCCACGATTATTGATTCCAATGTCACCACCCTGATCGCCACCGCCCTGCTGTTCCAGTTCGGATCGGGACCGGTGCGCGGGTTTGCCATTACCATGGGGCTCGGCATTCTGATTTCAATGTTTACCGCCGTGGCCGTTGTGCGCGTTATCATGACGGAAATTGTCTGGCGCAAACGCATGAAGACCCTGCATATCGAACCGATGATGCGGATCTTCCCCGAAAAAACCAGCCTGTCCTTCATGAAGGCCCGTTTTTTTGGCATTGGCATGTCGATTATATTGTCGTTGGCATCTGTCGGATTATTCCTGAAACCGGGCCTGAATTACGGCGTTGATTTCAAAGGCGGCATTCAGATGGAAATCGCCAGCAATCCGGGCGATGGCTCTGCACCGGGCCTTACCACCCTGCGCGGTGCGCTGGATCAGCTTGGGCTGGGTGAAATCAGTTTGCAGGATATCGGCACTGACAATCACACCCTGATCCGGGTAGAGCGGCAACCGGGCGGGGAACTGGCCCAAACCGCCACGGTCGAGGCCCTGAAACAGGCGGTGCAAAAAATTGCCCCGGATGCCAGAATCGAACGCACCGAAGTCGTCGGCCCGAAAGTCAGTGGCGAACTGGCGACATCGGGATTAACCGCGGTGGTTTTGGCCTGTCTGGCGATGTTGGGATATATCTGGTGGCGGTTTGAATGGCCGTTTGCCGTCGGGGCGATTGTCACCCTGATACTCGATGTCACCAAGACCATCGGTTTTTTTGCCATTATGGGGCTGGATTTTAACCTGACGGCGATTGCCGCCTTGCTGACCCTGATCGGCTATTCGGTCAATGACAAGGTGGTGGTCTATGACCGGATGCGCGAAAATATGCGGTTGTTTCGCAAAAAAACGATGCGCGAAATTATTGATATGTCGATTAACCAGTCGCTGGCGCGGTGTGCTTTTACGTCCCTGACCACCCTGTTTGCCATGTTGCCGATGGCAATCTGGGGTGGCAGTGCGGTTGAAAGTTTTGCCGTGCCGATGGTGTTTGGCGTTTTGATCGCCACCACATCATCAATCTTTATCGCCGCCCCGATCCTTTTGTTTCTGCAAGACTGGCGCGCAAAGCACCGGGCAGAACAGACCGAAAGTGATGAAGATAACATCACCCTGCCAATTGCCGACCAGACCCGATAAAACCCCGACATGGCGAACGGTCAGGTCATACCCGTTCGCCATGTTCCACCGGCCAGTGGGCATGATGGCTGTCGATCACAAAGCGGTGCGTATGTACCACCGGCGGATGGTAATGTTTGTGGGGATGCGTATGCGCATCTTCGCCATCTGTCCCGTGTTCATGATGATGGTGCGGATCGTCATGGTCATGATCATGATTATGCCAGATACCTTCATGGGCATGGGTCAGTTCGAGGGGATCATGACGCGGCCAAAGCCGTAATGATCCTCCCACCGCCAGTAACGCCACCCCGCCTGACACCCAAAAGGCCGCCGCCAGGCCAAACCGGCTGCCGACCCACCCGGCCAGTAAATAGGCAAACAGCCAGCCGCCATGCGACAGGGCAAAATTGGCCGCAAAATAGGCCGGACGATCCCCGGCCCCGGCAGAACGTTGCACCAGACGCCCACCCGGCGTTTGCGCCACCGACATGCCGATCCCCGCAACGGTCCACGCCATTGCATAGGCCCAGACAACCTGCACCGTTGCCTGCGCCATGACCGAGGCTGCCAGTATCGCCAGACCGGCAAGCACCGCCCCGCCGGTCATCAGTTTACGTTCACCGATGTGATCGATAAACCGCGGCAATAACAGGGCGGCGGCCATGCTGCCGCCACCGGCGCAGGCCAGAAACACGGTGGTCAATTGTGCATCCCCATCCAAAAACGATCGGGTCAGAACAACTGTATTGACGATGATGATCGCCCCGACACACGACACAGCAAAATGCAGTGCCAACAACCCGCGCAAACGCGGCGTTTTCAAATAGGCAGACAGGCCAAAAATCGTATTGGCGTAAAATCCGCCTGGGCGGTCGGTGCGGGCCGCCGCCGGAACCGGGGTACCAAGGATCAGCAAGGCCGACACGACGAAGGTCAGACCGTTGATCAGAAACAGACTGTCATATTGCCAGAAGGCCAGCAGCACCGCGGCCATTACCGGACTGGCAAGACTTTCAAGATCATAGGCCAGTCGGGCCCAGGACAGACCTTTGGTATAGCTGGCCTCGTCAGTCAGGATATCGGGGATCAGCGCCTGAAAAACCGGCGTAAAGGCGGCAGATGCGGCATTGACGACAAAAACCAGCACAAAAACCTGCCAGATCTGATCGACGAAGGGTAAACACAACACGACCACAGCCCGGACCACATCCAGTCCGACCAGCCAGATTTTACGCGGCACCAGATGCGCCATTCCCCCGGCCACCGGTGCAATCACCAGATAAGCCACCATCTTGAGTGCCAGAACCGATCCCAGAATGGCCCCGGCCTGCCCACCGGCCAGATCATAGGCCAGCAACGACAACGCAACCGTCGTCAACCCCGTGCCGATCAGGGCCGTCACCTGGGCCGAAAACAAAGAACGGAAAGCGGAACTGGCAAAAGGAGTCATCGAGTCTGTCCTGTTTCACGTATGGCAAATGCCTGTTTGCATCCTATCGCAGGAAAACCGGTACGCCATTGGAATCTACAAGCTCTTGTGAATCATACGAATTTTATAAATTTATGATTTTATGTATTTCAAGGACTTGACGCTGTTTTCTCTGCCGCCTAGCGTCCTGCCATTCCGCATCGCGGTATCTTGACCGCATCCGCAAAACCGATTTTCAGGGAAGCTGTTTCATGACTCCTGCCAAAGGGTTGATCCAAACCGTCGCAATTTTCGCCGTAACGGCGTCACTCATCGCTCCTGCCCATGCCCATTTTCAGAAAATGGTGCCCAGCACCAATGTCGTGGATCCGTCCACCGGCCGCGATGTGACATTTGATCTGACCTTTACCCATCCGATGACTAATGGTCCGGCGATGAAAATGTCTGAACCGATTCAATTTGGCATGCAGCATGACGGTGTAAAAACCGATCTGAAATCCTCCCTGACGCCGAAACAGGTTGACGGAAAGACGGCTTTTGACGCCACGGTATCGCTGAAAAAACCCGGCGGTTATGCCTTTTTTGTTGAACCGGTTCCCTATTTTGAACCCTCCGAAGGCAAATTTATCATCCAATATACCAAAACCATCATTGATGCCTTTGCCGATGGCAGCGACTGGGACCAGATGGTCGGATTTCCGGTGGAAATCGAACCTCTGACCCGGCCCTATGGCATCTGGACCGGTAATATTTTCAGTGGTGTCGTCCGTCATAATGGCGATCCGGTTCCCTTTGCCGAAATCGAGGTCGAATATGCCAATGATGGCAGCATCACCCTGCCCAATGACAGTTTTTCAACGCAGGTGATCAAGGCCGATGGCAATGGCGTGTTTTCCTATGCCATGCCGCGCGGCGGCTGGTGGGCCTTTGCCGCCCTGATCGAAGACGGCACCATGCCGTCGCCGGAAAATGGCGAAGCGGTGCCAGTCGAACGCGGCGGTGTCATCTGGGTCAAAACAACAGATATGCCGTAGCCAATATCGTGAAAGCCCGACCCTTCCATGTCGGGCTTTCATACTTTTTGGGTATTAATATGATTTTCGGCCTTGCGGCTCTTGACTTTGTATCGCCTGCATCGCTAGTCTCCGCATCGGATAGAGGTGGTCCGGTATCTGATACCGGACGAAAAGGGAATTCGGTGCGATGGCGCAATGCCATTTATTCCGGGGCTGCCCCCGCAACTGTAAGTGAATGTGGTTTCCAACGGCCACTGGATGGCGCAACCATCTGGGAAGGCGGAAACCGGTCTCACGAGCCAGGAAACCTGCCCTGTCCAAAACTGCTGTACCGGGCGGGGTGTACCGGTGGAACGGCGCGGAAATGGCGTTTTGCGCGATTTCTCAACCTTTCCGCTTGCTTCCCGCATAACTCCTGTTTGCAAAGGGTTATGCCTTAAATGTTATTCAAACACATCAAAATCAGCCTGCTTTTTGGGGCCAGTATTTCCGTGCTGGCCGCATCACCGGCGACCGCACATTTTCAAACGCTCTATCCCTCCAGCAATATTGTCGATCCTTCAACCGGACGCGATGTCCGTTTCGATCTGTCTCTGACCCATCCGGGCACACAGGGTCCGGCAATGGAAATGGCCTTTCCGGCGCAATTCGGGTATATGCTGGACGGGAAAAACACCGATCTTCTGGATCAACTGACCCCAAAAACGGTTGACGGGCAATCCGCCTTTAGCGCCGAAATCTCGATCAAACGGCCCGGCGGTTATGTTTTTTACGTCGAACCGGCCCCCTATTACGAAAGTGCCGAAGAAAAATACATCATCCTTTACACCAAAACCGTAATCGACGCCTTTGGTGCCGGGGATAACTGGGATGCAATGGTTGGTTTCCCTGTCGAAATCGATCCCCTGACCCGGCCCTATGGTCTGTGGACCGGCAATCTGTTTCAGGGCATTGTCCGCCATAATGGCGATCCGGTGCCCTTTGCCGAAATCGAGGTCGAATTCGCCAATGACGGGTCGGTGTCCCTGCCCGGCGACAGTTTTGCCACCCAGATCGTCAAGGCCGATGGCAATGGTGTGTTTTCCTATGCCATGCCCCATGCCGGCTGGTGGGGCTTTGCCGCCCTGATCGAAGACGGCACCCTGAAGTCACCCGATGGTCAATCCGACCTGCCGGTTGAACGCGGTGGTGTGATCTGGGCTCACACATCGGATATGGATTGATCACAAACAGACCGGAGAAAGATGGTGCATATCGTTGATGGGGCTTTATCGACCGAAGTTGTCGCCACCGGGGCTGTCCTTGGGATTGCCGCCGTGGCCTATGGCCTGAAACGCATGGATATCGAAACCATGCCGCGCGTCGCTGTACTCAGCGCGGTGTTTTTCGTGGCGTCACTGGTCCATGTGCCGATTGGCCCTTCCAGCGTGCATCTGATCCTCAATGGCCTGACCGGATTGATGCTGGGCTGGGCGGCGTTTCCGGCCTTGCTGATTGCCTTGCTGTTGCAGGCGGTGTTTTTCGGGTTTGGTGGCCTGACTGTTTTGGGCATCAATACCGTCAATATCGCCCTGCCCGGCGTTCTGGTCTGGTTGGCCTTCGGCTTCATGTTGAACCGGGTCGATGGCAAATGGTTATGGGGGATCGGCTTTGCCGCCGGATCGCTGGCAATTGCCTTGACCAGTGTATTTGTCGGCATTTCCCTGGCACTGAGCGGACAGGAATTCATCCCTGCGGCCAAGCTGGTCTTTATTGCGCATGTGCCGGTGATGGTGGTTGAAGGGGTTTTGACCGCCGCCGCCCTTGTTTTGATTAAAAAAGTCCGTCCTGCCCTGCTCTCGCCGATGCAGGTTGCGGGCAGCCCGGCCTGAAAGGTTGTCTGGCATCATGCGTTATGTTGTTTTTCTGCTGGCTGCCCTGTCGGTTCTGTCACCACAGGCCGGATGGGCACACAGTTTCCATGTCTTTGCCCTTGGCGATGGCGACATCATCGAAGGATACGCCTATTTTGGCGGTGGCGGTCGCCCGCGCAATGCCGGTATCGAGGTGGTGGACGCCAATGGTACCGTTCTGTTTCAGGGCAGCACCAATAACGATGGTGAGTTTCTCTATCAGGTCGATCAGCGGCAGGATTATATCATTCGCGCCGATACCCATGACGGCCATGTCGCCGAATACGAAGTCGCCGCCGATGAATTGTCCGACAGCCTGCCTGCGGCCAAGGCCGACATCCCGGCCATCATCACCAGCCTGATCACCGACACAGCAAAACCGGCCCCGACCGTTGCATCGTCACCTGCTCTGGCATCGGGCACATCCCATTCCGGCATGGTGATGCTGGATCAGGACCAGCTTGCCGATCTGGTCAGTTCTGCCGTGGCCAAACAGGTGCGCCCGCTGCGTGAACAACTGGTATCCTATGAAGACAAGGTACGGTTTTCCGACATTCTGGGTGGCATTGGCTTTATCGTCGGGATTTTCGGGGCGTTCGTCTGGTGGCGCAGTCGCCCCGGCCAGTCATCGTGACCAATCACAAGGACCCGATGTGAGCGACAAACGCACCGTTCTGCAAACACATGACATATCCGGTCTGGCCGGGCGCTTTGACCCGCGCATGCGTTTGCTGGCGACCTTTTGCTTTGCCATTGCCGCCGTCGGCTTTTCAAGCTGGCAACCGCTGCTGGTGATGATTGGGCTGGCGGTGGCGATCAAAAGCACGTCCCGCCCGAACTGGCCGCGCACCTTGCGCATGGTGATGACAATGGATGGTTTCATCATTGTCATGTTGTTGATGTTGCCTTTCAGTTATCCGGGAACGCCGCTTTTTACCATTTTCGGATTTGTTGCATCTTATGAAGGTTTCCTGCGCGCTATTCTGATTGCGTTAAAAGCCAATGCCGTGATTTTCATGGTGCTGGCGCTGTTGGGCTCGCTGGATGCGGTAACACTGGGCCGCGCACTTGAATCGCTGCGTATTCCCAACAAACTGGTGCAGCTTTTCCTGTTCACCGTGCGCTATATCGACGTTCTGCACCGGGAATATCTGCGCCTGCGTCTGGCGATGCGGGCGCGGGCTTTTAAATTGCGCAGCAATATGCACACATGGCGCACGATCGGTTATTTGTTTGGCATGTTGCTGGTGCGCAGTTATGACCGCTCTGAACGCATTCTGGCAGCCATGAAATGCCGCGGCTATGACGGGCGGCTGCATCTGGGGGCGATGCCTGCGTTACAGGCCCGTGATGTCGGCTTTGCGGTTATGATGGCCTTCATTCTTGGGACAATCATCTGGATGGAATTTTTATGGCCGCCGCTGCTTTGATCCGGATGCGCAACATCCATTTTTCCTTTGTCAAAGAACGCCCTGTCCTGCGCGGCGCAAATCTGGATGTGTTTGCAGGCGAAAAAATTGCCCTTTCCGGCCCCAATGGCGCGGGAAAAACCACCCTGATTCATGCGATGATGGGCTTGATCCGCATCACGTCGGGCGAAATTGATATTTTTGGCAAACCATGCCGGAACGAGGATGATTTTCGTGCCATTCGCGGGCGGGTCGGGTTGCTGTTTCAGGATTCCGATGATCAGTTATTTTGCCCGACGGTTCTTGAAGACGTTGCCTTTGGCCCGCTTAATCTGGGCCATAGCCCGCTTGATGCCGATCAGATTGCCCGCAATATCCTGTCAAAACTCGGCCTTGAAGGGTTTGAAGATCGCATCACCTATCAGTTGTCGGGCGGGGAAAAGCGGCTGGTGGCATTGGCGACGGTTCTGGCGATGGAGCCGGAGGTCCTCTTGCTGGACGAGCCGACCAATGGTCTGGATGTCCATGTCGAACATCGATTGACCGGCATTTTAAAAAACCTGCCCCAGGCGATGGTGATTATTTCCCATGATCGCAATTTTCTGGATCAGGTCGCCACCCGTACCGTCAAACTGTCATCGGGCCAAATCACCGATCAGATCAGCAAGTCGGGCTGCACCAGCCGCGCCAAAAAGCAAGACACCCAATAAGGTTTTTCTGCCCCTTGCCGATCATGCGTCCTGCCCTTACCCTGCAAGCCGCAATTTTTGGAAAAGGGGCATGTTCATGAAACCCGAAACAATTCTGGTCTTCTGGTTCAAGGAACTTGAACCGGCACAGTGGTTCGTCAAGGATCTGGCATTTGACCGGCATATTCAGGAACGGTTTGCCGATTTTCACAGCGCGGCCTGCGCGGGTGAACTTTATCAATGGCGCAATACCATTCACGGCCGTCTGGCGGAAATCATCATTCTGGACCAGTTTTCCCGCAATATTTTCCGCGATCAGCCGCAATCCTTTGCCGCCGACCCGATGGCGCTGATGCTGGCGCAGGAAGCTGTGGCGCAGAAACTCGATACCCGCCTGACCAAACCGGCAGAAAAGGCATTTTTATATATGCCCTATATGCATTCGGAATCGGAAATCATCCACGATGTCGCCCTGAAACTGTTCGGTCAGCCGGGGCTTGAGGATAAACTGGATTACGAAGTGAAGCATAAACGCATCATTGACCGTTTCGGACGTTATCCGCACCGCAATGCCATTCTCGGGCGGGTTTCCACGCCCGAAGAAATAGCGTTTTTACAAGAACCAGGTTCGTCGTTCTGATCAAAGATCGGTGTCGCGGTTCTGCCACCAGCTTTCAACAAGGCTTTCGGCCTCGTCAACATATTCGGCCTTTCCGGCCAAAAAGGCGCCCATTGCCGCACTGCCCTTGATTTTGGCGATAGCCGCCGGATCATTGGTTTTTCCCTGCCATACCGACAGGAAATAATCCATCTTCACCGGGCCGGTATCCTCATCGGGCTTGTCCACCCGGTTCAACAAGGCAGGCCAACGCAGATCGGATAACTCGCCCTTGTCAAGCAACCGCAGATCGACATGCTTGAACGGGGTGCGTTCGGCCTCGCCGCCGCCGCCCTTGATCACGCCAATACGCGGCAGGGCAAGCAATTTGCCGGTTTCGCGATGGATATCAAGAAACGCCGGATGAAACACCCCCAAAAACGCCGCCCGTGCCTGTAACGGGTTCATCAGGCGCAACAGGGTATTGACCGGGGTGCGCAACCCCAAAAGCGGACGTAAACCAATCAGTTCCTGCAATTTCGCATGGATATGACGTAACGGCAGATAGGCAATGCCCCGGGACGCGATATCAGACCGCGCTTCTTCGGCTGACATGGCAATCGGCAGGCCCAGCGCCTTGAATGCCGCCTCGGCCCCGATGCCATTGACCAGATGCGAATTGTAACCATGCATCAGGATCGGCACGCCATTGCGCGACAATAACAATGCCGACAACACATACCACGGCAGGCCACGGCTTTTGCCTGCGGCATAAGACGGCCAGTCCAGCATCGGATGGCAGGCTGCCGGGATATCGCTGTCATCAGGTTCAAGACGGGCAATATCGCGTACCGCCTCAATCATTCCGGCCAGTTCTTCGGGTGTTTCCGCCCGATACCGCAACATCAGCAGGAATGCACCAAGTTGAATCGGTTCAACCTCGTCGCGCAGGATCATCGAAAAGGCGTCGAATGCCTCCTTGCGGGTCAGCGTCCGCGACCGCCCCGGCCCCCGAAAGAAATGCCGTAAATACACGGAAAACGGGTGGGCTTCGGGCAGGACATTATCCTCGTCCGACAGGTCGAGATGGTCTTCGCTCATCAAATCGCTCGCTTTGATTACAGATCAGTCATGCTTGCGGGTGAAAACCCATTCATTATCGCGGCTCAGATCATCGCGATAGGTGTAGCCGTCACGATTGAAATCTTTCAGATCCTGCGGGTTTTCGATCCGGTTGTCGATCATGAACCGCGCCATCATACCACGGGCTCGCTTGGCCGAAAACCCGATGACTTTGGCCGTATTGCCTTTGACTTCCTGAAAGACCGGCGTCAAAACCGGCCCGGCAAGCATGCCGGTTTTGACCGACTTGAAATATTCACCCGATGCCAGATTAACAAGGGTGCGGTCTTTGTGGTTCCCGGTGGTTCTGTTGATTTCACCGGCAATTTTTTCGCCCCAAAAGGCATACAGATCCTTGCCACGCGGATTGGCAAGGCGGGTACCCATTTCCAGACGATAAGGCTGCATCAAATCTCGCGGGCGCAACAGGCCATACAGGCCCGACAACATCCGAAAATGGTTTTCCGCCCAATCCAGATCATCGGGTTTCATTGTATCGGCATCAAGCCCGATATAGGTATCACCGCGAAAGGCATAAACCGCCGGTTTGGCATTATGCCGGTCAAAGGGGATCGAAAATGCCTGAAATCGCTGATGATTCAGATCGGCCAGATTTTCGCTGATTCCCATCAAATTCATCAGATCACGACGGGTTTTCTGACGCGCGACCTTGATCAATTCCCCCGCATCTTCCAGAAAAACCGGTTGGGAAACCGCCATTTCCGGCGCTGCATTTTCAAAATCCAGCTTCTTGGCCGGGGACACAACAGCAAGCATTCAATCTGCCTCTTCTCTTTCATCTCGGATCATTTTGTCGTAACAAGCCACAAGCCTTATGGGAAAGTCCAGTGTCTTCCCCATATTTTCCCTATTTTGCCCATTTCCGGCCCGGCAATCCCGGCCGGACAGAAAGGAAAAATCATGAGTGAACAGGTTCGCGCTTCGCACATCCTGCTGATGTATGCCGGTTCGGCACGGTCCAGCGCCACCCGCAGCAAGGATGACGCCCTGACAGAAATCAATGCGCTGAAACAAAAGATCAATGACGGTGCCGATTTTGCCGAACTCGCCAAGGTCAATTCCGATTGCCCGTCCGGCCAGCAGGGTGGCGATCTTGGCTTTTTTGGTCGCGGTATGATGGTGCCGGAATTTGATGCCGCCGCCTTTACGATGGAAGTCGGCACCACCTCTGACGTGGTGGAAACCGATTTCGGCTATCATTTGCTGCACCGTACCGCCTGATTTTATCAGACGCACAAAATCAAAGGTCTGCAATGCGTTGCAGACCTTTTCTATTTTCAGAAATCAACAATCGGCGCATCAAGTTCATAGCCGCCCTTGTGATCCTCGACCTCCAGCACCCAGATATCGCGATCAAAGGAAATCTGTCGGGCGCAATAATCGTCACAGGCCGCCTCGGTTTCTCGCCCGCCTTCCGGCCCGCCCGCCACCTGCATCCAGCCCAGATCACCATCAAGCGTGGTCACGCGCGAATACACATAACAGCCACGGTCAAACCGGTTGAGTTTCAGCAACACCGCCCCGGCATCCTCGTTGCCTTTGTGCGCCACCATTGCCGTGATCAGCCGGGCCTGACAAATGGCAATCTGCCCGCGCACCCATATCCCGGCCTTCAGCCTTGGTTGCGTCATAGGCCATCCCGCCCGGCGGTAACATTTTCAGGCATGCACAAGATCAGATTGGCATTGGGGCAAATGCTTTCCCAGATATCCCATTCCGAAGGCCGGGCGGCACCGAAATAATCACCTGCACGATCCAGAAGGTCAAAAATAATCTGGAAATGCAAATGCGGAATCCAGTCGCCATTGATCGGGAAATCGCCAAATTCACATAGCTTTTCACCCTTGCCAAACACCCTGCCCGGCTTCAACCCGATCAGGGATTCCCGGCTGAGATGACCATACAATGTCCAGAACCGCACCCCCGGCTCAGGATTATGTTCCATAATGATGGTCGGGCCGTAATCCAGCGGCAGGTTATTGTCGGCAAAACTGTGAACCACGCCTTCCAGCGGCATGAAAACCGGGGTGCCCGCCGCCAGAAACAGATCAATGCCCAGATGCTGGCTGCGTGCCTCGCCGCCTTTGGTGAATTGCGGGGATTGATAACAGACACGATCCTCGCGATACCGCCCGACACCCACCGGCGCCCCGGCCTGCGCCATCTGATCGAACATGATTTCCGTCTGGCGGGCCGGGTCGCTGTCGCCACCAATCACCACATCGCCATTGCGGCTGAAATCATAGACAATTTTACGGCATCGGGTCAGATCATGGGTCAGGACCGAGGCAAAATCGCCCTGATGATCCATGATCCACTGGCGCAGATTTTGCGCATCGGGCAACGCTTCTTCGCCGCGTGCATGACGTTCGACATAGCGGGCAAAACGCTGATCGGCTGGCAAGGGGGCGATAACGGTCACGTTGGCGGCTCCGGCAAAGAAAAAGGCAGGGTGTTACCCCTGCCCGTGATCACCAGTTGGTGACTTCGTATTCGCAGGCGATATCGTCATCGTCGGTATCGGTCAGCGCCACGGTCAGGCGGCGCATCTGCGGGTTAAAGCGTTTGACAAAGTTCAACAGTAACAGGGCTTCTTCGCTCAGTTCACCGGCATCTTCGTCATCGTCATCAAGTTCGCACAGCTCGACCAGTTCCAGAAACAGGGCGGCCAGTGCACGTTTGACATCTTCGCCGCCCTTAAGGCCGCCGGTCAATTCACCCAGCGGTGCCAAATCAACATCCAGTTGGCGCAGGGTTTTGCTCATCTGTTTGATGGCGTCTTCATCCAGCACCATTTCAGCGGCAATCATATGGGTGCCGATTTCATTGATGTTCAAATAGCCGACAAACTCGAACAGATCGTCCCTGCTGCGCCCTTCGGCGATCAGTTGATCGGTATTGGCTTCAAAATCAGCCAGTTCAAGGTCTTCGTCGAGTTCATCATCGATATCGTTGTCGTGGTCGCTCATCGGGCACACTCCAGTGAAAATTTGCGCCGCTGATACCCTTTATCGGTCACAAAAACAACCCGTCGCCAACATAAGGTACGAAAACAGCCTTTTATCGCGACAGTTTTCGTTATAATCGCTTTTGTTCGCCTTGCGAAGACCATCACGACTTCAAGGCATTAACTGGCCCTTTTGAACGGAATGAACGATGCCCCAATTTACATTGCTTGATCTTGCCGCTCTGGGTTGGGCCTTTTTATGGTGGATCGGTTATACAATTTTTGCCGATGTCGGGCCGCGTCGCCGCAACAGCATTTCCGCCCATATGGCGCGCAATCGCCATCGCTGGATGGAACAGATGCTGTTGCGCAATATCCGGATGGTCGATACCTCGATCGCCGGAAACCTGATCACCGGCATCAGTTTCTTTTCATCGACAACCATTCTGGTGCTGGTCGGTCTGGCCGCCCTGATGGGATATACCGACAAGGCACTGCAAACCATTTCCGCCCTGCCCTATGCCTCGCCAACCACGGCGGCGGTCTGGGAATGCAAGGTGATCTTGCTGGTGCTGATTTTCATTTATGCCTTTTTCAAATTTACCTGGGCATTCAGGCTGTCAAATTATTGTTCGATCCTGATTGGTGCCGCCCCCGATGCCGATCATCCCGATGCGGCGCGTGCCGCCGCCAAGGCATCACGCATGAGCATGATGTCCGCCCATCATTTCAATCGCGGCATTCGCGCCTATTTCTTTGCCCTTGCCGCTGTGGCGTGGTTTTACCACCCGGTTGCCTTTATCGTCTGTGCAACATGGGTCGTAATTATCCTTTATAACCGCGAATTCCGGTCACATGCGCTCGATATCCTTGCCGGACGACATTAACGCTTATTGTACCGGGCGGATTTTGTCCCGGCGCAGTTTGATGGCATAGCCTGCCACCACCATCATCACCAGACCAATCGGCAACAAAGCCGACAGCAACAAGGTTGCCCAGCCGCCTGTCGCATAGATCGTCCCGGCTGATAGCGACGCCACAGCGACGGTGCCAAACACCACAAATTCGTTGATTGCCTGTACCTTGCCCTGCTCGGCGGGGCGATAATTTTCCGTCAGAAACGATGTGGCACCGACAAACATAAAATTCCAGCCAATCCCCAACAGTACCAGTGACGGCCAGAAGTTGGTCAAAAGATCAATCCCGGCCAGACCAAAGGCCAGACAGACCAGATTGAAAACCGCCCCGATCTGAATGATCGTCATGGCACCAAAACGCCGGATCAGATGGCCGGTAAAAAATCCCGGCGCATACATGCCCACCACATGCCACTGAATGATAAAAGCCGCATCGCCAAAGGCATAATTGCAATCGAGAATCGCAAGCGGGGTTGCCGTCATGATAAAAGTCATCACCGCATACCCCAATGCACCCGCGATCATTGCGACAATCACGGCAGGCTGTTTTAAAATCATGGATGTCGGGCGGGCGGCTTCGTGATGGACAACCCCGCGTGTATCGGTCAATCGCAGCATCCCGATGGCGGCAAACAGCAAAACCTGCAACCCCAATAGAGCAAGGAAAGTTCCCAGAAACGGCAATGTTTCAAACCATCCACGGCCATAACTGGCAAGATTGGGGCCAACAAAAGCCGCCGCCACCCCGCCCAGCATGGTCAGGGAAATCGCGCGGGACCGGAATTCCGGCGGGGCGGCCTCGGCAGCAGCAAAACGGTATTGCATCGCAATGGCATTCGCCGCCCCCAGACAGGCCGTCGCCGCACAAATCATCCAGAAATTACCCTCATAAACCCCGGCCATTCCGGCAATCGCCCCGATGGCACCGATCCCGGCCCCGGCGCTGAATCCGGCACGTCGACCATATCGTTTCATCAAAAGGGCCGATGGCGCGGTGGACAGCATCATGGCGATCATGGTGAAGGCTACCGGCAGGGTCGATATCGATTTATCCGGGGCCAGAGTATAGCCAATCACCGCAGCAACGGTAAAAAGCAACGACATCGAACTGGCAGACAGGGCAACACACAGGCACAAAACCAGAATATTGCGGCGAACTTCGGGGCTGGACATCGGATTTGGGGCTCCGTGACGGGCGGGCGGGTGGCGGGAATTTCACAATCTTGCGAAGGATGGAACAGATATCGGGCAAATCAGGTACTTCCGGGTTGCTCTTGCCCGATGAATTGTTATATTGGCCTTGTAACAAACGGGAAAGCATCAATGTACGGCAAGGCCGACAAAAGATGGATGAACAGCATGATCAATGTGCGCCAATCTGGCGGCACAACCGGCTGTGCCATGCCCGTCATCGCTTTTTTAAAAGAGCGAACTTGACCCCATCCGAAATATCGTTTTCCTGTGCATGCCTCCCGCCGTCACTTGCGGGAACAAGATGCGCCTTCATTTGCCCGCAGATTAAGCAGAGTTGAACACAACATGATTGCCCTGACGCTTCCGGACGGCGCTGTTCGTCAATTCGATGGTCCTGTTTCCGGTCTTGACGTTGCCAAAAGCATTGGCAGTTCGCTGGCCAAAAAGGCCCTTGCCGTCAAATATAATGGTGAGGTCCGCGACCTTGCCCGCCTGATCGAAGCCGACGGCACCCTTGAAATCGTCACCAAGGGCCATCCCGAAGCCCTGCCGCTGATGCGTCATGATTGCGCCCATGTGATGGCCGAGGCGGTTCAGGAACTGTATCCCGATACGCAGGTCACCATCGGACCGTCGATTGAAAACGGTTTCTATTACGATTTTGCCCGCAAAACGCCCTTCACGCCTGACGATCTGGTCCGGATTGAAAAGCGGATGAAGGAAATTGTTGATCGTAACGAAACGATTGAACGCGAAGTCTGGGACCGCAACGAGGCAATCAAATTTTTCCTCGACAAGGGCGAATCCTACAAGGCCGAAATCATCCGTGATTTGCCGGAAACCGAAACCATTACCTGCTATCGTCAGGGTAATTTCATCGATCTGTGCCGCGGGCCACACATGCCTTCAACCGCCAAACTTGGCAAGGCCTTCAAACTGATGAAGGTTGCCGGGGCCTATTGGCGCGGCAATTCCGATAACGAGATGCTGCAACGGATTTACGGCACCTGCTGGGAAGATGACGAACAGCTTAACGCCTATCTGCATATGCTGGAAGAAGCCGAAAAACGCGACCATCGTCGTCTGGGCCGCGAAATGGACCTGTTCCATATGCAGGAAGAAGCACAAGGGTCGGTTTTCTGGCATGCGCGTGGTCTGACGCTGTATCGCGCCATTGAAAATTATATCCGAGAACGCCTGGACGCCGCCGGTTATCAGGAAGTGCGCACGCCGCAACTGGTGGATCGTGTTCTGTGGGAAAAATCCGGTCATTGGGAAAAATTCCGCGAAAACATGTTCACCACGGCACCTGACAGTGACGAAAAAGTTCTGGCGCTTAAACCCATGAACTGCCCGTGCCATGTCCAGATTTTCCGCATGGGCAGCAAATCCTACCGCGATTTGCCGTTGCGAATGGCGGAATTTGGCTGTTGCCATCGCAATGAACCATCCGGCGGCTTGCATGGCATCATGCGGGTGCGTCAGTTCATTCAGGACGATGCGCATATTTTCTGTACCGAAGACCAGATTATCTCGGAAACCAAGATTTTCTGTGATCTTCTGAAATCCGTTTACAAGGATTTCGGCTTTACCGACGTCGTTGTGAAATTCTCCGACCGTCCGGAAATTCGTGCCGGATCGGATGAAATCTGGGACAAGGCGGAAAATGCCTTGCGGGTCGCAGCCGAAGAAGCGGGCCTGAAACTGGAAATCAATCCGGGCGAAGGCGCGTTTTACGGCCCCAAACTGGAATTCGTGCTGCGCGATGCCATTGGTCGTGACTGGCAATGCGGCACGCTTCAGGCCGACTTTGTTTTGCCCGAACGTCTGGATGCCAGCTATATGGGCGAAGATGGTGAAAAACACCGTCCCGTCATGCTGCACCGGGCGCTTCTGGGGTCGCTGGAACGTTTCATCGGCATTCTGATTGAAAACTATGCCGGTCGCCTGCCTTTGTGGCTGTCGCCGGTACATGCGGTGATTTGTTCGATCACCAACGAAGCCGATGATTATGCCCGCGAAGTTCACGCCTTGCTGGCATCAAAGGGCCTGCGGGTTGAACTTGACCTGCGCAACGAGAAAATCAGCTACAAGGTGCGGGAACACAGCCATGCAAAAATTCCGCTGATCCTCGCCCTTGGCAAACGGGAATCCGAAGAACGCACGGCATCTGTCCGCCGTCTTGGCTTTGCCCATCCGAAAACCTTTGGCATTGATGGTCTGGCGGAAAACATGACTGCCGAAATCCGTAACCGGCTTATCGAACCGGATTTCTGATCAATCCAGCCCATACCACAAAAAGCCCGCTGAAAATCCCGGCGGGCTTTTTTGCATCACTTACATCATAATTTCGCCTGTTTTGGCCTTCACCAATTTGTTACAGGTCGCTTGTAAGGTCTTGTGATAATGGATTTGAAGGATTTCAGAACCAATCATCCTCAAAAGGCAGGAAACATGACACATACCGCATCCCCTTCCCGTTCTGCTGGCCGCGTCTTTATTTTATCGCTGGCGACTTTTCTGGCCTTGTCTGCCGGAACGGCACAGGCAATGGGCAATGTCGATAGCTGGGAAAGCAGTGGTGATACAGATTTTGTCGCCATTACCGGGATGATTGACCAGGAAAAATATGATGACGCCATTGCCGGTTTGCAAAAGATGCTGGAAAAAGATCCGCAAAATGCCGATGCGTTGAATTATCTTGCCTACAGCCAGCGCAAATCGGGCGATCTTGCCAATGCCGAAACCAATTATGCCCGCGCCCTTGCCGTCAATCCGGAACATAAAGGGGCGCTGGAATATCAGGGTGAACTTTTCCTGCAAACAGGACGAGAGAATCTGGCGCAGGAAAACCTTGCCCGACTGGAACTGATTTGTAGTTCTTCTTGCGAGGAATATCAGGAACTTGCCAACGCCATTGCCAATCATTAATCTGCGGCGATTCTCTGACAGGGGTAATGACCCTAGACGCAAGAATAGGTACACAAATCTGAATACAGGTGCCATGTAACGGCAACCCCGCAGTCAGGATTGTTACCCCTTATGTCAAAAAATCTGCTTAAAAAAAGCTATAGCGTTGTTGTTATCCGCGATGCTGGCAGCCAGCTTGAACTTGAAACAGTGGCCGAATACGCCCAGGCGGTCAGCACGGCCAAAACGGCGCTTGAAAGCCCCAACAATCTTGAAGTCCGGATTGTAGAAAACAATTATGACGACGCCACCCGTCGGGACCGCAAGCAGGTCATCAAGATATTCAACAAAAGCAATATCAGCCCTCAATCCTCCACCCCGTCACCGGGGCACCAGGCACCGCGATACGGCACCGGACTGAAACCCGAAGTGGCCCAACGTGCCACCAAAGGCATCGTTTATATCGTGATTGCCGTGACGATCCTGATTCTGATTATCGGCATTATGCTGCCCATGATTACCCGATAACCGGATTCTGTTATCCCATTGGCAAAAGCGCAGCTTGACAGCCCCCCGACGCCTGCATGATGTTGGTATAAACACACCATTTGCAGGCGGGGAAGCTTTTGCAGACCATCGACATTTTTCCGAACAAGAAACGCCCCATCAACAATATCTGGCTGGCCATTGTTGCTGTGTCTGCACTCTCGGCCTGTGGATCGGATGGTTCATTGCAGACCCGTGCCGACGTTGAAACAGAACAGACAACCGCCCCGGCAATGACATCGGTGATGAAGACCGAGTCCTGCGGACTGTTTCTGGGAACCGAACCCGCCATATCCTATTCCGGTACGGACATGTCCGATGAATTGGGCGATGTAAAGCTCAGCCGGACGGCACAGCAAAATCTGGAACGCGCCATTTCCCTGGATTTGACCAGACAGAATGAAAAATCGCGTCAGCTTTATCTATGGCTGACGGCTGCCTCGCCGGACCAGATCATCACAATTGATTGCGGAAATGGCCTGATGCTAAGTGGCGCGGTTGCCCGCCTTGCCCAGCAAAGACTGACCCTGCTGGATCAGGCCCATCCTGAACTGGCCGAATCGTCTGAAATACAACAACGGGTGCAACAGGCTGTTGTCGAACAAAGCCCGACAACTCCGACACCCCCGGTTATCGAACGCAATCGCGACTTTTATCAAAGCAGCGGCCCCTTTAAGCCGGTTCAGGAAAACAGCGCCGCCCGTTCCGGCGCGATGACCGGCATCAGTGCGAATACCGCCATGTTGACCTCGATCCCCCCGCGCCACGATGGCACCGGGGCAACATCATCGACAGATATACCGGAAACATCTGCCCCCGCACCGGCGAAAACCGCGCCGATCATCTCAACCAGCCGCCCGGTCGAAGACGGCACGCTGGAACCTGTGGCCATGCCGCCGGTCACCAGAACGGCCGAAATGCCCGCTGCTGCCCCGGAAACGGCCCAAATGACAAGCGGCAGTTATTACGCCATTCAGCTTGCCGCCTACCGGTCCCGGGAAAGAGCCGAAAACAGTTGGATTACCCTGCAAAAATCAGCCCGCGGTGCGCTGGATGGTATCGATCACGAGGTCCAAAGCCTGACAATACCCGGTCAGGGATTGTTCTTTCGCCTGCTGACAGGCCGGTTCGGAACAAGTGGTGATGCCGCCCATGCCTGTGACGGCCTGAAACGCGATGGCATTGATTGCATGGTCCGCAAGGTCGAGGCTAAAAGCTAGGCTGGATCAATCTGGTCTGGCGAAATTTTCTGTTTTTCCTTGCGGCCCCGGCGATGCAGGGCATCTGGCCGGGTGAGCCGGATATGCCGGGACAAGCGTCGGGGCACCCGCGCCAAAAGCTGCTCCATCCTTTTGCTATGAATGGAAAATCGCCAGCGCAGAAACTGGATCAAACGCCGCGCCCGTTTTGACCCTGCGGTCAACAGCACCAAGGCCATGGCAATAAAAACCATGCCAAAAAAGGGCGGCGGCAACGGCAAAAATGCCAACCCGATCACAAGTGACAGGATCCCGGCCATCACCAACCCGATGGCACGCAATTGCTTCATCGTGTCCAAACTCTTTCCACCTCATATGACGCATCAATATGGCACGGGCAAAAAACAGCCAAACGAAGATTTGAAGACATTTTATGCAGGACACCGATTGCGCCTTTGTCAAACTGCGCTAGATTGAAGGCCAGATGTTTTTGATTTGAAAGTCCGGTCATGTTTTCAAGCGTAGCCCCCGAAAAAATCACCCTGCCAACTGTGGACACCGCCCTGTCCGGTCGCCCTGAAAAATTGCCGGTGCCGACGGCGCATATGGTCAATGGCAATCCGATGGAAGAACCGTTTCCCGACGGGCTGGAAATTGCGGTTTTCGGCATGGGCTGTTTTTGGGGGGCGGAACGCCTGTTCTGGAAACAGGATGGTGTCTATAGCACGGCGGCGGGATATGCCGGGGGCTTCACCGAAAACCCGACCTATCGCGAAGTCTGTTCTGGTCAGACCGGCCATGCTGAAGTCGTGCAAATCGTCTTTGATCCGGCGGTGATTTCCTATGGCAAATTGCTGACCCTGTTCTGGGAAAATCATGACCCGACACAAGGCATGCGTCAGGGCAATGATATCGGCACGCAATACCGGTCGGTCATCTATACCAACAGCCCGCAACAGCAAGAAACCGCCGAGGCATCAAAGGCAACCTATCTTGCCGCCCTGAAGGCAGGCGGTCGCGGCAATGCGATTACCACCGATATCCTGCCTTTGCCGGTTTTTTTCTATGCCGAAGAATTTCATCAGCAATATCTGCACAAAAACCCGGATGGGTATTGCGGGCTTGCCGGAACCGGCATCAGTTGCCCCGGTTCCTGATCACATTCGCGATCAGGCCGGAATCCCGCCATATTCACGGCTAAGATCATGACAAACACGCCGGATCAGCGTGCCAAAGCTGGCAATTCTGTCATCGGGGATGCGGGCGGCGGGCCCGGATAGTGACAGGGCGGCAATGGGAATGCCGGTTTCATCGCGGACAACACCCGCGACACATCGCAGGCCAACGGCGTGTTCTTCGTCATCAATCGCATATCCTGCCCGGCGCGCCACATTCAGATCGGATTTCAGGGCTTGCGGTGAAATCAGGGTGCGTTCGGTCATTTTTGGCAAGCCATGCCGTGCGATGATCGCATCAATGTCTTCTTCGGGCAGAAAGGCCATCAAGGCCTTGCCAACCCCGGAACAATGCATCAGGGCACGCCGCCCCGGCGTTACCAAAGCCCGCATCATTTTGCGACATTCGACCTGCGACAGGAAAATCACCTCGCCATCATCGGCGACCGCAAGATTGACGGTTTCACCGCTTTCTTCCATCAGGGCCCGCATATAGGGCCGCACGATATGGTTCAGGTTGCGGTTTTTGGTAAAGGCGTTGCCAACGCTAAAGGCCTGCACACCAATCGACCACAGGGTGCGTTCACTGTCAAAGGTGACATAGCGCTCATGCTGCAAGGTCGTCAGAAGCCGGTGAGCGGTCGAAGGCGGCAGTTTGACCTGCCGGGCGATATCCGTCAGGGTCATACCGTCATAGCTGTCAGCCAGCGTATTGAGAATGCTCAGCGCCCGAACCAGTGATTGTACCTGTTGCATCGCTGAATTTTCCTGTTTGCCGTCAAAAACTGATCACAAACTACGCCTGTGATCCCCTGTAACGCCACCAGACGAAAGTGGTATAGAGCACAAGATAAAAAGTCGCGACCCCAAAGGCAAGCAAGGTCCCCGCCCCGATCCCGATCACCGGATAGGATAATGTCACCGCAACAATGTAAACCAGAAGCGCCCCCATCCCCCTTGGAAAATTACGAATCAGGGTATGAACCGGTTCAGCGCCATATGAAAAATGAATGATCAGGATCATCGGATAAAGGGTAACCGGAAACCCTGAAAACAACCCGGCCCAGCGCGGCCCAATCAGGGCCGCCGCCCCGCTGATTGCCAGAACAATAAAGGCCGCCGTGGCGGCACGGAACACCACCACCCGCTTTGTCAGGCGCACCCGCCGTAAAATGACGGCATTTTCAATGCCGCGAAACAGCACAATCGCCACCATCATGGCAACAAACAGGGTCAGCGCCGCCGTTATCAGCGTAAAATCAAAATGCTGGCATATCCATGATACCGCCACAAAGGCCGCAAAGGCCGCCCCGGAACTCAGGATAATTTGCAGGACAACCGGCTTGTCGCAAATGCGGCGCGACATCTGAAAATAGGCATACATGAAAGCCAGCGTGGCAATCAGGCCAGGCATGGAATAAATCGCACTTTCACTGGCAAAGGCCACCCCCTGCTCGATACCAATGAAATACAGCAACATCGCCGTTCCCAGCGGATAGCCGGATAAAACCCCGGCGACCCGTGGCCCGGCCCGTTCGGCCAGCCACGATAACCCCAACACAACGCCAATCGAAACGGCCAGCTTGGCAAACAGAAGCGTCAAACGCTCCTCCCCTGTTTTATTCTGATAATTCGTTATCAAATTATCATGATATTGTTATCTTGGGGTAGCCGCTTTTGCACATCTTCGCAAGCAGGAACAAGGCCGACGTGCCGTCAGGCCGCCTGCCCCGGCACCAGATCAAAACAGGCCGATCCATATTTGTGGCCATTAACCAGCAATTCAATCGTATGAATTCCGGGGTAATAACGCCGCGTGGTAATGGCGCGGATCACATGGCGGCGGGATAAAACCATCTTTTGTCCTGGTTCAAGTGTGATGGTTTTCCATTTGAAGACTTTGGGGCTGGTCGTTCCATTGGCCTTGCGGTGATGAATGACATAATCAAGCACCACATTACGGGCATCCGGTTCGTTCAGGACAAATTCAACACAAAAATCAACACTTTCCCCCATCCGGATGATTGGCGACATCACCTCGAACTGTTCAAGTGTCACATTGACCACCCCAAAGCCAAAGGCCTGCATCACCCCCGCATGTCCCTGTTTGATCAGGGTGCGGCAGGCATGGCGGACAAGGCGATGACGGTCCGCACCGGCATCCTGCAACCAGTCCTGCGCGATTCCGGCGACCAGATCGGGGTGATCTTTGGCGATGTCATTCAGATTATTGGCGACCGAACGACGCACATATTCCTCGGGGTCGTCCCGCAGGGCTTCCAGCAAAGGCAGGACAGGTGCCGGATCCGCCACAAAACCGGGAATTTGCATTCCCCACGGCAATCGCGGGCGCGTTCCTTCGGAAATCAGGCGCCGGACATGGCGGCTGGGATCGATCAGCCAGCCTTGTAAAACCGCCAGTGTTTTGGCGGGTTGGCGGATCAGGAACGGGCGAATGCCAAATTCGGCGCTGAACCGGCGGGTCATTTCATAAAAACAGCGCATCGCCAGATCAAAATGTTCCTGCCCACGCCAGGCAACATAATCGGCCATCGGCATGATGGCCCATCCGGCAATGCCGGTTTCATCAATGCCAATCCCGGCAATATCGCCATCGTCATCAGGGCGCAGACTGGCAATCAGGATAGTGCCGGAACAGGCAAAATCATCGGGTAAAAACCGTTCCATTGCCTCCATGATCCGGTCGCTACGCTGTTTGAGTTCCAGCGATTCCAAATCCAGAAGGGCAAACGCGACAAAGCCGTCGGCGTCAAAAGACGGATCGTGACGGGCAAAATGTTGCGCCATGCCCCTGATCACACCGTCATTGAACAGATTTTTAAGAGGTTCGGGCATCAGGGTCTCCGGGCCAGAAAAATATCTGGCCCGGTTGTAAGATCATTCACGCCCTGTCACCAGCCCCCTCCTGCCAGACTGCTGACAAGTCGTGACAGGAGGTATCAGCTTGCCAGTCTTTCGGTTCGGACCATTTCGGGCGCGACAGAACGTACTGTCGCCAGTTTGGGGCCAACATCTGCCTTGCGCGGTTCCTGAACAATCACCCCCCGCCAGCCAAGCCCCTGATAGGTTTCATAGCCCGGCGTCAGGGCATAGGCGACAAGGCTGCCATCCCCCAAAAGATAGGAATCCATTTCCGGGTTGCCGATTTTCAGTTTCAGGTTTTCATCGGGCCCATGCATGCCATCAGACGCCGCAATCACCTTGAAATTGCGATCAACGATCAAAACCCGGGTACGTTCCTTTTCTTCTTCGGGGAAAGATACCGAATGCACCACCGAATCAGCCTGGCTTTCCCAGTCAAAGAAAATCCCCATCGCCCCAATAATCTCGCCATCGGCCTCGCCACCGGCCCTGATTGCGGTGGCATATGTTGCGGTGGATTTACTGCCCAGATATTTATTGCGTTCAATATCGGCCACGGCGTAATCGGTGCCATCACGGGTTGCCATTGCCTGCCGGAACCATGCTTCGCCACTGACATCAATATTGCGGACCTTGTAACGGTCCGGGCGACCATTGGCGATCACCTTGCCATGTCGATCCGCCACCCAAAGGTCCAAATAAACAGTATAGGAATCAAGGATCACGCCCAGGCGTTTTGACGCCCATGCCAGCGCCTTGGGATCATCGGGGTTGGCACAGGCATCAACCACGGCACTGTCCGTTGCCCACCAGCGGACATCGCAAGACCGTTCATACAAATTACGGTCAATCAGTTCGATCACATACAGCGCGAGATCAGACAGCCGCGACCCACGCACCATATGCGCCGTCGCCCGCAAATCGCGGGCTTCGTTGACAAACAACGCCTGCAATTCATTGGCGATGGCCGTCACTTCCTGCGAGATATTATTGACTTCGTTGGCGACCACGGCAAAACCGCGACCGGCCTCACCAGCGCGCGATGCCTCGATCAGGGCATTCAGCGCCAGAATTTTCGCAGCCTTGGTCACATTCTGGATTGCATTGACCTTGGCCGTCGTCAGTTCGGACATTTTCGTTGCGGCGTTCAGAATTCTTTCCGGCATTTTATATCCCCCATTTTTGAAGCCTCTGACATCAAAATCGTGGGTTGATATTGCCGCCGACACACGCAAAATTTTGCAGTGCACCCTTACGTCGCCTAAAGTATTTCTATTTTGTTACAAACAGTTACGGTGATGTTCTTATTTTGGATAAACACTTGTGAAGTCCCATCACAGATGAGCATGGCAAAACACGTAATACAGTTTCATGTTTACCCATGCCCCATTCGCACAGTATATCTATACCATTGAATATAACACAATATATACGTGCATTCCATGATCTGACAAAACCACAGATCATCCAACCCCGCCAAACAGAGTCGAAATCCGTTTCAGGTCAAAACCGGCACCACATATTTTGTAAATAGCCCGCTGGACCACATAAAAAACTGCACCTTAACGATGCAGATTCTTAATTGTGTTTACGCGATTGCTGTACAATCACCCCGCGCCAGCCAAGCCCCTGATAGGTTTCATAACCGGGGGTCAGGGCATAACCGACGATGCTGCCATCACCATTCAGATAAAATCCCCGGCGCGGATCTTCTATCTTCAGCGGGAATTTTTCCTGCAAAACACCCTGCCCGTCCGAAGACGCAATCACCTTGTCGGCAGAATCCAGCAACATGACCCGTGTACGGGCTTTTTCCTCGTCGCTGAAACTGATGGCATTGACCACCATCGGTGCCTGATTTTCCCAGTCAAAGAAAACGCCAATCACGCCGATCACCTCGCCATTGACCTGCCCGCCCCGCCGAACGGCGGTGGCATAGGTCGCCGTCGCACCATTATCAAGCAAGGGGTTTCGATCCACATCGGCAACCGCATAATCCGATCCGTCCCGCCCGCGTCTGGCCTGCTGGAACCAGGCTTCGCTGCTGACATCACGGCCGACGACATTGTATTTCCCCGGTCGGCCATTGGCGATCACCTTGCCATCGGTATCGGCCACCCACAAATCAAGATAAACAGTATAGGAATCAAGGATCACACCCAAGCGGCTGGACGCCCACCCGGCAACGTCGGCATCATCACGTTTTTCACAGGCATCAACCACAGCCGCATCGGTGGCCCACCAGCGCACATCGCAAGACCGTTCATACAGATTGCGGTCCATCAATTCGACCACATATCGCGACAAATCGGCAAAACGGTCGCCCCGTGCCGTCTGGGCTGTGCGCGCCAGATCCTCGGCCAGCTTGTCAAACATTGCCTGCAATTCTTCAGCAATCTGGGTGACCTGCTGCGAGATTTCCTTGACCTCGTTGGCAACGACCCCAAAACCCCGCCCGGCATCCCCGGCCCGTGCCGCCTCGATCAGCGCATTGAGCGCCAGAGTTCGGGTTGCGCGCGTCACCCCTTTTATTTCGGTAATTTTATCATTGGCATGGCCCGACATATCTGTCGCGACCTGCAATATCCTTTCAGGCATTCCCCACACTCCACATTCACAGCACCCGAACACCCGAAACCTGGCATCATTGTTTGATTATTGCCCAGATTTTATTGATGCACATTTTATACGCAAACTATCAGTGAAGTGTTAAGAGAAATCTTGAAACCGCAGCCGTAAATCTAAAAAATCACGCCTTTGTAATGAACCACAACATCGGACAGAAGTTTCAGCCCCGTCACAAACAAAAGGATGTAACAAACGCGATAGAACAGTTTCTCGTTAACCTTGTCATGCGCCCACAGACCCAACCACGTTCCGAAAATGGCCACCGGAAACAACACAAAAGCCGTTGCCAGATTGGCCCCACCAAATTGCCCCAGCCACCAATACGGCACCAGTTTGACGTAATTCACCACAATGAAAAACATCACCGTGGTGCCGACAAAAACAGTTTTGTCCATGCGTTGTGGCAACAGAAAAACCGACAAGGGCGGCCCACCGGCATGGGCAACGAAACTGGTAAAACCCGAAACCGTCCCCCAGATGGCTCCCTTGATCCGGCGCGGCGGAATGCCTTCCGTGCCGCGATTTTTGCCGCGAAACCAATGATCAAGGGTAAACCCGACCGCGATTGCGGCAATCACCAGCTTGACTGCCGCCTCGCTCAGATAACTGAACGACAGATAGCCAATCAGTATCCCCAGCAACGCCGCCGGGATCAGAATTTGCATGCACCGCCGGTCCCAATTTTTGCGATAGGCCCAGACATTGGCAAGATCCATCAGGCACAGGATCGGCAACATCACCGCCGCCGCGGCCTGCGGTGAAATCGCCAGCGCCATCAAAGGCACCGAAACCACCCCCAATCCGCCGCCAAAGCCGCTTTTGGACACGCCGGCAATCAGCACAGCCGGGATGGCGACAAGATAGAAAAACGGATCGGTGATAATATTCATCATGCAGGTCCGGAATGTTAAAACAGTCTGACTGGTCAGACCAGAAAGGCAAGGCGCACCGGTTACTGTTCCATCAAACGCGGCATCAGTTCGACAAAATTGCAAGGCCGGTGACGGATATCAAGCTGATCGGCCAGAATACCATCCCATGCATCCTTGCAAGCGCCATTTGAACCCGGCAAGGCAAACAGATAGGTTCCTTTGGCCACCCCGGCCACGGCGCGCGACTGTACGGTGGATGTGCCGATTTTGGCATAGGACAACCAGCGAAACAGTTCGCCAAATCCGGGGATTTCCTTTTCATAAACCCGAAGATGCGCCTCGGTGGTGACATCGCGCCCGGTTACCCCGGTGCCGCCGGTGCTGATCACCACATCAATTTCCGGATCATCGCACCACGCCCGCAACCGGGCGACGATGGCATCGATGTCATCCCGCACCAGGGTTCGTGCCGCGACCTTATGCCCCTTGCCTGTCACCCGTTCGACAAGAACATCGCCGGATGTATCATTGGCAAGGGAGCGGGTATCGCTGACCGTCAGAATGGCAATATTGATCTGTTTGAAAGGCAGGGATTCGTCAATTCCGCTCATGGGGAACTCCAACATTCCGTATACAGGACATTTCATGACAGTTTACGGCATAGCATTCCGGTCGATGGTTCGGCAATAAATCAGGGAAAAGACGTCACCCTTCTTGCCGTGCAGCATAAATCGACGTAAAAAACCGGTAGGGAGATACCGATTTGCTCACCCCAATCGGACAGATAACAAAACATATGCGAAAACAGAGGTAGCAACCATGAACACCCCCTTGTGGCAGCCCAACGCGAAGCGGATTGAAAATGCAAAAGTCACCCGTTTCCGGACATGGCTGAACGCGGAAAAAGGCCTTGAACTGGGCGATTTCCAATCGCTTTATGATTGGTCTGTCGCCTGCAAGGAAGAATTCTGGCCTGCCCTGATCGCATTTGCCGGGCTTAAGGCCGAAACATGGGGCGATGTCGTCCTTGCCAATGGCGATAAAATGCCCGGCGCGGCGTTTTTCCCCGATGCACGGCTGAATTTTGCCGAAAATCTGCTACAACGCGACGATGATATGGATGCCCTTGTTTTCTGGGGCGAGGATCAGGTCAAACGGCGTGTATCATGGTGCGATCTGAATATTGCCGTTTCAAAACTGTCACAGGCACTGCGTGCGCAAGGCGTTGTAAAAGGCGACCGGGTTTGCGGCTATATGCCCAATATGCCCGAAACCGTGATTGCCATGCTGGCAACAGCCGCCATTGGTGCCACATGGTCTTCCGCCTCGCCCGATTTTGGCGTCCAGGGCGTCGAAGATCGTTTTGGCCAGATAGAACCAAAAGTCATGATCACGGTGGATGGCTATTATTATAATGGCAAAAGTCACGACATTCGCGAAAAGGTTCGCGATGTTGTGGATCGCATCCCGTCGATCGAAACCGTTATTCTGGTCCAATATGCCTTTGACGGCATCAACAGTACCGGCATTCGCAATGCCATCGCCTATGACAGCTATATCGCCCCCTGGCCCGCCGATAAAATCGTTTTTGAACAGGTGGCATTCAATCATCCGCTCTATGTGATGTTTTCTTCGGGCACGACAGGCAAACCCAAATGTATCGTGCATGGCACGGGCGGGACGCTTTTAAAACAGGTGTCCGAACATCTGCTGCATTGTGATGTGAATGCCGGGGACCGGGTATTTTATTTCACCACTTGCGGCTGGATGATGTGGAACTGGCTGATGGCCGGTCTGGCCGCACAGGCGACCCTGTTGCTCTATGACGGGTCGCCGTTTTATCCCAATGGCAACATCCTGTTTGATTATGCAGATGCCGAAGGTATGACTTTGTTTGGCACATCGGCAAAATATATTGATGCCCTTGCCAAGGCCGGACTGCGCCCGATCCATACCCACAATCTGTCAACAGTGCGCGCCATGACATCAACCGGATCGCCACTGGCCCCCGAAAGCTTTGACTATGTCTATAACGACATCAAGGCCGATATTCATCTGGCGTCGATTTCCGGCGGGACGGATATTCTGGGTTGCTTTGTTCTGGCCTGCCCGGTCTTGCCGGTTTATCGCGGCATTATCCAGACCCGCGCCCTTGGTCTTGCCGTTGATGTCTTTGACGATGATGGCAATCCGGTCCGCAATCAAAAAGGCGAACTGGTCTGCACCGCCCCCTTTCCGTCCATGCCCGTCGGTTTCTGGGATGATCCGGATCAGGAACGCTATCGCGATGCCTATTTCAACCGGTTTGAAAATGTCTGGTGCCACGGCGATTATGTCGAACTGGACGATAATGGCGGCATGATTATTTACGGACGGTCGGACGCAACACTTAACCCCGGCGGGGTTCGCATCGGTACGGCGGAAATTTACCGGCAGGTTGAAAAACTGCCGGAAATAAAGGAATCCATCGTCATCGGGCAGGATTGGGACAATGATGTGCGGGTTGTGCTGTTTGTCGTCCTGAAAGACGGGTTGGTCCTGGATGATGCCCTGATCACAAAAATCCGCACGCAGATTCGGGATAACTGCACACCGCGCCATGTTCCAGCCAAGGTCATTCAGGTTGACGACATCCCACGCACCAAATCGGGCAAGATTACCGAACTGGCGGTGCGTGATATCGTACATGGCAGACCCGTAAAGAATCACGAAGCCCTCGCCAATCCCGAGGCACTGAGTCTTTATGCCGACCTGCCCGATTTGCAAGCCTGATCATTGCACTGCAAAATTTTTGCCGTTTCACGCCTCCTGCCCTTTCATTTTGGCAGGAGGTTCTTTTTGAGAGAATTGAAAAAACACCCCTATTCCTGATGCCTGGGCATCAGATGTTTCATCACCGGATCGAATCATCGATTCCGCATCGCAACGTAGCTTTATTTTTGTGCATCCTCTAAAAATGATCAAAAAACGCACATTTCCAAATATGCTGAAAAAAAAATGAATGAAATGTGGCAAAAAGTCCTGACCAAAGGGACAGGAAACCAACCCATTGATATACATAAAAAAATACAGCATGTATTAGATATTATAATTTTACGATGCTAAGAAGATTTCGCAAAACTCCCCGAAACAGGCTGTAAAATTTCCCGCCATGGACACAGTAGAATATTTTTCAGACTTGACACATGGCGCCGTAAAATCCCTTAATTTGGCAGTCCAGTTTAAAAGGACAGAAGGATATGCTGTTAGGGCATATTCAGGGTGGCATGAAATTACCAAAGCCATAAAGAATGCTTTGCTAATGAGGGAGCTTTATAAATGAAAATGAAAACGATCCTGGCCGCTGGCGCAATGTCTGTTGCTGCCATCGCCGCCAACAACGCCCATGCGGGTGCTGCGCTTGACGGTATCAAGGCCAAAGGTTTCGTTCAGTGTGGCGTGAATACCGGTCTTCCGGGTTTCTCCGCTGCCAACGCCGAAGGCAAATGGGAAGGCATCGACGTTGATATTTGCCGTGCGATTGCGGCAGCACTTCTGGGTGATTCCAACAAGGTTCAATACACACCGCTGACCGCAGCACAACGTTTTACGGCGTTGCAGTCGGGTGAAATCGATATTCTGTCGCGTAACACCACCTGGACATTAACCCGTGACACCAGCCTCGGCCTGACCTTTACCGGTGTGAACTATTATGACGGTCAGGGCTTTCTGGTTCCGACCGCACTGGGCGTTTCCAGCGCAGAAGAACTGGACGGCGCAACCGTCTGCGTCGAGCCGGGCACGACCACTGAACTCAACCTGGCCGACTATTTCCGCGCCAAGGGCATGAGCTTCCAGCCGGTTGTGATCGAAAACATCAACGAAGCAACGGCGGCTTTCTTTTCCGGTCGTTGCGACGTTTACACCACGGATGCCTCGGGTCTGGCATCTATTCGTTCCACGATGGCACCGAACCCGGATGACTATGCGATCCTTCCGGAAATCATTTCCAAGGAACCGCTTGGACCGGCCGTTGCACAGGGCGATGAACAGTGGGCCGATATTGCCCGTTGGGCACAGATCGCCATGCTGGAAGCCGAAGAATACGGCGTGACCAGTGCGAATGTTGACGAAATGAAGGGTTCCGACAATCCGGGCATCCAGCGTTTGCTGGGCGTTTCCCCGGGTATGGGCGAAGCCCTTGGTCTTGACGAAGAATGGGCTTACCGGATCATCAAGGAAGTCGGTAACTATGGCGAAAGCTATGAGAAAAACGTTACCGCGAAACTGGGCCTTGAGCGTGGTCTCAATGCCCTGTGGACCGAAGGTGGTCTTCAGTATGCAATGCCGGTTCGCTAATCTCTAGCGGCGGCTGATACATTCGAGCGAAGCTCCGCCCTCGGCCAAATGCCCGGGCGGAGCTTTTCGTTAGAGCACCCGTATTTTGGATACATTCTACACCTGAGGAACAGATGAGCAGATCTCAAAATTCCCCGGGGGGTGTCCGTTCAAAAAGCCTCGCCAGTTACCTGAATGACGAGAACGTTCGCGCAATAATCTACCAAATCATTGTGATCGGACTTGTCATACTGGCGGGATGGTATCTGATCTCCAATACCTTGGAGAACCTTGAACGACAAAACATCTCAACCGGTTATGGCTTTCTGGATCGGGAAGCCTCATTTGAAATCAGCGAAAGCATGATCGAATACAGCGCCCAAAGTTCCTATTCTCAGGCGCTGATTGTTGGCTTGCTCAATACCGTCAAGGTCTCGTTGATGGGTATTATCCTGTGCACAATCCTTGGCACCATCTTTGGCATTGCACGGCTGTCGTCGAACTGGATTGTCCGGAAACTTGCGACTGTTTACATCGAATTTTTCCGTAACATCCCGGTTCTGCTACAACTTTTCTTCTGGTATGCGCTCATCCCCAATGCATTCCCGCATCCGCGTGATGCGATTGAATTGTTGCCGGGGGTTTTGCTGACCAATCGCGGGCTTTACACCCCCGTCCCGGTGGCTCACCATGCCTTTGAAATCATGGGCATTGTCGCGATCCTTGCAATTATTGGCATCATCTTCCTGAAAAGATGGGCCAAAAAACGTCAGGACGCCACAGGGCAACCCTTTCCGGTGGCTTTGGTCGGCACGGCTGTATTCTTTGGTTCTGTCTTTATTGCCTATCTGGCTGGCGGCGCCCCAACCGTCCTGGATGTTCCCGAGCTTCGCGGCTTTAACATTCAGGGGGGCAACAATGTATCGCCGGAATTTCTGGCGGTTCTGATTGGTCTGAGCGTTTATACATCTGCCTATGTCGCAGAAGTGGTCCGGTCGGGCATTCAGGCCGTCCCGCATGGTCAGTGGGAAGCCGCCGACAGTCTGGGACTGAAACGTTCGGTCGCCCTGCGCAAGATTATCCTTCCGCAATCCATGCGCGTTGCGATCCCACCCCTGACCAACCAGTATCTCAACCTGACCAAGAACAGTTCGCTCGCGGTTGCTGTGGGATATCCCGACCTTGTGTCGATTTCCAACACAACCATGAACCAGACAGGTCAGGCTATTGAAGCCATTTCAATTTTCATGTCGATCTATCTTGGCCTCAGCCTGATTACCTCGCTGTTCATGAACTGGTTCAACAAAAAAATGGCATTGGTGGAGAGGTAACATGACAGATATCGCCAAATTACCTCCCGGTCCCCTTGGATCATCCAGCCAGCGCGCCGTGATCTGGGCGAGAAAGAACCTGTTTAACAGCTGGTTCAATTCGATCCTGACTCTTGGATCAATTGCCGCCCTGTTCTGGATCATCCCCCCCATGATTGAATGGGGAATTACCAATGCCACACTGACTCCAAGCATCGAAGCCTGTCGCGAAGTAACCGGCGCCTGCTGGGGCTTTGTGAATGCCAATTTGCGGCTGATCCTGTTTGGGACCTATCCGTATGATGAACAATGGCGTCCCCTTCTCGCCATGGTCGTTCTGGTTGGCATTATCATCGGCAGTCTGGGGGCTGTTCCCTATGCAGGTATGCGCAAATGGATCATTCCGATGTGGCTTGTCGGGATTCCGGTGATTGCCATCCTGATGTGGGGCGGTGTTCTGGGGCTGACCTATGTGCAAAACAGCTATTGGGGCGGCCTACCGCTGACACTGATTCTGTCATCCATTGGCATTATCTTTGCGTTTCCTTTGGGGTTATTGCTGGCCCTTGGCCGTCAATCCTCCATGCCGGCGATCAAAACGCTTTCGGTGGTCTATATCGAGATCATCCGCGGCGTGCCCTTGATCACGGTGCTGTTCATGGCATCCGTCATGTTCCCGCTGTTCCTGCCCGAAGGCGTCACGATTGACAAATTGCTGCGGGCCCAGATCGGGATCATCCTGTTTACGGCGGCCTATCTTGCCGAAGTCTTCCGGGGCGGTCTTCAGGCCGTGCCAAACGGACAGTTTGAAGCCGGTAATTCGCTTGGCCTGTCCTATTGGCAATCCATGCGCCTGATCATTCTGCCACAGGCCATGCGTCTGGTCATTCCGCCAACGGTTGGCAGCTTTATCTCCATGTTCAAGGATACCACCCTGGTCGTGATTATTGGCCTGTTTGATCTTTTGAACACGGTAAAACTGGCACTGCGTAGCGACCCGGCCTGGACACGCTATTACGTCGAAGGTTATGCCTTTGCGGCCGCCATTTTCTTCCTGTTCTGTTACTCGATGGCCCGCTATGCGGCCTACCTTGAAAAAGAACTTCGCAAGGGCGAGCAACGGTAAGGAGAGAGGACAAAAAAATGACAGCTACAGCTACTGAAACGACTGCCACCGGTGTCGTCACTCCTCCACCCTCGAACGAGGAAGTGATCACCGTTAGCAAAGCCAATAAATGGTATGGCAATTTCCATGTTCTCAAGGATATTGACCTGACGGTCAATCGCGGGGAACGCATCGTCATCTGCGGGCCTTCAGGTTCGGGGAAATCAACGCTGATCCGCTGCCTCAACCGTCTGGAAACCTATCAAAGCGGTGAAATCACCGTGGATGGTATTCTGCTGGGCGATGATGTGAAAAACATCGAAGCCGTGCGCCGCGAGGTCTGCATGGTGTTCCAGCATTTCAATCTGTTTCCGCATATGACGGTTCTGGAAAACCTGACATTGGCCCCGATCTGGGTTCGCAAGATGCCCAAGAAACAGGCCAATGAACTGGCGATGCATTATCTGGAACGTGTCCGCATTTCCGAACAGGCCCTTAAATTCCCGGGTCAGCTTTCGGGCGGGCAGCAACAGCGCGTCGCCATTGCACGGTCCCTGTGCATGCAGCCGAAAATCATGCTGTTTGACGAACCGACATCGGCCCTTGACCCGGAAATGGTCAAGGAAGTGCTGGATGTTATGGTCGAACTGGCCAAGGAAGGCATGACCATGTTGTGCGTGACCCATGAAATGGGTTTCGCCAAGGAAGTCGCCGACCGGGTTATTTTCATGGATGCCGGCCAGATCGTCGAGATGGCCGAGCCCCAGGAATTTTTCGCCAATCCGAAAAACGAACGGACCAAGCTGTTCCTCAGCCAAATCCTGTCGCACTAGGCCATCGGCCGATATTCTGATGAAAACGGCTCCTTCGGGGGTCGTTTTCTTTTTAAGGCTTGCCCTGCCCGCCCCGGCAGATCAAAATCGCCCAAATTTTCATAACCCGGACTGGTTTTTATATGATACCCGCCGAAAATAATCTGCCCCGCAAGGATGACTTTATTGCTGTTCATGACCTTGGCAAATCCTTTGGGGCCGTGCATGCCCTGCGCGGTATCAGTTTTTCCGTGCCACGCGGTGAAACCATGGCGATTATCGGCCCGTCGGCCGCGGGCAAAAGCGTTTTGATGAAATGTCTGGTCGGGCTTTATGCCCCCGACACCGGACGCATTTGTCTGGACGGCGAGGATGTCAGCACCACCGGCAATGAAACCCGTAAAAAATGGGCCGAAAAAACCGGCATGCTGTTTCAGCATAATGCCCTGTTCGACAGTTTACAGGTTTGGGAAAATATCTGTTTTTCCCTGATCGAAAGCCGGAAATTATCCCGTAAGGTCGCCCGTGATCATGCGGTTGATCTTTTGGGGCTGGTCGGGCTTGACCCGGACAGTGCCGGTTTGCGGCCTTCGGATTTATCGGGCGGCATGCAAAAGCGTGTCGGCATTGCGCGCGCCATTGCCACTGATCCTGAAATCCTGTTGCTGGATAATCCGACAGCCGGGCTGGACCCGGTCCTGTCCAATCATATTGAAAACATGATTGCGGCCATTGCCCAAAAACGGGGCACCACTGTTATCACCATCACCAACGACATGAAAATCGCACGGCACCGATACCAGAACCTTGCGATGCTGCATGACGGCACCCTGCAATGGACCGGCCCGACCACCGAAATTGAAAATGCCGGAAATGCATATCTGACGCAAATGCTGAGCGGATCTTCACAGGGCCCGATCACCATGCGGACGGGCAAACGACAGGATCAGTTGTTCGCCTGATTGCTTGTATAAACCGAGATATCGGCGTTCTCAAGAACCTCGTTCCATGATTTTCCGGGATGACTATCGATGAACAGGGCATCGATTTCCGATAAATGGCCAAGCCGTACCATCGCCCGGCGGCCAAATTTCGAGACATCCGTACACAGGAATGTCTGGCGGGAATTCGAAATAATCGCCCGCGCCACCCGGACTTCGCGATAATCAAAATCCATCAGGCTGCCGTCTTCATCCACGCCGGAAATGCCAATAATGGCGAAATCAACCTTGAACTGGCTGATGAAATCAATCGTTGCCTCGCCAATAATGCCAAAATCGCGTTGACGGACCACGCCGCCCGCAATGATCACTTCAAACCCCGGATTGGCGGCGCAAATCTGGGCGACATGCAAATTATTGGTGATGATTTTCAGGTTCTTGTGTTCGGACAATGCCCGCGCCACTTCTTCGGTGGTCGTGCCGATATTGATAAACAGCGATGCGCCTTCGGGAATATGCCGGGCAACCAGATGCGCAATCTTGCGCTTGGCATCAAGGTTCAGCACCTGCCGGTCGGTATAGGCGGCATTTTCGGTGGTGGAAACACTGGCCGCCCCGCCGTGATAGCGGGCAATCAGGCCTTCTTCGGCCATTTCATTGATGTCGCGCCGGATGGTTTGCGGGGTAACGTCAAAATGGGTCGCCAGACCATCAATGGTCATAAAGCCGCTGACCGCAACCAGTTCCAGAATTTCCCGCCGCCGCCGGTCCAGCTTGCCCATGTTTCTCTCTCCGATATCGTATTTTTGATTTTTTCGTTCCCGAACAAAATGCGACCAATTGGCCCAAGATGCAAGCCCCGCAACACGATATTTCAAAGACTTGGCCGCAGACGCACAAAATCCCTAAAACAGCACAGGCACAATCAGCAATGTGACAATCACCAGCAGAACCAGGGCACACAGATTGATCAGAAACCCGGCCCGCACCATTTCCGCCACACTCAGATAGCCGCTGCCAAACACAATGGCATTGGGCGGGGTTGCCACCGGCAACATAAAGGCACAACTGGCCGCCAGTGCGGTTGGAATAGCCAGCAACATCGGATCGATCCCTTCGGCAAGGGCATAGGCCGACACCAGCGGCAGGAACGTCGCCGCCGTTGCGGTGTTCGATGTCAGATGGCTGATCAGAATAACCATCAAACCAATCATGCCGATCTGAACGATCAAAGGAAGGTCCGGCAAATTTCCGGCATTTCCCGCCAACCACGCCGCCAGCCCGGTATCATTGATCATCCCGCCCAGTGCCAACCCGCCACCAACCAGCAACAACACCCCCCACGGCAGGCGGATCGTCGCCTTCCAGTCCAGAATATAAAGATTTTCCCGTGCTTTGACCGGGATGGCAAACAGCGCAACCGCCGCCAGCATGGCAATCGAGGCATCGCCCAGCGGAATACCCGGCATAACGGCCTGCAAGGCCGGGCGCAGCAGCCACAGCGACGCTGTAACCGCAAACACAATCGCCACCGTCCGTTCACCGCGCGACATCGGGCCAAGACCGTCAATCTGATCCTGCAAGGCCTTACAGGCGGCGTCCGGCAAGGCATCGTCCAGCGGATACACCACACGGGTCAGCAAAAACCAGCAGGCCAGCAACAGCAATGTCGCAAACGGCACACCAATCAGCATCCATTGCCCAAAGCCGATCTGAATACCATGCGTGGCGGCAAAATACCCGGCCAACAGGGCATTGGGCGGCGTTCCGATCAGCGTACCAACCCCGCCAATACTGGCCCCAAACGCGATACCCAGTAACAGTGACAAGGCCAGATTGCGGGTGGGCGGTGACAGTTTGCCCGCCGGATTGTCATCATCCCCGGCAAGCGACATGCCGTCATGATCACGCAACAGATGGATCAGCGACAGGGCAATCGGCAACATCATGGTCGCCGTCGCAGTATTGCTGACCCACATCGACAAAAACGCCGTCGCCCCGATAAACCCGCCAACCAGTGACGCCGGGCGAAACCCGACCCGTGCAAGAATCAACAGGGCAATCCGTTGATGCAGGTTCCAGCGCTCCATCGCCAGCGCAATCACAAAACCGCCCAAAAACATGAATAACAGCGGATTGGCATAATGCGGTGTAATGGTTTCAACCGTATTGATCGACAATAACGGGGCCAGTGCAACCGGCAGCAAGGCCGTTGCCGCAATCGGAATCGCTTCGGACAACCACCAGATCGCCATCAACGCCGCCAGCGCCGCCGCATGCCATGCGGCAAGCCCCATCCCGTCGGGTGGCGACATCATCAACATCCCCCCGAATGCCAGAATCCCGCCACACAGGCCGATCAACCGTCGCGGCACACCCGGCCTGCGCGGGGATGCCGGATTGGCTCCGGTCGAGGAAAAGGGCAACCGGTCAATCAAAGGAAAACGAAACATGGACATCCCCTGCAGAAAGGCCCCGCACCAGTGTGCAGGGCCATAAATTACAAGGTGATCATATATCTTCCGGGCGAACAGACAAGCCGTCAATGCCCCCTATTTGATTGTCGCCACAATCCGTTCCCGAACCGCCGGTCCCTGCCCGGTATCTACTGCCACATCCGGTTCGCCAATCACAATGGCTTCGCGCAATAATTGGGTCGCCTGTGCCAACTGGTTTTCATCGCGCACATGGGCAACACACAACGGGGTTGCCGCCGATACCGCCTGCCCGACCTTGATGAAATCGGTGAAACCCACCGCGAAATCGATTTTCTGATCGGCACGGGTCCGCCCACCTTTCAGCGCAACCAGTGCCAGACCAACCTTGCGCGCATCCATCGACACCACATGGCCGGTTTTTGCCGCCGTGATTTCGGCGCTCATCGGGGCCTGTTCCAGATGACGGTCGGGGTTATTCATAAAATCGACCGGCCCGCCCAGTTCGGCAACCATCTTGCCAAACACTTCGGCCGCCGCCCCGGAATCCAAGGCATCACGCGCCATTTGCAACCCATGCGCCACGTCATTGGCCACCCGGGTCAGTGCCAACATCTCCGCCGCCAATGCCAGGGTGACGTCATAAACCCGTTTTTCCTGATGGCTGCCTTTCAAAAACGCAACGGCTTCCTTCACCTCCAGGGCATTACCGACCGTATCGCCCAGAACCTGATCCATATCGGTCAAAAGGGCGGTTGTCGGCACGCCATTACGCACGGCAACCTCGGTGATACTGGTCGCCAGTTGCCGGGCACGGTCATAATTTTCCATGAAGGCACCGGATCCAAATTTGACATCCATCACCAGCGCATCAAGCCCTGCTGCCAGTTTTTTCGACAGGATCGATGCGGTAATCAGCGGAATGGATTCCACCGTCGCCGTCACATCACGAATGCCATAAAACCGTTTGTCGGCGGGGGCAAGATCGGCCGTTTGCCCGATGATGGCACAGCCAACCTCGCGCGTGACACGCGCAAATTCGGCCAGATCGGGTGTTGTGCGATAACCGGGGATCGAATCAAATTTATCAAGGGTGCCGCCGGTATGCCCCAGCCCCCGCCCGGAAATCATCGGCACAAAGGCCCCGCACGCACCGACAATCGGCCCCAGCATCAGGCTGACCTTGTCCCCGACCCCGCCGGTCGAATGTTTGTCCACCACCGGCCCCTCAAGGCCCAGTTTTTTCCAGTCCAGAACGGTGCCTGAATCGCGCATATTGCGCGTCAGGGCGGCACGTTCATCCATTGTCATACCCTGAAAAAATATCGCCATCGCTAGGGCGGCAATTTGCCCCTCGCTGATGGAATCATCCGTAATCCCCTGCACGAAAAAGGCAATTTCGGCATCACTTAAAACATCGCCTTCGCGTTTGCGGCGAATGATTTCCTGCGGCAGCATCCATGACTCCCTGCGCTGGAAGATTAAAAATATCGTCCCAAAACCGGTTATTTCTGTTGGAAATACCGTAACAAAATCCGGATCAGATTGGCTGATCCTTCTTTGGACATTTCGATGGTCTGGGCATGGGACAGCGGCGTTGCACTCATACCGGCGGCCAGATTGGTGATGTTTGATATCGCCGCTACCCGAAATCCCAGACGCCGTGCGATAATATTTTCCGGCACGGTTGACATGCCAACCGCATCGGCCCCCATCACCCGCAACGCCCGGATTTCAGCCGGGGTTTCAAAACTGGGTCCGGTACACCAAGCATAGGTGCCCTCAAACAAACGAATGCCCAGTTCGGCCGCCACATGTTTCAGGTCCGACCCGATTTCCGGATCATAAGGCACATTCATATCCACAAAACGGTCATCACCATGATAGCCAATCAAAGGATTCGGGCCAAACAGGCTGATATGATCGGCAATCAGCATCAGATTGCCCGGTGTCGCCTCGGCCAAAAGCGACCCGGCGGCATTGGTCAGGATCAGATCATCCGCCCCCAACCGGCGCAAAACTTCCAGTGGTTCGGCCATGATATTGGACCGGCCATGTTCGTAATAATGTGCCCGTCCCTGCATCACGACAACCGGCACCGCCCCGATCCGGCCCAGAACCAGCCGCCCGCCATGCCCGGAAACAGTCGGTTTGGGAAAACCCGGCAGATCGGCAAAATCGATGAAAATCGCATCGCTGACCGCCTCGGTCACACCGCCCAGACCGCTGCCCAGAACAAGCGCTGTTTCGGCGGTGAAACCCGGCGCACGATCGTCGATCACCTCCAGCGCCTTGCTGACATTGCTCATTTCAAATTCTCCGGGCCAAAGGAATGGGGCAATAATTCTTCACGTGTCAGCGTAAAAAGATGCCGCCCGTCTTCGGTCACAATATGGATCAAAGCATCCGGCCCGGTAAATTCACGAATTTTCTGGCGGCAACCGCCACAGGGCGTACAGGCCATATCGCCCATGCCAACCACAACAATTTCGCTGAATTTTCTCTCGCCCGATAAAACCATGGCTGAAATCGCCCCGGCTTCGGCACAAACCCCTTCGGGATAGGCGGCATTTTCAACATTGCAACCGGGAATGATCGCGCCCTTTTCCGTACGAAGGGCCGTTCCGACATGAAAATTGGAATAAGGCGCATAGGCGTTCTTTTGCGCCGCCTGGGCGGCGGCAACCAGATCGGCAGGTGCCCCTGATTTCTTCTCAATATCTGTCATTGTGATCTTTCCAAATCAACGTTCCTTGACATAGGGACGCCCCAGCGATTTCGGCGCAACCGCCTTGCCAATAAAGCCAGCCAGAAGAATGACCGTCAGGATATAGGGCAAGGCCTGAATCGCCTGTACCGGCACCTCGCCAATCCCCGGCAGGTTTACCCCCTGCAAACGGGTGGCGACGGCATCAAGAAATCCGAATAACAGACAGGCAAACATTGTCGGGAAAGGTCGCCATTTGCCAAACACCATGGCCGCCAGCGCAATATAACCCTTGCCCGCCGTCATATCCTGCAAGAAAGACGCCCCTTGCGCGATCGACAAATACGCCCCGGACATCCCGACCAGAATGCCACTACAAATCACCGCACGATAACGCATCAGAACCACACTGATCCCGGCGGTATCCACCGCACCCGGATTTTCTCCAACGGCCCGCAGGCGCAATCCGAACCGGGTGCGATACATCACCCACCAACTAAACGGTACGGCGACAAAAGCAATATAAACCAGAATGTTATGGCCGCTCAGCAATTCGGAATAAATCGGCCCGATGACGGGCACATCGGCCATCGCCTCCGCCCCCGGAAAGGTGATCGGCTGAAACCGGGAACCGCGATCAAGGGCCGGGGTTTTCCCGCCCTGCGCAAACAGCGCAATCCCGACCAGTGCCGTCAGGCCCGACATCAGAATATTGATTGCCATGCCCGATACCACCTGATTGCCCTTATGGGTGATGCAGGCAAACCCGTGCAGCAACGACAGCAAAATGGTCGCGGCAATCGCCGCCAGCAATCCAAACCACGGATTCCCCAGATAATAGGCCACCGACGCCGCCGCAAACGCCCCGCCCAGCATCATGCCTTCAAGGGCCAGATTGATGGTGCCGGACCGTTCGGAAAACATCCCGGCCAATGCGGCCAGAACCAGCGGGGTCGATGTGCGCAAGGTCGCATCAAGGATCAGGATGACCAGATTGAATGTTTCCATCACGCGGCCTCCTGCGCCATTTTGCGGGATCGCCATGCGATGTAAATCTGCGTCACACGCGGACGGAACATATGTTCCATCGCGCCGGTAAACAAAATCACCAACCCCTGAATAACCACCACCATATCATTGGAAATCGTCGGTATTTCAAACGACAATTCCGCACCGCCCTGATACAGCATGCCAAACAGCAAGGCCGCCAGAAAAATGCCGACCGGATGGTTGCGCCCCATCAGACCAACCGCAATGCCGACAAAACCATACCCCGCGGTAAAGTCGATCAACAAGCGGTGCTGAACGCCCATGACCTCGTTCAGCGCCATGAAAGCAGCCAATGCGCCGGAAATCAGCATCGCCATAATCACATAACGGCCCGGATCAATCCCGGCATAGGTCGCAGCATGGGCATTGGCCCCGACGGTGCGAATGGCATAGCCCCAACGGGTGTGCCAGATAAACAGCCAGACCAGAACACAGCAAATGATCGCATAGACAAAGGACAGGTTCAAAGGGCTGCTGGCCATATCAATCCCGAACGATGCCGCAATATCATGGATAAACGGCAACCGCAGATGTTCGGCAATGGTTTCGCTTTCCGGCGTCATCGAACCGGTGGGCCGCAAAATATTGACCAGCACATAAACAATCAGCGACGAGGCAATGAAATTGAACATGATCGTCGTGATCACAATGTGCGATCCGCGCCGCGCCTGCAAATAGGCCGGAATATAGGCCCACGCCGCCCCGAACGCCGCCGATGCCATGATTGCGACAATCAGCATGATCGGGAATGGCAGAAAATCCAGATAAAGGGCCGCCAGAATAACTCCAAGCCCGCCGAAATACGCCTGCCCTTCGGCCCCGATATTAAACAGGCCGCAATGAAAGGCGACGGCAAAGGCAAGGCCGGTAAAGATAAAATTGGTAGTGTAATACAGGGTATAGCCAATCGCTTCGTCATAGCCAAAAGCCCCATAAATCAGGATTTCGACCACCTCAAGCGGGCTTTCGCCAATCGCCAGCACCACCAGCCCGGAAATCAGAAACGCCATCGCCAGATTAAGAATGGGCAGAACCCCTGCATCAATCCAGCGCGGCAATTGAAGACTGGTCGTCATTGTCCTGCCTCCGCATGGGCCTGTTCGGGGGCAACCCCGGCCATCATCAGGCCCAAAGCCCGCTCATTGGCCATACCCCCGGCAACTTCACCGACAATAACGCCGTCGCACATCACAAGAATACGATCCGAAAGCGACATGATTTCATCAAGTTCCACCGATACCAGCAACACGGCCTTGCCTGCATCACGCATCGCAACCAGCCGTTTGTGAATGAATTCAATCGCGCCGATATCCACACCGCGTGTCGGTTGCCCGACCAGCAACAAAGCAGGATCGCGCATGATTTCACGCGCCAGAACCAGTTTTTGCTGGTTCCCGCCCGAAAAATTCGCGGCTTTCAAATCCGGGTCGGCCGGACGCACATCAAATTCATCCATCAGATGTTGCGTCGTGGTGCGGATTGCCTCCCAGTCCAGTAACAGATTGCGTTGATAGGCCGGATCATCGTCATACCCCAGAATGGCGGCTTCCTTGGCTGTGAATGCCGTTACCATTCCCATGCGATGACGGTCTTCGGGTACATGGGCAACGCCGCGCTTGCGCAATTGGGCGGCATCAACACCGTGGCCGGGCGTCACATCCTGACCATTGAGAAAAACCTGTCCTTCGCTAACCACGCGAATACCGGCAAGGGCTTCCAGCAATTCACTTTGCCCGTTGCCCGACACCCCGGCAATGCCAACGATCTCACCGGCATGGACCAGAAAACTGGCATTTTTGACCCTGCGCACCCCTTGCGCATTATCAACGCACAAATTCTCAACCGCCAAAACAACATCCGCCGGTTTGGCTGGTCCCTTTTCGATATGCAGCAAAACCTTGCGCCCGACCATCAATTCCGACAATTCTTCGGGGCTGGTTTCGACGGTTTTACGATCCGCCACCATCGCGCCCTGACGCATCACCGATACAGTGTCGGTCGCCGCCATGATTTCACGCAATTTGTGGGTGATCAGCACCACCGTCTTGCCCTGTTCTTTCAGGGTGCGCAGAATACGGAACAGATGATCCGCTTCCTGCGGGGTCAAAACCCCGGTCGGTTCATCCAGAATCAGGATTTCCGCCCCACGATACAGGGCCTTGAGGATCTCCACACGCTGTTGCAGGCCAACCGACAGGTCGCCAACAATTGCATCGGGGTCAATATTCAGGGAATATTCCTGTTCTAGGCGTTTAAGTTCGTGGCGCGCCCGATCCACCCCGTCGCGCAACACGGCCCCGCCCTCGACACCCAGAATGACATTTTCCAGAACGCTGAACGGCTCCACCAGCATGAAATGCTGATGCACCATGCCAATACCAACCGCAATGGCGTCTTCCGATCCGCGAATGTTGCATAATTTGCCATCGACATGGATGGTTCCGGCATCGGCCTGGTAAAAGCCGTACAGGATACTCATCAAAGTCGATTTACCGGCGCCATTTTCCCCGACAATGCCGTGGATGGTTCCCTTTTCAATCCTCAGATCAATTGATTTATTGGCGTGAACCGCACCGAACCGCTTGTCAATTCCCCGCAGTTCAATAGCGGGCGGCACGGTACCGGTTTTCCCGGTACCGTGCGCTGTATGTATCGATTCCGACACTACAAATCCCCGATCTTCTGCCTTACATCGGGCAGGAGCTATCGCTCATGTAATCATGGACCGAAAGCGTACCGGCAACGATTTCGTCGGTGGCCTTCTTGACGACGGCTTTCATGTCGTCGGTGATCAGCGGCGCGTTGTATTCATCAAGCGCCCAGTCAACACCGCCTTCGGCCAGACCAAGGATCGTCAGGCCCGATTTCCATTCTTCCTTGGTGGCGGCATCAAAGGCGTCATAGACAGCAACATCCACCCGTTTCAGCATCGATGTCAGGATTGATCCCGGATGCAGGCCATTCTGGTTGGAATCCACCCCAATGCCCAGTTTCCCGGCATCGGCGGCAGCCTGCAAGACACCAATGCCGGTGCCACCTGCCGCATGATAAATCACATCGGCCCCACGATCGAATTGCGACTTGGCCAGTTCGCCGCCCTTTACCGGGTCATTCCATGCCGAACCGGTGGTGCCGGTCATGTTCTGGAAAACTTCGGCATCGGCACTGGCATATTTTACGCCCTGTACATAACCGCAGGCAAATTTGCGGATCAACGGAATGTCCATGCCGCCAACAAAACCAACCTTGTCGGTTTTCGATGCCATTGCCGCCAGAACACCGACCAGAAACGATCCTTCATGTTCCTTGAAGACAACCGACTGCACGTTGGGCAGATCCACAACCATGTCAACAATGGTAAAACGGATGTCGGGGAATTCGGTTGCGACTTTTTCAAGTGCGGATGCCTGTGAAAAACCGATGGCAACAATCGGGTTCATGCCGCGGCGGGCAAAATTCCGCAGGGCCTGTTCGCGCTGGGAATCATTCTGGATTTCAAAGTCGCGATATTCCGTGCCGGTATCGGTCTTGTATTTTTCGGCACCGGTATAGGCCGCCTGATTGAACGAACGGTCAAATTTGCCGCCAAGGTCATAAACGACGGCTGGCTGAATTTCCGCAGCCGATGCAACGCCTGCATAACAGGCAGCTGCCGCGACCATCGTGGTCAGAATCTTTTTCATTCCGAAGCCCTTCTGTTGCTTGAGTCTCTTTTATATTCCGATGGCCCCCTGTGACCTTCGGAACTCCCTTTGTTTATCTTCTGCTCTCTTCGTTCCGCGCTGCGGTTTTCATTCTGGTGGCGGTCCGCCTGCCGCGCGCTTCTGTCGGGAACCGGCTATGGTAACTACAAAATACAGGGGTCTGTAAATAGGCCAGCACAGGAACCGCAGACAAAACCTGTCCATATGGTCAGTATCGCCTTTCCGCCAGACTGTGCTGCAATGGTATAATCCGTGATTTCCCTGAGATTACAACACATCCCGTTTCAGGAACCAGCCGACACAAACCTGTCACAAAATATGTCCGCTTTCTGCTTTGGCATGCTCTAACCCTCATGAAACCGACAATCCTGCCGCAATGCAGAATCCGATTCCCTGTATCTTGCGTAGCAAAACCGCTAAAAACGCACTTTTCACGCGACGGCAATCACAGACCGATACCGAAATGCAAATTTTGGTGCTAGGATTTTTTCGTTTCCGGGAATTGACCGACAATTTGGAGCAGACAGATGAAACGGATTTCCATCGGGCTTGCAACGGCCTGTACCGTCATGGCACTTGGCGCGGGCACAGCCCTTGCCGATTACGATTTGCGTATTTTACATACCAACGACGTTCATGACCGTGTTGAATCGGTCACCAAATACAATAACAGTTGTGATGCTGCGGGCGAAGCAGAGGGCAAATGCTTTGGCGGTTATGCCCGTCTTGCAACTGCCATTCGCGATGCCCGCGCCGAGGGCGGCAATGTTCTTGTTCTGGATGGCGGCGATCAGTTTCAGGGATCGCTTTATTATTCGACCTATAAGGGGGCGCTGACCGCCGAATTGATGGATATGGCCGGTTATGATGCAATGACCATCGGCAACCATGAATTCGATGATGGCCCCGAAGTTCTGGCAAGTTTTATCAAAAACAGCAAAATTCCCATCCTGTCGGCCAATATCGATGCCGAGGCCGCATCCGGCCTTAAAGATTTGATCAAACCCCATGCTGTTTTTGAAGTCGGTGGCGAAAAAATCGGCCTGATCGGTATCACAACCGAAGAAACCCCCGACATTTCCAGTCCCGGTGAACATGTCCATATCGGTGATTCCGAAATGGCATTGCGATATTCGGTTGCAAGTCTGCGTCTTGCCGGGGTGAACAAAATCATCGTCATGAGCCATTCAGGATCGTATCGGGATTTTGAACTGGCCGAAGCGGTTAGTGGCATCGACGTTATTGTCGGCGGCCATGACAACCAGTTGTTTTCCAATACCATCGAAAACGCGACATACCCCTATCCGGAAGTCCGCATTGCCCCGGATGGTAACCCGGTTCTGGTCGTTCAGGCCTATGCCTACAGCCGGTATCTGGGCGAATTGAAAGTCACCTTTGACGATGCCGGTGTTGCCAAGGCATGGGACGGTGAACCCATCGCCCTTGATGCCAGCATCAAACCGGCCGAAGACGTTCTGGCAAAGATTGCCGAAGCCAGTGGCATGGTCGATTCAATCCGCACGGTTGAAGTCGGCAGCTTTACCAGCGTTGCCGATGGTGCGAGTGAAAGCTGCCGGGCGATGGAATGTTCGATGGGCTCGCTGATTGCCGATGCCATGCTGTGGAAAGCCGGTGAAGGATATCAGATCGCCATCCAGAATGGCGGCGGCATCCGCGCCAGCATTGATGAAGGCGCGGTAACAATGGGCGAAGTCCTGACCGTATTGCCCTTCCAGAATGCCGTGGCAACCTTCAAACTTTCCGGTGCCGATGTGATTGCGTCGCTGGAACATGGCGTGTCGCTGGTTCATGAAGGCAAGGGACAGTTTCCGCAGGTTGCCGGGATCAAGTTTGATCTTGACCTTGCCGCCCCCGTCGGATCGCGCATTTCCAATGTCATGGTGATGGAAGGTGGCAATTATGCCCCCATCGATCCGGCCAAAATGTATGGCGTTGTGTCGAACGATTTCATGCGCAAGGGTGGCGATGGCTATGCCCTGTTCCGCGACAAGGCAACCGATGTCTATGATTTCGGCCCCAATCTTGAACAGGCCGTGGCGGAATATATCGGTCTGAATTCCCCGATCACCCCGGCCACCGATGGCCGCATTGCGATGAAATAACCGGTTTCATTGCCTGACAATCGGACAGGGCGGCATCTGGTGATGCCGCCCTGTTCTGTTTTGCTTGCCTGATTTGACGGGTCGGGCTTATGACTGGCAGCATGTTGATTCACGCGAAAGCATATCCATGACCCTTTCGACCCGCATTCTGTGCCTTGGCGCCGCCCATTTTGACCGCACCTTGCAATGCACGGAACGATTTGTACCCGCCGCCTCCAACCCGGTCCGGACCCTGCATCGCAAACCCGGTGGGGTTTCGCGCAATATCGCGGTGCATTTGCGGCTTTTGGGGTGCCATGTCGGCATGATCAGTGCGGTTGGCGATGACGGGGATGGCGACCAGATTTTGCAATCCCTGACGGAAATCGGTATCGACACCCGCCAGATCAGCAAGATCTCCCAGGGCCACACGGCGGGGTATAGCGCCATTCTCGATCAGGATGGTGAACTCGCCCTTGGCCTGATGGATGCCGAAATTTACGAAACCCTGACGCCGGAATTTCTGGCCGGGAAACGGGCCGGGATGCGCAATTGGGGCTGGTGGCTGACCGATGCCAACCTGCCACCGGAATCGCTGGCGTGGCTGGCACAGGAAAAGGGCGATATTCCGCTATGTGCGGCCACCGTCTCGCCGTCCAAGGCCGTGCGCTGGAAACCCCTGATCGGCCAGATCGATCTTTTGATCGCCAACCGGATCGAAACCGAAATCCTGACCGGTCAGGCTGTCAACACCCCTTCTGACGCCAGACAGGCCATTGAAAAACTGCGCACCAACGGAACAGGTAAGGTCATTGTCACATTGGGTGCGCAGGGCATTGTGGCCGGGGATGGCGACGGCATTTTCTTTTGGCCGCCCCTGCCAACCAAGGTGCGCGATGTCAATGGTGCCGGGGATGCGTTTTTTGCTGGTTTCATGGCGGCCTTTACCAACCCGCAAAACGGCTTTGACGCCGCCGTGGCACAGGGCCTTGCCCTTGCCAGCCTGACCGCAGAAACCGAAGGCACAACGGTGTGGAATCTGGATGTCAAACAGGTTCAAAACCGCGCATCAAATGCCGTTAAAACAACAATATAATCGTCTGTTTTAACGTTGTGAAACATATGGCCGCACCGACCGTTCCAGCCAGTTTTTCAGTTCGGTCAGGCGGCGTGCCGGGATCAAAACATCGTCATCAATGCCATACCGCCATGCCAGATCCTTGCGCGCCGGATTGCGGTGCAATTCGGCCCAATCGGCGGCCATGGTTTCAAGGGCCGCCGTGTCGGCAAACAGCCCGGCTGAAACCAGCCGGTCGCCATAGCGCCGGAAAATCGCCGCCAGTTCCGCCAGCGTATATTCCGGATGATATTGCACCCCCCAGAACCGGTAATGGTCGTTTTCCATCACAAAGGCCTGAATGTGACTGTGATCGTTTCCGGCCAGAATAACCGCACCGGGCGGCGCAATCGATACTTCGTCCATATGGACCGTCAGGGCCGAATAATTCGCCGGTTTTCCGGCAAATAACGGATGCGATACCCCGGCCCGGTTCAGGCGGATATGCCGCCCGATCCCGATTTCCCGGCCTTTCGGACACATGCGCACCTCGCCGCCAAAGGCCTTGGCGACAATCTGCATGCCCCAGCAACTGCCAAAAACCGGCACACCGGATTCAACCGTGGCACGGGCCAATGGAATTTGCGCCTGTACGGCCGGTTCATCGGCATAAGCATTCAGGGCCGATCCGGTCCAGGCAATGCCGTCAAAATCGGTGAATTGCATGCCCGCAGGCAGGCAATCCGGCCCGTCATCGGCGGGCCGGATAATGGTGGCGACAATCCCGGGATCAAGATGATGCAAGGTGGCAAGATACCCCTCGCCCGAAGCCGTCCCGCCCAATGAGCGGTTCAATTCATTCACTTCGCGGCGATTGCCATCAACGATCAGGATGTTCAATGATGCACTCATAGTCATAACCTTGATCCCGGTGAATCCTGTCAGCCCAGTTCGCCCGCATAAGCACGGCGGAAAATCGCCTCGTAATCGGCAATCGAAAGATCAACCGGATTACCGCCATCCGACGGATCGGCCTTGGCCTTTTTGGCAACTTCCGCCGCCCGGCCAAGGTCAACCCCGATATCGGCCAGCGTATTGACAATGCCCAGACGGGTCCGGAATCCCAGAACCCAGTCAAACACACTTTCAAATCCGGGGGCCGCAATATTCAGAACACGACCCAGAATTTCCATGCGGTCTTCAATCGCCTTGCGATTGGCGCGCATCACATAGGGCAACAACACCGCATTGGTCAGGCCATGATGGGTATCAAACAGCGCCCCGATCGGATGCGCCAGCGCATGCACCCCGCCAAGACCTTTCTGAAACGCCGTCGCCCCCATCGAGGCCGCCGCCAACATATCGGCACGGGCCTCGATATCCGATCCATTGTCATAGGCCCGCGGCAAGGCATCAGCGATCAGGCGCATGCCTTCCAGTGCCACCCCGTCGGCCATCGGATGATAACCGGGTGCACAGAAAGCCTCGAAACAATGCACAAAGGCATCAACCCCGGTTGCCGCCGTGATGTGGGCAGGCAGGCCAACGGTCAGTTCCGGGTCGGAAATCACAATGCCGGGCAACATTTTCGGATGGAAAATGATTTTCTTTTCGTGGGTTTCCTCGTTGGTGATCACGCTCGCACGGCCAACTTCGGACCCCGTGCCCGACGTGGTCGGCACGGCAACAATCGGGGCAACCCCCTTGGGATCGACGCGGGTCCAGTTATCGCCGACATCTTCAAAATCCCACATCGGGCGGGTTTGCCCGGCCATCAGGGCAACGGCCTTGGCCGCATCAAGGCCCGATCCGCCGCCAAAGGCAATCACACCGTCATGACCACCCGTGCGATACGCCGCCAGACCGTCATCAACATTCTTGCCAACCGGATTGCCCTTGACCCCGGCAAACAAACCGGTCGGCAGGCCTGCGGCCGCGTTGGCGGCAATGGCGTTTGTGACCATCGCAAGGTCTTTCAGGCCTTCATCGGTAATCAAAAGCGGTTTTGTCATGCCCAGCGCCTTGCAGGCATCGGCCAGTTCGGAAATGCGCCCCGGACCAAAACGCACGGCGGTCGGATAGTTCCAGTTTCCGGAAATCTTCTTGGTCATCTTCATCATCCTTTGCGCACATCGCGCGTTATCAAATTTTGGTCCGCAGGTGAAAACTTTTGGGCCGGGTCAGGACTTCATACGCCATTTTCGACAAGGTACAGCCGCGACCGGAATTTTTAACCCCGACCCATGCCAGCGCCGGGTCAAGGTAATCCGCCCGGTTCATAAACACTGTGCCGGTTTCCAGACGATCCCCGATCGACAGTGCTGCGTCTTCATCCGCCGTCCAGATCGAGGCGGTCAGGCCAAATTCGCTGTCATTCATCAGGGCAATGGCTTCTTCGTCGGTTTTCACCTTCATAATGCCAACCACCGGGCCAAAGCTTTCCTCGCTCATTACCCGCATCGAATGATCAACATTGATCAGGATTTGCGGTGCCAGATACGGCGTGCCTTCGGCATTGGCGGCAAATTTCGCCGGATCGATCAGGGCCTTGGCCCCGGCCCGGATCGCCTCATTGACCTGCCCGCGCACAAAATCAGCCGACGATGTGCGGACCATCGGCCCCAGATTGGTATTGGGATCAATCGGGCTGCCAAGACGGTATTGCGCCACAAGGGCTGCTGATTTTTCAACAAAGGCGTCAAACCGGCTTTCATGAACATAAATGCGTTCAATGCCACAACAGGACTGCCCGGTATTGAAAAACGCACCATCAATGACGTTTTCCACCGCATGATCAAGATTGACATCAGCCCGGATATAGGCCGGGTCCTTGCCGCCCAGTTCCAGCCCGGTGGCAATGAATTTGCCCGCCACCGCCCGCTGGACCGCGTGCCCGCCCGGAACCGATCCGGTGAAATTGACAAAATCAACACGGGCATCGCCCATCAGTTTTTCGGCATCGGCATGGCTCAGATGCAGATACTGAAACACGCCTTCGGGCAGGCCTGCTGCCTCAAACGCCTCGGCAAAACGTTCGGCGCATAACGGCGTCTGATGCGAATGTTTCAACACCACGGCATTGCCCGCCATCAGGGCCGGAATAACGCCATTGACCGCCGTCAGATACGGGAAATTCCACGGCGCTATAATGGCAACAACGCCCAGTGCCTCGCGGCGGATAAAGCGGTTGAAACCGGCCTTGTCGCCGGGATTGTAATCCCCCAGCGCCTCGGGCGCGATGTCGATCATATAGGTGGCGCGTTCGTTAAAACCGCCAACTTCACCCCCTGCCTGCGAAATCGGACGCCCCATCTGCCAACTGATTTCCGCGGCAATTTCATCCTTTTTGGCGACAAAGGCCGCAACGGCCTTGCGCAGGATATCCTGACGGGTGGCAATCGGCGTATTGCGCCATGATTTTTGCGCCGCACGAGCACGGTCAAGGGCGCGGTCAATATCCCCTGCCCCGGCCAAGGGCCGTTCGACATACACAGATCCATCAACAGGCGAGATGGTTCTCAAAACTTCGGACATTCTTCCTCACAGGATGATTGGGGTGGTCGTTGCAACGGGTCGTCCGCAATAACCGCGACGATCTGTTGCCGGTGTATCAGATAATTTCAAAATAACGCTGCATTTCCCAGTCGGTGATGGCCTTGCGGAATTCGCGTTCTTCCCATTCGCGGGACTGGGCGTAATGTTCGACAAAATCCTCACCAAACAGGTTGTTGGCGGCCTCAGACTGGCGCAAACGCCCGGCGGCTTCAAACAGGGTGCGCGGCAATGACAACGCATCAGGGAATGTCTGGTCATAGGCATTGCCAACCACCGGTGCGGTTGGTTCGATCCGGTTTTCAATGCCCCACAGCCCCGATCCGATGCAGGCCGCAAGCGCGATATAGGGATTGATATCGGCCGCGGCAATCCGGTATTCGACCCGTTGTGATTTCGGACTGCCGGGAATAACGCGCAAGGCCGTGGTGCGGTTTTCCACCGCCCATGTCGCCGTTGTCGGCGCCCAGAAACCGGGGATCAACCGGGAATAACTGTTGACCGTGCAAGACACCATCGACAGAAATTCCGGCATCAGTTTTTGCTGCCCGCCAACAAACCAGCGCATTTCATCGGACATTTTATGGGGCTTGGTGTCATCAAAAAACACCGACCGGCCATCCTTGCCCTGCAAGGACACATGCATATGGCCCGACTGCCCCGGCCAGTCTTTTGACCATTTCGCCATAAAGGTCGCCATCCATCCGGCACGCTGCGCCAACACCTTGGTAAAGGTTTTAAACAATGCCGCCTTGTCCGCTGCCCTAAGCGCACTGTCATGCACAAGGGCGGCCTCAAGAACACCAGGGCCGGTTTCGGTATGCAGGCCTTCGATGGGAAAATCCATCGCATCGCCCAGTTCCAGCAAATCCTGATAAAATTCTGAATGCACCGAATTGCGCAACATCGAATAGCCGTAAAAACCCGGCGTGATGTTTTTCAGGTTGCGATAATTTTTCTCGCGCACACTGTGCGGCGTTTCTTCAAACAGGAAAAATTCAAATTCACAGGCCGCCGACACGCCATACCCCATATCGTCGGCTTTTTTCAGGACCCTGCGCAAATTGGCCCGCGGGCAAACCGCCTCGGCCGTGCCTTCAAATTCGCCCAGAAACAGGATGGTGTTTTCTTCCATCGGCAATTCGCGGCAGGTTTCCGGCAAAATCCGCGCCATCGCATCGGGATAAGCCGTGTGCCAGCCGGTGAATTTTGCGCTGTCATATAACTGGTCATTGGAATCCCAGCCCAAAACCACATCGCAAAAGCCAAATCCGCCCTCCAGCGCAGACAGAAACTTGTCGCGATGAATGTATTTGCCGCGCAAAATGCCATCAACGTCAAAAACCCCGACCTTGACATGTTTGATGTCGCGTTCCTCGATCAGCTTGCGGGCATCCGCAGCAGTTTTGACCTGTTTCGCCTCCATCGGCGACCTCCTGATTTTACGGCTGTTATTTTAAGAATACCGGCAGAATCCGGGCTGCCTGATCGTCACTGGCGACATGTAAAATACATTACATATTTAACGAAATAACTGCAATCTGATATTCATTGTATAATTCATTACATTTTTGGCAAAATGCCCGGCCCCTGCCATCTGCAAGGGGCCGGGCGTGCAGACCCTAGTAACGATAAGGCTTTCCGGCCTTTTCCATCACTGCGGCATATTGTTTGAAGATATCGACAACCTTGGCGCAACGCGGGCTGGTCTGGGCGATTTCATCCCAGAATTTCTGGGCTTCCTGCTCCACCGTTTTCCATTCTTCATCGGGGATGGAGGTCAGTTGCATCTTGGTGCCCTGTGTGCGCAGTTCGGCTTCGCCGCCCCAATACCAGTGCTGGCGATAATAGTGCGAACTGTCCATGCACAGCTTGAACAGAACCTTGAGATGTTCCGGCAATTCGTTCCAGCGTTCTTCGTTGGCAAAGAACGACCCGCACCATGCACCGGAAATATTGTTGGTCAGGAAATAGTTGGTCACATCGGCCCAACCCACCGTGTAATCCTCGGTAATGCCGGACCACGCGATCCCGTCCAGTTCGCCGGTCTGAACGGCGACTTCGATATCTTCCCACGGCAGGGTGACCGGAATCACGCCAAAGCGTGACAGGAACTTGCCCGCCGTCGGAAAGGTAAAGACCCGTTTGCCTTTCAGATCAGCAAGGCTGTTGATCGGCTCGACCGTGGCGAAATGGCAGGGGTCCCACGCCCCGGCACTCAGCCATTTCACCCCTTCAACCTCGCCATAAGCTTCTTCCCAGATTTCATTCAACCCGTATTGTTCAAACAATACCGGCACATCCAGGCTGTAACGGGTGGCGAACGGAAAATACCCGCCAAACACCGAAATATCGACCGGTGCGGCGATGGAATCGTCATCCGACTGCACCGCATCAATCGTGCCGCGCTGCATGGCGCGGAACAATTCGCCGGTCGGCACCAGCTGATCGGCGTAATAAAGTTCGATTTCCATTTCGCCATTGGCGGCCTTGTTAAAGGCATCAATCGCCGGTTTGATCACATGTTCGCCCAATGCCGGACCGGCATAGGTTTGCAAACGCCAGGTGATTTTGGCGTTCTGTGCCTTGACATAAGGGGCGGCAAAGGCCGTGGTGCCCGCAGCCGCGGTTGCCAGCGTGGCCTTTTTAAGAAAGTCGCGTCTTGAATTCATTTTATCGTCTCCCTGATCGGTAATTTGGATGGAACACAATTCCGGTAGTCAGCCCTGACCTCTGTGCCCAGGGGTCGCATGTTTTCTGGTCGCGATTTGAGCCTCCCTGATATTATTTGACCAATACGCCTGATTTTTCAGTTTCTTCTCATTATCGCCCGTAATGCCATTCCGGCAGCCACAGGGCAATTTGCGGAAACGCCATCACCAGAATCAGGGCCAGAACCATGACAAGGACAAAGGGCGTCACCGACTGATAGATATCTTTAAGCGAGACTTCGGGTGGTGCCATCGCCCGCATCAAAAACAGATTGTAACCAAAGGGCGGCGTCATATAGGCAATCTGGCAGGTGATGGTATAAAGCACCCCGTACCACACCAGATCAAAACCCAATGCCCCGACCAGCGGCACATAAAGCGGCGCGACAATCACCAGCATGGCGGTATCATCCAGAAACATGCCCATCAGGATGAAGGAAACCTGCATCATGATCAGGATTTGCCACGGCGTCAGTCCCAGCTGATCCAGAAAAAACCGTTCAATCGCCTTGACCGCGCCCAGCCCGTCAAACACCGCGCCAAAACACAGGGCGGCCAGAATGATCCACATGAACATGCAGGAAATCGACAGGGTCTTGCGCAGGGTTTCTTCCATCACCCGCCCGTTCAAACGGCGTTTGAACAAGGCCGCCAATGTTGCCGCTGCCGCCCCGACCGCCGAACTTTCAACAAGCGACGTCACGCCCAGCAAAAACAGACCGGTCATCGAAAAAAAGATAAACAGCGGAATCAAACCCGCCCGCAACAACCGGATTTTTTCACCCCATGTCACCCGCGCCCGTTCTTCCTTTGACAGGGCCGGGCCCATATCGGGCTGCAACCAGCACCGCACGACGATATAAAGAATAAACATCCCCGCCATCATCAGGCCCGGAATCGCCCCGGCCAGCCACAATTGCCCGACCGGCTGGCGTGCGATCATGCCATACAGCACCAGAACGACACTGGGCGGCACCAGAATGCCCAGCGAACTGCCCGCCTGTATCACCCCGGTCACCATGATCTTGTCATAGCCGCGCCGCAACAATTCCGGCAGGGCAATACTGGCCCCGATGGCCATCCCGGCAACACTCAGCCCGTTCATCGCCGAAATCGCCACCATCAGAACAATGGTGCCAATCGCAAGCCCGCCCCGCACCGGCCCGAACCACACATGGAACATCCGGTACAGATCATCGGCAATCCCGGATTCCGACAGCATATACCCCATATAGACAAACAGCGGCAGGGTCAGAAGCGGATACCATTTCATCAGCTTCATCGCGGCACTGAACGCCATTTCCGATCCGCCATCCCCCCACAGGGCCAGCGAAAACACCACGGCAACAAACCCGATTGCCCCGAAAACCCGCTTGCCCGTCAGAAGAAGCATCATCATCGAGGCAAACATCAAAAGCGCAATAAGCTCGTAACTCATTCAAGGCTCTCCCCGCAGGCGGTTGCCACATCCTTGAAGAAAATGGCAATCACCTGTAACAGCATCATAAAAACCCCGAATGTCATGACGATCTTGATCGGGGCCATCGGCGGGGACCATGCGGAATAACTGGTTTCGTTATATTCCAGGGCATATTGCGTTGACGAAATGCCGCCATACAGCAGGAACGCCAGATAAAACACCAAAAACAGAACGGTGATTGCATCGACAATCGCCTTGGTTTTTGGTTTCCATGCGCCATAAATCAGATCCATGCGAACATGCGAGTCAATCTGCATGGAATAGGCACCGCCCAGCAGAAAATAGGCGACCATCAAAAACTGCGCCATTTCCAGCGTCCACAGGGACGGAAAGAAAAACGTCTTGGTAATGGATGAATATAAAAGCACACCCAGAATCGCAAAGATCAGATACATGGCAAACCGGCCAATGATCCGGTTCACCTTCTCGACCCAGCGCACATAAAACTTAATCGCCTCTGGCATCATTCTTTCCCATTCGGAATGGCTCCCGGTTTTGTCCATCCGGTGCCGTGCCGCCCCCACCCGTCGAACACAGATTTCCGCCAACAGGACCTGCATCCTGCCTTGCGGAACTCATATGGCGATGATGGCTTTCACGCATGTAATGGCGTCCTCCCTGCATTGTCGTTACGACGGACGTTGTAACAATGCCGCCTCCCCGGCGGTCGGCCCTTTGGGCCTTGTGGCAGATGGTCCTTTGGACCTTTTTGATCTTGATCTGGCAAGGCAACCTGATGCCTCTGTAATGAACGTTACATGAGACGGCCTTTTCTGACAACATTGTTATTTATTGTAAAATTCGTTACAAATGGAATATGATATTGACAGGACACAGCAGGCAGAAAATCCCGGCCTGACGATGCAAAACCATGATCTGACAGGATATTTTTTGGATTCTTCGCAAAACACCACGCCCCCGACCGTTGCGGAAATGATCACGCACAAGGCTGAAAACCTGACGGCGTCCGAACGCAAACTCGCACAGGCCTTGCTGGGCAATTATCCGATGGCTGGTCTGGAAACGGTTGCAACCTTTGCCGAACGGTGCGGTGTCTCGGCCCCGACCGTGTTGCGCTTTGCCAGCAAACTGGGCTTTGAAAGCTATCCCGAAATGCAGGCCCGCCTGCGCGAAGAACTCGAAGCCCGCCTGCAATCGCCCCTCACCCGGTCCGCCCTGCCGCGCAACCGGGCGGCAACCGGCCATCCGATGGGGGTCTTGCTGCATCATATGGCCGAGGCAACCATATCAAACATCCGCTCGTCGCTGGCCAATATCGCGCCAACCGAACTTGAAGGGGCGATTGACCTTCTGGCGGATCGCCGCCGGTCGGTTTATGTGCTGGGGGGGCGGTTTTCATCCGCGCTGGCGGTCTATGGCTATGAACATCTGCGCTCGATGCGTGCCGATGTCCATCGCGTCGCCGGGCAAAGTTCCAAATGGACCGAAGATTTGCTCGATATCGGCAAACGCGATGTCCTGCTGGTCTTTGATGTGCGCCGCTATCAGAAAGACGTGATCAATTTTGCCGAAACCGCGTCGGAACAGGGGGCAAAAATCATCCTGTTCACCGATCAGTGGCTCAGCCCGATTGCCCGGTTTGCCCGCCATGTTTTCCCGGTGCGCATCGAAACTGGCACCACATGGGACAGTGCCGCGGCCAGCACGGTTTTGCTTGAAACCCTGCTCGAAGGGGTGGGTCGCCGCGACCCGGATCATGTCCGCGACCGGATCGAACATCTCGAACGGTTGCGGCGGCGCCCGTTAAACTGACGCCATCGGGTGATAACCTTCATACAAAAGATTGAAACACCGCGCCCGGCACGATAGCTTGGCAGCAGTTATCCCCCACACACCGGAGACCACCCCATGCATCCCTTTTTCATTTTCGTGAAATGCGACCTGGGCAAGGCCTATGACGTTGCCGCATCCCTTGTCGAAGAGGTCGAGGGTGTGTCCGAAGTCTATTCGATTTCCGGCCCGTTTGAATTGCTGGTGAAGGTTTATATCGAGGATGGTCAGGATATTGGCCGCTATGTAAACCAGTATATCCACGCCCTGCCCCATATCAAGGACACGCAGACGATCATCACATTCAATGCGTTTACCTGAAAACCATCGGAATTCAGACCATAAAGACCGCAGATAATCAGTTGCGCACAACGGCGCGGATAATATCGAGAATGATACCCGTACCCTGTTCAATCAGAACAACATCGTTGCCCGCAATCAGTCGTTCCGTTCCCGGATGAGGGCGCGGCAGGCGCGCAGCAAGATCGGCAGGTAAATCGCGTTTGGCTATGCCCGGCGGCAAGGTGCCACCGCGTTCCAGTTTCATGGCGATTCCGGGCGGCAAGCCGTGGTTGTTCTTGCCTTTGTTCCCCTTGTCACCCTTTTTGTCTTGCCGGGTTTCCTGACCGGTGATGACCTCCAGAACGTCGGCGATGATCTGGCGTTCTTCCTGACTGAAAAACACATTTCCGGTTTGCGCCCATGCACCGGTCGCAGATATCGTCATCACTATCGCGGTAAACGCCACCAGAACCGGCTTTAAAAAAAGCGCACGGGATTTTGACATTGCGTGTCCTTTTCGCAAAAAAAAGTGTTATATTTTATAAGACCCCGCAATAAAGGCCAAAATGAGTGATGCTGAAATAATATGCCACAGAACACGCAAAAAGGCTCCCGATGAGGGAGCCTTCTTCACTGGCGGGCAAGGAGGGATTCGAACCCTCGATGGGGCTTTTGACCCCATACTCCCTTAGCAGGGGAGCGCCTTCAGCCACTCGGCCACTTGCCCGTATTTTTCCGCCGTTTCATGCGGAACGCCGCCTTTCTTAAACATCCCCCCGGCCCCTGTCAATGCCAGAAAACCCGACAGGGGCGCGTTTTATTTTTTACTCTGCCAATCAGGCCCTGTCTGCCGCCGGACGGGCGTCAATTTGCGCCATACGACACGACATTGGCAAACTGTCTTGAAACCATCACAAAGCTGTCACCGCATGGAAAGATGATTCTGGCATAAGGTTTAACCGGAACGACCGCCACGATGTTTGTCAATATAACGGGATGGAGCACCATGCGTACCGTTTATCAAAGCACCGATGAAACCGGCCACACCCTTCGCACCCTGAAATTCCAGCGCGAAGACATTGAAACCCCGCTTTATCAGGGGATCGTCATCCGGGAACGCGAAGTTTTGTTCCGCACCCGCGAAAGTGCTTCTCGCGATTTTGTTTTGCAAAAAATCAAGGATTTTGTCGCGGCACACCGCCCGGCACCCGCACACCAGTCGGCCTGATGGCCGACTTTTTTTATGCCCGAAGCATCACAGTCAGATCGCGCCGGGGGGCGTGACTCCCCGTTCGCCCCTGAACTTGACCGCCAGTCCCGATTGACTGGCGGTCTTTTTATCGGGCTTCAGGCGTTTTTCGGCATCCGGGCACCGCGCCCGGCCCACATCAGCAAAACCGCAATCACCAGAACCGGAATCATGCCGATATTGATGGCATCCCACCCGGCCCCGACAATCAGCGCCCCCGATGCAAAAGACGCAAACGTCCCGACCAGCCCGTTGCCCAGTTCCATCGCGCCTTGGGCATGTCCGCGTTCTGCGGCATCGTGCCCCTCGCCCAACAGGGTTGTACCGGCCAGAAGCATCAGGTTCCAGCCCAGACCCAGCAAAAACGAACTGATCAAAAAGGCAATTTGATTTTGCCCCGACAGGGCCGCCGAGGCACTGAGAACCAGCACAACAACCCCCGCCAGCGCCATTTTGCGCGGACCATATCGATCCATCATCGGCCCGGCGGCAAAGGCGGGCAAAAACATGCCGATAATGTGCCACTGAATAACCTGTGCCGAAATACCGACATCAAAGCCGCAAAATGTCATCGCCAGCGGTGTCGCATTCATCACCAGAATCATGATGCCATGCCCGGCGGCACTGACCGCAATCGCCGCCCGGATTTGCGGCCGTTGCAGCAATTTCGCCATCACCCCCCATCCCCCGGCAACCCGGGCGGGAATACCCCCCTGCGGCAGGGCACACATCACGGCACAGGCCAGCAGGGCCAACCCCGCCACCACCAGATAAGATCCCAGAAACGGAATGACGATGGCATCGCGGGACCAGACGGCCAGCCCCGGCGCAATCAGGGCCGCAATGACCCCGCCGCCAACCACAAAGGCCGCCGCCCGGCCCTTTTGCGCATCCGGCACGGTTTCAAGGGCGGCATAGCGATAATACATCGCCGATGCCTGATAGGCCCCGATGGGCAGCGCCCCAAGGCAAAAAAGGGTAAAGCTGTCGGCATAAACGCCCCCCGCCGACACCAGCCCGCCAACAACGCCCAGCATCGCCCCGGCAACAAGGCCGCGCCGCCGTCCATAACGCTGCATGAACATCGATAACGGATGAACCGCCACCAGATTACCCAGCACCAGCAGGGCCAGAGGCAAGGTCGCCAGCGCCGCCACCGGGGCCAGTTGCATGCCAACCAGCGATGTCAGGGTAATACCGATCAGGGAACAGGACCAATACAATGCCTGGCCGATAAACAGCAGGCGCACCGATCCATTGGTCAGTAACATCATGTTGCCAACTCCGATAAATCAAAAGGGAATGAAAAAACCTGTTTCAGGCAGGCTGTCGCAGGCCGAACCGTTCGGCGTAGTCTTGCGGGGCAATCGACAGGTGACGATGAAAGGCCCGCCGCAGGGTTTCCGGGTGCCCGAACCCGCATAAACCGGCAATGCGCGACAGGGGCATATCCCCGTCCTGCAACAGATGGCGGGCCGCCTCAACCCGGATGCGTTCAATATAGCGTGCCGGGGTCATGCCGATATCGCGGGTAAAGACCCGGGAAAATGTCCGGGGGGACATCCCGGCACGACCGGCCAGATTTTCCAGCGACAAATCCCCCGCCAGATTCCCCGGAATCCATTCCAGCAATTCGGCCAATTGCGATGCACTGCCCATTGCCGGTGTCAGAAAACTGCTGAATTGCGCCTGCCCGCCCGGCCGTTTGAGGAACATCACCAACCGGCGCGCGACCGCAAGGGCAACCGCCCGGCCATGATCCGCCTCGACCAAGGCCAGCGCCAGATCAATCCCCGCCGTCACCCCGGCCGAGGTGAAAATATGCGCATCGCCATCCACCCCGTCCGGGTCATAGGTATGCAGGCGGTTTTCCGCCAACAACACATCGGGAAAACACCGCGCCATTTCCGCACAGCGCGACCAGTGGGTGGTTGCCATCCGGCCATCCAGCAACCCGGCCGACGCCAAAATCAGCGCCCCGGAACACACCGACCCCAAACGCGGCACCGCATGGGCCGCATCACGCAACCAGCCCTGCAAGACGGCATCATGGCGCAAGGCCTCCACACCATCGCCGCCAGGCACCAGCATTGTATCGATCATCGCCAGATCAAGATCGCCCCATGCCATATCGGCCAGCAAGGCAAACCCCGCCGATGTTGTTACCGGCCCGGCCTGTTGTGCGGCAATCTTCACATCATATCCGCCTGCCCGCCCCTGACGTTTCAATTCGTCATTGGCCGAGGCAAACACCTGAAGCGGCCCGGTAACATCCAGACTCATGACATTGGGAAAACACAGGCAAACAATCTGGCGACGCGACCGGGACATGGCAAATCTCCGTTATGACCGCCCCAGAATGCGTTGTTGCGGTCATGGCCGCAATGACAAACACCCCACCGATCTTGCCAAAAACAAAATCTGCGGGGTGTTTGATCCAGACAGGTTTTCCCGACGGCGTGCCGGGACTAAATACTGGCTAAAGCATCGACGGATACAGCCTGTTATTCCAAACAGGACCAATCGCAAACAACCTTATGCTTTATGCTTTATGCTTTTGATGCAATACGGTATCGCGGGCGGAACATGATCGAACGGATGTTTGGTCGCCTCAAGGACTTCCGGCGCATTGCTACCCGACACGACCAAAAGGCGGAAAATTTTATGGCCGCATTATGCCTTGCTGCTCTCATACGCTATTAAATTTGAATGAGTCTGGACCCTAATCACCAGACCCATTACGGGATAAAAACTTATGAAAAGAAAAATTTTAACATCATTGAAAAATCCCCAGAAGACAAAAAGAAATAATTGGCATTTTTCATGACAAAAACCAAAAACAAATATAATATACGAAATAAAAATTCCAAATATAATGTAAAAATAATACAAAAACATTAAATGAATTAATTTAATTATTACTCAAATTTGAAATTAAAAATAGGGTGCTTTCCCTTTTTCATAAAACTTAGTTTTATCTTCATCGCAAAAATTCTGTTATACAAAAAGATAAAATCATAGCGTGTGACAAAGATGCTACAACAGATGCCAATAGTGAAAATTTGTAATTTGGTTCCACCATAAAAGTTAGAAATAGAAAAAAACCACCCACTATAAAATTAACAAAGAACCCAAAACCAAATTTAAATTGAAAATACCACTTAAACGCATAATACCCTCCCCTCCCAATAAAAACAAAAAACAAAGAAAAGAAAGATACAAAGTACAAATACACCCCCTCAACACCATCTCGATTAACGTATGAATCATTAAAAATGTAACGAAATAACAAATAAACAATAATAATAATAAAAAAAACTGAACCAAATTTCGACAATTTTTCTCGTGACATCCCACCCATCAAAGGTTCCGAATAATCTTCTGGCAAGTACATTTTATCTCTCCCTCAAACTCTCATCCCGATACCGCAACATCGGACCGAGGATATACTCCAGCAAACGACGCTCACCGGTCTGGATGTCCGCTATAACCGTCATCCCCGGCTGCAACGGTGTATGCAGTCCGCGCACCGTTATATTGCTGTGCCAGTCCGACCTTGGCGAGGTAAACCGGCCCCGGTTTTTCATCAAGGATGGCATCGGGGGACACATCAATCACCGTGCCGTCAATCGCCCCGAACTTGGTGAACTCGAATGCCTCCACCTTGATCCGGGCTTTCTGGCCGATATCAACAAACCCGGCATCCCGATCGGCCTGCTTGACCTCTGCCACCATGCTGTCATCGAACGGATGTTTGGTCACCTCAAGCATTGCTACCAGATACGACAAAAAGGCGGAAAACTTTATGGCCGCATTATGCCTGCTGCTCTCATATGCTATTGGATTTGAATGAGTCTGGCCCCTAGAATCCACTGCGTTGCAACAGAGCATAAAAATCGCGAATCGCCCCTTCGCGGGACGGGGTATCTTCGATATCGTCCACAAGATGATCGGTGAAATTCTTTTGTTTCAAATAGCCAATGACGCGCTTGCGCGCCATGTCGGCCGATTTGCCTTCGATCAAAACCCCGCTGGAACAGAATTTCACCAGCATATAGGCGCGTTTGCGCAGATGCAGCGCCGGATTATCAATGCGTTCAATCACCTTTTCCCGCACCAGATAATCTGCCAGACCATTATCCAGATGGGTGCTGACATGGGTTTTGATATCGTCGGGCAGGATGGATTTGACGACAATTTCATTCATCCGTGTCACCAGCGCCATTTTATCGCGCGGCTTGGTCGATGTATCGCAAAAGGCCCGCAAGGCCCGCATATCCTTGACCGCTTCCTGTGCCATCACGGCCAGATCATCGGCGAAATCGGCGGCAATGCCGCTATCCCCGACGGCGACGATAAAGGACAGCTTGCGCCAGTTTGGCTGTAACCGGCCAACGATTTCGCTCACCCCTTCAATCATCGCCCGTGGCCCGCCGACATTGCGCAACCGTGCCCCGCGTTCGGCAAGGGCGGTGACCATCGGCACCCCGAAAATCACCCCTTCTTCTGTCACCAGACGATGCAGAATATCGCCCATCGGGTCGCCATCCGCACTATGGCGGGCCAGATCATTGGGGCTTTTGATTTCACGGGCGATATAGTCAAACAGGGCTTCTTGCGATTGCGGCAACAGGCCCGACCCGAAAAGCGGATTCAGCAAACCCAGAACATCGTCCGCCGCCCCGCGATTGCCACTGGCCCGGCCCAGCGCAAGGTCAATATGCAGGCAAATCGCCCCGCCAAAACTGCGCGACGGGCCCAGCAATTCCTTTAACGCAACCGGCGACCCCAGAATATCGGCAACCACACCATCGAGCAGCACCCGTGCCGCTTCATCGCGTTCATCGCCCTTGACCTTCAACGCCAGATCAAGTTTGGCAATCCAGTTGCGCGATGCCGATAATTGCCGTGTCAGGGCCACCATTGTCAGGAAATCAGTATCCTCGGCAAGCCCCAATCCCTTGATTTCGCGGCGGACTTCGGAAATCGTCGCGTCTTCAAATTGCGGCAGGTCGATTTCCTCGACCTCGCGGGCGCGCGATGCCAGCTGGTCAATCGCGGCATGAAGATTTTCCATGGCCTCGATATGGTTGCCCTCGGTCGCCTTGGCATGAATGCTGGCCACCCGGTCAACCGCACTGGGCAACAGGGTATCGTGATACATCAGCTTGCGCAGGTTCTGATAATTATACATCACCTCGCAAGGGGTCAGGACTTCCTGTTCAAAATATTTGCGCAACAACCGGTTGATGGTCGCGCGACTCTGGCCTTGCAACAGGTCGCTTGACGACTCACATAACGGGGCGTCATCAATCGGCGTAACGCGCACGTCACCGCCGGAATCTTCGCCCTTCCCGGTTTTTTCAAGAATGACTTTTTCGACATGCTTGCCGTCGCCGCGTTCCCAGTCGCGCACGACCCGAACCCCGGCAACCTTGCCTTTCAGCAAGGATTCAGCGGCGACAACGGCTTCTTTTTCGTCACGAAATGACGAATCGATAATCCAGCGATCACCCCGCTGGACACGTACTTCAAACGTCGTTACCGACATGACGCGCTCTGGCTCCCCAACCTACCTGTTTGGCGGCGCAATGCCGCTTTTGAAGTCAGGCGCGTGTCCCAATTTGTTTTATTCTTATTCTTCTTTATTAGGGTATCTGCGGGCCGAAAACAATAGCCCCAAATTCAAAACCGGAAACAATTTCGGTTGATTTCCCTTCAATCTTCGGTTGCCACTTCAACCAGCCCGCCGGGATGTCAGCTCTGCCGGAATGCCGCTGCGATCTCGTCGGCCAGCGCCCCCAAAAGACTGCTCATGGCGCGAATAGTTGCTTCACTGCCGATATCGGACGCCATATCGCTTGCCTCAAACCGGTCAGACAGCACAATATCGCCCCGGACAAAATCAACAACTTTCCAGCGGGCCTCAAGATAGACCTGCCCGTCCCCGCGTTTTTCAAACGACACAATATCAACCGCGATCTGCCACATTACATCGTCGCGGCTGTTCCACGGAAACACCTCGATCCGGGCAGGTTTGATCCGCGCATCCAGATTTTCGCCCAGAACACGGCGGACATTTTCGGCCAGTGGTTCCGCCCAGCGGTCATTTTCCAAAAACACAAGGCGGTTTTCACTGCTGCGAATCACCAGTTGCGACCGGTCCAGATGGCTGGGCAATGTCACCGGCCCCACTCCCAGAACGGCACCGGAACGGTTTGCATCCGCCATGGACGGAGTAACCGGTGACAGCATGAAATAGCGCGTCGGATTGTCCGAAGACGCACAGCCCGCCAGAAACAGCATCGTCGCCATCACCCCGGCCAACAGGGATTTTTGAGCAAAAGGACGCGACATCATGGGGTGGTCTCCTGATTGCCCGATTTGCCAAGGATCAGCGCATTGGGATTTTGTTCAAGATAATCGGCCAGTGTACGCAGCGACCGTGCCGCCGCCGACAATTCCTTTAACGCCTCTTCAAAATTATAACGGACCGGCGAATTGGGGGCGGTCATATCGCGCACCCCGCCCAGCGCCATTTCTGCGGCATTCAACGCATCGCGGGTCGCAGGCACGACACTGGTATCCAGATTCGTCACCAGTTGATTAATCCCGGCGGCGGCCTCGCTGATGCTGTTCATGCCCTGTTCAATCGCGGGCGATGTGACGATATTTTCCATCCCCTCAACGGTGCCCAGCAACCGAATGCCGATTTCCTCAATCGGGAAGGTTTCGATTTTTTCCAGTAACGAAGACAGCGACTGGCTGATTTCCTCGGATTTCTGTTGCAAAGTCGGCAATTCGGTCAGTTCCGATGATCCATCGCCCAGATAACGCGCAGGCGCCATCGCATAAACATCCAGATCAACATAAAGCTGCCCGGTGATGAAACTGCCGGTTTTCAGGCGTGCGCGCATCCCCTGACGCACCAGTTGCGCCGCAATATCGGCATAATCACCCGCCCCCAGATTTTCTGCCCCCACCATGACAACCCGTTCAGGCTGCATATTGATGACAACAGGCACCCGGAAGCTGTTGGTTTCACTCACATATTCCAGATCGACACTTTCAACTTCGCCCACACGAATACCGCGAAATTCCACCGGCGCACCAACAGACAGGCCACGCACCGAACTGTCGAAATACAGGATATATTGCTGGCTGATGCCATAGGCCAATGTTTCGGCTTCCTTGCGGCTGCCATACAGCGGAAAAACCGTATTGACCGGTGCGGCTTCGGATTCCATATCCCCGTCCGGCGTATAGAAATTCACCCCCCCGGCAATGACGGATCGGATCGATTGCGCCCGGACCGAAAATCCTTCGGCATTCAGATCAAGGCTGATGCCACTTGAATCCCAGAACCGCGTGCTGCTTTTGATCAGGGCGTCATAAGGGGCGCGCACGAACACCGGCACCGACACATTTTGGGCCGTATCATCCAGTTCGGTGCCCAGTACCTCGCCCACCGCAACCCCGCGCAACAGAACCGGTGTGCCTTGCGCAATGGATCCGGCCTCACGGCTGGTCAGGATAAAGCGCGTGCCCTCGCCGCTGCCCTCAATGAATTGCGGTTCGTCAAACCCCTTGAAATGGCGCGCTTCATTCCCGTTTTTATCGGGGATCATTTCAATGTAAAAACCCGATACAATGGTTTCAAGCCCCGTCACCCCCTGCGCCGACACACGGGGCCGCACGACCCAGAATTTGGCGGCATCGGTCAGATAAGGCTCAATCTCCGGCGACATCTGCAAGGTCAGTTCAACCTCGGTAAAATATTCGTTCAGCTTGATATCCTTGACCGTCCCGATCGTCACATCGCGGTATTTCACCGGGGTCTTGCCCGCCGTCAGCCCCTCGGCCGACAGGAATGTTACCGTGATATCGGGGCCTTTCGCCGCCACTTCGCGCCAGATCAGCCAGCCACCAATCAATACCGCCACCACCGGCACAATCCACACCAGCGAGATATTGTGCAGCCCCTTTTTGACCTCGGGGCTTTCGGGTTGCCTTGATGGCGGGGTTATCGGCGTTCGGGTCATCATGCAGTCCCTTGTTGTTGCAACATTCCGGCACGATCCCAGATCAGGCGGGGGTCAAAGGCCATCGCCGACAGCATGGTCAAAATCACCACGGCGCAAAAGGCAACAGCCCCAAAACCCGGCTCCACAGTGGCAATATTACCCAGTTTGACCAATGCCGCCAGAATAGACACCATAAACACATCAATCATCGACCAGCGCCCGATCAGTTCAGTCACCCGGTAAATCGTCGTGCGGTCGCGCAAGGCGCGTGTCTGCCCGAACCCGGTCGCCAGATAAACCCAAGCCAGAACCGCAATCTTGAACACCGGCACCACGATGCTGGCGACAAAAACCACAATGGCAATCGGCCATTCGCCCGCCGCGATCAACGATCCGACACCCGTTAAAATCGTATCGGCTTCGGCCCGTCCCAGCAAGGTGACTGTCATGATCGGAAAAACATTTGCCGGAATGTAAAACACCATCGCCGCCAGCAACAATGCCCAGGCGCGCGACAGGCTGCGCGGTTTGCGGTGATGCAATCTGCTGCCGCACCGCGGGCATGAAACGCCTTCGGTTTCGCCATTGCCGATCACGACAAACGCACAATTATGGCAGGTCACCCATGTTGAATCGGCGGCAAGATCATCAATGGTGGGATGATGCAACCCGACAGGGGCCAGTTTGCGCCAGATCACCCTGGGGTCAAGCTGCGTACTCATCAAAAGCGACGCCGGAATCAGCAAACACACCGCATAAAAGGCCGGACCGGCCACCACATCGGCAAAATCACTCAGCTTGGTCAATGCGACCAGAAGCCCGATCAAAAACACATCAAGCATCGACCAGGGCCGGATAATTGCCAGAACCCGCCACACATGATGCACGCCGGGCCATTCAAACCCGAACCGCAACGGCGTCAGCACATAAAGATACGCCCCGATCAGCAATAAAGGGGCCGCCATCGAGGTCAGCCCGACCATAAAGGCCAGAAACGGATAGCCTTCCTGCCAGAACGTGACAACACCCGACATCAGGGTATTGCTTTCGCTGCGCCCTTCCATCGAAAAACCGAGAATCGGAAAACTGTTGGCGATGACAAACAGCACAAGGGCAGTAACGGCAAAGGCCAAAGACCGTTCGATGCTGTTATTTTGCGCCTGATACAATGGCGCGCCACAGCGCACGCAAACCGCGACATTACCCGCCGGAATATCGTCCTCGGTATGCAAATAATCGCAATGATGACAGGCAACAAGACGCCGTGGCATGAAAATTCCCTGATGGCCGCATCCCGGATCGCACATATCCGGATCAAAGTAAGAAGCAGAAACCCCGGCCTGTCAAATCCGCCCTGAAATCCCCCCGGAAATTTGGGGCAAAAACCGCCGCGCCTCGTCCCGGACAATGTCATTGACCCGCCGTAACAACACGCTATCCATATTCCAGTGATGCCAGAATAATGGCCGTTCGATGACATGCGGACAAGGCCGGATCAACCTTCCCTGTGCCAGCGCGTCCTGCGCCTGATGTTCCTCGACCACGGCATAGGCAATGCCCTGTTCGGCCACGGTCACAAACCCCTGTGAACTGGGCACCGTATGGGCGGGAAATTCGCCGGGTTCAAGGCCAAAGAACTGTTTGAAAAACTGGTTTTGCAATTCGTCATGACGGGAAAAATGCACTGCCGGGCAGGCCCGCAGGGCATCGGGCGTCACCCCATCGGCAAAGAAACGCTGCGCAAAACCGGGCGACACCACCATGATATAGCGCATCATCCCCAGCGCCATCACCTTGCATCCCTGTATCGGCTCCGCCCGCGTGCTGATTGCCGCCAGAACCGTGCCGGACTGTACCTCGTCAACGGTCAGGGTTTCATCCTGCACCGTCAGATCAACCAGCAAATTCAATTCCTCAAACAACCGTTTGGGAACATCGACAAACCATGTCGCCAGACTGTCGGCATTGACCGCCAGCGCGATATTGCCAAACGCCGCCCCGCCGCCTTTCAGTTCCGGCAGATTATCCTGCAATTCCTGCTCCAGCAGGCGCACACGCTGATAATGCTGCAACAAACGCTGCCCGGCGGCGGTGGCCGCAATCGGTTTGGACCGGATGATCACCGGCTGTCCCAGCCGATCTTCCAGCAATTTGACACGCTGCGACATCGCCGATTGCGTCAGGCCCAGATCGCGCGCCGCCTTTTCAAAACTGCCATGCCGGATCACCCCGGCACAGGCTTCCAGCAATTTGTAATCCAGCATGACCTTCATCATTTTTGCTAATGAAGCATCAGGATAATTCGATTTTCTTATTTTCAGCAAGGGTTATGACAAAGCACTCAACACACCGCATCACAGGACAATCAGAATGATCGCAACATATCTTACCGGCATGGGCATTGGTGGCGGCCTGATCATCGCCATTGGCGCGCAGAACGCCTTTGTGCTGGGCCAAGGTCTGCGGCGGCAATATCCGGTGATGGTCGCCTTTGTCTGCGCCCTGTGCGATGCCTTGCTGATTGCCGCCGGGGTGGCCGGGCTGGGCACATTGATTGCCTCATGGCCGGTCCTGACGCAAATTGCGGCATGGGGCGGGGCGGCATTTTTGATCTGGTATGGTTTTGGCGCGCTGCGCCGGGTCTTTGCCGATGAAAGCCTGTCGGCGCAAACCCCGGCCATCGCCGGATGGCGCACGGTCCTGTCGGCAACACTGGCCGTCACCTTGCTGAACCCGCATGTTTATCTTGATACGGTGGTGATGCTGGGCGGCATTGGCGGGCAATACCCCGCCGAACAACGCCTGTTATTTGCGCTGGGCGCGATGACCGCCAGTTTCATCTGGTTTTTCGCCATCGCACTGGGCGCCTCATGGCTGGCCCCCCATGTCGCCCGCCCGATCACCTGGAAGATCGTCGATGGCCTCACCTGTGCGGTGATGTGGCTGGTCGCATGGGGGCTGATTGCGCCGGAAATCGCCCGATGGAACGCATAGGAAACGGGCGGGCGTTGTTAATCGCCCTCCCCCATCGCTTCCTTGAAATGTTTGCGGCAGACCGGCACATAACGGTCATTGCCGCCGATTTCGACCTGCGCGCCCTCGCGCACCGGGTCGCCATTTTCATCGACCCGGATCACCATCCCGGCCTTGCTGCCGCAATGGCAGATGGTTTTCAGTTCGTTCAGCTTGTCCGCCCACGCCAACAGCCATTTTGACCCTTCAAAAAGCTGCCCCTGAAAATCGGTGCGGATGCCATAACACAAAACCGGCACGCCCAGCCGGTCGGCCACATCGGACAATTGCCAGACCTGTTCCTTGGTCAGAAACTGGCTTTCATCGACCAGAACACAATCAATCCTGCCGCCCTCCTTTCCGGTTTCGGCCCGGATCACCTCAAACAGATTGCTTGTGCCCTCAAACAGCAGGGCCGGGGCCTCCAGCCCGATGCGCGAGGCAATTTTGCCCGTGCCGAACCGGTCGTCAAATGCCGCCGTCATTAGCAGGGTCCGCATGCCGCGTTCCTGATAATTAAAGCTCGATTGCAGCAATGTCGTCGATTTGCCCGCATTCATCGACGAATAATAGAAAAACAGTTTGGCCATTCCATCCCCCAGCCGCCCGGCACCCGTTGCGATCATGGCGATTACCCCATGCCGGGATCAAGATCAAGCCAGGATCAGGCCATCATCACCCTTGCCATATACGGCGCATGGATTACCTGTGGGATCATATCCCCATCCAACAGGAGAATTTCCATGCGCATTCTGATGATTATGACATCCCACGATCAGATGGGCGATACCGGCCATAAAACCGGCCTCTGGCTGGAAGAATTCGCCGCGCCCTATTACCGGTTTCTTGATGCCGGGGCACAAATCACGCTGGCCTCGCCCAAGGGTGGCAAACCGCCGCTGGATCCCAACAGTCAGGCCAAAGACGCTCTGACCGACGCCACCGAACGCTTCGAGGCAGATGATGCGGCGCAAGAATCATTCGCCAATACCGTCACCCTGAACGGACTTTTGGCCGATGATTTCGATGCGCTGTTTTTCCCCGGCGGTCACGGCCCGTTATGGGATCTGGTGACCGATTCCCGGTCCATCGCCCTGATCGAACATTTCACGGCCCAGAACAAACCGGTCGCTGCCGTCTGCCACGGCCCGGCGGCACTGGTCAATGCCCGGGACGTTGATGGCAAACCACTGGTCGCGGGTAAAAAAGTGACGGGCTTTAGCAATGACGAGGAAAAGGTGGTTGGTCTTGACGCCGTGGTGCCGCTGTCGATTGAAGATACCTTTAAAAAGCAGGGCGGGCTGTATCACAAAGGCGACAACTGGGCGGCATTTGCCGTGGTTGACGGCCATCTGATCACCGGCCAGAACCCGGCATCCAGCGAGGCCACCGCCGATGAAGTCCTGAAAATTCTGCGGGCGCAAAAAGCCGCTTGACCTTCCCGTGGCTGTAAGGTGCAACATGCCTTTATCACCGACACACCAACGATCAAGGACCCGATATATGTTGCATCTGAAAGTCGAAAAAATGAGCTGCGGCCACTGCGTACAGGCCGTGACCAAAGCCGTTGAAAACGTCACCGGCGTTGAAAAGGCCGATGTCGATCTTGCCAAAGGCGAAGTCACCATAACCGGCAATGCCGATATCGCCGCCCTGATTGCCGCGATTGACGATGCCGGTTTTCCGGCCCGCGAACTGGCCTGATCCATCACCATATCCATACCAAAGGCCGCCCGGTGGGCGGCCTTCTTCGTTTCAGTATCCAGCACAATCAGGCTTTATCGCCGTGTTCGATATCGGGCAGGAAAATCGCAAGGAAGCCGATGGCCGGTAACCATGCACAAAGCTGATAGACCAGCCCCAGCCCGAAATGATCGGCCATGACGCCAAGAATGGCCGCACCAATCCCGCCAAGCCCGAAGGCAAGACCGAAGAACAGCCCGGAAATCATGCCAATACGCCCTGGCACAAGTTCCTGCGCATAGACAACAATCGCCGAAAATGCCGATGACAGGATTAGACCGATGGCAATCGACAGCATCACGGTCGCCCCCAACCCGACATAAGGCAGGATCAGCGCAAAGGGCAACGCCCCAAGGATCGATCCCCAGATCACCTTTTTGCGGCCAATCCGGTCGCCCACCGATCCACCAATCAGGGTGCCAGCCGCGACCGAGGCCAGAAAAACGAACAGATAAATCTGGGCGTCCCCCTCGGACAGCGGGAATTTTTCCATGAGGTAAAACACGTAATAGCTGGTGAAACTGGCAAGATAGAACCATTTCGACAGCATCAGGCAGAACAGAACCATCAGGCCGCCAAGCACCTGCCGCCGGGCCGGAAGATTTGCCGCCAGATGAACCACACGCGGGCGTCGCACGGCATGGCCGTTGCGTTTATACCAGCGCCCTAGCAGGGTCAGGATCACAACCCCGGCCAATGCGGCAAAGGCAAACCATGCCAGACTGCCCTGCCCGTGCGGCAAAACCACCGCCACCACCAGCAACGGCCCGATGGCCGAACCGACATTGCCGCCCACCTGAAACAGCGACTGCGCAAAGCCATGCGCCCCGCCCGATGCCAGCCGCGCCAGACGCGAGGATTCCGGGTGAAAGATCGACGATCCTACGCCCAGCATCGCACTGCCCATAAGCAGCATCGCAAAACTGGTTGCCGAGGACAGCACCAGAAGCCCTGCCATCGACATCCCCATACCGAACGGCAACGAATAAGGTTGCGGCCGACGGTCCGTGAAATGACCGATAAAGGGTTGTAGCAACGACGCCGTCACCTGATAGGTCAGCGTCAACAGGCCAAGCTGCGCAAAGGATAGGTCAAAGCCGCCCCTGAATACCGGATAAGCCGCGACAAATAGCGACTGGATCATATCGTTCAGCAAATGACAGAAACTGGCCGCGCCCAGAACCGGCAAAACAGTTCGGGCCACTTGCGGACGGTTAAGAACGGCTTCGTTCATCGGGGACCTCGTTGAAATGACATTGAACGCAGACCTTGGCGCGTTGATCGTCATTATAAAAATTGCAAAACGGCCCACCACCGCGTTAGGGTCAATTTGTTACGAGACTGGGCCAATCACGTAAGGCAGACATCGATGTCATCATTTTGCGAAGTTCCAAGACCGGTCATCGCATTGGGGACCGATTATCCCGATGGTCACGTGATTGCCGCCCACCGCCATGATCGCGATCAGTTGCTGTATGGCATGACCGGGGTTTTGATGGCATCAACCCCGCAAGGCGCATGGATGATGCCGCCCCAGCGCGGCATGCTGATCCCGGCCGGGGTGATTCACGAGGTCCGTCTGTTTGGCGATGTCAAAATGCGGTCGCTTTATCTGCGACCGGACCGGCTTGGGGATACAGAAAACCAATGCAAGGTGGTCGGCATTTCATCGCTGATGCGTCATTTGCTGATCGAAGCGGTTGCCGTCCCGCCGGAATATGACATGGCGGGTCGTGATGGTGCATTGATGGCGCTGATTGAACATGAAATCAAACGGTTGCCGGTTCTGCCGCTGTCGCTTCCGTTGCCGGAACAGGCGGGATTACGGGAAAAATGTCGGGCGTTTCTGGCCTCCCCGACTCCGCATGAAAGCATCGATGACTGGTGCCATCATCTGGGCATGAGCCGCCGCAGCTTTACCCGGCAGTTTCGCAAGGAAACAGGATCAAGCTTTGTCGAATGGCGTCAACAGGCCTGCATCCTTACCGCCCTGCCAAGACTGGCCGCCGGTGAAGCCGTGACCACGATTGCAATGGACCTTGGCTATGACAATCCTGCGGCGTTTAGCAATATGTTCAAACGCATCCTTGGCGCGTCGCCGCGCGATTACCGGACCAATGATGTTTAAGACCCGACAATGAAAAAGCCGCCCGTTTCAGATCGAAACGGGCGGCTTTTACGCATCGTCTGATGATTGAAATCAGCCGAGGATTTTGTCGCGGAGCATCTGGTTGACCATGCCCGGGTTGGCCTTGCCGCCCGTGGATTTCATCACCTGACCAACAAACCAGCCCAACATGCGATCCTTGCCATCGCGGATTTCCTGCACCTTGTCCGGGTTGGCCGCAATGACTTCGTCAATCGCGGTTTCAATGGCCCCGGTATCGGTAATCTGCGTCAGGCCCTTTTCCGCCACGATCTTGTCCGGGTCATCCCCGGTTTCGATCATGATTTCAAAGACATCCTTGGCAATCCGCCCGGAAATGGTGTCATTGAGGATCAAATCCAGCAATTTGCCAAGGTTTTCGGCGGAAACCGGGCTTTCGGCCACATCAACCCCGGCCTTGTTCAACGCGCCAAACAGGTTGGTAATCACCCAGTTCGCCGCCAGCTTGCCATCCCGGCCCTTGGCGACAACTTCGTAATATTCCGATTTTTCCTGATCGGCGACCAGCACACCCGCATCATAGGCCGACAGGCCATTTTCGCGCATGAACCGGGCCTTTTTCTCGTCCGGCAATTCCGGCAGGGTCTTTTCGATTTCCGATACAAACGCCTGGTCAAACACCAGCGGCAGCAAATCGGGATCGGGGAAATAGCGATAATCATGCGCCATTTCCTTGGACCGCATGGCGCGGGTTTCCCCGGCACGCGGATCATAAAGACGGGTCTGCTGCACCACCTCGCCGCCGCCTTCGATCAGTTCAACCTGACGTTTGGCTTCGATTTCAATCGCCTGCATGACGAACCGGATCGAATTGACGTTTTTGATCTCGCAGCGCGTGCCAAATTCCGCCCCCGGACGACGGACCGACACATTGGCATCACACCGCATTGACCCTTCATTCATATTGCCGTCACAGGTGCCAAGATACCGCACAATGGCCCGCAACTTGGTCAGATAGGCCCCGGCTTCTTCGGGCGTTCTGATATCGGGCTTGGACACGATTTCCATCAGGGCAACGCCCGAACGGTTCAGGTCGATATGCGAATATTTCGGGTCCTGATCATGCATCGATTTCCCGGCATCCTGTTCCAGATGCAGGCGTTCAATGCCTACCGCCTTGGTCGAACCATCGGGCATATCAAGGATGATGGTGCCCTCGCCGACAATCGGTTTGTCAAACTGCGAAATCTGATAGCCCTGCGGCAGATCGGCATAGAAATAATTTTTGCGCGAAAACACGCTTTCAAGATTGATCTTGGCCTTAAGGCCCAGACCGGTCTTGACCGCCTGACGCACGCATTCCGCATTGATCACCGGCAACATGCCGGGCATGGCGGCGTCCACAAGGCTGACATTGCTGTTGGCGTCGTTGCCGAACGTGGTCGAAGCCCCGGAAAACAGCTTGGATTTGGAAATCACCTGACAGTGAACTTCCAGACCGACAACGATTTCCCACGGACCGGTAGCGCCTTCGATAATATAGGTCATGATCAGCCCTCCAGCCCGGCCGGTTTCGCGGTAAAGCCGGCCGCACTTTCCAGAACGCCCCCCACCCGCAAAACGGTTTCTTCGTCAAACGGCTTGCCAATCAGTTGCAGGCCCAGCGGCAATCCCGATGCCGACAACCCGGTCGGAAGCGACATACCCGGCAGACCGGCAAGGCTGGCCGGAACGGTAAAGACGTCATTCAGATACATCTTGACCGGGTCATCCTGATTTTCACCAATCGCAAAGGCCGCCGACGGCGCGGTTGGCGTCAGAACGGCATCCACCGTGCCAAAGGCATTGGCGAAATCCTCGTAAATGCGACGACGGACTTTCAGGGCCTTGTTGTAATAGGCATCATAATATCCGGCCGACAGAACATAGGTGCCGATCATGATGCGGCGCTGGACTTCCTTGCCAAAACCCGCCGCACGGGTTTTCATATACAGATCGTCCAGGCTGTCGCCCTCGGCCACTTCGCGCAGGCCAAACCGCACCCCGTCATACCGCGCAAGGTTTGACGATGCCTCGGCCGGGGCAACAATATAATAGGTCGGCAGCGCATATTTGGTGTGCGGCAACGAAATATCGACCACACTGGCCCCGGCATCGCGCAACATCGCAACGCCGTCATCCCACAATCTGGCGATTTCGTCGGGCATGCCGTCAACGCGGTATTCCTTGGGAATGCCGATCTTCATGCCGCGAATGTCACCGGTCAGGGCGGCCTCGAAATCGGGCACCGCCATCGGGGCGGATGTGCTGTCTTTCGGGTCGTGCCCGGCCATCGCGCCCAGCATGATCGCCGCATCGCGCACCGAACGGGTCATCGGCCCGGCCTGATCCAGCGAACTGGCAAAGGCGACAACGCCCCATCGCGAACAGCGCCCATAGGTCGGCTTCAACCCGACAATGCCACAAAATGCCGCAGGCTGACGGATTGATCCGCCGGTATCGGTCCCGGTTGCCGCCAGCGCCATGCGCCCGGCCACTGCCGCCGCCGACCCGCCAGACGACCCGCCCGGCACCAGATTTTTGCCGTCGGCGGCTTTCCACGGATTGATCACATTGCCGAAATAGGACGTCACATTGGCCGATCCCATGGCAAATTCATCAAGATTGGATTTGCCCAGCATCACCGCGCCATTGCCAAACAGATTGGCCGTCACGGTTGATTCATATTGCGGGATAAATCCTTCCAGAATGTGCGAGGCCGCCGTGGTTTGCACCCCTTCGGTACAAAACAGGTCCTTGACCGCAATCGGCAGGCCTTCCATCTTGCCCACATCGCCCTTGGCGCGTTTGGCGTCCGATGCACGGGCCATCTCGATGGCTTTTTCCGGGGTTTCGGTGATAAAGGCATTCAGGTCGCGCTGCGATGCCATCGCCGCAATATGGGCCTCGGTCAGTTCGACCGACGTATAATCGCCCTTCGCCAGCCCGTCACGGGCCGCCGCAAGCGTCAGATTTGTCAGATCAGTCATTATTCAACCACCTTGGGCACAACAAAACAGCCAGCATCGGTCAGCGGCGCATTGGCCAGCACTTTTTGCTGAATATTGCCATCGGTTACTTCGTCCTTGCGCAACGGCAAGGTCAGATCGGCGACCGAGGTCAGAGGGGCGGCACCCTCGACGTCAACTTCTTGCAGTTCCTCGATAAAATCAAGGATACGGGTCAAATCACCCGCCAGTTCGCCCAATGCGTCTTCTGCCACTTCGATGCGCGACAAAAAGGCGATTTTACGAACCGTTTCCTTATCCAAAGACGACATGGATGAAAGTCTCTCTTAAGGAATGACAAAACAACCGGCGAACAGGCATCCGCCAGCACTGGAATTACAGCGCGGAACCTAGCACCCCGCGCCCCGGACGGCAAGGGTAACGGCAAGCAGAACAACAGGCGATCCTGCACAGGCGAACTTTGTGCCGTGATCGCGAATAACAGGCGAATGTCAGCCCTGCACAAACGCCATCATAATCCCTGCGCTTTCCGCTGGTGTTTTGGCGGGGCTGAAACTATAAGGTCGGCATGATTTGTAATGACACTCAGGAATTGCTGCGGCTCTTGCCGCCAGCATCACGGATTTTGGGGCTGGACCTTGGCACCAAAACCATCGGTATTGCCTTGTCCGATGTCGGGCTTCAGATCGCAAGCCCCTATTCGCTGATCAAGCGCACCAAATTCAGCCGCGATATCCATGAAATTGGCAAGATCATCGACAAACAGAATGTCGCGGGCATCATCATCGGTTTTCCGCGTGAAATGGATGGCTCGATTGGCACGTCCTGCCACCGGGTTTATGCCTTTGTCGATGAAATGTCGAAACATGTCAGTCTGCCGGTTCTGATGTGGGACGAACGCCTGTCAACCAGTGCGGTTGAACGCATCCTGATTGGCGAGGTTGACATGACCCGCAAACGCCGCGCCGAAGTCGTCGATAAAACCGCCGCCGCCTATATCCTGCAAGGGGCGCTGGACAATATGAACCGTCATACCGATCCCGGTCTTGAAGACGATGATGACGAGGATCTGGATCGCGACGACGACGAAGACGACCGCGAAGAAGAATAATTCCTGCCTGATGTCTCAAAACAACGCCGGTGTCACACCCGGCGTTTTTTATGCCTGTTCCCCAACCTTATTTGGGGAAATCACCATCATCACCCCAAACAGGCTGGACGGCGGAATAATCAGATCATCCCCGCACGGCACCGCGCCAAGCGACCGCGCCGCATCGGCAATCCCGGCCAGATCGGGCACCAGCACCTGAAACCCGGCAAAACCGTCATCGGGCAATTCCGGATCATCCAGCCCAAACCGCTCGATCAGTTCATCGGCATGCAACACATCGACCAGATGGCCGGTTTTGATATCGACAAAAAAATCCTCGACCGCCTCGGCCGCCCAATGGGTCAGATAGATTTTGCCAAGGGACGATACCCCGTTGGCATGGGTCTGATATTTCGGATGATAAAAATATTCCGCCGGGTGTTTGTGCTGGCAGGAAAAAGTGATGGCGTGGCGCAATAACGGATGATTGGCAAACGCCAGGGCAAAGCCAAGGTCAACCTCGCGGCCATCCGGCAGGGATGCCTTGCGATCAAATTCAAAAACATCGGGTGTCGCCGCCCCGCCCGCCATGAATTGTTCCCGGTCATCGGCGGCATTCGCCGATTGCAGGGCCAACATCGACATGCCTTCGCGATGGCGCAAGTAATCCCGGTTATAAACCGCAAAGGAAAATGGCGCATCCATCGACCCCATGCCGATTTTATCGGGGTCCAGCACGGCCAGCAGTTCAATATAAAGCCCGTCAAGCTGGATCAGGGCATTGCCGGTGCCAAACGGATGCACCGCACGCGGCGTGATTGTGAATCCCAACTTTTGATAGGCGGCACACGCCTGATCAAGATCACGCACACACAATACCAGATGGTCAATCGCCCTTGTCATAATCCCGCGCCCCCGGATTTCCGACAGATTTCAAAACCTGCCCTCGTTATTTATGTGATCACGCATACCCCGGACCGGACAGACCTCAGGATATATCATCCTGTCCCTTTTCCCGGAAGATATTCAATCGTGACGCGGGGTAATTACCACACATGATTGAACCGATGAATTATTTCATCCTGTAAAATAGTCTTACAGACCTTTGGAAAAAATCCTATCCGTTCAGATAGAAGGGTGCGGGTGTAACGGCAAAGGGGCGGTAGGCTTTCACCGGGTTTGCTGTTGAAAGACTCTGTGTATTTCTGAACGGGTTTTGAGCGCTCGGGTCAATTGCAGAAAATTTTAAATTGACATATCGGTAAATCTCGATATATTCGCGTTATGGAAATGCTCGAAATATTCAAAGCCCTCTCAAACCGTACACGCCTTGAAATCCTCAAAGGCTTGAAAGAGCCTGCGAAAAATTTCCCTCCGCAGGATGAAGGCGACGTGGATACGGTTGGAGTTTGCGTCAGCAGCATTCAGGAAGGCGTCGGTCTGTCGCAATCGACAGTGTCCGATTATCTTGCAACACTGCAACGGGTGGGTCTGGTTGAAGTCAGGCGCATCGGGCAGTGGACCTACTACAAGCGAAATGAAGCAACCATCAGTGCTCTTGCCGAGAGAATAGGCAAAGAACTGTAGTTTTTTTTACCACAATATATCGAGAAATCTCGATATCCCTTTTTACCGAAATGAGGAACCAAAATGAAAGCCCAGATACTGAACTCCTTTGGCGGCCCGGAATCGTTCGAACTTCGTGACCTTCCCACGCCCGCACCACAGGCCGGACAAGTCCTTGTCCGGGTCCATGCAACCTCCATCAATCCGCTGGATTATCAGGTCCGGCGCGGTGACTATCGCGACTTGGTACCCTTGCCGGCCATTACCGGGCATGACGTTTCCGGCGTCATCGAAAGCGTCGGCCCCGGTGTGACCAGCTTCGTTCCGGGTGACGAAGTCTGGTATACCCCGCAAATATTTGACGGGGACGGAAGCTATGCCGAATACCACGTCGCTTCCGAAAACATTATCGGCAGGAAACCCGGCGCGCTAAGCCATCTTGAGGCCGCAAGCCTGAGCCTGGTTGGCGGGACGGCGTGGGAAGCCCTGATCGGGCGTGTGGCTTTACGAGTGGGAGAAAGCATCCTGATCCATGGCGGTGCTGGCGGCGTCGGTCATGTAGCGATCCAGATCGCGAAAGCCATAGGTGCCAAGGTATTTACGACCGTACGCGAAGATAATTTCGAATTCGCACGCAGTGTTGGCGCGGATGTGGTCATCGACTACACGAAAGAAGACTATATCAGCGCCATTCTGCGCGAAACCGGTGGCAAAGGCGTCGACGTCGTGTTTGACACCCTTGGGGGCGACACATTGTCGCGCAGCCCGGACGTGCTCGCACAACTTGGCCGCGTTGTCTCGATCGTGGACATTGCACAGCCCCAGAACCTCATCGAAGCATGGGGAAAGAACGCAAGTTTTCACTTCGTTTTCACACGTCAAAACCGCGGCAAGCTTGATGAACTGAGCACATTGGTTGAGCGTGGTCAGCTACGACCACACGTTGGTGCTGTCTATTCGCTTGAAGACATTTCGCTCGCCCATGCGCGGCTTGAAACCCGGAACAACGGGGTACGTGGAAAAATCGCGATTGCAGTTGACCCATCGGCTCATCTCGCAAGTGCGGACTTTTAACCGCTGAACTCACTTTAAAGGTGCAACCATGATTTATGAGATCGCTCAGCTGCCCGTTCACAAGGAGCATACTGAAACGTTCAGACAAGCATTCGCCAAAGTCGTTCCGTTGCTTAGCCGCGCAGAGGGTTACCAAGGTCACCTTCTGGCGCAAGGGATCGAAACACCCGAACTATTCCACCTGATCGTGCGATGGCGCTCACTCGAAGACCACACACCGGGCTTTGAAACGAGTGAAGACCATCAGACATTCATGAGGGGCTTGGAGCAATATTTCTCGGAAGAACCGCGCGTCTATCATATCGAAGGCGCAGCTTTTGCTACAGGCGAATATCCTCTTTAAAAGCTTACAAAGAGCACGTAACGGAAGCCGGGCAACAAGACGCACCTCTCCCGTCTTGACCTGTGGCCGGGTTACACCGACTGCGCAATGCCCCCGTAATGGCTTCTCCATCCGCCGGTCAGTATCCTGCGGGTGCGCCCACCATCCTGTCTGTCTGTGTATCGCTGCATCATCGCCTCTTTCATTTGGTGCCAAACGCAAAAACCCGCAAAGCATCACGCTTTGCGGGTTTCGGTCCGGGCGGGTTTGTCCCGTTGATTTTTCTCTCCTGTGCTTGCATCCCGTCACGGCTTGCCATATGCAGGACAGATCATTTCGCGAGGATTCCGATGGTCGCCATCCTGTCCGCCCTGATCCCGACCTTTGCGTTGATTGTGCTGGGATTTATCCTGCGACAACGTCAATTTTTACCCGATTCCTTTTGGCCGGGGGCGGAAAAACTCACCTATTATGTCACCTTCCCCGCCCTGTTATTTGCCAATACCGCCAGTGCCGATTTGGGCAGCCTACCGGTCGGCGGCATCACAATCGGCATGTTAGGCGCGGTTGCGGTTTCGGCACTGCTGGCCCTGCTGATCAAACCCGCCTTGCGGATCAGCGATCCGGCCTTCAGTTCCTTTTTTCAGGGGGCCATCCGGCCCAACACCTATATCGGGCTGGCCGTGGCCGCCGCCCTTTTGGGGGAACGCGGCCTGACCGTCACGGCATTATGCGTCGCCCTTGTGGTGCCGACGGTCAATGTCCTGTCGATTCTGGCCTGTGCCCGCTGGGGCGAAAGCGACCGTAAACCGGGGCTGTTTTCGGCAATCCGTGATGTGTTGCGCAATCCGTTGCTGATGGCCTGTGTGTTGGGCATTATTGCCAATCTGGTCGGGGTCGGCCTGCCGCCGGTGATCGGGCCGTTTCTGGAAATTCTGGGCCGTTCGGCCCTGCCCATCGGGTTGCTGGCGGTCGGGGCCGGGCTTGACCTGATGGCGGCCCGTCGCGCCGGGGGCACGGTCACGGTCTCGACGATTGGCAAACTGGTGATCAGCCCGGCCATTGCCATTGGTATTGCCGTTGTTCTCGATATTCCACCTGTCGATATGGCGGCACTGGCGTTTTATGCCGCCCTTCCGGCCTCGGCCAGTGCCTATGTTCTGGCGCGGCTGATGGGCGGGGATGCGCAAATGATGGCCAGCATCATCACCATCCATACCCTTGCCGCCATGGTCACCCTGCCGCTTTTGGCAATCTTGCTGCAAGTCGCCTGAAAACTGACCGGGCGGACAGGAAAACAGGCGATATTTTACCTTTCCGTCGGCGGGGCATATCGTTTATGCTCCGCCCGAAATTCCCATCCTGTCAAGGAACAAGCGTAACGCCATGAGTGTCATGGGACCAACGGCGGATCATTATCCGCATCCTCACCTGCTGGGCATCGAGGGTCTGACCCCCGGGGAAATCACCCTTATTCTGGATCGTGCCCAGCATTACGCAGAAAAAAACCGCACCGCCGACAAAACCAGCAATATTCTGGCCGGCAGTACGGTGGTCAATCTGTTTTATGAAAATTCCACCCGCACCCTGACATCCTTTGAACTGGCCGCAAAACGGCTGGGTGCGGATGTCATCAATATGACGGTGGGCACCAGTTCGGTCAAAAAGGGCGAAACCCTGATTGATACCGCAATGACGTTAAACGCCATGAATCCCGACGCCCTTGTCGTGCGTCATGGCGATAGCGGTGCTGTCAAACTGCTCAGCGAAAAGGTCAATTGCGCGGTTCTGAATGCCGGGGATGGCCGCCATGAACATCCGACACAGGCCCTGCTCGATGCCCTGACGATCCGCCGTCACAAGGGCCGCCTGCACCGCCTGACCGTGGCAATTTGCGGCGACATCGCCCATTCGCGGGTGGCGCGGTCCAACATTTTGTTGCTCAACACCATGGGGTCGCGGGTCCGCCTGATTGCCCCGCCCACCCTGTTGCCATCGAAAATCGAACGCATGGGCGTTGAAATTTTCCACGACATGGAAGAAGGCCTGAAAGATTGCGACATTGTCATGATGTTGCGCCTTCAGCTTGAACGCATGGAAGGTAGTTTTATTCCCTCCGTGCGCGAATATTTCCATTTCCACGGTCTGGACCGCGCCAAACTGGCCAATGCAAAACCCGATGCCCTGATCATGCATCCCGGCCCGATGAATCGCGGAGTCGAAATCGACAGCGAGGTCGCCGACGATGTCGAACGATCCGTCATTCGCGAACAGGTCGAAATGGGGGTTGCCGTCCGCATGGCGGCCCTTGAAATTCTGGTGCAGAACCAACGGGCCGCGCCACGAGGAGACTCATGATGCCCGCCATCCGCGCCAAGGCCAGCGGCAAAACGGCTTTTGTCAATGTCCGCTTGCTTGACCCAGCCAGCCAGACCGACTGCCAAGGCGGCCTGTTGGTTGAAGATGGCAAAATTGCCGGTATCGGCCCGCAAATTACCGCCGCAAACCTGCCATCGGGTTGCACGGTGATTGATGGCAAGGGGGCCTGTCTGGCCCCCGGGCTGGTCGATATGCGCGTGCAATTGCGCGAACCGGGGTTTGAACATCAGGAAACCATCGAAACCGCCGGGCATTCTGCCGCCACCGGCGGTGTGACCACCATGGTTGCCCTGCCCAATACCGATCCGGTGGTCGATGACGTGGCCGGGGTCGAATTTGTCGCCCGCCGGGCACGCAAGGTCGGCCTGGCCAAGGTATTTGTCTATGGTGCGGTGTCCAAGGGCATGGAAGGCCACGAAATCACCGAAATGGGCTTGCTCCATCAGGCCGGGGCCGTCGCCTTCTGCGATGGCGACCAGACCATCGCCAACAGCCGCCTTCTGCGACAGGCCCTGTCCTATGCCACGTTTTTTGACGGCATGATCGTGCAACATCCCGAAGAACCGGAACTCTCGCGCGGTGCCTCGATGAATAGCGGCGAATTATCGACCCGGCTGGGTCTTTCGGGTGTTTCGCCGCTGGCCGAAGTCATTCAGATCGAACGCGATATCCGTCTGGCCGAAATGACCGGCGGGCGGCTGCATTTCGCCCATATTTCAACGGGCGAGTCGGTCGAAGTCATCCGCCGCGCCAAAAAACGCGGCCTGAAAATCACCTGCGATACCGCGCCGTTCTATTTTGCCCTGAATGAAAATGCAGTGTCGGATTACCGGACCTTTGCCAAACTGTCGCCGCCCTTGCGGGCCGAAGAAGACCGGCAGGCGATTGTCATGGGGCTGGCCGATGGCACGATTGACGCCATCGCATCGGACCATAATCCGCAGGATGCCGATTCCAAACGTCTGCCCTTTGCACAGGCGGCGGCGGGGGCTGTCGGGCTTGAAACCCTGCTGCCGATCTCGCTCGAACTGTATCATAACGGCTTTATGCCGTTGCTCGATGTCATCGGGCGGCTGACGATGCACCCTGCCCGTTTGATGAAACTCGGCGCCGGGACGCTTGCCATCGGCAAGGCCGCCGATCTGATGATGTTTGATCCGGACCGGGCGGGCAAGATTGATCCTTATGCCTTTGTGTCAAAATCCAAAAATTCGCCCTTTGACGGTCGCCTGACCCAGGGAAAGGTTGTGCGTACCATCATTGATGGGCGCGATGTTTTCGTGCATGCCCCGTGGTTTGAAGGACAATAATCCAGATGGAACTCGATCCGGCCTACAAAGCCATGTTGATGTCGTTACAAATCGCCACTGTCTGTGGCTATCTTTTGGGGTCCATTCCCTTTGGGCTGGTTCTGACCCGTCTCGCCGGTCTGGGCGATATTCGCAAAATCGGTTCCGGCAATATCGGGGCGACCAATGTTCTGCGCTCCGGGCGCAAGGATCTGGCATTGCTGACCCTGATTTGCGATTCCGGCAAGGGGGCGGCGGCGGCCCTGCTCTTTACCCATTATGTCGGGGTTGAAGCCGGTATTTTTGCCGGGGCGGCGGCGGTGGTCGGCCATATGTTTCCGCTGTGGCTGCGGTTTAAGGGCGGCAAGGGTGTGGCGACAACGCTGGGCACCCTGATTGCGGTCAACTGGATCATGGGGCTGTCGGCCGCGCTGGCATGGCTGGTGATGGCGCTGATTTTCCGGATTTCGTCCCTGGCGGCACTGGTCGCCCTTCTTGTCGCCCCGCTGGTCGCCCTGTTTATCCTCGATGCCCCCGGACCGGGATGGCTGGCGGTGTTTCTGGCGATCATTGTCTGGCTGGCCCACCACGCCAATATCCGCCGCCTTCTGCGCGGCGAAGAACCGAAAATCGGCCAGAAGAAAAAAGAGGATGCCGACGCCGAAACACCCGGCATCTAGCAGCCTTGCCTTTGAAACACTTGACGAATCAGCGCCCGGATACAATCCGGGCGTTACTCTTTTATGGCCCCCTGCATCCAAAAAATCTTCCGGATCAACGAGCCGAAATTCACAAATAGTCGTTCATTGCGTCAAAATTTCATGATGAACGAAATACTCCAGTTACTTGACACCGTGATCACTGAGCTTCAACAGCGTCGGGATTTCACCTCAATCACCTTCGCGGTAAATCAGAAACCCATCACGGCAACACAAGCTGTCGCGGCATTCACCACCTACAAACAGGAGGTGTTGACCTTACAGTCGCGCGGCACAGCGATAGCTGAGGCAAAAAGCGATGAATTGCTGGCCCTGATCTCGGCCATCATCAACTCCAATCTGGTAATTTCAAAGATGGGGCAGTTGAACACCAAACGCACCATCGAACCTGGAAAAGCCATATCCTATAACAAGACCCTGACTGATCTTCAGAACCAGATCATGCTCTTCAAGGCCAGTGGCGAAACGAATGAACCGGATCAATACAATCCCGGAACATCCATTTCCTGGGATTAGGAATGCCCCGAAGGATTTGATATGCCGAATATTGAATATCTATACAGAACACTGGCCAATATAGGGTTTCCCGTCGGAGCTGGAGCAAATCTCTGCGGTGGTGGTGCGGGTCTGCAAGGCATACTGGCCCCAATCGTCTCCCCGATTGGGGCAACATGGCCCCAACTGGTCAACGCAACATTGATCAGTGCCATTTTGCCCGGTCCCGTCTGGCTTAATGTTCGGGAGGCCAACTGGCGCCAGAACGCAATGCGAACAGCCTCCAGAATGATCGGTGGTTATTTAGTCAAAACACCGGTTCAATATCATGCCGATCCCTCTGACAAAGCGGCACTTGCCGAAGCAATGGGAACGACAATGACCTGTTTCATTGCCGACCATGTGGCCGGAGGATTCCCGGCAAACATGATCCATCTCTCGCGCTTTGAAATTATGAATCCCGGTGCTGTCGTTTTTGGCGCTGCTGCACGCCCCGATTACATTTCCCAAATTGGTGGTGTCGGCCCCTATCAGATATGGGAGGCAAAAGGCAGTGGTGGCAACTGGACAGCCTTAGGCCCCCAGACCGGGGCCGCTTCGGGACCTGTATTGAGAACAGCTATCCAGCAATGCACATCAGTGCTCACCGTTTTTGGCGGATTTCCCGACGCTTGCGTTGGCTGTATGGCACAAGGCCGCAACACAAACAGATGGCGAATGGTGATCAGTGACCCGCCATCACCGAAAAGCTGGACCCCAGACCCGGCATATCAGGATGCAACCTTTGTAACATATTACGAACCTCTGATCGAAATGATCGATTACCTGCAACCAGATCCCCAACGCATCACATTTGGCTCCCGGACCATCGACATTGCGCAATTGTCACCAGATATTGTCATCGGAATCGATGTCGCAATTCTGGACGCATTTGCCAACTATTCGCCCGATAGTTGGCCACCGGGCAAACTGACTGATCTTATTCGTCAGGCCATTGGCCAAGGATACGTAAAGGATAATTCCCCCAAAAACGAGCTCGAATATCTGAACGGCAACGGAATTTACACAGGTGTTTCACAAAAGCTCGTCGACGAACAAAAAAGCACGCATTAGGTACGGATCACCTTGCACCAAGGTCATAAAAGGGATCAGAAAAATCGATGTCAGTTAACAGTAACGATGACGTTCTCAACGTGATTATGAAAACCACAAGGGGCATCCTTGCTTCAAGCGAAGTGATGTTTAGCCTTTCACCTGATATCGCCCTTTACTTCACCGACAAAACCGGCAAGTTGCAACCCAATCCTCCTGCCCAATACGGTCAGATTCCCATGATTTTTTATGAGGTTTCCGTTGCTGAATCTGCCGATGGCTCATGGTGGATACCAACATGTTCTGTGCCGGACACACCGTCCGGATTGAATATCTGGGGCAATTGGGAACCATTGAAGGTCAGCGAGCACTCCACTATCGTCACAACAGCAATGCTGAGACCTCAAAACGCCTTGTGCTGGGTTCCTGCAATGGTCATTGAGGAAAATCTCACTCCAATTATCTTCAAAGGTAGTATCTTGGGCGAATACCCTGTTACTAAAGCGGCGTAATTCAGAAACCGCATCATTGCGCTCTCGAACATCTTGACGAATCCGTTCCCGGATGATCACAATCCGCGCGCTATGTTTTTTACAAGATCACAACCAGAAAAATTGTCGCAATCAGAACGCCTTGCACGGGTGCGTCTGGCGCGCAGCAGCAATGTCGGGCCCGTCACCTTTCGCAAGGTACTGGAACGGTTTGGCACGGCCCATCAGGCGATCGAGGCCCTGCCCGCCCTGATTGCCAAAACCGGTGGAAAACGCGCCATCACCCTTGCCAGTCGCGATGCCGCCGTTGCCGAAATCGAAACCGCCCTTGCCATCGGGGCCAAGCCGGTGATCTGGGGCGATGCGGAATATCCAGACGCGCTGGCCGCGATTGCCGATGCGCCGCCCTTCTTTTATGTGATGGGCCGGATGGAATTGTTATCAAAGCCTGCGGTTGGCATTGTCGGGGCGCGCAATGCCTCGACCCATGGCTGCCAGTTTGCCCGAAAACTGGCGACTGATCTGTGCCAGGCCGGATATGTCGTCACATCGGGCATGGCGCGTGGCATTGATGGTGCCGCCCATGACGGGGCCCTTGCCTGTGGGGGCACAGATGGCGGCACCATTGCCGTTCTGGCCGGGGGTGTTGATGTGGTTTATCCGCGCGAAAATGCCAAATTGCATGCGCAATTATGCGAAACCGGCTGTGTGATTTCAGAAATGCCCCCCGGCCTGTCGCCACAGGCGCGGCATTTTCCGCGCCGCAATCGCATCATTTCGGGGCTGGCGCTGGGCGTCATCGTGATTGAGGCCGGGCGCAATTCAGGATCATTGATCACCGCCCGCATGGCCGCCGATCAGGGGCGCGAGGTTTTTGCCGTACCCGGATCCCCCGCCGACCCGCGTGCCAGCGGCCCCAACAGCCTGATCCGCGATGGTGCAACCCTGTGCGACTCCGCCGATGTGGTCATCAACCAGTTGCGCGGCCTGCACACTGCATCGCATTTTCAGGATCAAAAACTGTTTTTTGATCGCAATGGCGTTCCCGATGGGGCGCACAAGCATGTCGGCGACATAGAGGATATCCTGCAATCCCTTGATGCCGAGAACAGCATTGCGGACACGCAAACCCGCCAAAACAGGGGGTTACCCGAAAATGACGATGATGCGCCGCCCCTTGATGTCGCATCGCAATTGATGGAATTTTTATCGCTGGCACCGCTGCCGGTCGATACCCTGATCCGGGTGTCAAAACAGCCTGCGGCGATGGTTTCGACATTGCTGATTGAACTCGAACTTGCAGGAAGGGTTGAACGTCACCCCGGAAATAGGGTATCGCGTATCGCCGATTAAGCGTTGTGCCAAATGATGGCATGACAAATATTGTTGCTTGCAGAATGCAGGTAACACACCATACCCTTTACGCCTCAGGCGCAAAACCGGACACGAAAAACGTAATGAATCTTGTCATCGTCGAATCCCCGGCCAAAGCCAAGACGATCAACAAATATCTCGGTGATGATTTCAAGGTGCTGGCCTCGTTTGGCCATATCCGCGATCTTCCTTCCAAAGACGGTTCTGTTGATCCCGATAATGGTTTTGCCATGATCTGGGAAACCGATGCCCGTTCGGAAAAGCAAATCCGCGAAATTGCATCGGCGGCCCGCGACTCTGACACGATTTATCTCGCGACTGACCCGGATCGCGAAGGTGAAGCGATTTCGTGGCATATTCTCGAAGTCCTCAATCAGAAAAAACTTCTGAAAGGCCGTGAAATTCACCGGGTGGTGTTTCACGAAATCACCAAAAAGGCCGTTCTGGATGCCATTGCCAGCCCCCGCGCCCTTAATCAGGAACTGGTCGATGCCTATCTGGCGCGCCGGGCGCTGGATTATCTGGTCGGTTTTAACCTGTCGCCGGTTTTGTGGCGCAAATTGCCCGGTTCGCGGTCGGCGGGGCGTGTGCAATCGGTGGCATTGCGCCTGATTTGCGAACGCGAAATTGAAATCGAAGCCTTCCGGCCACAGGAATACTGGTCGCTTGAGGCCGATTTTCAGGTTCCCGAAGGCAAATTTTCCGCCCGGCTGACCCATCTGGCCGGGCAAAAGCTCGACAAGCTGGCGATTGGCAACAAGGGCGATGCCGAAATCGCCCGTGAAAAAGTTGAAAAGCGCAGCTATGCGGTGTCAAAGGTCGAACGCAAGGACGTTAAACGCCGTCCGCAGCCGCCCTTTACGACATCCACCCTGCAACAGGAAGCCTCGCGCAAACTGGGTTTTGGTGCCAAACGCACCATGCAAATCGCCCAGCGCCTGTATGAAGGTGTTGATATTGGCGGCGAAACGCAGGGCCTGATCACCTATATGCGTACCGATGCGGTGATCCTGTCGGGCGAAGCACTGGCCGCCGCACGTCGCCTGATCGAAAAGGATTTCGGCAAGCAATATCTGCCGCCTGCGGCGCGCAGCTTTGCCAATAAATCGAAAAACGCACAGGAAGCCCACGAGGCGATCCGCCCGACCGATGTGTTCCGTCGCCCCGATCAGGTTGAACGTCACCTCGATAAAGACCAGATGGCGCTTTATACCCTGATCTGGAAACGCACCATCGCCTGCCAGATGGAAGATGCCCTGTTTGATCAGGTTGCCGTCGATCTGGCATCGAATGACAATCATGTGGTATTGCGTGCCAATGGCTCGGTCGTGCGGTTTGACGGTTTCCTGAAACTGTATCAGGAAGGCCGCGACGACGCCGATGACGACGAAAATGACCGTCGCCTGCCCCCTCTGAGCGAAGGCCAGAAACCCGACCTGCAAAAAGTCGGCATTGATCAGCATTTCACCCAGCCGCCGCCCCGCTATACCGAGGCCAGCCTGGTGAAAAAGATGGAAGAACTGGGCATTGGCCGCCCGTCCACCTATGCCTCGATCATTTCGGTATTGCAGGACCGCGATTATGTGACGCTCGATAAACGGCGTTTTGTCGCACAGGATCGCGGGCGTCTGGTCACGGCATTTTTGTCGAAATTCTTTGAACGTTATGTTCAGTACAATTTCACCGCCGATCTTGAAAACCAGCTTGATGATGTCTCGAACGGTGATCGGGCATGGCGCGATGTTCTGGTCGATTTCTGGGCGGCCTTCAAAGGCAATGTGGACGAGGCCAAAAACCTTCAGATCACCCATGTTCTCGATGCCTTGCAGGGCATGCTGGAAAATTACCTGTTCCCGGCCCGCGAAGACGGCACCGACCCGCATAAATGCCCGAAATGCAGCGACGGGACTCTCAGCCTGAAACTGGGAAAATTTGGTGCGTTTCTGGGATGTTCCAACTATCCGGATTGCAATTATACCCGCCCGCTGGTCGCCAATGACAATGGCGGCGGGGCCGAACTGGATGGCGGGCCCAAGGTTTTGGGTGTCGATAAGGCAACCGGCAAGGAAATCACCCTGCGCAAGGGGCCGTATGGCGTTTATGTGCAACTGGGCGAAGAAGAAAGCGTCGAAGGCAAAAACGGCAAACCGAAAAAGGTCAAACCCAAACGCACATCCCTGCCCCAGGGCATGGACCCATCCGTGGTGGATCTGACCAAGGCCGAGGAATTGCTGACCCTGCCACGCGATGTCGGTGTTTATCCCGACAGCGGCGAGAAAATCGTCGCCAATATTGGGCGGTTTGGCCCCTATGTTCAGGCCGGCAGCACCTTTGCCTCGTTAAAATCCGAAGACGATGTGCTGACCGTCGGTGAAAACCGGGCGATCACGCTGATTGCCGACAAACGCGAAAAATCCGGCAAGGAAATTGGCAAACATCCCGATGACAAGGAACCGATCTTTCTGGCCGAAGGCCGTTGGGGTCCGTATGTCCGCCACAAAAAACTGAATGCCAATCTGCCGACCGGCACCGCCAAGGAAGATGTGACGCTGGAAATGGCGATTGCGGTCCTCAAGGAAAAAGCCGCAAAATCCGGCAAAACGGCAAAAACCGCTGCCAAAAAAGACGGTGCCGAAAAACCGGCGGTCAAAAAGACGACCGCAAAAAAGGCACCGGCCAAGAAAGCAGCGGCGAAAAAACCGGCTGCAAAGAAAAAAACACCCGCCAAAAAGGCGGCGGCACAATAATTGCCGCCTTGTGGCGCGCAGGGCCGTTTTGGTCTTGCCGATAATTCATACGAAAGGACGCCGCACAGTTGGCGAACGATACAGAAGACACATCACATTTCCCGACCAAAGAGGAAATTCTGGAATTCATCGATAAAAGCCCGGTTCCGGTGGGCAAGCGCGAAATTGCACGCGCTTTCAACATCCGGGGTGCGGCCAAGATTGAACTCAAGAAACTTCTGAAAGACCTGAAAGTCGGCGGCGATGTCGTCAAGGGGCGCAAACGGTTTAACAAAACCGGTCGCCTGCCCCCGGTCGAGGTTCTGGAAATTACCGGCATTGATGTGGATGGCGAGGTACTGGCCCGCCCCAATGTCTGGAAAGAAGACGTTCCACCACCCGTCATTTTTGTCAAAACCATTCACCGTGGCGGCCCCAGTGCGCCCGGCATTGGCGACAAAATTCTTGCCAAGCTGCGCTATACCGGCAAGGACACCTACGAAGCCAGCATCATGCGGGTTCTGGGGTCCGGGCCACAGCGCGTCCTTGGCATTTTTCAACCCGGTGACCGCGAAGGCCGGGTTATTCCGACCGACCGCAAGGATTCCGGCGAAATCGTCGTTCAGCTGGATGACCATCCCGATATGATTGCCGGGTCGCTGGTGACGGCGGAATTGCTGCCGGGCAAGCATTTCGGCCTGCGCAAGGGCCGGGTTGTGGATGTTCTGGGCAATATCAACGAACCGAAATCAATCAGTCTGGTCTCGATCCATGCGCGGGGCATTCCCTTTGAATTCCCGCCCGAAGTCGAACTTCAGGCCCGTGAATCCAAAGCCACCCCGATGGAACAGCGCACCGATCTGCGCGACATCCCGCTGGTGACGATTGACGGCGCCGATGCCCGCGATTTTGACGATGCCGTCTGGGCCGAACCGGACCCCGACCCGGCCAATGCCGGAGGCTGGCACGTTATGGTCGCGATTGCCGATGTGTCGTGGTATGTGCGGCCCAATGATGCGCTGGACCGCGAGGCGGTCAAACGCGGCAACAGTTGTTATTTCCCGGATCGCGTTGTGCCGATGTTGCCGTTTGAATTGTCAAACGGCTGGTGTTCGCTGGTCCCGCGCGAAGATCGCGGCTGCATGGCCGTGGAAATGTGGCTGACCGCGCATGGCAAGAAATTGCGTCACAAATTTTGTCGCGGCATGATGAATTCGGCGGCCCGCCTGACCTATGATCAGGTGCAACGCGCCATGGACGGCGAACCCGACGATACCACCGGCCCATTGCTTGAAACCGTGATCAAACCGCTTTATGGCGCATTTCATGCCTTTTTGCAGGCCCGCGAACGCCGGGGCGTTCTGGAACTTGATATGCCCGAACGCAAGATCGAGCTGAATGATCAGGGCCAGATTATTGCCATCGCCCCCCGCGCCCGATTTGACAGCCACAAGCTGATCGAGGAATTCATGATTGCCGCCAATGTCTGCGCGGCCGAAGAACTCGAACGCCTCAAACAGCCCTGCATGTATCGTATTCACGATGCGCCCAGCGAGGAAAAACTCGAAGCCCTGCGGGAATTTCTCGACGGGGCCGGATACAGCCTTGCCCCCGGCAAGGATTTGAAACCGCGCGATTTCAACCGCATTCTGCAACTTGCCAAAGACACGCCGGAATCCGAACTGATCAATACCGTAGTATTGCGCAGCCAGTCACAGGCGATGTACAGCCCCGACAATATCGGCCATTTCGGTCTGGCTTTGATGAAATACGCGCATTTCACCTCGCCCATCCGCCGTTATGCCGATTTGCTGGTGCATCGCGCCCTGATCGCCGGATTGCGATTGGGGGCAGGCGGCCTGACGCATGAAGAAGGCGAACGGTTTGAACAGATCGGCGAGGATATTTCCGGTACCGAACGCCGGGCCGCCATGGCCGAACGCGATGCGGTGGACCGTTATGTTGCGGCCTATATGGCCGACAAGGTGGGGGCGGAATTCCCCGGACGGATTTCCGGTGTCACCCATTTCGGTCTGTTTGTCGCGCTCAGTGAAACCGGGGCCGATGGTCTGGTCCCGATCAGCACCCTGCCCGATGATTATTACGTCCATGATCCGGCCAATCATTGTCTGGTCGGGCAAAATCGCGGCAAAACATTCCGTCTGGGCGATGATGTGATCGTGCGCATTGCCGATGCTGACGCCGCCACCGGCTCACTGGCCCTGCGGCTGGCCGGGCATGCCGAAATGACGGCCCGCGATTTGATTGAACAACCGCGCAGCAATCGTGGCCGGGGTAATCCGGGGCGCAATCCGCGCGGTGGCCCTGGAAAACGCAATCCCGGCAACCGGGATCGCGCCCATGGGGCCAAACCGGGTTTCCGGGCTGCGGCCAAAAAATCGGGGCTGGTTGTGGCCGATTCTGACGGCAAAAAGCAGGAAACCGGGCCGGATAGCAAAAAAAAGACGCTTCCGAAAAAACAGCGTCGCATCCGGATGGCCAACCGGCGCAGTGTCAATCGCAACAATACCGAAGAATAAAACACAACCCCGCCACAAAAATCTGGCGGGGTTGTCTTGCAAAGGATTGACGGTTCATCCGGCAATAGAGGCCAGAAACCCTGCCAGATGTTCACCGGTTTTCTTGCCCCGGTTACTGATAATCGTGACATTCCCCGGCAGACCCACCAGATCGGGATGGCCCGGCTCGAAACTGGTCAGCAATGCCAACGGCTTTTCGCCGGTGGTTTTCATCGCGGCCAAGGCACGGATCAGTTCAATCCCGCTCAGCCCGTCCAGCACGGCCGCCGAAATAATGGCATCCGGGCGGGACTGCACAACAGTCTGAAAGGCTTCGACGGCGGTGCGTGCCGTAATCGTGCGATAGCCCTTCTCGCGCATTTCGCGCTGCAAAAAATGGGCCTGAACCGTCGTTGCGGTGACGATCAGAATTTCAAGGTTCTTGGGAGTCGCCGCATCCTTGTGCGAATCATTTGCGGTTTTTGCACTGCGTGATGGCAGGGATCGCAGGATACGGGTTTCTTCTTCGGCGGGCGGGTTGGTGCCGCTTTCGATGACCTCGCGCACCCAGCTGGTGAAATCAACCAGCGATGCAGCTTCCTGATCGTCAATCGCCGTCAGATCGGCAATGTAATCTTCAAATCGATGGGCAATCGCCCCGACCAGAGGAAACCCGAAAGACCCGGCCAAACCCTTGATTGTATGGGCTTCCCGGCGCAATTCAGCGACACCGGCAGATGCGCTGTCCATACCCCCGGCCACCCGGTCGATGGTGGTTTCAATCCGGTCGATACGATCAATCGTATCTTCCATGAAATCCTGTTTGAGACGCGCTACGATATCGTCCACGTTACTCACCGGGCATCTCCTGTTTTTAGGGTGCGGACCCTATCTGTCTTCATCCCGAATAACGGGCCTTGATCGAAAATCCTTGCCGCAAGACCGGAAGGCTCCGATGATGGGCGCAATTATGCTTATACAGCGATCCTTCAGGACCGAGATACAGGAACATAACAGATAATGCATATCGAACAGGGCGAAACCAGCGGATCTTCCCGAATTCTGACGGGACTGGGCCGCGGATTACGCCGGAAATGCCCCAATTGCGGCCACGGATTTGCCTTTAGTGGCTATTTGAAACTGCGCACGGCTTGCGAATGTTGCGACCATCCGATCGGAGAATACCGGTGCGATGATGCGCCCCCCTATTTCACGATTTTTCTGGTCGGTCACATTGTGATTCCCGGCGTACTGGCAATGGAACAAAGCGGCAGCCCGTCGATGATGTTGCAACTTGGCATCTGGATTCCGGTCACCATTGGCCTGTGTCTGGGCCTGTTGCCCTTTATCAAGGGCGGCGTTCTGGGCACCCAATGGGCCATGCGCATCAAGGGATAATCTGACTGACTGTTTCGCAGGAACAACTCCGGACATATATGGTGGCAGAACACCACGCGGCCCCCTCTTTTGTCTCGACCTTTGCCGGTTCCCTGCCGAACCGGATGGCCGGGCTTTGTGTGACCGGGTTGTTGCTGGCAGGATGTGCGACGGGCGATATCGCCCCGCCGGTTGGCGATATTGATCTTGAAACACGCGACGTCCTGACCCAGACCATCGAATTGCTCGATACCCGCTATATTGACCCGCTGACCCCCGAACAGATTGTGGTTAATGCGCTGGACGGATTGACCGGCATTGACCCTAAAATCGGCGTTGAAATGACGCCGGAACATGTCGCCCTGCGTTATGACGGGCGCGATCTGGATATTCTGCCCCTGCCCGACATGCAAAAAGAAGACTCGTCCTCAGGCATGTGGGCCGATGTCGTTTTGCGCGGACTGGCGCAATTCCGCCTGCATTCACCGATGCTGCGCCTGTCGCCTGACGCCACCATTCAGGCGCGGCTGATCGATGGCGCGATGACCGGCCTTGACCGTTACAGCCGGTATGAAGGCCCCGAACAGGCGCGCAATGCCCGGAACAGGCGCGAAGGCTATATCGGCATCGGGGTGCGTCTGGTCGGGGGCAATGGCTATCCACTGGTCAAGCTGGTGCATGACAATGGTCCGGCAATCAAGGCGGGATTGCAGATCGGCGATCAGATCATTTCGATTGATGGCATCGATCTTTACAATCAAAGCAGCCTGTTTGCCTCTGATCTGTTGCAGGGCAAGGCCGACAGTATTGCCGAACTTGAAATCAACCCGGCAGGCAGCAACCGCATCAAAACAATTCAGGTCGTGCGCGAACGGGTGATCGCTCCCACCGTTTTCACCGCCCTGCGCCGCAATGTCGTGGTGGCCCGCATCACCGGATTTAACAACGATACCGCCCGCTCACTTGCCGCCGCCATCGACACCACCCGCAAGAACAATAACGGCCATCTTGCCGGTGTTGTGATGGATTTGCGCGGCAATCGGGGCGGATTGCTGCAACAGGGGGTTGATGTTGCCGACCTGTTTCTGGCAGGGGGGCCGATTGGCAATACCCATGCCCGTATTTCTGCCGCCCGCCATGTATTCGAGGCCAACGAGGCCGACCTGATAAACGGTGCGCCGCTGGTGGTGCTGATTGATGGCAATACCGCCTCGTCGGCAGAATTGGTCGCCGCCGCCTTGCAGGATCGCGGGCGGGCCGTTCTGGTTGGTTCCACCAGTTTTGGCAAAGGGTCGGTGCAGGCGATCAATGACCTGATCAATTCCGGCACCCTGACCTTCACCTGGTCGCGGCTAAGCGCCCCGTCCGGATACACATTTGACCGAATCGGATTGCATCCGGCAATTTGCACGGTCGATATTCCCGCCGATGATATCGATATCCTGATGCAAAATGCCGTCGCCGGAAAAAAGAAACTCGATGCCCTGATGGTGGCCTGGCGGCATACCAATTACAGTGACGAACAAACCCGCCGCACCTTGCGCGACACCTGCCCGCCCGGCAAAACCGCCGGAGAGCTTGATGTTGATGTCGCTGTGAAGCTGATCGAAAATATCAGCAACTACAATATGTTATCGGTCAAATCCGATACTGAAATTGCCGATACCAACCTGTTTCACTGAAAAAGACGGAAAAAAGCGGCAAAGATGGCTTGACAGTCAGGCGATAACCGTTATGTTCTGCGGCCTGAGACACACCTGAAATACAGGATGCAGAGATATGGCGAAGCCCGCTTCGATCCTCATCAAGTTGGTGAGCACCGCAGAAACCGGTTACTTCTATGTTGTTAAGAAGAACCCGCGGAACACCACTGAGAAATTCCAGTTTCGCAAATATGATCCGGTTGTGCGCAAGCACGTCGTGTTCAAAGAAGCGAAAATGAAGTAATTCACCCGGCCCTTCGGGGCTGGCTGGGTTTCGACGAGATTAAAAAAGACGTGGCCTTTCGGGTCACGTCTTTTTTATGTCCGCATTTTGCGATGCCGATCACCTCAGGCGCGCATGCCGCCACCCGGTCAGCGCCAGTAACAGCCAGCCAATGATAAACGCCGTCCCACCCACCGGGGCCACCATGCCAAATGCCGCAATGCCGCTAAAGGCGATGGCATAAAGCGATCCACAAAAAAAGACGATGCCCACGACCCATGCCATTGCGGTCCAGCGCAGCAGATGCCCGCCGGGCATGGCACTGTAAAGGGCCGCAACCGCCGTCAGGGCCACCGCATGGATCAATTGATAATGTGCGCCCTTTTCCACCAGCCCACGGGCGTAATCCATTTCGACACCGGCCATGCCGTGGGCCGCAAACGCCCCCAGCCCGACTGCCATGGCCCCGTTCAGCCCGGCCAGAATTAATGATACGCGCATGTTTTGATCCTTTGTCATCATCACCGGTTTTCCGGCGATCCTATGGACAAATCCATGAAAACACCATGATCTGGCGCAAAAAAAATGGCCGCGCATTGCAGCGCGGCCAGTAAACTCTCTTGGGGGAGATGTGCCCAGCCTCATAAAGGGCCAAACAACATCCCCCTTATAGAAACCCGGGGCGCAAACGCCTGTGACAACCGTCACAACAGGCTGAAAAAACACCGAATTTGCCAAAAATCAGTCAAACCCGTGCGACAAAATCGCTTCCAGCCGCTGCAAATCGGGAACATGCAGGCCCTTTTCGGTTTTTATGACCAGTTTCTGACGGCTCAGACTGCCCAGCACACGGGCAACTGTTTCGCGTGAGGTGCTGACGCGCCCGGCAATATCGGAATGCACCGGCACGGGTGAAATCATGGCACTGCCATCGGGTCGTTCTGCCTGTTGCGCACAGCGCAGAATTTCGGCAACCACCCGTTCATTGGCCCCCAGCGTGCTGACATCGACAATGCGCCGGGTCGAACTGCGCACAATGCGCGCCAGTTCCTGAATAACCCGCCACGCCACCGTTGGATGTTCCTTGATCACGGTCTCAAAACTGGCCGGGCTCAGCACACCGACCTCGGTCAGGCCGACAGCCAGAACACAGGCTGATCGCGGCTGGCCGTCAATCGCGGCCAGATGCCCGACGCAGCCACCAGTATCAATTTCTTCCAGCGTGACTTCGCGGCCCGAAATCGAATAATTGACCACCCGCACCTTGCCCGACAAAATCAGAAAAACGTCCGAACTGTCCGATTCCGGTTCGATGATTTCCATCCCGGATTGGAATTTGCGACGTCGCACATGCCGGTTCACATCGGCCAGCTCACATTCATTCAGATCGGATAAAATTCCGACCACAGATAACCCCAACATCTTCCCCGGCTTTTCAGTTGTTTGGTCTTGTTTTTGTTTTTCGTTCCCCATGATCGCACCAACATACGCAAAACCACGCAAGCTGACAATCGCAACCACAGATGCCAACAAGGTAAAAGCATGTTATGGTCCTATGAGACAGATATCTGACGCCACCGCACAGGAGGCCTGCCATGACACCTCAACTGGAAATATTTCGTCGCAACCCAACCGGGAAAAGCAATTGCAAGGCCCCGGTCGTGCTGGTCCACGGGGCCTTTACCGGCGCATGGTGCTGGAACGAACATTTTCTCAGTTATTTTGCCGATCAGGGATTTGAAACCGTTTCCTTTTCCCTGCGCGGTCATGGCGGCAGCGGCGGGCGCGAATCGCGCAATCATGCCTCTATTGACGATTATGTCGCCGATCTGGAAACCGTTGTCGAAACACTGGGACAGGAACCCATCCTGATCGGTCATTCGATGGGCGGTTATATCGTTCAGAAATATCTGGAAACCCACCATGCACGGGCTGCGGTCCTGATGGCATCCGTGCCGCCCGAAGGCTTGATCGCCAGCAATGCGATGATGGCGATGTCGAATCCCGATCTGTATTTGCAGATGTTCTGGCTTCAGGCAATTGGCCCCCATACCCTTTTGCGCGAAAAACTGGGCCGGGCGATGTTATCGGCCGATGTCGCATCGGATGACGGCATGATCTATTTTGGCCGCCTTGAAACCGAAAGCCACCGCGCCCTGATGGATATGATGGGAACCAACCCGGTTTTCCTGTCCCCCACCGATGTCCCGCCGATGTTGGTTTTGGGGGCGCGCAATGACGAAATCATCCCCAGTGAACTGGTCCACACCACGGCCCTGCGCTATCATGCCGATTGTCTGATTCTGGATGATATCGCGCACGCCATGATGCTTGATACCAACTGGCAACAGGCCGCCGATGCCGTAATTGACTGGCTGCATGTCAATGTCGCGGACAAAAGCAAAACAGCAGGCAAACAATCCGCCGCCTGAACCGCGATGATGCTGCCTCATTTGCACCCCAAACCTGCGTAAAACAGGATGGCAGGCAATGTTCCCGTATCACGGGAACAAAGAACAATACTGACATAAGGTGGGCTTCGATGACAAACTCAGGATATCCCCTTGCGATGCGGCTTGCCGTAACCATAAGTGCGATCATGGCATTTGGCCCGGCGGTATCGGCCCAACAAACGACAGATGCCATATCCCCCGAAAGCACAACCGGCCTGGCACAACGCACCGATGCCGTGCGCGCCCAAAACTGGATGATCAGCACCGCCAATCCGCTGGCGTCACAGGCCGGGGCGAATGTTTTGTCGCGGGGCGGCAATGCGATTGATGCGATGGTCGCCGTACAGGCCATGCTCGGGCTGGTGGAACCACAATCATCGGGCCTCGGCGGCGGCGCCTTTCTGGTTTATTACGATGCCCGCACCGGCACCCTGACCACGCTGGATGGCCGCGAAACCGCCCCGATGGCGGCAACCGACACCCTGTTTCAAACCGCCAGCGGCGAGGCGATGAAATTTTATGATGCCGTGGTTGGTGGCCGGTCGGTCGGAACACCGGGCACCCCGATGCTGATGGCGACCGCCCATCAGAAATGGGGGCAGATGCAATGGCAAAACCTCCTGGCCCCGGCGATTGAACGGGCCGAACTGGGCTTTTCCGTTTCACCGCGTCTGGCCGGGCTGATTGCCAATGATGTGGATCGCCTTAAAACCGACCCGGCGGCGGCATCCTATTTTCTCGGTGCGGATGGCAATCCCTTGCCCGCCGGAACATTGCTGCACAATCCGGACTATGCCGCGACCCTGCGCGATCTGGCGCAAAATGGTGTCGATGCCTTTTATCACGGTGACATCGCCCATGCGATTGCCGCCAAGGTTCAGGGCGCAACCGGCAATCCCGGCCTTTTGGCAACAGATGATCTGGCCGGTTATCAGGTGATCGAACGTCAACCGGTCTGTGCATCCTATCGCGCCCATGAGGTTTGCGGCATGGGTCCGCCGTCATCAGGCGGTCTGACCGTCGGTCAAATTCTGGGCCTGATCGAACCTTATGACATTGCCGGAATGGGGCCGGATTCCGTCGATAGCTGGCGGCTGATCGGCGATGCCTCGCGCCTTGCCTTTGCCGACCGGGGCCGTTACATCGCCGACAGCGATTTTGTCGATGTGCCGGTGCGCGGGCTTCTGGACCCGGATTATCTTGCCGACCGGGCCAGGTTGCTCGATCGCACCACTACTCTGCCCGATGCCCAACCGGGCAACCCGCCCCGAACCCATGCTGCGCGATTTGCCGATGACACCTCCATCGAATTTCCCAGCACCAGCCATTTTTCGATTGTCGATGACTGGGGCAATGTTGTTTCCATGACCACCACCATTGAAAACGGGTTTGGCTCGCGGTTGATGGTGCGGGGATTTTTGCTCAATAACGAACTGACCGATTTTTCGTTTGAAAGCCATGCCGATGGCGTGCCCGTCGCCAACCGGGTCGAACCGGGCAAACGCCCGCGATCTTCGATGGCCCCGACCATCGTGATGAAGGATGGCAAACCGGTCATTGCCGCCGGGTCGCCGGGTGGATCGCGCATTATCGGCTATGTCGCGCAATCGCTGATCGCGATGATCGACTGGCAGATGGACCCGCAACAGGCCATCAACCAGCCACGCCGGGTCAACCGTTTTGGCCCCTACGATCTGGAGGCAGGCACCCCGGATGTTGACCTTGCCCCGAAACTGGCCGCGATGGGTTTTAAAACCAATGTCACGGACCTTAATTCGGGCCTGCATATCATCGAAATCACCGAAAACGGCCTGATCGGCGGGGCCGATCCACGGCGCGAAGGTCTGGTGATCGGGGAATGACATCTTTTGGGTTTTGGGTCATTTGGGGCACTCCCCACCCAAAACCCGCCTTCCCGTAACCACGAAAACCGGACAGCCGCAAAGACCGTAAAGCTCCAATGCCGCCTCCATGATCTTTTGACGGGTTCCGTCTTCCTGCCTTGATCTCAATGATCTGGTATATTTGCGCCTTGTCATTTCAATGAGCACACCCGATTAATGAAATCAAAAAATCTGGCCTCGCCGACTCGCTTTCAGTAATCAATCATGATCCCTGAAAACAACCGCTAAAGTTGCTGCATCACACCCTTCCGCCCCGGAAAACCGCCAAATAACGGCTGTGACAGCCCCCGAATCGCCAACCCGGCAGGACCGATGCAGACAAGACGGACTACCCCCGTGGGACTTTGGCGAGGCTCCATCAGGGGTACTTGATATGGCGCCCATACCCCCGTCTGCCTCACAAGCCGCATCCGAAAATGCAGGCTTGGAACTCTTTCCACCGCCGGACCTTCGCCCCGCGTTAACCGAACCCGCCGCAAAATGCCCCCGCTTTCGGGGCTGTGGCGACAAAGCCGCAATCCAGCCAGGGCCCGCCTTTCCCGTCATCACGGGAACCGGGCAAGACCGGACAAACCTCGTGCCTCCGCCCGCCGGGCAACTCGCCCGGCAATGCCGGATGGCTCCCGCCCGATCCGGGCAGACACGGCCAAGCACAAGACGCACCTCGGGCAGCCGTCACCCCAAAACCGCCCTTCCCGCGAACGCGGAATCCAGACAGCCGCCGGGTATCTGCCAGCTTCGCCAACAGGCCACCTTCGGACCCACCACCCGCTCCAGCCACCCCGGCAATGCCGGATGGCTCCCGCCCCGATCCGGGCAGGACTGCCACCGACAAGACGCAACTCGGGCGTCTTGACAAATGGCCGGGTTAGCGGACCCGCGCAGGGCCACCGTAATGACTTTTCCACCTGCCGGTCGTGATCCTGCGGGGTCGCCTTTCGATCTGTCTGTCAATGTATCGCTGCATCATCATTTCTTTCCTCTGGCCCAAACGCAAAAACCCGCAAAGCATAAGGCTTTGCGGGTTTCGGTCCGGGCGGATTTATCCCCTTGACTTTTCTGTTATGCCACAGTGAAAAGAACAAAGCAAGAATTTTTTCAAAAAATCTGAAAAAACTTTGTATGTGTGCCGCCGCTCGATCTAAAATACTTTAAAACCAATAAGTTGACGGGCCAAGCATATCCCGGCCCGTTTTGCCTATCGGTTCAACCAGCCCGCCAGCAGATCATGCAAATGATCATGATCCCGCGCCACATAATGCGCCCCGGCCCCCTGCAAAATTTCCGCCGGGGTCAGGTCAACAAGGCCAATCACGGTTGCCCCCGACGCCACCCCGGCCGTCACCCCCGCCACACTGTCGTCAATCACAACGCAATCTTCAATCGCGACCCCGATCCTTTCCGCTGCCAACAAAAAAACATCCGGGGCGGGTTTGGGATTGGGAACATCCCGCGCCGAACAAATCCGCCCGGCAAAGCGATCATATAACCCAACCTTGCCAAGGGACACTTTCATCTTGTCATGCGGGCCGTTGCTGCCGACCGCCATCGGAATTCCGTTCGCATCAAGCATATCAAGCAGTACCGGCAGGTCGGCAATCGGTTGCAGGTCACGCTCGAACGCGGCAAAAGTCCGGGTGTAACATTCATCCACCCAGCCATCGGGCAGGATCACACCAAATTTCTCGGCGATCGTGGGGGCAACAAGGGCAAGCGTCCCCCCGATGAAAAGATCGTGGGTTTCCCGGGCCGTTACGTTGCATCCGTTCTGGCGCAAAAGATCAACCATAACCTGATTGGCGAGATTTTCCGTATCAACCAGCACACCGTCGCAATCAAAAATCACACCACGCACTACCGGTTTTACCACTGCAACATCCATTCCGATTTTCCTTACAATCCGGCCAGTTTCGACCATTTTCCATCATCCCAACCCACAACCCGCACCGATCCAAAATCCACCACCGGGCGTTTGATCACGGTCGGATTCGCCGCCAGAACCGCCGCCGCAGCCTGCGCATCCCCCTGCTCCAGCACCGCCTTGTCGGCATCCGACAGGTTCCGGTAACTCGGCCCGCGCCGATTGATCAGAACCGCCCCGCCAACCTCGTCCAGCCACCCGGCAATCACCGCGGGCGTTATGCCATCGACACGAAAATCATGAAAACGATGCTCCACCCCTTCGGCCTCAAACCATTTCAACGCCTTGCGCACCGTGTCGCAGTTTTTGATGCCGTAAATCGTGATCATGAACTTTCCTGTATTTGCTTCGTGCTTGCTTCTGCGGGGCAGCCATGCCGATCCGCTACCGGACGATGTTTGCACACCAGACGAGGAAGATATATAAAGACCCCGCTTTGAAAACGGCAACCCCGTGATAACGAAACAGTTTCAGGAACCGCACTATATGACTGTCAACCGCCGCATTTCCATCGCCCCGATGATGGACTGGACGGACCGGCATGATCGCTATTTTTTGCGGCTGATCAGTCGGCAGGCGGTGCTTTATACCGAAATGGTGACGACCGGGGCCATCCTGTTTGGCGGGGCGGAACGGCATTTGCGGTTTGATGCCGCCGAACATCCCGTTGCCCTGCAACTGGGTGGCAGCAACCCCGATGATCTGGCCCGCGCCTGCGATAGTGCCAATCATTTTGCCTATGATGAAATCAACCTGAATTGCGGCTGCCCGTCCGACCGGGTGCAAAATGGCGCCTTCGGCGCCTGCCTGATGGCAGAACCGCATACCGTGGCCGATTGCATCCGGGCAATGATCGCCGCAAGCACCGCCCCGGTAACGGTAAAAAACCGCATCGGCATTGATGATCAGGAAGATTACCCGTCGTTAAAACGCTTTGTCGAAACCGTGGCCGATGCCGGATGCAAAACCTTTATCATCCATGCCCGCAAGGCGTGGCTCAAAGGCCTGTCGCCCAAGGAAAACCGCGAAGTTCCGCCGTTGCGTTATGAGCTGGTCTATCAGTTGAAACAGGAATTGCCGGAACTTGAAATCATCATCAATGGTGGCATCACAACGCTGGATCAGGCCGAAAACCATCTGCGCCATGTCGATGGTGTGATGATCGGGCGCGAGGCCTATCACAACCCCTATGTCCTTGCCGATGTGGACCGGCGGTTTTATGGCGATACCGCCCCCCCGCGCAGCCGCCATCAGGTGATAGAAGACATGCTGCCCTACATCGAAACGCATCTTGCCGAAGGCCACGGCAATCTGGCCCATGTGACGCGGCATATTCTGGGCCTGTTTCAGGGGATGCGCGGTGCCAAACAATGGCGGCGGTATCTGAGCGAAAACGCCCATCGCAAGGGGGCCGGGGCCGATGTGGTACGCGAAGCCCTGAACATGATCGACCCCGCCCCGGCAACCGATACAGAGGACCGGCAGGTTTTAAGCGCATGACGCCAGACCGGCCTGCCCCGCCCGCCCATCCGAGCAAAAAGCCGAAAGACAGGCCGTGGTTTGCTGCCGCACCTGCCCTTGGCACACAATACGGCGATGTGGCGGTGATTGGCGGCGGCATTGCCGGGGCGGCTTGTGCCGATGCGCTGCAAAGGCGTGGCATCGGGGTGTCGTTGTTTGAAAAAAATCACGATCTGGCACAGGCAGCATCGGGCAATCCGATTGGCATGCTGGAACCGTATCTGACCGTCAACAACAGCCTTGCCGGACAGTTTTACGAGGCCGGATACCGTTTTTCCACCCGCAAGATTGCAGAAATGCATCAGGCAGGCAGGGTCGAAGCCGGTTTTTGCGGGGTTCTGACGCTGGCCGGAAACAACCGCGATGCCGAACGGCAAAATGCCCTGATCTCGCGCTTGCCCGCCCTTGATAATCTCGTGCGTCCTGTTAATGCCGACGCGGCCAGCGCGCTGTTTGGCCTGCCCCTGCCGACCGGCGGGCTGTTTTTTCCCGATGCGGGATGGGTCAATCCGCCGTCCCTGTGCAAGGCATTGTGTCGGGGCGTGGATTATCACCCGGATACCCATATTACCGGCATTGCCCGCGACGGCGGCGGTGCCATCACCCTGAAGGATACAGCGGGAACAGCGCGGGGCCCGTTCGGCGCGGTGATCCTTGCCGGGGCGATGGAAACGGCAGATTTTGCGCAAAGCCGGTGGCTGGCGGACTATCTGGTGGCTGTGCGTGGCCAGATTTCCTGTTTTTCCGAACAGGCCCTTGCATCCGCCCTGCCCGGTGCGCGGATTGACTGTGTGCTCAGCCATGACGGTTATCTGACTCCGGCGCGCGATGGCTGGCATGTTTTTGGCGCGACCTTTGACCGCGATGATCGCGATACGGCACTGCGCGACGAAGATCATACCGCCAATCTGGCGCAACTGGCCGCCATCCTGCCCGATCTCGCCGCCAAAATGACCCCACAAGATTTGACCGGCCGGGCCGCCTTGCGCACCACCACGCCGGATCATTTACCGCTGATTGGTCCGGCCCCGGATTATGATGGTTATCTTGCCGCCTATCCCGATCTGGACAAAGGGCGGCATTATGCGCGATATCAGGATGCGCCGTACCACAAAGGCGTGTATATCTGTACCGGGTTCGGGGCGCGTGGCATGATCGCCGCCCCGCTTGCCGCCGATATCATCGCCAGCCAGATATGTGCCATGCCAGCAACCTTGCCAACACCGGTTCTTGACGCCATCCATCCGGCCCGCTTTATCATTCGTGGCCTGAAACGCGGAATGATTGCATCATGAGCCATCCCGCCGATCCCGATAACCGCACCCATGCCGCCCTGATTCTTGCCCTGTTTTTTGTCGGGCTGTTTCTGGTGCAGGGGGTGTTTTTGCCCTATTGGCCGGTGTGGTTAAAGGATCAGGGGTTAACTGCCGGTGAAATCGGCATTTTGCTGTCCCTGCCAAGCTGGATCAGGATTTTTGCCGATCCCCTGATCGGGCAACATGCCGATCAGTCGGGCAATCGTAAAACGCCGATGCTGTGGCTGGCGGGGATTTATGTTCTGACTTTTCTGGCCTTTCCGCTGTCAGACAATTTCTGGTTTCTGGCCGGATTGTCGGCGATTGTCGGTTTTACCTTTGCGCCCTTATTGCCCTTGGGCACCACGATCACGGTGCATGAATGCAAACGCCACAGCCTTGATTATGGCCGGGTGCGGCTTTGGGGATCTTTGGCCTTTATTGCCGCGTCCTATGGCGCAGGCTGGATTCTGGAAAGTGTCGGCAGCGATATCATCGTCTGGCTGATCTGCCTTGCCGGACTGATCAATTTTGCCATCATCACCCGCATGCCCAACCCGCAAACCGACCGCCCCCTGCGCCGGGGATCGTCGCTGATTTATCTGCTGCGCAATCCGGTTTTTCTGATTTATCTGGGCTGTATCGGCTTTGCCCAGGCCAGCCACGGCACTTATTACAGTTTTGCCTCGGTCCATTGGGAAAATGTCGGATTTTCGCATGATATTATCGGCCTGTTCTGGTCGGTGGGTGTGATGGCGGAAATCCTGCTGTTTGCGGTCGCGGGGAAATATGTCCGCACCTGTCATCCCGGATTGTTGTTTGCGCTGGGGGCAATGGGCGGATTACTGCGCTGGACCGTTCTGGGCAGTACCGATCAATTCTGGCTGATCTTGCTGGTGCAGCCGCTTCATGCTGCGACCTTTGGCATTACCCACCTTGCCGCCATCAGTTTTATCGCCCGTGCTGTGCCATCGCAAATGGCAACATCGGCGCAAAGCCTGATGGCAACGCTGTCGATGGGGTTGTTTCTGGGCGGCAGTGTCTGGGCATCCGGGCCGCTTTATGGTGCGTTCGGATCACATGCCTATTATGCCATGACTGTTTTTTCCGCCATCGCCCTTGGCTTTGCCATCTGGCTTGGTAAAAGCTGGCGCGACGAAAAACCGATTTTAAGTGCCGGATAGATGTTTGGATAAGTAATGACCCGGATTGCCTTTGCCAAAAAACTGCGCCGCTGGAAACTGGGTCTGCAAACCCTGTTTGGCCGTAAACCTGCCGGGTATTTCATTCCCTATCGTTATGCCGCCGAAACCGCGCAGGCCGTTGGCCGTCCGTCTTATCCGGCGATTGAAGCCCTTATGGATCAGGCGGCCCCTACCATGAAGGCATGGCTTTCCAAAGCCGGGAGCTATCAGGATGTTTTTGCCGGTTTCGATAACGCATCCCCGCCCGATCCGCGCTGGCAACAATCATGGTTTCCGCGCCTTGATGGCATGATGGCCTATGTCATGACGCGCGAATTTCGCCCCCGGCGGATTGTTGAAATCGGGTCTGGCCATTCAACCCGGTTTTATTACAAGGCGATCTGCGACGGGGAACTTGAAACCGTTTTTCATGCCATTGATCCAGCCCCCCGCGCCGATATTGCCGCCCTGCCGATCACGATTGAGCGCAATATCGTGCAAAAAGCCGATCCGGCAATTTTCAAAACCCTTGCCGGGGCGGATATTCTGTCGATTGACAGCAGCCACATCCTGATGCCCGGAACCGATGTCGATATGCTGTTTTCATCAGTGATCCCAACCCTGCCCGGCGGCACGATCCTGCACATTCACGACATCACCCTGCCCGATGATTACCCGGAAATCTGGCATTGGCGCGGTTATAACGAACAACAGGGTGTCGCTGCCCTGCTCGCCGGGGGCGGGTTCGAGGTGCTGTGGTCCAGTCATTATGCCAAAACCCGTCTGGTGAACCTTTTGGCCGGAAGCATCGCCCCCGCCATTCATTTACCGGACGGTGCCCTTGAAACCAGCCTGTGGCTGCGCCGGAAATAACACCGTATCACCGTCGTTTATTTGGGATTTTCCGGATGTCACAAACTACCCCTGCGGGGATTGGCCGCGGCCTCACCTTTGTCATGGCGATTGCTGCCGGGCTTGCGGTTGCCAATATCTATTACAATCAGCCGATGCTGGGCATCATCATGGCCGATTTCAGCCAAAGCAATGTGGCCGGCCTGATCCCGACGGCAACGCAGCTTGGCTATGCCATTGGCCTGTTTTTACTGGTACCGCTGGGCGATCTGTTTGACCGGCGCAAACTGATTGTCGGACAATTTTTGCTATTGGCTGTTGTCCTTCTGATCGAAGGAGCCGCCCCAAATGCCGTCATTCTGTTTGCCGTATCGCTTCTGGTCGGGGCCGGGGCAACAGTCGCGCAACAGATCCTGCCCTTTGCCGCCACTCTTTCCCGCCCCGAAAGCAGAGGTAAAACCATCGGCACGGTGATGGCGGGTTTGCTTTGTGGCATTTTGCTGAGCCGCACCCTGGCCGGGTTTATTTCTACCCATCTGGGCTGGCGCGAAATGTTCTGGATTTCCGCCCCGGTTGCGATCATGGCCGCCATTCTGATGGCGGTGATGCTGCCTCGCGACAAACCGAAAACCGCCATCGGCTATGGCGAGGCATTGTTATCGGTATTACAGCTTTGCCGTGATCAGGCAGCCTTGCGCCGCGCCACCCTGACGCAAGCCGCCTTGTTCGGATCCTTTTCGGCATTCTGGACGATTCTGGCCCTGCATCTGCAAAGTCCAGCCTATGGGCTTGGTGCCGATATTGCCGGGATGTTTGGCGTTCTGGGGGCGGTTGGCGTTCTGGCAGCCCCCCTTTCGGGCAGGCTGGCCGATCGTTATGGCCCGACCCGCGTGGTGGTTGTCGGCGTTGTCGTCAGCATTGCGGCATGGCTGGTGTTTGTGGGATGGGGCGCGTTACCGGGCCTTGCGCTGGGCGTTCTGGTGTTTGATTTCGGTCTGAACTTTGCGATGATTTCCAATCAACACCTGATTTTCGGGCTTGTGCCCGAGGCCCGCAACCGCATCAACACCGTCTATATGACCGGCATGTTTCTGGGCGGCTCCTTCGGATCAGCCGGGGCCAATTTTTCCTGGAATCACGGCGGATGGCCTATGGTTTGCGGGTTTGGCCTTACCCTTTGCGCACTGGCCCTGATCCCGTCCCTGCGCCAGATGGCGCGTTACAAGACGGCTTAAATCAATTCTTGTACGGGTCGGCCGCATCGCGCAAGCCATCACCCAAAAAGTTGAACGCCAGCACAACAATGATCACCGGAACAACCGGGATCATCAGCCACGGATACACGGCAACTGCATTGATGTTTTGTGCCTCGTTCAACAAAACACCCCAACTGGTAATCGGGGCGCGCAGTCCCAGCCCCAGGAAACTCAGCGCCGTTTCGCCCAAAATCATATTGGGGATCGACAACGTAACCGATGCGATCAGGTGGCTGGCGAAATTTGGCAATAAATGGCGGGCGATGATGCGTTTGGGCTTGGCCCCCATCAGGCGTGCCGCCAGCGCATAATCTTCTTCGCGCAGCGCCAGCAATTTGGACCGCACCGCCCGCGCCAGCCCGGTCCAGTCAATCAGGCCCAGAATGATGGTAATCCCGAAATAGATCAAAATCGGGCTCCATGTTACCGGCAAAGCCGCCGATAGAGCCATCCAGAGCGGAATTTCAGGTAAGGAGCGGATCACCTCGATCAAACGTTGCGCCACGGAATCGACCCAACCGCCAAAATACCCCGCCGCCCCACCAATCAACACGCCCAGAACAAAACTGACAGCAATGCCCATCAACCCGATGGTCAGGGAAATTCGTGCGCCATAAATCATCCGTGACAAAACATCCCGGCCCAGCCGGTCGGTGCCGAACACAAACATCGTGCCACCTTCCGCCGGACAGACCAGATGCAAACTGGCCTCAAACAGACCCCAGAAACGGTATGGATCACCCGAACAGAAAAAGCGCAGCCGGTCGATTTTCTGGGGATCGTCGATATAGGTCGGTTTGAGAGTTTCCATATCCACCGAAAAATCGGTGCCATAGGTAAACGGCCCGATAAACGATCCGTCATGGAACAAATGGATCGATTGTGGCGGATGATGGATAAAATCACTGTTACGGGTTTCCTGCGCATAGGGCGACAGAAATTCAACAAACAGGATCGACACATACATCACCAGCAGAATCAGTCCCGACACCACCGCAAGCCGGTGGCGTTTCAACCGCCACCAGATCAGTTTCCATTGCGAGGCCAGAAAGTATTTTTCCTGTTCCGGCGTCAGTTCTTCCTTGTCCCACGGGTCAAAGGGCTGTGTATCGACGAAATGGTCGTTATTGGCGTTTTGGGTCTCACGGCTCATTCCGATACCCCTCCCTGAAAGCGGATACGCGGATCAAGCCATGCCAGCAGAATGTCAGAAACAAACATGCCAACCACCGTCAAAAGCGCCAAAAACATCAGGAACGACCCGGCCAGATACATATCCTGACTTTGCAGCGATGACAGCAACATCGGCCCGGTTGTCGGCAAGGACATCACCACCGATACCAGAACCGACCCCGATACCACCTGTGGCAGAATATTGCCAATATCGGCAATGAACGGGTTTAATGCCATGCGCAGTGGGTATTTGAATAAAACCCGCCCCGGCGACAAGCCCTTGGCATGGGCGGTGACAACATATTGTTTGGACAATTCATCCAAAAGATTGGCACGCAACCGCCGGATCATCGAGGCAGTGCCCGACGTACCAATCACCAGCACCGGCGCCCACAAATGTTCGACCACCGACTTCACCTTGCCAAACGACCAGGCGGCATTGATATATTCCGGGTCCATCAACCCGCCAATCGAAGTGCCAAACACCACATTGGCATAATACAGCAGCACCAGTGCAAAGAGGAAATTGGGCATGGCAAGGCCCAGAAACCCAAGCAGGGTAAAACCATAATCACCCCAGCTATATTGCCGGGTGGCGGAATAAATTCCGATGGGAAAACTGACGATATAGATGAATAAAACCGTACTGAAATTCAGCACCATAGACAGATATAACCGGTCGCCGACCACCTCGCTTACCGGCAGGTTATATTCAAAACTGAAGCCCAGATCGCCATGCAGCAATCCCCACGCCCAGTCGAAATATTGCACATACATCGGCTGATCAAGGCCGTATTGCTGTTTCAGATAGGCGATTTTGGCAGGGTCCACCGCCTCGCCTTGCGATTGCAATTCGTTCAGATAGGTGGTCAGAAAATCGCCGGGCGGTAATTGAATGACAACAAAAACCAGCACGCTGATGAAAAACAGCGTGGGTATCATCACCAAAAGCCGTCTTGCCAGAAAGGTCAGCATCGGCGGTTTTTCCCCCTAAGTCAAAATCCACAACGCCCCCTTGCGCCGTGCCCCCCGTCTTTATTTTAAATCCCTAGCGATCCCACCAGAAGGTATCAGGCCGATAAATGCCAAAAAACGCCCCCGGCTCCCAGCTATGAATACCCTTTTCCGGCACATTGCGCAGCTTTTCATCCACCACAACCGGTTGCGGCACATTGCCGACAATACCAATTGAAAACATGTTTTCGGCATGGATATCAAGGATGCGCTGCCAGGAATCCTTGCGTTGCTGTTCATTACCGGTCCGCCAGGCGTCGTATAGCGCCATAAGTTCGCGGGCCTCGTCCATATCCGGGGCCTCGCCCGCCGCCCGGTTGGTATCATAATACTGGCCCCATTTGGGCCATTGCAAACTGTCCTGATTGACCGGCACAAATTCCGACGGTGCCGATGCCGGGGTCGCCAAACCGTTATCGATACCGCTGAAAATCGACATCACCGTTTCGCCGCTATAGGCACGGGCGCGCATCACTTCGCGCTGCATCGCCTTGACGAACAATTTAATGCCCGCCTGTTTCCAGCTATCTGAAATCAGTTCCAGAATATCATCCTGTTCGGGGTTTTCCCCTGCTGTTTCCACGATGATTTCCAGCGGGCGACCATCGGGCAACAGGCGAATGCCCGCCGAATTGCGTCGGTCCAGCCCCATTTCATCCAGCAACGCATTGGCCTTTTTCAGATCAAATTCGATATGGGCGTTGCGATATTCCGGTTTGAATAACGGGCTTTTGGGCAGGATGGTATTATTGGTCGGCGTCGCCAACCCGAAAAACAGCACACGGTTGATCTCGGTGCGGTTGATCGCATGGGACAGGGCGCGGCGGAATCGCACATCGCGCACCACCTTGCGCCATACCGGGTCCGATACCGTCAGATTGGGATAAAGGGCGGCATAGGACCCATAACCGGCATCCCATAAATTGACCTTATAGGACTGATTTTTTTGCGCCTGTTTCAGGAAGGTATAATCCTTGAGCGTCAGGATACGGCTTTGGATATCCGCCTCTCCCGCGCCAACCTTGGCCGGGACCAGTTTGGTGTTGGAAATATTGAAAATCAGCCGGTCGATATAGGGCAACTGATTGCCGTCCGGATCGACCCGGTGATAATAGGGATTGCGTTCAAAAACAAACCGGTCCGATGGCTCCGACGTTCTGATCAGCCACGGTTCAAGCGACGGACGCTCGATGTTTTTAAGGTCATAGGGTTCGTCCTTGTCGGTATGCAAAACCGCCCAACTACGCAACCCCCGCTTCGAAACCATCGCATTCAGCTCGGCGGTATCACGGTAATTTTCGTGGAACTGTCGTAAATAGTGCGATGGTCGATAGATAAAAGGCGGTCGGGTCGCCGCCAGTTCCGCGATGAAAAACGGATTGGGTTCGGCCCAGCTATAACGCACCGTGAAATCGTCGATAATCTCAAATTCCGGCGGGCGGCCATTCACCATCAAAAAGCGAGGCGGGCCGACCGGAAACAATTCGTCATTATTGACCACATCTTCCCAGTAATAGCGGAAATCCTCGGCAGTAAAGGGATGGCCGTCCGACCATCTATGGCCCTTGCGGATATGCAGGGTGAAAACGCTGCCTTCTTCGTTCACATCAAGGGATTCGAGGATATCAGGCTTGATATCAAGATTTTGATCATAACCCACCAACCGGGCATAACCATAAACCACCGAAATGCGAATATCGCGCGACCGCCCCATGATGGTGGACAGATCGCCGCCGTATTTGCCAGTTGTTTTCCCCTCAGTCGCAAAATCAATCACCCGTGGATTTTCCGGTAGGCGTTCGGCCACTGGTGGCAGCTTTCCCGACGCCACATCGTCGGCAAACCAGGGAATTTCCATTGCTGCCTGCGCCATCACAGGCCCGCAAATAACCGTGGCAAGGCAACAGGCCAAAAGACGTATTCGGTCTTTGACGCGGGGTAACATCATCATTATACGGCAATCTCCTGATAATCAGGGCGCGTCATGCGAACAAAATGCCCATCTGACAGCTGAACCATGCGAGGATCGGACAAATTATCAATCGTAAAAGGTGCAGGCCATGACCGGGGATTTGAGGCCTTGCCTTCGACGATTTTTGAGAAATCAAGCGGGTGATCCAGATCGGCAAATGGCACCGCATTGAGCAAGGCCTGCGTATAGGGATGGATCGGATCGCGAAACAGAGCTTCGCGAGGGGCGGTTTCAACAATTCGCCCTGCGCACATCACCGCAATGCGATCTGCAATATAATCCACCACGGCCAGATTATGAGAAATAAACAGATAAGTCAGTTTAAGTTGATCTTTCAAATCTTTAAGAAGATTTAAAATCTGCGCCTGAACCGATACGTCAAGGGCCGATGTCGGTTCGTCAAAAATCAACAAATCAGGTCGTAAGCACAAGGCACGGGCAATGCCGATCCGTTGCCGCTGGCCGCCGGAAAAACTGTGCGGATACCGGTTGAGGAACCGGGGATCAAGCCCGACCACCTCCATCAGTTCCAGAACCATACGTTGCCGGTAATCCGCGTCGCCAATATTGTGGATCAGCATCGGTTCACTGATAATGTCCTGCACCGTCATGCGCGGGTTCAGCGACCCGAACGGGTCCTGAAACACAAATTGAATACGACGGCGATAAGGGGCAAGCTGGTCTTCATCCAGATAGGTCAGTTCTGTCATCTGGCCGCTTTCGCCGCGAAACAGGATGCTACCGCTATCGGGAGCCATCGCCCGCATGATCAGCTTTGACAAGGTGGTCTTGCCACATCCGCTTTCACCGACCAGCCCCAGACATTCCCCCCGATTAACCGTTAGCGACACGTCGCTAAGCGCCTCAAAGCGTTGCTGATCCATCCCGAACCAGCCACTTTTGCGAATGGCGAAACTTTTATTCACATGCAAAACCGACAGCACCGCCTCGCCCGATCCTGGCCCGTAAGAGGCAAGTGACATCGTTTCCGGCGCACCGGGGACCGACGCCGTCCCGTCCGCACTACACAGAGTCAACAAGCCATCCAGACGCGGTTTGATTTCACGCAGCGGTTTCAGGCGTTCGCCTGCCTGCATGTCAAAATGCGGCACCGCCGCCAACAAGGATTGCGTATAAAGATGACCGGGATTGCGAAACACATCTTCGGTCCGACCACTTTCGACCACCCGGCCGTTATAGATCACCACCATGCGATCCGCCATATTGGCAACGACGCCAAGATCATGGGTAATCAGCAGAACCGACATATGAAGCTCTGATTGCAAATCCTTGATAAGTCGTAATGTTTGCGCCTGAATTGTCACATCAAGGGCCGTGGTCGGTTCATCCGCCACCAGCAAGGCTGGACGGCAAACCAAGGCCATCGCGATCATGGCGCGCTGCCGCAACCCGCCTGACAATTCAAACGGATAAGTGCGCAAGGCGCGTTTTGGATCGGGAAACCCGACAAGACCGAGCATGTCTGCCGACAGTTCTTTGGCCTCGGTGTTACCAACCTTGCGGTGCAGACGTACGGCCTCGCAAATCTGATCACCGATGGTATGAAGCGGCGACAGGGAACTCATCGGCTCCTGAAAAATCATGGAAATGCGGCCGCCCCTAATGGCGCGCATTTCCGCCCCCTTGCGATCAAGCATCGCCAGATCGACACGGGTGCCCGGTGTTTTGGGATCGGCAAAAATCATCGATCCGCCCGAAATCGTCGCAGCATCGGGCAGGATACCCATAATCGCTTGGGAAATGGTGGTTTTGCCCGATCCTGATTCCCCCACCAGCGCGACCGTTTCCTGAGCCCCGATCCGGAAACCGACTTTGTCCACCGCCTTGACCCGCATATGTGGCAAGACAAATTCGACTTCCAGATCCCGGATGCGCAGAATGTCGGCCATATCATCCCATCTTTCGTTATCGCGCCGCACGACTGGCAGCACGGACAAGGGTTTCAGCCTCGTCCATGCGCATCAGATTGGTGCGCGTAATGTCATCTACCATCAGCCCGTTATCCTGTGCTGCATCCCGGGCCAGTGACAACAGTTTATCAAAGCCGTCCAGCGTCGATTCCGTGACAATTTTTGATCCCGGTGCCGTCAGGGTCAGTTCAAACCAACCCTTTTTGCCATCGCGGCGCGTACTGAAATAACGCAGACGAAACCCGGCCAGTTCCGGCCACGCAAAAGCGGTGCCGTCAGTCATCCCGGTCAGGCGCATCCCATATTCCGATACATGAATGCGAATTTTCATGCGCAAAATGGTCCGGACCAGATAGACGATGAACAAAATGCTCAGTCCCAGACCTATCCAGCGCAGCAATTCAATAACCCCCGGCACCAGCGATATCCCGCCGCACAGGACAATTCCGGCAACGGCCCGGATCAGATCGGGCATGATCGCCTGCTTCGAATACCGCATCACCACCACATCAGTGTCTTGCACAATATCCGACGGGCGTGCCTCCATCATCGGGGCCGTATCTGATTTTTGCGATTTTATTGCCATGGAAAGACCCCGGGGATCGTCAGCCATTTCAAGGCCGGATGCTCAAAAGAAAACAGATCGTCCAGAAACATATTGGTTGGGGCATCATGCACCAGATGATGAGTCAGAAGGCCAGTGGCCTCATCACGGTCCGCTTGCCCGGCACGCCGGGCCGACAGATGGGCGACAAGTGCGGCCAGACAGGAATCTTCGCCAACAAAGCCCCGGCTGCCTTTCCAGTCGATTACATCGACATGGCAATTGACCTGCAACAATCCCGGCACCGGGAATGCCACCTTGCGCGTGTTAAAGGTGCTAAGCCCCTGTATACCCAATGACGGCAAGGTTGCCACCACATCATCTGCAATGCGGTTCCAGGGCGGCACCATCACTGGCAGGAAACGGTTGCCAAAATGCCCCGACAGCACGTCAAAGCCGCGCCGGATATCGGCCACAACATCACCCAGATGGCGCACATCATCCAGTTCCTGCTTTTTCTGTCCGGCGGGTGCGTGGTTTTCGTGGTTCCAGCCATGCTGCAAAACACGAGTATCAAGGGTTTCCGCAAGACGCGCGACCAGCGCGGCATTCACACCGGCCGGAACAACAGCGAGGGCAAGCGGCACATGATAACACTGTTCCAGTGCCAGAATATGATCCAGAGCGGGCGTTACCTCAACCGCGTCATCGTCGCGCCACCACATTCCGGCCAGAAGCCCTGCTTCCTGCCAGTGATCCAGCTCATTGCGCAGATTATCCCAGTTGCTCATCACCTTCCCCGTAACCGTGTCGCGATTTTAGCCGCACTTACACGCGCTCCGTCCAGTAATAAATCAATCTGGCCCGGTAAATTGACCTGATCCATGGCATTGGCAAGCTTTTCGCCACTCAATTCTCTTGCAGCCAGAACGGATATAATCTTTTTGCGGGCAAAAATACCGGCGCGTTCGCCCTGTTCACTTTCACCACCCGAATCAAAAGGCACCATCACAGCCGGAACCCCGGTCACCAGCACATCCATCAGGGTATTATACCCGGCCTGCGACACCGACAAAGCGGCACGCGCCAAACGGTCGCGAAAATCGGGAACAAACCGGTGCAGGGACAGGTTCGCCTCCCCCACCTGTTGCGACAGGATGTCAAATTCATGGGCCGGAAAATGCGGCCCGGTAATGATATCCCAATGGTACCCCGCAAACCGCCGCGACACTGTGCGCGCCGACATCGCCGCCATGATCAGATCCCGTCCGACAGCACCGCCCCCGGCCGACACCACCACCCCGTCGCGTTCCCCACCAAATCCCGCCACATCGGCCTTATCAGGCGCAACATAGCCGGTATAGGTGATTAGATCGGCCAGATCACCGGCGAACGGAAAACTGTGCCCGAAATCAAACAGGGCCGGGTCGCCATGCACCAAAATGGTATCGAAATATTGCCGGGCAATATCGCGCATCCAGCGTTCCTTGGCGATGTCATCCTTACGCACCAAAAGATCGCGCACCGAACACACCCGATCCACCCCGTCCTGCCCGGCCCGTTCCAGCAAGGGCAGCAATTCAAACCGAAAGGCCCGCCGACCAAATGGAAACATTTCAATCATCAACACTTTCGGGAACAGTGAAGCATAGGCATCCAGCAACGCGACCCGTCGCCGATCCTGCCAGTGCGCATCCACCGGAACACCATGCTGATCCACAAGACCGGAAAACCCATGATCAGCCGTGCGACAGGGCGGTAGTTGAATGACATGGCCAGTGCCAAAATCAATCAAGGGATCGGGAATGCCCCCCGACACCACCGCAACCGATACCCCTTGCGCCCGCAGGGCCGCCACCAGCAAGGCCGTGCGCCGGACATGGCCAATGCCCAGCAAATGTTGCACATAAATCATCACATCGGTCATGATTTATGCTCCTGCAAGGCGACATTCAGGGCGCGAAGCGACAGGCCATTGCGATCATCCCAGTCAAAAATCTGCAAAGCCCGCCAATCCAGTTTATCAGGCATCCTGCCGGTCATGTCCCAACCAATTGCTGCCGCATAAACCACCCGGATAACGCCCTTGTGGGTGACAACGCCAAAATCGCCCCCTGACCAGCCGCGTAAAAATCCGGTAACCCGGTTTAAAACATCGCGTGGGCTTTCGCCGCCATCCGGTCGAAAATCAAGGCCGCGATCTTCGTTTTCCTGCATGGCAGGCCCGATATCCTGCCGCAATTGCGCAACCGTTAACCCTTCCCACTGCCCCCAATCCATTTCAATCCATACCGGATCAGGGGTGGCCGCAATGCCAAGGGCCGCAGCGGTTTGCAGGGTCCGGCGCAGTGGGCTGCATCGCCACGGTATCGCCTGCCACGATGCAGGCAGGGACAATCCCCGGAAATCTTGCCGTGCATTGTCGGTCAGGTCGATATCGCTGCGACCTTGCAGCCTTTTCGCAAAATTCCATGCGGTCGGGCCATGCCGCAACAGGGCAAAGGAAAAAGCGGTCATGCGATTTCCCCCAGCTTTTGCAAAATCGACGATATCTTCTGGCTTGCCCCCGCGATATCATGATCGTGCGCGGCCTTCCTTTCGGCCTTCTGGCCAGTTGCACGCAACAGCGCCCGATCAGCAAGGATGCTGGCAAGACGAGATGACAACGCCGGTACATCGCCAACCGGCACCAACCAGCCCGTCACGCCATTCACCACAATGCCAGAAACCCCGCCACTATCCCCCGCAATCACCGGCAGGCCCGCCGCCTGTGCCTCAAGAATCGCCATGCCATAGGCCTCATTCACAGCAGGCCAGACAAAAGCATCTGATTGCCATAACCAGCGCCGGGTCGTTGTCCGATCACATTGCCCGGCAAAATGAATTTGCCCGGCGGTAAAACCTGCAAACAGACGTTCCACATCCGATCTGGCCGGGCCATCGCCAATAATTGTCAGGGACCAGCGCCTATCTTGCGGCAACCTCTGCAAGGCATTGGCCAGCACCCGATAGGATGCCAGTTTGTCACCACCGCGCATCATCGCCACCGTCACCAGCCGAACCGGCCCGGATTCATCCCCGACAAAACGCGGCCCTGCCCAATCGGCCACCGGAATAAAAGGCGGGACAAAATGCAGTTTCGCCAGACTACAAACCTGTTCCAGACAGGCCATATCCGCCCTGTTAAGAGATATAATCGCATCGGCCTGCTTCAGGGTCTGTTCAATCGCATGGTGGCTTGCAGCCCAAGGGCCGGTGGCACGTTTGGGTGCATGGGATGCCTCGGCAATTACATAGGGAATGCCCAGTTTCCGTGCTACCAACGGCCCGATCCAATCCGGGGCCTTGTAATACAGATGATAGGTAAACCAGATATCCGGACGGAGTAAAAATCCGGACTGATAACGGCGCAAAAGCCGTGCCGCCAGTTTGCCACCCAGTTCGGCCAGACGGACCTGTCGCACTCCGTTACCATCGGCCACCCGGCTGCGCAGACGGGCGGAGATATCCACCTCATAGCCCGACATTTTCAAGGCATCGACCAGCAGGCGCGCCATCAAACGATCCCCGGATGGAACAGGATGATCAACCGGTTTCAGCGGGGCGTAAAACGCAATCCGCACGGCCCCTACTCCGCCACCGGATTTGGAATTTTATCTGTAATACCAAACCGGTGTGCCAATTCTTTCATCCCGGAATGAAAGGAAAAATCGCGGCGAACAATATCATTGCCAGCCAACCCCATGCGTTTGCGTAAAACCGGGTCGGCAATCATGGTGGCAAGGGCGGTCGCAAGGGCCGCCGGATCACGTTGTGGTACCAGTAATCCATTAACCTGATCGCGGATCAGTTCCGGGATCGCAGAAATCGCGGTCGAAACCACCGGCAAACCGCATAATTGTGCCTCCATCAACACATTGGGCAACCCGTCGCGGTCACCATCCTGCTCGATGCGGCTGGCCAGAACAAACAAATCTGCCTTTTGACAGGCCGTAATCACTTCTTTCTGGTCACGTGGCCCTCGCCAGTCACACCGTTCGGAAATACCCAATCCGGTTGCAAGTTTGCAATATTTGTCATCGTCGCCACCGCCAATATGGACAAAGCGCCAATGGATATCCTTGGGGATTTGCGCCAGCGCCCGCAACAAATCATCATAGCCCTTTTTCCCCACCAGCCGCCCGACCGACACAATGCCAACCGGGTTTGCCAAATCCGTTCCATCATGATCGGCCCGCATCGGCAAGGTTTCGGGAAAGCGGGAAAAATCAAGCCCATGATACAGCAAATTGATTTTTTGCGGGTTATCGGCAAGGGTTTTCAAATGATCGACATTGGCCCGTGTACAGGTCACCAGCCAGTCCATATCGGCCAGTTTTTCGCGCATATCCCAATCGGGGCTGGTATAGATGTCCTTGGCATGGGCCGAACAACACCACGGCAAACCGCGCATCATAGCGGCATAACGCGCCACCGAAGCTGGCGTATGCAAAAAATGGGCATAAATCCGGGTGATATCAGACGGCAACTCCGCCGCCATTACCATTGCCTGCCCGAAACGCCGCCCGCGATTGGCGGTTTTATCGCGCCGCCAATCCTGCCACCATGCCAGCCGCGCACGACGATATCCCGGCAACCGGCGGACCTTCCACCACGCCAGCAACACTCGCAGCGGTTCCTGATACAGATATTCCGGCAGATAATCGACAAGACCGGTAATGCGATGATGGATCGGATGGCGTTTGGTATCGGTCGGATGGCGCAATGAAACGATGCGATAGGGAATTCCGGCCTGTTGAATACCAAGAATCTCCTGCGCAATAAAGGTTTCCGACAACCGGGGATAACCTTTGACGACAATGGCAAGCCGGTCGGCACCTGTCGGGGTTCTGGTCATCGGCACAACGCCCTATTCCGCCGCAATTTTCGGAGGCAGCCAGCGATCCACCATATCCCCAAGGGTATCAAGCCCCATCATCAGGCCGGGAACGGTCACAGTCGATGGCGATGGCTGATTGATAAGCCCCCGCAATGCGGCGGCCATTTCAAGTGGCGGGCAACCGCCATCTTCGGTCAACATGCGGACAAGGCCCAGTTTTTCGGCCTGTGCAGCCCGCACATATTGTTCAAGCCGCGGCACGGTGCGCGGGACAATAATCGACGGTTTGTCAAAGGACAGAATTTCACAAAAGGTATTATAACCGCCCATCCCCACCACACCGGCAGAACGTGCCATCAGGGTTTCGACATTGGCGTCAAAGGTAATGATCGACACCTTGTCGAGTTTTTCGGCCCGTTCCATGAATATTTTCTGATCGGCCGGGGCCATAAACGGCCCCATCACCACCAGAGATGGCACCGGAATATCGGGATCTGCTTCATAAGCGCTGATCACCCAATCCACCAGATTGCGACCATCACCACCACCACCGGTGGTCACAAGAAAATACGGTTCATCAAGACCCAGCGCCCCATGTTCGGGCGTCGGGCTGCGCGTTGCAGTGCGGGGCAAATAACCGGTATACGTCATTTTTTCTTCGATACCGGGCAAAAGATCAATCCCGGCAAGCGGGTTGCAGATTTCACGCAACCCGTACACCCAGATATCGTCATAATATCGCGCCAGTGCCGGCACGCAATTTTTGCGGTCCCATTCCTCGCGCAAATGTTCCGGATCGTCCATGACATCGCGCAGCCCCAAAACCAGACGGGTGCGCCGATGTTTCAGCATTTGCAGGGTTACTTCGACCTCACCGCGCAGGCCCAGCGGTTCCTTGTCGACGATAAACAGGTCCGGGTTATAGACATCGGCGGTGTGCTGAATGATCGATTCCCGCATCGCCAGCATCTGATCGACATCAATATCAAGATTAAGCGATGTGTATTCGCCATTCGACAATTTGATCACGCCGGGAATGCGGACAAAATCCACATGCGATCGGAATTCAAAACTGCCGATGATCGGCGATCCGGACAGGATCAGCACCGAAACATCGTCTCGCCGCGCCACAAGCGCATGGGCAATCGTCCGGCAGCGCCGTAAATGCCCAAGGCCAAATGTGTCGTGACTGTAAATCAGGACACGATAGCCCCGCTTGCTGGTTAACGCCATGATACCGTCCGCACTTCGCAGTGTCCCCTCGAACTCACCTGTCCCTGCAACAACAGGTTGACAGGAAATTCACTTATGACAAGCAAATCTGTCTTGATCGTGCAGATTTCCGGTGAACGATACCGGGCCTGTCGGCCCCATTGCTCTCATGTGCGCGTGATGGTTTGCAAGAGTTTTTCGAGCAACTGCTCACGTTTTTCACTATTGTCAAAACTGTCGAGCTTTTCAGACAGTTGCGTAAGTGTACGGGCGTACAGATTGTGCCAGTCTTCACGCGACATTTCTTCGCCTTTCAGACGAGGCTTGATCGTCACCAGATGATCCTTGCCATGCTGGATTTCAAATGTTTCATCGAGTGTCGGCAATGAAATCAGTTTTTCGTCAATCCCGGCGGCAATCAAGGCGGTGCGGAACGTCGCCCGCACCTCGTTTTCACCGTGAGTCAAAAAAATGGCCTTATGCACCGGCAAACGTTTCTGCACCCAGCCAATCAGCGACTGCTGATCGGCATGACCGGAATAGACATCTAGATTGCGCAAACGCGCCCGCACCTTGATTTCATCACCGTGAATGCGAACGGTTTTCGCCCCCGACAATAAAATCCTGCCCAGCGACCCCACTGCCTGAAACCCGACCAGCATCACCGTGCATTCCGGTCGCCACAGATTGTTTTTCAAATGATAACGAATGCGCCCGGCATCACACATACCGCTGGCGGAAATAATGATTGCGCCGCTTTTAACCCGGGCCAATTGCATGCTGGCGGTAACATCGGGCACCATATGAAAATTGGGATGTTCCAGCGCACGGGCATCATCCGCATCCAGATGACGGGAAAAAACACTGGTGGCACGCTGCGCCAACGGGCTGTCAACAAACACATCATATTTCGGCAACTTGCCACGATTAAACAGGGCGGCCAAATCGACCATCAATTCCTGGGTTCTGGCGACCGCAAAACTGGGAATCACCAGATTCCCCCCGGCAGACATCGCCTCGCGCACTTCAACTGCCAGCATCTCACGGCGTTCTTCGGTAGACATATCTTCGCGATTGCGATCGCCATAGGTCGATTCCACAAACAGGTAATCGACATCCACCGGTCCTTCGGGCGCATCGTTAAAAACGGATTCCCCGGTTCCTAGATCACCGGAAAACAGCAATCGCGCCGTTTGACCGCCATTGTTTTCGTCGGTCACCTCGATTTCAATCGACGCCGATCCCAGCAAATGTCCTGCATCCCAATACCGCGCCCGGACACCGGGCAGAATCTCAATCCACTCATGATAATCAACCGGGCGCAATTGCTCCAAGGTGGTTTCGGCATCTTCCTTGGTATAAATCGGCTCGACTGCGGCCCGGCCCCGCCGGGCGTTGCGACGGTTCAGGCGTTCAACCTCGGTTTCCTGAATGTAACCGGAATCTGGCAACATATAGGTCAGAAGATCACAGGTCGGCTCGGTGGCAAAAATATTCCCAGCATACCCGGCCTTGACCAGTTTGGGGACCAACCCCGAATGATCGATATGGGCATGGGTCAGCAACACGGCGCTGATATCGCGGGCGGCAAAGGGAAACGGGCCGTAATTAAGTTCCTTGACGGTTTTACTGCCCTGAAACATGCCGCAATCCACCAGAAAATTGCCTGCATGACTGCGCACCAGATAACAGGAACCGGTTACACCGCCTGCCGCGCCACAGAATGTCACTGAAACCGTCATTCGTCCCTCCTCTTTATTTTTATAGGTCTGATCCTTCTCGCTACCGGAAGAATGCAGGTCTTTCAATGATCTGGATCATTTGTCTAAAACGCCTGCAATCCGCCAAAGGGTAAATAATCAACCCTTTCTCCCGCCGATACCGCCCCCCGATCCGCCGCAATTTCAATCAGACCTTCGGCCCACACCATCGAGGACAACATGCCAGAACTGGGCGACCGAAACGGCATGGCACGCCATTGCCCGTCTTCGTCGCGTTCAAGTCGGGCGCGCAACCATTCCTGTCGTCCAGTGGAACGGCGCAAATCAAACCCGGCAATTACCGGCAGGCGCACCACCATTTGATCCTCTGCCCGTGCGCCCATCATGTGCAACAACAACGGCACAGCATATAGCAAGGCCGACACCATAACCGACACCGGGTTTCCCGGCAGACCAATCACCACACAATCGCCGATCTGCCCGCGCATGAGTGGCTTGCCCGGTTTGATCGCCAGTTTCCACGCATGGATCGCACCCAGACTGTCCACCACCGGCTTTAACAGATCCGCCTTGCCCACCGATACCCCGCCCGATGTCATGATCACATCATGCGATTGTGCCGCCCCGGCAAGCGCAGATTTAAGAACATCAAAATCATCGCGCAACAATCCCAAATCAGTGACATCGCACCCGGCGGCGCGCAACATACCAATGATCGCAAAACGGTTGCTGTCATACAATCCACCCGGCGGCAACGGATCGCCGGGAATAGCCAGTTCATCACCAGTTGAAAACACCGCAACTTTCAGGGGCCGGGCAACATCCAGACTTTCATATCCCTGTCCGGCGGCCACGGCCACATCTTGCGGACGCAGGCGTTTGCCCGCCGCCAGAACAACCGCCCCACTCCGCACATCCTCGCCCGCCCGGCGAATATGATCCTGCCGCCGGATGTTGCGGGCGGCATCAGCTGTGATAGTAATTTCGCTTTCATCGTCATTGGCGATGATATTTTCCTGCATCACCACTGTATCTGCCCCGACCGGGATCGACGCCCCGGTCGCAATACGAATGGCGCACCCGGCGGGTATCGTCCCCTCAAAAGGATGACCGGCCAGCGAGGCACCCTCCACCGGAAAGACAAGGTCACTCGCCCCACCCACATCGCGCAGATCATCATAGCGTAGCGCATAACCATCCATCGCAGAATTATCAACCGATGGCACATCAACACGGGCAATCACATCACGGCGCAGGACCGCACCAAAACAATCCGTCAAAGGCCGGGTTTGCACCGCATTGCTTACCGCAACCTCGTCACAGGCACAGGTCAGCGCCATGTCAAGCGGCGTCAGGCCCGGTTGATGGCAAAGATCGACAAGGGTTTTATGGTCATCACGCATCGGTGCATACTCGCAATCAGGAAGAATGATCGAGGGCGATAGTGGGCGGCGAAAATGTCCTGGTCAATCACCATGTCCCGGGCGGGATTTTGAAATCGCCCGGCTGAGCATAATCACCGGGATCACCCCAACCAGTACAATCGTCAACGAACCAAGGGCCGCCCGTTCGATCATTTCATCCTTGGCAAATTGATAGACATGGGTTGCCAGCGTATCGAAATTGAACGGCCGCAAAATCAGGGTCGCTGGTAATTCTTTCATCGAATCAACAAATACCAGCACTCCGGCCGCCAGAATCCCGCCGCGCACCATCGGAAAATGGATGCGTTTCAGGGTGCCAAAAGGGGTTTCGCCAAGCGTCCGTGCCGCATCATCCATGCTGGGGCGAACCTTGCCAAGAGTGGCCTCGACCGCACCATGGGCGACCGCCATAAACCGCACCGCATAGGCAAAAATAATCGCAAATACCGTCCCGCTCAGCATCAGGCCGGTTGAAAAATTGAAAACCTCGCGCATCACGGCATCAACCGCATTGTCAAACCGCGCAAGCGGAATCAGCACGCCCAGCGCCAGAACCGCACCGGGCACAGCATAGCCCACCGATGCCAGCCGCACCGAAAACCGCAATAACGACCCCGGAAACAGGCGCAAGGCATAGGCCAGAAACAGTGCGCAGACCACAGTCACCACCGTTGCGGCCCCTGATACCAGCAAACTGTTGCCGGCAAAGGCGAAAAAGCTGCTGGTCCAGGATTGGTCGAAATAATTGATCGAGTAATAGACCAGAACCGAAGACGGGATCACAAAGCCCAGCAAGATTGGCAAGGCACAGACCGCAACCGCCGCGCATTTCGCCCCACAACCCAGTTCATATCCTGGTAATTGCTGAAACCGGGTGGTGGTATCGTGAAACCGTTGACGTCGGCGGGAATAACGTTCTGTCAAAATCAGCACAATCACCACGGCAAGCATGGTCACGGCAATTTGGGCCGCCCCGCCGGCATTGCCCATACCCAGCCAGACATTGAATATCCCGGCAGTCAGGGTATGCACGGCAAAGAAATCAACCGTACCAAAATCATTGAGTGTTTCCATCAACGCAATGATCACACCGACCACAATTGCCGGTCGCGCCAAAGGCAAGGCCACGGTGGCAAAGGAATTCCACGGGCCGCGCCCCAAAACACGCGCAGCCTCGATCGCACAGACCGATTGCGCCAGAAATGCCGCTCGCGCCAACATATACACATAAGGATACAGCGTCAGGCTGAGCACGATAATCGCCCCGCCCTTGGTTCGGATATCGGGAAACCAGTAATCGCGCATCGATTGCCAGCCAAACCATGTGCGCAACATGCGTTGCACCGGCCCGGCAAATTCCAGAAGATCGGTATAGACATAGGCAACGATATAGGCGGGAACCGCCATGGGCAGCAACATCGCCCATTCAAAGAACCGTTTGCCGGGAATGCGGCACATCGTCACAACCCATGCCGACGAAACCCCGATCAGCGCCACCCCGATCCCGACACCCAGCATGATAATGCCGGTATTTTTCAGATATCGGGGCAACATGGTGCTGGCCAGATGCGGCCAGATATTTTCACTCGGAAACAACGCCAGATACAAAACCGCCAAAATCGGGGCCGATACCAGCAGAGCAATCAGAAATGCCCCCATCGTCCATCCCGCAGACTGCCCGCGAGGCCACCAGCGCATCGATGTAACCGGCTCCTTGCGGCCAAGCGGGTCAAGTGTTTCGGTCGTGTTCAATAAACAGACATCCTGTTGTGACTATCCGGGCAATGGCCCCACCATCGCATGGCATTCGACATGACACGAATGATAAACATTCGCAAGGTGGCGAAACTACAGTCCGGCACCCTGTTCTTGCAAGGCTCAATTGCCTTGTAGGTCCCACCTTTCACAACGACTTGATCAAAGACAAAAAAGGGGCGAAGCTCTTGCCTCACCCCTTTTTGAAAAAGTACCGGTTATTTCAGGCGCATGGCTCGAAATTTCTATTCGTTGTAACCCACTTCGTCGATCATGCGGATGGCATCCGAACGAAGGGCCGCCAATTGCGTCAGCGACAAATCATCGGCCTTGAATTCGCCCCATGCCTTGACGGTATCCGACCATTCAACACCCGGCTTAACCGGATATTCGTTGTTAAGGTCGGCATAGATATGCTGGGCTTTGTCATCCGACAGGAATTCGATCAATTTGACCGCATTGTCTTTGTTCGGTGCCGAAGCGATCAGCGATACACCCGAAATATTCATCGACATGCCCCGATCCGCTTGATTCGGGAAAACAAGGTTTGCCGACTCTGCCCAGGCGCGCTGCTCCTCGTTGGCCAGCATCGCCCCGTAATAATAGGTATTGGCCAGCGCAAGATCACAAACGCCTTCCATGATCGCCTTGACCTGACCTCGGTCATTGCCCTGCGGTTTCTGGGCCAGATTGGCTTTCAGGCCTTCCAGCCAGATTTTCGCATCTTCGTAACCATGATGCGCAATCATCGAGGCAACAAGGGCGACGTTATAAACGTGGGTACCCGAACGGGTGCAGATTTTGCCTTTCCATTTCGGATCGGCCAGTTCTTCGTACGAAGTGATTTCACCCGGTGCCACACGTTCCTTGGAAGCATAAATCGCACGGCCACGCTGGGTCAGGCCGAACCACTGGCCATTGTCATCACGCAAATGGGTCGGGATATTGGCACTCAGAACGTCACTTTGCACCGGGGCGGTTACACCAGCATCAACCGCATCCTGAATACGGCCAATATCAACCGACAACAGCAAGTCAGCCGGGCTGTTTGCGCCTTCCTGCTTGATGCGTTCAACCAGGCCGTTTTCCGCGAAAATCACATTGACCTTGATGCCGGTTTCTTCGGTAAAGGCATCAAACAGTGGTTCCACCAGAAAGGGCTGACGCAGCGAATAAACATTCACTTCCTGCGCCTGGGCCGAAAACCCGGCCAGCGCCGTCGCCGCAAATGCGGCACCAAAAACTGTTTTCTTCACGCTCATCAGGACATCCCCCTAAGGATACTGGGTTTTAAAATTTGAATTGCGAACACGGATGATTACCATTCGCACGGCGCAAAGCTAACCATTTGCAAATGTAGATGCAAGTGAATTGCAGTTACCCTGAACACAAATATGTGATCTGGATCACCCCAATACTATATTGCTGCACATACATTCAAATTGGCGCAAGTAACCGGATAAAACCCGACTATCATCAGGGGCATTGGATTTATATCTGTGAAGCCACGGTTTTTACAGAAGGTTAAAGCTGCCCTTGCTGGCGTCTCGCCATGCCTCAAGAAATTCCAGCCATGCCGGAACATCCCCGGCCCGTTCTTCCAGCCACGCCACTGTCAGATTGATGGCATGGTTATAGCCGTCATGATCGGTCTGGCCGGTATGCAGGACATGACGCAAATATAAAAGATAGGTATTCAAAACATCGGTTTCACAATATCGGCGAATGGCATCGACCTCCCCCCGGTCATACATATCGGCTACCTGACTGCCATCGACCCCGGTCTTGCCCGGCAGATCAAGGGCGGCACAAACCTCGTTCATCTTGATCCGAGCCGATGCGCCGTAATCCGACAGGACTTCGGCCAGATCGCAATGCCAGTTGGGCGCATAACGCGCCGTGTAGTTTTCCCATTTATTGGCCGCCTGATGTAACCAGCGCGCCGACACGCCATATTTCATCGCCCGATATTTCAAAACCGGCAGGTCAAACCCCCGTCCGTTAAAACTGACCAACCGCGGATGCAATTTGCCGCAATGCGCAAAAAACCCGGCGACCAGTTGTTTTTCTTCACTGGCGATCTCGCCCCCGGATCGCAATTCCTCGATCTCATAGGTTTCGGTATTGCCATCGCGCACAATATTGGCGCGCAGAAAACTGATCGCCACCACCTTGTGGAAGGGCTGGCGCGGAAAGGCATTTTTGCCATCTGTAATTTTCAGATGGTATTGCGCCAGCATGTCACGCCCGATCACTGCATCAAGAGCCGTCTCCCCGGTCAATTGCGGCAACACATCGATATCGGGGATGGTTTCAATATCAAAAACGAACAGGCTATCATGCATCGGGCGTACTCCATCACCAGCGGAATCGCAAAAAAGTTACCATAGCGGCAAAACCGCATACTATCACTGTTTTCGTCACAGTTTCTGCCTTGTGCCTGGACCAACCTGCTTGAAAAGAGGATCACTGCTGACATCTCCTGTCAGTGAAAGGACCTTCACGGGTTGCGCCATCTTTTGGATCGCGTTTAAACTTTACGCTGGCTTTCTCCTTCAGATGGTAAAAACACTCAAAAGGGATGAAACGATGAAAACCCTGTCTATTGGCACTGGTCTTATCAGCGGCATGGTCATGGCAATCGGCCTTGCCCAGCCCTTTTATCCGGCACAGGCCGCCGGGCCGGAATGCGAAATCGACCGACCTGTGATGTTTGCCGGGTTGAATTATGACAGCGCACTGTTTCATAACGCGGTTGCCCGCCGGATCATTGAAGCGGGTTATGGCTGTCAGACCGATGCCCTGCCCGGCGATGTCATTCCGCTTTTGACCGGGGCGGGCAAAGGCGACATTGATGTCGTCATGGAAATCTGGCGCGACAATGTCGCCGATGCCTGGAAAAAAGCTGAAGAAGCCGGAACCGTCACCCAGATCGGGGTGAATTTCGATGATGCCATCGAAGGATGGTTTGTGCCGCGTTACGTTGTCGAAGGCGATGCAAAACGGGGAATTGAACCGATGGCCCCCGACCTGAAATCGGTCGAAGACCTGCCGCAATATGCCGAATTGTTCCGCGATGCCGAAGAACCCGGCAAAGGCCGTTTTTATAACTGCCCGGCGGGCTGGGTGTGTGAAGTGATCAATTCACGCAAGCTTACCGCCTATGGACTTGATAACAGTTTCACCAATTTCCGACCCGGCACTGGGGCGGCCCTGTCTGCCGCCATCGCATCGGCGCATAAACGTGGCGAAGCCGCCCTTTATTATTACTGGGGCCCGACATGGGTGATGGGGCTTTATGACAGCTATCAACTTGAAGAGCCGACCTATGACAAATCGATTTTTGACCAGTTGAAAGAAGACGAAAACCCGACCAAAGCCACCGCCTATCCGCAAAGCACGGTGACGGTCGGCGTAAATAACGATTTCATGAAATCAGCACCGCACCTGATCGCATTTCTGACCCATTATGAAACCAGTAATGAACTGGTATCGGAAATGCTGGCCTATATGCAGGATAACGAAAAAACACCCGAAGAAGCCGCCCTTTATTTCCTTCAAAACCATGACGATATCTGGAAATCATGGGTACCTGAAACCGTGGCACAGCAGGTTGAAAACAGCCTGTAAATCCTCACCACGCTCACTGTTTTGGGGGCAGATTTGGTTCTGCCCCCTTTTGCGTCACCATCAGGTTGGCGATTTTTTGCAGGGTTTCCAGAATGCCGTTGCGTTCGGATTTTTGCAAAATTTCAAACCGCTTCATAAACGCTCCATCCATCAGCGGCGGCGTATCGCCGACAATATCGCGCCCCTTATCGGTCAGGCAGGCATTGACAACACGTCGGTCGGTTGCATTGCGGCTACGCCGGACAAACCCCCGACTTTCCAGACGGTTTAGAATACTGGTTACCGTGGCCTGACTGAGCGACACATGAGTTGATATTTTGCGCCCCGTCACATCACCCAATTCATCAATCGCCAGCAGCACCATTAATTGCGGAACCGTAAGTCCACAAAGCTTCATGATATACTTTGAATGCAAATCTGTGGCCCGGATGATTTGCCGCAATGCAACCAAAACATCCAGAAATTCGCGGTTTATTCCCTGATCCGAGGCCATATCCGGTACTTTCCTTGTCTGTATCCAGGACAATTTATCGAGGTTATAGTTTGACATCAAATGATTTGACTTGTAACTATTGCTCCAGCGAATTGTGGCGATATTTGGGGAAGCCAAATCTGTGCAAACGGGGGATCGGAACTGTTTTCCGGCAAAACCGGCCTTCCTGTGACATCCTATGATGTCCGCATTTTTAATGCGTTCGCCGATAAAACTGACAAAGGCCCATGACCGAAAAAATCGTTGTAAAAAACCTCTATAAAGTGTTCGGCGACCGCCCAAAGCAGGCGATGCGCATGATTGAACAAGGTATCGACAAGGCTGATATTTTTGAACAGACCGGCCAGACCGTGGGCGTCTGTGACGCCAGCTTTACCGTCAATAAAGGCGAAATTTTCGTCATTATGGGGCTGTCTGGTTCGGGTAAATCAACCCTTGTACGACTGCTGAACCGTCTGATCGAACCCACCGCCGGACAGGTTATGGTCGATGGTGTCGATATTGCGGCCATGTCGGACAAGGAATTGCTGCAACTGCGCCGCCGCGATATGGCGATGGTGTTTCAATCCTTTGCCCTGATGCCGCATTTATCGGTGGCCGACAATGTTGCCTTTGGTCTTGAACTGGCCGGAATCGCGGTCGAGGAACGTCAAAGCCGCGCGTTGAACGCGCTGGAACAGGTTGGCCTGAAATCCCATGCCGCGTCCTATCCCGATGAATTGTCGGGCGGGATGCAGCAACGGGTCGGTCTGGCCCGCGCACTCGCCAATGATCCGGCGGTGATGCTGATGGACGAGGCCTTTTCGGCCCTTGACCCCCTGATCCGGGCGGAAATGCAGGATGAATTGCTAACACTTCAGCGCGAACACAAACGCACCATCATCTTTATTTCCCACGATCTGGACGAAGCCATGCGGATTGGCGACCGCATCGCCATCATGGAAGGCGGCGTGGTCGTACAGATCGGAACGCCCGAGGAAATCCTCAATAATCCGGCCAATGATTACGTCAAATCCTTCTTTCGCGGTGTCGATGTCTCAACCGTGCTTAGCGCCAAAGACATTGCCTCGAAACGACAGGTAACCGTGATTGAACGCGCCGGGGTTGGCCTTAAAACCGCCCTGAACCGCCTGCGCGCCGAAGACCGCGAATTTGGCTATATCGTCGGGGATCAGCTTGATTTTCATGGCGTTGTCTCGGTTGACAGCCTTGATGCCGCAATCAAGGCCGGGGCACAGAAATTCAACGAAGCCTTTTTGCCCGATGTCACGCCGGTATCGGCCGATACCCAGCTTTCCGATCTGATCGGAACCGTGGCGCATGCGCCGTGCGGTGTGCCTGTAATTGCCGAAAATGGCAAATATCTGGGCGTGATTAAAAAAGCCAACCTGCTGGCAACGCTTGACCGCGAAGGAGACAGTTTGCATGGCGGATGATACCAACCCCTGGGCCACAGCTCCGACTGAAGACGCCGCCCCGGCCAATGCCGAAGGCGCGCCTGCCAATCCGTGGGGCACTGGCGACGAACCTGCTACCGATACGGCGGGCGACTGGCTGTCCAATGCCACCCCGGCGGTCGAAGAACCTTTCAATATCCTTGATCCGTTCAATAACACCCTGATTCCGATTGACGATGTGGTCAATGACGGGCTGGGCTGGGTCGTTGATAATTTTCGCGGATTTTTTCAGGCCGTGCGCTGGCCGATTGACGGCACATTAAGCGCGGTCGAAGCCGGTTTACAAGCCACCCCTGCCCTTGTCATCATTGTCATTATGGCCCTGATCGCCTGGCAGATTGCCGGACGGCAACTGGCGATTGGCACCCTGATCTCGATGATTGTGGTAGGCCTGATCGGCGCATGGTCCGAGGCCATGGTAACCTTGTCACTGGTCCTGACATCGGTGTTGTTTTGTGTGGTGATCGGACTTCCGACCGGCATCTGGCTGGCGCGTAATGAACGGGCCGCCAATGCGGTGCGCCCGATTTTGGATGCCATGCAAACCACCCCGGCCTTTGTCTATCTGGTGCCGATTGTCATGCTGTTTGGCATTGGCAATGTGCCGGGCGTGGTGGTGACCATCATTTTCGCCCTGCCACCGCTGATCCGCCTGACCATTCTGGGTATCCGGCAGGTGCCGCCCGATCTAATCGAGGCCGCCCGATCCTTTGGCGCAAATCCGCGTCAGCTTTTGCTTCGCGTGCAATTGCCACTCGCAATGCCGACCATTATGGCCGGGGTCAATCAGACCCTGATGCTGGCCCTCTCGATGGTGGTGATCGCGTCCATGATCGCGGTTGGCGGATTGGGGCAAATGGTTTTGCGCGGCATTGGCCGCCTGGACATGGGGCTGGCGACGGTTGGCGGCATTGGCATTGTTCTACTGGCGATTGTGCTGGACCGCATGACCCAGGCACTGGGCCGCGATGAACGCTCGAAAGGCAGCCGTCACTGGTATGAAACCGGCCCGGCCGGTGTGATCCGCTCCTTGCTTGGCAAGGGTGGAAACAACGCCACGACGACTGCGAAAAATGGCTGAAAACAGCCAAAATGAAAAACAGGAGAAGCTTATGACATTTTTGAAAAAACTGACCTCGGGTGCCGCGATTGCAGTGACAGGCAGCCTGCTGGTAACAGGTGCGGCCTTCGCCAATGACAAACCGGGCGACGGCGTTGAAGTGCAGCCGCTGCAAAGCTCCATCGCCGAAGAAACCTTTCAGACCCTGCTGGTCGCCAAGGGGCTTGAGGAACTGGGCTATGACGTCAACAGCATCCAGGAAATCGAATATGCCGCCGGACACGTTGCCCTTGGCAATGGCGATGCGACCTTTATGGCCGATCACTGGAACCCGCTGCATGCTGATTTTTACAATGCGGCTGGCGGGGATGAAAAACTCTATCGCGAAGGGGTTTATTCCCCCGGCGCGTTGCAGGGTTACCTGATCGACAAGAAAACTGCCGAAGAACACAATATCACCAGCATTGATCAGCTCAAAGACCCGGAAATCGCCAAAATTTTTGATACCAATGGCGATGGCAAGGCCGATCTGGCCGGTTGCAATCCCGGCTGGGGCTGTGAAGCGGTGATTGAACACCATCTGGACGCCTATGGATTGCGCGATACCATCACACATAATCAGGGTTCCTATTCCGCCATCATCGCCGATACCATCACCCGTTACAATCAGGGCGAACCTGTGCTGTATTACACTTGGACTCCGTATTGGGTCAGTGGCGTTCTGGTCCCCAACGAAGATGTTATCTGGCTGGAAGTGCCGTTTTCATCCCTGCCGGGTGCCCAGTCCGAGATGGACACCGCCCTGCCCGATGGCAAAAATTACGGCTTTCAGGTAAATAACCAGCAAATCATAGCCAATCTCGCATTTGCCGAAGCCAACCCGGCGGCGGCGAAACTGTTTGCCATCATGGAAATCTCGGCCAACGACATCAGTGCGCAAAACCTGCGCATGCGTGATGGTGAGAAATCGGCTGACGACATTGCCCGCCACGCCGACGCATGGATTGCCGCCAACCGCGCCAAATTCGATGACTGGCTTGAAGAATCCCGTGCTGCGGCAAAATAACGCGATACCTATCTGACGATCCGGCCTTACCGGCCAGATCACCGGAACCGACACAGCCCGCAGGGAATGCCTTGCGGGCTGTTTTATTACCTACTACCCCTCCATTCTGTCAGGAGATGTCAGTCACCGGGGCATTTGGCCGTGCGTTCGCGGTTTGATCTTGCTAGGCTTTGATGCTCGTTGATTTATTCATCACGACAGGTCGGATCACGCCATGTTTCCAGAAGAACTGAGTCTGCCCTTGGGCAAATGGGTCAATCGTTTTGTCGATTGGCTGGTGGTGAATTATGGCGACGGGTTTTCGGCCTTTGCCGACAGCCTGCTGATCCTTCTGGTGTGGCTGGAGCAGATTTTGCGCGGCACCCCGTGGTGGCTTGTGGTTCTGACCCTTATTGCCATCGGATTTCACGCCAGCCGAAGCTGGAAAATCGCCGCCGGGTTGGGCATTGCGATGATCGCTATCGGGTCGCTGGGCCTGTGGGACAAGGCGATGCAGACCCTCGCCCTGATGATTGTCGCCACCAGTCTGTCGGTTGCAATCGGCATTCCGGTCGGCATTGTCATGGCGTTATCCAACAGGTTGCGTGCCGTGATGTTGCCGGTGCTTGACACCATGCAAACCATGCCCAGTTTCGTTTATCTGATCCCGGCTTTGATGCTGTTCGGGCTGGGCAAGGTTCCGGCGATTCTGGCAACCGTGATCTATGCCGCCCCGCCGGTGATGCGCCTGACCGATCTGGGCATCAGGCTGGTGGACCGCGAGGTTCTGGAAGCCTCGCGGTCCTTTGGGGCCAGCCGCGGGCAAATCCTGTGGGGCGTGCAATTGCCTCTGGCCCTGCCCAATATCATGGCCGGGATCAACCAGACGACGATGATGGCGATTTCGATGGTGGTGATTGCCTCGATGATCGGCGCACGCGGGCTGGGTGAACAGGTCCTGATCGGTATTCAACGTCTTGATGTCGGTGCGGGGATGGAGGCAGGGATTGCGATTGTCCTGCTGGCGGTTGTATTTGACCGCATCGGTCAATCCTATGGCAAGCGTGCGCAGCGCAGCAAACCGGCGGGAGACGGCGCATGAGCTATCTTGAAATCCGCAATATTTACAAAATTTTTGGCCCGCATCCCCAACGCGCCCTTGAAATGGCGATGGCCGGCGATGACAAGGACAGCATCCTTGCCAAAACCGGCCATACCGTGGGCCTGTCGAATGTTTCGCTGTCGGTTGAACGCGGTGAAACATTTGTGGTGATGGGCTTGTCCGGATCGGGGAAATCGACCCTGATCCGCCATCTGAACCGCCTGATTGATCCGACATCGGGCGAGGTTCTGTTTGACGGTACCGATATTTTGTCAATGTCGATCCCGGATTTGAATACCTTTCGCCGGGCAAAATTGGGTATGGTATTTCAACGATTTGGGCTTTTACCCCATCGCACAGTTCTTGAAAATGTTGCCTATGGCCTTGAAATACAGCGGATCAACCGCACAATACGCCATCAACGCGCCCGCAATTGGATCACGCGCGTCGGCCTTGGCGGATACGAGGACAGTTTCCCCGATCAGTTATCCGGCGGCATGCAGCAACGGGTCGGCCTGGCACGGGCGCTCACCACCGATCCGGAAGTTTTGTTGATGGACGAGGCATTTTCCGCCCTTGACCCTTTGATCCGTGCCGATATGCAGGATGAATTGATGGCATTACAAACTGAATTGCACAAAACCATCGTTTTCATCACCCATGATCTGGACGAAGCCCTGAAACTGGGTGACCGCATTGCCATCCTGAAAGACGGGATGCTGGTACAGGTCGGTCGCCCCGAAGACATCATTCTGAGCCCGGTTGATGATTATGTTCGCGCCTTTACCCGCGATGTGAACCGCAGCCGTGTTCTGCGCGCCAGATCATTGATGACCCCCCTTTCACTGCCCTGCGGGCAGGCTGTCGATGCTATATGGCCGCAAGTTCAAAGCGATATGCGCCTTGAGGATATCCTGCCCGTCGCCCTTGCCACAAACGGATCTATCGCCGTGATGGACCAACACGAACAACCGGTGGGCATTCTGACCAGACAACAGGTGATTGATGCAATTTCAGTATAAATTACATTTTATCCAATCACCCTCTTGATAAAAGTTCTGCGGCCAACAACGTTAGGAGTGTATGTAACACCTTCAATCCTATGGCAAAATCTTGACCACACATTTCCCCAACATCCTTCATGTCGTCTGCGAAGGCGAACGCACCCGCCTGATGCCCGCCAGATTATTGGGGTTTGAGGTACAAACATCGTCGATTGCGGAAAAAATACCCACCGCAGCGAAAACCATTGTGTTCGATATCGATCTTGGTGATGCGCGCAATATTGCAAAGCTGGCGGCATTTCGCAAAACGGCCCCGGCGACCTGCAAACAAATTTTTGCCATCGGCAAAGGCAATTTACAGGAAGAATTGCAGGCTACTACCCTTGGCGCACGTCAGACCATCACAAAACCGTTATGCGAAAACGGGCTTGCGCGGATTATCGAAGGGCTGCGCGATGCAGCCGGAATTACGACGCCAACGGCCAGCAAGGCGGTCAATGCCGCCGCCCGGACACTCGAACATAGCTTTGCCCGCTTTCGCGCCAAACAGCCGGTCGATCTTGCCGAAGTCAGTGCGACGGGGGCAGAAATCGCCAAAAGCATCGGCAATGTCGGGATTGCGGAATGGCTTTCGACCGTACGCGCCTATCACCAGACAACGTTTCAACATATTTTGATCGTCACCGGGCTTGCCTGTTCCTTTGCGACGTCGCTTGGCATGCGTAAGGCAGATATCGACAAGCTGACCATTGCCGGGCTATTACATGATATTGGCAAGGTCGATATCCCCGCCGCAATCCTTGACAAACCGGGCAAACTGACACCGGACGAGCTTGACATTATCCGCACCCATCCGCGTACCGGGCACCTGTCGCTGTCGCGACAGCGCGACCTTGGCGACGATGTCCTCGATGCGATTTTACATCATCATGAATTTCTGGATGGCAGCGGTTATCCCGACGGGCTTGCCGGTGATCAGATCCGTGATCTGACCCGCATCCTGACCATTTGCGATATTATGGGGGCTTTGCTGGAACGCCGCGCCTACAAGGAGCCGTTTTCGGTTGAACAATCCGTCTCTATTCTGATGAATATGGCTTCGGCTGGCAAGATTGAAACCGTTCTGGTCCATGCCTTGGCCCGCACGCTTGAAAATAAGGCCAGCAGTACAAGCTCCCTGCCCGATCAGGACGAAATCGACATGGCCCCGCTATATCTGTCGGCCAACGAGGCCGGGTAATTTGCCGTCTCGCGCCGAAGGCCATTCGGCACAGCAGACACCCTTGCAATATCGTCGGGCGGGAACATCGAAATCAGGGGCGGTTGCGCCTGATCCTTGTCCGACAGGACCGGATTTTGCCCATATAATTGCCAGTCAATTGCAAGGTCCGGATCATTCCAGGCAATACCGCGATCATGGTCGGGGCTATAATAATCGCTGACCTTGTAAATCACTGTAGTATCGGGAATCAAGGTGCGAAAACCATGCGCAAAGCCCGGCGGAATCCACAATTGATGCCAGTTCTGATCGGTCAGTTCGATGCGGATATGACGGCCGAATGTTTTTGACCCGGGCCGGATATCGACCGCAATATCAAGGATCGCCCCACGGGCAACCCGCACCAGTTTGCCCTGCGCACGCGGCGATACCTGAAAATGCAGGCCGCGAATGGTATTCGCCGGACCGCTGACCGACTGGTTTTCCTGCACCAGCGTCACATCGCCAATCGCGGTGCGAAATTCATCCTCGCGAAAGGTTTCGGCAAAAATACCGCGAGGATCGCGATGCTGGTTGGGAACAAAAAGCATCGGTCCGTCAATCTCAAAGCTGTCAAACTGCATATCCTGTTCCTTTCAGTTGCTGACCCGGATAGGCACCCGGACCAGTTGGCGGGTCATAGCCCATTTGCCGCCCTCGCGAACCGGTCGGAACCGCACAAACAGCAGACTGGCATCATCATCCATTGTGCCATACATCCGGTCTGTGCTGTCCTGATCCATCAGGGACGGGTAACTGATATATGGATCGCCCGGCCCGGCATCAGGTTTCAAATTTGCCGCCATCAATTGTTTGGGCATCGACCAGTCGATCAGATCATCTGATGTCGAATAATAAATGCCGCGTTCGCTGCCACCGCCATCAATTTTGCGACGATGCTGATAAACCGCGATGAAACTGTTGGTTCCTTCATGGTGGATCAGGCCGCGAATGGATGTGACGCCATACGGGGCAATCCGGGCGCAATCGGTCGCAATCACCTGCCAGCCCGCATCGGTCAGACGGGCGGCATCGCGAAATTCCTGCCCGTCCCAGATTTGCCAGCTTGATGGATCATCTTCGGCCGCCCGCACCAGACAATTGCGCGATTCCTGCCATGTCGCTTCACGCCGCCAGACAATCGAATACAAATATCCCTGCCAGCGCACGATATTGGTAGCGGTGACATAACTGGGCGGATTGTTGCGGTCATCACGATAGGTTTCCGGTGGCGGGAACGGGGCATGATGAGGTGGTGCCGCCTGATATTGAAAATTTTGCCCGCCATCGGTCGATTTCAGGGTCACCAGCCCGTTGATCCAGCAATCAGTGCGCTGGTCCCCTGCCCGACATTTCATCGCATGGCGATAGGGCATGAAACTGGCACTGGCAAAGGCATACACATTTTTGCCGTCATCGGTATAAATCGCATGTAGCCATGTGCGATCATCCAGCATATCTGGGTCGGCTTTGCCAGCCGCCATAAATCGGCTCCGGCAATCCTTTTGCAGACTGTCCAGATCATCGCCGACAAAGGCACGGTTGCGGAAATTGGGCGCAAACAACACCATTTTACCGGCATCATTGCGAAAGGCCCGTGCCGGGGCATCGGGCAAATGCGAATTGTCACAGGCGTCGGTGACGGTATCAAACACAATGGTTTCATCACCAGCAACCGACAGTTCCAGCGCGCTTGCCGGGTGATCATCGGCAAAAACCGCCCCGACAACCGCCAGAATCGCACTGCATCCAGCCAGAAACAATGGACGCGCGAAGCGTTGTGAGGGGCCACTTCGCGCGTCCTCAGTCATGTCACGCCGCCTTGATCAGGTTTGGGGTCGGGTCGCCACCAAGACGATGTGCCATGCTGTTCTCCTCAAGAAACGCCTTCAATTCGCCAAACCGGCGGATATAGGTTTTCTCGAAATGATCGAAATCCGCGCTATCCCATGCTTCTTCAAATGAGAAACGATCCATATGGCGGCCATCGACAAACGGAATACCCAAGGTTTTGACAAATTCCCGGGTGCGGGTGTCGTACGTGACGTAAAGTGCGGGGATCTCATTGGCCAGCGCCAACAGATTGCCGTGCAGACGGAACCCGGTCACCGCATCAAGTTTCTGTTCGGCCTCCTCGAAATCCTGCACGGTTTCAAAGACACTGAGTGACGACAGATACAGTTTCAGCAACGGGTCCTCGGCACCGTAAATCCATTTATCCTCGACCAGCGCCTTGACCGCACCGGCCATGGCTTTTTCGGAATCCGGGATCTGTTTGCGATTGGCATAGAAGATGGTTTTTTCTTCCAGTTCGCCCGCACACAGGATTTCGGTGTTATAGCGATCCGCCAAAGTCCGCAGCATGTAACGTTGCAGGGTGGCGAAACCATAGGTCTTGCGCCGCAAGGTAAAGCCCAGATTTTTGATGTCCCCCGCCGAAACCCGTTTGAGGTTCAGCGATGGTTTGCAATGGCGGAACATGGTCGGACAGCCAAAGACGCGAACATTGTTAATCCCGATTGATTTCAGCGCCGTGCGCGACAATTCCCCGCGAACCCCCAACGTGACTGACCGGTCGGCCACCACTTGCAGGAACCGTTTGGTTGACTCGTTGACATATTCCTCGGAATTGTCAGGCACCTGCACGCCAATGCCAAAGGCGATCACCGGGACCTTGGTTTTTTCCAGAACCCGCGTAATCGGGTCCCACTGGCCGTTGGTATTGATGTAGTTGGAACCGCGTAAAAAGATGTAATCAAGCGTATTGATCTTATCGACCTGCTTTTCCGTCAGATCACCGGTCGCCGGGGCATAGATCGGAAACAGTTCGGCATAATCGAGAATACGCAGCGATGATTCATAAACAAAGCAATCGCCGATATTGGTGAAAAGCTGTGTCGCTTTTTGCGGATCATTAAAGGTATGGGTCACCACATGATCGTGGTTGATCACCTTGCCTGCCGGCATCAGAACCCCGATATGCGGTTTGCGGCCATTGGCTTGCGAAGTTTCGCTCATGATCTGGTCTCCTGCTGTGGGCTTGTGCTGTTTTCAGCATTGCGGGCCACGGGTTTGCTCGTCAAAATCCAGGCCGCAATCAGGCCGCATCGACCTGTCGGGTTTTCAGACTTTCTTCCCAGTCCAGCGCGTGACGCACGATGGTATCAAGATCATCATATTGCGGCTTCCATGCCAGTTTGGCGCGGATGCGATCCGCACCGGCAATCAGAGCGGCCGGGTCGCCGGGGCGGCGTTCGGCCAGTTTGACCGGGAAATCAATACCCGAAACCCGTTTGACCGCATCAATGACCTCGCGGACCGAAAATCCGCGTCCGTAACCGCAATTGATCACATCGCTTTCGCCACCCTTTTCCAGATATTCCAGTGCCAAAAGATGGGCATTCGCCAAATCGCTGACATGAATGTAATCGCGGACACACGTGCCATCGGGCGTCGGGTAATCCTCGCCGTAAATTTCAAGATGGCCGCGCCCGCCGGTCGCCGCCTGACTGGCAATTTTGATCAGATGGGTGGCCTTGCGCGATGTCTGCCCTGACCGTCCCTGGGGATCGGCCCCGGCAACATTGAAATAACGCAGGGCGATATAATTCAGGTCATGGGCGACCGACGCATCCTGCAACATCTTTTCCGTCATCATTTTCGACGTGCCATAGGGCGAAATCGGCTTGGACGGAAAATCCTCAAGGATCGGAGTTTTTTCAGGTTCGCCATACACCCCGGCGGTCGAGGAAAAGATGAAATGTTTGATCCCGGAATCCACGGCGGCCTGCGCCAAGGCACGGGAATTAACCGTGTTGTTGTAATAATAATCCAGCGGATAAACCACGGATTCCGGCACAACGATTGATCCGGCAAAATGCAGGATCGCAGTCACATCATGATCATGGATGATTTTCATCACCAGGTCATAATCGCCACAATCACCCTCGACAAAGGCCGCCCCGACCGGCACCGACCAGCGATGCCCCTGGCTGAGATTATCAAGGATCACCACATCCCGCCCGGTGTCGAGCAACGCCAGTGCCGTATGGCTGCCGATATAACCAGCCCCGCCTGTTACAAGTACAGTCATTTTGTAGCCTCCTGTAATCGCCCCGTGATCGGGGCGGCAATAAGGTGCCGTCGCCGAATGGCGACAGCACCGCCGGTTTTCAGATCAGGCGACCTTGCGCACGGGATTTCCCGGCCGGGCCATGACATCAACCATTTTGTGGTCGATGTTGTTTTCACTCAGAAAGGTCTGCATTTCACGATAGGTCTGGAACCAGGCGCGATTGAATTTGTCGAACAGGGACTGGTCCCAGTAATCCTCCAGCACAAAGTCTTTTTGTGAAAAGACGTCATAGCTGGGGATCTGATAGGTCTCGGCAAATTCGACAGTGCGGCTGTCGTAGGTGAAATAGATTGACGGCACCCCATTGGACAACGCCATCAGATTGCCATGCAGGCGATAGCCCAGAACGCAATCCTTGGTCCGCACCAGATCTTCGTAATCCGATACCACATCGGAATAGAACATCTTCTCGCGATAGAGTTTTTCCATCGTGTCATCAAGATACCAGTTCTTGACCCAGTCATTGTTCTTGAGCGAGGCCATTGCCTCTTCTTTCTGGGCGTTGGAACCAAAAACCAGTTTCTTTTCTTCCGGCTCGCCCTGCGCCATCAAGGTGACGTCAAAACGACCGGCCAGTTCCTTGACCAGATCGCGATGGAAGGTTAGATAGCGTTTGATATCCTGCGCATAGGCCGGTGAAACCTCACGGCGCAGGGTAACGCCAACATTTTTAACCTGATCAAGTGCCGGAAGATTGATCCGCATATCGGGATTATTGGCGCGAAACGCCGTCGGACAGCCGATAATCCGCACATTGGTAATGCCGATATCCCACAAAACCTGTGCGGTATAAGCACCCCGCACCCCAATGGACGGAGTTGAATCGGCCATCATTCGCAACACTGTTTTGGTCTGATCGGATAATTCCAGCTTGCCCTTGACCGGGGCCTGTGCGCCGATGCCAAATCCCAAAACCGGAAGATTCAAACGCTTAAGCACCGCAATGGTATTGCGCCAGTCCATGTGAGAATGGATATAGTTCGATCCCCGCAGAAAGACATAATCATATTCCTCGCGCAGGCGGTCGATGTCTTCCATTTTCGGCTCGGCAATCGGCAACACGCCAAGCTTGTCAAAATTCAAAAGTTTAAGCGAAGAATCAAAAACAAAGGCGTCACCAATGTTGTGATAGTGATCGATGCTTCGCTGAATATCCTGATAGTTGTACCAGCGGACACAGTCGTGATCGTAGACTTCTCCCGAAGGGATCATTACGAGGACACGCGCCATTCTCTTTCTCCTTACTTTGGTAGGGCCGGGGTTTGGTTAACCATCAGGCCGTGCTTGCCACGGAATGATGCGGGGCTGGCGAAGCAGCCAGCGGGCGGGATTCCAGAACCTCCCGGTACTGCGCAAGATGCTGATTTGCGCAATCCATGTAGGTCGGCGGCGTTCGGATACCCTCACGCATCCGGTCCCACAAACTGTTGTCAGTCAGGGCTTCGACCAGCCGGTCAGCAAGGTCTTCGGCACTGCCGACACGAAAATGCACGCCATCAACGCCATCGCGGATTTTTTCCGCCATACCGCCGATATTGCTGCAAATCATCGGGCGACCATGAAAGAAGGCCTCCTGAATGACGATTGGCGAATTTTCCCACCAGATCGACGGGATGATCGTCCAATCGACAAGTTTCATCAGGCGAGGCATTTCGCTGTTTTGGTAGGCACCGTAAAACCGCACGCGGTCTCCTGCCTTTTCGATCAAATCATTGACTTTTTCCTGATACTCAAGGGGTTGGCGATCAAGATTGCCACCGAAAATCATCATGCGGGCATCCTCGCCCCAGATTTTTTCCGGCACACGTCCCACCGCATCCAGAAGGATGTCGGCCCCTTTGAACATCGTCATTTGCCCGAAATAGGCAAAACGCGACCGCCGTTGCTGCGACTTGCCCAGTGGGCGGATTTCGGCACGTTCCTTGATATCAAGACCATTTTCGATCACCGATATCTTGTCGGCATCAAGACCCCAATCAATGAAACGATCCGCCAGAAAAGTGCTGGGCGACACATAATGATCGGCCAGTTCCAGCATTGCCTTGATGAACCGTTCACGACGCAGGAAGGCGGCTGGGGAAATCCCGGCGAAACAGCCATTGCATTCAATTGGCGATGCGCGGTTGCACAGTTTCGCCCCGCCACTTTTGACCATCTGTCCGTGATTGTGACAAATCGTCAAAAACTCGTGGAAGGTGAAGAAAATCGCAGCATCCGGCAAGGCTTCGCGCACCGCATAGATGGTTTCAAGGCCCAGACCCAGAATATGGTGAAAATGAACAACATCGGGATTATAATCGCGAACAAAACGCAACAGATCGCGGTCTATTTCATCGGTATTGCGGTTTGACAGCATAAAATGATCATAGTTTTCCGAATGATAGAGAATTTCGTTATCTTTCTGACGCAGGCTCATCAAAGCTGATGCGCCGTGACGGGGCACCGGATGGCCGACTCGCGCCAGATAGAAACTTTCGACACCGTCGATTTCGTTCAACCCTTTATGCAGGTTATAGGAGGCCACTTCGGCACCGCCCAGTGACAGGCTGGGATGTGCGTGCGATATGACCAGGACGCGCAAATCAGTCGATGGCATGATTGTGGCTCCGCAAATTTGAGACGACCAGAGACCAGCGGCGATCAAACGCCCACCGGTCCAGACGATGCGAGAGTTCCTCCCAAACGGGTGCGGATGTTATGGATTGCTCGCTACCCAGTATTTCAACTTCCGGAAGCCACCAGGATGGTGTCCCGGCCATGCGCAGCTTGAGCGCAAGATCAAGCCCCTTCTCTGCCGGGCCGATATACCCCCGCGTAAAACCGCCTACTGCCATGAAGGCGCTGCGGGGCATAATGCAACATTCAACCGTTCCGGCACTGACTTCGGTCGGTTCGGCATCGGACAGAACGGCACGCGGATAACCGACATAACGGTCCGCCAGATATTGACCGTTTCCGTCATCTTCGATCCATGTTCCGGCCCAGCGCACGGAATCATCTTCAAACAGAATGGTCGGGCAAACGATACTTTTGCCACCGCGCTTGCGAAAAGCCGCAAACAGCGGCGTGAACCAGCCGGTATCGCGCGGCAGGATATGCACCGACATCAGGGCGACGGCCTCGGAATTGGTGGCGTTGACACCGACTTCCAAAGCATCGCAGAAATCCTCCACCCCTTCGGCAAAGACAAAACGGACATTGAGTTTGTAAAAGGCGGCCAGCCGTAACATGTCGCTACCAACCTGATCAAAACTTTCCACTGGACCGGCAATGACGATGGGCAGATGACGGGTATCTTCATCCAGTCCCAACAAGGCAATGGTGACACCGATATCGGTAATCGTTTCATCAACGCCGACAACAATCGTCACCGGCGCATCTTCATCGAAATCACCGATGTCATGGATATCAATGGCATAGGGGCTTTGGGCTTCCATATGCTGCAACATCGGCCCGAATTGCCGTTCGATGCTGCTGGATGCCGCCACAGATCGTGGGTCCAGCGACGGCAACACACGTGACAAGGCCTGCCTGGCCGATGCCCGTGTCGGGGTCAGGGGGCAATAGGCCGGGAATGCGCTCGCAATATCAAATTCCAGATAGACCGGCAGATCGGACGGCGGTGTTTCCGGCAAGGCACAAAACACCAAAAAACCGTGACTGTTGCGGGCCGGGTTCATACCGGCAAACATTGCATCGCCCAAAAAGGCCTCGGTCACATCGGGGCGCGATTGCCGGGTCCAGCAATTATCAATCCGTTCGGACAAACTGCCAACCCGCAAATTGATCGCACCAACACACCGATCCGGATCCAGCATCCAGCCGGAAATCAGAACGCCGCTTCCTTCGATCACCAGTGAAAAATCGATCCCGACCCGCACAGGGCGGTCCAGATCAGACACCGTATCGCGCCCGTCAAAACGATGGGCTGCCAGACGGAACTGCTCCATAACCGTATCAGGTGCCTTCACACGACCCAGAACCGACCGGATATGCGCCGGCACATCACGCGGTGCCACCAGAACACGTTGCTGATACACCTCTATCGAAAACCAACCATCGCGTGACCGAAAATAAACGCGCTGCAATTTGGCCGGATTAATCGAGCGTTCCGCCGTCAACAAACCAACCACACCCGATGCATTTTCGCCAAGATCATCTCGCTGAAATTCCGCACTGGTCAGTTCGGCCAAAACCGGGCTGTCTTCGACCGCAATCACCCTTACCTGTCCGAACGGAAAATTGCCTGACCAACCCTGAATATAAAGCTCGCCTTCTTCCAGACCGCCCAGAACTTCGATAAATCCGTTGCTGTGTGAGGCAATCCGGATCAGGGCGGAAACCATGCGCAACCGTTTGGCCGTGGTTTTCCCCGCCAGCAAGGCCTCGATCACGCCGTCAATCACCGTTGGAAATGCAGATCCCGATTGTTCAGCCACTGCCGACAGGATGGATTCCAGCCCCTGTGACCGGCTTTCGATCCCATATTCAACAGGATGGCCCGGGCGGCGGAAAACAACATTTTTCAAACGCCCGCCCGGCAATTCCTTCATCGGCAACAGGGCGACAAAGCCATATGCCACATCGGCCGGGCCATCGGCCCGCCGCCAGCTGATGACAGACGCCTGAACACGGGATTCGGTATCGCCATTCAGGAATACGTCAATGGTCGCCGGAAGCGCATTGCCGACACCGGCCATCAGCGCCATTTCCTCATCAACCAGTGCTGCCATGACTTTTTTGCCATCCAGCGGCATTCCAGACGGCTCATTCATGCCCGACCCTCCTTTTTAAGTTGTTCCGATCTGAAAAAAATGTGGGTCGGTGCGACAAGGCCAAAGCTGCGCCCGGTTTCCGAATTCGACGCATCGGGGGCAGATCGTGCTGCCATGCGCGCCATGTCACCCAGATAACGGCCATATTCGCTGTTGGCGCAGAACCCAGCACTGCGAGTCAAAGACGCCCCGTCAATCCAGCCCAACCGAAAGGCGGTTTCTTCGGGACTGCCGATTTTCAGCCCCTGTCGTTCTTCGACCGAATGTACAAATTGCGCCGCCTGAAGCAAACTGGCGGGGGTTCCGGTATCAAGCCACGCACAACCCCGACCCAGCATTTCAACATGCAACAACCCGTCATCCAGATAGGACCGGTTCAGATCCGTGATTTCCAGTTCGCCCCGTGCGGAAGGCTGCAAATCCGCCACCCGGTCCGGGGCTGACGCATCGAGAAAATAAAGTCCCGTAACGGCAAGGTTCGACGGCGGATGGGCCGGTTTTTCGACGATATCAAGCGGCACTCCCTGACCGTCAAAGGCCATCACGCCATAACGTTCGGGGTCCCGCACTGCATGGACAAATACCGTGGCACCCTTCGGGCGGGCCGCCGCTATTTTCAGGCGTTCCCCCAGATTGTCACCATGAAACAGATTATCGCCAAGAATCAGGGCACAAGGTTCGCCTGCCAGAAATTCCCGCCCGATCAGCAGGGCCTCGGCAATGCCATTAGGATTTGGCTGCTCGACATAGGAAATCCGGATGCCAAACTGGCTACCATCACCCAGCAAGCCAACAAAAGCATCCATCTGTCCACGGGCGGTAATGATCAGAATATCGCGAATGCCTGCCAGCATCAGGGTGGTCAGGGGGTAAAACACCATGGGTTTATCCCAGACCGGCAGCAATTGTTTGCTGGTGGCGTGGGTAATCGGCCAAAGACGACTGCCGGTCCCTCCGGCAAGGATAATGCCCTTCATGCCACCCTCCGCACGTTGATATTCGATTGCAAAACGGTATGGGCGACACCGGCCTGCCACGGCTGACAGCGCAACCCCAGAAAATCGGTCATTTTCTGGCAATCAAGGGCGCAAAAATCCGGGCGCAGGGCGCGTTCCTGCCGGTCAGAGGCACTGACCGGCACCACCAGATTGCGATCCACCCCCATCAACCCGGCAATTTCCAACGCAATATCAAAGGGACTGGCAGCGCCCACACCGCTGGCATGAAAAATTCCGGAAGGAATATCATCCCCGGCCAGAACGCGCTGGCACAGGGTGACTATCTGCCCGGCAAGGGCCGCCGCCGATGTGGGTGAACCATAACGATCCGCAATGGCTTCGACCATTTCACCATTGCCCAGCCGCTGGGCAATCGCCTGAATAAAGCAGGGGCGCCGGTTGCCATGCAACCATGCGGTACGCAGGATAATGGCCCGATGATCCATCATCATCACGGCACGTTCGCCATCGCGTTTTGTCGTGCCGTACCAGTTGATCGGGCCGGTTTCATCATCTTCGCGATACGGGCTATCGGCCTGACCGGAAAATACAAAATCGGTCGAAATGTGAATAAGACGGATATCAAGCATATTTGCCATTTTGGCCAAAGCCGCCGGAAGATCGGCATTGATCCGGGCCGCCACCGTCCGGTGACTTTCCGCGGCATCGACATCGGTAAAGGCCGCCGCATTGACAATCATCGCCGGTGGCCGCGCCGCCAGCAGGTCTGCCAGATTTTCAATCGTCGTTTCCAGACGCGACGGTGTCTGTAAGGCAATTCCGGCATCCTGCATCAAAGCCGCACATTCCTGACCAAGACGACCACTTGCGCCCAGTAACAGCACATAATCGGGTGTGGTTGTAATATTCGGAGTCATTTCCATGATATTTCCCTCACCACACCATCGCGCCAAGACCGATTCCCGCAATCAACCCAACCATTACCGCCAGCAACAGCAACGGCGTTTTCAGATCATTACGATGGCGTTCGGTCAGTACTGACAGGCGTTCATCAAACCCGCCCAACGATTTGTCGAACCGCATCAGAAATACTTCCAATTCCCCGACGCGACTGGCCAGTTCTTCCTGACCATTGCGCACCAACCGCACTCCGGCTTCGATCCCGTCATCGGCCGATGCCAGTTCATCCATGCGTTTGGAAGCATCAATCAGGCGTTTGGCGGCTTCGCGTTGCCCGTTTTGCAGAATATGTTGCGCCGCCAGCAACCGATCGAGCCGATCCAGAATCTTGCTCAGCGGGGCCGTCATCGCCGATTGCGCCACCTGTTCGCTTTGCGATGGAATGCGCAGCACCACTTCGGTCCCGGTTTCCGGCGTCATCGCCACCACCGTCAGATTGTCAACCGACGCCAGAGCTGCTTCGGGCAATTGCGCCTCAAAGGCATAACCACCATCGCCAATACCGTTCCGACGCAGGTCAATTCGCTCGTTGTCGGCTTTCACCGTCATCAGGCGATGACCGTTTAGCCGGATCACAACCTCAATCCGTTCTTCGGCCCGTTGCGGACACCAGACCCAGCCAAACAGACGTTCCTGATCAATGGCGTCAACCCTGCCTTCCAACGTGGGGGCTTCTTTGACCGCGACCTCTTTGGCTGCCGGTTTTGTCGAAACTTTCACGGCCTGTTTTTCTGCTATCGCCATAACTGCCTCCTTGGATCAGGCCGCGACAAAGTCGGGGCGGATCAGGTTGCGAAAACGCGAAAGATGGTTCTGTGCGACATCCTCAATGTCGGCAGGCGGGCGCACATTCCCCGCCAATTTTTTCCAAAGTTTGGGGTTGGTGGCACAATCGCGCATCACACGGGCCAGTTCGCCCGGATCATCGGGTCGGACATGCAATCCGTCCTGCCCGTCACGAACCATTTCGGCCATGCCGCCAATGCCGCTGGTGATCACCGGGCGGCCATGCTGGAAGGCTTCCTGAATGACCAGCGGGGCGTTTTCCCACCAGATCGACGGGGCAACCACCCAATCCACCGCCGCCATCAGATCGGGGATTTCAGAACGGTCATATGACCCGACACGCACAACATGGCTGCGCGTTTCGTCAAACAGGCGGTCGATCCGTTCGTTGAAGGCTGCCGTCTGGAACGGGGCAGCACCATGAATGCGCAATTCAAAGTCAAACCCGTCGGCAATCAGGCTTTTGCACGATTCCAGCAGGATATCGGCACCCTTCCACGGATTAAGATTGCCGAAATAACCAAACACATTGGGCATTCCTCCCAGATTGTCGCGTTTCGGAGCCGGTGAAACCACCTTTGGGCGACCGTTATGCATGACTTCAATGCGGCGGGCATCAATGCCCCAGTCAATATAACGGTCCCGCAAAAACGCGCTGGGCGACAAGAACAAATCAACGGCGCACAAATGGTTGCGAATATTGATCGCTCGCATGGCAAAACGGTCCGGCGCAATGCCTTCAAGCCCACATTTATTGCCGATTTTATCGGCCTGCAAATAACGTTGTCTTGTTTCGCGATGGATCATCAATCCGTCATTGGGGCAGATCGCATAATAATCATGCAAGGTCATGACGATCTTGCAGTCCGGCAAGACACGCCGGATCAACATCGGCAATTCAATGCCAAACAACACCAGATGATGGATATGCACGATATCGGGTCGGAAATTTTCCAGAAGTTCGGCAAAATCCGGAGCCACGGCATAAAGATCGGTCTGCGACATGTTGAACCGGTCAAAATGCCCAGCCCAAAACAGGATTTCATCCCCGGCATCGTTCGCCGCCTGAAAACTCGTACCAGGACGGCGGGTGCGATGAATATCGTTGGTTGCCCCGACAAACAGCGCCTCACATCCGGCACGTTTATAGGCCCCAAACAGATCATGAGCAAAAATTTCAGTCCCGCCGGGATGTAAATCGGGATGGTTATGGGCAATCACCAGAATACGCGGGTTCATGCTGCCTCCTTCCGTGGTTTTTCGGCAATCAGAACATCCTGGTAATGGTCGGATTCATGTCCGCGCCACGACCCGAAACTTTTCTTGCGCAGGGCCAACCCCGCCGCCTTGATCGCACCATCAATGAAACCATCATCAAAACCCACGGCGGCCATCGGATTCTCCCCCTCCAGATACCAACATGGCTGGTCCTTGACCGGGACAAGCCCGCGCAACCGCTGATCGCATTTCGGATCGGACAGTTCGGTGGCATCACCGATGATAAAGGCCGTCAGGAACAACCGCCCGCCGGGGCGAAGTACCCGGGAAATTTCGGCGCAATAAAGTTCAATTTCACGCGGGGGCAGATGGGTCGCGACCGATACCATTGCGGCAAAATCAAACGCGCCTTCGTCAAACGGCAGACGGAACCCGTCTTCATCAATCGCACCTTGCGGATTATACAGGGCGTTGCGTACATCAAACGTCTGGAACCGGAAATTGGGATAGACCCGTGAAATGGCATGTGAACACCATTTGACGCCCCCCGCGACCGGATCAAAACCTTCGTAATGCGCCTGCCCGGCATCCAGATATTGCGTCAGCGGCACAGCCATCCGGCCAATCCCGCAACCGATATCCAGCACATCATGATGCGGTTGCAATCCGCCCATCCGCACAAAATGGCTCAGAAATTCAGCACCGATCGCCCGGTAATCGCCATCGCCGACAAAAACCGCTTCTTCGGGCGGCACCGGCAAAAACCGGTTGGCGACAATCTGCGTGCACAGCCATTCAAGATGATGTTCATCAACCGGAATATCCGGCCTTTGCACGGTCGGGCGATGGCCGGAAATTGACAGGACCTGATTCATGCCGCATCCCCCCGAACATCGGGAATGTTGCGGTTTTGCGGCAAGCCATTGGCCGCGATGTCTTCCATCACCTCGCGCCAGCGTGTCGCATGCAACCAGGCGTTATATTGCGTCGCCACACCGCGCATATAATCACTGTGGGTGGAAATCGATTTGCGTTCAAAGTGATACAGGGTCGCATCCGGGACATATTTGATGTCGAAATCAGCCGCCCGGATTTTCAGGCACAGATCACTGTCCTCGTAATCGCCAATCACATAATCCTCGGTAAAACCGCCGACTTCCTCAAACACACCGCGATGCAGTAACATGCAGGCACCGGTGATGCCGGGAACGGAACGTTCGATATTGGCATCGGCAAACTGTTCAGGCATGCCCTTGAAATAATGATGGTTCAACCACTGTCCACGGGCATTACGGGCAAAATACATACCGGCATGCTGCAAGGACCCGTCCTCGAACAACAATTTCGGGCCAACGGCGGCAACGTCATCGGGGCCGCCCATCCGCTCGACCATTTTCGCAAGCCAACCGGTCTGATGGGGAATGACATCGGAATTGATCATTGCCAGCAAATCGGCGCGGGCAATCCCTGCCCCGGCATTACAGGCGCGGGCATAACCGCCATTGCGCGCCATAATCACCAGCCGGATCGGAAGACCATATAAAAGGTTCAACCCGCGCAACAAATGTTCAACCGTTTCGGCCTGTTCCGGGGAATCCAGAACATAAATAATCTCGGACGACTGGACGATTTGCGGATCGCAGGCAAATGCCCCTACCTGAGCCCGCAGAAAATCCAGAACACGATACAACGGCACCACAATCGACACCGCCGGGTCCCGATGCGGGGTGCCAATTTCGATCACTTGTGGTTTGCCAGTCATATGCAAAAGTTTTTTCTGCAAATCGCCAAGGATCGGGGCAAGGCAATGTTCGATGATATCGTCGTTCAGATGTTGCGGCGGCACCGCCCGCAAAATCCGCGCCCGTGCTTCGGCCGGGTCGGCGGGCTGGGCGGTTGGTATCATCAAATGGCGGTTACCTGATGTCAGCCGCATGATGCTGCGCGGCTGCAAGACCGGCACCTGACTGCAAATTTCGGTGCTGAAACCGACAAACCCGGTGGCGGACGATGTCCGGTCTTCTTCAACGACTGTACCGGGATAACGATAAAAACCGCCCTCAAACGCATGTGCCGTTCCGTTACTGTCCAGGATATCAATTCCGGCAATCATTTCGACGGGATCGCGATACCACCCGCCAATCAAGGTGCCGCGTGCCGTGGTAACGGCAAGATCAATTTCACCGCTGGGCAAACCGCCGCCGCCGCTCACGCGCTGTGCCGATAACGGGCAGCGCAACTGAAATTCAAGGGCGGCCTTGCGCGACTTGGTATCAGTGCGGGCCAGTGCGGCAATGATGTATTCTCGTAAATCGGCATCCGATTGCCCGCGCGCCTGCCACCATCGTGACAGCGACGGCAAAACCGGCGTTGCTGCAAGGTGACGGATCGCCAGCGACCGGTTACCGGTCACCACAAGATAAGCCCCGTTTTCCGTGCCATCGCGTTCGGTTATAAACCAGGTTTGTTTCTGCCCCTGCGGGGCTTCCCGCCCGCCATGTGGTTCCATTGGCAATCGACGATATCCGAATGCCGACACAATAAAAACTGCCTCGATCTCGCCAAAGGCCACCGGCATTCCCGCTGCAATCAGTATCTGCTGATCGGACAGCCGCGCCACGGCCTTGGCCCGTTGTGGTTCATCCACGATGCGGGCAACCAGACGGTTCAAAAGCTGGGCATAGCTGCGGCTGCGGCGGGCGCGAAACATACTGCCCCATGCACCAAACATCGCCGATAACAAAGCAAGACGCCCGGCAGGCGTCACATCATCCATCAACATCGACGCATCGATCATGTCGTAATCGCCGTCGGGATCGATGCTGATTTCTTCCTTGCGACCCAGCGTACCTGCCTCGGCAAGCAAGGACAGGGGGGCGTCTTTGGGGCGGGAAATCAGGCGCAATAACCGCGTACCGCCGCTACCCAGCGGCAACCGCAAGGTGGCTTGGGGCGAAACTGCTTCGCCATTGGCGGATTCAAGTTTTGGAACGGCCCATAACCGGGTCGGCATGTTCCAGACCAAAATCATGATTTCCGGATTGAGAAGGCAAACGTGCGGTGAATTACCGTCCGTCTGCCTCATATCGGATGAGGCAAGATCAAGCATGGGGCGTGTCACTCACATGGAAAACAAGGGGAACCGTCCGCAACAGCAAGGTTGCGGACGGTCCCTGTTGCCTTACTGAACGGTAAAGAAGCTGTCCGGGTTGTCCTGGACATCATCGGCATTGACATTGGTGAGCGTGACACTGTCACCATTACCAAGATCAATGACCGTATTCGCCCCCACCTGTGTCGCCCGGGCCGCCACATCATCCGAAGATGCAATGTCGGTATCATTGATACCCCGGGTTATGGAGAGCATGTCTTCACCAACAGTGAAATCCAGAATGACATCATTGCCACCACCACCGGTGAAGACAAAGGTATCACTGCCAGACCCACCCATCATGATGTCATCCCCGGCGCCACCATTGATGACATCGTCACCACTGCCGCCCAGCATGATATCATCGCCGTCACCGCCCAGCATCAGGTCATCACCCGATCCGCCAAGCATAACGTCGTCGCCAGCGCCCCCAAGCATGACGTCATCGCCGCCACCACCCAAAAGCATGTCATCCCCGGCACCGCCGTCGACAACATCATCACCAGCACCGCCCGAAAGCAGGTCCGAACCGGTGCCGCCATACAGGACATCTGCGCCGGAACCACCGAACAGCATATCGTTGCCAGCATCGCCCATCAGGATGTCGTCGCCGGAGCCCCCGAACAACAGATCATCCCCATCACCACCGAACAGGGCATCATCACCGCCGCCGCCAAACAGGGCATCGTTACCCTCTTCACCAAACAACAGATCGTCACCGCCCTGTCCGAAAATTGTGTCGTCACCGCCGCGTCCAAAAATCACGTCACTAAAACGCGATCCCAGCAGGGTGTCATCAAAGGCACCGCCTTCGAGAGTTGCCATGAAATCCTCCTTCGTGTCCCATGTAATTGACAGTACGGGACTGTTGTCCCGCAGAGGCTGGCCGTTCCCTCAAGGCAGCTAGCGGGCCACCTTGAACCGGCCACACAGCAACCCTATATTTTTTTCTCCGATCATAGGAAGATATTATCAAGGTATTATTGTGTCAATATTGTGCACTGCATTATTATTTGTTTGTTTATTTTACCATTAACTAGTTTTTGTTTTAGTTATTTGTATTTTTTGTTTATTTCTAATTTAGAATTATTTTATCATTTACTTAAAAACAAGGCTGCAGGCGAGAAACCTGCAGCCTCAAGATCAAACCGGCCTTGTTGTTTTGAATAAAAGCCCCTAATCCTCGCGGAAAGCACGCTCCATGCTCTGCGTGATCGGGTCCAAAAGATAATCAATTGCCGTCCGCGGGCGGTTAAGAACCAGAAGGTCGGCTGGCATCCCCGGCCGCATTGCAACATCAGGATGTTTTGCCAGTTCAACCGGATCAATCCGCGCCCGGACAATATAATAGGAATTGTCGCGCTGCTCATCGACGGTCTGATCGGCATCGACATAAATGATTTCAGCAGGCAGCGGCGAAAGCCGCCGGTGATTATAAGCCGTCAAACGCACGGTGGACTTTGCCCCGACATAAACTGCATCAATATCGCGGCGATTGATCATCGCCTCGATCACCATCGGTTCATTTTCCGGAATAATATCCATCAAGGGTTCGGCCGGGCTGATCACCCCGCCCGGCGTCCTGATCTGGATATTACTGACAATACCGGCCTGCGGGGCACGTACATCAAGACGTTTAAGGACATCCTCGCTGGCGCGAATGCGCTGCGTTACGTCATTGATGGCAAGCTGGGCCTCCTGAATATTGGTGGCAATATCGCTTTGCCATTCCATTTCAATCGACGCCAGTTCGATTTCAGCAGCTGCCATTTGTTGTTCGGCGGCGGCGCGTTGCGCCCTGAATTCACCAATGTCACCAACAAGGTCGCTCCAGTTATTTTCAACCTCCACCAACTGGGTGCGGGTGGCAAACCCCTTGGTCGCAAGGCTGCGAATACCTTCAAGTTGTTCGGCCACCATTTTTTCCTGACGGGTTCGCGCCGTAATCTGGGAATCAAGGGCCCGCGCCTCAGCAGCAAATTGTTCGATCTGTTTGGATTGCGCATTCTGCTTGGCATTATAAACTTCGCGACGCTTCATAAACAGGCGGCGTTCATCGGCCAGAACATCCATGGTGAATTCCTGATTGCCCCCCACCAATACAGCCGGAAAGGCAATTTCATCCAGTCCGTTCTGTTCGGCCCGCAACCGGGCAAGACGCGCCTGTTGCCCATGAAGTTCTCCGCGCAATTGTTCCAGTTCCGACTCACGTCTGGTACCATCCAGCAACATCAAAGGCTGCCCGGTTTCAACCCGCTCGCCTTCTTCGACCAACAGGGCTTTCAGGATACCACCCTCATAATGATTGACGACTTTTTTACGGGAATCGACAATCACCGACCCGGACGATACCGCAGCACTGTCAAGTTCGGCGGTAAAGCCCCACGCCAAAAAGCCGCCAAAACCAAACAGAATAACCGAAATCCCGGCGATTAATGGCCCGCGCAAACTTTGCCGAGACGCCAGACGTTCCTCGGCCAGAACCCGGTGCCAGACCAGTTGCGGTTCACCTGGCGGAATCATTTTTCCGGATTCATCCAGATTGATTACGCGACTCATGCTGCACCTCCGGACATTTTACCTGCATCGGTCAAACGTTTCATATCCGCCTCGCTTTCGGCAATGTTGCGCACCACATCAGTCCGTTCGCCAAATTGCTTGATCCGTCCGTCCTGCAACACCAACAGCTTGTGTGCAAAGCGCATGATGCTTTGCCGGTGGGCAATCAGAACCACCATCGCCCCGTCATCGGCGGCACGGTTGACCGCCCGGATCAACGATGCCTCGCCCTCGGCATCCAGATTGGCATTAGGTTCATCCAGCACCAGAAACCGTGGCCAACCATAAAGAGCGCGCGCCAACGCAATGCGCTGTTTCTGGCCACCTGACAGGGTATGACGACTGCCGCCAATCGGAGTGTCATAGCCCAACGGCAAACGGCCAATCATTTCATGCACACCGGCGGCGCGGGCCGCCTCGATCACCTGACGCGGATCACCAGCGCGCATACGGGCGATATTGTCGCGGATCGTCCCGTTCAACAGCGACACCGATTGCGGCAAATAGCCAACCATGTCGCCAAACGATCCCCGTTCCCACAAATAGGTATTGTGACCGTTCAGAAACACGCCGCCCGCCGTCGGTTTAGCCGCCCCGACCAGAATACGCGACAAAGTGGATTTACCCGCCGCCGACGGCCCGACAACGCCAAGGATTTCCCCCGGATTCAATTCAAATGAAATGCCCTTCAGGACTGGCACATTCGATCCGGGAACAGCATAAACCAGGTTATCAACCACCAGCGCCCCTTCGGATCGTGGTGTCGGTTCAATTTCGCGTTCGGATTGGCGTTCTTCCAGAATACCGCGAATCCGGTTCCACGACGATAATGCCGCCACCCATCCGCGCCAGTCGCGCGTCACATTGTCAAATGGTAACAACAGCCGCCCCATGATCACGGTGCCACCAATCATCGCCCCCGGCGTTGTTTCCCCCCGAATCACCAGCCACGCCCCCATCGCCAGCACGCCGACCTGCATGGCATAGCGGACCGAACGCGACAGGGAAAACATGCCCTTGCTGCGGGCATTGCCGATATCCAGAACATCACTGGCATGTTGCTGTGCCGACCGCCACCGCATCGCAAGAGCCGGCATCATGCCCATCGCCTCAATCGCCTCGGCATGGGACACTGTCGCGCCGATTTCACCAATATTTTTCAGATTGGCGTCATTGGCTTCCTTGGTTACCCGCCGCACCAGCAAATCAGCCAGCAGGCTAAGCCCTATCAGAACGATTACCGCCACCGTTCCGGCCAGACCGTAATAGGGATGGAGGGCGAACATCACGCCAAGGAAAATCGGAGCCCACATTGCCTCCAACGGAGCCGCAACCGTATTGCCATTGATAAAACCGCGTATATCGCTCAGATCACGTAAAACCTGCGTACCCTGAACCGATCCTTTTTCAAGCGCCACACTCATCGCTGCCGAAATCGCAGGCAGGTTTAACCGTCGCAATAACGATTTTGCCATCGCCTGAAAAGTGATGGCGCGAATAAAATCCAGAATGCCATACAGGATGATGGCCCCAAGAGCGATGACCAGCAAAAGAGAAAGCGTATCAAGGCTTTGACTGTTGATAACGCGATCATGCACCTGCAACATGAACAAGGGAACAGTCAGTTGCAGAACATTGATAAAACCGCTGAGGACACCGGCCCAGGTCAACCCCCGAATAAAGGTGAACCGGACTTCGCGGATCAATGTCGGGGCATCCAGAACAGTATTACCTGTGGAACCTACGGACGCACTTGGCGCGCTTTTCCGGGGAAAATGCATGCAATTTCATCCAATTTGAAAAAAGTCATAGTTTTTCCGTAATCTGCTCACATAATCGTGAAACTACGAGACTGTAAAATAAACTCAAATATGTCGATCTAATGTTCTTGGTTAGACAAAATAAAAAATAAAATTTTGAAGTATATAAAATTACAAAACAAAACAAAAATACTTCAAAATTACGAGCAAATTTGCAGAAGGAGAATGGGTTGTTGGTAAAATTCATTTACGGTCAATGCCCTGTTATCCTTCTCATCATGAATGGCAAATTTCCTGCACAGACAGGGAAGGCCACTCTCTTTTGGGACCAGATAACGGATCAAATGTCATGACCGTAACGCATCTTGAACTCGCCAATACAGTCGAACGGATCTACCGTCGGTTTTCCGACCTTTTGCGTGTGGATCTTATTCGACTCGGCAAAGACGATATCAGCCCCGCACAGGTGGCTTTACTGTTCACCATCGGAAATGACGAACTTTCTGTCCGCGATCTTCTGGATCGCGGTCATTACATGGGGTCGAATGCATCCTATAACCTGAAGCAACTTGAAGAATCCGGTTATATCGAACGCCATGTTCTTGCCCGTGACCGGCGGTCGGCAAAAATCAAACTGGCGGAAAAAGGTCATGATCTGTGTCGTTCCTTGCAGGAATTCCACAAGGAGTACCATCAGGCCATGTCAAATGGCCGCGAATCAGAAGAGGAAATGGAAACTGCGCTTCGTACCCTCAGGCGTCTGGAGGAATTCTGGACCCTGACATTGCGCTACGGCGGTATACCAATGCCGGAAACCGCAATGATGCAAGACACTCGCGACCGCCGATGAAAATTGTCTTTGTCCATCGTCGTGGACCGGGACAATTTGTACATCTAGCCTGCCATCTGGCGAATACCGGATGGCAGGTATCCTTTCTATGCGAAACGATGAATGTCAAATTGCCCGGCGTGCGCGTCTTGCGACACCGAACGGCCCCGGTCCTGCCTGCAACGCAAATCCCGGAATATCACAGTGCGGTCGGCATGAACGCCGCAACCACGCTGGAAAACCTCGTCACACAGGAAGGCGCACCGCATATCGTTTTTGGCCATATCGGCTGGGGCAGCATGATGTTTATCCGCGATGTCCTGCCGACAACGCCGTTGCTCGGATATTGCGAACATTATTATCACGCCGAGGGCCGCGATGTCGGCTTTGCTACCGATGCAGCTATCCCCTTGTCAAAACGAACACATCTTCGGTTGCGCAATGCCGGGCAGCTTCTGACCCTTGATCAGCTTGATGCCGGGATCAGCCCGACCCGCTGGCAAAAATCGGCTTATCCTGCTGCCTATCAACCGCGCATTGGTGTTTGCCATGATGGTATTGACGTACATCGCTGCCGCCCGGACGATACAGCACGGCTGCCCCTGCCCGATGGCCGGGTGTTGACACGCGAGACACCCGTAATCACCTATGTCGCTCGCGATCTGGAACCTTATCGCGGTTTCCCGGAATTCATGCGCGCCGCCGCACTGGCCGCCACCCGGCACCCCGATATGTTGTTTGTCATTGCCGGGGGGGATGGTGTCAGTTACGGCACACCCGCCCCCGATGGTCGCCCGTGGCGCGAAGTCATGATGACGGAAACCGGTATCGATCCGGCACGGATCATTTTTCTGGGGCAAATTCCGCATGATCAACTGGTCCGACTGTTCCAAATCAGCCGGGCGCATGTCTATCTGACATATCCGTTTGTGCTGTCATGGTCGGTTCTGGAGGCAATGGCATGTGGCGCACTGGTGATCGGATCACAAACCCCCCCGGTCGAAGAGATCATCCGGTCTGGCAAAAACGGCCTTTTGACCGAGTTTGCCGATACCGAACATCTGACTGAACAGATGATTGAGGCCGTAGATATGCCTGACCGTTTTATCGACATCCGCAAGGCCGCCCGACGAACGATTGTTGAAAATTTTGCCCTCTCGCATTGTCTGGACCGGCAAACCGCATTGCTGGAACGGCTGTGCAAAACCTAAACCGGCAGGGCCGTTGTGAATTTTTCCTTTTCCAGCAGGATGTTGGATTTAACACTGGCCACCATCGACAGGCCCAGCAAATCATGCATCAAAAACCCGGAAAATGATTTTAAATCCTGTGCCACTACCCGCAGGACATAATCAGCCTCGCCGGTTACTGCCCAGCATTCCAGAATTGCCGGATATCGGCCAATCGCCTCATTAAAGGCACGGGCAGGATTTTCACCATGTTTGTCCAGCGTGATATTGACAAAGGCCATCACCCCGAACCCGGCCTTTTCCTCATCCAGCAAGGCGACATAACGATCAATCACGCCCAGGTCTTCCAGCCGCTTTAACCGGCGCTGGCACTGGCTGGCGGACAGATTGATGGCCTCGGACAATTCAACATGGCTGATCCGGGCGTCACGTTGCATCACCCGTAAAATCCGGCGGTCTGTATCATCCAATCTGGCATCATGCATGATTCCATCCTGCTTTTAGATTATACGCATTTTTCCTGCATATATTACGTCATCCGGGGCCTAAAATGCAAACTTTGCGCCCGCAAACTGCGTTATGATTGCGATTGCAACCATAACCGGACCACAACCGCCCCATCATCGCAAAGAGCAGGTTGTGGCCATCAGGACGGAGGAACATCATGGGAACGGCAATCAATCGCAGCAAAAACCACGATGATTTGTGGGAAAATCCAATGGGAACCGATGGTTTTGAATTTATCGAATATGCCTCACCCGAACCGCAAAAACTGGCAGCATTGTTTGAATTGATGGGCTTTACCGCCATCGCCCGCCATCGACGTAAAAATGTGATGCTGTTTCGTCAGGGCGACATCAATTTCATTTTGAATATGGAACCCGACAGTCAGGCCAGCAGCTTTGCCCGTGACCACGGCCCGTCGGTCAATGCGATGGCGTTTCGGGTGATTGATGCGCAACTGGCCTTTGCCCATGCCATCGAACGAGGTGCCGAACCGGTGCAGGCCGGGGCTGGGCCGATGGAACTGAACATTCCCGCCATTCGCGGCATTGGCGGGGCGTTAATTTATCTGGTGGACCGTTATGGCGATACATCGATTTACGATGTCGATTTCACACCTTTGCCCGGCGTCAACCAACATCCCAAAGGGGCCGGTCTGACTGGGCTGGATCATGTCACCCACAATGTCTTTTTCGGGAATATGAATAAATGGGCGGATTATTACAAAAATTTGTTCAATTTCCGCGAAATTCGTTATTTCGATATCGAAGGCAAGGTATCGGGCCTGAAATCACGCGCCATGACCAGCCCGTGCGGTGCCATTCGCATACCAATCAACGAAGAAGGTGCCAAAGACCGTAAAGGTCAGATTCAGGAATATCTTGATGCCTATAAAGGCGAAGGCATACAGCATATCGCCTTGGGTAGCGATGATATTTTCGCAACCGTCGAAGCCCTGCGCAAACGCGGTATCGAATTTCTCAGCACACCCGATACCTATTACGAACTGATCGACAAACGTATCCCCGGCCATGGCGAAGATGTGGCACGGATGCAAAAAGACCAAATTCTGATAGATGGCGCACCCGATGATCAGGGATTGCTGTTACAGATTTTCACCAAAACCTGCATCGGCCCGATTTTCTATGAAATCATCCAGCGAAAGGGCAATGACGGCTTTGGCGAGGGAAACTTCAAGGCATTGTTTGAAAGCATCGAACTGGATCAAATCCGGCGCGGCGTTCTGGACGGCAAGACCGCATAACAAGCCGGATCCGGCTTTTCTTACCACCTGCGCTAACCCTGACGGATCGGACGTTCGATAAAGTACCGGTCGCCCACACCATCCTGCGTTAAAGGCAATCGCTGAAACAGGGCCGCATCGCGAACGCCTTTCGCAGAACTGGCAAAAATCAGCCACAAAAACCCGGGTTCTTCAGCACGGGCCAAATCGGTTCGCGACGGAATTGCCGGGGCATCGGGATGGGAATGAAAACAGCCGACAATGCGTTCTCCCCATGTGCGCACCTCCCGATGCGTCGCCAGCAAGGTTGCGGGGTCGATCTCGAACGCAGTGCCCGGGCTGGCGGCGATATTGACCGCCGCGACAAAACGCATAATGCAATCGGGTGTATCCTTCAACCCAATCAGCAAACCACAACATTCCTGCGGCCAGCAATCGGTGGCGATCCGACCCATTTCCACCATTAAACCGGCAGGAATATCGATAGGTTCGCCTTTCCCCATCACGGCTGAACCAGCAGAATTTGCCCCAACATTCGACGATCCGGCAAGGAAACCACCACCAGACGCCCACCATCGGGCCCTTCTATGTGCAAATAAGCACGCGCGCTTTCAATCGTGAAGGATTTCAGTTCTTCACCGCTAACAAGATCAATATTGATGGTGCCAAACGGCTCAACTGCTGCCGATATATCTTTCTGACCGGTAACCGGCACTGAAACTTCCGGCTGATTTGCCATCCCGGAAACAGTTTTGTTCTTTTCCTGTGTCAGGCCGTACGCTACCAAGGCGATGCCGATAACAATCAGCAAGCCCATAACTGCAACCAGTGCTTTGACGACGCGCATTATAAATCCGGACAAATGTTGAAACGATGACCGATACCATATCATCCGACCTGCTTGTTTACACGATCCCATCGCATGAGGGCGGGCAGCGTCTGGACAAGGCACTGGCACAAGCCTGGCCCGATCAATCGCGTTCACGTCTCAAAAGTCTGATCGAGGCGGGTCATCTTGCTATCGGCGGGCGGACCTTAACCGACGTCTCCTATCGCGTCAAACCGGGTGACCGTGCAATCTTGCGCATTCCCCCGCCCGAACCCGCCGTACCCGAAGCAGAAAGCATCACACTGGAAGTCCTGTATGAGGATAACGACCTGCTGGTGATCAACAAACCGGCCGGAATGGTTGTTCATCCCGCCGCCGGGAACCAGACCGGCACCCTTGTCAATGCGTTGCTGGCCCATTGCGGTGACAGCCTGTCAGGGATTGGCGGGGTCAAACGCCCCGGCATTGTCCATCGCCTGGACAAAGATACCAGCGGGGCGATGGTGGTGGCGAAAAACGACATCACCCATCGCGCCCTGTCCACCCTGTTTGCCGAAGACAAAGACAATATCGAACGCACCTATATCGCCGCCGTCTGGGGCCGTCCGACCCCGCTTACCGGTGAAATCGAAGGTGCTATTGGCCGTAGCCCGCGCAATCGCAAGAAAATGGCCGTGGTCGCCCATGGTGGCAAATATGCCCTGACCCGGTATAAAACAATCAAAAGCCGTGACGACTCCTTGGCATCATTGGTGGAATGTCGCCTTGCAACCGGGCGCACCCATCAGATCCGCGTGCATATGACCCATATCGGGCACTCACTTGTTTGTGATCCGGCTTATGGCAGTACCCGCTCTCTCAAGGGGCTGGATGACGAGGCCAAATCCGTCCTCAATGCCTTCGGAAAACAGGCGCTACACGCGCAAACTCTTGGCTTTTTACACCCCATAACGGGTAACTTTATTTCACTGAGCGCCCCGATCCCTACCCCTCTTATGGAAGTACTCAGGTCCCTAAACCTATACCAAAGGTGACAACAACTATCCTAATTTCGCAAAATCCTGTTGACGGGGCATAATACTCCCGTATAGGATTTTTCAAGTGCAGAAGGATATCAGCACTTGAACGAAGCGAATTGGGAGGCTTCCGATGAAACAGGGCAACGCAATTCCGGTCATTTCCCAGGATGGGCTAACTGGCTATCTGCAACGCATTCGCAGTTATCCGATGCTGCCCCCTGAAGAGGAAACGTCACTCGCAGAAAGCTATCGCGACAATGGTGACGAAACGGCCGCTGAAAAAATGATCACCAGCCACTTACGTCTGGTCGCAAAAATCGCCATGGGATATCGCGGCTATGGCTTGCCAATCAATGAACTGATTTCCGAAGGCAATGTCGGACTGCTGCAATCAGTCAAACGGTTTGATCCGGATCGCGGTTTCCGGCTGGCGACTTATGCCATGTGGTGGATCCGCGCTGCCATTCAGGAATATATCCTGCATTCGTGGTCGCTGGTCAAAATGGGTACGACTGCCTCGCAGAAAAAGCTTTTTTTCAATCTGCGCCGCCTCAAAAGCCAGATGCAGGCCATTGATGATGGTGATCTTCGGGCCGAACAGGTTGAGCTGATCGCCACCAAACTGAATGTTTCCGAAGACGATGTTATCATGATGAACCGCCGCCTTGCCGGCCCGGACCATTCCCTGAATGCGCCTGTCCGCATGGACGGTGAAGGCGAATGGCAGGATTGGCTTGAAAGTGACGAAGACAGTCAGGAAACCTCTTATGGCAAGCGGGAAGAATTTTTGTTGCGGATGAATATGTTGAAATCGGCGATGTCGCATCTTAATGATCGGGAACGCGATATCCTGACACAACGCCGTCTGACAGAATCCCCCGTGACCCTTGAAAATCTCAGCATGGCGTATGGTATTTCACGCGAACGTATCCGCCAGATCGAAGTACGCGCCTTTGAAAAAATTCGCAAATCCATCCATGTGGAATTGCCTCACTGAATCTCCCGCCAGAGAACACCTGCGGACGGCATATGCCGTCCGTTTTTTTTGATATGTGTGTTTGCGGGATCATCCCCTGTTTTCAACTTCCTTGATCAGACTGTCGCCCCAGCTTTTGATCAGTTCGCGCTGTTTTTTGCGCAGTTCCGACATCCGGCGTTGTGCGGCCAGATTAAGAATATTGGCAACAATTGGCGGCATCGCAAGATACATGATCCAGCCCAACCCTGCCGCCCCATACATGATCGAAATCGTCAAGGGATCGATCAATTGCTGGGTAGCAACCGATACGCTTTGCCCTCCATTCTGCCAGACTTCAAGGATATAGGGCGCAACGCCGGAAAAATTCAGGCCGAAAATACAGCGCGACATATAGCGTCCCGGCCCGCGGTCAAACATAAAAGCCACCATGGACGGTAAAAGCCCGACCGCCAGCATCACAAAGGTTGGCAAGGCCACCATGAACAGCAATACGGCCGAGGCAATCACCGCCACCCCGGACATTCCGCTACGTCCCTTTTGTCCGCCGCCCCGCTGCCTCGCCATTGCCTGTCCTTACCAGATATACATCAGAAAAAGTGCGGACACCGTCAAAAGTGCAATCATCGTCGAGGCAAATGCGGCGGCCTGCTGTCCAATCTGTTCGGCCAGTTCCATACGGGCGGGGCCAGACGAATCAAGTTCAAACACCTCGCTTTCGGAGGATGAATATTCCTCGACCGCCTTGATGAATTCATCCTGATCCTTGCGGCGTTCTTCTTCGTCATTAATCAGGTTGTAAAGCTCGACCAGATTGCCGCGCTTTGCCAGTTTGGGGATTTCCTTTTCCACCTTTTCCCGGCGGGTCTTACTATGAAATACTTTGACCGCAGGGTCCATCAGACGCGACACCCACAGGGACAGATGATGCAAACTGTCCGGGCCGTGCCGCCATTGCACTAGCGCCAAAAGGCTGATCACGGCCCGGCTGTATTCCACCTCATCCCCCGGATTTTGCAAGGCATTCAATTGTGCCTCGACATCATCTTGCAAATGGGCAGCGATAAAGGCCGCGATATGCCGATCCACCGGCCAGCTATCCTGCGGTGCCTTGCCCGCAATTTTGTCCAGCGCAGGTAAAAGCTGCGAAATATGAATGACATATTCGGGTTCGACCAGCGGACTGAGACAATGCTGGTTTCGATTGAGCGTATAAAGACACCGTTCATATCCATAACCGGCACTTTGTTGCTGAAGATAATATTTCAGGCTTTTGAAAGCCTGCTGATAGGGTTGTAATTCCGGTTTGTAACCTTGTTGGCGGGCGAACCAGTGAACCGGAATTTCACGCAACACCACCTCGACAAACCGTTGCGGGCCTTTGCCATGCTGAACATCATAGGACAAAATACCGCCCATTCCGTCCACCATCGCCGAAAAACCCTTGTGACGGATCGGCCCCGCCGGGTCCAGAATGGTGATGGTTCGAGATACCAGAACATCCTCGCTGGTGCGTTTGTCACTGCCTGACCAGGTCAGTTGACGCATCGCATCGCCCAATGCCTTGGCCCGGTCATTATCGGACAGCCCCCGCCGCAACCAGACCTCGACAACCCCGTCCCGGATCGGTGCCAGTGCATTGGCCCAGTTATTGGAAATGCCATTGGCCAGCGCCCGCGCCGTATAATAATCCTTGCCTGCAATATTTTGCGACCGCGCCGCCCGACGGTCCGTATTGCCATGAACCGGCTTGGCCCGACGCCCGTCGATCCAGCTATTGAGTTCCGTCAGGCCCCAGCGTTCTTCGGGATCGTCACATAACAACCCCCGAACAGGTTCGATCAGGGTCAGCGGTAATTTTTCGTTTGAAACGACTGTCTGAAATGACCCCTTGGCCAGTTTCATTTCTATCATTTCATTCTCGTTCAATTTCCGAAGCGGCGTATGACCAATCCCCAGGGCAGCCATTGTCATGCCAAGCGCATAAAGATCATCCAGAATGGACCCGGTTCCCCGTCCGGCCCGTTCTGCCGTCATCCGGCTGATCGGTTCATAGACCAGTTGCTGCATATAGCCCGGCGGTGTCGCCAGACATTCGCCCAGAACTACCCCGGTTCGCGCAGGATCGGAAAAAAACAAATTGTCCGCCCGCACATTGCGGTGCGTCATGCCCTTGTCGGCCAAGGCGCTTAGCGTATTGAGAATCGGGATGACGGCAACCGTTGCGATATCATGTTCGTCAATCGGCGGTTTTTTCTGATCTTCGACAAAAACCCTTGCCCCGCCCGGCTTTTCATAAAAATAGACAATGGTATTGCGACCCAGCAACGGCCAATAGGTAACTTCATAATCAAGAAGGTCGATCTGTCCGCCGACATGAACCCCGACCAGGAATTTCAACAAATCGGCCCGCGATGGCAAGGTTGGATCGGCGACCAGAGCAAAAGCCTGCCCTTCATCGCGGCGGTTGCTTTCGGCGACAAAAGCCTTGCCACCGCCCATATCAAATTCAGGCAGGCGTAATTCGCTAAAAACCCGGAAATTGCCAATCTCGATATGGCGTGCGCCTGCAGCACCGCCCCCGGATTGAAGATCGGGCGGCAATATGGGTCTCAGAACAGCATCCTCTTCGGCCCGATCATCCTGATCGGCCTCATCGGAGCCTGTTACCGAATCCTCATCAGAAATTGCCTCAGCTTTTTCGGCCATCGGTCCCGCAACCGTTCTTGTTTTAATGCGGAACGATACTTCTGATAGCGAAGCGGGGCAAGCTGTTATGCATTTCGGCTAACCGCCAGTTTTCGCTTAAATCTTTCAATCACAACAAAAAACCGCCCGGCAGGCACCGGGCGGCTTGAAGATGTCATCGCAACGCCAAATCAGGCGCTGAAAGGATCATGTACCAGAATAGTGTCGTCACGTTCCGGGCTGGTGGACAGCAAGGCCACCGGTGCTTCGATCAGTTCTTCGATACGGCGAACATATTTAATCGCCGCCGCAGGCAGGTCGGCCCAACTGCGTGCCCCCTGTGTCGTCCCCGGCCAGCCTTCGATGGTTTCATAAACCGGCTTTGCCTTGGCCTGAAGACGCTGATTGGCGGGCAGATAATCATAAATTTCGCCGTCAATGTCATAGCCGGTACAAATCTTGATTTCATCGAAGCCATCAAGAACATCAAGCTTGGTCAGGGCAATACCATGAATGCCGTTGACCTTGACCGACTGACGCACAAGAGCGGCATCAAACCAGCCACACCGGCGTTTACGCCCGGTGACGACGCCAAATTCATGGCCGCGTGCGCCCAGTGTTTCGCCATCCGCATCAAACAGTTCTGACGGGAACGGACCTTCGCCAACACGGGTGGTATAGGCCTTGGTAATGCCCAGAACATAACCGACACCCGACGGGCCAAGTCCTGAACCGGCTGCGGCCTGACCGGCCACCGTATTGCTCGACGTTACATAGGGATAGGTGCCATGATCGATATCCAGCATCGTACCCTGTGCGCCTTCAAACAAAATGCGTTTGCCCGCTTCCTTGAACTGGTTCAGGGATTTCCACACCGTATCGGAAAACGGCAGGATTTTCGGCGCAATTTCCTTGAGCTGCGCCAGAAGTTCCGCCCCGTCCACTTCGGGCTGACCCAGACCGCGCAACAGCGCATTGTGATGAGTCAAAAGATTGGCAACCTTGGCTTCCAGCAATTCGGGATCGGCCAGTTCGCCCACCCGGATCGCACGGCGCCCCACCCGGTCTTCATAAGCAGGACCGATGCCGCGACCGGTGGTACCGATCTTGTTGCCACCGCTAGCGGCGGCCTCGCGGGCCTTATCCAGATTGCTGTGCAGCGGTAAAATCAAACAGGCATTTTCGGCCAGACGCAGATTTTCCGGGGTGATATTGACCCCCTGCCCCTTAAGACGGTCAATTTCCGCCAGCAAGGCCCAAGGATCAACCACCACACCATTGCCGATCACCGACAATTTGTTTTTCCGCACGATGCCTGACGGCAGCAGGCTAAGCTTGTAGGTCGTACCGTCAATCACCAGCGTATGACCGGCATTGTGCCCGCCCTGGAAACGCACAACGACATCGGCACGTTCCGACAGCCAGTCAACGATCTTGCCTTTGCCTTCGTCTCCCCACTGGGAACCGACCACGGCGACATTGGTCATCGCAAAACTCCTTAAGCGATATATGTGTGCGTCTTACGCGGACAGCGGCTCTACCCTGCCATCCAGATAAATGAAATCACAGCCCATGCGTTTTGCTTCCTTGCGTGCCGCATCGGCAGTTTTGGCCTCGGCGGCTCCCTCAAGGGCGGCAACCGTCACATGGCCGTCACGACGCAATTGCCGCGCCGCGTGCTGGGCAACACCCAGCGGCAGATAAACCCGTGCAACCGGTTCCGGGTCCGGCAGGCCCCGCAAAACCGTATCCATAAACAACGACATGCCTGTTGCCGCTTCGCCCGATGCACCACCGGCACGATAGCGCCCGCCACGGCCCAGTTCACCCCGGACATGTTTGCCGAAAATCGTAAAACTGACGCCGCTCTGATACCGGAAACCGGCCATTTCAACCGGGTCGATCGTCAATGCCGCATCATGATCGGATGCCAGAATGCGTTCGGCAACCTCAATCAGGCGGTATAATTCCTCGGCCGCACCTTGCGGCAATTCCAGTTTTTTCAACCGCGGCAAGGCGGTTGTCGCCGGGCCTGCGGCCTCCAGCAAGGTCACCAGAACATCGGTTACCGGACCGCTGGCGGCCCTGAGGGCGGCAACATCACGCCGTTCCAGTGCCTCGATCAGATGTTCACGGTCATCGGGCGCAACGCCAAACGCCTCGAACAGGCGCACCGGCAGGGTCGGCAAATTCAGATCAACCGACACATCGGGCATGCCGATATTCTCAAGCGCCTCAAGGGCGAGAAAAACGATTTCAGTGTCCGCCGCCGCACTGGAAACACCAATCAGTTCGGCGCCGACCTGGGCAAATTGCCGTTCCGGGCGCAATTGCGTACCCTGAATTCGCAACACATCGCCAGAATAAGACAGCCGCAACGGACGCGGCGCATCTTTCAGGCGGGTGGCTGCAATACGGCCAACCTGCGGGGTCATGTCGGATCGCACACCCATCATGCGGCGCGATACCGGGTCCATCAAACGAAAGGTTTGTTGTGCCAGTTCGGGGGCGGCCCCATCCAGCAGGCTTTCCTCAAACTCGACCAACGGGGTTTTCACCCGGTCGTATCCGGCAAGGCCAAAACTTGCCATCAGCTTTTCACGGATTTCGGATTCACGCGCAGCAACGACAGGCAGGACATCCTGCAAACCGGCGGGGAGAAGCGCTTTCCTGGCGAGTTCGGTCATATGTGTCAGACTTTCCGGACTGTACGCACGAAATGGTGCGTCCGGTAGCGGTTACTACCGCGTTGTACCGGACAGAGCAACGGTAAATCCCGAAATACGCAAATATTACGTATCAGGCGTTCTGAATCTCGGCCTTGGCAACACCATAAGCCCAGTCAAGCCACGGTAACAGGGCACGAATATCGTCCGGTTCGACCGTCGCCCCGCCCCAAATACGAAGGCTGGGCGGCGCACTGACATAACCATTGATGTCAAAGGCAACATTTTCGTCCTCCAGCAACTGTGCAATGCGTTTGGGCAAGGATTTTTGCGTCGCTTCATCTTGCGACAGCGCCCACGGATCGGAAATCCGCACACACATCGATGTATTTGATTCCGTTTCTGGCAAATCGGCCAGATTGGTCGCCCAGTCACTATCCGTCAGCCACGCCCGCAAAATGGCATGGGATTCGCGGGTCCGTTTCAAAAGCCCCGGCAATCCGCCAAGACTTTCAGCCCATTTCAGAGCATCAATCGCATCTTCAACCACCAGCATCGAAGGTGTATTAATGGTTTCACCCCGGAAAATACCATCCATCAACTTGCCACCCTTGGTCATGCGGAATATTTTCGGCATCGGCCATGCCGGTTCATGATTTTCAAGACGTTCAATCGCCCGAGGGCTGAGGATGATAATCCCGTGGCCACCCTCGCCGCCCAGAACTTTTTGCCAGCTATAGGTCACAACGTCGAGTTTCTGCCACGGCAGTTCCATGGCAAAAATCGCCGATGTGGCATCACAAATCGTCAATCCCTTGCGATCATCGGCAATCCAGTCGCCATTGGGCACCCGCACTCCGGATGTCGTGCCATTCCACGTAAAGACGACATCGCGGTTAAAATCAACAGCACCCAGATCGGGCAGTTTGCCGTAATCGGCCTCCAGCACACGGATATCATCCAGTTTCAGTTGCACTTTCACATCTGAAACCCAGGTCGCCCCGAAACTTTCCCATGCCAGCAAATCCACACCGCGCGGCCCCAAAAGCGACCACAGCGCCATTTCAACCGCCCCGGTATCTGATGCTGGTACCACGCCCAGAACATAGCCTTCGGGCAGGTTCAACAGATCGCGGGACCGGTCAATAACCTCTGCCATCCGGGTTTTACCAAATTTGGACCGGTGCGAACGCCCCAGAACACGCACATCAAGCGCATCTGCCGACCAACCCGGACGTTTTTTGCATGGACCCGACGAAAAATGCGGGCTTTGCGGTTTTTGGACAGGTTTGGCAAAGGCAGGGGTCGCAACCATCAGATTTTTTCCTGGAAAACCGGGGAAATATCCCCCAAAAGCAAACAAAATTAATCTTGTCATAAGGTAATGTGTCTAACCCGCCGACATCGGCAAATCATAATACCACGGCGCAAACAGGCTAAAAACGATCCACAGCAAGATGATCAGCGGCGTTCCCGCCCGCAGAAAATCAACAAACCGGTAATGCCCCGGCCCCATCACCAAAAGATTGGTCTGATATCCGACAGGGGAGGCAAAGGAACAGTTTGCCGCCATCAAAACCGCAATGGCAAAAATATGCGGATCAACGCCCAGTTTCTGCGCCATACCAATGCCAATCGGCGTAAACAGCACCGCACAGGCATTGTTCGACAGCACATTGGTAAAGACCGCCACCACCAGAAAAAACAACGACAAAATCACCGGGGCTGGTGCCCCGCTCAGCGCGTCCAGCATCTGAGTGGCAACAAAGGATGCGCCGCCGGTCAGTTGCAGGGCATTACCCAAAGCAAGAGCGGCGGCCACCAGAAGGACAATCTTGCGATCAATTGATCGCGACGCCTGCCGCAAATTCAGCGCCCCGGATGCAATCATCAAACCGGCACCGATAAAGCTTGAAACCATGATCGGCAAGATGCCGGTCGCCGCAACCGCAATCACCCCCAAAAAGATGAATGCCGCCCGCCGGGCATGAAAGGGGCGCGGCAAGGCGCGGGTTGACCATTCCAGCAACACGACATCACGGATCACGCGCAACGCCTCGACATCATCAGCCCGCCCCTGCACCAGCAAGACATCGCCTGCCTCCAGCCGGATTTCGGTCATCTGGGTGCGGATCATCCGCGACCGGCGCTGAATACCCAGAACCAGACATTTGTACTGATAGCGAAACCCGATCTGTTCCAGATTGAACCCGATCAGGCGCGATCCCGGCGGCACCATGACTTCAGCCAAAAGCTGGCTGGCCCGGTTTGCCCCTTCATCGCCGCCTTCTTCATAAACAGCCGCAGCCTCGGCATGCAAAAGGCCTAGGTCTTTTTGCAAGGCCTCAGTCAATGCCTTGCGGGTCGCCGCCACCACCAGAACATCGCCGGGGCGGATTTCCATGTTTTCATCAAAGGGGGGTAAATCGGCATGTTCGCGCCGGACAATCATCTGAATGGTTACATTGGGCAAGTTTTTAAAGAAACCCGCCACCGGTTTACTGCCGATCATCAAGGATGCCGGGCCGACTGTAATCTGGGCGATAAACTGTTTGCCGCTGCCATCCGGTGCGGCCAGCTTGCTGCGCATTGACGCCATGGCGGGCAACAAATGGGGCGCAACCAGCATCACATAGGCGAAACCTGACAGGGCCAGAACCGTGCCGATCACGGTAAATTCAAAAAATTCCAGCGCAGGCATCCCCAGTTCGATCAGGGAACTGGACACCAGAAGGTTGGTCGAGGACCCGATCAGCGTCGTCATCCCGCCCAGAATCGCGGCATAGGATAACGGGATCATCAAGGCACTGGGTGAACGTTGAATTCGTTCCGACAGCGCCTGAATGATCGGAATAAAAATCACCACCACGGGGGTATTGTTAAGAAAGGCAGACAACAACATCACCGCCAGCAACCCGATCAGAATCGCAACACCGGGATTTTTGCCGCCATGTTCGGTCACCAGCCCGGCCACGTAACTGACCCCACCGGTCAGAACCATGCCCTGCCCGACCACCAAAAGCGCCAGAACCGTCAATAATGCCGGATTGGCAAATCCCGACATCAGCGTATCCGCACCCAACAAATTATTGCCCGCGCCATCATCAAGCGGCATCAGATGGAAAAACACCAGCAAAATGGCAATGATCGTCATCGAGGTCAGTTCAAGCGAAATGCGTTCCCATCCGTAAAATACGAGGGACCCCACAACCAGCGCAAGAACGACCCACATCTGAAGGGGCGTCGCAGAATTTGCAACAACGCTGTCTAGCACACTTTAAACTCCCCTGCCGTACATGGCCGTGACGGTTTCACCGCCAGAATTTTGTCCTTACTTAGACGAAAGGCCCACGACATGGTCAACAAAAAAGACAAGGGGCTCCAAAAGCCCGTAGCCTGCAAATTTTTCGCACGCACTTATCCCATTGTTATTTAAATGACATTCCGCATTTATGATCAAATATCGATATATATTTCGCCTTTCAGATACAGAACAGCGACCCCTTTCAGATGGACCCGTTCACCGGCAATACGACATTCGATTACCCCACCGCGTTGCGACGCCTGATAACCGGTGACACTTTCCTTGCCCAGACGATGCGCCCAATAAGGGGCAACGACACAATGCATATAACCAGTCACCGGGTCTTCATTGATGCCAAGGGCAGGCAGGAAATACCGCGATACCATGTCATATTGCGCACAGTCCGACGGGGCGGTGACGATCACCCCGCGTTCGGCCAGTTTCCCCAATGCCGACATATCAGGCGTCATCTTGCGCACCGCATCGGCATGATCATAAACCAGAACAAAATCGGTATCGCGGCTCTGCACCCGAAATTGTTGCGATGGTTGATCCGGACCAAGGGCTGCAATGATCTTATCGGCTACCGTGACAGGTACAACCGGCTGTTTCGGGAAATCCAGAATGATCGCATCCCCATCGCGCTGCGCGGTTAAAATGCCACTTTTGCTGCGCAAACGCAGAGTCGATAATGCGCAGCCCAATTCGGTGAACAGCACAAAGGCACTGGCCAGCGTCGCGTGACCGCATAATGGCACCTCAACGGTCGGAGTGAACCAGCGAATGTGATAATCGGCATTTTCCTGTGGGCCCAGTTTCACAATAAAGGCCGTTTCCGACAGATTATTTTCCAACGCAATCGCCTGCAAAACCGCATCGGGCAACCATGCCAGCAACGGCACCACCGCCGCCGGGTTTCCGGCAAACATTTTCGGGGTAAAGGCATCCACCTGATAAATTGGCAAATTATAACGGGTCATCATGCGTCATCCTGATCTGATAAAAGAGCTTCAAGGGTGGATACCACAATTGCAAGATCATTGGCACCGGTGCGCCAGTTGGAAAAGGCAGCACGAAAGCCAAAACGTCCTTCATAAACCGTCGGAGTTAAAAACAGTTTTTGCGTCGCATTGATTCGATTCAACAAGGCACGATTGGCGGCATCGTTCCCCTTGGCACAAAACATCACGACATTAAGTTGTGGTGTGCGCAACAAATCCAGCTTCGGGTGTTGTGCCACCCAATTGGCAAGATCGCACGCCTGATCGCAATTACGTCGGATAATTCCGGCAAAACCATCACGACCATAGGCCTCAATCGCCAGCCACAAGGGCAAGGCCCGAAACCGGCGGGAATTTTCCACCCCGCGATTGATGTAATGATTCCCCGCCGTTCCGGTATCCAGATAGGGCGCAAAGGCGCGGAAACATTTTTCCAGAATGCCTATATGCCGGGTCAGGAAAATACCGCAGTCATAGGGTACATTCAGCCATTTATGCCCGTCCGATGTAATGGAATCGGCACGTTCCAGTCCAGCAATCAGATGGACCCGGCGGTCATCAAGGGCCGCAAACATGCCAAAGGCGGCATCGACATCGACATGCAACCATGCCCCATGTGCAGCACACAAATCGGCAATTGCCACCAGATCATCAAAATCAGTGGCATTGACTGTCCCGGCACTGGCAATCACCAGCTTCGCCTTGGCATCACTTTGGGACAGTTTTCGAGCCAAGTCTGCGATATCGGTCGCCTCGGTTCCCGGCAGGGTCGCAATTTTGATCACATTATTGCGCCCCACACCGGCCACCGACAAATCCTTGACCATGCTGGCGTGCGGGGTAGCGGCAAAAACGGCAAAGGATGGCAACGCCACCGCCCCGTTATCATCCACATCAATTCCGATCTGCTCACCGCACCACTGACGCCCGGTAACAATTCCCAAAAGATTGGACGCCGTTGCCCCGGTGGTCAGGGTGCCGTCAAAAATGTGGCGCGGCAGCCGGGCCATGTCACATATCCAGTTGATCACCTGTTGTTCGACCGATGAGGTCACACTGCCTTCCGGTCCGGTGGCGTTCTGATCGATTGCACTGGCAAGCCAGTCTCCGGCAAGGGCGGCAGGCGTTGTTCCACCGGTCACAAAGCCCAGATACCGCGGCCCGATCGAACAGGCTAGTAACGGCACGATGTCATCTTTGATCCGTTGCAGGGCAGACATCGTCCCCGTTCCGGTATTGGGCAAAGGCCGTTCAAGGTCGAATGCCGAAATATCGCGACAGGTAACCGGGGCGTCATCACCGCCCCTTACATAGTCGCGGGCTATTTTGCGGGTCGCATCCAGAATGTCATCAAGATGCGCCAAATCATCGAACATGTGTGCCATCGGGATTTTCTCCGGCCAGAATGCGGGCATAGAGGGCGCGGTCAATATTGCCGCCGCTGAGGATCACGGCCACTTTCTTACCAATATTGTGGTCACGATCTGCAATGGCGGCAGCCAGCGATGCAGCCCCGGCCCCTTCGGCGATGTTATGGCAACAACTGAAATAAAGCCGGATCGCGTCCGCGATTTGATCGTCACGGACGGCAATGATATCAGCCACCCCTTTTTTAATAATATCAAAAGCATCCGGATCGGGGCAACGGCACGCCATACCATCGGCAAATGTAGCGACCGATACGGTTTCAACAATCTTCCCCTGCCGGAAAGACTGCAATACCGCATCGGCACCGGTGGCAACTACGCCGATAATTTCAGTTTTCAGACCCAAGGCATCGCGCACCGTAATCAGACTGCAAATGCCCGACCCCATGCCAATCGGCACATAAATCCGATCAATACCGTCAATGGCCGAAAACAGTTCCATACCATAGGTCGCAACACCCCGGATCAGTTCCGGGTGAAAGGCGGGCACCATAATCAGGTCTTGCTGTGTTGCCAGATCGCGGGCATGACCAACAGCATCCTGAAAATCATCCCCATATTCGATCACCTCGGCACCCCAGGCACGCATGGCAGCATTTTTTTCAACGGAGTTGCCACGGGGCACGACTATCATCGCCCGCATGCCAAACAGGCTGGCGGCATGGGCCAGGCTTTGCCCGTGATTGCCACGGGTCGCACTGACGATGCCAGAACCAATTTCGACAGAACTGCGCAAATAACGTAAAAAGGTCAAACCACCCCGCAGCTTGAACGCCCCTAGCCGGGTATGATTTTCATGTTTGACATACAGGGACAATCCGGTTTCCCGATCCAGAAGCGGCCAGCGAATTGTCGGAGTTGGCAGGATGTGACGATGGACAAATTCCGTTGCTTCAATCAGAGCAGCGCGATCAAACATCACAATTGTATCCTTTTTTGAGATAACTGGCACCAAACAAAAAAGGGCGGAAACGCGAGGGAGCAACGTTTCCGCCCAACCGGAATTACCGTCGACGCTCTGGAAAATCAGACCAGAGCGAACGCGATAATTCACCATCCAGATCGGCGCGAGTCATGCCAATGTCTTTCAGCATCCGGTCATCCAGACGCGACATCATATTGCGGTCACGCGATTTTTTTTGCCAATGATACAATGCTGCGACCAAAAAGGTGACAATGCTGGCAATCGCGATGTAACCGGATTTGCGCACTTGCGCATCGGTGGTTGCGGTCTGCGATGCGCCCCGGATCATGATTTCGGGCGCCGATATTGTATCGTTACAATTTGCCATAACATCCTCCTGTCGAATAATTGTATCGATTTCCTTTTGTCATTGACATCGCGATTGTGTCAATTTAAACATTGTCACCATGACAATGTCATTTCCAGAGCTTCCGGCGGGCAATGGTCCGGTTTATCGCAAGATTGCCCATGCCATCCGAAATGCCGTCGAACAGGGGCAATTGCGCACCGGCGACCGGCTGCCGACCCATCGTGACCTTGCCTATCATTTGGGGGTGACCGTCGGCACCGTAACCCGAGCCTATCGCGAGGCCGAACGTTTGGGGCTGGCGGCAGGTGAAGTTGGTCGCGGGACATATATTCTGGGCGATCCCGGTGTAACGTTACCGATGATGACACCGCAACAGGCCGCCCAATTCAGCAACGAACACGGCAAACGCTCAGCCCGCGACGATGTGGCGGGTAATGACAATCTGGCCGAAAGCGGCCCGATCAATTTCCGCATGAATTGCCCCCTGCCGCCGCGGGAAAACCATATCCGCGACGTTCTGGGCGACATGTCGCGCACGGTACCGCTTGATGATCTGATTGCCTATAAAACCGAATATGGCATGCCCCATCACCGTCGCGCCCTTGCCAGCATGGCCGGGAAACTTGGGCTGGATGACAATCCGGAACGCATCCTGCCAACGGCCGGGGTTCAGCATGGCATGACGGTATCGCTGATGACGATTGTCCGCCCCGGCGATCTGGTCCTGTGCGAAGAACTGACCTATCCGAATTTGCGCAGTCTGGCGGCGATGGTTCAGTTCCGCCTGCGTGGAATAACCATGGATGACGAAGGCATTTGCCCCGACGCACTGGAACTTGTCTGTCGCACCCAGTCGCCGCGCGCCATCTACCTGATGCCAACCTTGCACAATCCGCTTTGCTGCACCATGAGCCACGAACGCCGTATGCGGATTGCTGAAATCCTGCGCAAATATGATCTGATCCTGATCGAAGACGGCATTTACAGTTTTTTGAACCCGGACGCCCCACCGCCGCTGTCATGTTTTGTACCGGAACGCGCGATTTATCTGGATGGTGTATCCAAAAGTGTCGGTGGTGGCCTGCGGGTTGGCTATATTCATGCTCCGATTGAACTGACCGCCAAATTGGCCAGCGGCATCCGTACCACCTGCTGGATGGCATCGGGAATTAATGTCGAACTGGTATCGCGCCTAATTCAGGATGGCAGTGTTGCACGCTACGAAGCCTGGCACCGCGAAGAAGCCGCCCGACGTCTGGGCGTTATCCTTGGGACGCTCAAGGGATATGATGTACGCTTTCACCCAACCAATTATCACATCTGGCTGACCCTGCCCACCCATATCGACACCAGCGAACTGGTGATGAATGCCGCCAATAACGGGGTTTTACTGACAGCGGCCCAACAATTTGCAGTTGGCATCCCCCCGCGTGGGTTACGCCTGAGCTTCGGGGCGGAACAATCGACCGAACGCCTGAAACAAGGGGCCCTGATTCTGGACCGCCTGATGCAAACCAGCGAATTCAGCGATGCTGCGGTGATGTAATCCCGCTTAGCTTTGTGGGGGAAAATACCAGAATTGCGGGTTCAGCAACGGTGTTTCATTGCTCAGATTGGAGTTGGGCAGCCTGAATATTCGGCGCTGACTTAATTGCGCTTTGTCGATCATTTCCTGATGATATTGCAAAAAGAACGTATCAAAACTGCCATCGGCAATCATCGCCAACAGCCCTTCTTCGATGCGATGTGCCAGTTCAGGACGAGTCGGGGTGACGAAAAAATAGGTCGGCAGGGGAATATAGAGTGCCAGCGTTTCTTCGATTCTCAGATCGGGAAACATGTCTTTCTGAGCGTCATATTCGTCAAAAATCTCGTTCATCCCACGACCAAATGTCACAAACCGCCCGATATCAAGCATTTGAAACAGCCCTTCGTAGCTGGCCCCGACAACAACATCAAAACCTGCCTGCTCCATAACGACCTGTGTAGACCATTGCACCCCTGATCCGGTCGGAAAGGCCTTAAGCTCCTCCAATGTCCGAACCTGTTTCAGGGCATCGACATTATCCTTGTGAATCAAAAACAGCCGGTATCCCTGAATGCCCTTACGAATGGGAATCCTGACCGGCAGCAAATCCTCTTCCCAGCCGGGCTTGGGGGCTTCGGCAATGACATGGAGATATTGGCCTTTTTCGATTTCCAGTTTTGTCCGGTCACGGGAAAAGGAAAAGTCCGATTGCACCACAATGGCTGCGCCATATTTTTCTTCGGTTCGGGCCATCACCAGACGCAGCAATTCTTCGGGATAGTGATACCGCACATCCTGATCGGAATAAGGACGATAGGTCAGAACGACTTCCTGCGCCTGAATAACAGGCACAACCATCATTACCATCCAGAATCCGCACACCATACGCATCCACATGCTGCGCATCCTGATCAACTGTCAAAATCATTCTTATAAGTTTAATGGGTATGGTGATTTAAAATTACAAGGCAGGACCACCCAACCGGTCATGGAACCATTCGGCGGGTTTTCTGGCAGTTTCATCATTACCATCGACCAGCATCCGGGTAACAAAGGGTTCGGACAATGGCACCAGTCGCCAATACAAATCGCGAATCAGGGTTCTGGCACGATATCCAGCCCAGTCATCGGGTAACAAATGGGGCGGCAATCCCGGATCGCGCAAGACGACTTCCTTAAAACCATGCATCAACAAAAGACGTACGGTAAAGGCCAGGCCGGGCGTGCATTCCCGCGTCAGATCACAGGTCGCCAGTGGCGCAAAAAGGTCCAAAAGCCGCACATATTCCGCCTGCAACCAGTCCAGTTTCCAGGTCGAGGCAACCATATCGCCCAAAGCCGCTGTATATGAAATATCCTGCGACTCCGCCCGCAAGGCAATCGCCACCCCGGTCAGCCCGGTTTCGCCCAGAATATCGCCAGTCAGTGTCAGGTCGATTCCCGGATGGGCAAACACATTGCCCGCCACCATGCCAAAGCCGCGCCAGCCCAGAATACGGGCAGCCGCCCGACGTTGTTCCGCAGTTGTCCGTTGATTATCGAGAAAAATCAGGGTCCATTTACCATCCCAGTCCGACCCGACCGGCTGATAAAATTGACAGCAACCCGGATCAATTCGCCCCCATCCCTGTTGCGTGACCCGATAAACCGCCTTGCGTCCCGTGCGGCTGGCATCCAGCCAGCCATCGCGGGCCAGACGAAAAACCGCCGTACGCACCAGCCGTTCATTTACCCCCAGAACCGACAACATGCCAATCAGCGAGGACAGGTAAATCGTCTCGCCGCGCGGGCGCAAAACATCGCACAGCAAGGTCACGATAATCGCTCGCCCCGGCACATCAATCTTTGCCAGGATATCGTCGCAAATTCGCTGTACCGGACTGTCCGCACCCTGATCCCGGACCATTTTGGATCGTACCATCGCCACCCTCGGTTGACACAAACTTTTACCAAATCTGAAAATATCGTATCATTTAAACACACAAAAAACCCGTCAGACTTTTGTCTGCGCGAAAACAGATATCATCGCTTGACCATTGATATGGCTTGCTTCCAAGATGGAGGCAGGTGACCGGTTTTTAACGGTTAGCGTGCCCCCTTGCGCAGCAGAAAGATACAAAATGCCGATTTCCCGCCTCGACGCCGAAGATTGCGGATTCCCGCATTTCAACATTCGCAGCCCGCGCAAAGATCTGGTTTCCGAATTTTTTGCCTTTTCATCCCATTACCGGGCGGCAGAAGCCCTGAAATTCGGGCTTTCGATGTCCGAACCCGGTTTTAATATTTTTGTTCTGGGAATTGATCGTGCCGGGCGCATGACGGCGACGCTTGATTACCTGAAAAAGGCGATGAATGAACGCCCGGCCCCGCAGGACTGGATATATCTGAACAATTTTTCCCGCACCCACCGCCCCCGCCCCTTTGCCCTTCCGGCGGGTCAAGGCATCCGCCTGACCGAAGCGATGGAAACCCTGATTTCACATCTGCGCGAAGCCTTTTCGGCGGCCTTTAACGCTCCGGCTCACCTGACCGAAACACAGGCCCAGACCGAAGAACCGCGACGTCAGGTCAAGGAAAAATTCGATGCCTTGCGCGACTTTGCGCAGGAACGCGGCCTTGATGTTCAGGAAAACGAAAAAGGCGTAATGATTGTCGCACTTAGCGCCGAAGGCGAACCGGTATCAATGGATGAATTGCCCAAGGCACGCCGCATGGCCGCCGAGGCTGCCTTTGACATTGTTGCCGAAGAAGCACGTAAGACCCTGATCTCCTCACGCGATCTGGAAGATCAGATTGGCGATACCATGACTGCACTGCGCCGGTCGGCGGCAAAGGTTGTCCTGAAACCCCGCATCAAAAAACTGCGTGACAAATTTACTGCCCCCGGTCTCAAGGCCTGGTTCGAGGCGCTGGAAAAAGATATTCTGGATAATATCGACGCCTTTGAAGAAGCAGGCGACCAACCCGCCATCGACAGCGGCGATGGCAAAATGCCTGAAACGGTCGAAGACCGTTATGCCGTCAATCTGTTGATTGACCATTCACGCGACGAACATCCCGACATCGTTCTGGAACCAAGCCCCAGTTACGATAATCTGTTTGGCCAGATTCAGTACCGCCCGATGGGCGGCGGCATGCATCCGCATTTCACGCTGATCAAGCCAGGTGCATTGCATCGCGCCAATGGCGGCGTTCTGGTTCTGCGTGCCGAATCACTTGTCGAACATGAAGAAAGCTGGTCATTCCTGAAAGCTGCCCTGCGCGACCGTGAAATCCGCATCGAAGAACATCAGAAATCCGGCCCGCCGATTGCCGGTTCCCCGGAACCGCGCCCGATCCCGCTGGACGTCAAGGTCGTGATCGTCGGTGCGCCGAAATATTATTATACCTTCTTTTCGCTGGATGTGGATTTCCGCAACCATTTCCGGGTCAAGGCCGATATCGACGCCGACATGCCTGCGGTTGCCAAAAACATCGCTATCTATACTGGCCTGTTGCGAGATTCGGCGATGGCCCGCGCCGGAATTCCGCTTGAAAACGGGGCGATCCGGCAATTGCTGGGACAGGCAGCACGTTGGGCCGGGGAACGCGATAAACTGACGGCCCAGATCGAACAGGTCGAAGACGTCGCCATCGAAGCCGGATCACTGGCCAAGGCCGATGGCCGAGATTGCATCCGCGCGGCCGATGTCAAACGCGCCATCGAGGAACGCCGCCACCGCAACAGCCGCCTTGAAGACAGATCGCACGAACGGGTGCAACGCCGTGAAGTGCTGATTGACAGTTTTGGCAGCGTAATCGGGCAGGTCAATGCCTTGACGGTACTTGATTACGGCGACCATGTTTTCGGCCTGCCATCCCGCATCACGGCACGCAGTTATGTCGGCAGCCTGGGGGTTTTGAATATCGAGCGCATGGTGGATCTTTCCGGTCCACTACAACAAAAATCGGTGATGACGATTGAGGGTTTCCTCAAATCCCGCTTTGCGCAGGAATTTCCGCTGTCTTTTGCCTGCTCGGTCACTTTTGAACAAAATTATGGCGGCATCGAAGGGGATTCGGCATCAATGGCGGAATTGTGTGCCATCATTTCTGCCGTCGCCAATGTTCCGATCAAACAGAATATCGGCGTCACCGGGTCGTTAAACCAGTTTGGCGAAGCGCAGGCCGTGGGCGGCGTCTCCCACAAGATCGAGGGTTTCTATCGCATCTGTGCCGATCAGGGCTTTACCGGCGATCAGGGCGTAATCATTCCAACCGCCAATGCCGAAAATGTTGTTCTGCGCGACGAGGTGGTACAGGCCATACGTCAAGGTAAATTCAACATCTGGACGGTTGATCATATCAACGAGGCGATAGAGCTTCTCACCGGCCTGCCCTGCGGCGATATTGCCGATGGCAATTACCCCGAAGGCACGATTTTTGGCAAGGCGATGGCCCGATTGCGACGCAATGACATCATCTTGCGTGATCGCCATGCCTATCCGGCGCGGCAGGAAGAATAACCATGATGCCGCGTCCTGCGCCTTTGCGACCGCGATGGACAGGCAAGGTCTGCACAGCCCTTGCGATTGTCGTGACGGTTAAAATGGCACTGGCGCAAAGTGATACGGCCCCGGTCAAAAGCGGGCTGGACGCAATCCCCGACGATTTGCCGGTACATGCCCGGCAAATCGTCCCGGCCCAGACACCCCACCCGCTTTTTGCAACCGCCCCGACATCCCAAACCGTCTCCAATGAACCGGTATCGCTGTCGGATCAATATCGTCAGGATCACGGACATCGCCAGCCGGTGCGCAAACAGACCTCCACGGGCGTAAATGCCACAAGGGCAGCAGCGACAATGCCCCCCAAACCGGCCAGCCTTCAATTGGGCATTTTCGCCGATGCCATTGCCGCCGAAACCTATTGGGCCAGTTTCAAGGTCCGCTATGACGATCTGGCCAGAACCTATCAAAAACAGATCAGCCCCGGCGGACATGGAATCGGCGGGCAATTGCACCGTTTGCATCTTGGCGGACTTGCCAGTCTGGATGACGCCGAACAAAAATGCCGTCAGCTTAAGGCTGACGGCACGGATTGCTTTGTCATGCAGCCGTAAATGGCGCAGTACTTATTGCGCTGTATCCTGTGCCGGTGTCAGCAGAACGATTTTATCGACAATCAGGGTCGTTGCCTCCGGACAGGTGGTCATCAGGGCTTCGTGCCCGGTAACACGCACCTTGTCGCCGGGGCGGAACCGCGACGCGCCATTTGCCAACGCATAAAGGGTGCCATCCTCGGCGCGGAACGTCACGCATTCGCGCCCATGATCGGTAATATCCCCTGCAAGCGTCATATTGTCGCGCTGCAAACTGCCACACGCCGCCAGTGTCATCATCAGCGCCAGCAGCAGGCCCGTTTTCAAAATTGCGGGTCTCGAGGCGTTTTTCATCGCCAGTCTCCTGAAAACAAATTAAACCGGCGTCACAAAACCGTCCGGAATACGTTAAGAGTCTTGTAACGCCTTGGTCTGTAAAAGTTAATGATAATTCTGTATGTCTATGGTTTGATCTTCTACGCGTTTCAATGGGCAATGTCATTGTACAAAGGACGTAAGACCCTTCGATGAGCGATGCTGACCTTCTTTATCTGCAACAGCTATCACAGGATATTTCCGAAACGGAAACGTCCGCGCACAATAAATTTGCGCGAACGCAAACTGTTTCGACCCTGCTGGAACTGGCCGAAACGCTGCAACGCAAACTTGATCATCAACAGGCTCGTATCAACCAGCTTGAAACACTTGTCGAATCCGACGAACTGACCGGGCTTTATAACCGGCGCGGCTTTACCCGTCGTCTGCGCGAAGTCCTGATTCAGGCCAGCCGTCACAATGAAACAGGTATTTTGTTAATTACCGATCTTGACGGTTTCAAGGCAGTCAATGATCAGCATGGTCATGCCGCCGGAGATGCCCTGTTGTGCCATCTGGCCCGACTGATCCGCCGTCATATTCGTGCCGACGATTTTGTCGCCCGCCTGGGCGGCGATGAATTTGCCGTATTGCTGACCAGAGCAGATCCGGCAATTGCCCAGCGAAAAATCAATGAAATCAGTGACGCCATCGAGAATCATCCGCTGACATGGCAGCAGGCTCACCTTTCGGTCGCCGCCAGTTTCGGACACAGCATTTATCGTGCCGGTGACGAGGTCGATGCCCTGATGCAGACGGCCGATGAAAACATGTATGTTCAGAAAAATGCCCGCCGCCGCCAGAATGCCGCAAACATTAACGCAGCCTGACCTGTTGTTCAGCTCTGACAGGTATTTTTTCTGTCTTTTCCTTTATAAACCCCTGCATAATCGTTATCTGAAACAACAGACGATGTATTTGTGGACGGGAACCACCCGGCACACAGACAGTTTGGCAGGGTGACGGTTTGTCCATGACTTCAATATCCGCAGATCATACCGAAAACAGTGATCGCCACCTTCTGGCAGCGATGGCTTTTTGCTGGGCCGATATCCTGCTGGAAATTGACGAAAACGGATACATCCTGTTTGCCGCCGGGGCCTCAGACAGTCTTTTGGGTTGCCCGCCGGACCGGCTGGTTGGCGAAGCACTGGAACGTCTGGCATTGCGTGAGGAACGACCGTTGCTACGCGCCTATCTACATGTAGGCCCCGGCATCAAACGCCTTGAAGAACTTGATATCAGCCTGCGCCTGCCCGACACATCCGAACAAGAATCGCCCTGCCCGGTTATCCCGGTATCGCTTAGCGGTTATCTGATTTCGGACCGGATAACGCGCTATTATCTGGCGGTGCGCCACCGCGCCATCCGGCCCCGTGCCCGGTCTGGCATTGATTGTATGGTCCTGCAACATACGCTGGTTGCTGCCGATCAGAACAATTTCATCACCCGTCGCCGTCATTTACCCGATCAATCGGCAAAACATACCGTTGACACAATCCCGCTGACGCATAACGAAGCCCTTATTGTCCTTGAAAATCTGGCGGCATCGCGTAGCAAGGCCGAAACCGATGCCGCAGGCGAACTGGCCGGCTTGATCCGCATGCGCGGACGCGAAACCACAACCCTGTCACTGACCGGGGGCAATCGCGCCATGCACGAACCGATGATCGATCTGGAACGGCGCATTGTCGCCTATGCCAGTGCCTTGCGCGCCGATCTGGACGATCCGACTCTCTCCGATACCAACCCGCATCAGACAATTGCCGGGACACAGAAACATTCCGAAGACCGGCAGATTTTTGCCGGGCAGGATTACGACATCGCCCGTGCTGTTCATCATTTACCCGACATTGCCGGAAACGGCACGGAAACCAATTTGACCCGTGCGGTTGCCTATGCGCTGAACCGCCTGCAAGCCAATGATGAAAGCGATGTGACCGCCGAACGTCTGTCGGCCAGCATGCCTCGCCTGATTCAGGAAACCCTGAAATCGGTGCGCGCCTTTCGCGAAATCATTCAAAGCGGGTCATTTGGTGTTGCCCTGCAACCGATTGTCGATCTGAACACCCAGCAAATGCATCATTACGAAGCACTGGCACGGTTTAACGATCCGACAGGTAACCTTGCCGTGGACCAGATCATTCATTTTGCCGAAGGCACTGGCCTGATTACGGATTTTGATCTGGCAATGTGCGGCAAAATACTTGCGTTTCTGGAATCACCCCACAACCAGAGCGATTATCAGATTGCGGTCAATCTGTCAGGTCATTCTCTGGAACAACCGGAATTTATCACCGCCCTTGAAGCCCTGCTTGATCAGCATGCGATTGCCCCGAATAGTTTGCTGTTCGAGGTCACCGAAACTGCCCGCATCATCAGCCTGCCCGATGTCAACGCCATCCTGCAACGTTTGCGGCGGCGCGGGCATCTGGTTTGCCTTGATGATTTTGGGGCCGGTGCGGCAAATTTTGAATATCTCAGCGCGCTTGATGTGGACATCATCAAATTTGATGGCAAGGCCATGCAAACCGCCCTTGCCAATCAGAAAGGCCGGGCCTTTATCCGGGCCACTGCCCTTCTGTGCCGTGAACTGAATATCAGCACCATCGCCGAAATGATCCATGACGATGCTACGTTCGAAACAATCCGCGATCTGGGGATTGAATTCGGGCAGGGCTATCATTTTGGCCACCCTCAAACCATCGCCGCCTCGCTGGATGGCGCAACATCCGGGGCAAAATCATGAAATCCTTCCTGTCAAACCCGACGCCGGAAACAACACCGGTTCGTTTCGAACTTGATCCCGCCGTCATGGCACAGGCAGAAGCCCCCGTGATGGTTATGGATTCCCGTGGCACGCCATTATTTGCCAATAAAAATGCCACCGGTTTTGCCGAGGGCATTCGCGAAGGTCTGTTTCCTGAAATCATCGAACTGGTGGGGCGTGCGCTGAGAACACCGGGCGGGGTTGTTGAAATGATGACCTTCGAGGTTCAGCGTGGCACCGCCACCCTTGAACTCACCGTTCTGCCCATGCAGGACGACCTTGTTTTGATGTTGCCGCGCGATGTCAGCATGGATCGCAATTTGCGCGATGCCCTGATTGATTCGCGTCAGCGCTATCGCGATATTGTCGAAGTATCTTCGGCCTTTGCCTGGGAAACCGACGAAACCGGAAAATTCATTTTTGTTTCCCCGCGCGGGGCGGTCGATTATCGCGCCGAAACACTGGTCGGGTGCGATCCATCGGAATTTTTGCTTGATACTGCGGACCGCGATTCCGATGTGGTTTTCCGCAGCCAGAAGGCCGTCCGCGATGTGCCGATCTGGTTTCGCCGTGCGAATGGATCGGCGGCCTGTTTGTCGGTATCCTCCACCCCGATTTTCAGCCGCGACGGGCGCTGGGTCGGGGCACGCGGACTGGCACAGGACATTACCGAACAGCGCCACCGCGAAGTTGAAATCGCCACGGCGCGAAATCGTGACCGGCTGATGACCTATATCGTCCGCACCATGCGCGATGAAATTGACCCCAGGGCCGTCTTGCAAAATGCCGCCGATGCCAGCGCACGCGCACTGGTCTGTACCGGATGCACTATATATCAGCTTGATCCAACCGATCATGAATTGAAAATCATTGCCCATCACGGCGAAGACACCCTGCGCCAGATCGCAGATCAGGCCATTATCAGCCTGAAAGACGGCACAGACAGCTTTGATGGCCCCCTTGGTGATTTCAGGGTTATGGCCCTGCAATGCCATTATCACCAACATATCAACGGGGCAGTTATTTTCATTTTTGACGGCGAACATCCCGCTGCCAATGCCGGGGAACGTGCCATCATGACCGAGGTTGCCGATCAGGTCGGCATCGCGATTGAACAGGCCGCCAACCATGACAGGATTGTCACCCTGTCGCGAACCGATGGCATGACCGGTCTGTTGAACCGGCGGGCGTTTTTTGATGAATTAACCCGTCATTATGCCCGCCTGCGCCGCGAAGACCGTCCGGCAGCCCTGATGTATGTCGATATGGATAATTTCAAACTGGTCAATGATGTCCACGGGCATCAACGCGGTGACGAGGCGATCCTTGCCCTTACCCGCCTGTTAAACGACAACACCCGACCGACCGATCTTGTTGCCCGACTGGGCGGTGATGAATTTGTCCTGTGGCTGGATGGTGCGGACGAGGAAACGGCGGTCAAACGCGCCCGCCTGCTGATTGCCGCCAGTGACATTTTAAAGCCTTTTTCCGGCAGTACGGACAAACCGCTTGGCATTTCGGTCGGTATTGCCGTCCATCAGTCGGGCGAAGATGAAAGCCTTGATGCCCTTGTACAACGCGCCGACAGCACGATGTATCAGGTCAAGAAAAGTGGCAAAGGCAGTTTTGGCGTGGCCGCGCCTGCCGGGTCTGACCATCCGGCCGAAATAGACGACCAGGGAGTATCCACCCGATGAAAGGGTTTCTACAGCGGGTTTTTGCACGGCGAACCGAAGTGCCGATTTCCTATGAGGAATCGCGCGACATGGCTGCCAGCGATGATGCCAAAACACGCGGAACACTGGCACGCCGTCATGATACCAAACCGGAAATCCTGTATTATCTGGCAACCGATGCCGACAGTTCAGTTCGTCGCCAGATCGCCGAAAACGAGGCCACCCCGGTACAGGCCGACCTGCTGCTGACCGATGACCGCGATGAAACCGTGCGCGGCAGTCTGGCGCAGAAAATTGCCAATCTGGCGGCGGGGTTGACCCCGAACGAAACCGACAAACTGCGCCAGATGACCTATCAGGCACTGGACAAACTGGCACGCGATCAGGCCGTGCATGTGCGTCAGGTGATTGCCGAAACCCTCAAGGACATCGCCAACGCCCCGCAACCGATCATTCAGCAACTGGCCCGCGATACCGAAAGTGTCGTCTGCGGTCCGATCCTGCAATATTCGCCGGTGCTTGATGAACTTGATCTTCTGGAAATTATCGAGGCCGGCACGGCCAAGGGGGCGCTCAGTTTCATTTCGCGTCGGCGCAATGTGGGCGAAAAACTGGCCGATGCCATTGCGGCGAGCAGCGATACCGATGCCATTTCACATCTTTTGGGCAATAAATCGGCCCAGATTCGCGAAGAAACCCTTGATCAGCTGATCGATCGTGCACCCGACATTCCCGACTGGCATGGCCCCCTGGTCCATCGCCCCCGACTGCCCCCAACGGCGGCGGGAAAACTGGCTCGGTTTGTGGCCGAAAGCCTGATCAAGGTTCTGGAAAACCGCAAGGATTTGAAAAAAGACCAGATCGCTGCCGTGCGCGATGTCGTCGAACGCCGCATTGCATCGGGTGAATTTGACAAACGCGACGAATCCCCTGCCCCGGAACGAAAAAGCGGTGGCAAATCGACAAAGGGCAAAGCGGTTGCAGAGACTGCGGACACCCCGAAGGAAGAGGAAGAAGAACCGGCCTTCGACAAAGCCCTTGCCCTGCATGCCAAGGGTAAACTGACCGACAAGGAAGTTGCCACCGCCATTGCCGCCAATGATGTCAAATTTGCACGGGCGGCCCTTGCCGTTCTGGCCGGAATTCCACCCGAAGCGGTTTCAAAGGTGCTTAATACCCATTCGGCCAAAGGCGTTGTATCGCTGGCATGGAAGGCTGGTCTTCCTGCTGATCTGGCAGTTAAAATTCAGGTCAAGCTGGGGCATGTTCCGCCCAGCCAGACCCTGAACCCGCGCAGCGGCAATCAATATCCGCTGAGCGAGGAAGACATGAAATGGCAGTTGGAATTCTTTACCGGCATGGCCACTGTCGGCCTGCGTTGACTCAGGCTGGCCGCTTCATGGCAATATGGGCAATGCCGTCTTCCTCGAACACCCTGCCAAAGGCGACAAAGCCCAGACTTTCATAGAATGACCGCAGATAAAGCTGCCCGTTCAGAAACACCGGCTGGCCGGGAAAGATCGACTCGCAGGCCAGAATGGCCTGTTCCATCACCGACTTGCCCAACCCTGATCCCCGTCGGGAAGACGCACTGACAACCCGGCCAATTGCCGGGCATTGCCCCTGTTGCCGGTGCGCAGGATCAATCCCCGGCGGTACGATACGTGCCGCCGCAACGATCATTCCGTCCAGCACACCCAGAACATGATGACATTGCGGGTCCAGCCCGTCGATTTCAGGAAAAATACAATTTTGTTCGATCACAAAAACCTGCTGACGCAAATGCAGTAAATCATGAACCTGCTGCGGCCCCAGATCCTCAAACCGGCGATGCAGCCATTCCACGCTGTCAGGCCTTTTCAATGTCATAGGTAAAAACTCCGTCATCCTGATTGGAGGCCAAAAGACGGTTTCCGGTCATCTCGCAAAAGGATTTTATATCCGCAACCGACCCGGGATCAGTTGCCAAAACTCGCAGGATACCGCCAGAACGGACATCGCGCAGGGCCTTTTTTGCCTTCAAAACCGGCATCGGACACATCATACCCTGCGCATCAAGAAGAACATCGAATGGATCGTCTGGCAAAATGGACACGAAAAACCTCATATAAATAACCGTCAGAATCGACATTCTGGCGAATTGGCGATTGTTGCATTTGCACAATATGTTAGAGTGACATCTAATAATCAATCAAACGCGTAAGCCTTTGCCGCTCAGATGCAAATATATCTCCCGATCGCCGAAATGTCGGTCAACATCTTTTTAATTCTGGGGCTGGGCGGTGCAGTCGGCTTTTTGTCTGGCCTGTTTGGTGTCGGCGGGGGATTTCTGATCACCCCGCTTTTGATTTTTTATGGAATCCCCCCCGCCGTTTCGGTGGCAACCGCTGCCAATCAAATCGTTGCATCCTCGGTTTCCGGGGTTTTTGCCCATTGGCGACGCGGCAATGTCGATCTGAAAATGGGTCTGGTGTTACTGGTTGGCGGCATCATCGGATCGACAATCGGCGTTTGGGTGTTTGCCTGGTTACGTGCGTTGGGCCAGATCGATCTGGTCATTTCCCTGTGTTATGTGATTTTTCTGGGGGTGATCGGCGCATTGATGCTGATCGAAGCTATGCGGGCGATTTTCCGGACCCGGCGGCGCGGCGGCAATCTGCGAAAAGTCAAAAAGCATCAGCACGGTTATTTTCACGGCCTGCCGTTTAAAATGCGGTTTTATCGCTCCGGTCTTTATATCAGCGCGTTATTACCACTGCTAGTGGGCTTTTTCGTTGGTATTCTGACGGCCCTGATGGGGGTTGGCGGAGGGTTCGTTATGGTCCCGGCGATGATTTACCTGCTGGGTATGCCAACGGCGGTAGTGATAGGCACTTCACTATTCCAGATCATATTTGTCACCGCCAATGTTACCTTTTTGCAGTCGGTCCAGACCCAGACGGTCGATGTCGCCCTTGCCATCCTGCTTCTGGTTGGCGGGGTTATCGGGGCACAATTCGGCGCGCGTTTCGGATCAAAACTCAAGGGTGAACAATTGCGGGCCCTGCTGGGGTTACTGGTGCTGTCGGTTTGCCTGAAACTGTTGTTTGATCTGGTGGCAACACCAGGCGACCTTTATTCCATCATGGGGAATTCGTGATGGGAAAATCCCGCATCGCTTTTTATCGTGCCCCATATTGCTGGTTTTATGGAGTCATCGCGATTCTGAGTGTGTTGATCCTTGACAGTGACCGGGTGCGCGCAGATCCGCTGGTCGTGGATTTATCCAATCATCTGGTGGCGATCACCACCGGCTTTACCGGCACTGATGTTTTACTGTTTGGTGCGGTTCAAAACCAGGGCGATGTTGTTGTCACCGTGCGTGGCCCCGATCAGGATATGGTCGTGCGACGCAAGGAACGCAAAATGGGCATCTGGGTTAACAGCGAAAGTGCCAAATTTCGCAATGTACCGGCCTATTACGCAACCGCATCAAGCCGGTCGATGGATATCATCGCCAATGACCGCCTCTATGAAAATTACCGCATTGGTGTTGATCATCAGCGTTTCATCACCGAACTGGATGATGCCGAACGGGGCGACGGCGTTTATCGCGAGGCCCTGATTCGCAATATGCGCAATTCAGGGCTGTTCAACCGTCATCCCGCCAAAATCAGCTTTTTGTCCAACCAGCTGTTCCGCACCAACCTGCATTTTCCGGCCAATACCCCAACCGGCACCTATACCATCAATGTTTATCTGATCCGCGATGGCAGGGTCGCCAGTGTCAAAACCACGCCCCTCGTTGTTTCCAAAACCGGGGTCAGTGCCGAAGTTTATGATTTTGCTCATCGTTATTCCGCGCTTTATGGCATCATTGCCGTTATCATCGCGGTCTTTGCTGGCTGGTTTGCCAGTGTGGCCTTCCGCAAAAGCTGACGCATACCCCCCATGACGTTACGTCATGCTGATATTCTCGCACCAAAATAAATAACGCTTGGATCACAGGGGCTATTTGCGGCACAATTTTAATGTTTTCTGATGCCTTGCTGGTCATGGATCGCATAACATCCGACAACGATGGATAAACGGATCACAGGCAGGACTATATGAATCTTGATTTTACCGATGATGAGTTGCGCGCCGCCTCAAGCCGGACGTTTCTGGTGGTGGTGGACGACAGCGACGAAATGACCAAGGCCCTGCGCTATGCCAGCCGTCGGGCGCAACATACCGGCGGTCGGGTGGCGTTATTGAGCGTGATTGAACCAGCCGAATTTCAGCACTGGATGGCGGTTGGCGATCTGATGCAGGAAGAAGCCCGCGAAAATGCCGAGGCCCGCATCAACGAACTGGCGGCCTATGTCCATGAAAAAACCGGCTCCATGCCGCTTTTGTTTATTCGCGAAGGGCGTCTCAAGGATGAATTGCTAACATTGCTGGCTGAAGAAGAACAAATTTCAATTCTGGTTCTGGCCGCTGGCAATCAAAGCGATGGTCCCGGCCCGCTGATTACCGCCCTGACCAATAGCGACGTTATCGGGCAATTGCGCCTGCCGCTGACCATCGTTCCCGCCGCCCTGTCGGACGCCGATATTGACGCGCTGAGTTAAGAAAGCCGCATCAACCCGTTCTGGATTCCAGAAAATCCATATAGGCCCACATCGATTTCTGATCGCCAAACAGGGCGTGTGCGCGACTGCGGATCGCCTGCGAGACAATATCGCGACGACGTTTGTCCGTCGCCAGCGTCAGAGCGGTTTCAACATAATCGGCGGAATTATAGGCAACACAGTCAAAAACCGAAATCTGGCGATAACAGGTATGGCTACGCCGGGTTCGGGCTGCCTTGCCCGGCAGGGTTACCAAAGGCACCCCCATGCCAAGACAATCAAAAGCCAGCATTGCATCATTCCAGGACGGGCTTTCCAAGACAACATCCACCGCACATAACAATGACAACATATCCGCCCGGTTGCGCACAGTGACAAAGCGCATGCGCCCGGCAACATCAGCGTGGCTGACGGAAAACCGCCGTCCCCATGCCGCGTCCCAGCTATCGCGGGCAGGGGCAATCAGCAACAATTCCGCCGTTTCATCCAGACGCAAAATCTCGGCAATCAACGGATCGAAATCCGCCGTCAGTACGTCAAGGGGCTGCGGACACAGATAACTGTTACGGTCCTGATCAATCCGCCATTGTTTGCGCAGTTCACCGGGCGACATATCAGGCATTTCGGGCCGCTGGCCTTGTGCAAACAGGCCGGGCAGACGCACCAGTTCCTCGGTAAATCGGGCTTCACCCCCGGCAGGTTCCCAGTCATCGGCAACAACATGCACATCAATGCTGGCAAGGCCCGTGGTTGCGGCAAGTCCGCCCCCGGCAATCTGCAACGGGGCCAAACGCCAGCTTGCCAGCAACATGGTATAGGCATCCGATTGCGCATCGGTGTAATGCAGCACATCCAGATCCAGCCCGGCAATCACCCCGGCGGAATGGATCGGATCCAGCGGCAGACGCACCACCAGATCAGCGTCGCGGTCGATTCTGGCGGTAATATCATCCTCGCCCAAGGGCGGACGAATCACCGTGACATCAAAACGATCACGGTCCAGACCGCCAATCAGTCCGGCGATCCAGCGCCCGATACCGTTATCATGCATATTGGCCGACACAATCCCCAGCCGCACCTTGCGCCCGGCGGTCGATACCACCGAACTCGCCGGGGCAACATCATAGGACGCGGCAATCGTTTGCCACAAACCACCCACCATGCGCAGTTGCGCATCCCCTTCGGGGCGCAAGGCCGCCCGCCAGACCGGCGGAAAACGCGTCAGGGTCAACGGATCGATCCGTGATTGTATCAGACCGTCCTGATCATCGCTGGCAAAGGCATCCGCCACAATGTCACGGACCACTTCGTCATTCTGGGCTTCGATATCGGCAGGCACCGGGGAAAAGAACAAACGCCGCGCCATCCGAAACAAGGTGGCGTCGCGCCCCCCCGCGATCCGTTCGTCGATGGTGTTTTGCAACAGATTATGGGCCGACACGGTATCGCCATCCTCGGCCAATTCAACGGCCAGACGGAAAATCGCATTATCTCCGCCCCCGGCCCCGACCGCCGCCCCGAAACGTTCCATCGCCTCGTTATGCCTGCCCGACAGACTCAGGGCTTCGCCCATCATCAGTAACAATTCAGGATCATCGGGCGTCTGACGCAACAAAAGGTCAAGCGCACTTGCCGCTTCGATGCCTCGCCCGGTACGCAAATTCAGCAAGGCAAGGGTGCGGCGTGCCTCGCGGGCATCGGGATCAAGGGCCAGAACCTGTTTGAGGCAATGCAGCGCCCCGGCAAACTGGCCAAGACGAAACAGCGCCTCGCCATAGGCGGTCAAAGCCCCCTTGTGTCCGGGGGAAAGATCCAGAGCGCGCAAAAGCGGATCACTGGCCGAAACGGTTCGGCCCTGATCAAGCAAAATCTGGCCCAACACCACCAGCGCCATCACATGGTCGCTACGGATTCGCAGAGCATGACGGCAGGCGCTTTCAGCGGCAAGGGTTTCCCCGGCCTCGCGCAGGAAAGACGCATAATTGGCATGAATTTCCGCCACACCTGGGGCAAGATCAAGGGCGGCAAGATAATTTTCCCGTGCCGGCTCCAATTCGCCCAACTGCCGATAGGTATTGGCAAGATTGCAATACAGGGCCGGTGAATCCGGGCACAGGCGGATCGCCCGGCGAAAAGCACCAACGGCATCGCGCAATTTCCCGGCAGCTTTCAGGGCCTGGGCGTGGTCATGCTGGATTTCGGCATTGCTGGCATCGACAATTGCCGCCCGCCCCATGCGTTCGGCGGCAACATCGGGACGGCCCTGTTGCAGGGCAACAAGACCTGCCAGATGCATCGGCTCCACCGCCTGCGGAAAGGCAAGGGCCAACATCCGGCAGGCATCTTCGGCCTCCGTCAAATGACCCGATTCAAACAGGCCCAACGCGGAACGAAACAATTCGCCAAGATCAGACAAGGATATCCAGCCATCCGTTTACTGCACAGGCGGCAAACATACCGCGCAAGCGTTAACAAACCACGCAATCGCAATAAACAGAAATGCCCGCAGATCATAGCGGAAAGATGGCAGCAGCCCGGTTATTTTAATGCCCTGCCCCCGGATTCAAAACCGCCCAATCGGCTGTTTCATCATGAAGGATACCGCCCTGACGCAAACATTTTCCGATAAAACCGTTATTGCGCAAAATCGTAATGCCGCGATTCAGGGCCGCAACAATTTCCGGCGCATTGGGTACGGCGCGCGACACCATGAAATGTTGGGAACCAGGCAAGGCAACAGTAATCCCCGGTACGGGCACCAGACGAATACCCTCCACCTCGCGCCCCATATCGGGGGCAGATGAAAATTCCAGCAAGGTAAAATCGGCCCGGTTTTCCGCAATCAGTCGAAACATCTGAGGGGTGGTGCTGGCCGAAAACAGGGTTGGCATATCGAACTGTTCAAGGATTTGCCAATCCAGCCGCCAGTTAGGATTCATCACCGCCCGTAACCGGCGTAAATCTTCCAGGCGGGTAACCGATTGCAATATTGCATTATCCGCCAGACCGTAAACCCCTTTTTTGAAATCACCTGGCATCATGAAAGCTTGCGTTTTGTACACCTGATCATTGCCGTCAATATTGAAATTCCAGTCCGTCTTTACGGTCGCCTGCCCCATAAACACCATCATGCGGCTACGTTCGGAATTGGGTGATTCGACCGGCAATATCTGTGCCGCCATGCCCCCGGCCTGCAAGGCATGGCGCAGTATGGTGTAATTCACCAGCGACACATTATTATGGTTGGCAACATCACACCGGTCACAATAAGCGTTTTGCCCACGAGAACAGTCTTCTATTCCGGTCAGATCAGCCGTTTGCACCGGAAACAGGATCATTGTTTCGGCCTGCGCCATGCCAGTCACGGCAAAAAAACACACAAACCCGATCATCACAAAGGCATGGAACGCAGAACGAAAACGCATAAAGCCTCTGTGCAAAAAAGAAGTTCCACCGGAAAATACACCATTATCCGGTATATAGACTTCGGAACATCTTTTTAAATGCAACCGGCATGCGCATAATCAGGTAGTTTTCAGGAAAAATGCCAAAATCCCAACGGAAAACCGGCACGACCTAGCCGAAATAACGCCCAAATCGGTTAACAAGGAAATCGTCCAGCCGCACCTGTTCCTGTTGAAGATATCCCTTGCCCGGCAAGGTTCCAGTCAGGACCATATCGACCAGCGTGCAAAGCCCTGCGGATGTTGTGACCTGAATAGCCGACCAGTCGATACCGCCGATTGTCGCGCCATGTACCTTGCGGATCAGGCTTTCTTCGCGCAATTGACCATCACGGATGCCCACCGCATCGGCAAAAATCACTATGACATCCTGACTGGTGACAGGCAGGGATTTTTCAAAAATATCTTTCATCAATTCGGGCCGTTTACCCAACCCCAAATCCTCGATCAGGATTTTCAGGATTTCCTGATGCCCCGGATAGCGCACCGTCTTGTAATCCAGATTTTCAACCCGGCCTTCCAGCATATCGCACAGCGCTCCAACCCCGCCCGAAGTGTTAAAGGCCTCGTATTCGGTGCCATCAATCGTAAAACGCTCATATCCTTCCAGCGGCAGGACCTCGACGCGGCGGCCATTATGGATTGCCTCGCATGGATTAAGATATTCATTGATCAGGCCGTCGGTTGACCAGGTCAGGTTATATTTCAAACGGTTGGTCGGATTTTGCGGCAAGGCCCCGACCCGCAGGCGCAAATTGCGCACTGTTTCAAACCGTTTGAACAAATCATGGGCGGCAATCGAAATAAAACCGGGGGCCAATCCACATTGCGGCACAAACGCTCCCGTCGCATCCTTTGCAATCTCGCGAATGGCGCGGGTGGTTTCAACATCTTCGGTCACATCGAAATAGGATGCCCCCACCACACGGGCAACGCGCGCAATCCCGACATTCAGATAAAACGGACAGGTTGATAAAATCGCATCATGCCCGGTGGCAACTTCGGCCAATGCTGTTTCGTCGGTGACATCGACCTTGACCGATGTTGCCGGGCCATCCTTGGCACAAAGTTCAAGCATATGACCGTTGGCATCGGCCAGTGTAACCTCGTAATCGCCGCTGTCGCGCAACATGACCGAGGCAATGCGGCCGATTTTCCCGGCTCCCAGAATCAGAATTTTTTTCATTTTTATCTCCCGGATTTTAACTGGAACGCCCTGAAATTCCGTTCCAGCCTGTTAAAAATATACCCTTATTCATGCTCCGCCACTGGACCGCCGGTTACAACCCGGCGATACTGTCAAAACATCTGTAAAAACCATCAAATCGCCGGGTGAAACTGATGAAACGCAAGCTTGACGATATCGACCGTCGCCTGATTGGCCGGTTACAGCAAAATGCCCGCACCCCGATTGCCGCCTTGGCCCGCGAAGTAGGCCTGTCACGCAGTGCGGTTCAGGAACGCCTTTTCCGCCTTGAAAACAGCGATGTCATTCACAGCTATACAGTGACGCTGGGCAACGAATCGCGACCCTTGTTGCTGGCCGAAGTCATGATTCAGGTGGAACCACAAAAAGCCGCCGGTGTCGTGCGGGAGTTGCAAAAAATTATGTGCTGCCTGCGTTGCCTTGCGATATCCGGTGAATATGACCTGATCGCCGAGGTTGCCACCGATACCGCCGAACAACTCGATACAATCATTGACCAGATCGGCGCCCTTCCCGGCATAAAACGCACCGCAAGTTCGATCATCCTTTCCACCAAGTTTGATCGGCGGTAATCTGGTGGCCATTGCACTGCAAAATCAATCTTGAGGCGCGTCCATACGTGGTTGAAAAAAGAAGATTCTCAGTTCTTAGCGTCCTTCTGGCCGGTTTTTCCGCCACCAGCATCCTCGGGGTTGGACTAGCCCTTTATATCGGACTGAACGCCGCCTATGAAAACACCCGGAATTTATGGGTAACACTCGCCGATATCGATCTGACATCGGTGCAGCGCAGCATGCAACAACGCATGGACAGTGTCGGCCAACGGGCCAACTGGGTGGCTGATAATGTCGCAGAAGGATTGCTGGACCCTGGCTTTCAATATGGCTGGGACAATGCCATGCGCGCCCTTGCCGCCGATGAAATTGATGTCATGGCCTATGGCCTGATTACCGGTGAACGGCAATTTATCGGCTATGATACCGATGACATGTCTATAGTGCGTCGCACTTTGCCGATTGATGACATGTTGTTTTCCGAACTGGCGCATCTTCGAGGCCCCATTACCAATCGCACCAGCTTTCCACGCTGGGACCCCTATTTTCAACAGCCGGTCATTGCCGACTGGGTTCCGCTGTTTTACGAGGGGCGATATCTTGGGACGTTTATCCAGTATCTATCCCTGTCCAACCTGTCGCGCAGCCTCAGCCGCGGGCGCGAAGATGCACCCGGTATTCCTTTCATCATCGTTGCCGGAAACCGGGTTTTGGCGCATCCACTGTTACAACAATGGGGATCAACCAAGGCATCGTCACTGGTCAGCGGCAGCGAAATCGCCCGCAGTCCGATTCCCCTGCCAAACATCAATGATATCGGCGATCCGGTTCTGGCCAATCTTGGCCGGTCCGAACGCCTTGATTACACCGGCACGAACACATCCCGCCCTGACAGCGACGTACAGATTTCAGGCCTTGAACTGGATAACGAGTTCAAGCTGATTGTCACCAAACAAATCGATGATACCCCATTCGGGACGGCACTGATCGGGATGCATTTTGAAGAATCCCTGTTTAACGAGGAATGGAACCGTCTGGTTTTGTCGTCGGTGCTGGGCGGATTTGTGATGTTGCTGTCGCTGGCGGTAGCCATCATCATTGCCCGAAATTTCACCCACCCGATCCGGCGTTTTGCTGCTGCCACCCGGAAACTTGAAAACGATCTGCCGCAAGACCTTCCCGTTCTGCCCGGAAGCCGCATTCGCGAATATGACGATGCGGCACGGTCTTTTAACCATATGGTCGCCGGTTTGCGGGATCGCGAACGCATCAGCAATCTGTTTGGCAAATTTCTGCCACGCTCGATTGCCAAACAATTGCTGGCCTCGGGCACCGATTCCGGGGTTTTGCCGCCGCAACAATGCGAGGCAACTGTCCTGTTTGTGGATATTGCCGGTTTCACCGCCCTGTGCGAACAATTGCAACCACCCCGGATCGTCGCCATGCTGAATACCTATTTCGACATGATCACCAACATCATCGAAGAACATGGCGGCATCATTACCCAGTTTCAGGGCGATGCCGTTCTGGCGGTTTTCAATGCCTTTGACGAATTGCAGGATCATGCCGACGCAGCCCTTGATACCGCCATCAACATCCAGAAATCCGTGCGCACCACCCGTTTCGACGGGCAGGAATTGCGCTGCCGCTGCGGGATCAATACCGGCGGCATGATTGCCGGGAATGTCGGCGCAACAGACCGGTTATCCTTTACAGTTCATGGGGATGCCGTCAATTCAGCCGCCCGGCTTGAAACCGAAAACAAGATTCTGGGAACCGAAATTCTTCTTTCGGAAACCACACGCGATTTGTTGTCGGCACCCGAACGGGTAATACGCGCCGGGGAGATCCAGTTACGGGGCCGCAGCGAAAAAACGGCGGTCTACACCGTCTCCCTGACAGACATAACGCCACAATGACCTGCCGGTTGACGAACATATTGTCTTGCAAAATCCTTTCTTCGCCTGGCCTTCCCCGCTACTGTTCCGGGATAAAATATAAATCATCGCGGGACATGGCGGGGTATGATGCGCTACAGGGGCAAACTTTCAATTATGGCCGTGTTGCTGGGCGGGTTTCTGCTAACCAGCGTACTGGGCATGGGGCTGACACTTTATCTTGGCCTGAATGTCGCCTATGACAATACCCGCAAATTATGGCTGACCATCACCCATGACGATCTTTCTGCCGTTCATCTCACGATGCAGGAACGTATTGAGCGGATCAAACACCGCAACAAATGGATTGCCACACAGGTTGCAAAGGGAGCCCTGAACCCCGATGCGGTTGATGACTGGAACAGCGCCATAAATGTACTGAGTGCGGATGACATCGAAATCACCGCCTATGGCCTGATTACCCCGGACGGACGATTTACCGGTTTCAACGCCCGCGACATGACACCAATCCAAAGTAACATCAATCCGGATGAAGTTGTTTTTTCGGATCATTTGCTGGCTTTGGGGCCAAGCCCCGGCGTCACGACATATCCCCGTTGGCACCCGGTATTGATGCAAACCGTGGTATCGGAACGAATTCCATTGTTTTACGGCGGAAATTATCTGGGTACTTTCGTGCAATATCTGTCTCTGTCCAACCTGTCGCGCGATCTTATCCGCGGTCAGGACACCTACCTTCGCGTTCCTTTCATTATTGCCCCGGATCGCGTGATCGCCCATCCCGGGCTTTTGGAATGGCAAAACACGGTCACGGATAACCCCGATCACCCTGCCAATGCCGCTACCAATACGGTACAGGGCGCAGTGGATTTGCCCCATATTGCCGATATTGGCGATCCGGTTCTGGCCCGGCAAGCCGATTGGCAGGATATCATCCTTGAAGCCCCCCTTGCGGATGTAGCAGGCAATATCCGCCTGGCCGGGCTGGAACTGGACGATCGTTTTTACGTGATCATGACCCGGCAGTTTGACGAAACATCCATGGTGCCGATTATGATCGGCATGCATTTTGATGAATCTTTGTTTCGCCCGGAACAGGACAAACTTTCCTTCTCCTATATGGTCGGCATTGGCGTGTTAATTCTTGCGATCCTTGTCGCCATTGCCATTGCCCATAATTTCGCACGTCCCCTGCGACGGTTTTCGCGTGCAACCCGCCTGCTTGAAACCGATTTGATGGATGATTTGCCGGTTTTACCCGGCAGCTATATTCGCGAATATGACGATGCCGCCCGATCCTTTAACAATATGACCATTACCTTACGAGACCGCGAACGGATCAGCAGGCTGTTTGGCAAATTCCTGCCCGCATCAATTGCCCGCGAACTTCTGGAATCGGGTACGGATTCAGGAATCTTACCGCCACGACAAAGGGTCGCGACCGTTTTGTTTGTTGATCTGGCCGGATTCACATCCCTGTGTGAACAAATTGAACCCACCCGGATCATCGCAATCCTCAATGCCTATTTCGACAAGGTAACGACAATCATCGAAGGGCATGGCGGGATCATTACCCAGTTTCAGGGGGATGCCGTTCTGGCTGTATTCAATGCCTTTGGCGATCTGGAAAACCATGCCGACGCCGCCCTTGAAACATCCATCGACATTCAAAAGATCGTTCACGCACAACAGTTTGACGGGCAAACATTGCATTGCCGCTGCGGCATCAATACCGGCCCGATGGTTGCTGGCAATGTCGGAGCGACCGGCAGATTGTCCTTTACCGTTCATGGCGATGCGGTCAATACCGCCGCCCGCCTCGAAGCAGAAAACAAGGTTCTGGGCACCAAAATCCTGCTGTCGCAAACCACACGCGATTTGTTGCACGACCCGGCACAGGTGACGCAGGCCAGTCAGGTTCAGTTGCGGGGGCGCAGTGAAATGACGGCAATATATACCGTTTCTCGGCCCTGATCGGGCCACTCTGTCAGATTTCAGGCAACACAAAACGCCGCAACCGGAAACCGGATGCGGCGTTTTGTAAAACTCGAGAACAAGGAAACGACAGGATTAACCCTGACGCGCCTTAAAACGCGGGTTCTTTTTATTGATCACGTATACGCGGCCACGGCGGCGCACGACACGGCAGCCTTTTTCCCGCAGTTTCGCGGATTTCAGCGAATTTCGGATCTTCATGATACTAAACCTTAGAAACTTGGGTCCCTCGGGAGAGCGGAAAATAGAAGGGGGACCATCCTCTGTCAACACCTAAACTCAACCCTGCTGTAACAAAATCACAACAGGCGTCAAATCGGCGTCAGTCGTGTGTTGCATAGAACCGGTAATAGGCAAGCTCGCCAGTTTCAAGCAATTTCACACGGCGCATCCACATTTCCAGTTCCTGCTCCAGAAAAGTGTTGAAATCCGGGTCTATTTCCCCGCCTTTCATTTCCTGCGCCAGCCCCGCCCACGCCGATTTGATGTGCGAAAGATGCAAGGCCGTTTCATCTTTCGAGATTCGGATATCGAATTTCAGCTTCTGCAAAACATCCTTATACCGCTCCGCCGTCCACGGATGGGGCATGATTTCTTCATGTGCCAGCCAGTTTTTATAAAGATCGGACTGCTCGCTGCTCTTGTTTGTCATCACATAATCGGTCAGCAACAATTGCCCCTGCTCGCGCAGGGATTCGGCAATTTGCAGCAAAAACGTATCTTTTTTCTCGATCAGGAACATCTCGCCGACCGAATAGACAACGTTAAAATATTTCTGCCGGATTTCCGGGTTTTGCGGGTCATATTTCTGCACCGGCACTTTTTTCTGTACACCCGCCGTCACCGACCGGTCCATCCCGATCAGTGCCAGTTCACCGTCCTGTTCAAGGGCTGTGACCCAAACGCCGAACTTGTCGGCCAGCAAGCGCGCCGCCCCGCCAATGCGTGCGCCGATTTCAAGGCAGCTCATGGTTTCGTCCAGTGCCAGCGGTTTGGCCAGTTCCATCGCATAATCATGCCCGCCGGGCTTCATGATGCCGCGATCAAACAGTTTGGCATACAGTTTCAGGCGTTCGGGCGGCCAATTGCCGATTTCGTCATCAAGATCAAGATCAGGCAACTCTTCCTCGACCGGACGCGCCGCATAAACCAGCATCTTGCGCAACCAGTTGCGATAAGCATCCAGTTCCTGCTGAAGCATGTAATATTCAACCGGATCGTCATAGCCTTCCCACCGCGCCTTAAGACGCCATTTGAAAGGCACCGAGGAAATATCGGGCAATGCCATCGCCCCGTGGCCCGCCATGTCGGCCATCATGTCCCCGTGATTTTTCGGGGAAGATTTTTGCCAGAATTTAAGTTTCAATGACGCCATCCGGTGTTCTTATCATAATCCAATCATTTACGATCTGTCCCGCAAGGTAAAGAACGAATACATCATACTTGGCCTTCCCCCAAAGCCACATCCCTGACCGGCGATCATAAATTGCAATTTACGGTAAGTGAGAACGTGTTAAGAATTCATCGTTATGATGGCCTTGCCCGCCAGCATGGCAGGTAACCGGTTCCGGCATCAGGCCGAACACAACACGATATAAAGATGACCAACGATCCGCTCGGCCCGTATTATCGCCTGTTAAAAATCAGCGCCACCGCCACCGAGCGGGAGATCAAGCTTGCCTATCGCAAGCTGGCCTTTGAATTCCATCCGGACCGCAACAATGATCCGAATGCCGAGGATCATTTCAAGGATGTCACCGAGGCCTATGAAATCCTGACCGGCGTCCGGCCGGCCCCGAAACCGGCAAAAGCACAACAGGCCGGATACCGTCCCGGCGCATCTGCGGGATCAAAACCCAATGACGCAAAAGGGGCCGCCAATAGCTCCAAAGACCAAAAAAAAACACAAGAAACCAAATCACCCCGACCCGAAGACCGTTTTGCCGAAGCAGCCGCAGCCTATAAGGCCCAGCAGGAACGCGATGCCAGCCGCAGGGCCAAAATCCATCCCGGTGCCCGCCGCCATCCCAAAGAAAGCACCCCGCCCGATCAGGCCGGATTTGCGCGCTGTGTTGTTACATCGGTCGTCTCGGCCCAGCCCCGTCAGGTGGAATTTACCGTCGTTCATGGTTTTCTGAATACGGTTAAAAGCGAAAAAATCAACGCCATTCTTGCGCCAAAGGGTGCACGCAAGCTTGCACTGCGCGCCAGTTGGCGTACCTGGTTACGCGGGTTTTGGGGATGGCGCAGCATTGTCCCCGCATGGCGGGCCATTCTGGGCAATATGCGCGGCGGTATTTTCCCGCCCGAGGCCAATGCCCATCTGCTGTTTAATCAGGCCCGCGCCTTTGAGCGAACCGGCAACAAACCGCTGGCTCGTGCTGTTTTGATGCAGGCTGTTGATTTTATTGGCACGAACAGATCAGCCCTGTCGGAACAAATTCGCGCCAATCTGCGCCGTCTGGATGATGGAAAACCAGCCCGGCGTGTGCGCGATGAATGGCGTACGACCTCAACACTGGACATGTTCCTGCATCTTAGTCCGCTTTTTGTGGTTATTTTTATGCTGTTGACAGTCTTTGGCCCGGCGCAGGGGCTTTTGACCCGTCAAATTCCCGAAATCGCCAGCCAATATATTCACGACATCCGCGATCAGGTTCAGGGTCTTTTGGTCGACAAGGCCGAACCATATTATATTGACCGCGATTTGTTAAATATGCGCGAAGGGGCAGGTGTTGAATACCCTGTCACCCGTCGACTGGCCCGGTTTGAAACCGTTTATCTGGTCGGTCCGAATGAAAGTTTCTGGATCGAAATCCGCACCGCCCTTGGCGAAAAGGGCTTTGTGAATGCCGATGCCCTGGTGCCAGGTAATGGCAGCATCGCCCGGGATCGCTGGTGCGCGCAAAATAATTGCGACTGACCGCGTAAACGATCAGCCGCACAGTAATCTGCTATGTCAGGCGGCCTTTTTCGGAATTGCCTTTAACGCAGCACACAAATAATCCCAGAACCGGGCTACACTGGGAATATGGGCACATTCATCGGGGCTGTGCGCCCGTTTGATGGTCGGGCCGAACGAGATCATATCCCAATGCGGATATTTCGCCCCCAAAACCCCGCATTCAAGGCCAGCATGGATCACCCGGATTGCCGGGTCGATCCCAAACATTTCCTTGTGAACATCACGCATCATCTGCAAAACCGGGCTGTCCATGTTTGGTTGCCATCCCGGATAGGCATCGCCCCATTTCACTGTCGCGCCGATATTTTCAAACACCGATGTCGCCATTTCACGCGCCGCATCACGCGCGCTGGCAATTGAACTGCGCGCCGACAGGGTGACCTGCGCCTTGCCATCCCCTACCCGGACAATCGCCAGATTGATCGAGGTTTCCACAACACCTTCGACACTGGTGCTCATCGCCAGCACCCCGTTGGGAGCCGCCACGATGGCATTGTTCAACCGAATGCTATCCGCATGGCTCATCGCCTGATCCGGTGTTGCCTGTTCCGTCGCCGCCATCGCGAAATTCGGCTCCAGCGCTGCATATTCATTGCCAATATCCCCTGCATAGACCGTTAGGGCGGCATCAAATGCCGCAACCTTGTCCGCAGGCAGGACGATTGAGGCAAAGGATTCACGCGGGATCGCATTACGCGCCGTACCCGCATTGATTTTGACAATCCGCGCCCCGCAATCACGCAAGACACTGCGCAGGAACCGTGCCATCAATTTGTTGGCATTGCCAAGGCCCAGAATAATATCAATGCCCGAATGCCCGCCCTTCAGGCCGGTAATGGCAATTTCACGCGCCACATATCCGGCCTCAATGGCGACGGGTTGATAGTCAAGGCTGGCGACCAGATCCCCACCCCCGGCACAGCCGACGCACAATTCATATTCATCTTCGGTGTCGAGATTCAGCAAAACTTCACCCTTCAGCCATCCGGCCTCAAGGTTCATCGCACCGGTCAGGCCGCGCTCCTCATCAACCGTAAACAGCAATTCCAGCGGGCCGTGTTCCACACTGTCATCAACCATCACGCCCAGCATCGCCGCAGCCCCGATGCCGTTATCCGCCCCCAGCGTAGTATTGTCGGCTGTCACCCAATCGCCATCGACATAGGCACGGATCGGGTCTTTGGCAAAATCGTGAGTACTGCCGCTATTGGCCTGGCTAACCATATCGACATGGGCCTGAAGGACGGTAATTTTGCGGTCTTCATAACCCGGTGTTGCCGGTTTGCGGACCACAAGATTACGGCCACTGTCACGCGCATGCGACAGGCCTCGTGCATCGGCCATTTTTTCGATCATCTGCAAAACGGCTTCTTCTTGCAATGACGGACGCGGGATGTCGCACAGTTTTTGAAAGTTTTCCCAAATGGCGGTCGGTTGCAGATGGCTGATCTGGCCCACAATGATGCTCCTGTGGTGGAAAGGACGATATGATGACATGCTGATTACCGCAAATCAGGGATGATTTCCACCCCGGCTACGGGTTTTCCCGCACAGCAAGTCATATTTCCCGATCAGCAATCCGGAAGGTCCGTCACCACGCGATCGCGGCCTTCCTGTTTGGCCCGATACAGGGCCTTGTCAGCAACCAGCAGTGCCTTGGACAAATCAATTTCGACACCGGCCACCTGCCCACCAACAGTCACGCCGAAACTGGCAGAAATCGTAATATCCTTGCCCTTCATCCCGGAAATCCGAATCTCGCGGATCATATGGGTCAGACGGTTGGCAATCTCGACAGTGATCTTGCTGGTCGCCGATGGCAACAGCACGGCAAATTCCTCGCCCCCCATCCGCACCACCAGATCATCATCGCGCAAGGCCGTGCGCAACCCCGCCACCACCGTCTGCAATAATTTATCGCCGCAGGCATGGCCGTGGCCGTCATTGACGGCCTTGAAATAATCCAGATCAAGAATGATCAGGCCAAATTTCCACGATTGTCCTTTCATCTGGCGGACATCGCGCAACCGCGCCACAGCGGCTTCAAACCCGCGCCGGTTCAACGCGCCGGTTAACGGGTCTGTCGCCGCCAATTCGCCCAGTTGCTGCTCGATCCGTTTATGATCGGTCACGTCCTGGGCCGCCACCATCATACCACCATCTTCAAGCCGGTTGGTCCGCACATCCGCCAGCAATCCCGATGGCGTTTCCAGAGACCGGCGATCGGCATGATCATGACCGGCATCAATCATATCCTGATAAATCTGCGCCAGAACATCGACATCAAATTGCGGCACAGACTGATCACCGGCCTGAAATCCGGTTGCAAAAAGACGTTTAAATTCACGGTTATAATGGCGCACCTTCATGTCACCATCGAGCATCGCCACCGCCGATGGCACCATGCGGATCACATCGGATACTGCATTTTCAAGACTGTTTTTGGCACGGACCAACGCATCGGTCATATTGACCTCGGCCTGGGCATCGTGGGCGGTTGTCAGGATCGCCGGTTTGCCGTCATGCCATAAAATCCGGTCATCGGTCAGATCCCGCCATACCTTCGATCCATTGTCCAGATTGTCACATACCCGGTGGCGTTCACCCTCACGGCGGCCCTGCATGATATCTTCAACATGCTGCCACGCCACGGCCTGCCGTTCGACCGGGATAAAGCGCGTCAATTCAGGGTTGCGCATAAAATCATTGGCATCTCTGGTGCCCATCAGGCGGGCAAAGGCATCGTTGACATAAAGAGCCTTCATATCGCGATGCACCATCACCCCGATAAAGGACCGACCCAGCAAATGATCGACCTGCATGGCCGTCATACCATTCTCAACCATCTGCGCTGTCGTCAGGATGGCGTTGCTGTCTTCCCATTTGATGGTTTCATCGCTGATTTCCAGCCAGACCGGTGTTCCGTCCGTCCGGATATTGTAAACCTTTTTCCAGCCATGAAACGACACGTCCCGGACAAATGCGCCGGACAATTCTTTGGCATGGTCATGAAAAGCCGATGGGATATATTGCACCAGTAACGGATCACGCATGAAATCCGCCGCATCGCGCCGCCCCATCATCCGGGCGTAGGAATCATTGACATAAATAGCCACAAGGTCACGATGAACCACGGCACCAACGCGGGACTGTCCGTACAGTTTTTCAATTTCCGCGGTCGTGAACTGCGTCAAACCCCAATCTCCCAGCCCGTATTTCGCAACTTGTCTGGCAACTGCACATTATAAGGAATCCATGCTGGACTGCATTTGCTTCCAGTTGCTGTTTTTCTTATATGGGAAGACCAGATGCTACGAAAAGGACTGTTTTGCGCAAAAGTCATATTATATTTTTGTCCAGTTCGATCCTAGACCATAAGATAGACAGGAAATCCGCATGAATCGCGATGATGTTGATATAATTGGATGCAAACGGGGTTGGGACGGTTATTTCAAGCTTGATGTCTATCAGGTTAGGCACAAACGATTTGATGGTGACCTTAGCCCGGTTTTACATCGGGAAATTCTGGATCGCGGCCATGCGGTAGCGGTTCTGCCTTATGACCCGCTGCGTGATGAAGTTGTGCTGATTGAGCAATTTCGCCCCGGTACGCTGGCGGTGCAGGATCGTCAGCCTGATATGCCGATCTGGCTGATTGAAATCGTTGCCGGCATCATTGAAGAAGGCGAAACGGCCCTTGATGTCGCCCGGCGGGAAACCCGCGAAGAATCAGGTTGCGAGATCATCGGTGATTTGATGCCGATATCGCAGTATTATGTTTCGCCGGGGTGTTCCACCGAAACGGTGACGCTGTATTGCGGACGGGTCGATGCCGCCTCTGTGGGCGGCCTGCATGGTGTGGCCGATGAGGGCGAAGATATCCGCGTTTTTACTGTCCCCGCCCCCGACTGTTTTGCCATGATGGCCCGTGGCGAGATTTGCAATGCCGTAACCATCATTGCCCTGCAATGGCTGATGCTGAACCGGGATCGCCTGCGTAACGAAGCAGGTGTGTTGAAAAGCCAAAAATTAAACATGTAAATTATGTTGTTAATTTTAAACTGTGTTGACTTTTGTGTATAAATACCCCTATCAACAGGGAACATATTTTTCACCTGATTCGGAGTCTGTCATGGACATTCGCAATGGCACCATCGAGGCCATTGGCCGCACGCCGCTGATCCGCCTGAAAAAGGTTTCGGAACTGACCGGCTGCACCATTCTGGGCAAGGCCGAATACGCCAATCCCGGTGGATCGGTCAAGGACCGCGCGGCCCTTGCCATTATCCGCGATGCCGAAAAACGCGGTGTACTCAAACCCGGCGGCGTCATTGTCGAAGGAACGGCCGGCAATACCGGTATTGGCCTTGCCGTTGTTGGTAATGCGTTGGGCTATCGCACCGTGATTGTCATCCCGGAAACGCAAAGTCAGGAAAAGAAAGACCTGTTGCGGCTTTTGGGGGCAGATCTGCGCGAGGTTCCGGCCGTCCCCTATCGCGATCAGAACAATTATGTGCATGTATCGCGCCGTCTGGCCGAAGAACTGGCAAAATCCGAACCCAATGGTGCCATCTGGGCCAACCAGTTTGACAATATCGCCAACCGGCAGGGTCATATCGATACCACCGGCCCGGAAATCTGGGATCAGACCGATGGCAAGGTCGATGGTTTTATTTGTGCGGTCGGGACCGGCGGAACACTTGCCGGGGTTGCGATGGCACTGCGTGATCGCAATAAAAACATCCAGATCGGTCTGGCCGACCCGATGGGGGCTGCTTTGTTCAGCCATTACAAACATGGCGAACTGAAATCCGAGGGCAGCTCGATTTCCGAAGGTATTGGTCAGGGCCGCATCACTGCCAATCTTGACGGGCTTGAAATCGACCATCCCTTCCAGATTTCCGACGATGAAATGTTGCCGATCGTCTTTGACCTGTTGAAGGAAGAAGGCCTGTGCATGGGCGGATCAACCGGGATCAACATCGCCGGTGCCGTCCGCCTCGCCCGTGAACTGGGCCCGGGCAAAACCATCGTTACCATTCTGTGTGACCTTGGCACCCGTTATCAAAGCAAATTATGGAACCCGGCGTTTCTTAAGGAAAAAGGTTTGCCGGTGCCGGACTGGCTGTAAACCTGCCTGCCTGATCAGACAAACAGCGGTACTTCATGGTGCCGCTGTTTTCTTTTGGGCTATCAGGGACTGGCAAGGCGCTGATTTTGGCTTAAATTACCTTCAACCGTGCAATCTGGCGCGCCCGGTAATGGCTGCGCCCAACCGAAAGTCAGTTGATGACCCGTTTTTCCGTTCTTGATCTTTGCCCTGTCAATCAGGGTGAACATCCAGGCAATGCCTTGCGCAATACGCTTGATCTGGCCCGTCATGCCGAAAATCTTGGCTTTTATCGTTACTGGCTGGCCGAACATCACAATATGCCCGGCATTGCCAGTGCCGCTACTTCTGTCGTGATTGCCCATGTCGCAGCGGGTACAAAGACTATCAGGGTCGGATCGGGTGGCATTATGTTGCCCAATCATGCGCCTTTGGTCGTCGCCGAACAATTTGGCACCCTTGATGCCCTGTATCCCGGCCGGATTGATCTTGGCATTGGCCGGGCACCGGGCACGGATCAACGCACCGCCGCTGCCCTGCGCCGTGATATGACCGGCTCCGAAGACCGGTTTATTCAGGATGTGTTACAGGTGCAGAATTTTCTGGCCCCGCTGGAAGGCAACCCGCCGATCCGGGCTGTGCCGGGTTATGGGTCCGAAGTGCCGATATGGTTACTGGGCAGCAGCCTGTTTTCGGCCGATCTCGCCGCCCGGCTGGGCCTGCCATTTGCCTTTGCCTCTCATTTTGCCCCTGATTATCTGCTGGATGCGCTGGCCTTGTATCGCGACCGTTTTGAACCCTCCCGACAGCTTGACGCCCCCTATGCGGTGGCAGGAATCGGTTTCTTTGCCGCAGATACGGATGAAGAAGGCCAGTTCATTGCCACCTCGATGCAGCAACAATTTCTCAATCTGCGGCGCGGCACGCCGGGGCAATTACCCAAACCGGTTGAAAACATGGATCCGCTTTGGAACCGCGTTGAAAAAGCCGGGGTCGATCACGCCATGCGCTATGCCGCGATTGGCGGGCGCGACACGGTACGCCAACATCTGCGTGAATTTCTGGAACTGACCGGGGTTGATGAATTGATCCTGACCGCAAATATCCATGATCATCAGGCCCGCCTGAAATCCTTTGCCATCGCGGCCGATATTCGCGATGAACTGATTGCGGAAACCGCATCGAAACGCGATTGCGCCTAAACAGGCTTTCGGGATTCCCGTGATGCGGGAATCCCTTGCCTTTTCCACCATACGGAATGAGGGTTTTCATCCTCTTGTTTATCATCGCTGCTTCGGCCATCATGGCGGCGCGGTGATCTTTATCTCTTTTTTCGCCGCAATCCTTTGTTTTCACGAATGCTTCCGGCGCACATAATGACCGATTTCCTTTTGGCTTCCCTGCCGATTGCCACCATTCTGCTGTTGATGATCAAGGCCAATTGGGGGGCGGCGCGCGCCGGGGCGGCGGCGTGGTTTGTCACGGTCGTCATTGCGATTTTCGCCTTTGGAGCCTCGACCGATATCCTGATCCATGCCCAGGCCAAGGGTGTGATGCTGGCCCTTTATATTCTTTATATCGTATGGGCCGCCCTGATCCTGTATTTCGTGGCCGATGAAGCCGGGGCGATTGCCACCATTGGCGCGGCCATTCGCCGCCTGACCGATGACCGTCCCCTGCAATTGCTGATCCTTGGCTATGTTTTTGCCACCTTCCTGCAAGGTGTTGCCGGGTTTGGGGTGCCGATTGCGGTGATTGCGCCGCTATTGCTGGGCATCGGGTTTTCGCCGGTAATTGCGGTTGCCGCCCCGATGATCGGGCATAGCTGGTCGGTGTTGTTTGGCAATATGGCAACATCGTTCGAGGCCCTGATCGGCGTCACCGGCATTCCGGGCGAGATGTTGACGCATTATTCCGCCATTTTGCTGGGCCTGTCGGGATTTACCTGCGGGGCGGCGGTGTTATGGCTGGATGGCGGGTTTCGCACCGTCCGCCGCCGGATTGTACCGCTTGTGATCATTGCCGGGGTGATGGGAATTGTGCAGTATCTGATGGCCAATTACGGCGTCTGGACGCTGGGCGGCCTGACCGCCGGGATTGCCGGGCTGGCGACCTCGATTATCGTCACCCGTTTCTGGCAACCCCACCCCGACGATATTGCCGAAAAACAGGACGCCGACCCCGATCACATGCCCCTGATTGAAGGATTAACGCCTTATCTTGTTTTCATGGTGGTTGTCGGACTGGCAACCTTTGTCAAACCGGTGGCAGATTTTCTGGGCGGTGTAACGCTGTTTCTGGAAACACCGGCGATGACCACGCAAACGGGATGGCAAATCGCCGCAGAAAGCAGCGCCAAACTGGCCGTTTTCGGCCATCCCGGTGCCTTGTTGCTTTATACCGCCGCCATCAGTTTTATATTTTTCAAAACACGCAAACGATATCGCGATGGGGCGGCACAACGCATCTGGCAACGCACGGTCAAAAGCGGCTTGCCAACCAGTATCGGCATGGTTTCGGTCATTGGTCTTGCCCTGATCATGGATCATGCCGGGATGACCTATGCCCTAGCGCAGGGCGGGGCCATTCTGTTTTCCGGATCAATGGCGATTGCCTATCCGTTACTGGCCCCGGCGATTGGCGCGCTGGGTGCCTTCATGACCGGCAGCACCAATAATTCCAATGTCGTCTTTGGCATGTTTCAGCGCCACACCGCCGAATTATCGGGGATTTCTACCGCCCTTGTTCTGGCAGCACAGGCGACCGGTGCGTCACTGGGCAGCATGTTGGCCCCGTCAAAAATTCTGGTCGGCTGTTCAACGGTGGGATTGTCGGGCAAGGAAGGCCCGGTTTTATCGGTTGTATTGAAAACCGGGGTGATCCTGACTGTCCTGAGCGGGTTGTTTGCCCTTGGCCTGATGGTGCTGATTATGATGAATGGGGGGGCGGCATGAAGAAAATAATCTTTAATCCGGTCGTGCTGGTAATGGCATCGCTGATCCTGCCCCTGCTGGCTTATGGGGCGGAAACCGCCAGTCTGCATGGATTTGCCATGGCCCTGTTTATCGCCTTTGCCGCAACCATGGCAGTTTTGGTCATCCGCAAATAATCAGGGTTTCAGGGCAATCAGCCTGATCCCAAATCCAATAAAGATCGCCCCTGTCACCCCTTTGAGCCAGCGTTGGAAAACGCCGTTGCGCATCGCATTTCCCAGGCGGGACAACAGCAAAACCATCGCCGAAAACCAGACGATATTGATCGCCGAATGCACCACAACCAGCAGGAATGCATTCAGAACCGCGCCCTCGCCAACCGGCATGAATTGCGGAAAGGCAGCCAGATAGAACATCGATACCTTGGGATTAAGGACATTGGTCAGAAATCCTTCGCCACAGGCAATTGCCAATGTCCGTTTGCGCCGGGCCGGTTCCACCTTTTTCATCACTGCCGCCCCGCGCCACGCCTCGCGCAGGGCCTTGATGCCGATCCAGCACAAATAGGCCGCCCCGATGATTTTAACGATCATGAAAGCCTGTGCCGATTGCACAAGAATCATCGAAATCCCCAAAATCGCCAAGGCACCATGCACATAAAAGGCGGCGACAAAACCGGCAATATTGGCAAACCCCGCCGCCCGCCCGGATGTTGGCACCGTTTTGGCAACCAAAACCCCGTTCGGGCCGGGTGACATCACCAGCAAAGCCGTCACAAAGGCAAAACTTAAAACATGTGTCCATTCCATGACGACATCCCCGGACAAAGTGGCAGATGACGCACTCTATACCCGTTCTGAAACATCCGGCAAGCAGGCAAAATCAAGCCGAACCCAGCCGTTCCAACCCGTATTTCCGATCCAGTATCGGTTGCCACCAGTCGCGCCGGGCCATATACCACGCCACGGTTTCACGCAGACCGCGGGCAAGATCATATTGCGCCCGCCAGCCCAGTTCATCCCTGATTTTTGACGCATCAATCGCATAACGCCGGTCATGGCCGGGGCGATCCGGCACAAAGGTAATCAGATCATCGGCATGGCGCACCGGAATATCGGGCGCACATTCCAGCACAGCCGCAAAAATCCGGCGGACCATGTCGATATTGCGGGATTCGTTATGGCCGCCGACATTATAGGTTTCGCCCGCCCGGCCCTTTTCAACAATCAGCCTTAACGCCCGTGCATGGTCATCGACATGCAACCAGTCGCGCACATTGCCGCCATCGCCATACACCGGCATGGATTGCCCGGACACAGCATTCAGGATCATCAAGGGCACAAATTTTTCGGGGAACTGATACGGCCCGTAATTGTTGGAGCAGTTGGAAACAATCACCGGCAAACCATAGGTATGATGCCACGCCCGCACCAGATGATCGGACGCCGCCTTGCTGGCCGAATAGGGCGATGTCGGGCGATAGGGACTGGTTTCATCAAACAACCCTTCATCCCCCAACGCCCCATAAACCTCGTCAGTCGAAATATGATGAAACCGGAACGCCTTCTGGCGTGGCCCCGGCACGCCGCGCCAATATTCCAGTACCGCCATCAGCAATTCATACGTACCGACAATATTGGTCTGCACAAACACACCCGGCCCGTCAATCGACCGGTCCACATGGCTTTCAGCCGCCAGATGCATGACCGCATCGGGTTGAAACCGCGCCAAGGCATCACGAATCGCCGCACGGTCACCGATATCGGCCTGCACAAATTGATAATCGCGGTGGGTTTCAATATCGCGCAAGGATCGCAGATCAGCGGCATAGGTCAGCTTGTCGATATTCAAAACCTGCCAGCCGCATTCCCCCACCAGATAACGGCATAGCGCCGATCCGATAAACCCCGCACCGCCCGTCACCATCACCCGCATTGCCAATACCTTTGTCCCGTTGGTCTTTTCTCTTGTGCGACAGCGAAACACCGAAAAATGGCCCGGAAAAGGCAATCCGGGTATCGGTCCATATCGACAAGCGGGAAAATTTCGTGTGGTTGTCGTTGCGGTCGCGATGGTTATTTTGACCGTTGCCATAGCCCCCATGATACTCAACCCTTTGATTTTAAGCCGTTTTTGGTCGGGTAGCGGTGCGCCTGTAAAGTTTTTCAGATTTTTTGAAAAAAGTTCTTGATTTGTTCTTTTCACTGTGGCATAACAGAAAAGTCAAGGGGATAAATCCGCCCGGACCGAAACCCGCAAGGCCTTGTGCCTTGCGGGTTTTTTCGTTTGGGCCAGAGGAAAGAGGCGATGATGATGCAGCGATATAAAGACAGACAAGGCGGCGGGCGAACCACCCGCAAAATCATGACCGGCGGATGGAGAAGCCATTACGGGGGCATTCTGCCGGTCCGCTAACCCGGCCATTTGTCAGGACGCCCGAATTGCGTCTTGTCGGTGGCGTCCTGCCCGGATCGTGCCGGGAGCCATCCGGTCTTGCCGGGGGTGGCAGGAGCGGGTGGTGGGTCCGTTGGTGAGGCTGACGGATGCCCGAGGTGCGCCTTGTGGCTGGCCGTGCCTGCCCGGATCTCGTGGCGGGAGCTGTCGGCCTTGCCGGGGGTGTTGGTACGGCGGGCGGAAGCCCGAAGTGTGTCCGGTTCCCGTGATTGCGGGAAAGGCGGGTTGTGGCCGGGCCGTCTTGCGGCGGGTTCGGTGTGATCGGGGCGAAAGCCCGGCGGTGGAAGGAAGACCCAAGCCTGCATTTTCGGATGCGGCTTGTGAGGCAGACGGGGGTATGGGCGCCATATCAGGTACCCCTGATGGAGCCGCACCAAAATCCCACGGGGGTAGTCCGTCTTGTGTGCATCGGTCCTGCCCGGTTAGCGATTCGGGGGCCATCACAGCCGTTATATGGCGGTTTTCCGGGGCGGAGGGGTGTAGTGCGGCAACTTTACCGGTTGTTTTCATGGATCAGGATTGATTGCTGAAAGCGAGTCGGCGACGCCAGATTTTTTGATCTCATTAATCAAGGGTGATCATTGAAATGACAGGGTGCCACAACCGCGAAAGCGAGGGCATGGTGCGGCGGGGCCGGTTGGCGGCAAGGGCGAAGACACGGGGAATTTATTTCGCTTGAATGTTCTTATTTTGTTCTTTAGGTTGGTCCCATGCAAAACACCCTCAAACCACCATCCGATCATGCAGGAAGGACCCTGCCCGGCGAAGGCTGGAGCCATCCGGATTTCGACCCGGACCTTTTGCCTGCACGTAGGCAAAAGGGGCGCGGGGCGGTATCGAATATGGATGGTCGTTACGAGAAATTCAGCCATCAGGCCCGTGATGATGGCTGGATGTCCGGGCTGGTGGAAGAGGCCGATCCGCCGCGCCTCAAGACCACCCTTGGCATTGATGGGGCGCGCAGCGTCATCACCCGCAATCAAAGCCCGGATGTGCCGTTTGACCGGTCGATCAACCCTTATCGCGGTTGTGAACATGGTTGCATCTATTGTTTCGCCCGCCCCACCCATGCGTGGCTTGGCCTGTCGCCGGGGCTGGATTTTGAAACGAAACTGTTCTGGAAACCCGATGCGCCAAATCTTTTGCGCCAGCAACTTGCGGCGCGCAGTTACCAACCAGCAACCATCGTGATTGGCACCAATACCGATCCCTATCAACCGATTGAACGGGACAAAAACCTGACCCGGCACATTCTTGAGGTTCTGGCCGATTGCCGTCATCCCTTTTCGCTGATCACCAAATCCGCGCTGGTGACCCGCGATATTGATGTCATCGCGCCAATGGCGGCCCAAAACCGTGCCTCGGTCGCCATTTCAGTCACCAGCCTTGACCACCGGTTATCCAATTTGTTGGAGCCACGCGCATCCGCCCCGCATCGCAGGCTTGAAGCGATCCGCAAGCTCAGCACGGCGGGTATTCCGGTTATTGCCCTGTGCGCCCCGATCATTCCCGGATTGAATGACAGCGAAATTGAAAATCTTGTCGCCGCCTGTGCCGATGCCGGGGCGCAATCGGTTTCGCATATTGTGGTGCGCCTGCCGCTGGAAATTGCCGGATTGTTTGAGGAATGGCTGGAAACCCATTATCCTGACCGCAAGGACAAGGTGATATCCCTGATCCGGCAAATGCGCGGCGGCAAGATTTACGACGCGCAATTTGGCACCCGCATGCGTGGCACTGGCCCGATTGCCGATCTGATCGCACAACGCTTTGCCCTGGCCCGGCGCAAACACGGGTTGACCGGACGGTCGCTTGACCTTGATTGCAGCGGGTTCAAACGCCCAAGTGCCGACGGGCAGATGTCGTTATTTTGACACCTGCCCGCCCCTTTAACCAACACGCTTTATCGCGGCATGGCGTTTTCGACCAACCGACAATTTCAGCAACTCGCCATCGTCAAAGGCATAGTTCAGAATACTGTGTTCGGGATCGGTAATATTCTTCTCGTCAATTCTGACCGCCCCGGCTTCAACCAGACGGCGGGCCTCACTGTTTGAGCCGGCAAACCCTGCCATCACAAGCAAGGACAAGACACCAACGCCGTCTTTCAGGGCATGGGCCGAGAATTCAAGCGTCGGCAATCCGGCAAGACTGCCACTTGTTCCAAAGACACCACTGGCCGCGGCCTTCACCGCATCCAGTGCAGTTTCGCCATGGGCCAGTTGTGTGGCTTCGTCGGCCAGAACAATCTTGGCCGCGTTGATATCGGCCCCCGACAGGTTTTCAAGCTGTTCGATATCGCGCAGCGGCAGATCGGTAAATAACCGCAAGAACCGCCCAACATCGCCATCCTCGCAATTGCGCCAGAATTGCCAGTAATCAAAGGGGGCCAGCCGGTCGGCATTCAGCCACACCGCCCCGGCGGCGGTTTTGCCCATTTTGACCCCCGATGCGGTGGTCAAAAGCGGCGCGGTCAGGCCAAAGACCTCCGGCCCGTCCACCCGGCGGACCAGATCAACCCCGTTGAGGATATTGGCCCATTGATCCGCCCCGCCCATTTGCGCCCGACAGCCAAAACGGCGCGACAATTCCAGAAAATCAAACGCCTGCAAAATCATGTAATTGAATTCAAGAAAACTGAGATTTTCCTGTTTTTCCAGCCGGGTGCGCACCGAGTCAAACGACAACATGCGATTGACCGAAAAATGCCGCCCGACATCGCGCAACAAATCAACATAGCCCAGCCGGTCCAGCCAATCGGCATTATTGACCAGAACGGCATCCGAAGGGCCGTCGCCAAACCGGACGAAACGGTCAAACACCTTGCGAATGCCCGCAATATTATGGGCGATCTGATCATCCGTCAGGATCGGCCGTGCCTCGGTCCGGAAACTGGGGTCGCCGATCCGCGTTGTGCCGCCCCCGACCAGAATGATCGGTTTGTGCCCCCGTTTCTGAAGCCAGCGCAACGTCATGATCGGCAACAAATGCCCGACATGCAAACTGTCGGCGGTGGCATCAAAACCGATATAGACCGGCACGCACCCGGCCTTGAAAAGCCCATCAAGCCCGGCAAGGCCGGTGCATTGATGAACGAATCCGCGCGCCAGCAAGGTTTGCAGGGCACCTGATTGCGCAACAAAGGCGATATCGGCCGGATCGGCGGAATCGATAGGGGAAAGGTCGTTCATTTTTCGTCTCCGGTGAGGGCCACCCCGGGGAGACTGCCGGAAAACAAGAAAGCCGCCCTGGGGCGGCTTGGTCCTGTTTGATACACAACGACACACACCGCACTTATGAGTGCAGCGGATAATAACCCTGATTATGGCGGTTCATCTGTGTCATGGGCACAGCATTAGGAAGTTTCCCGCACAACGTCAACCGGAATCACACCACCCGATACCGGGTCTGGGGCGCAACATCGGCCAGGATCGCCGGATCAATCCCGATCCCGTCATCCTGTTCATTGGCGGCCGTTCCGGCCAGATGGGACGGGCAGCAAAACTGCAAACCGCGTTTTTCCAGAACATAAAGCGGTTCCCCGGCCCAATCCCCGCGCCAGACAAGCCCGCCCAGCGCATCAAGTTCGGCGGCAATCCGCCCCGGTGCCACCGGGCGTTCCAGCGAGGTCGTCAGTAAAAAGGACAGTTCGGCAGCGGTTACGCCGTCTTCGCTGCATTCCTCGGCCAGAATGGCCAGAACCGCCATCGCCGCAACCCGCAATGGCGCATCGCAGGGTTTGATCCCCGGAAAACGGGTGTGATGAAGTTGTGCGATGTTGGCGGCAATCCGCCCGACATCGCCCCGAATGACATAGCGCCCGCGCCAGACCCGGCATTGCGCCCGAATTTCCCATTCCCGTGTCATCATGTCCCCGCCTGATGTTTCCGGTTATCCCATATGTCGTATCCCTGAGATAACCCTACAACACGCATACATAATGTCAAACACTTTGTAGAATTATTGTATTATTTTATACAGTTATCGCGAAACCACTGATATCCCGCCTGCGCCACGGCGAAATCCCCGTCATCGACGTCAGACAGCGGCGCGATATAGCCCCGCGCCACGGCATTTTGAAAATCGCGGCTGAAATTGCGGGGTTGGCGCAAATGGTCCTGACGGCGAATTTGCCGGTGCAGATCGGACCGGGCAAAAGCATTGCGGCCATCCCGATAATGCAGCCAGATCGCGGCAATCAGAATGGTTTCGGCATAGCCCCGCGGTTGCATCCGCAAAACCAGATCGGCAAAATCGCCTGAAAACCCGGCAAAAAAGGCCACCGGATCGGCGACACGCACCGCCCCCTTGGCCGCAAGGGCAGAATGACCGGCCCCAACACCGTCAAACGACGGGGCAGAAACATCGTCTGCCGCCACCGTTGCGGCCATCGCGACCGGACCACGCCCGCCCGGTGGCGCGCCAAACAACGCGGCCATGACATAGGGCAAACGCGCCGGGGGGATGGTGCATTCCAAATCGACCGGGCCGAAATCACCCTCGCCGGTCAGCCTGACATTTATCATTGCCGCCAAAGTCGCCTCACCTGAAACAAGGCACCCGCAATACCATACATTTCGTATAAATTTAAACCATATTTTTATTGTTTTGTAAAATTTACGACAAACCCGACATATCAACATTCCCTTTTGGTGAAAAAACATCTCGACACCTCCCCCGCCCTGCCGCCACGATGTTCCCGGAAAATCAAAAAGATCAGGAGGACACCGTGACCCGATTGCTGTTTCGCGAGGATGCCTATCAACAAAGTTGCGCCGCCCGGGTGATCTCGGTGCAGGATCGCGGAGTGGAACTGGACCAGACGGTGTTTTATGCCACCAGCGGCGGTCAGGCAGGCGATTGTGGTGTTCTCAGATGCGGCGATGGCCGCGAAATCCCGGTGACCACCACAATCAAGGATCGCGAGTCTGGCCGGTATTTGCATATGATTGCCGACGGGCATGACCTGCCCGATACCGGCAGCAGCATCGAGGCCATGCTGGATTGGGAAACCCGGTATCGCCACATGCGGTTTCACACCTGTTTGCATTTGCTGTGTGCGGTGATTGACGGGTCGGTCACCGGTGGCAACATCGCAAGTCACAAATCGCGCCTTGATTTCGACATTCCCGATACGGTGCCCGACAAGGATGCGTTAACCGACCAGATCAATGCCCTGATCGCCCGCAATGCCCGCGTTTTTGACGGGGAAATCAGCGAGGCCGAATTGCGTGCCAACCCCGAACTGGTCCGCACCATGTCGGTCAGTCCGCCGATGGATGGCGGGGTGATCCGCACGATCACGATCGAGGGCATTGATTATCAGCCGTGCGGCGGCACCCATGTGCGCCAGACATCGGAAATCGGCAAAATCATCGTCGCCAAAATCGAGAAAAAAGGCCGTCAGAACCGCCGGATCAATATTGTCTTTGACGAATAGGCTTCGAGCCCACAAAATTCATCCGATCCGGGCCCACCCCGGAATTTTTAAAAATCAACTTTCGGGAACATTCGATCTATCGCAGGTCCCATCATTGCAGCCGGAGCTTTTTATGACTTATAGCAATCCTGATGCGCTGGTATCGACCCAGTGGCTGGCGGACCATCTTGACGCCCCCGACATAAGGGTGATTGACGCCAGCTGGTACATGCCCGGACAGGACAAGGACGCCCGCACCCTGTATCATGCGCAACATATCCCCGGTGCCGTGTTTTTTGACATTGACGATATTGCCGCGGATGACAGCGCCCCCCTGCCCCATATGATGCCCGACGCCATCAAATTTTCGGCACGGGTGCGCAAACTGGGCCTGGGTGACGGTGTACGCATTGTCGTGTATGCCCAGACCGGCATGGCATCGGCGGCGTGTCGCGCCTGGTGGATGTTGCGGCATTTCGGACATAATGATGTTGCCGTCCTTGATGGGGGCCTGCCGAAATGGATAGCCGACGGAAACCCGGTCACCGATGCGCCAACCCCGCCGCGTGAACGCCATTTTACCGTGCGCGCCAACAGTTTCCTGATCCGCGAATATGATCAGGTTCTGGCCAATATCACCACCCGGCGCGAACAGCTTGTCGATGCAAGGTCATCGGCACGGTTTAACGCCAGTGCCCCCGAACCGTGGGGCGATCCCGGCCATATTCCCGGTGCGCAAAACCTGCCGTTTGAAACCCTGATTGCATCGGATGGCACATTCAAACCCGCCGATGATTTGCGTGCCGCCTTTGATACCGCGGGCATTGATCTGGGCAAACCGGTGGTTGCCAGTTGCGGGTCCGGTGTGACGGCCTGCGTTCTGGCGATGGGGGCCTATCTGATCGGCAAGAAAGAAGTCGCGGTTTATGACGGGTCATGGGCGGAATGGGCATCGCGCCCCGACAGCCCGCGTGCCACAGGCACCGCCCCGTCATAGGATGTCATCGCGTTCCGCTTCCGCCCTGAAAGGGCGCATCACCTTTCGCCGCCTGCATCCCGACGATAAAAACGGATGCAAGGCGGCAATCCGCCTGTGGCAACGATGCGGTCTTGCCGATGACCGCACCATTGCCGCAAAGGACCTGCAAGATTGCCTGTCATCCGGGCATGGCTGTGTGGTTCTGGCAAGCCCGGTTGAAAGCCTTGTGGTATCGGGGACGGTGATGGTCGGATATGACAGGGATGGCACCGGATGGGTTCATTATCTGGCCGTTGCCCCGTCGCGCCAGCAACAGGGAATCGGTGCGGCCTTGTTGACGATGGCCGAAGATATCCTGCGTGCCGCCGGGCTGAGCGAATGCCGGGTGATGGCACATTCCCCCGCCATTGGCGGGTTTTATCTGGCGCAAGGTTATGATGCCGCACCGGTGACAAACGACCAATCCGATCCGCCCGCAAGGCGGATTTATGTAAAAAGGCTGATCCCATGAGCGTGAAAACGCCCCCGAAACTTGACGTTGTCGTGACTTTTCTGGAAATGACCGATGCCCCCAACCGGCCTGCGGCGATTGTGCCGCCGGGCAAGGTGGCAATTGTCCGCGCCGAGAATCCGACCCTGTCGTTTTATCATTATCTTTATAACACGGTTGGCGAACCGTGGATGTGGTGGTCGCGCCGCCTGATGGATGATGAAGAACTTGGCACCATTCTGGCCCGCCCGGAAACCCATGTTTATGTCCTGTATGTCGCCGGGGTTCCGGCGGGCTATGCCGAACTTAATCTGGCGCGGATGGAAACGGACCGGGTGATCGATCTGGCCTATATGGGGCTGATCCCGGAATTTATCGGCAAGGGATATGGCAAATATCTGTTGAACTGGGTGGTTGACACCGCCTGGAGCCTGTCGCCCGCCCGCCTGACGGTCAATACCTGCTCTTTGGATCATTCTTCTGCGTTAGGGGCTTATCAAAAGGCCGGGTTTGAGGTATATGACCAGCGTACCGAAATTATTGATGATCCGCGTGAAACCGGTCTGATCCCGAAAACGGTTTTAACAGCCGGAACGCGGAATTCCCCAAAAGGGAATGAAAATACAGATCCCGACACTTTGATCGTTGACTTTCCCGGACGCGCACGGTAACAAGCGCGCCTGAGTTTACCCAAGCCAGAGGATGATGACCCATGGCAGTGCCAAAAAGTAAAGTGACCAAGTCCCGTCAGGGCATGCGTCGCTCGCATGACAAGCTCGCCAAGGGCTCGTACCGCGAAGACAAAGAAACCGGCGAACTGCATCGCCCGCACCACATCGACCCGAAAACCGGTATGTACCGGGGTCGTCAGGTGACCGAGCCCAAGATGTAATTCGCACCCATCGGATTTCGGTCCGGTGACGGTTTTGCGACGAAGATATTCCACGTCACCCTTCGGGGTGACGTTTGGTTTAAAAAAGGACAAAGCCGAAAGGTCTTGTCCTTTTTTAATGCGCGATGCGCATAATCCGGGATCAGGTCAGGCCATCCGCCCCGGTGCCGCAAATGATCACCCCGGTCTTGCCGGAATCATCAATGCCCAGACGGCGCGCCATGATCGCCGCCATTCCGGCGGCCGCCGACAATTCCACCGCCAGTCCCAGTTCCTGCCACATCCATTGCGCAGCGGACCGCATTTCATCATCACTGACCAGAACGATGCGATCAACGTGACTGCCGATCAGATCCACATTGATTGCCGAGGATTGCCGGGGGGCAAGGCTGGTCGCCGCGGTATTGACACTGGGCAGGCAGATAACTTCCTGCGCCTTGAGGCTTTCAAACAGGGTGGGTGCGCCCACAGGTTCGACCCCGATAATCCGGATGGACGGGCGGATCATGCGTGCCGCCGTTGCCACCCCGGCAATCAGCCCGCCGCCGCCAATCGCCACCACCAGCGTTTCCAGACCGGGTTGCTGTTCGAGCATTTCCAGCGCAATTGTGCCCTGCCCGGCAATCACCCGTGGATCGGCAAAGGGATGGATATAGGCCATGCCGCTTTCACGCGCATAATCCATTGCCGCCCGGTTGGCATCATCCCAGACTGCCCCGGTCAGAACGACATCCACCCCCTGTTTTTTCAGCTTGCTGACCTTGGGGCCGGGGGTGTTGACCGGCAAATAAATCCGCACCGGCACTGCCAGAACACGGGCGGCATAAATCACCCCCATGCCATGATTGCCCCCCGATGCCGTGACCAGCCCGCGCGACCGTGCCTCGGGTTCCAGCGACAAGGCGGCATTGAGCGCCCCGCGCGCCTTGAACGACCCGGTTACCTGCATGTTTTCAAGTTTCAAAAACAGTTCGGGGACATTGGCATTGCCGGGCAAGGCACCGGGGAAACCCGTGCCCCCGGACACCGGCCCCATCGCCATCAGGGGTGTGGTTCGGATATGACCGTTCAGGCGAGAACGGGCTGTCTGGAAATCCTCAAGATCGATCACGCTGCCTCCTTGATCGTCAATTGCTGTGCTGTGTTCTTAACCCAATCTGTCGCCCGTCGCGAGAATAACAACAGTTTGTTGGTAAAAGACCTTGAACCCCGCATTCTGAAATGCTTTGAGTGACATCATACAACAATCAACAGGGCATATCCGTGCGCGGCTGAGGAGATTTGAGATGTCAGGCAAAAAAGACCAGAAACCGGCAACCCGGCTGGTACATTCCGGGCGGCGGTCCCGCGACTATCACGGGGTGGTCAATCCGCCGGTTTTTCATGCCTCGACCATTTTGTTTGAAACGCTTGCCGACCTTGAAGAAGCTGGATCATCGGCACCCGGAAAGGTCACCTATGGGCGGCATGGCACGCCAACGCGGTTTTTGCTTGAAGAATCGATTGCCGAACTTGAAGGCGGTTTTGGTACGCTTTGCGTCTCATCGGGTGTCGCTGCCATTACAAATTCGATCCTCGCCTTTGTCAAACCGGGCGACCATATTCTGGTCACAGACAGCACCTATTACCCGACGCGCCATCTGTGCAACAGTTTCCTGAAACGGTTCGGTGTTGAAACGGAATATTACGATCCGGCCATCGGCGGTGACATTTCGCACCTTATGCGCGACAATACCGCCCTTGTCTGGTGCGAAAGCCCCGGTTCCCTGACCTTTGAAATGCAGGATATCCCGGCGATTGCCAAGGTCGCCCATGCGCGCAATGTCAAGGTGTTGCTCGATAACACCTGGGCCTCGCCGATGCTGTGCCGCCCGTTTGAACTGGGCGTTGATGTGTCGGTACAGGCGGGCACGAAATATATCGTCGGCCATTCCGACGTCATGATGGGCACGATTACTACCGCCAGCGAAGAAGACCTTCTGACCATCAAAAAACAGGTCATCATATCGGGCGACGCCATCGGCCCCGATGATTGCTATCTTGCGCAGCGCGGCCTGCGTACCCTTGGCGTGCGCCTGCGCCAGCATCATGAAAGCGGCCTTAAAATCGCGACATGGCTGCAAACACGGCCCGAGGTCAGGCGTGTGCTGCATCCCGCCCTGCCCGATGATCCGGGTCATGCGATCTGGAAACGTGACTTTATCGGGGCCAGCGGCCTGTTTTCCTTCATCCTGCATCCGGTGACAAAGCCGCAGCTTGCCAATATGGTCGATCATATGGACCTGTTTGGCATGGGGTTTAGCTGGGGCGGATTTGAAAGCCTGATCCTGCCATCCGATCCGAAAAACATCCGCACGGCCACCAAATGGGATGAAGACGGCCAACTGATTCGCCTTCATATCGGCCTTGAAGATACCGACGATCTGATCGCCGATCTTGAAGCCGGGTTTGCCCGCCTGAAGACGGTCTGAAACAGCAACGGCGCGGAAAATATCCGCGCCGTTTTGTGTTATCGGGATTTCAGGATTTTGCGGAACGGCTGGACAATACAGGACAGCAAAAACAATCCTGCGGCGGCCACCACGATGCTGGGCCCGGCCGGGCTGTCGATATGCCAGGACAGGCCGATACCCGCCAGAACGGCGGCAACGCCAAACAACGCCGCCCCCACCGCCATTTGTTCGGGTGTGCGGGAGAAAAACCGGGCGCTGGCCGCCGGAACAATCAAAAGGGCCGTAATCAGCAACACCCCGACAATCTTGATTGCCATGCCAATCACCAACGCCATCAGCAACATAAAGACCAGCCGCAATTTTTCGACCGGCACCCCTTCGACAGCGGCGATTTCCGGGCTGACAGTCAGGGCCAGCAAGGGCCGCCACATGGCGACAAGTGCGATCAGAACCGCGCCGCCGCCAAGGGCCAGCAACCACAAATCAGCAGCATTGATCGCCAGAATATCGCCAAACAGATAGGCCATGATATCGACCGCCACCCCCTGCACAAAGGCCAGCGCCACCATGCCAAGGGCCAAAGTCGAATGGGCCAGCATCCCCAGAACCGTATCGCTGCCCAGCCGGTTTTGCCGTTGCCCAAGGGCCAGCAACAACGCCACCACAACACAGGCAACAATCATCCCCAGACGCACATCAATGCCCGTCAACAGACCAAGGGCAACGCCCATCAAGGCCGAATGCGCCAGTGTATCGCCAAAAAACGCCATGCGCCGCCAGACGATGAACGCGCCAAACGGCCCGCAAATCAGCGCCAGAAAAATGCCGCCCATCACCGCACGGATCAGGAAATCATCCATGAATATGTTCCTTTACCGGCGACGCAGCATGATCATGGCCGTGATCGTGACCACAACCGGCCGCCCCGATCACATGGCCGGACAAATCATGCTGATGATCATGTTCATGATGATAAATGCCAATGGCATCGGCGGCCTGCCGCCCGAACAGGGATTGATATTCGGGGTGCTGACGCACGGTTTCGGGTTGCCCCGAACAACAGACATGGCGGTTGAAACACACCACCTGATCGGTTTTCGCCATGACCAGATGCAAATCATGGGAAATCATCAAAACCGCACAGCCAAATTCGGCCCGGATGGTTTCGATCAAACGGTACAATTCCGCCTGTCCATTGACATCCACCCCCTGGGTCGGTTCATCAAGCACCAGCAATTGCGGCCTGCGCAACAGGGCCCGCGCCAGCATCACCCGTTGATTTTCCCCGCCCGACAAATCGCCCATCTGGCTGTCGATCACATGTGCCGCCCCGACCTGTTGCAGGATGGCAAGGCGTTCGGCCCGGCTGGCACGTTGCGTCAGGGTCAGAAACCGTGCCACCGTCATCGGCAGGACCGCATCAATCGCCAGTTTTTGTGGCACATAGCCCACCCGCAATCCGGCCTTGCGCGTGACCGAACCGTCATCGACCGCCTGCAAGCCCAACAGCGCCTTGACCAGGGTTGATTTCCCCGCGCCATTCGGCCCGATCAGGGTGATGATTTCGCCCGGTGAAATTGACAGGCTGACATGATCGAGCACCCGTTCCCCGCCAAAGGACAGCGACAGGTCCCGCCCCTCAATGAGTGGCGCAGTCATGGCACAGCCCCTTGATTTCAATGGTGGTCGCTTCGATCCGGAATTGCACCTGCCGGGCGGCCTTGCGCACGGCGTTGCTCATTTCCTCGTCCACTGCCTCGGCCACGCGACCACATTGGCGGCAGATGAAATATTGCCCCAGATGATGGTGATGGGGCATGTCACAGCCAAAATAGGCATTGAGCGATTCGATCCGGTGGATCAGGCCCAATTGGGTCAGAAATTCCAGCGCCCGGTAAACCGTTGGCGGTTGCACGCGCTGCCCGCCAGCCTGAATGGCATCGAGCAATTCATAGGCCGTAATCGCCTTGTGCGATTTCCAGATCAGCGAAAATACCAGACGACGCATGTCGGTAAAGCGGGCATTTTCCGCATCGCAGACTTTTTCTGCCTCGCGAAGTGCGCTATCAACGCAACGGCTGTGATCATGTCCCTTCTGCGGGAAAAGGTCGGTCATTGCAAAATCTTCTCTGCTGGCCATTGGGCGGGTGCAATTCCTGTTGACGTGATGTTATAATATATCATTTCTTGCCGGGACAGCAGATAAAAGTCAACCATCATCCGCCGGAGCCACACCCATGTCCGTCCAAGCCGCCCAGATCACCCAGATCGCCGATCAGTTGACCTATAATGCCGATGGCCTGATTCCGGCCATTGCCCAGCAACATGACAGCGGCGAGGTTTTGATGATGGCATGGATGAACCGCGATGCGGTGGTTGAAACCCTGACCACCGGGCGGGTCTGTTATTATTCCCGGTCGCGCGGGAAATTATGGCGCAAGGGCGAAACATCGGGCCAGATTCAGACCTTGACCGATTTTCGGTATGATTGCGATCAGGACACCATTCTGGTGCAGGTCGATCAAAAAGGTGTTGCCTGCCACACCGGGCGGCGCAACTGCTTTTACTTTGCGGTGCGCGACGGGGTGGAAACCATCATCTCGCAACCCGAAATTTCCGCCGACGCCCTTTATGGCGATGCCAAATAACCTTTTATATTGAAACGGACACGTCCCATGTCCCTGCATGACAGCATTTCCGAACGCATTGCCACCACGGTCATCACCGGTTTTCTCGGCAGTGGCAAAACCACCTTGCTTAACGCCCTTTTGTCGCGCAAGGGCATGGAAAAAACCGCTGTCCTGATCAATGAATTTGGCGATATCGGGCTGGATCATCTGTTGGTTCAGAATGTGTCCGAGGATGTGGTTTTGCTGAATTCCGGCTGTATTTGCTGTTCGGTGCGCGGCGATCTGATCAGCGGATTGCGCGATCTGTTTTTACGGCGCACACGGGGCGAAATCCCGGCCTTTGACCGGGTGATCATTGAAACCACCGGCCTTGCCGACCCGGCCCCGATTCTGCATACCCTGATGACCGACCCGCTTTTGACCAACAAATTCCGGCTCGATAGCGTGGTGACAACGGTTGATGCCATGCTGGGTGCCGGGCAGCTTGACCGCCATGCCGAATGCGTCAAACAGGCCGCCGTTTCCGACCGCATCCTGATCACCAAATCCGATCTGGCCGATGCGGCAACCCTGACCGCCCTTGAGGCCCGCCTGCGCGCCCTTAATCCGGCAGCGCCGATTTATCGCGTCGTGATGGGCGATATTGCGCCGGACCGGCTGTTTAACGCCGGACTGTATGACCCGGAAACCAAATCGATGGATGTGCGCAAATGGTTGCGCGATGAAGCCTATGCCGCGCATGGCGATGACAGTCATGGTCATGACCACAGTCACAGCGGTGATAATCATCATGATCATGGTCACGATCATACGCACCATGCGCATCCTTCTGACGTCAACCGCCATGACGATCATATTCAGTCCTTTTGCATTACGTTTGATGCGCCGCTGCACTGGGATGCCTTTGTCACCTGGGCGGAAATCTTTACCCAGATGCGCGGTGAGAATCTGCTCCGGATCAAGGGGATTCTTAATCTGGTGGGTGAAGATGCGCCGGTTGCCATTCATGCCGTGCAACATATCTTTCACCCGCCCGCCACCCTGTCGTCATGGCCCGATGATGATCACCGGTCCAAACTGGTATTTATCACCCGCGATCTTGGCCCGCAGGTGATCCGGGACTCGCTTTTACACCTGAATGCCGCGATTGGCGAAACCCGTGAAAAAGAACCGGCCATCACCGGTCTTTGACACATATCAAGGTTTTCGATGCTGAAATTGCTAGGGTTTGGTCGGGCTTGATACAGCCTCACTCTAAGTCCTGAAAACTCCAAAAGCCGGTCGCACACATTTTGTGACCGGTTTTTTTTCGCCATATTCAGGGGGCATTGTTTTGGGGGCCGATCCCTACCCGCCCGGACAGGTTGCGCCCGACCGGATTCGGACTAATTCATCGGCACATCAAAAATATAAGGGGAAGCAGATCATGATTATGCGCAAATGGCATGGTGCATCCATACCGGCACTGGGATTTGGCACCTATGAACTTGATGACAAAACCGCCGAACGCATGGTGGCCGAGGCCGCCGATATCGGATATCGCCATTTTGATACCGCCCAGATGTATCATAACGAAGAAGGCGTTGGCCGGGGCCTTAAGGCCAGCAAGCTGGATCGGGATGATTATTTCCTGACGACCAAGGTCTGGTATGATCAGTTTCAAAGCGGCGATTTGCAAAAATCGGCCCTTGAAAGCCTGCGCAAGCTCGATGACGATCATGTCGATCTGTTGCTGCTGCACTGGCCCAACCCCGATGTGCCGCTGGAAGAAACCATTGCCGCGTTAAACGAGGTCAAAAACCTTGGCATGGCAAAGCATATCGGTATTTCCAATTTTCCGACCGCGCTGATGGACCGCGCCATTGCCTGTTCCGACAGCCCGCTTTTATGCAATCAGGTAGAATATCACCCCTATCTGGCCCAAACCAAAGTGCTGGAGAAAACCCGGCAGAACGACATGTTGCTGACCGCCTATTGCCCGATTGCGCGTGGCAAGGTGATGGACGACCCGATCCTGATGGAAATTGCCGAAACATATGGCAAAAGCCCGGCGCAAATCACCCTGCGCTGGTTGTTGCAACAAGACAGCGTGATGGCGATTCCCAAATCCGGTTCGCCCAAAAACGCCAAAGCCAATTTCGATATTTTTGATTTTGACCTCATCCCCGATGATATGGCGAAGATTCACAAACTCGCCCGTGTAGATGGCCGCCTGATCGACCCGGATTTCGCACCGGCATGGGATATCGCCTGAGATCACAATCATCGCGCATAAAAGCAGCATGGCCGTCCCCTTTCGGGGCGGCCTTTTGCGTCAAAGGTCCCTCATACGCCAAAAACCGCCCAATTTTATCGGTGACCGCCCCCTTTCTTGTTTCGCAAATGCGAAAAGCGTAGCTTTGTTGCTTCCTAACACGCACAGGCTTTCACATGACCGTTGCAACAACCACCCCGCCACCGCAGACCAAAGACAAAGACCATCTGGCGCATCGCCCCTATGAGGATGTGCTGGCCCTGTTGCTGGGCACGGCCCTTGTGGCGCTTGGCGTGACGTTTTACAGCGAGGCGGTCCTGATCACCGGCAGCACAGCGGGGGCAGCGTTGCTGTTGCACCATGCCACCGGTTATGGCTTTGGCGTGATTTTCTTTGTCATCAACCTGCCGTTTTACGGGTTGGCCTATAAACGCATGGGCTGGGCCTTTACGCTCAAAACCTTTATCGCCGTCGGGCTGGTCTCGGTTTTTTCGCGCCTGACACCAATGTGGGTGGATTTCGTGTCGCTGGAACCGCTTTATGCCGCCATTGTCGGCGGCGGCCTGATGGGGGTGGGGTTATTGATGCTGTTTCGCCATCGCGCCGGGCTGGGCGGGGTCAATATCCTTGCCCTGTATTTGCAGGAACATCACGGATGGCGCGCCGGTTATGTCCAGCTTGGCATTGATGCCGTCATTCTGGCCTGCGCCTTTTTCACCCTGCCCTTTGACAAGGTGCTGTTATCGCTGGTCGGGGCGGCGGTCCTGAACCTGATCATCGCCATGAACCACCGGCCGGGGCGGTATATTGCGGCGCGTTAATTTATGGGTGCGGACCCTAATCCTTGCCGCGTATCGGCCCGCCTGACATTGGCGAATAAAACCGTTTGGGCGGGAACCTTGTCTGTCTTGCGGTCCTTCTGATAGCGCGAGACATAGGACCGGTAGACGCCATATTTGAAATAGATTTTATCGGCCGTCATTGTCGGACCGGCATAATCGACTTTCTGATCGCCATTGACCCAGATTTTCAAAAATCCATCGTCATGGCGCGACCATTTTGCCTGCACTTCAATGCGATGCCATGTGCCGCGCAGGTCAGATTCGTCAATCAATTTGCGATAACGCGGTTTTGTCCCGGTCACATGATCATCAAGGTGATAACCGCCCCGGTCATTCTGAAACATCCAGGCCGGTTTGGCGCCTTCCTGATGAAACTGGCCCAGCGCCACTTTGGTTGGATACACATTACGGAAATCGTCGGGAAAATAAATCGACCAGCCATACCAGTATGTGCTGCCTGCCGGGTTCCGCCCGCCCCGTTCGCTCAGTTCGGAACGTTCCCGGTCACGACCACAATCAATGCCTGTCGGCCCGCCACAATCCCCGGCCCGAACCTCGAACCGTTCCACCAGCAGCGCAATCGCCGACCCGGTTGGATCAGACACCACCCGATAGCCATAATCCGTATCGTTTAACGACCGTACAAACGGCCCGAACGTGCCACGATCCACATCGTCCGCACCAAACGCGCCAAGGGCAAGGATGGCAACAACCCCGCCGTAAAAAGAGATTTTTCGCATGGGATTACCTTTCTGTCGGCTTTTTTTTGCAATCGCAAAATGGCGTCAGAAAGGCAGGAAAATGGCGACCCCTACTGGACTTGAACCAGTAACCTACAGATTAGAAGTCTGTTGCTCTATCCAGTTGAGCTAAGGGGCCACTTGGAGACTGCCCAAGGGCGTCAACAGACAGAATCAGACAACGCGCTTGAAGGCGAAATTATCGGCATAGGTCTTGATTTGCAGCTTGCGGGTTTTGGGCTGTTCGATATCGGCGACCAGTTTGTGCCGCACGGCAAAGGCCTGTGCCTCGTCAAGGCTGTCAAAATACATTTTGACCTGATCGCGGGTATCGGTCGATCCGATCCAGCCCATCAGTTGATCGGCAATCTTTTTCGCACCGGGTTCAAATTCCATCACCCACTGGTCGGAATTGGCACGACCGGACTGCATGGCATTTTTGGCAGGTTTGTAAACACGGACCTTCATCGGGACCCTCGTTTTGACCGTCTGTAAAATGAATATGATATGGCAAAAACCATATCCTCTTTTACACCCGTTTGCCGGTCTGGCAACAGTCCGGCAAGATACGAAAAAGAAGATGGTCGGGAAGGCGAGATTCGAACTCGCGACCCCCTGCTCCCAAAGCAGGTACGCTACCAGACTGCGCTACTCCCCGACACGGCGGAGGATTTAGCACCATAATTTGCACACTGCAAGCCCGCGTTGTTGGTTTTGGCCCATTGCATTGCGAAAAAATGCCAAAGGGGCGAAAAACCTAGCGCGGCAGCCCTTCAACACGGGTGCCGACATCAAATCCCATGCGGTCGGCGGTGCCGCCATTGAGTTCCAGCACAAAGCGCACCGGTTTGGGCGATGCTATGATCGCCTCGGATTTCGGGATGGTGCGTTTTTCAATGCCGACGATTTCGCCGCTGTGATCAATGAAAATCATATCGAGCGGGATGAAGGTGTTTTTCATCCACATCGAAATTTCCTGGGCCCGGCCAAAATCAAACAGCATCCCGGCATCATTGGCCATTTCGGTGCGAAACATCAGGCCGCGTGCCCGTTCATCCGGGCTGCGTGCCAGTTCCACATTAAAGACCTGACCATCGACCAGAAGACGCGATCGTTCAAATCCATTGGCCTTTGCATTCAAACCGGCAATCACCGCAGCACTGATAAAACAGACCGCCAGAAATACCTGAAAAACCGCTCTCATACCCCAAATCCCTTTAGCAACTGCACGCGATGCCGGATTTCGGCCCTGATCAACCCGCCCCGCCACGGATCGGCCAGTGTGGTCAATAATTCCGGCGCGGGCTGTCTGCCACGGCTATGTGCCCATTTTATGACACGCAGAATTTTTTCCACTTCTACTGGTACCATATCAGGTATTTCGAATTTGTTTACAATCCCCCAGACTCCGGCCCAGCACCGCGCCACTGAATAAGGATTATATCCGCCCCCGCCCAACACCAGAAACCGGGGTGCCATTTCCGCCAGTTCGCGCACCACGTCCCAGACCGAACCATTGCCCAGCATCTGACGCGATAGCGGGTCTTCGGCAAGGGCATCACAACCGCATTGCAAAACAATCGCCTGTGGTTTGAATTTTTGCGCCAATGGCAGGATATATTCCATCAGGACAAAGCGCATTTCATCGTCATTCATGCCGCGTGGCACCGGCAAATTACGCGCCATGCCCCCGGCGATATCATCAATATCGCCGGTTTTCGGCCAGATACCGTCTTCATGCACCGAAACCGTCAAAACCCGTGGATCATCAGCAAAGGCGATTTGCACGCCGTCGCCGTGATGGGCGTCGATATCGACATATAAAATCCGGTCCAGCCCGCCATCGAGAAACGCCAAAATCCCCAATACCGGATCATTGAAATAACAAAACCCCGATGCCTGTGCGGCAAGGCCATGATGGGTGCCGCCCGCCGGATGATGGATAATGCCACCATCCTGCAACAGACGGGCCGCCAATATCGACGATCCGGCAGCCGTGGCCGGACGCCGGAAAATTTCCGGGTAAATCGGATTGCCGTTCAGGCCAAGATTAAACCGCGCCATCATATCGGGCGGCAGGGCCTGATCGCGTTCGGCCTGCTGAACGGCGGCGATGTAATCGCGGTCATGAAACCGGGCGAGTTGATCCGGTGTCGCCACCGGCCCCGTCAGGTAGGTCTGATCATTCACCCAACCCAGCGCATGGACCATATCAACCACCAGCGACACCCGCGGGATTGCCAGCGGATGTTTCGGCCCATAGCTGGAGCCGCGATAAATCTCGGCAGCGATCATGCGTGGTGGGGTCATATTGCGTACAACGTTCAATCGGTTGGCGGAAACATATCCGCAAGACAGTCCGCAGGATTGACCCTTTACCCTCAGATGCGCAAGATTGTTTTCTCAAAAGGGCCGGACCCTAAAATGAAAGCAAAGCCATGACCAATCCGTTCATTGATCCGATTGCCGATGCTTTGGCCCGGCCCAAATTCACCGTTACCGGAACCGATGAACTGCCGTCATTTTTTGCCGTTACCGATCTTGCCGTGGCAACGATCGGTGCCGCTGCATCCATGATCGCACGGTATCGCGGCCTTGCCAGCGGGGATGTCGCCCCTGTCACAATCAATCGTCGTCAGGCATCGAAATGGTTCGGCATGACAATCCGCCCCGATGGCTGGAAACTGCCGGACCAATGGGATGCGATTGCGGGCGACTATCGAACGCGCGATGGCTGGATCAGGCTTCATACCAACGCCCCGCATCACCGGGCGGCCGCACTTTCGGTTCTGGGCAATTATCGCGACCGGCAAAGCCTTGCCCCAGCCGTTGCAAACTGGGACGCCGACGCACTTGAAGCCGCAATCCTTGCCGCCGGTGGCTGTGCCGCGACCATGCGCAGCCTTGAAGACTGGCAAGCCCACCCGCAAGGCAAGGCAGTGGCGACAGAACCGATGATCGATTGGCAGGAACATGGCAATGTCACGCCCGATGACCGGATCATTTCGCCAGAACGGCCGCTTGCCGGTATTCGCGTGCTGGATTTGACGCGCGTCCTTGCCGGGCCGGTTGCCGGGCGATTCCTTGCGGCTTATGGTGCCGATGTTTTGCGCATTGATCCGCCTGCCTGGGATGAAGGTGCCGTCATCCCCGAAGTTACCCTTGGCAAACGCTGTGCCGGACTTGACCTTAAATCTGCCGGTGACCGGACCCGGTTCGAGGGTTTGCTGGGTCAGGCAGATATCCTGCTGCATGGCTATCGTCCTGATGCCCTGTCGGGGCTTGGCTACGACACAAAGGAACTTCGCCGCATTAATTCTTCCCTGATTGATGTTACGCTTTGCGCCTATGGCTGGACCGGGCCGTGGGCGAAAAGGCGGGGATTTGACAGCCTTGTGCAGATGAGCTGTGGCATCGCCGATTTCGGTATGAAGCAGACCGGAGCGCAAAAGCCGGTTCCGCTGCCGGTACAGGCGCTCGATCATGCGACCGGCTATCTGATGGCGGCAAGCGCAATATATGCGCTGTTGCGTCGCCAGCAATCGGGCATCGTCAGCACGGCAAGGCATTCTCTGGCCGGGACCGCACATTTGTTATGCCAGACAGCGCAAACCGCGTGCCTGACGGCATTTCCCGAAGAAACGGCCACAGACATTGATGCGGCTATTGAAATCACTGACTGGGGACCGGCGCGGCGAATTGCCTTTCCCGTTCATATCGAACAGGTTCCCCAGCACTGGGATCATCCGGCGGGAAAGCTGCGGCGTCATCTGCCGCAATGGTAAAATTGCCTATCGCAATTTTTCAATGAAGGCCTGAACCTAGGACAGGCGACCTATCGTTTTAATCAGAAAATCCATGCCCTTCCGAACACGGGGCGCATGACGCAAATCTGCATGAACCAGCATCCAGATTTCACGGGCGGGGAAATTTTCGCGGGCGTCAAATTTCATCAGAAGCGGATCAGCATCACCGATATAACAGGGCAATAACGCAATTCCCAGACCGGAACGGGCGGCGGCAACCTGCACATCCATATCGTTTGAACGCAAGACAACACGCCGTCCTCGCAACCTTTCCTCAAGCCAGAAATATTGCGGAATATATGCACTGCCTTCGTCCCAACTGATCAAGTCCCAGTCCGTTTCGGCGTTGGGATATGCCTTTGCGCCATAAAACCCGAATGACATGTTTGCAAGTTTACGGGTAATCACACTGGATTTGCGCGGTCGCGACAATCTTATCGCAATATCTGCCTGACGGCGGTTCAAATCCGCAGACTGTATTTGCCCCTGCAAAATCACATCAACATCAGGATGCATTTCGCGTAACTGTTTCAATTGTGGCCCAATCGTATGGCGGGCAAGCGCAGGGGGCGCACTGATACAAAGCGGCACCGACACACCTGCGACCGCCCCCGCTGCCGCACGTTCAACGGCAAACATGGCATCAAGTGCCCCCTGCCCCCGTTCGGCAAGTACCTGACCTTCCACTGTCAGCATCACCGCCTTGGGCAAACGGTCGATCAGGCGCACACCGAATGCCGTTTCAAGTGCGGCCACACGCCGGGCAACGGTACTGTGATCCACCCCCAGTTTGCGTGCAGCCCCCGAAAAACTGCCTTCATCGGCAAGCGCCAGAAAATAACGAAAATCTTCCCAGTTCATTTGCGCATTATCACCCATTTACCATGCAAATATATGCAATTCCCCACATGATGAATAACCCTTAATCCTGAATTTGTCACAACATTCAGGAGACAGACATGACCCGCGTCATTCAAATGGACCAGACCGGAGACCCATCGGCATTATACACCACCGACATGGACTTACCGGCACCAAAGGCCGATGAGGTTCGGATCAGGCAAAGCCTGATTGGTGTTAATTTCGTCGATATCTATTTTCGCAAGGGCCTGTATCCATTCCCCGTCATGCCGGGCGTTCCCGGTGTTGAAGCCGTCGGCAGGGTTTGTGCAACCGGCAAGGATGTCAGCGGCTTTGACATCGGGGAGCGGGTCGCCTATGCCGGTTTTCCCGTTGGAAGTTACAGGACGGAACGCAATATCGCAGCGAACCGTTTGATAAAACTCCCCAACGATCTGACCGACGAACAGATAGCAGGGTCTTTGTTACGCGGATTAACGGCCTATTTTTTATTGGCCCGTGTCTGTCATGTTCAACCCGGGCAAAGCATCCTTATCCATGCTGCAGCGGGCGGGCTGGGACAAATCCTGACCCGCTGGGCGAAACTGTCGGGCGCAACCACGATTGGCACTGTCAGCACCTCGGAAAAAGCCGATCTTGCCAGGCAGCAAGGTCTTGACCACGCCATATTCTACAAAGAACAGGATTTTGAAACAGCGATAGACGACCTGACGGCGGGACGGGGTGTTGATTTTGCCATTGACGGGATAGGGGGTGAAGCATTGGTCAAAACCATTCGCACCACAAAACCGTTTGGTACGACTGTCAATATTGGCGAGGTTGGCGGCGCCCTGCCCCTGATCGATGTTCGCACCCTGTCGAACCGGTTTTTAATACGTGCCAGTGTTTTGGCCTTTGCCAACAACATACAGGATTATCACCGCGCAGCCGCCGCATGGTTCGATATTCTGCGCCAGTCACACTTCCCTGCTGCCCATTCATACAGTTTTACAAACGCACCACAGGCACATGCCGATCTTGAAGCGGGAGCGACAAGTGGGGCAATTTACCTGCAAGCAGATCACTAAACCCTGAAAAGCTTATGGTGCAGGAAGGTGACCATGCGGAACGGTGCGTTGCCTTTCCTGTTCATATCGAACAGGTCCCCCATCACCGGGATCATCGGGCGGGAAAGCTGCGGCGTCATCTGCTGCAATGGTAAAATAGCCTATCGCAATTTTTCAATGATCGCGAACAGTTCTTGACGTCACCGCCCTGACTGCGCATAGTCCCCGCATCTCCAGGGGGGCCAATCGTGAATTGGCTGAGAGGTTCGGTGTTGCCGGACGACCCTTTGAACCTGAACCGGTTAAGACCGGCGTAGGAAGGTAGTCATGCGCAACAAAGCCTTGCCGGTTGATCCGGCCCCTGTCCCGCACACCGGATTTGACGTTTGCCTGCGGCGCGCCTGCGTTGCCTTTGACGGGCAGGATATTTTCCACGACCTTGATCTTGATCTTCCGGCCAACAGTTTCACCTGTTTGCTGGGCCCGTCCGGGGTCGGCAAAAGCACCTTGTTGCGTTATCTGGCCGGGTTGGTCGATGATGCGGCCAGCGGCGAGATTACCTGTTCGGATAGCCTGAATTTGCAGGGCCGGGTTGCCTATATGGCGCAGCAGGATTTGCTGTTGCCGTGGCGCAGTGTGCGGGAAAATGTCGTTCTGGGGGCTGTTTTGCGCGGGAACAGGCCCGATTTTGCCCGTGCGGATGCCCTGATTGCCGAGACGGGATTAAGCGATGCCGCCCATGTGCGCCCGACGGCCCTGTCGGGCGGCATGCGGCAACGCGCCGCCCTTGCCCGTACCCTGATGGAAGATCGTCCTGTCGTCCTGATGGACGAGCCGTTTTCGGCCCTTGACCCGCTTAATCGTCTGCGGCTTCAGGATCTGGCCGCAAGGGTGTTGCGCGGCAAGACCGTGTTGCTCGTGACCCATGATCCGCTGGAAGCCCTGCGTCTGGGCGACCGGGTGTTGGTTTTGCGCGGATCGCCCGCGCGTTTGCAAGATGCCATCATCCCCGATGGTGACATTCCGCGGGATGTGACCGACCCGGATATATTGCATTTGCAGGGGGAGTTGCTGCGGCTTCTTGGCGCGTATGATCAAACGGGTATTGCATCATGAACAATCGCCTTTTGACCCTGATGCGCCCCTTTATCATCATCGCCGTCCTGATTGCGGCATGGCAGTTGTTTGTGATCCTGACGGGTGCCCCGAAATATATGCTGCCGGCCCCGATGGAAGTCTTGCAGACCCTGATCAAACGCAGCGATGTGTTGTTTGATCATGCCCGCTATACCATTGCCGAAATCATCATCGGGCTGTTTGCCGGGTCGATGCTTGGCGCGTTGGCCGCCTTGCCGATGGCCTTGTTTGCACCGGTGCGGTTTTGGCTGATGCCGATGTTGCTGGTGTCCCAGGCCGTGCCGTTTTTTGCGATTGCGCCGTTACTGGTGTTGTGGCTGGGTTTTGGCATGGCGTCAAAAATCGCCATGGCAGCATTGATCATTTTCTTTCCGGTCACCGTGGCATTTTTTGACGGGCTGTCACGGACCGAGCCGGGCTGGCTTGATCTGGGCCGTACGATGGGGGCCAATCGTTGGCGGTTGCTGGCACATGTGCGACTGCCTGCCGCCCTGCCCGCCTTTGCCTCGGGCTTTCGCGTTGCCACCGCCGTTGCACCGATTGGCGCGATCATTGGCGAATGGGTCGGGTCCAGCCACGGCCTTGGCTATTTGATGCTTCATGCCAATGCGCGGGTGCAGATCGATATGGTTTTTGCCTGTTTGCTGGTGCTGTGCGCCTTTTCGATCACGCTTTATTTTCTGGTGGATCGCGGTTTGCGGGCAGCCCTGCCGTGGCAACCCGACAGCCTTGCCCCGCATCGCTAAACCTTTTTTCCCGATTTGTTTTTTCATCCCAAGACAGGAGCAATTCCGATGTCACGCCTGAAATCCATCCTGACCGCCGCCGCCCTTGGCGCGGGGGTTTTCGCCACCAATCCCGCCCATGCCAATGACAGGCTGGTGATCCTGCTGGACTGGTTTGTGAACCCCGATCATGCACCGCTGATTGTTGCAAAGGAAAAGGGCTTTTTTGCCGCCCACGGGCTGGATGTTGAACTGATTGAACCGTCCGATCCATCCGCCCCGCCACGTCTGGTCGCGGCCGGTCAGGGCGATGTTGCCGTCAATTACCAGCCGCAATTGCATGTGCAGGCGGCACAGGGATTGCCGCTGACACGCATTGGCACTTTGGTCGCAACGCCGTTAAATTCCCTGATTGTGCTGGAAGACGGGCCGATCAAGGAATTATCCGATTTGAAAGGCAAGAAAATCGGCTTTTCGGTTGCCGGGTTTGAAGATGCCATTCTGGGCACTATGCTGGCACGGCACGGGGTCGCGATGAGCGACATTGAAATGGTCAATGTCAATTTTTCGCTGTCGCCATCGCTGTATTCCGGGCAGGTCGATGCGATTATTGGCGGATATCGCAATTTTGAACTGAACCAGATGGCAATCGAAGGCAAGCCGGGCCGGGCCTTTTTTGTCGAGGAAGAAGGGGTGCCGCCCTATGACGAACTGATCCTGACCATCCATCGCGATAAAGTGGATGACCCGCGCATGGCGCGAATGATGGATGCGCTGGAAGAAGGGGTGCAATATCTGATCAACCATCCTGATGACAGCTGGCAGGCCTTTATTGCCGCCTATCCCAATCTGGACGACGCATTGAACAGTCGCGCCTGGGCCGATACCTTGCCACGATTTGCCCTGCGTCCGGCGGCGGTGGACATGAAACGCTATGCCCGCTTTGCCGATTATCTGAAAGAACAGGGCATTATCGACACCACGCCGGAACTTGAAAGCTATGTAACCGTTATCGAATAACCGGAACCGGGCCGGATGGGCGGGATGCCGATCCGGTCTTTTTCATGGACCGTAATCCTGTTCACTTGCGCATAACGCACCGCCTGCCACATTCTGGAATGATAAACAGGTGCAATAACAACAGGGATACCCGCCCGTGACCGATGACGCCCGCCCGCCCCATCATACGGATACCGGTTTTGAGAACCGCTATCCATTACCCGATGGCAAGAAAACCTTTTTTACGTTTTTGAAACGACGCTATTTCGGCGATGAGAACTGGCCCAAGGCCAAACATCAGCACGGCAAAACCCCGCAGGAATTGCCAAATCTTGAGGCCATTCACGCCCCCGACCCGACCCAGGCCCAGATCACCTGGATCGGCCATGCCTCGGCGCTGGTGCAATATGGCGGGATAAATATCCTGACCGATCCGGTGTTTTCGCACCGGGCGTCACCATTGCGTTTTGCCGGGCCACGGCGCTACAGCCCGCCCGGCCTGCGCATTGATCAATTGCCGAAAATCGACATGGTGGTGCTGTCGCACAATCATTATGACCATTTCGACCTGCATAGCTTGCGGGAAATCGGCACCGGGCCGCGCCATATTGTGCCGCTGCGCAATGGTGCCCTTTTGCAACAAGCCGGGATTGATACCTGTCATGAACTTGATTGGGACCAATCCCTTACCCTGGACGGGGTGACGGTCACATTATTGCCATCCTATCACTGGTCCAGCCGCAAACTGAGTGACCGCAAACAGATGTTATGGGGCGGTTATGGATTTGAATTTGCCGACGGGTTCAAATTTTATTTCGCGGGCGATAGCGGCTGGAACGAAAAATTATTTTCCGAAATGGGGGCGCAATACGGGCCGTTTGATTTGGGTCTGATCCCGATTGGGGCCTATGAACCGCGTGATTTTATGGAACGTGCCCATGTCAATCCGTATGAGGCCGTGCAGCTTAAACAGGCGATGGGTGTCAAACAGGCGATTGCCATTCATTGGGGAACCTTTGTCCTGACATCCGAACCGGTTGATGAACCGCCGCAAAAATTGCGCCATGCCTTGCATGAGGCAGGCATTGCCGCAGATGAATTTCAGGCCGTGCCGATTGGTGCCACCCGCATTTTTAGCCGTGACCCCGGCCCCTGATCGCCTGCCATGCCATTTGCCAAACGGTCTGGAAATATGCTTTAACCACCTGATATTGATTTCTTTCAGGGGCGGGACCGCAATTGACCACCACCGTTTTTCTGGCCGTGATTGCGGCGGCTTTGTTGCATGCTGTGTGGAATGCCCTGGTCAAGGGCGGTGTGGACAAACATCTGGGCATGGCCGCCGTGGTTCTGGGCCATACGCCGATTGCCCTTGTCCTGTTGCCGTTCATTCCCCTGCCCGCCGCCGAAAGCTGGCCCTATATGGTGGCGTCGATTGCGTTGCATTTTGGCTATCAGGTTTTTCTGCTGCAATCCTATCGTCTGGGCGATCTGACACAGGTTTATCCGATTGCCCGTGGATCGGCCCCCCTGATGGTGGCGGCAATTTCGACGCTGTTTTTGGGGGTAACCCTGCAATCGCTTGAATTGCTGGCGATTTGCATTATCGGCACCGGCATCATGAGCCTCAGTCTGGCGCGGCGCAGTGACGGGCTGCGCAATGTCAATGCCGCCTTTCTGGCGTTGATGACCGGCTGTTTTATTTGCGGTTATTCGCTGGTTGATGGTTATGGTGCGCGGCTGGCAGGGACGTCGCTGGGTTATTATGCGTGGCATACGCTGGGCAATACCATTGCCTTTACGCTGTATATCCGCCTCAGCCGCCCCGGATTGCTGCGCGATTTGCCCAAAAAGGGCAAACGGGTTTTCATCATTGGCGGCAGTGCATCCTTTGTCGCCTATGCCATGGTGATGTGGGCCTTCACACAGGCCCCGATCCCGCTGGTCACGGCCTTGCGCGAAACCAGCATCGTCTTTGCCCTGTTGATCGGGGTGTTTTTCCTGCGCGAAAAACTGAATCTGGTCAAAGTATTTTCGGCGATGGTCACCTTGTTTGGTGCGGCCCTGTTGCGGTTTGTGCGTTAGATCGCATAGGGTTTGCGCACCGATCCGTCTTCAAACCGCGACAATTCAAGCCCGGTCAGGGGGATGGACGGTGCCCCCGTGGTGATCCATTCCGCCAGCACCTTGCCGACAATCGGCCCCATGGCAAATCCGTGGCCGGAAAAGCCGGTTGCGATAAAGAATCCCTTGGGGTTTTCCAGTTGGTCGATCACCGGCACCGCATCGGGGGTGACGTCAATATCGCCCGCCCATGAATCGGCAATCGCAACCGGGCCGATATGGGGAAACAGGGTTTTGAGTTGCGCCATCGCATTGCGTACCCGCACCGGATTGACCACGGCCTGATTATGGCGTCGTCCCATCAGTTCGCGGCCTTTCATGTCCGATCCCGGCAGGCCATCGACCAGTTCATTGATCAATGGACGGCCCAGATGGAACCGGAAATTGCGCCAGTTGGCAGCAAGCCCCGGCATGAAATCGCGGGCATAGCGAAACCGCGACAAAGTCAGGTCAATGTCGGTGACAAATTCATCGGCAATGTTCAACGACCCGTCGGCGCGTTGCCGCAGGCCCAATCCTTCGGCCAGAGTTGCCGCCGCCGTAATCGGCGCAACCGGCGTGGTGCGCACCACAGTGCCGCGTGTGGTTTGTTGCGGCAGGCGGCGGCCCAGTTTTGCGACAAATTTATGGGTCATGGCCCCGGCGGCGCAGATCACATGACGGGTGCGGATTTCACCCTGTTCGCAAATCACGCTGCTGACCTGTCCGGCTTCGGTTTCAATGCCCAGCGCCCCACATCCTTCGACAATCACCGCCCCCAGTTCACGGGCTTTTTTCGCCAGTGCCGGGGCGGCCTTTTTGGGTTCTGCCTGTCCGTCGGACGGGGTGAATATACCGCCAATGCCCGGTTTGGTGATGTGCGGCGCAATGCGTTCAACCCCGGCCCGATCCAGAATCAGCGTTTCAATGTCATAAGGGGCGGCATCCACCACCCATTTTTCATAGGATGCCATTTCCCGGTCATCGCGGGCCACAAACAGAACCCCGCCCTGCCGCCATTCCAGATCGGCACCCAGTTCCTGTTCCAAAGTCGGCCAGATGGCGTTACACGCCTTCATCAGGGCCAGCTCAACCGGATCGCGGCCCTGTTGCCGGACAAACCCCCATGCCCGGCCCGACTGGTGCGAGGCAATGGTGTCTTTTTCCAGCAACACCACCGACATGCCCGCCTTTGCCAGATAATAGGCACTGGCCGCGCCCTGAATACCGCCGCCAATAACGACGACATCAGCGTGATCGGGGATCGGAGTGCCGGGTGTGCTGGTGGTGCCGGTCATGTCTGCTGCCTCGTGTGAAATAGACAAAATTTGTGTTTCCCAATGTTCTAGAGACGATTACGGTACATGACAATTGAATAACATTCAGGTTTGATCATGTCTGAACAGCCCAAAACATATCGCCCCGCCACCTTCACCGCCCAGGCACTGGGTTGGGTTGATGAGGCCACCCGTTCGGTCACGCCGCCGATTTATCCCTCCACCACGTTTGAACGCAATGCCGACCTTAGCTATCACGACGGGCGCTGTTATAGCCGGGCCGACAACCCGACCTATGATCAGGCCTGTGCGGTTCTGAACGCGCTGGAAGGCGGCGAGGACACCCGCCTGTTTGCATCGGGCATGGCCGCCGCCGTTGCGGTGTTGCGATCCCTTGAACCCGGCGATCATGTGATTGCGCCCAAGGTGATGTATTGGTCCTTGCGCGGTTTTATGCTTGATAGCGGGGTGCGCGCCGGGCTGACATTTGATTTTGTCGATAATGGCGATTGTCAAAGCTGGATCAGCGCCCTGAAACCGGGCAAGACCAGACTGGTCTGGATCGAAACCCCGTCCAACCCCGACTGGCAAATTACCGATATCGCCGCCGTGGCCGATGCCGCCCATCAGGCCGGGGCGATTGTCGCCGTCGATAATACGGTGGCCACCCCGCTTTTGACCCGCCCGATTGAATTGGGGGCCGATATTGTGATGCATTCGGCAACCAAATATCTGAACGGGCATAGCGACGTTCTGGCAGGTAGCCTGACCACCGCCCGTAAAGACCCGTTCTGGGACCGGGTGTGCGTGCAGCATAAAGGCGGCGGTGCTGTTCTTGGCGTGTTTGAAACATGGTTGTTGCTGCGCGGGATGCGCACCTTGTCGATCCGCGTTGAAAAATGCTGCACCAATGCGATGGCAATTGCGCAGCATTTTGAACATCATCCCGACATCGTTCAGGTGCAATATCCCGGCCTTGCAAGCCATGTCGGCCATGACATCGCCAAACGTCAGATGACGGGCGGTTTTGGCGGCATGTTATCCTTGCGCGTCAAGGGCGGGCGGGATCGCGCCGTGGCGTTTCACAATGCCTGCAATCTGTTCAAACGCGCCACGTCGCTTGGCGGGGTAGAAGGATTGATCGAACATCGCGCATCGGTCGAAGGCCCCGACAGCCCGGTGCCCGATGATTTGTTGCGCCTGTCCGTCGGGATCGAAGATATTGACGATCTGATATCCGATCTTGAATCTGCGCTGGCATCCAGTAAATAGAACCGACGTAAAAATCATAACCGAACCGATCCACAACCAGCCGGACGACAATGCCTGATTTCAAAATAAAAGAACGGTCCCTGCCGGATTTGCTTTTTGCGACATTGTGCATTTTTACCGTGCTGGCGGTGGCCGGTCAACAGGCCGCCCAAGCCCAAAGCCCGTTGGCACCCCCGGCACCGGGCCTGATTTATGATGTTGCCAGCAACCGTTATATCAAAATTGGCGAACTGCACCGGGCGGTTACCAATGTCCGTTATGTGTTGCTGGGGGAAACCCACGATAATCCACTGCATCATCACCGGCAGGCCGAACTGGTCGATGCGCTGTCACAGGACGGGTTGAAACGCACAATTGTCTGGGAAATGTTCAATCGCGACCAGCAGGCCGATCTGGATGCCGCATGGGTCGCCCGCGACCCCGAAAATCTTGGACCTGCACTGGATTGGGAGAATAGCGGCTGGCCTTCCTGGTATGATTATCAACCGATTGCCAGTGCGGCGGCCAAACATAATCTGGAAATCAGTGCCGGAAATCTGCCGCGCAATGTGTTGCAACCGATGGCGACCGAGGGGCTGGATGCCCTGCCCGATGATCTGCGCGACCTTTTGAATGTGCCCGACATGCCCGGCCCGATTGCCGACCAGTTCAAGGTTGAAATTGTGTCATCGCATTGCGGCATGTTACCCCCGGAAAAAGCTGCCCCGTTTGGCCTGATCCAGTATGTCCGCGATGCGTCGCTGGCGCGGGCGATGTTTGATGCCGCCAGTGTCCCCGGACAGGACGGCGCGTTTTTGATTGCCGGGTCAATGCATGTGCGGTCTGGTGTTGCCGTGCCTTTTCATCTGGAACGATATGATCCCGAAGGATCGCGGGCCGTGATTGCCATGATGGAAACCGGCAATGATGGCACCGAACTGCGCCCCGACGATTATCTGGCCCGGCTGGGCGGGCGCAATGCCGTTGATTTCATCTGGTTTACCAGCGCGATCAAACGCGATGATCCGTGCGATGCCTTTAAAACCAAACCCGCCGAATAACCCGACACAGCATCATTTGATGCGGCGCGGCAACCAGTCGGTGGTGGCGACCGGCTTGCCCTTGTGGGATCGCATGACCCGGGGGCGGACAATCTCGCCCGCCTCGGCCGTGGTCGCATTTTTCTTCACGGCGGCATAGAATTTCACCATGCTGGCATAGGAAATCACCGTGCCGGGGGCGGCCTTGAAGGCTTCCTGATAGGGTTGATGATTGCGCACGGACTGGCTGAGATGGTCCACTGAATGATGGCCAAACTGGCTCCAGATGCTGGCGATGAAATGCACGGTTTTTTCATCGATTGCCCTTAACCGCACATCCGGGCGGCTTTCTTCCATCACCGCATAGACATTGGGTTCCATCGGCCCGGCTTCTTCGGCCACGAACACAGCGGGCATCAACATCCGGCCATGATAGGTCGCCCCATGATAGGCCTGCGCCAGATACAAAAGACGGTGCAGCTTTTGCGGTTGCAAATATTCGTTATCGTTCAGGGCAAGGTCAATCAGCCGGAATGCGGCATCAAACACTGAATATAGAACCGGCTTTTGTTTCATTCCTGCCCTGTCTGGCTTTGGCGACTGCGCATATATCAACAGCCCATCCATGATAGACATCCGCGAGGCAGGCAACAAGATATCAGATTTGAAAATCCAGACTTTGACCGCGCACCATCATCCCCTGGGTCACAGCATTGATCAGGGCATAAAAGGAGGATCCACTCATCGGTGCGTTTAAATCACGCGGGATACTGGCATCCAGAAAATTGGCAAAATCCTTGCCGGGAATCGTCATGCCGTCACCGGTGCTGGCCGACATACGGCGCAGACCGGAACGACCACGATCAGGCGACGAATCCTGCCCGCCCTTGTTCTGGCGGGCACCGCGTTCTTCCTCGTCCCCGACATAGGCATTAAAGACAATACCGTCCGTATCGGGATCATGACCGAAATACGGGCCGGAGGCCTCGATTTCGGTATCGCGGTTAACCGTTGAAATCCCGCGCGCACCAGCCGCCATCAACCGGGCGGTCTGCCCGGTATAGCCGACATTTTGCTGGTTCAGAACGGGGGCAAGCATTTAAATCACCTTACTGCCACAAGTACAGGTATCTTCAACCATGGATTATACCATGCTTTGTGGCAGAAACAGGACAAAAATATTACGGAACCGTTCCGGATTTATTCGCCGTCGAAATCCACCAGATGAAAAACCGGAACCCCGCGTTCCAGAATGCGTTTCCGGCCCCCAAGATCGGGCAAATCAATGATAAAGGCGCATCCGGCAACATCCCCACCGGCCTTTTGCACCAGATCAATCGCCGCAAGGGCGGTGCCGCCGGTCGCGATCAGGTCATCCATCACCAAAACCCGCTGTCCCGGTATGATGGCGTCGCGGTGCATTTCAATAATGTCGGAACCATATTCCAGATCATATTCGATTTCGATGGTTTCGGCGGGCAATTTTCCGCGTTTGCGGATCGGCACAAATCCAACGCCCAGCGCCATCGCCACCGCCGGACCGATAATAAAGCCGCGTGCCTCAATCCCGGCAATCACATCAATCTTTTGATCCTGAAATTCGCCTGCCATGGCGTCAATCACTTCGCGCAGCCCGTCGGCATCGCCAAACAGGGTGGTGATATCGCGAAACATGATGCCCTTTTTCGGATAATCCGGGATGGTGCGAATCAGCGATTTAATCGACATTGTTTGGCCTCCGGCCACCAGAAACGGGGAATTGCCCAAAAATAAAACCGCCATCTTTAACACCGGATGGCGGTTAAAAATCAAGCGTTCTGGTGCGCAATGCAAGACCGATTGTGCAAAGGCCGATGATCAGGCCACAGCATCCCAGACCATTTTGCGCCCGCCGACAATCGTGGTGTTGCGGGCGGATGATTGTTGTTCATTGGCCGCAACGACAAAATCATTGGCCAGTTTTTTGCTGATTTCGGCACGACTGCCGCGCGACATGCCGGTTCCGGCGGCCTGTCGGTTGCCCCAGACGGCGCGATACAGCCGGTAATCATGATCATTGATCTGACCAAATACTTTTTCGACTTCCATCAAGGTCTGGACATAACTTTTGTTCATGTCACCCATCCTGCTTTTGGTTGCCTGCACCGGCTGGAAACACCACCCGGCATCAACAGCCGGTTTTTCCAGCCTGTCGATGGCAGCGATATAAGCCTGTCAAAGGTGCCAGACAACGTCAAGACGGTGACATCATCGGGAAGTTTTTGTGACGGCCTGCCCCAATTGGCAGATTGTCTTTGAAATCAGGGCCATACCCCCGCAAAAATCAGTGTGTTGTACCGGAACCGGCATCACCCGCCGTTTGTTCCGCCATTTTCCGGTTCAGGGCATCGGCATATTCGCCGTAAATCCGGCCTTCCAGCGACAATTCCAGAAACCGGATATAATCATCCCGGTCGCTGATTTTGGCGCGGGCCACGGCGATCACATCAAAGGGGGTTGCCGCATCCAGATCATATTTGCGGATCAGTTCAATCATTTCGGCGGTAACCTGATCCAGTTTCTTTTGTGCATCCGAAAATGAAATATCCATCGCAAAATCCTGTCTGTTGGGGCTTGATATCCACTGGCGTTATGCATGTTGCCGAACCAGAAAACAAGCCACCGCCCTTGCAATCCCGGTCATTCTTTGCCACTGTCCCCCGATAAAATAGAAACAAGACCAATTGTCCCGTCTTTAAAATAATCCCGGTCACTGTGGCTGGTTTCCAACCCGGACCGAAAAAATATGAGCCTGCTGTTTAAAGAACTGGATTATCGCGAAACGCCGATGGGTGTTTTAAGTCTGCGGCGCAGGCGCGAATTGTCGCTTGATATTGATGTTTATGAAATCAAGCTTGACGATGAATATTTGATGTCGAGCCTGTTTACATTTGCCGAAATTGAACTGACACGACTGGGACTGGCGGCGCTGTCATCCGACACATTGTCATCCCCGGGCCTTGACGTGGTGGTTGGCGGGCTTGGTCTGGGTTATACCGCGCAAACCGTGCTGGAAAATCCCGATGTTGCGTCCTTGCTGGTGATTGACAATCTGCCCGAGGTCATTGAATGGCATCAAAACGGCCTGTTGCCACTGGGTGAAGGTCTGACATCGGATGCGCGGTGCAGCTTGCAACAGGGTGATTTTTTCGCCCGCGCCCTTGCCCCGACCCAAGGCATGAATCCGGATCATCCGGGCCGCAAACATCATGCGATTTTGCTGGATGTCGATCATTCACCCACCAATGTCCTGCATCCGACCCATGCCGCCTTTTACAGCCGCGACGGACTTGAAAAACTGGCAGGACACTTGTTACCGGGGGGTGTTTTTGCCTTGTGGTCCAATGATTTGCCCGATCCCGTGTTTCAAAAGACGCTTGATGCTGTCTTTGCCACGTCCGAGGCGCATATCGTGCGGTTTTCCCATCCGGTTCTGGACCGCGAAGACACCAATACCGTCTATGTCGCCCGCCTGAAGGATCAGGGGTGAGCCTTCCTGACATCTGCCCGGTATGCCTGTCATCACAGATCCGGCCGTTTATGCAGATCGAAGATCAGGATTACTGGCGCTGCATCCCGTGCGAGGCGACGTTTCTGGATCCGTCGTGCTGGCTGTCACAAAGGGATGAACGGGCGCAATATGGCCTGCATGAAAACGGGAACGGTGATGCCGGTTACCGGGGTTTTCTGTCAAAACTGGCCATACCCTTGCTAAAACGCCTGCCTGCCGGTCAAAAGGGGCTTGATTATGGTTGTGGTCCCGGCCCGGTTCTTGCCGATATCCTGCGCAAGGCAGGCCATGATATGATCCATTACGACCCTTGCTTTTTTGCTCATCCCCCGCCCTTTGATCAGACATTTGATTTTATCACCTGCACCGAAGTTGCCGAACATTTTCACCGGCCTGCTGTTGAATTTGACAGGCTGGATCAGATGTTGCGACCGGGCGGCATTCTGGCGGTCATGACCTGTTTTCAAAATGACGATGCCCGTTTTGCCAACTGGCATTACCGCCGCGATCCCACCCATGTTGTCTTTTACCGCAGCACAACTTTTGATCATCTTGCCCGCATCCGCGGCTGGATTTGCGATTTCCCGGCGCGCAATATCGTCCTGATGACAAAAAAGCGGAATTGATCGCCGTTTTCATTTAGAAAATTTCTCATTCGCGCTTGCACTTGAGGCAAATCAAGGACCCCCCCTTCAAAACCGGAGATGGTAGCCCCACGGGGCAGAACGGAAACAGGCACTTCATTGCCCGTGCCTTTCCGCATTCATTTCTTGGATTGAGGGTAGATAATGGCGATCATATCAAGCTGGAAAAATATGGGGATCAGGAAACGGTTTATGCTGGCATCCGCCATTGGCGTGACGCTGGTTATTCTGGTTGCACTGACCATGATGGCGGTCACCGAAAAACACGCCATGGATTCCAAGCTTCATCAGCTCAGCGAAAATGAACTGACCTCGCTGCATGCCCTGATCGTCAATGTCATGGCCGCCCGCCCCGATGACGGGGACGATATCGGCATTCGCGTTTTTAACGACTGGTTCAACAGCCGCAATCAGGATTACCCCGGTGAACTCTGGTCCGTCTGGGGGCCAACCACACTGGCCTATATGAAAGAAGACGGCAGCAAGGAATTGAAACTGCCCCGCGACGCAATTGATCAGGAAGCCATCGACAGCAAGGAAATGGTCGGGCGCTATACCGATCAGGGCACTTATCGCCTGTCGATGCCGATTGTCCTTGGCGTCACCAAAGGCGCCGATCTGGAGGTCTGCCATTCCTGTCACGGTGCGATGGAAGCACAGGATGGCGACGTGATTGCTGTTTTGTCCTCCAGCCTGTCGGTTGCCCCGGAAGAAGCCAAAACCAACAAGTTATTATTTGGCATCATCATGGGCGGTGTTGTCATTGCCATTCTGACCGTTCTGGGCATTCGTGCCCTGCTGTCGCAGATTGTCGTCAATCCCCTGTCGGATTTGCGCAATGTGATGAATGTCCTGGCCGATGGCCGCACCGACATGACAATCAAGGGTACGGAACGCACCGATGAAATCGGCCATATGGCCCGGTCGGTCGAGATTTTCAAAACCAATGCAATAGCCAAACAGCGTATGGAAGAAGAACAACAGATTGCCGTGCAGCAACGCGAAACCCGCATGAAAAAACTTGAAACCCTGATTGCCGGTTTTGAAAGCGTGATTGCCGGGATTGTCGCCGCCGTTTCCACATCGGCAGACAATATGCAAAACACGGCCCGTCATCTGGTTGGTGCGGCTGATCAGGCCAGCAAAAATGCCACTACAGTTGCCGCCGCCTCCGAAGAAGCCACGGTCAATGTCAGAACGGTGGCAGAGGCCGCCGAACATCTGTCGCAATCGATTGAACAAATCGGTGAAAAAGCCCGGCAATCGACCGAAATCACCGCCGAAGCATCGCGCGAAGCCGATGTTTCCAGCCACACGGTCGAAGGCCTGTCCGAAGCCGCTGCCAAAATTGGCGAGATTGTCAGCCTGATCAACGATATTGCCGGGCAAACCAATCTTTTGGCGCTGAATGCGACCATCGAGGCCGCCCGTGCGGGCGAAGCCGGCAAGGGATTTGCCGTGGTCGCCGCCGAGGTCAAAAACCTTGCCAATCAGACCGCCCGTGCGACCGAGGATATTTCAGAGCAGATTGCCGCCATTCAGGCCGAAACCGGCAAAACCGTGCAATCGATCAGCGATATTTCCAATGTCATCACCCGCATCACCGACATCACCAATACGATTTCCGATGCGGTGGGCGAACAGGCCGAGGCGACAAGCGAAATCGCCCGCAATGTCGAACAGGCCGCCATCGGCACCCAGGAAGTCAGCAGCAATATCGAACGGGTCAACCACACCGTTGGCGAAACCGACAAATCGGCCCATTCCGTGTTGAAAGTGGCCGAAGAACTGGGGCAACTTTCAGCCAGTTTGCGCCACGAGGTCGATCAGTTCCTGAGCGGCATTCGCAGCGCCTGATCCTGCCCCTTTTCCGTCTGTTACAATGCAGGCCCGCTTTTGATGGCGGGCCTGTTTCTTTTATGCGATTTCCGCAACAAAGCTATTTACTTAACAATGACAACAAGCGAGGTTATCTTTGGAATGGCTTGAAACGGGGCGGATACCGCGTTTTGGCTTGCTTGGGGACACTAACGGGCGTGCAGGCGCTTGGGGAATATAAAAAGCAATGTCGTTTACGACGATCTTGGGGATTGTGTTCGGTCTGGGGCTGTTTATCGGCTCCATTTTTATCTCGACCGACAATTATTGGGTATTTTTAAGTCTTTCCAGCGCATTAATGGTGCTTGGCGGGACTTTTGCGGCCACTTTCATTGCCTATGAAACCCGGTATGTGTGGCTGGCAATCAAACTGATTTTCAAGATTTTTCGCGCCCCGCGCATGGCCCGCGGCCAGTTGACCGGCGAAGTCGGGCGCGTGGTCAAATGGGGTTATTTGCTGCAAAAAAAGGGCATCAATGCCCTTGAGCAGGAAGCCAGCCGGGTCGGCAAGGAAGAACCGTTTCTGGGCTGGGCGATGGAAATTGTCATTACCGGCTATAACGGTGATGAAACGGCTGAAATGCTGCACAACGCCATTGAAAACGCCTTTAGCCGCAATCTGGTGCCGGTGGATATCCTCAAAAGCATGGCGGGCGCGGCCCCGGCTTTTGGCATGGTCGGGACACTGGTCGGTCTGGTGATCATGCTGGATAAAATGGCCGATGATCCGACGCAGTTGGGCGCCGGGTTGGCGATTGCGCTGATCACGACATTATATGGCATTGTCGCCGCACGGTTCTTTTTCATGCCTGCGGCCAGCAAAATCCAGCAACGCGAAGAAATCATGCGGTTTCGAAATTATCTGATTGCCGAAGGCCTGATCATGCTGGCAGACCGCAAAGGCCCGCGCGCCATTCAGGACCGGATGAATTCCTTCCTTGACCCGGCAATTCATTTTAACATCGACAAATCGGCCAAGTAAGACAGGCAGAAAGCACACCGTTCATGGCACGCAGGAAACCCTTAACCCGACGCAAAAACGAGGAAGTCAACGAAGACTGGCTGGCAACCTATGCCGATGCCATTACCTTGCTGATGGCGTTTTTTGTGTTGCTGGTCAGTTTTTCCAAAATCGAAATTCCGCTGTTTGAAAAGGTTCAGGCCGGTATTGCCGATCAGATCGGCAAACGCGATGTGGTGCGCCCGACCCAGGTTCTGGAAACCGATCTTCAGGATGTCGTGTTCAATCTGCAAATGGACAGCGAGGTCAGCATTTCGACCGATGACGAAGGCATCCTGATCGAACTGGCAGACGGGGCATTTTTTCATCCCGGTTCGGCCAATCTGACCAATGACGGGGTGTTGTTCCTCAAGGATGTCGGTGATCTTCTGAAAGAACCGCGTTATCTGGGTTTTCAGATCGAAGTGATGGGCCACACCGATGACAGCCCGATCAACACCCCGCGTTTCCCGTCCAACTGGGAACTGGCCGCCGGGCGGGCGATTGCCGTGGTGCGGTTTTTCGGGGCGGTTGGCGTTGATCCGAACCAGAAACGCATGCGCGCCATTTCCTATGGCGACACACAACCCAAATTGCCCAACCTCAATGACGACGGCGATCCGATCCCGGAAAACCGGGCGGAAAACCGACGCATCGAAATCCGCGTTTTCCCACAATATTCAAGGGTGTTTTAGAGGCCCTGCTCCTAACCGATTTTCAGCACCATTTCATCGCGGGCCGCAAAGGCACCGGGCCAGACGGAGTGCGCCTGTCGTTCGATGTCGGCCATCACTGCATCATCATGGTCCGGGTCATGATGAAACAACGCCATCTGACGCACGCCTGCCGACTGACACAAACGAATGCCTTCCTGCCATGTTGAATGGCCCCAGCCGACCTTGGCGGGGAATTCCGCATCGGTATAGGCGCAATCATAAATCACCAGATCAGCCCCGGCGATCAAATCAAGGATCGCCTGATCGGGGGTACCGGGTACATGTTCGGTATCGGTGACATAACAGGCCGATTTCCCGCCATACTCAACACGGTATGCCGTTGCCCCGTTCGGATGGTTCAGGGGGGCGGTCCGCACGACAATGCCATCACCCAGATCGTCAATCACCTGCCCGGCGGTAAAATCCTCGAACGACAATTTTGATTGCATCGCCGATAACGGGACAGGAAAGGTCGGATTGGCCATCTGGGAGGAAAAAACCCGTTCGACCCCGCCCAGTTCCGTCAGATGTCCGGCCAGAATACGAAACCGATTGGCCGGGTTATAGGCCGGAACAAAAAACGGAAAACCGTTGATATGGTCCCAATGGGTGTGGGTCAGGAAAATCGTCGCCGCAGAAACATTCCGGCGGATCAAATCCCGGCCCAGATTGCGAATGCCGGTTCCGGCATCAAAAATCAGGACATGCCCACCCACCCGCATTTCGACACAGGCGGTATTGCCGCCATAGACAACATGGTCGGGCGATGGACAGGCGATGCTGCCACGGACCCCCCAGAATTTGACCTCAATCGCCATCTATGCCGTTTCCCGTCTCTGTTTTGTTATTGTGTCACATTATAGGATATAACCAGCCCCAGCTGTGTCGGACGTCACGTTTGCACGTTTTTCGGCGCGATATGAACCGGGCTTCCGATACTCAGACCAAACATCCTGTCGGCCCGGTCGCCATTGACCGCAATTTCCAGCAAACCAAATGAATTTTGATACACAAGTCCCTGCCCCAGCGCGACATCGCCAAAGGTCCTGACATGTGGCAAAGCCCGCCCGCCTGCCGTCACCGCCCCATCATGGGTTGCGGCGCGCAGGCCGGTCATCGCATTGCCATAGGCATCGATGTAAATGATTTCGGTCAGATCGTCGGGCCAGCCTTGCGGCCCGGCATCCCGGCCTGACAGTGCCATTTCGTGCCGTCCGACATCCAGACCGTCATGAAGCATGGCGGCCACCGGCCCGAAAATGTCGCGCCCGTGAAAACTGGGCGATACTGTATCGGGCAGCCAGTCAATCTGCCAGATTTTCGCCCGTTGCGCCCGGCGGATCAGAATTTCAAACAGGCCATTATCCGGCCCGACAAACCATACATCATCACAGCGCACCATCAGCCCCTTGCGCGTCCCGCCAACACCCGGATCGACAACGCACAGGCCGATATCGCCCGGTCTGAATTCCCCACGCAAGGCCGCCAGCAAAAACGCCGCCGCACGCGGGTTGCGGTCCGGTGCATCCACCATCAGGTCAATCACTGGCGCATGCGGTGCCTGCCGCAAGATTGCGGCCTTCATCGCCCCGCCATAGGGGCCGGTGGTGCCAAAATCGCTGTAAATCAGGATCATCTGCGCGGTTCCCCGCCCCGGCCCGGCTGCCATCGCAGGGCCGTTATTGCCATTCCTTTGACGGGCCTAGCCCTTGACATCGCAATACTGGCCGCTGCGTTTCAACGACGCACAGACCGACCGGGCGTTTTCACCGCTCATACCCGTCGCCAGCAGGCGGTAATAGGTGCCCTTGCCCGGAATATCGGCGCGTTGCACATCATGGGACAACCCGCCCAGATCATTGCCATACCGCCCGGTCAGCACCCGCCAGCCGCGCTCGGCCTCGGCGGCACTGCGATAGGATGCCAGATGGATGCTTGCCCCGCCGCTGCTTGCCGGTGCGGCCTGCACAGTCCCTCCTTCGGTCCCGCCAACCACACGGCGCGGCACAGCCCCGTTTTCGGTTGCCACCGGTCGCACCGGGCGCACGGCATCGGTCGATGACGGCACCATGGTCGCCCGTGCGGGTTCGACAATCGCGGCTTCGACGGCACTGCGTTCTTTCTGGAATTCATCCGAGGTAATCAGTTTCATCTGGGCCAGATCTTCCAGCCGGGAAATCTGGCGCGCCGCATCCATCAGGCCCTGCGGTGCCGGGGGTGGGCTAGCGCGTTCACGCGGTTGGGCCGGCAACAGGGCATTCAGAATCCCGGTGCGTTCATTGACATGTTCCTGAACCGTAATCGCGCCCAATTGCAGGGACCGGTTCAATTGTTCAAGGCGTTGCTGAAGCTGGGTGGCATCGGGCGGCGGTGCATCGAGAAAAGCCGCCGGTGCGGGTTGGCTCATTGGCAACAGCGCCCCCAGATTGGCGCTGCGGCGTACTGAATATTCTTCGGGTGTTACCAGTCCTGTCGCCTGCAAGTCGCGCAAGGTTGAAAACCGTTTCGCAATCGCCTCGTCACCCGATGTCATCGATGATCCGACCGGGGATGTTGCGGTGCGCGTCGCTGGGCGGCTGGTTGTCGCGGCGTCAAAACCGCCGGTCGTGGTCCCCGGATTTGTGCCGTTCAGGCTAAGCGTGCCCGGCAGGCCGCGCTGCAAGCGGGCCAGATTAAACTGGGCGGCATCGCGCAACGGCCTTGGTTCGGTGCTGGTGGCGGAACTCATCAGGACGGTGCCGGGCGGATTCAGCGATACAACCGCCTCGTAACCGGCCTGTGCGCGATCCGGGCGATTGGTATTCTGATAGACCACAGACCGCCATAACAGGGCATGACCGTCTTGCGGATTTTTACGCAGTGCCTCGTCGAAATGTTGTTCGGCATTCAGGTAATTACCCGATGCAAGCTGTTCGAGGCCCAGTGCCGTATGGTTGGCATCGGCAAAGGAGGTTGCCTGATCCCAGAAATCCTGATCAAGCAATGGCGCACAGGCCGAAACCAGTGTGGCAATGCCCAGAACGGCGAGTCCTCTGGCCCCCTTTTGCCATAAGGCCCCGGTTTCCTTACGGGCTGCGATCATTGTGCCAATCCCCTATAACATCATGAAAATGAAGGAAGCATGTGCATCTTCACCTGTCAAGACAGCCCGTCCAGGGCCGAAAATGTCCAAGATCACAGTTTGCCGTGCAGGCAACCAATAATTCGTTAAAAGGCCTTTGTTATCTTCGTGCAGTTGGTTTATCCATCAGAACAATAACAATTATACAAAGCTCGAAATCTGATCCCTCGGGATGTTAATCTGTCTTTGACGCGCCATATGTTGATATAAAGCCGGTAAGTGTAAAAAATGTTACGTAGCAGCAGCACACGCTCAGGGGATGTTCTTGTGATCGAACCCAGACAATATGGACAGCAGGCGTTGCAGGAATATCTGCTGCTGGATTATGTCCAGCGTCTGGAAACGCGCAAATTCGGGCATCGTGCCGTGCATATCCATTTGTCGCGGTTAAAACCCTTTCACCGGCGCGATTACCATATCCGGGTGGCGACCAACACCTTTGAAAGCTATGTCAAACTTTATGTCGGGCGCATTTTTGTCCTGACCAACAATGATTTGCTGTTCATCTGGAAAGACAAATCGATTGCCGATGTTGAACCGGCGGTCGATACCCTGCGGTATCTGTTCCGCGATGATCCATTGGCCCAGGATCAAAGCGAGGAAACCGGTTTTTGCACCTGGTACAATCTGAATACCGAATTTCAGGAATTCCTGCTGCTGTGCCAGCACATGAATGAACGGGCGCGCAAGATTCAACAATCGGCAATGGCGCAAGACAGCAGCGATCTTTTGCAGCCGATCAATGCCGATAACCTTGCGCAACTTGAAGACACCATTCATTCCGCCGACCTGTCCGAACATATCCGCCAACAGCCGGTTTGCGTGTTTGGCAAGGGCGAAGGCCGGGAACTGCACCCGGTTTTTGATGAATTTTTTGTCTCGATTGCCGATCTGCGCAATGCCATCATGCCCAGCATCGATCTGGCGTCCAATCGCTGGCTGTTTCAGCATATGACCGAGGTTCTGGACAAACGGATGCTGAATTATCTGTGCAAACGGACATTCCGCACCCATGCCTCGTCCTTCTCGCTCAACCTCAATCTTGCCACCCTGACCAGCAAGGATTTTGAACGGTTTGACGAAATTGTCCGCCAGAAATGGCCGGGCAATGTGATTATCGAACTGAACCAGGTCGATCTGTTTTCAAATCTTGAGACCTATCTGAATGTCCGGGATGATTTTCAGGCACGCGGTTATCGCATCCTGATTGACAATCTGACGGTCGAGGCCCTGTCCTTTGTCGATCGCAAAAGCCTCAAGGCGGATTTTATCAAGGTCGCCTGGAGCCAGGAAATGACCGACAATGTCATCCGCAAGAAATACAAGGAACTCGATACGCTGGTGCAAAGTTCTGGCCGGGAACGGGTGATCCTGTGCCGCTGCGACAGTGCAACGGCCATCAAATTTGGCCAGTCGCTGGGCATTACCCTGTTTCAGGGCCGCTATATCGACAATATGATCGCCCGCCAACGCGCCGCCAAACGGGCGGCCAAGCGCCCCGTCTGAGCCACCGGCAAGGCCCCTGCCCGTATTTGTCAGCAGACAGGGCAAGACCGATGCAAAATGCTGGCAAGACCAGAACAAACAGGGTACAAAAGGGTATGTTATATGCCCTGTGCCCGACATGTCATCATAAATGGCGCGCCCCGCCCGGCAAGGATGCGGCGGCAAAATTCCCTGCCTGCCCGCATTGCGGGGCGACGGATGTGCTTGCCCATGCCGAATTACCCGATCTGACCATCGGGCATCTTGATTGTGATGCGTTTTATGCGTCGATTGAAAAACGCGACCGCCCCGAACTGGCCGATATGCCGGTGATTATAGGTGGCGGCCATCGCGGGGTGGTATCGACCTGTTGTTATGTGGCACGCAAATATGGCGTGCGGTCTGCCATGCCCGCCTTCAAGGCCCGTGCCTTGTGCCCCGATGGTGTTTTTCTGCCGCCCGACATGGCAAAATATCAACGCGAAGGTTTGAAAATTCGCGATATGATGCGCGCCCTGACCCCGATTATCGAACCGTTATCGATTGACGAAGCCTTTCTGGATTTGACCGATTGCAGCGAACGGTTGGGCCAAAGCCCGGCGGAATGCCTTGCCACCCTGCAAGCCCGCATCCGGGCCGAAATCGGCATTACGGTGTCGATTGGTCTGTCCTATAACAAATTTCTCGCCAAGATCGCCTCGGACCTCAACAAACCCTTTGGGTTTTCAATGATTGGCCGTGCCGAAGCACCGGGTTTCCTGGCGCCAAAGCCGGTGCGGATGATGTGGGGCGTGGGGGCGGCAATGGAACGCAAACTGCATCAGGATGCCATCACCACCATCGGCCAGTTGCAGGAAATGGACATCCATACCCTTCAGGGCCGCTATGGCACCATCGGCAAACGGTTTTATTATTTTTCGCGCGGCGAGGATAACCGGCGGGTGGAACCCCATTCCGAACGCAAAAGCCTGTCGGCGGAAACAACATTCGACACCGATGTCGCCACCCTGCCCGAACTTGCCGCCATTCTGACCAACATGGCGGCCCGCGTTGCCCGCGATCTGGCGCGGAAAAACATCGCCGGGCATACGGTTGTTCTGAAACTGAAAACCGCCGATTTCAAAACCCGCACCCGCAATATGCGGCTGACTTACCCGTCATTGCGGCAGGATGTGATTACCGAAAGTGCGATGACGCTTTTGAAAAAGGAAATTGACGGTACGAAATACCGGTTGTTGGGTGTCGGGGTTTCGGAATTATCAACGGCCGATGAAGCCGATCCGCATGATTTGTTTGCAGCGGACGAAGACATACAGGGCGAGATTTCAGCGGCGGAAATTTCCCATTCCTCGCCAGTCAAACTGCCACGACCAACGATGGAACAATTACGCGAAAGCCTGACACGACCCTATCGTCTGCGCCTGCGCCAGCCCCGGCAACATCACTTTGAATTTTGATGCAGCAAACAAAAAAATACCCGCAAATCAAAAATTTGGCGGGATTTCGTAATGTGGTACTTTAAAAAAATGGCGTCCCCTAGGGGATTCGAACCCCTGTTGCCGCCGTGAAAGGGCAGTGTCCTAGGCCTCTAGACGAAGGGGACGCAAATCGCGATGCGATCTTATATGGGCTGCGGTTCTGGTGGCGTCCCCTAGGGGATTCGAACCCCTGTTGCCGCCGTGAAAGGGCAGTGTCCTAGGCCTCTAGACGAAGGGGACACAGCGCACCAAAATGCAGTCCGGTTAACGGTGGCGTCCCCTAGGGGATTCGAACCCCTGTTGCCGCCGTGAAAGGGCAGTGTCCTAGGCCTCTAGACGAAGGGGACGCAATCCGTTAACGAGGCCGGGTTTTACCGAGTGGACAGGGCAAGGTCAAGCGGGTTTTTCCCTCTGGCCCTGTTTTTTTTGAAGTCTTGGCGGTTTTGCGGCAAACGCCCTGATTTTGGGGGGAATTTCAGGTGTTATTTCGCCCGCCTGCGCCCACCAAGGAAAAACGCCACCCCGGCCAGACCCAGCCCGATCCCCAAAAACCCGAACATCACCTGATACCCGGTCACCGCCCCGGCCGGATAATATCCAATGATCACCCCGGCAAGCCCCTGCAAGACAAACAGCCCGCCGAATGTCGCCAGATTAACCGTGGTTAAGGCCCGCCCGACCAGATGTTCGGGCACCGCCGACCGGGTTGCCGCATAATTCAGCGTCGCACAGCTTCCCAGAAGCCCTTGCGCAATCATCAGCCCGGCAGCAACACCCACCGCCGTTACCCCCCATACCGCCTGTAGCAACAGCAAACAGGCCGCCGTGAACACGGAAAACAGGATCAGGGGCCGCGCCCGCCCGCCAAGGGCACGGGACGCCATACCATAGGCCGGTGGACCGATGATCATGCCAATCGTCATGCCCAGCAAGATATTGCCCGCCCCGATGGATGACAGCCCAAACGCATCCTGCAAATAGGGCCCGCCCCAAAGACCGCGCACCGTCAAAATGGTGGGATAGGAGAAAAATGCCACCGCGACCAGCAACCAGACCTGTCGGTTTTTCCAGACCGAGACCATGCCCTGCAACGCCTCGATCACGGTTTCGCCGCGCCGCTGGTTATAGGCATGGCCAACCGGCGCATCGCGCACCATGACAAGGCTGAGCACCGCGCCCACAAGGCTTAGCCCCGCCAGCCAGAAATACACCCCGCGCCAGCCCTGCAATTCGATCAGGGCGGCCAACGGCGTTGCCGACGCCAGCACGCCCAGCAAACTGCACGCCACAATAATCCCCGAGGTCGCGGCGAATTTTTCCGGTGCCACCCAGCGCGAGGCCACCACCAATGTCGCCATAAACGCCGCCGAACAGCCAACGCCAATGATCCCCTGCCCGATCATCAGGCCGGTCACACTATGCGCGCTGGCAAAAATCACCACGCCAATCACCGTGATCATCATCATCACGCCATTGGTCTTGCGTGCGCCATAACGGTCCAGCATCACCCCGACCGGAATTTGCATCAGGGCAAAGGCAAAATGGAAACTGCCCGATATCAGGCCAAGCTGTTCGGGCGTTGCACCCAGTTCAAGCCGCAGCGGTTCGGCCAGTATCGCCTGAGCGGATCGATAAAACTGGCTGAGCGAAAAAGACAACAAAAGCGGGACCAGTACCAAAAGAAAGGTGCCGATCTTTTTGTGTCCGGATGAGGATAGCGGGTTGTTATTCATGCCTTATGGCATATGACGATCTGCGCATGGCGGCAAGTCTTCCGGTGATGCAAAAGGGCATACCACCCTTGCCGGTTTTGCCTTTGTCCCACAATAACGGGAATTTCAGTCGGTTATTTCCAGATGCGACATAACCGGCGTCAGGCCATAGCGCCGTTGAATGGCGCCAAACATGCCACTGGCATGCAATTGTTCAAGAGCATGTTGCCACGGCAGGATAGCTTCATCCGGGGTTTGGGGAGAAAAGGCCAGATAAAGCTCGTATTTGCCAAGATTGACCGTGGGCCGGACCTGCTTTGCATCCACGCCCAGTTCATCAAGCTGATATTTGAAAACGGCATCGGCGGCTTCCCACGCATCAATACGCCCGGCCAGCAGCAAACGCAGGGCATTGTCCGGATTATGCAAGGCCGATAGATTGTCAAATCCCATCTGTGTCAGGGATCGTTCCGCCGCCCCGCCAGCCTGTACGCCAAGGGCATTGACCTTGCGGGCATCTTCAATGGTCACAAGATGAAACGGGCTGTCATAGGACTGATAAAGCCAAGTCTGAACCGTGGCAATCGGCCCGACCCACTTAAATTCTTCCTCGCGTTCCGGAATCCGTACCGTTGAAAAGGCCGCAGTATATGGGTTTTCCCGGACCGCCATCATCACCCGCTTCCACGGCAGGATTTCAACGGCACCATCATGGTCCAGCAGCCGGGCCATTTCATGAATAATGTCGGCCCCGACCCCTTTTAACCGTTCCCCCGCCCAGAAATTAAAGGGCGGGAAATCTTCGGTATACAGCCGGACAGTCCGTGCCCCGGCAAGATCGCCGACACCATCATCGCTGGCGGCCTGCACCATGTCGGCCTCACAGATCAACAGGCCCATGGCCGTCAAAAGGCAGACAACAATCCGGTGCATTCCCTGCCTTGATATCTGTATGCCCGCCATCCTCAATCCTACCCGCCATGCTTTCGGAAATAGGCCTTGCAAAAACCGTTCTTTTTCAACGTATACAATATTCGATATCGTATTTCGGCAAATGATCCCCATATCCAGACACAGGGATCAAACCGGTTGTCGTAAAAGCACTTGAAAAATAATATGTTATGCGGGGGGTGAACTGTTTTGCAGCATCACAGCAGCGCGATGCAACTGCTGATATGTTCATTGCCAGCAAGGCTCAACGCAATTAGACTCACGAAACATATTTTCGTGATCCGGGCGAAAGTCACTGACAAAGAACTTTATGTTGCGTCAGACATTTCTGACGCACAATAGTTTTTCTAGCGTGCGTAGAAGCACGGATGGGAGGCCACGGCAAACATCCGAACCGTAACCCTGCCTGTCTGATCGCAGGCATTCCGTCAACTCCACACAATCCCCGACCAGTTACCCCAAGTGCTTACAAGTCATATTATATTTTTCAGGCAACGCCGGTTCGCCCGGCTTACATCAACAAAAAGAACCATTAACGGTTGCGCATGAATAACAGTTACATCGAAAAAATTCGGCATTCAACTATAAATTTTCGGTATTCGCACCTTTCGCCGTATGAGTGCGTCACTGCTGTTTTGACATTACACTGCTGCCCGGCGCATGACCGCACATAACAAAACAGCAAAAAGCGCAGAAAACCTGCCTGTTCTGGATCACGAGATGGGGAATCGCATCCGCCATGTCGTTGATCTTTTTGCACGAAAAAAAGATGCCGCCCAAACCGCAGGCGTGATTCCGGAACAGCTCAATCGCTGGTGTCAGGCCCAGTCAGAACCACGATTTGTCGGAATCTCGCGCATGGCGGTACAGCATGATGTCCGGCTTGACTGGATCGCAACCGGTGATGGTCCGATCCATACCACCGATTCTGCACTTTATGCCCCCCATACCGGCGGGCAACCCGCCGCCCATATGGAACGCGATGTCCTGATGGCGATCATCAGTGGCTTTTTGGCGGCCGAAGGCATCCAAAATGCCCCGGCGGTGGTATCGGATATTGTCGCCGCCCATGATGAAATTCTCAGCACCTTGCCAGACCGACAACCCACAGGCGATTATGGTACGCTGATTTCCCATCTGATTGTTGCAATCATCGACCGGTATCGCGCCCGGACAGGGATCTGAAACCAATCGGGGTCATCCTGCCGGGGCGGCGATATCGTCAATCAGCAATTGCACCCCGTCGCGCCCCTGCCAGCTGTCACGGCGCAAATGCCCCAGAATATGCAGCGGTCGCCCGCCATGTTTCAGCAAGGCCTGCCCCATATCATTATCAAGACAGCGAAAGGCAATCGCCTTGAGCCGGCCCTGCCCGTTGCGCCCTGACAGGATGCATCGCACATGATCGGCCCCGACGACATCGGCCTTGATCACCCGGCAATCGGTAAAAACAAAACGCGGTTCGCCATTACCCGCCCCAAACGGCCCCAGTTTCTCAAGGGCCGCCACCAGATCCAGCGTCGCCCCCATCGCATGCAGCGCACCATCGACACTGAATGTTGGACGAATATCATGTTCGGCCATCAGACGGGCAAAGCGTTCTTCAAGGAATTCTTCAAAGGCCGGGACTTTTTCCGGTTCAATCGAAAAACCGGCCGCCATGCCATGCCCGCCGCCATTGATCAAAAGCCCGGATTGCCGGGCCGCAATGATCGCCGCCCCCAGATCAATGCCGCGCACCGACCGCGCCGATCCCTTGAACACGCCATCAACCTGCCCCATCACCAGGGCGGGAACGTGATAACGATCCTTCAGCCTGCTGGCAACAATGCCGATCACGCCGGGATGCCATCCTTCCGCCCCGACCAGCACCAGCGCGCCGACCCGCTGTTTTTCCTCGACCTGACGGATCGCCTGATCCAGCACGAAATCCTCAATGCTTTTGCGTTCGCGGTTATACTCATCCAGCCGCTTTGCAATTTCCTGTGCCTGCGCCGGATCGTCGTCCGATAACAGGATGGTACCCGATGATGCCTCGCCCACCCGGCCCCCGGCATTGACCCGTGGCCCCAGGATAAAGCCCAGATGATAGGCCCCCGGCGTTTCATTGACCCCGGCAATATCGGCAAGGGCGGCCATGCCGACATTATGACGATGGCGCAAAATTTTCAGGCCCTGGGTGACAAAGGCGCGGTTCAGGCCGCGCAACGGCACCACATCACACACCGTCCCCAACGCCACCAGATCCAGCCAGTTTCGCAAATCGGGTGCGACATGGCCGCTTTTCTCAAACCAGCCCGCCGCCTTTAATTCGCGCAAAACCGCCACCGACAGCAAAAACGCCACCCCGACGGCGCATAAATGCCCAAGGCCGCTGTCATCATCCAGCCGGTTGGGATTGACCACCGCAATCGCCGGGGGCAATTCCGGCTCGGCCGCATGATGATCGACGACAATGATTTCCAGCCCGGCATCATGGGCATCCTGCAACGGGGCATAGGCCGTCACCCCGCAATCAACCGTCAGAACCAGCGTCGCCCCGCGCCGCTGCAAATCCAGCAGGGCAGCACTGTTGGGGCCGTATCCTTCTTTCAGGCGGTCGGGAATATGGACAACAACATCACTGCCCACCGCCCGGAAAAACCGTTTCAGCAAGGCCGTGCTGGTGGCGCCATCGACATCGTAATCGCCAAAAACCGCAATTTTTTCCCCGGCCTGTACGGCACCCGCAATCCGTTTCGCCGCTTTTTCCATATCGCGCAACACAAAGGGATCTGGCATCAGATCGCGCAGGGTCGGGTTCAGAAAACTTTCGGCATCGTCAAGGCCAATGCCACGCGCCGCCATCACCCGCCCGACAATTTCCGGCACGCCAAACCGTTGTGCCAATGTCGCGCCCAGCCGGTCGTCAATATCGCGTTCCCGCCACCATTTGCCGGTTACGGATCGCTCGATCCCCATGAAAGTTCTGTCGTCGGATTTTTGCATCATGCCTTCTGGATATCGCAAAGCAGCCCCGGCTCAAACCCCAAAATCAGCATGGCTTGTCCGCCCGGCCATTTCGTGCAAAATACATCCGGTGATTGCAGAAAAATAACATCAGGAACCCCGACATGACCGGCAAACCGGCCCGTATCAGCTATAGCATCCTGTGCGTTCTCGCCGCCCTGATGTCGTTCCCGTTTGTGATGTTTTCCCCGATGATGTTTGCCGCCCCCGGATCGGGTGACAATCCCTATACCCATTTGCTGTTTTATTCGGTGCTGCTGTTTCCGGTCCTGGCCATTGCCGGGGCGATCCTGCCGTGGATTTTCAAACGTTGGCAAAAGGCCATCTGGTTTTACACCCTGCCGGTATTTGGCTTTGCCCTGTTCATACTGATGATGGTGCTGATGGAAACGCAATGCGGCGGTGATTTTTCCTGCGATATGTAAAAGGTTCGCCCGTCATGACAGTACAGACCTCACACAATCCCCTCATCCGCAGCGATCATCGCCAGACCATGTGCGACGGACAAAAACGGCTGGCCGATTTCAAGGCGGTCCTTGCCAAAGGTATCCTCGAACAGCTTGCGCACCGCAGGCACATAGGATGTGCCGCCGGTCATAAACACCTTTGAAATGTCGCCGGGCCTGACCCGTGCCTGTGTCAGGCAATTGTGTGCGGCTTTTTCGATCTCGGTAATGTCGGGACTGATCCAGCTTTCAAAATCCTGACGGGTCAGTTTTTCTTCGATCTCGACCCCGCCATGTTTGAAGGCCAGAATCGTGCTGTCATGTTCCGACAGTTCCGCCTTGGCCTTTGCCACCGCCTGATACAGAAAGAACCCCATTTCTTCTTCGATGATCGTCAGTAAATCTTCGATATCATCGGCCTTGTCGGCCGTTCGGATAATCGCCCGGATGTCATTAAGGGTGCGCGGATCGCGCATCATCGACAGATTATGCCAGCGAGAAAAGGCGGTGAAATATTGCCGGGGGACCGGCAAGGTGCTGCCCATCCATTTATAGGTGCTGCCAAAACCCAGACGTTGCCACACCGCATTTTGAATGATGCGGTAATCAAAACTGTCGCCCGCAATGCCAAGGCCGGTATGGGCCAGTGCCGTCACCCCGGCAGTGCCCATATCGGGCGTAAAGCGGATAACGGAAAAGTCGCTGGTGCCGCCGCCAAAATCGGCGACCAGAAAGGTTTCGGGTTTTTGCAAGGTCCGGCCATAATAATAGGACGCGGCCAGTGGCTCATACACCATGCGAACCACATCAAAATCCGCCAGTTCATAGGCATTGCGCAGGCGATTTTCGGCAAAATCATTGTCCGGGGCCGCCCCGGCAAAGGAAACCGGTCGACCGGAAATCACCCGATGCCCCAACCGGCCCAAACTGTTTTCGGCATGGTGGTGGATCTGACGCAAAAACAGTGCAATCAGTTCTTCGAGCGCAAAGGCCCGGCCAAAAATTTCAGTCCCCTTGAAATCCTGTGCCGCCAGATAGGATTTGATCGACTGGATCAGGCGGCAATCCTGGCTTTCACGCTGATATTCGGCAATGGCGAACGGCCCCGAACAGCTTCTGAGGTCCGAGCGCGCCCCGCGTTCGGTCAGATGTTGTTCTTCCCACAAATACAGGATGGTGCGGTAGGTGTCGAAATGACTATCGCCGACATTATAAACAGCAGACCGCACATTCCCGTCCGTATCGGCAACCGCCAGGACCGAATTGGTGGTGCCAAAATCAAGGGCAATAATTTCGGACATTGAGGCACCCCGCCATAAAAAGAGATCAAAAAACACAACGGGGACGCCAAAGCGCCCCCGTTATCACATCGGGTCTGTGGTTTTTACTTGTACCAGATCTTGCGGCTGAAATCATGCACGGCACGGACATAGCGCACGGTGCCGCTTTGGCTGCGCATCACGATGCTGTCGGTTTCGGCCCCATTGGCAAAACGGCGCACACCGCGCAACATCGCGCCATCGGTGACACCGGTGGCGGCAAACATCACATTGCCGCGTGCCAGATCGGTCAGCTTGTAAATGCGGGTCAAATCTTCGATGCCCCATTTTTTCGCACGGGCAATTTCATCGTCATTGCGAAACACCAGACGGCCCTGAAACTGACCGCCGATGCAGCGCAGGGCGGCGGCGGCAAGCACACCTTCGGGCGCGCCACCGGTTCCCATATAAATATCGACGCCGCTGATTTTTTCAGATGTTGCAATCACACCGGCCACATCGCCATCATCAATCATCATGATGCGCGCCCCGGCTTCGCGGGTTTTGGCAATCAGTTCTTCGTGGCGCGGACGATTAAGAATACAGGCCACCAGATCGGAAACGGCACAGCCGCGTGCCGATGCCAGATTGCGCAGATTCTCACCCGGGCTGGCGTCCAGATTAACGACGTCTTCGGGCAGGCCGCCACCGACCGCTATTTTTTCCATATAGGTATCGGGCGCATTCAAAAACCCACCCTTTTCGGCCATCGCAACCACGGCCAGCGAATTTGGGCCACCGGTCGCACAGATGGTCGTGCCTTCCAGCGGATCAAGGGCGATGTCGATTTCCGGGCCATTGCCGGTGCCGACTTCTTCACCAATGTAAAGCATCGGCGCTTCGTCGCGTTCGCCTTCGCCAATGACGACAGTGCCGCGGATATCCATGCTGTTCAGCGCATTGCGCATGGCGTCAACGGCGGCCTGATCGGCGGCCTTCTCATCGCCACGGCCCATCTGCACCGAACAGGCAAGCGCAGCAGCTTCGGTGACACGGACAGTTTCAAGCGCGAGGTTACGATCCATCTGTAAGGTCCTTGTTTTCTGTTTTCCCGGCGGGGTTCCGGTTGCCCGGAACTTTGCGCCCCGCAGGTTTAACCTTGCGGGGCGCTTATGTCTTTTTTTTGTTTTGTTACGCTGTAAAACTTTCGATACGAATCAGCACCGGCGGCTGGGAATTGCTTTCAAAGGCTGAAATTTCTGCCAGTGCCGCCGTCATCGCCCCTTCGCCGGTTTCGTGGGTGACAAAAACCACCGGCACAACGCCGCCGTCGGTTTCTGCACGGCCATGCTGCAACATCGAGGCCACCGACACGCCATGTTTCGCAAGGGCCGCCGTAACACCGGCCATGACACCTGGACGATCCCAAACCATCAGGCGCAAATAATAAGGCCCGCTATGTTTTTCGAGCGAGGCCCGCACATTTTTGCGCAGGCGTTTGGCCGGAACGCCAAAAACCGGCGCAATGCGGCCTGCGGCAATATCGATAATATCGGCAACCACGGCCGATGCGGTCGGACGTTCCCCCGCCCCGCGACCTTCCAGTACCAGTGATCCGATATAATCACCTTCGATGGCCACGGCATTAAAAACGCCTTCGACCTTGGAAATCGCGGTAGATTTATCGACCATCACCGGCGATACACGCTGTTCGATTCCTTCGGCGGTTTGTTTGGCAATGCCCAGCAATTTGATGCGATAGCCCAGTTCTTCGGCATATTCGATATCAAGGGCCGATACCTTGCGAATGCCCTCGACCGCGACCGCATCAAAATCCACCTCGATCCCGAAGGCCAGACTGGCCAAAATCGCCAGTTTGTGCGCGGCATCAATGCCATCCACATCAAAGGTCGGATCGGCTTCGGCATAACCCAGTTTCTGGGCTTCGGCCAGAACATCGGCAAAATCGCGGCCCTGTTCGCGCATGGTGGTCAGGATATAGTTGCAGGTGCCGTTCAGAATGCCGGTCACACGCGATACCGCATTGCCCGCCAATCCTTCGCGCAGCGCCTTGATCGCCGGAATACCCCCGGCAACGGCGGCTTCGTAGGCGATGGTGACATTGTTGGCCTCGGCGATGCGCGCCAGTTCGGCCCCGCGCGTTGCCATCAGGGCCTTGTTGGCGGTGACGACATGCTTGCCGTTTTCAAGGGCAATTTTGCAAACATCCCAGGCAATCCCGTTCGATCCGCCGATCAGTTCAACCACAACATCAACATTGTCATCCCGGGAAATATCGCGGGCATCTTCGTACCAGGTCAGGCCATCGGTCGCAAAGCCACGGTCACGGGTACGATCCCGCGCCGATACCGCCGTCACCACGATCTGACGACCACAACGATCGGTCACCATGTCGCGATGTTCGCTTAACAGCTTTACCGTTCCGGCCCCGACTGTGCCGAGACCCGCCACTCCGATTTTGACAACCTCGTTCACGATAGCTCCTTTTTTTGCACCGGCAGGCGTATCCGGGAATCCCCGAATACGCCCGATGCAGTGTTATCGAATATCAGCGCGATTTCTTCAACAGTTCACGTGCAGAATTTATATCCGGACATTTCTGGAAGAATTGCCTGATGTTGCGATTGGCCTGCCGGATGCGATGTTTGTTTTCCACCAGCGCAATCCGGACATGCCGGTCACCATATTCGCCAAAGCCAAGACCGGGTGCCACTGCAACCCCGGCTTCCTGCAACAGCAGTTTGGAAAATTCAAGCGACCCCAGTTCGGCAAAGGCATCGGGAATCGGTGCCCACGCAAACATCGTCGCCTGCGGTGACGGGATGTTCCATCCCGCTGCCTGCATCCCGTCGATAAAGATATCGCGCCGTTCGCGATACAGATTGCGGAACCCTTCGACACAATCCTGCGGCCCGTTCAGCGCCGCCGTTGCCGCCACCTGAATCGGGGTAAAGGCACCGTAATCCAGATAGGATTTGATCCGCGTCAGGGCATTGATCAGTTTTTTGTTGCCAGTGGCAAACCCGATCCGCCAACCCGCCATCGAATAGGTTTTCGACAGCGAATAAAATTCAACGGCGATTTCCTTGGCCCCCGGCACTTGCAGGATCGAGGGCGGCGGATTGCCGTCAAAATAAATCTCCGAATAGGCGATATCGGACAGGATATAGATTTCATGCTGACGGCAGAAATCGACGGCTTCTTTGTAAAACGCCAGATCAACCGTCAGGGCCGTCGGATTGGCCGGAAAATTCAACACCACCGCACTGGGTTTCGGCACTGAATGTTTCACCGCACGATGCAACTGATCCATGAAACTTTCGGCATTGAACAGACCCTGTTCATCATGGGCAATCGGGATGTGGCGCAACGCCGCCCCGGCAATGATGAAACCAAAGGCATGAATCGGATAGCTGGGATTGGGGACCAGAATGATATCACCGGGGCTGGTGATGGCCGCAGCCAGATTGGCAAGACCTTCTTTTGATCCCAGTGTGACCACGGTTTCGGTTTCCGGGTCGATATCGACACCAAAACGCCGCCCGTAATACGCCGCCAGCGCCTTGCGCAAACCGGGAATGCCGCGCGACTGGGAATAACCATGCGTGCTGGGATTCTGGACGGTTTCGACCAGTTTATCGACAATATGCTGCGGGGTGGCCGGGTCGGGATTACCCATGCCGAAATCGATAATGTCCTCACCCGCTCGCCGCGCCGCCGCCTTCATTGCATTGACTTCAGCAAAGACATAAGGCGGCAGGCGTTTAATGCGGTGAAAGTCCTGGGACATCATCCATTTCCCTTGTGATGGACGGGTAACGCAACTTTATGCGAAAAATCCGACCTCGAATTGAAAAAAATTGCGTGCCGCCCGGCTAAAACCCAGCGGCACGCCATACAATTCGAAGGATGTACCTTTTTTGGGATCAATAATCCATAAAGATTTCGACGCGACGGTTTCCAGCTTCACCGGCCGGAACCCCTTCATAATAGCGCGGCTCCATCGATCCGAGCGCCCCGACAAAAATTGCATCGGTATTAACCCCGAGCGCAATCAGACGATCCACCACCACAGATGCCCGGCGTTCGGAAACCTGACGGTTGACCTCGATATGCCGGTCGCGGTCCATATTGCCGGTCCGCATCGAAGCATGGCCGATCACGCGCAGGATACCGCCATTCTGTTGCCAGCTTTGCGCGACCTGTCGCAACACAGACTCGTCATTGGCAGACAATGCTGCTGCACCATAGCCAAACTGGATCTGGGCGATTTGCGTTGAATTATAGGCGCTATCAAGACTGTCCAGCGACCGCACGCCCAGACGGGCGGCCAGAACGGCATTGTCGGAATCGCTGTTGATCGCACCGATATCGCCATAGGTAGACGCCCCGATATAACCGACATTGCGGCCTTCGATGGTGCTGGAGCCAAGCTGGCTTTCATCGACAATCACATTGCCGTCATTATAAACGGACGGATCAAAATTCTGGCCGCTGTCAACCGGGGTATAGCGTGGTGGCTCATTGGCAAACACACCTTCCCCCTCGGCAAGGCGGCGCTGATATTGATCCTGCACGGCGTCGCCAGACGGCGCGATAACCGTCGTCGGGACCGGTGCTGATGATGGTTCGGCAAGGGCTTCGGCGCGATCCGGCACCGGTGCTGGTGCCGGAACTGGTGCTGGCGCAGCACTGCCCGATGCCTTGGCATTCCATTCATCGGCAATGCGCGATCCGCTGGCCGTTGTCTGGGTTGTTGTGCTTTCGGCGGTTTGCGCCGCAGGGGCCGGTGCAACAGGTGCAGGCGCGGCCGGGGCCGGCGTCGGAATCACTTCGGCAACAGGTGCTGGTGCTGGCACTGGCGCAGGAGCGGGTGTCGGTGCCGGGGCGGCTGCCGTTCTGGCCGCCGGGGCGGGCTGCAATGGATTGACCGGCGGGGTGCTTTGACGACGACCGCCCTGATCATAGCGGGCATTGGCGCGATCCGCCGCCAGCCCCTGAACCAAGGCATCGCGTTCGGCATCGCCGGTGACAACCGGTTTGGCCGGGGTATCGGCAAGACGCGGATAATCGCCATCTTCACCGGGAATCGGTTCGTCGGATTTTCCGCCATTGGCGTCCCCGCCGTCAAAAGCATCGCCGATGCTTTTGCCCCATTCGACCGGATTAAGGGCGTCTGGCACCGAGGAACAAGCCCCCAGCATCAATATGATTGCCAGTGCCGACCCGCATTTCAGGAATCGCCGGGTGATCGGCTGCTGCTGCCGGTGGTCCGAGGTCGGTTTCAGGACGCTCATATTTATTCGCCGCTCCAAAAAAATGCCTTGCTGAAACGTTGTTATCACCTGTTACGATAAAAACGTCACCCTTATATCTCTTGTATCATCCCCTGACGGCACGTTAAGACTGTAGATACACTGTCAGGTCCGAATATCAATCCGTGTTGTTCATTTAACAAGCCGATATGACGGACGATATCATAAGGAATGCGCCATGACCGATCAACAGGGCAGCGACACCGCAATCCATCAACCAACCCCCGAAGAACTTTCCGCAACAATGGCGGAAATAGCCGAAAGAAGTCAAAGACTTGTTGCTGAATTCCTTGCAAAACAGGGAAAAGACGGGGAAATTGCCGATCCTGATCCGTTAAATATCGGTTCCGCCTTTATGGAACTGACCAGCAACATGATGAAGAATCCAACCAAAATGGTCGAAGCGCAAATCGACCTGTGGCAGGATTATTTTCAGCTTTGGCACAATACCACCATGCGGATGATGGGGCAGGAATCCGAACCGGTGGTGACCCCACCCAAAGGCGACCGGCGGTTTCGGGATTCGGCATGGGAACAAAACGAACTGTTTGATTACATCAAGCAATCCTATCTGCTGTCGTCGCAATGGATGCAAAACACCGTCCACGACGTGGATGGGCTGGACGAAAAAACCGCCCAGAAGGTTGATTTTTATACCCGCCAATTTGTTGATGCCATTTCACCGACCAATTTCCTGATAACCAATCCCGAGGTCCTGCGCACCACCCTTGAAAGTGGCGGCGAGAACCTCGTCAAAGGCTTGCAGAACCTGTTATCCGACCTTGAACGCGGCAAGGGCAAACTGCAAATCAGCATGACCGATCTTGATGCCTTTAAGGTCGGCGAAAATGTTGCTACCACGCCCGGCGCTGTGATTGGCAAAACGCCGCTGATGGAATTGCTGCAATATACCCCTTCGACCGACAAGGTCGCCAAACGCCCTTTGATGATCGTGCCGCCATGGATCAACAAATATTACATTCTGGATTTACGCCCGGAAAATTCCTTTATCAAATGGGCGGTTGATCAGGGCCACACGGTTTTTGTCCTGTCATGGGTCAATCCGGACGGCGAACTGGCCGAAAAATCGTTCGAGGATTATGCCCGCGACGGCATTCTGGCCGCCCTTGAGATGATCAAAAAAGCCACGGGCGAAGATGATGTCAACGCCATCGGCTATTGCCTGGGCGGCACCCTGCTGGCCTCTACCCTTGCTTATATGGCAAAAAAGGGAGATGAACGGATCAAATCGGCAACCTTCCTGACCACCCTGACCGATTTTGAAAAACCGGGCGAATTGTCTGTTTTTGTCGATGAAGAACAGATTGAATCGCTGGAACACCGCATGGAAAAGGACGGGTTTCTGGACGGGCGCGACATGGCGATGTCGTTCAACATGTTGCGCGCCAATGATCTGATCTGGTCCTTTGTCGTCAATAATTACATGCTCGGCAAGGATCCGTTCCCGTTCGACCTGCTGTACTGGAATTCCGATTCCACCCGCATGCCCAAGGCGATGCACAGTTTTTATCTGCGCAACATGTATCATCAAAACCTGCTGCGTGAACCGGGCGGCATCAGCATAATGGGCGAGAAAATCGACCTGCGCGATATCAAAATCCCGGTTTATTTCCTGTCCACCCGCGAAGACCACATTGCGCCGTGGCAGGCAACCTATGCCGGAACGCAATTGATGTCCGGGCAGGTGAAATTCGTTCTGTCGGCGTCGGGTCATATTGCCGGGGTGGTCAATCCGCCTGCGGCGAACAAATATTGCCACTGGACCTATAACCGCAATCCGGCCAGTCCCGATCAGTGGCTGGCGAAAGCAACCCAGCATGACGGATCATGGTGGACCGACTGGCAAAACTGGATCAGTCGCCGCGCCGGGGGTGAAATTCCGGCCCGCAAACCGGGCGATGGCAAGATGAAGGTGCTGGGCCCGGCACCGGGCGAATATGTCAAGGTGCGGGCCTGATTTACGGAATGGTATAATCACTGCAATCGGGGAGCGGCGCATCGGGCTGATAGATGCCCGCTTCCCGGTCAAAGTGAAATAGTCGGCTGTATGTGCATGCAGGGTCCGCTTCATAGGCCAGATCGGATTCCTTTAGCGGCGGCATTGTCGTTGAATCTGTGTGCAACGAAACCCCGCGCGGAAAGGACGAGGCTTCGGCATCATAACGCAACACCGGCAATCCATTCACCGTTTGGCGATCCGGTGTGATCGTCCCCTCCAGAACATATTCGTCATGACAAGCCCCCCGGCGATGACCCATATCCTGTTCGTTAAAACAGGCCCGGATCATTTTGTAAGTTGATGCGGGCACGGAAAGAACGGTTTTGGCGGCTTCGGTCCCCATCGGGGAAATGCGGATCATCTCCAGTATCGTCACACTGGCCCCGCCACCGGAATAGGATGCCCTTTCGCCGCGCTCAATCCCGATCAGAACCGGCCCCTCGGTAATTCCCTCTCCGCTTTCAGGACGGATTATACCGGGCCAGATTTCAAAGGATTCATCGTACCACGGGTCACCTTCATTGGTGGACAACGCCATCTCGCCAACGGTTTCACCACCATTTGTAACGATCAGCCCGACGTCACCTTCCCCGCCCGAAATCATACCAACGCACCACTGCCCGTCTTTCGTGCAAAGCTGTTGCTCCGTTGCGCCGACCATAAGTTCTTCCAGAACATAAACCGGCGATGCCGCCTTTGCCTGCCCGAACATCACAAGCAAGGCAAGGATACCCGGCAAAACGGAAACAAGGCGGGGGCGGCTGAAAACATGCATTTTTTGGTTTATCCGACAATCGGCTGGAATACGGCGCAAACCCTAACAGCAGCGTTAATCTGGTTCAATATATTGAATTATCGATCCAATTATGCCTTTGTTGAATCGCAGAACACAACAAAACGGACATTCATCCCATGTCGCAGACAATCAGCTTTCTGGGCGCAGGTCGCATGGCATCAGCCATGATCACCCATCTTTTGGAACAGGGTTTTGCGGTCAAGGTCTGGAACAGAAGCCCGGATAAAATCGCCCCGCTGGTTGCAAAGGGGGCTGTTGCCTGTGCAACACCGGCGGATGCGGCGAAGGGTGTTAACACTGTTATCTCCTTCATGGCTGATGACGATGCCGCCCGTGCCGTCTGGCTGGGCCCGGATGGGGCGCTTGCCGCCCTGCAACCCGGCACGCTGGCGATTGAATGTTCCACCCTGTCGCACGGTTTTGTTCTGGACTTATCACAACAGATCGAAGCCGCCGGACACACTTATATCGATGCGCCGGTCACCGGCGTTCCGGCCGATGTCGCGGCGGGCAAAACGGTGTTTCTGATCGGTGCCACGCCAGAATCCCTTGAACGTGCCCGCCCCGTCATGGCAAAGGCCGGTGACCGGATCGTTCATTTCGGGCCGATTGGATCGGGCACAGTTTACAAGCTGATGCATAATCTTTTGGGCGCGGTGCATATTGCGGCCGTGGCCGAACTGGTCGCCGTGGCGCAAAAGGCCGGGCTGGACGGCGACATGGTTGCCGACACCTTTGCCAAAGGGGCAAATGTCAGTGCTTCCGGCATGATGACCATTCCCGGCATGATCAGCGGCAATCATCACGAAAACATCCATTTCACCACGGCCCTGCGCGCCAAGGATGCCAATTATGCCCTGCGGCTCGCCGATGAATTTGGCATTGCCTTGCCGGTTGGTACGGCCGCAACCGGAATATTTGACCGTGCCACCAAAGCAGGCCTTGGTGATCTGGCACAAAGTGCGGTGATTGACATTTTGAAAGACAGATAGGCTATTTCTGTTTCTGTGCGGCGGTTTCCTGTTCCGCCAAAAGCGGTTCATACCGTTCATCCGTCAGGGTTTTCAGAAATGCCACCAGGGCATCAATGCGCTTGTTATCAAGGGCATCCCCCTGTTCCAGTTCGGTCAGGGAAACCGTTTCAGGTATTTCGGCATCGCCCCAAGGTTCACCGGTTTCAGGGTTGATCTGGGCCGATTTGGCGCGGCTGTTGAATTTGTTGTAAAATTTGATCACGGTGCGCAGATCGGCAAAGACGCCGTTATGCATATAAGGCCCGGTCACCGCGACATTGCGCAAGGACGGCGTTTTGTATTTGCCGCGCATTGCCGGGTCGTCAATCGCCGGATGATCCAAAAGGCCATTATCGGTAAAATCCGGGTCCTTGCCCAACGTAACCCGCATCGCCACATTGCGCGGCACGCCAATATTGTGATGTTCGTAATTGGAAAACATTTCGCCTTCCGATCCCGGTGTCGGTTTTAACTGATGGCAGGTGTTGCAGTTGGTAAATTGCTGCGAGAAAAACAAAACCTGTCCCAGTTCTTCCTCGGGCGTCATTTTGTATTCACCACGCAGCGACCGGTCATATTTCGATGAAAACGGCGCAAATTCATCGGTTTTCTCGAAGGCGGCAATCGCCTGTGTCATCGCGTCATAGGCATGATCAGGATCGTCCCAGATATTCTTGCCAAACAGCGCGTCAAATGCCGCGATATAATCGTCATTTTCCTGCAAACGGGCAGTGATATCGGCCTTGCTGGCCATGCCCATTTCAATCGGATTCAATGGCGGACCCCCGGCCTGTTCGGCAAGGTCCCGCGCCCGCCCGTCCCAGAATTGCCCGCCAACCGCAACGCCTTCTGCGGTAATGTGAAAGTCGGGCGAAAACATCGCATAGGCCGCCGATGGCGCATTGCGATCCCCCAGCGATGCACCATCATCGCCCAACGAATACGCACCACCGGCAATATCGCTACGCGGGTCACGAAACGCCGTTGCCGGGTCATGGCAACTGGCACAGGACTGGGTGCGATTTTGCGACAGGTTGGGATCGAAATAAAGGGCCGCCCCCAAATCCGGCAGACTGGAAAATGCCAGCGGTTCCGCTGCCATCACCCCGCCCGGTCCCGTTACACAGAGTAAAACACCCCACAATGCAGGACGCCGCAACACGGTGGAAAACAGGGCAGATACAGGATGCTTCATGGTGACATGTCCGGGCTGACTGGATGCAAATCATTCTGACTTGCCATATAGCACCCCTATTTGCGCCATCCATTGATCAACGTCAAGCCCACCCCCTTAATTTCAGGGCCGTAAAACATGCGCCCTGCGCCATCGCAGCAACGGCATCAATTGAACGGCAACAATCGCCAGCAGGATCAACCCGCACCCGGCATACTCGATCAATGCCAGACGTTCGCCCAAAAACAGCGCCCCGGCCATTGCGGCAAAAACCGCCTCGGCACTCATGATAATCGCTGCATCGGCGGCTTCGGTATGGTTTTGCGCCACACATTGCAGGGTAAAGGCCAGCCCCGCCGACATAATCCCGGCATACAGGATTTCAAACCCGGCCCCAAAAACTGCGGCAAAACTGACCTCTTCAAACCCGATGCCCATCATCATGCCAAGGACACCGGTGATGAAAAACTGCACAACTGCCACCGTCAGGGGCGCACGGGTGCGTTTGGCCATAATCCCGACCAGCACCACCTGACAGGCCCAGAAAAAGGCACAGCCAATGACCCAGAAATCACCCTCGCGCAGGGCACCAAGGTTGCCACCGCTTAGCAAATAGGTCCCTACAACGCACATCACCCCGCCCGGCCACACCGCCCAGTGCGGCACAATGCGAAACACCACAAGCGCCAGAATCGGCACCAGCGGCACATAAAACGCGGTGAAAAACGCGGCATTGGTAACCGTGGTATCCATGATGCCGATTTGTTGCAGGATTGATGCCAGAAACATCGACAACCCGGTCACCGCCAACCCGATCTTGTCGCGCCGGGCAAACCGATATCCCCCGGCATGCAAACGCACCACCTCGCGCAGGGCAAAGGGCAGCACAACCACGGTGCCCAGCAAAAACCGGATGCCGGTAAAATAAAACGGCCCGATACTTTCCATGCTGGTCTGCTGAACGACAAAGGTCGTCCCCCAGATCAGGGCAACAAACAGGATAAGGCCATTAGCCTGCCAGCGGGTCATCGTTTCCATCCAGAAAATGCGGTCTGATGCCGCAATTAGACAAGGTCCACACGCCGGATCACGGGCCAACCGCAATCCCGGCAATCAGTCCTGAATTTTGCCAAGATCGATGCGGTATTCCGCCGCCAATTCGGCATAACGTTCCGCCGAAACCCGGAAAGCCTCGATTTCATCGGGCCGTAAATCCCGAACCTTGCGCGCCGGAACCCCCGCCCACAATTCCCCGGACGGAATGCGTTTGCCCGGTGCCAGCAATGCCCCCGCGCCCAGCATCGCCCCGTCTTCAATCACGCAACCATCCATCACGGTGGCACTCATCCCGACAAAGCTGAGATTGCCAAGGGTGCAGGCATGAATAACCGCCGCATGTCCAATCGTCACATCATCGCCGATATAGGTGCCAAACTTGCCCTTGGCGACATGCACCATCGTCAAATCCTGTATATTGGTACGTGCGCCAATGCGGATTTCATGCACATCGCCGCGAATGACACAGCCAAACCAGATTCCGCTATCCGCGCCGATTTCCACATCGCCAATGATCGTCGCATTGGGGGCAATAAAGGCAGTGGGCGATAATGTGGGCATAACCCCGCGATACGGGAAAAGCATGGCGATGTTCCTTGAAACAGGGTGGCGTGACCTTGCGGCAAATCCTTATTTACAGGATCGACCGCGCCCCCGCCACCCGGAAACGGCAACATCCCCTATCGCGCAAACCGTTTGGCCCCAGCAACGCACATCACCACCCCTGCGGCAACCGCCACCATCATCGCGCTGATGGTTTCCGACAACAGGGCCGCTGCCAACATCAATCCGAAAAACGGCTGTAACAATTGCAATTGGCCGACGGCGGCAATCCCGCCCTGTGCCAGCCCGCGATACCAGAAGAAAAATCCGATCAACATGCTGAACACCGACACATAGGCCAGCCCGGCCCATGCCCGGGGGCCAATGGTGGCAAAAGAATCCGGCCGGGTGATGATACTGCCCGCCACCATCACCGGCAGGGACACCACCAGCGCCCAGCAAATCACCTGCCATCCGCCCAGATGCCGTGACAGTTTCGCCCCTTCGGCGTAGCCAAAACCGCAGACAATAATCGCCCCGATCATCAAAAGATCGCCCTGCCATAACCCCGCCCCACCCTGAAAGGCGGCAAACCCGGCCACCAGCAAACTGCCGAGCCCCGAAAACAGCCAAAAGGCAAGACGCGGGCGTTCCCCCGCCCGCATCACGCCAAATATCGCAGTGACCAGCGGCAACAGGCCGACAAAGATAATCGAATGGGCTGATGTGATATATTGCAGGGCCAGGGCGGTCAAAAGCGGAAAGCCGATCACAACGCCCAGCACCACCCCGCATAACGGCATCCAGTCCTGTTTTTGTGGGCGTTTCTGCCGCCAGAGCCATAACAGGACCGCCGCCATCAATCCGGCAATCGCCGCCCGCGCCAGCGTCAGAAATACCGGATCAAAATCCGCCACCGCCACCCGCGTTGCCGGTAACGATCCGCTAAAAATCAGAATGCCGATAAACCCGTTGATCCAGCCACCCGTCACTTTATCCATTCACAACCTCCGAAAACCAAAGGTTTGTTATGGATTGCATATGCGGATAATCCCAGACACAATACAGTACAATTATATCAAACTGTATTGAAACAAAAAGCATTACAGATGACCAGTATCACGATCGGCCACGGCACAAGCCGCACGGAACATGTTGCCACAACAATCCGAGACCGGATTGCGGCCAGATCCCTGTTGCCCGGTGCAAAGCTGCCCTCGATCCGGCGCTGTGCGGCCTTGCTTGGCGTGTCGAACTCCACCGTTGTCGGGGCCTATGACCGGCTGGTTGCCGAAGGAACAATTGCGTCGCGACCGGGGTCGGGGTTTTATGTGACCGGCCATATGGTCCCATTGTCGTTGGCGGAAATCGGCCCGAAACTGGATCGTGCGGTTGATCCGTTCTGGATTTCGCGGCAATCGCTGGATGCCGGGACGGATATGATCAAACCCGGTTGTGGCTGGTTACCTGCAAGCTGGATGCCCGAACAGGCCATCCGCCGGGCCTTGCGCAGCCTGTCACGCGCCAGTGACACCATCCTTGCCGATTACGGAACGCCACAGGGGTTATTGCCCCTGCGTCATCTTTTGGCGCGGCGTATGGCGGAATTTGGCCTCGAGGCCCCGCCAGAACACATCATGCTGACCGATTGCGGCACAGAAGCCATTGATCTTTTATGCCGGTTTTTGATCGAACCGGGCGACAAGGTTCTGGTTGATGATCCGTGTTATTTCAATTTTCAGGCCCTGCTGCGCGCCCATCGCGCCGATATCATCGGGGTGCCCTTTACATCCTCCGGCCCCGATCCCGAACAGTTCGCCGCCCTTGTCGGCATTCACCACCCCCGGCTTTATATCACCAATTCCGGCCTGCATAATCCGACCGGTGCCTCTCTTTCGGCGGCAACCACGCACAGGATATTGAAAACCGCCGAACAGCATGACCTGATCATTATCGAAGATGCAATTTTCGATGATTTTGAAAACACCCCGTCACCGCATCTTGCCGCCTTTGACGGGCTGAACCGCGTGATCCATATCGGCAGTTTTTCCAAAACCCTGTCGGCGTCGGTACGGTGCGGTTATATCGTCACCCGGCCCGACTGGATCGAGGGGTTGATCGACCTGAAAATCGCCACCACCTTCGGCAGCAACCGGTTATCCGCCGAACTTGTTCTTGCCCTGCTCAAAGACGGATCATACCGCAAACATATGGTCGCCCTGCGCGACCGCCTTGCCCGGACAATGTCGCAAACCGCCATCCGCCTGAAATCAATCGGCATCCATCCGATGATCGAACCGGGGGCCGGTCTGTTTTTATGGTGCACATTACCCGATCAGATTGATGCCGCCGATCTGGCACGCAAGGCACTGGCCGAAGGCATTGTTCTGGCGCCGGGCAATGTATTCAGCCTGTCACAAAATGCCCGCCACCATATGCGGTTTAACGTCGCGCAATGCGAAGATCCACGGTTGTTTGATTTTCTGATCCGCACCATACCGGAATGAAAAAGGGCGCATCGGCCAATGCAGATGCGCCCCTTTGAATCGGTTCAGTCTTGCTTACGGGAACAACGGTTCGATCTCAAGCCCCATGGTTTCCGGCAGGCCGAACATCACATTCATGTTCTGCACCGCCTGTCCCGATGCGCCCTTGACCAGATTATCCTCGACCGCAACGATAATCACCCGGCCCGGCACCCGGTCCTTCACCACGCCGATCAGAACATAATTCGATCCGCGCACATGACGGGTTTGCGGAGTGGTGCCAAATGGCAGAACCCGCACAAACGGTTCGTTTTCATAGCGTTTGGCAAGGGCATCGCTGATCTGCTCTGCCTGTACGCCATCGGCCAGTTTCACATAAATGCTTTCAAGGATGCCGCGGCTCATCGGCATCAGATGCGGCGAAAAATTGACCACCACATCACGCCCTGCCGCCCAGGACAGCCCCTGTTCGATTTCCGGGGCATGGCGATGCCCGCCGGTGCCATAGGCGTGAATGCCTTCGGTCACCTCGGCATACAAAATGCCTTCCTTGGGCGCCCGACCGGCCCCGGTCACCCCGGATTTGGCATCGATGATGATGTCATCGGCCAGCACCATCTTGCGTTCCAAAAGCGGAATCAGGGCCAATTGCACCGGGGTTGGATAACAGCCCGGATTGGCAACAACCCGTGCCTTGGCAATCTGTTCGCGGTGCAATTCGGTCAGGCCATAGACGACTTTTTTTTGCAAATCCTGTGCTGCATGTTCGGCACCGTACCATTCCTTGTAGGTTGCCGGATCAAACAGCCGGAAATCGGCCGACAGATCGACAACCTTGACCCGTTCGGGCAGACCGGCAATCACTTCCTGCGTCGTGCCATGCGGCAGGGCACAGAAAATCATGTCAACCATGCTCCAGTCGGCATCTTCGATGCGGATCATGGTTGGCAGGTGCAAATGGGCAAGATGCGGGAAAACCTCGCCGAACGGACGCCCGGCGCGTCGGTCTGCGGTCAACAGGGTAATGTCCGCAGCCGAATGATGCGCCAAAAGACGCACCAGTTCCGCCCCGGTATAGCCACTGGCACCGAGAATTCCGACTTTCACCTTAACGTCGTTCATATCAAATCTTGCTCCTTTTTCGGGGGTATCCCGTTAACATCGGGCGGATGGTGGCAAACCCTGCCCCCGGATGCAAGCAATTAGCGGGATTTTTGCCCCCTGCCCAACCACAGGAGATATGCAAAAACGGCATGGACGCAATAATCAGGGGCGTTGCGGTTTTTTCACCACCGCCGGGCAGGCCTGTTTTTCGGCGGGATGGGCACTGTCAAACCGTTCCACCGCCTGATATCCGGTTGATGACAAGACCGGGTAATCGGCGACAAAGCGATCATCGGACAGGCCAAACGAACTGGCTTTCAGCCCCGACCGGCTTTGCCACATGCGTTTATGGGCATCGGATAATGTGATTTTCGGGTCATCAATCAGGAAAATCGCATCGCGTGCCAGCCGGTCATTGAATTTATGTTGCGACGGCAACCACGCAGCAAGCTGCATGCGCAATTGCCCCGGCGTCGGTGCAACACGGGTGCGGGTGATAAAGCGGCCCATTTTCCCGATCAGATCAGACATATCCGAAGGCGGGGTGCTGCCGTGGGTGGCGCGGTCGATGAAAAATGCCAGATCGATTTCCGTCGGATCACGGCCCAATAATGGTTTGAGTTCCTGATACAGCCTGAAAAATCGCCGGATTTTGCCGCCATCGGCATTGGCAGCGTCATAAACCTCGCGGTAGGCTTCCTGTACTTCGGGCATCGAGCCAAACCGCGCAAACGAGGCCCGCAACGCCTCTCGCCGTTCGGGATTGATCCAGGCGGCACACAGAATATCGGCAACACTGTCTTCTGTGCCGAGAATCAGGCGGATGACCGTCTCGAATTCCGGACCAAAGGCTTTTTTGAGGATATCAGGATGGCGTTGTTCGGCGCGGAACATGATTTGCTGAATTTCCGCCCCATGCCCGGCAGTTGCCCCGCGCGGCCCCCACGTCATATAGGATTTGCGGTCGTTGGAATAACAAAACCGGTCGCCCTCGGCAAAGGTCTTGCCAGTGCGCGGATTGCGCGACTGGCAAAAATTGAACATCACCCGGTCATAATCCGTACCTTCAAGGGCAAAGGTCAATTGATTGGCACGTTCAATCGCATCGGGCAGCGGCACATGATCTGGCATCAGAGACCGCCACATGCCGACCGTGATCGCCCCCTTGCTGGCCGGGCCTTGCGCATGTTCATCCGCAAAAGGCGAACAGGTCAGAACATCCATCACCGCCCGCCGGGTATTTTCCCCCATAACGCCATCCGCCTTGCCATACTGGCTGGCCGATCCGCCACGGCACTGCGCCGCCGCATTGTACAAGGCTTGCTGAAACCCCGAAACCGCCCCGAATTTACCCAGTTTCAACGGTCGGCCATCCGGATAATACAACACCTGATCGTGCCCGGTGGCGTGGGAAATCCCCGCCGCACCCATCATCCATATTACCGTTGCAATCCGAAGCGACCACCGCCCCATATTCTGCATCCTCGCCCAAAGAGGCGACCTTTTTACCGTGATTTTCCTAAAAATCGCATAACAAAAAGGCCCGCTGAAACCAGCGGGCCTTCTCGCAAATCGCAATCGCGACAGCTTGTCGATTAACGCTTCGAGAACTGGAAGCTACGACGGGCTTTGGCGCGACCGTATTTTTTACGTTCAACCGCACGCGAGTCACGGGTGAGGAAGCCACCAGCCTTAAGCGGCTTGCGCAGTTCCGGCTCGAACAGGGTCAAAGCGCGGGAAATGCCGTGACGAACGGCACCGGCCTGACCAGACAAACCACCACCATTGACGGTGCAAACCACATCATACTGATCTTTGCGGTTGGCAGCGCCGAACGGCTGGTTGATCACCATGCGCAGAACCGGACGACCGAAGTAATCTTCGAATTCGCGGCCATTGACGGTGATTTTGCCCGAACCGCGTTTGATCCAGACGCGGGCAATGGCGTTTTTACGGCGACCGGTTGCATAGGAACGACCCAGCGAGTCGATCTTTGCTTCCGGCAAGGCTGCCTCGGCAGCAACGGTGCCGCCCTGAGCCAGATCCTTAAGATCCTTGAGATCTTCAAAAGTTTTGGTGTCGGCCATTACAACGCGCTCCGCTTGTTCTTGTCGTTCATCGCTGCAACGTCGAGAATTTCGGGCTGTTGTGCATCATGGGGATGCGCAGCGCCGGCATAAACGTGCAACTTGGAAAGAACCTGGCTGCGCAGCGGGCCACGGGACATCATGCGTTCAACCGCCTTGATGATCACGCGTTCCGGATGCGCACCGCCAAGGAGCTTGTCCATGGTGCGTTCCTTGATGCCGCCCGGATAGCCGGTGTGCCAATAGAACTTTTTGTCCTGAAGCTTGCGGCCGGTCAGCTTTACCTTTTCAGCATTGACGATGACGATATGATCGCCACAATCCATGTGCGGGGTAAACATCGCCTTGTGCTTGCCACGAAGACGATTGGCAACAATCGACGCAAGACGGCCAAGAACGACGTCTTCGGCGTCGATCACGAACCATTTGCGCTCGATGTCGCTGGGTGTTGCAGAGAAGGTCTTCATATATTTGATACCTGAACCTGTTTTCACGGAGGGAATCGCCCCTCGTTGAAAGTTGGCGCAGTATGCCAACATTAAACAGGAAAGCAACAACAATAAATCGTTATAAATCAATAACTTAAATAAAGTGGTATTATTTTACCACATCATTTTCCATTATTTTTCCGTCGGCGGCATCGCATAGGTCCCAACCACATGCGCACATAACGCATCATCCACCAGTGACCGGATATGGCATTCGGCAATCAAGAGCCGCCTGCCCGCTTTTAAAATCCGGGCTTCGGCCATCAGGTCGCCGGGTTTTGCCCCGGACAGAAAATGCACCGTCGCCTCGGTCGTTACCGCCAGATCGGCCCTCGGCACCACCAGCCACGCCACCGCATACAGCGCAATATCAGCCAGACCAAAAATCGCCGGGCCGCACACCACATTGCCGGGCCGGATGAAATCAGGTCGAAATGGCAGCCGTAACCGCGCCACGCCATCGCCAAGGCTTTCGGTCACAACGCCCATATTGCCGACAAACGGTACCTTGTCGCGCATGATCGCATCAAAATCAGCAGGGGTAATTCCGGTCTCTGTCATGATTTTCCTCCGGGGGCCGGAGGCAATTTAGACATGCCGTTTACGTCAACGTCAAGTCTTCTGACAGGCTGGTGCCACCATCGGCTATTTTCCAAGCTGGTTCAAAACCGGCATCATTTCAGAAATGGTCAGCACAAGCACATAACCAACCGCCACCGCCGCAATCATATAGGCCGCCATACGCGACAACCATTTCTGATAGCTGATCGTCTGTTGCGGATCGGGGGTCTTTTGGGATCTGGCCCGCGTCGTCCGGCCAGAACCGGCAGAAATATCCGGTTTTGCGGAAATATGCGGTTCAGAGTCCCGCACCCTGCGGGGGCGCGCATTGGTGACAACTTTTCGTTCGGTTTCCGGCAGGGCAATGCGGCCTTCGGTCGGCGCACCCGATACCGTGCCGTCAAGCTCATGAAACGGATGGGCATCGGCCTCATCGACGGCAGGCTGCCCCAGCGATGCACGATAGGAATCATAAACGCCTTCCGGCTCCCTGTCGTCATCGGCCTCCCCTTGCCCGGCCCCGGCAGTGTCAACATGAACCGGGTGGGGCTGTATGACAGGACGGGGGGCTAAAATCTGATGCTCCGCCGCCGCCATCCCCATAATACCCCGGCTTTGCAGACGGGCAACAACATCGGCTTTTTTACGTTCCCATTCCCAGTCAATCGCATCCTTGCGGTCATAGCGATTCATCCGTACCCGGGGTTTTGCCGATACAGGTTTGGCAGATTTGACAATTTTTGAAGACGGAACAAAAGGCGTTGGCGCTTTGGGCCGTCCGGAACCTTTATCGTTGCTCATTTTGTCCTGCCCCGAACAATTCCATATCGAACACAAAAACAGAGTGATCAGGAAACTATTATTGCTACCATAGGGTACAAAACCCAAAAAAGATTCGCAGTGTCATCCGTCACAGGGAGCCTGATAATGTCCGAAATTTCTCACCCGGCCTCCGGGCCTGTTTCCCGTCTTGATCACGATGCCGTCGCCATTCTGACGCTGGATCGTTCGCAATCGCGCAATGCCCTGTCGGGCGAAATGATGGCGGCCCTGCATGCCGCCCTTGACGATATCGCCCAAACCCCGGCGATCCGGGCCGTGATTCTGGCGGCCAATGGCCCGGTCTTTTGCGCCGGTCATGATTTGCGTGAAATGAATGCGATTACCGATTGCAACCGCCACGCGGCCCTGTTTGAACAATGCAGCGCCCTGATGATGCGGATTGTCACCTTGCCACAACCGGTTATTGCCCGCGTGCATGGCATGGCGACCGCCGCCGGGTGCCAGCTGGTCGCCAGTTGCGATCTGGCGGTTGCCGGGCGTTCGGCGCGATTTGCCACACCGGGGGTCAATATCGGCCTGTTTTGTTCAACCCCGATGGTCGCATTGTCGCGCAATATCCCGCGCAAACATGCCATGCGCATGTTGTTGACCGGCGATCCGGTGCCCGCCGATCTGGCTTTTCAGATGGGGCTGGTATCCGATGTCGTCGATGATGATAACCTCATTGCTGCAACCAATACCCTTGTCGCCCGGATTGCCGCCAAATCGGGATCAACCATCACCCTTGGCAAGGCCGCCTTTTACCGGCAGGCGGAAATGCCATTGGCGGATGCCTATAATTATGCGGCGCGCGTCATGACCGACAATATGCAAACAAACGACGCCCGCGAAGGCATTGGGGCCTTTGTTGAAAAACGTCACCCCGAATGGCGTCATGACTGACCGGAATCACACGGCGACCAATGACGGTCTGAGGGTCATCGCGCCGCTCAGACTGTCTCCTTGCTGCAAAACGCGCACATCACCATAATCTTTGAAATCAACGCGATTCTGCACATTGGGCACATGCGATACTGGTTCCAGACAAATCGCATCGCCCGATGGCGGCAGATAAACCTGCAAATTGCGCAATGTCTCATCCGCCCCGATCACCAACCGCACGCCATTTTCCGGCCAGATGATTTCGGCAATCCCCGTCCAGCCATGATAATGCGCATCCAGCCCGCGCTGACGCCGGGCCAGTTTGGGGTCGGAAAAATCGCGACCCAGATCAATCACCACCGGGGCCACCGGCAATTTTCCGTCATCATTGCGAAAACTGCCAAGGGCGGAAAAACAGATTTCCGCATCTTCGGTGGCATAAAACCACGGATGCAGGCCAATGCCATAGGGCATCGGACGGGCGGCCAGATGACTGACGCCAATTTCAATGCGCAAACCATCTCCCTCCGGCGTAATTTCCTGCCAGGCGACATAATCAAAACCGTTGGGCGATTCATCATACCGATGCTCCAAACGCAGCCGCGTGGCATCGCGTTTCATCACCTGCCAGTCGGCATAAAGGCCAAAGCCATGAATCGCATGCGGGTCCGGCGCGCGATTGGCCGGAACCGTAACCGTCCGGCCATCAAATTCAAACTGGCTGTGGGCCAGACGATTGGCAAACGGCACCAGCGGAAAACATCCCAAGGCAGACGGGTTACACGATAAAATCGCCTTTTTGTCAGCGGGACGCAACAACGGCACATACCCCTGCCCATCCGGGCGGTTCCAGTCAAGCCGCGTAATCGCCCCACCCCGCGGCAGCACGCCCACGCGAAAATCCCCGCACTGCCACAGGATTTCCGTGTCGGATTTTTTTTGCATGGTATCGCTTCCCGGTTTACGGTTAAATCGTATGATGACTTCACCATGACGACCTTTGTCCCTGTCGTGTTACCGGATCAGGCCGCCAACAAAATCAGAGCCATAATGAACAACACCGCGCCCAAAAAAACGCAACGCAAAATTTCCCTGACCGAAAAAGTCATCGCCAGCCTGCGCAGCGAGATCGAAGGCGGCAATCTGACGCCGGGGACAAAATTGCCAACCGAACCGGCCTTGACCGAAAAATTCGGCGTCAGCCGCACCGTCATCCGCGAGGCGATTGCCGCCCTCAAGGCCGATGGTCTGCTGGAACCGCGTCAGGGTGCCGGGGTGTTTGTTCTGGCCCCTAGTCCCCGTAAACTCAGCGGTTCGATCTTTGCCGTCGATTATGCGCAGATTTCCGATGTACTGGAAATTCTTGAACTGCGCATGGCGGTGGAAATCGAGGCGGCGGGCCTGGCCTGTGCCCGCAGTTCGGTGGCACAACAGGCCAAGATTTACGAAGCCTTGCAAGAAATGACCGATCAGGTCGAAAAAGGCAGTCCTGCCGAAAAGGCCGATTACGAATTTCACCGCGCCATCGCCGACGCCACCAACAATCGCCGTTATGGTGAATTTCTGGAATATCTGGGCGACAAGACCATTCCGCGTGCGCAACTGCGCCGCAAACCGGCCGAGGCCGCCGATCAGGCCGCCTATATGGCAAAAATCCTGACCGAACATCACCGGATTTACGATGCGATTGCCACCCGCGATTCTGAAAAAGCCCGGCAAGCGATGCGCGACCATCTCAGCCAAAGTCAGGCCCGGTATCAAAGCCTGTTGCGGCAACGCTAAAGCATGGTACCGGCAAAGGCGACGTTGATATCATCCATGGTGCGAAATACCCGCCCGGCCCCTGCTGCAATCAGCCGGTCGGTTGCCTGATCCCGGTCATCTTCATAATGCCCGCCACCGACAAATCCCCAGCAGGCTATACCGGCGGCAACCGCCGCCTGCACCCCGGCCACTGAATCCTCAATCACCAGACACTGATCAGGTGCAAAGCCCATTTTTTCGGCGGCAAATAAAAACAGATCAGGGGCCGGTTTGCCGTTGGCCACAAAATCGGCACTGTAAACCCGGCCTTCAAACCAATGGCCCAGACCGGTAACCTCCATCGTGACTTCCAGCCGGGCGACAGAACTGCTTGATGAAATGCAAAAAGCCGTACCACGGTCGCGCAAAGTATGCAGAACGGCATCAATCCCGTTGATTTTATGCAATTCCGTCTGATAACGCGCAAACAGCCGGTCATAGAAAACCGGTTTGAAACTGGCGCTGACATCCTGCCCGGTGGTGTCGTGAATATGGCGGATCGGGGCGGCACTGGACCGGCCGGTAAAACGGGTGGCAATGTCCTGTGCTGACAGGGGGGCACCAAAATGTCGCAACACATCCCCCAGCGTCGAAAGCGATATCGGTTCGCTATTGACCAGAACCCCGTCACAATCAAACAGCACCGCACCGCCGGAAAATGGCCGTAGATCGGATGAAAAATCAGCTGCCTGATCAGAAGTCATTGAACTCTCTTGTGGTATCTTTTACGCAAGGGTGGTGACACAAACCCTAGACGGGCGGCAATATCGCCGTCAATGAAAATGATCAATTGACCATATGATGATCTTTTGTTCAATTGACCACCAAATCATAAAATCGGGCAGGAGACCACACGACCATGACCCATCCGCAAAACATCCTTATTGGTGTCGATGTCGGAACCGGCAGCGCACGCGCCGGGATTTTCCGCGATGATGGTACCCTCCTTGCCAGCGCCGCCTGCCCGATTGCCATGAACCGCCCGCAGGCCGATTTTGTCGAACAGGATTCAGAAAATATCTGGTCAGCGGTATGCCAGTCGATCCACGAGGCCTTGGGCAAAGCGGCAATTCGCCCCGAACAGGTCGCCGCGATTGGGTTTGACGCCACCTGCTCACTGGTCATCCGCAGCACCGATAACCGCCCCCTGCCCGTCTCCCCTGATGGATCGGCCAATTGGGATGTCATTGTCTGGATGGATCACCGGGCCGTGCGCGAGGCCGAAGAATGCACCAAAACCGGGGAAAAGGTGCTGGATTATATCGGCGGCACCATGTCGCCGGAAATGGAAATTCCCAAACTGATGTGGCTGAAACGCCATAACCCCAAAGTCTGGGCGCAAATGGGAGCCGCCTATGATCTGGCAGATTTTCTCGCCTTTCGCGCCACCGGACGCGACAGCCGGTCCTGCTGCACCCTGACCTGCAAATGGACCCATCTTGCCCATCAGGACCAACCGTGGGATGGCGGTTTTCTGGCGCAAATCGGCCTTGATGATTTTGCTGCCAAAACCGGTATCGCCCGCCCGGCCCTGTCGGTCGGAGCTGATGCCGGGAACCTGACAGCACAGGCGGCGTCGGAACTGGGTCTGACTTCCGATTGCCGGGTCGGGACAGGTTTGATCGACGCCCATGCCGGGGCGCTGGGTACGCTGGGCGCGCACTTGCAGGGCAATCTGGATGACCGTCTGGCGATGATCGCCGGAACATCCACCTGCCACATGGCGCTGTCCGCCGAAGCACGGTTTATCAAAGGCGTCTGGGGACCGTATTTCGGGGCGATTGTTCCGGGCATGTGGCTGAACGAAGGCGGGCAATCGGCAACCGGGGCGTTGCTGGACCATATTGTCGCCCTGCATCCCTTTGCCCGCGATCTGGGCCGCGAGGCACATCGTCTGGCCGCCGAAAAACTGTTGCCGCGAATGCGCGAAACGGCCGATCTCGCCCCGCGCCTGCATGTGTTGCCCGATTTTCATGGCAACCGGTCGCCACTGGCCGATCCCGAGGCGCTGGGCGTGATCAGCGGCCTGACGCTGGATCAAAGCGAAGACAGTTTTCTGGATCTTTACTGGGCCACCGCCTGCGCCATTGCCTATGGCACCCGCCATATCATTGATGCGCTAAATGACGCCGGATACAGCATCCGCCACATCCATCTCAGCGGCGGCCACACCGCAAGCCCGGTGCTGGTGAAACTTTATGCCGATGTCACCAACTGCGACGTTGTGATGTCTGATTGCGCCGAGCCGGTCCTGCTGGGATCGGCGATGCTGGCCGCCGCCGCCCTTCATCCCGAAAATGCCAATGGCGCACTGGAATCCGCCGCCCGCGCCATGGCGGCCCCCGAAACCGTGATAATGCCCGATCCGGCGGCGCGTGCCGACCATGACCGGCGCTATGCCATTTTCCATCGCCTGCACGCGCACCGGCAAGAAATTGACGGGATATAACGGATCGTGGTCTGGCCTGTAGGCTTTATTCAAGCCAGACCGACAGATGATGGATGCCACCATCCAGTGACACCCGCACCGATCCACCGGCAATTCCCATATCTGTACCGTCCAGTTCGGCACGGATAATATCGCCGGACTGCGCAGACGGAGCCAGTACGGAAATATCATATCGGGTTGCGGCAATCTTGACCGTCACCTCAAATCCCGGCCATGTTTCAGGAATGCAGGGCACAAGCACAAGGAACGAGCCTTCACGTCGCAGTCCCAAAATCCCCTCAACCCCGGCACGATACATCCAGGCCGCAGCCCCGGTATACCATGTCCAGCCGCCGCGCCCGACATGCGGCGCCACCGAATAAACATCCGCCGCCAGCACATAGGGTTCAACCTTGTAACGCTGAACCTCGTCGGGCGTGCGGGCATGATTGACCGGATTGAGCATGGCAAACAAAGCGGCAGCCTGATCACCTTGCCGTAATTTGGCAAAGGCAAGGATCGACCACATGGCGGCATGGCTGTATTGCCCGCCATTTTCACGCAATCCCGGCGGGTATCCCTTGATATATCCCGGGTCATGCTCTGTTTTATCAAAGGGAGGCGTAAACAATAGCGCAAGACCATCTTCCTTGCGGATCAAATGGGTCTCAAGCGATGCCATTGCCGTTGCCGCCCGCACCGGATCGGCAACTCCTGACAAAACAGCCCATGATTGCGCAATCGAATCAATCTGGCATTCAACCGCATCTTTTGATCCCAGCCACATCCCGTCATCAAATGTGGCGCGGCAATACCATTCGCCATCCCATGCATCATCGTTCAGGGCCATCTGCAACGCCAGCAGATGAGACGACCAGCGTTCTGCCCTTTCAGGATCACGATCTTTGGCAAAGGGTATAAACAGCGTCAAAGTCCGCGCAAGGAACCATCCCAGCCAAACGCTTTCGCCCCGCCCTCCTTCGCCAACGCGGTTCATGCCATCATTCCAGTCGCCCGACCCCATCAAAGGCAGACCATGTTCACCCGTCAGGACGATGCACTGGTCCAGAGCACGGGCGCAATGTTCAAACAGGGTTGCAGTTTCATCGGCAACATCGGGCTGGAAAAAAGCATCATGTTCATCAGGCTGCAAGGCCTGCCCTTCCAGGAACGGAACGATTTCATCAAGAATGGCGATATCGTCCAGACAGGCAATATAGGTCGCCGTCGCAAAGGCCAGCCACACCCGGTCATCGGAAATGCGGGTCCGCACCCCCTGCCCCGAATGCGGCAACCACCAATGTTGCACATCGCCGTCAACAAACTGGCGCCCTGCCGCCCGCAACAGGTGGTGGCGGGTATCTTCGGGCCTGGTAAAGGTCAACGCCATACCATCCTGAAGCTGATCCCGAAAACCATAGGCTCCACTGGCCTGATAAAAGGCGGACCGAGCGCGAATTCGGCAGGAAATTGTCTGATACAAAAACCAGCCATTGAGCATGATGTCCATCGCCCGGTCCGGCGTTTTGACCTGAACCGCGCCCAGAATATCATCCCATTGATCCGTCACCGCTTTCAGAACTTCATCCAGATCAATTGCGCGATAGCGGACAATTAAAGCCTGCGCCGCCGCGGCGGATTCGCATTGCCCCAGAAAACTGACAATTTCAATTGTCTCACCCGCCGCCAGTTCAACAACTGTTTGCAATGCGGCACACGGATCCATCCCCGCGCCATGTATCCCCGACAGAACCGCCCCACCGGTTAACGCCGCCGGGGCCCCCACACTGCCATTGCGTCCAAGAAATTCAGTGCGGTTTGCCGTCCAGCCCGTTTGCTGCCCGGCCATATCCGAAAATGCCACACGATCCGCGAAAACCGTACTCCAGGGATTGCGCGCCAGAATGGCCCCGGTAACATCGTCTTTTTCCGTGATGATGAAAGGCCCGGACGCACTGCGCAAACGCCCCAATACCCATTCCGCATAGGATGTTACCGAAATGCGGCGCGGCCGCCCGGACAGGTTGCGCAAGGTCAGACGTGAAATTTTCACCGGATCGGAAACCGGGACATATTGCAACAATTCACTGGCGATACCATGCGCCTGATATTCAAACCGGCTGTAACCACGGCCATGCCGCGCCACATAGGTTCCGTCCCCCCGGATTGGCTGTGCGGTCGGGCTCCAAAGATCGCCACTGGTTTCATCGCGCAGATAAAACGCCTCGCCGGACGGATCGGCAACCGGATCGTTTGACCACGGGGTCAACTGGTTTTCACGACTGCTTTCAGACCAGCTATAACCGCTGCCTTCTACCGCCACCTGAAACCCGAAACCGGCATTGGCAATGACATTGATCCATGGGGCCGGTGTCATGGCCCCGGCTTCAAGGATTGTGACATATTCCGTGCCATCCTTGTCGAACCCGCCCAGTCCGTTGAAAAACTCAAGACCCGATGACGTTTGATCGGGCGAAATCCGCGAAGACGGCATGGGGGTTTCCAGCTTTTTCCAAAATTTGGAAACGCTGTCACTGCTGGATGGTAACTGCCGGGCGGCCGTTTGGAGCAAGCGGGCAACATGATCGGCCATAAAACCAAGACGCGCGACCAGAACCACCCGCGCGACAGACAACAGCAAGGCCCGAGCCTCGGCACTCAGCAAATCCGCCCGCAGGACATGAACCCTGCCCCGCACAACATTTTCCCCCAAACGCGGGTGGGCCTGACTGCTGCGCACTGCCGTTTCAACTGCAATCTGCAAATCCTGAACATAGGATGAGGCACGGTCGTTGACGATAACCAGATCAACATCCAGCCCCTTCATCCGCCAGTATTCATAGGCGCGCAACAACTGGCGTACTTTGGCAATATCTTCAATATCGTCAATTCGCAGCAAAATGATCGGAAGATCGCCGGAAATCGACAATGGCCACAACATCGATTGCGGGGCCATCCCGTGGACAATCGCCCCTGAAGATGCGCGAAAACGGGGATTAGCATAAAGAACCGAGGCCGCAAGTGATTGAAAATCAGCAGCCTCTTCGGCTTCCACACCCAGATGACGCAACTGAACCTGCGCCTGTGTCCAGGCAAGCGTTTTGGCCCGCTCATAGGCACTGCGATCATGATGTTTGTCGATCAGGTCCAAAAGTTCGGCTTCTGTCGATGCTACAACGGTCCAGAAGGCCACACGGACAACTTTTCCCGGCGGAATGGAAACCTGGTATCTCAACGCAAACACCGGATCCAGAACAGTACCGACCGTATTTGAAAGCGGACGCCCTTCCGTTATCACGGACGATACCGCCGCGTTGCTTTCGCGTTTCAAAAAGCGCGCCCGATCAGTTTCCATTTGGGGATTGGCAACAACAGTCCCTTCAACCACCGCAAAATGAGCCACCCAAATGCGCGGATCACCAAAAGATCGCGGGCGACGTGTTGCTGTCAATGCGCCGAATTCAGGAAGATATCCGGTCTGAACAAACATCTTGCTGAAGGCCGGGTGGGCATTGTCTGTCGATGGTGTCGTCAGAACCAGTTCGCAATAGGATGTCAGTTCAATCACACGCGGCTTGCGCCCGCTATTGGCCAGCGACACCCGGCGGACCTCGCCGTCATCCTCGCCAGAAACCAGAACATCCATGATCGTCGTCAGATTCCCGTCATGGCGGGTATATTCGGCGTAATCCTCGCCAAATACGATTGCGCCGCTGTCGGCATCATCGCCATATCCCTGCCCGCTTGATGACCAGATACGACCATTATGGGTATCGCGCAGAAAAATATGTGTCCCGCAATCATCGCAGGTTGAATCTGCGTGCCACCGCGTAATGGCAATATCGCGCCACCGGCTGTATCCGGCGCCAGTCGCCGTCATCATGACAGTATAACGGTCATTCGACAGCAAATGTGTAATCGGCACATCGACGGCCTCGGCGATATCCGACAAGGCAAAACGCCGCACCTTGGGCACGCGGGTTACTGAATCAGGGGCGACGGTATGCACCTCTTCGGCACGCGGACGGGCAATGGCGATTTCGCGCGGCATGCGTTCCTGTAACAACAATTCGCTGGCCTGAATGATGGGTTCACGGTGAAAACGGGTTCGCATCCGTGCATTTTGCAGGGCATTGGCAATGGCCACAATCGTCATGCCCTGATGATGCGCCATGAAATTACGTACAATCGCAAAATCCTGATTTTCGGGCAATCGTGACCGGGTAAAATCCAGTGCCTCGTAAAAACCATAACGTCCGTCCGCCCCCATGACAGACAGGCGGGCATAATTGGCATGCGCACCAACCGGGTCAACCATCGCAGCCAACCCGGTCGCATAAGGCGCAATCACCAGATTTTCCGACAAGCCGCGTTTCAATCCCAGCCCCGGCACGCCAAAATTGGAATATTGATATGTAAATTCAAGGTCACGGGCATTGTAGGCCGATTCCGAAATTCCCCACGGGATACCAAAAGACCGGCAATAGGATTGCTGCCGGGCAACGACCAGACGGCTGGTTTGTTCCAGAAGACTGCCGACAGGGGCGCGCATCACCAATGAGGGCATCAGATATTCAAACATCGAGCCCGACCACGAAACCAATGCCGATTCAGACCCGATCGGTGTTGCCGACCGCCCCAGCCGGAACCAGTGGCGCGTCGTCACATCGCCTTTTGACACGGCAAAAAGACTGGCCAGACGGGCCTCGGACGCCAAAAGATCGTAACAACTGGTATCCAGACTGTTATCCGCCAGAGAATAGCCAATCGACAAAAGCTTGCGTTCCGGGTCGATCAGAAACGCAAAATCCATCTCAAGCGCCATGTCACGCGCGATGACGGCAAGCGCCTGAAGGCGCGCCACAAGAATATCCCGGGTTTCTTCAAGACACATCTGGTCACGGCGGTATTCGACAATATTGTTCCGCACGGCCCCGACCCAAAACAGCAAATCGGCGAGTCTGTCATCGTCCGCCGAGGTCTTAATATTTTCTACTGCCCTGAATGCTTTATCCGCCAGACGGTTTAACGCGGGCAAGGAAGTCCCGATTGTCTGAACGCTTTCAAGCTGAGTTCTGATGTCGTCAAGGATCGCACTTATTTGCGTTTCGACTTCGCTGAGCGGTGTCGCCGCGGCAAAGATCGCCTGATGAATGATTTCAAGATTATCAGACATGCCCGGTCGCAGATCGGAAATACCGATTGTTTGCGCCCATTCCTCGCATGTCGTCGCGACCACGATCAGATGTCCGGCAAGATTGCCGCTATCGACCGACGATACATAGGCCGGGGCAAGAGCCTGCAAATCCCGCGTGCCATACCAGTTAAAGAAATGACCTTTAAACCGCGGCAGTTTGTGCAGGATCGCAAACGTGATTTCAAGTCGTTCAACCGTTTCAAGCATCCCGGCCCAGCCAAAATCACGGGCGGCGATGGTCGATAACAGATACAGGCCGATATTGGTCGGCGACGTTCGGTGCGCCACAACCGGATTTGGCGTTTCCTGAAAATTATCCGGCGGCAACATATTGTCTTCCGGCGTGACAAAGGTTTCAAAAAAACGCCATGTCCGTCGCGCAACAAGCCGCAAATCCCGCGCCACATCATCGCGCAGGACGTGATCTGTCGCCTTGCCGGGCGAACGACTGACCCATAGGGCAATTGCCGGTGCCGATAACCAAAGCAAGGCAAAAGGCAGAACAACCGGCCATGATGATGGCGTGATTGCCAGTACCCCCGACGCAAGGACAAGGGTAATAACGATCCCCCCGCCCATCCGGGAAAGGAACCCGGCCATATCCAGACGCGGACTTGCTGTCGATTGTGCCGCCGTCGTCCATTCAAGCAAATGGCGGTGCGTTACAAACATCCGGATCAGGGTTCGGACAATGGCATCGCCCATACGCCATGTCTGGTCGGCCAAAAAGGCCACTTGCATTGCCGTTTGCAAACAGGAAAGTTTCAGGTCCCCCACCGAACCGGCAATATGGCTGCGCAAAAGAATGCCGCGATGACGCGGCAACACCGAAAACCATACCGGCAGGAATGCCGGAAAGGCAATCAATGCCACAATCATACCTGTGCCGATAAGGGCCGGTACCAGCGGCAACAACCAGCACAGCGCCAATGCGACAATCGTAAACGGCGCCACCAATGATCGGCGCAGATTATCAAGCATTTTCCAGCGCCCGATCAGGGGAACGGCGCGCGGTCCGGTTACCGACCCAAACAACCAGGGCAAAAGCTGCCAATCGCCACGGGTCCAGCGATGTTGACGTTTGGCGGCAACATCATGGCGGGACGGAAAATCCTCCACCACTTCGACATCCGATGCCAGTCCGGCACGGGCAAATATCCCCTCAAACAAATCATGGCTTAACATGATATTTTCAGGAACCCGCCCGGCCAGCGCCTTTTCAAACGCATCCACATCATAAATACCCTTGCCGGTATATGACCCTTCGCCAAACAGATCCTGATAAACATCCGAAACAGCCGCCGCATAAGGGTCCATGCCACAAGCGCCGGCAAAAATCTTTTGATAGGCGGACCCTTCGCCGCGAATGGGCAAGGCCGGTGTAACGCGAGGCTGTAATATCGCATAACCTTTGGTAACCCGGAGTCCGGCATCGTCGAATACCGGCTGGTTCAGCGGATGGGCCATTTTACCAATCAGACGTATGGCCGCATCCCTTGGCAGGCGTGTATCGGCATCAAGAGTAATGACATAGCGAACATGTTCGGGTGCCTCTGGCACATGTTCATCGACCGTTATGAAAGACGTATCCGTCGCCCCCCGCAGCAACCGGTTAAATTCGTGTAACTTGCCGCGCTTGCGTTCCCACCCCATCCATTTTTGTTCACCCGCATTATAAAGGCGGCGGCGATGCAGCAACCTGAACCGCAAACCACAGGGCCCCGGTCCGTGTTCCCGGTTCAACCGGTCCATTTCAGCAATTGCAATCGTCAGCAACCGGGCATCATCTTCGACCACTTCCTGATCGGCATCCAGTCCGTCTGACAGCAAGACAAAAGACAAATCCCCGCCAGCACCCGATAAATGATGCACCTCAAGGCGTTCAATCTGCTCCAGAAGATCAGCCTCATGGGTCAGGAGCGTCGGCACGACAATCACCGTTCGCATGGAGGACGGAACCCCGTCTGCCAGTTCAAGCCCCGGCAACGCGCTCGCCCCGAAACTCCAGGTTATAGCGCGATTGACCAGGGCCGTCGCCATCTCGGTCGCAGGCAGGAAAGCGAAAACAGCAAACAGAACCAGCCATCCTGAACCAATCCCGGCAAACCAGACGGCATTCATCATCAGGACCAGCAAGATCAGGGAAACCAGCAAAAGACTTCCCACATATCCACCGATACCCAGCCGGACATTAAACCGGCTGACCCAAAGCCGGGGCGTCTGCCGGAAGCCGATCAATTGCTCAAAAGCGCGGCGTCCATCCCCAATCAAATGATAGCCCGGGTCGCCAACCCGCCGACGGATGGTATCATCTGCCTCTCCTGTGGCCTCGGCACGGGCAATATGCGCGGAATTCAATGCCTGATCGGCAACATCAAGTTCGGAACAAGGGGAACGACGGGCCAATTGTTCAATGGCGCTGCGATACAGATTGCGGGTCGGGAAATCCATTGCGGCGAAACCGCTGGCGGCGGACAAACGCGCATCAACCAGGCTGACACTTTCAAACAGGTCCGCCCACTCAATATCGGAAATCAGACGCATACTGGTGATAATATTGCGCACGGTCACATTGGATGCGCCCTGTCGCTGCTGGGCGTGGCGCACCACGTCATTGATCGAGGTTCCCTGCGCCGCCAATTGGTCTTCAAGCCATTTCAGCGCCGGCGTGATATCCGGATCCTGATCACGCAGCCTTTTGGCAAGCTGGGCGGCGAAAATTTCAGACAAAAGACCTGCGGGGCGATCCGCAATATAGGTTTCAAGCGCCGACCAGGCACATCCCGCAACGAAAAGTTTGCTGGCAAGGGCATCCGCTTCCAGGCGCTCTTTCATCCCCATCGTGATCTGGTCGGTCAGGCGACGCAAATTTTCAACAAGGACAATACGCAACGTAATCGCCACCGCCCACAATTCACCAATCGTCAGGGGTTGAACCCGTTGATAGGCATTAAGAAACCGACGCAGGATTTCAGAATCAAAATGACTGTCGGAATGTGCGACAAACGCCCAGACAAGGCCAAACACCCTTGGATATCCGGCAAAGGGTCCCGTGGCCAGTTTTGGCAACTGACGATAATATCCGGCAGGCAAATCATCCCGGATTTCACGAATTTGTTCTTCGACAAGGTGATAATTGTCCAGAAGCCATTCCGCCGCCGGCACCACACCCCGGCCACCTTCCAGTTCGTGCGCTGTCGCCCGATAGGCCGCAAGCAACACCGCCGCATTTTCATCCAGTCTTGAATGCAGCGAGCGCACATTCGGCGGTGATCCGGTGACAGGCTGCGACACCGCAAGCGTTTCAGCGTGCTGCTCCAGCCGTTCGGCGCTAAAAAGCTCTTCCCGAACGACGGCCTTATCATCCCACAAGGATGAAGCGTAAAAAGGATCAAAAAGACGACGCAAGAAAACGTTCATGGGTGACTTTCCGGTTGGCGATGACGGTCTGCAAGCCCGTCGGGTTGCCGCCGTATGCATGGAAAGCAATTTGACCAGAAAAGCTGAAATACCATATCGCACGGAGATGCCGGTCAGGTCAGGACCGGCCCCGTCGGGGTACATTCAAGGATATTTAAGGTACAAATAAGATGTCTTGCCTCTGCCTTTGCTACACAAGGCAGAGGAACAAAACATGGTGCCGAACCGGCTGACCCTTCAACAGATCAGAGGGGCACAATCATCCGGTGGATCAGCCGATCCGAACGTTATTTAAAGAACCCAGCACCCCGAAGGCGCTCAGAAGCCACAGCACGACCGCAATGACAACAACGACATTAAGGATGCTTTTGATCTTGCGATCCATCGGGATGTAAGTGTTGATAAGCCAAAGCAGCACACCAACGACAATGAGGGAAATAATCAGGTTCATAAGAGGCATATCGATTTTCCTTCCGAATCATAGCTTCCCGTCCATACTGTAACAACGGAATTGTCACCGGCAGGCTGACAGGAAAAAAGCCCTGAATCTCACGCACGGAAATCAGAAAGCACGTCTTATTTCTTCTTTTTGGTCGCAGTATTGGTCGAATTGGCCGAAATACCCTTCAGTACAGATTCCGGAACAGCGACAGGTTCCTTCACCTTTTTGGGTTTCTTGGCTTCCTTGTTACTGCGCATTTGTCCTTTGGCCATGATGGCCTCCTGTGCAAGCCAATCATAAAACAACCGGCTAAATAAAAGGTCCCGCAACATCTATGACGTGCGGGACCCAAAAATGTGTTGGCGCTCGTACGACAAAACAACAAATCATCATTGCATTCAAAGTACGGAGCAGGACCGCTGTTCAAACGGTCTCAGCCGGAATATCAGTCCAGGGACTTCAGATTGTCAGCCGACATTTTACCGCTTTTGCGGTCAGCGACAAGTTCGAAGCCAATCTTCTGACCTTCGCGCAGATCGCCAAGACCAGAACGCTCGACGGCGCTGATATGAACAAATGCATCACTGCCGCCGTCATCGGGCTCAATGAAACCAAAGCCCTTCTGGGCATTAAACCATTTTACAGTTCCGGTGCTCATGGAACAATCTTTCACAAATATAAGTATTTTGCTCGCCCGCGTTGCCGCAGACCGTCGAAATCGCATTTTCAGGTGTCAAGAATATCAGCCCGCAGATCATGTGACTGTGCGGGACCAAGTCATCAGTCCGTCCATCGACCTGCTATGTATGATCCTAAAATCGGATAAACACAAGCAGTATTTGATGTTTATTTTCAAATACCCGTATAAATATTAAAAAAATAATCTCCGATCTGAAATAAAAAATACGAACCGAAGATATTTTATATTCACATTCCAAACATCTTTGAATTATTTCAGGATAAATGCTTTTTGAAAAACGCCGCCGTGCGATCATTGGCGATTTTGGCATCTCCGGCGTGATAATGCGCCCCACCAACCCGCGCAAAGGCATGCTGCCGCCCCGAATAGGAATGAATTTCGACCTGCTTGTGCCCCGACAGGGCGGTGACAATTTTTTCCTGTGCTGCGGCCGGGATATATTCATCCTCGCCCGCCAAATGCATCAGCAAGGGCCGTGTGATGGTCCCGGCATCGTTCAGATACTGGTCCGTCCCGCCGCCATAATAAGACACGAAGGCGTCGCCATCGGTGCGCGCAGCCGACAAAAAGGTCAAAAGCCCGCCCAGACAAAATCCGACAACCCCGGCCTTGCCGGTGGTCCCCGCCATCGCATGGCTCGCGGTCAGGGTCGCGCCAATATCGGCCACCCCGGCATTGACATCAAAACCCTGATAAAACCCAAAGGCCCTGTCCCATTCTTCCTGTGTCTGATCGGTCAGTTGTACGCCCGGTTCCTGCCGCCAGAACAAATCCGGGCACACCGCAACATAACCTTGCGCGGCATAATCATCGGCAATCGCGCGCATCACGTCATTGACGCCAAAAATTTCCTGAATAACGACAATCACCGGGGCCGGTTGCACGGCGGGTCTGGCGACATAGGCCCAAAAGGTGCCGTCTGCGGTCTCGATGGCAAGGGTATCAGACATGATTTCCTCCTTGAGGGGGTAAGCCGGATTTTCGTTAATCCTGCATTATACTCCCAAACCGTCCGAAAATATGACCGATGGGGAATTATGCCGGGTCGTTGTGGAACGGTGAAATGGCTGCGGTGGCCTCAATTTCGATCAGCGCGGCATCTTCCAGAAGGGCGCTGACCACCACCATTGTCATCGCCGGATAATGTTTACCCATAACCTTACGATAGGCTGCTCCGACTTCTTTCTGACGGGCGACATATTCCTTTTTATCCACAACATACCAGGTCAGGCGCACAATATCAGTGGCTTTGCCGCCTGCGGCCTCAACCACATCTACGATATTGCGCAGGGCCTGTTCCATCTGGCCAATGAAATCGGTGGTTTCAAACACCTGATCACGGGTCCAGCCAATCTGCCCGCCAATATAAAGCCGCGCACCATCGGCCAGAATGCCGTTTGAATAACCCTTGGGATCTTTCCAGCCATCCGGCTGTATTACCTTGTGCATAACATCTACCAGTCAGTTGATTTCATCAGATATTTTTTGACGCAGCTCATCCGGCCACGGTTCGGATTTTCCGGCCCCGCGTTTGGTGAAAACCAATGTCGATGTCATCGACAACCGTTTTTCGTCACCGCAAAACGCCTCGATCATCAGATCAAGGCTGGACCGGCCCAACCGGGTCGCCACCAGCCGGAAATCAAGCATGTCACCCAACATGCTGGGCGCGGTAAAACTGATTTGCAGGGCGGCTGTTGGCACCGCCACCCCCAGCTTGCCATGCATGATCTCGAACCCGAAATCCAGCCGCTCGGAAAACCATTCTTCGACCGTCGCATTGATCATTTCAAAATAACGCGGATAAAAAACAATCCCCGCCGGGTCGCAATGCTGAAACAGGACTTTTTGCCGATATACAAACATCTCCTGCCCTCACAATCCCAGATAACGGCTGGTGATTTCCGGTGTCAGATCGGCGACATTTCCAGCCCACGGTGTGATGCCCTTTTCGACAATCACACACCGGTCCGCGACCGTCGTCAGTTCTTTTAGCGATTTATCGACCACAAGGATCGACAGCCCCGCCTGTTTTAACTGCGATATCGCCGTCCAGATTTCCTGACGCACCACCGGGGCCAGTCCCTCGGTTGCTTCATCAAGGATCAAAAGCCGCGGATTGGTCATTAAGGCACGCCCGATCGCCAGCATTTGCTGTTCCCCGCCCGACAGGGTCAGGGCTTTTTGATCGCGGCGTTCGGCAAGACGGGGAAACAATTCCGATATCCGGGCAAAATCCCACGCCCCGTCACGGGCGGCGGCAATCAGGTTTTCAAACACCGTCAGATTGGCAAAACACCGCCGCCCTTCCGGCACCAGACCAATGCCCAGCCGGGCCGCCTTGTGCGATGGCAGTTTCGCCAGATCCTGCCCGTCAAAAACCACATTGCCGTCGCGATGTGACATCATTCGACAGATTGTCTTGATCGTGGTGGTCTTGCCCATGCCATTGCGGCCCATCAGGGCCACGGCCTCACCCTCGCGGACCTGCAAATCCACCCCAAACAATGCCTGTGACGATCCGTAAAAGGCGGTAATGCCTGAAACATCCAGCAAGGATTTCATGCCGCGTCCTCCCCCAGATAGGCGCGTCGGACCTCGGCATTGTTGCGAATGTCATCGACCGTACCGGTGGCAATGATCTTGCCATAGACCAGCACCGAAATCCGGTCGGCCAGGGCAAATACCGCATCCATGTCATGCTCGACCAGCAAGACCGGGGCCTGATGGCGCAGGGCATCCAGGAACACGGTCAGACGTTTCGATCCTTCCGGCCCCATGCCCGCCATCGGTTCATCCAACAAAAATGCCTTGGGTTGCAAGGACAGCGCCACCGCCATTTCCAACTGTCGGCGTTCGCCATGCGAAATATCGGCTGCCCGCATATGGGCACGATCCGCCAGCCCGACCCTTTCAAGCTGCGCCATCGCCGGGTCGATCAGGGATTTATCCTTTAAAACCGGGCGAAAAAACCGGAAAATTTTGCCGCTGACCGCCTGTTGCGCCAACAGGACATTTTGCAAAACTGAAAATTCCGGCATCAACGAGGATACCTGAAATGTCCGCGCCAGCCCCATTCGTGCCCGCGCCACGGCATCCAGTCCGCCGATATTTTGTCCGGCAAAATGGATTTCGCCGGAATCCGGGGTCAGTTCCCCGGCGATCTGTTTGATCAGGGTGGATTTCCCCGCCCCGTTCGGCCCGATCAGGGCGTGAATTTCGCCGGGTTTCAAATCCAGCGTCACCTGATCGCTGGCCAAAAGCGCGCCGAACTGTTTGGTGACATTCGATAAGGACAAAATGGCATCAGGCATGTTTGCGTTCCCCCGCCAAAAGGCCAATCAGGCCACCGCGCGCAAACAGCACGACCAGCAACAACAAAACGCCCAGCGGCAATTGCCAGTAATCAAACGCCCCGCCCAGAAGATGTTCCAGCAGGATATAAAGCCCCGCCCCGGCCACTGGCCCGAACAGACGCCCAACCCCACCCAGAATGACAAACACCATGATTTCACCCGACATGTGCCACGACAGCATCGACGGGCTGACAAACCGGTTCAGATCGGCATAAAGCGCCCCGGCAAGCCCGGTGATCATTGCCGATATCACAAAGGCGGTCAGTTTGATGCGAAACGGGGCAATGCCGACACTTTTCATCCGCTGATCATTTTGACGTGCACCGTGCAGCGCCAAACCGAACCGCGACCGGACCAGTACCGCCGAAAACCACAGGGCCAAAGCCAGCAACACCGCACAAATGGCAAAGAAACTGATCGGATCGAGCGTATTAAGCCCCGGAAACCCGTTGCGAACATAAATCGACAGGCCATCCTCGCCGCCATAGGCAGGCCAGGAAATGGCGAAATAATAAATCATCTGTGCAAAAGCCAGCGTGATCATGATGAAATAAACCCCGCTGGTGCGCAGCGTGATCGCCCCGATCACCAATGCCGCCAATGCCGATGCAATCAGCGCAACCGCCCAGATCACAATCATCTGGGTGGAACCGGAAATTTCAAACGGCCATGTCGCTATCGGTTGATAATTCAGGGCATGACTGGCCAAAATCCCGGCAGCATAACCACCGATCCCGAAAAAGGCGGCATGGCCAAACGACACCAGCCCGCCATATCCCAGCGCGATGTTAAGCCCCACTCCGGCCAGCGCCAGAATCGCCACCTTGGTCACAAGGGTAATGATAAAAATTTCGCCCATCGCCTGGGCCACCAGTGGAATGGCGATCAACAGGGCCGCCAGAACACTATTGATGATGGTTTCGCGGTTCATGATCATCTTATGCTTTTGCCCCGAACAAACCGCTTGGCCGCAGGAACAGAACCAGCGCCATCAGAATATAAATCAGCATCGACGCCAGCGCCGACCCAATGGAGGTCGCACTGGAAGCATCGGTAACGGTGGACAAGGCCAGAGGCAGCAAAAACCGCCCCATCGTATCTGTAAACCCAACCAGAATGGACCCGATCAGTGCCCCCTTGATCGACCCGATACCGCCAATCACAATCACGACAAAGGCCAAAATCAGAACCGGTTCCCCCATGCCGACCTGCACCGATTGCGTCGTGCCGACAAAGGCCCCTGCCAGACCGGCCAAGGCCGCACCCAAGGCAAAAACAACGGTGTAAAGCCGGTCAATATTGATGCCAAGGGCGGCAATCATTTCGCGATCCGCCTCGCCCGCCCGGATGCGCGTGCCCAGCCGCGTCTTGCCAATCAGCAAAAATAGCCCGGCGGCAACCAGCAGGCCCGCCGCAATAATCGCCAGACGAAAAATCGGATATTGCGCCCCGCCCGGCAGGATCACGGTCCCCGCCAACAGGTCCGGCACATTTAAAAACAACGGAAAGGACCCGAATATCCAGCGCGTGCCTTCCGAAAAAATCAAAATAAGGGCAAATGTCGCCAGAACCTGATCCAGATGGTCGCGCCGATACAGCCTGCGAATCACCAGTATTTCGACCAGAACACCGGCAAGGGCAGCGGCCATCAGACTGGCCACCAGTCCCAGCCAGAACGATCCGGTCCATGCGGCAACAACGGCACAGGCAAAGGCCCCGACCATATAAAGCGACCCATGCGCCAGATTGATCAGACCCATCACGCCAAAAACCAGCGTCAGACCCGATGCCATCAGGAACAGCATGACCCCCGACTGAAAGCCGTTCAACATCTGTTCCAGAAATAAAGAAAACATATCGGCAAACTCCGTCACAAGATGGCGGGCACCGCAACGATGCCCGCCGACTTGTCAGACTGTTCTCACATCGTGCATTCCGATGCATAGGCATCAACGTGATCGGCAATGGCCATGCCGACGATCTTGTTGGTCAGAACATCACCTTCCTTGACCACTTCACGAACATAGATGTCCTGAATCGGGTGATGGTTCGCACCAAAGATGAATTTGCCCCGGACCGAATTGAAATCCGCCGCCCGCAGTGCCTCGCGGAACGCATCCTGATCCTTTACATCGGCCTTTTCCATCGCCGACAGCAACAGGTTTGCCGTGTCAAAACCATAGGAGGCATAAATCGAGGGCAAACGACCATATTCCGCCTGGAAGGTTTCGACAAAGGCCTTGTTGGTGGCATTGTCGATATCTTTTGACCAGTTGGACGTATTTTTGATGCCAAGGGCGGCATCACCAATCGCACCCAAAATTCCCTGATCCAGCGAGAATGCGGGGCCAATCAACGGAATATCCACACCCGACTGGGCATATTGCTTCATGAACGCAATGCCCATGCCGCCGGGCAGGAAAAAGAAGACGCTATCGGCACCCGAAGCCCGAATTTGCGCAATTTCGGCCGCATAATCGGTCTGGCCCAGCTTGGTATAAACTTCGCCGGAAATATCGCCATAATAGAACCGCTTGAACCCGGCGATGGAATCCGTACCGGCTGGATAATTCGGGGCCATCACAAAAGTTTTGCTGTAACCCTGACTGCTGGCATATCCGCCTGCTGCTTCGTGCAAATTATCGTTCTGATAGGACACGCTGAAATAATTCTTGTTGCACCCCTTGCCCGCAAGCTGCGACGGGGCCGCATTGACCGACAGATAAAATTTATCCTGCGCAATCGCCGACGGCACAACCGCCATCGCCAGATTTGACCAGATGATGCCGGTCAGGATATCGACCTTTTCGCTCTGGATCATTTTATCGGCCAACTGAACCGCGATATCGGGTTTTTGCTGATCGTCTTCGATCACAACTTCCAGATCGCTGTTGCCTGCCTGTTTGACCGCCAGCATGAAGCCGTCGCGAGCATCAATGCCCAATCCGGCCCCGCCGCCCGACAATGTGGTAATCATCCCGACCTTCACAGGTTCTGCCTGTGCGACCGTTGCGGTCATCAATGCGGCGATTGCAACTGCTGCAACCGTTGCCTTGTTACCCTTCATTCAAGCCTCCACCATACGTGTTGTCATAAGTTACCGCTTCCCTGAACCCGATGTCTTTTCTGGAGGGTTTCACCCCCTCATTTTTGGCATTCGGGCATCTTGCGCGCATCTTTCAGATCATCCTGACCGATGCGGTCTTTCGGTGACAATTTGTGTCTACCGATTGTTCTAACAGCTTTTTATCGAACTGCACCAGATCATCCGCACGTCATCACAACGTTGTCCGGACCCGCCACAATTCGGGGAAAAGTTCCACTTCCAGCATCCGTTTCAGATAAGACACACCGCCCGTCCCCCCGGTTCCTCGTTTAAAGCCGATCACCCGTTCGACCGTGGTGACATGGTTAAAACGCCACCGCCGGAAATAATCTTCGAAATCCACCAACTTTTCGGCCAGTTCATATAATGGCCAATAGCATTTCGGATCGCTGTAAACCACATGCCATGCCTTGATCACGTCATCGGACGGCGTATGGGTTTGTGCCACATCCCGGTCCAGAATATCGCGTGGGATGGCAATGCCGTTGCGCTCCAGCAGGCGCAGGGCTTCGTCATACAAGCTGGGTACCGCCAGTTCAGCCTGCAAGATGGCGAAAATGTCGGCGCGATGGGCATGGGGGCGCAACATTGCGGCATTGCGATTGCCGACCATGAATTCAATCTGGCGATATTGCCAGGACTGAAACCCCGAAGACGGCCCCAACGCATCGCGAAAACTTGTGTAATCGCTGGGCGTCATGGTGCGCAATACGTCCCACGCACTGTTAAGCTGTTCAAAAATCCGCGATACCCGCGACAGCATTTTAAAGGCGGGCGGCAAATCATCATTGCGGATGGCATCCCGCGCCGCTGTAATTTCGCGGATCGCAAGACGCATCCAGAGTTCCGATGTCTGATGCTGAATGATAAACAGCATTTCATCATGGGCGTCGCTTAAGGGTTTTTGCGCCCCCAGAATGGCATCCAGCGATAAATAATCGCCATAGGACATCGCCCCGGCGAAATCCATTTTCGCGCCTTCACCCGACGGATCATAAGGTTTGTTACCGCTCATGTTACCGCCTGTCTTTTTTGAAACCGGGCGCAATCCCACGTCCGTTGTGCCATCACATCGGCCAGAATGCCAATCGCCGCAGTCACATCATCCTGATCGATATAAAGCGGGGTAAAGCCGAACCGGATAATATCGGGTGCCCGGAAATCGCCAATCAACCCGCGGTCAATCAGGGCCTGCATCACGGCATATCCCTGATCAAACCGGAACGACACCTGCGATCCGCGCTGTGCGGCATCGCGCGGGCTGGCAAGGGTCAGCATCGGGCAACGTGCCTCGACCCCGGCAATAAATTGTTCGCAAAGATCAACCGAACGGGCGCGGATATCGGTCATTGTCACGCCGTCCCACGCCTCAAGCGCGGTTTCAAGCACGCTCATCTGAATGACCGGCGGCGTTCCCACCCGCATACGCGAAATGTCAGGGGCCGGAACATAATCGGGGTCAAAAGCAAAGGGTGCCGCATGCCCCAGCCAGCCCGACAAGGCCGGGCGGACATGTTGCACATGATCGGGTCGCACATAAATGAAGGCTGGTGAGCCCGGCCCGCCATTCAGGTATTTATAGGTGCATCCCACCGCAAAATCGGCCTTGCAGCCTGACAGATCAACCGGCACCGCCCCGGCGGAATGCGCCAGATCCCAGATCACCAGTGCCCCAGCATCATGGGCCTTTTGCGTGATGCGCTGCATGTCATGCATCCGCCCGGTGCGGTAATCAACATGGGTCAGCATCAAAACCGCCAGATCCTCATCAATCAGGCCTTCGACCTGTTCCGGGGATGGTGTTTTCAGGACATGCCCGCGTCCAAGGCTTTTGATCAGGCCGTCCGCCATATAAAGATCAGTCGGGAAATTGCCGCTATCGGACATTACAACCTTGCGATCCGGGCGCAGTTCAAGCGCACTTGCCAGTGCCTGATACACCTTGATCGACAGGGTATCGCCCATCACCACCGTTCCGGGGACCGCCCCGATCAGACGCGCAATTTTGTCGCCCACCCGTGCGGGTTGTTCCATCCATTTCGCCTCGTTCCAGCCGCAGATCAACATATCGCCCCATTCATCGGAAATTACCGACGCCGCCCGTGCCGCTGCCTTTTTCGGCAACGGGCCCAGCGAATTGCCATCAAGGTAAATGATCCCTTCTGGCAGGTGAAAAAGCGATTTGGTGGCGGCAAAATCGATCATCAAGACGCATCCTGTTTCAGACGGAACCGTTGGATTTTCCCCGTCGGAGTTTTGGGCAATTCATCAATGAAGACAATGGATCGCGGATATTTATAAGGGGCAATCGTCGCCTTGACAAAATCCTGCAAAATCTTCGCCATTTCCGGCGATGCCGATGCCGTTCCGGCCAGAACGACATAGGCCCGCACCACATTCCCGCGTTCTGCATCGGCGGCGGCAACCACCGCGCATTCGCTGACATCGGGATGGGACAGCAACACCGCCTCGACCTCTGGCCCGGCAATGTTATAGCCCGACGACACAATCATATCGTCATTGCGGGCGGCAAAATGGAAATAACCATCCTCATCCTGACGAAACGCATCGCCGGTAATGTTCCAGCCATCACAGACATATTTGCGTTGCCGCGTATCGGCCAGATACCGGCACCCGGTCGGTCCGCGTACCGCCAGACGCCCCACAGTGCCGCGTGGCACCTCGTTCATCTTGTCATCAACGACTTTGGCCTCATATCCCGCTACCGGCTTGCCCGTACAGGCCGGATGGGAATCGCCAAATCGGTTGGAAATGAAAATATGCAGCAATTCCGTTGCCCCGATCCCGTCCAGCATCGGTTTGCCGGTTTTTTCCATCCAGGCCTGATAGACCGGGGCAGGCAATGTTTCGCCCGCCGACACGGCGGCACGCAGGGATGACAAATCCGCCCCGTCTTCCATCGCCGCCAGCATCGCCCGATAGGCGGTCGGTGCGGTAAAACACACCGTCGCCTTATATTTTTCAATGATTGCCACCATATTGGGCGGCGACGCCGTTTCCAGCAAGGTCGCGGTTGCCCCGAACCGCAACGGAAAGACCGCCAGACCGCCAAGGCCAAAGGTAAAGGCCAGCGGTGGTGATCCGACAAAAACATCATCCGGGATCACTTGCAGGACTTCTTTGGCGTATCCGTCGGCAATGATCAAAAGATCACGGTGGAAATGCATGGTTGCCTTGGGTTCGCCCGTTGTGCCCGATGTAAAACCCAGCAACGCTACATCATCGCGCCCGGTTTTCACCGCCTCGAACATCACCGGTTTGGTCAGGGCGGCGCGGTCCAGTTCGGCATCATGATTGGCGGTGCCGTCAAACCCGATCACGGTTTTCAGATGCTGGCTGCTTTTGGCGCACAGAACCATTTCATCCATCAGCCGCGTATCGCACAGGGCAAATTTGATTTCGGCCTTATCGACGATTTTCGACAATTCGCCCGCTCGCAACATCGGCATGGTATTGACCACCACCGCCCCGGCCTTGGTCGCCGCCAACCAGCATGCCACCATCGCCGGATTATTGGCAGACCGGATCAAGACCCGGTTGCCCGGCCTGACGCCATAATCGGCGATCAGGGCATGGGCAATGCGGTTGGTCCAGTCGGCCAATTCTTTATAGGTGCGTTGCCGCCCGTTGCCGATCAGGGCGGTATGATCGCCAAACCCGCGTTCCACCATGCGGTCTGTCAGTTCAACCCCGACATTGAGATAATCCGGATAATCAAATCCGTCGGTGCGCAATTCCGGCCATTCATCGAAAGGCGGTAAATTATCGCGGGTAAAGGTATCGATATGTGCGGTCGGTCCAAGCATGGTAAAGTCCCTGATACAGCATGTTATTTTTGTGCCAGCGTTTGCCGTGCAATGATTGTTTTCTGGACGTCCGACGCGCCTTCATAAATACGAAGGGCACGTATCTCCCGATACAGCGATTCAACGATATGTCCACTTCGGACCCCGTCGCCGCCATGAATTTGTACCGCCTTGTCAATGACGGTTTGGGCATGATCGGTTGCAAAAAGTTTCGCCATCGCCGCCTCGCGACTGACCCGCGCAGCACCACTGTCTTTCAACCATGCGGCACGATAAACCAGAAGGGCGGATGCATCGACATCCAGCGCCATATCGGCGACATGCCCCTGCACCATCTGCAAATCAAACAAAGGGGCACCAAATAACTGGCGTTCCTGCACACGATTTAGGGTTTCGTCCAGCGCCCGACGCGCAAACCCCAATGCCGCCGCCGCCACAGTCGCGCGAAACACATCCAGCACCGACATGGCGATTTTAAACCCCTCGCCCGATGCGCCGATCATCGCATGTGCCGGAATCCGGCAATTTTCAAATTTCAACCGCGCCAACGGATGCGGGGCGATGGTTTCAATGCGTTCAGCAATGGTAAAACCGGCAATACCGGCAGGCACGATAAAGGCCGAAAGCCCCCTGGCACCCGGTGCATCGCCGGTGCGGGCAAACAGCACATAAAACCCGGCAATGCCGCCATTGGAAATCCAGGTTTTTTCACCGTCGAGAATATAATCATCGCCATCACGCCGCGCCGTCAGGGCAATATTGGCAACATCCGATCCCGATTGCGGTTCGGTCAGCGCAAAGGCGGCCAAAGCCGATCCATTCCGAATCTGCGGCAACCATTCTGTGCGCTGGGCCGGGTTGCCAAACAGCGAAATCGCCCCGCTGCCCAGCCCCTGCATGGCAAAGGCAAAATCGGCCAGACCATCATGGCGCGCCAGTGTTTCGCGAATCAGGCACAGGCTGCGCACATCAAGCCGGGCATCCGGCCTTGCCGGATCAATCGCCGCATGGACAAGCCACCCGCCCGCGGCCAGCATCCTCACCAGCGCCCGGCAAGCCTCATCGACATTATGATGATCAATGCCATGCAGATGCGCGGTCGCCCAGACATCAAGTTTTTGCGCCAGATCGCGGTGACGATCCTCGAAAAACGGCCAGTCCAGAAAGGTTTTATCCGCCATCAATTGCCCTCGAATACCGGCTTTTCCTTGATCACAAACGCCTCATAGGCGCGGCGGAAATCCTGGGTCTGCATACAAATCGCCTGTGCCTGTGCCTCGGCCTCAATTGCCTGTTCGATACCCATGCTCCATTCCTGCGCCAGCATGGTTTTGGTCATCATATGGCCAAATCCGGGACCCGATGCGATGCGATTCGCCAGCATCAGCGCCTCGTCATGCAGCGCATCGGCATCGACGATTTTGTTATAGAATCCCCATTTGTCGCCTTCGTCCGCCGTCATGGTCCGGCCGGTATACAGCAATTCTGCTGCTCGCCCCTGCCCGATGATGCGCGGCAAAATGGCGCAGGCCCCCATGTCACAGGCAGCAAGCCCGACACGGGTAAACAAAAACGCGGTTTTTGCCCCCGGTGTGGCAATGCGCAAATCCGATGCCATCGCCAAAATCGCCCCCGCCCCGACGCACACACCGTCAATCGCCGCAATCACCGGCTTGCCACAGCCAATCATCGCCTTGACCAGATCACCGGTCATGCGGGTAAAGGCCAACAGACCTTTCATATCCTTGCCGATCAGCGGGCCAATAATATCATGCACATCGCCGCCCGAACAAAAATTGCCACCGGTCGGCTCGAACACCACCGCCTTGACATCATCGGCATAAACCAGATCACGAAACGTATCGCGCAATTCGGCATAGCTTTCAAAGGTCAGCGGATTTTTGCGTTCCGGACGGTTCAGCGAAATCACTGCAATCGCCCCATCCATCCGCCAGTTAAAGGTCTTTGGTTTCAGACCGGCCATCTCAGTCATGGGGAACCTCTTTGTGTCGGACGACATCGCGTAAAATATGAATCAGGATATCGGCATCACTGGCGCTCAGATCGCCAAACAAATCACTGACCCATCCTTCATGGACCTGCGCACATTCGGTAAAATGTGCACGGCCGTCGGCGGTCAGTTTGACAATTGATGCCCGGCGGTCATTTTCAACCGGCACCCGCACCACCATGCCATCGGCCACAAGCCGGTCCACAATGCCGGTGACATTGCCGTTCGAGACCATCAGGGCACTGGAAAGTTCGCTCATGCGCATGCCGTCTTCGCACCGGTCAAGGGCGGCGAGCACGTCAAACCGCGGCAGGGTCGATCCGAAATCGACCCGCATTTTTTCGCGCAAGGCCGCCTCGGTCTGGCGCGAAACCTTTAAAATCTGCAACCATGCCCTAAGGCGGGTCTTGGGAAGGTCAACCGACCCCACCGATGATTTTTTCGATGCGAGTGCGCCGGACGATACGGTCATATCTCGCCCCCCGAAACCGAAATCGCCTGCCCGGTAACCGACCCGGCATTTTCAGCGCACAGCCACATCACCGTATCGGCAATTTCGGCAGGTTGGATAAACCGGCCCTGCGGATTGGCGGCGCTCAGGCTGGCACGGGCGGCGTCATGACTCATGCCGGTTTTCGCTACGATATTCTCGATGGATTGTGCCAGCATCGGGGTTTCGGTAAAACCGGGGCATATGGCATTGACTGTCACCGGCGTTTTCGCCAGTTCCACCGCCATCGCCCGCACCAGCCCAACCACGCCATGCTTGGCCGCGCAATAGGCCGCAACATAGGGATATCCCTTTAACCCGGCGGTCGAGGCAATGGCAATCAACCGGCCCGGCGCGGTGCGATCCATCGCGGCCAATCCTTCGCGAAACGTCAAAAACGCCCCGGTCAGATTAACCGCCAGCGTATCGTGCCACAAATCAAGACCGGTTTTTGCCACCGGCGCACTTTGCGCCATGCCGGCATTGGCAATCACCAGATCAATTCCGCTCAGCAATTTTCGGGCGGCGGCAAACATCGCAACCATCGAATTTTCATCACTGACATCGGCCTGCAAGGGCGCAATATTGGGGTGCAGGCTGGCGGTTTCCTGCAACGGTTCCATCCGGCGTCCGGTGATCACTACCTGCACCCCGGCCGCGGCCAGTTTTTGCGCAATCACCGCACCAACGCCCGATCCACCGCCCGTCACCACCGCCCGTCTGATTGCCAGTTTTGTCATATCACACCTTGCCCGTCATGGTGTCGGGCCGATCCGCCAGCCGCCACATCTGATCGCGCCCGGCATAATAGGGGGCAGGCCAGTTTTCCGCACGGTCGCCCAGCGATGATGCGGCATGTAATGTCCAATACGGATTGGCAAGGTGGGGCCGTGCCAGACACACCAGGTCGGCCCGGCCTGCCATCAGGATCGAATTGACGTGATCGGGTTCATAAATATTGCCCACCGCCATCGTGGCGATTCCGGCCTCGTTGCGAATACGGTCGGAAAATGGCGTCTGGAACATCCGGCCATAAACAGGCCGGGCGGCCTTTGTCGTCTGCCCTGCCGACACATCGCAAATATCAACATGTGCGGCCTTCAACATCCGGGCGATATCAACGGCTTCTTCGGGTGTGACCCCGTCATCGCCCACCCAGTCATTGGCGGAAATCCGTACCGACAAGGGTTTGTGCGCCGGCCAGATTTCCCGTACGGCCCGGATCACTTCCAGCGGATACCGCATCCGGTTTTCAAGCGACCCGCCATATTCATCCCGGCGGGCATTACTGACCGGGCTGATAAAGGATGACAGCAAATATCCATGTGCGGCATGAATTTCGATCATGTCAAATCCGGCACGGTCCGCCATTGCCGCCGATGCCACAAACTGATCGCGCACATGGTCCATATCATCGCGGGTCATTGCCTTGGGCGTCTGGTTCTTATCGGACCACGGAATATCCGATGCCGATATCAGCGGCCAGTTGCCATCTTGCAGCGGCGCATCCATTTCTTCCCATCCCAGCTGGGTCGATCCCTTCCGCCCGGAATGGCCGATCTGGGCGCAGATTTTGGCATCCGTTTCGCCATGAACAAAATCGACAATGCGTTTCCATGCGGCCTCATGCGCCGGTTCATAAAACCCCGGACAGCCCGGCGTAATGCGCCCGGTGTCGGACACACAGGTCATTTCAGTATAAACCAGCCCCGCCCCGCCCTTGGCCCGTTCGGCATAATGCACCAGATGCCAGTCGGTCGGGCAACCATCCACCGCCTTGTATTGCGCCATTGGCGATACCACGATGCGGTTTTTAAGCGACATGTCGCGCAACCGGTATGGTGCAAACATCGGATGACGCACCGGGGCATCCTTGGCGACACCGGCCTGCGTCTGAAACCATTTTTCGGCCGATTGCAGCCACACGGCATCGCGCACCCGCAAATTTTCGTGACTGATCCGTTGCGACCGGGTCAACAGGGAATAATTGAACTGCACCGGGTCCAGATCGAAATAACGGCCAATTTCCTCGAACCATTCCATCGAATTGCGCGCCGCCGATTGCAGGCGCAGCACTTCCAGTCGGCGTTCATCCTCGTATTTGGCAAAAGCATTGGGCATATCGGATTCCGAATGCAGGTAACTTGCCAGCGCAATCGCACTTTCAAGGGCCAGTTTGGTGCCCGATCCAATGGAAAAATGCGCGGTCGCCGCCGCATCGCCCATCAAAACAATATTCTCATGCGACCAGCGTTTGCACAAAACCCGCGGGAAACTCAGCCACGCCGAACCGCGAATATGGTTGGCATTGCTCATCAGGGCATGACCGCCCAGATGGTCCCTGAAAATCGCCTCGCAGGTGGCAATCGACTGTTCCTTGGTCATCTCGCCAAAGCCGTAGGCGGCCCAGGTTTCCTCGCTGCATTCGACAATGAACGTCGCAGTATCATCATCAAACTGATAGGCATGCGCCCAGACCCAGCCCTTGTCGGTTTCCTCGAAAATAAAGGAAAAGGCATCGTCGAATTTCTGGTGGGTGCCCAGCCAGACAAACTTGCATTTGCGGGTATCGATATCGGGCTGGAACTGATCGGAAAATTCGGTGCGTGTGCGGGAATTCAACCCGTCACTGGCGACGACAAGGTCATATCGGCCCGCAAGATCGGCGGCACTTCCGACCATCGTTTCAAATTGCAATTCAACGCCCAGTTCACGTGCCCGTTCCTGCAACAGCAGCAACAAACGTTGTCGGCCAATGCCGCAAAATCCGTGCCCGGTCGAAACGGTTTTGGTATCGCGATAATGAACCGCGACATCATCCCAATAGGAAAAATGCGCCCGGATGGCTTCCGCGCTTTTGGCGTCATTCCGCGCCAGATTATTCAGGGTTTCATCCGACAAAACCACGCCCCAGCCGAATGTATCATCGGGCTTGTTGCGTTCGATCACGACAATTTCATGCGACGGATCACGCAATTTCATCGAAATCGCGAAATAAAGCCCCGCAGGACCGCCACCCAGACACGCTATTCTCACCTGATTTTCCCTTCTTGATGCATTTTGCTGTTTTGGGAAACTGACTGGAACGGTACGCCTGTGATTTATTTATTTCAAGCATAAAATATTTGAGTTTGAAATATCCGCATCTTCCCCTAGAATTGCCAGATCAGGAAGGCACAAAACCCCATAAAACCGGAAGGCACGGACATGATCACGGATTGGGATGATGCATACAGCAACGGCAATTATATTCCCGGCGCAGAAAATTTCCCCGGCATGTGGGCCAAACTGGCATCGGCCTTCCGCGATGAAATGACGGCATTAAACCGCGCGGAACTTGATATTGCCTATGGCAAGGCCAACCGCGAAAAATACGACCTGTTCCTGCCCGAAGGCACACCAAAGGGCACTGTCGTATTCGTGCATGGCGGCTATTGGAAGGCGTTTGACAAATCGATATGGTCGCATCTGGCGCGAGGTGCCGTGGCACGCGGCTGGGCCGTTTGTATGCCAAGCTACACTTTGGCCCCCGACGCCCGCCTGTCGGAAATCACCCGGCAAATCGGGGCGGCGATTGACCATGTTGCCAACCGCATTTCTGGCCCCATTCACCTGACCGGCCATTCGGCGGGCGGCCATCTGGTCAGCCGAATGAATTGCGCGACCTCGCCCCTGTCACCGGCAACGCAGGTGCGCACCAAAAACACCGTTTCGATCAGCGGCCTGCACGATCTGCGCCCGCTTTTGAAAACCGCAATGAATGACGTCCTGAAACTCGACGAAGACGAAGCAATCGCTGAAAGTGCTGCACTGACCCGCCCGCATCTGCCATGCTCGATTACCTGCTGGGTGGGGGCGGATGAAAGACCGGAATTTGTTCGCCAGAATGATCTTCTGGCCAATATCTGGACCGGGCTTGGGGCCGCGACCCGCTCGGTAGAAGCCCCCGACAAACACCATTTCGACGTGATCGCCGATCTGGCCGATCCGGATTCTGATCTGGTTGCCTGTCTGCTCCATCCCATTGCCCTAGAGGATGCATAATGTCACCGGTCAGCACCCTCATTGAAAACGACATCGCGATCATCACGATTGATCATCCGCCGATCAATGCCACCAACTATGCGGTCCGGCGCGGGATTTGGGATGCGATTGATCAGATCGAACGCGATGACGCGCTCAGGGCCACGATCCTGATCTGTGCCGGATCGACCTTTATCGCCGGGGCCGATGTTACCGAATTTGGCAAACCGCCGATGGACCCGATCCTGCCCGATCTGATCGTCAAACTGGAACAATCGACCAAGCCGCTGATTGCCGCCATTCACGGCAATGCGCTTGGTGCCGGGCTTGAAGTCGCCTTGGGATGCCATTACCGCATCGCCACCGTCACGGCCAAACTGGGCCTGCCCGAAGTCAATCTGGGCCTGATCCCCGGTGCCGGTGGCACAGTGCGATTGCCTCGCCTGATCGCGGTTGAAAACACCATCGCAATGATCACCGGCGGCAAACCCGTCAATGCGGTAACCGCCCATGATTTCGGCCTGATCGATGCTATCACCGATGGGGATTTGCGGGCTGCGGCCCTCGCACTGGCAGAACGGATCAAAAACGAACCCTGCCCGACCGCCCTGATTGACCGCGCCCCGGTCAATGCCCCGGCAATGGATGTCTGGGATGCCATCATTGCCGGGATCGGCAAAAAGGCCCGTGGGCAGGATGCCCCGGTGATTGCCGCCCAAACCATCCGGGCCGCTGTCACCAAGAATGCCAAAACCGCCCTTGGCCTTGAACGGGAAAATTTCGTTCGCCTTCGCGACAGCCGCCAGTCAAAGGCGCTGCGCCATATTTTCTTTGCCGAACGATCCGTTGCCAAGCTACCCGAACTGGCCGGAGTTGGTCCCCGCCCGGTTCGCGAAATCGGCGTGATTGGCGGCGGTATCATGGGGGCGGGCATTGCCACCGCCGCCCTTCTGGCCGGTTATGCCGTGGTGATGATCGAACGGGATGCCGATGCCTGTGAGCGCGGCGTTGGCAATGTTCGCCATCATCTCGACGGGTCGCTCAAACGCGGCATCATCGATCAGCCCCGCCACGATCAGCTTCTGGGCGATCTGGTCAGCAGCACGGATTACGCCGCCCTTGCCGATTGCGATCTGGTGATCGAAGCAGTGTTTGAAGACATGGGCGTCAAGCATGACGTGTTTGCCAGACTGTCCGCCCACTGCAAATCCGATGCGGTTCTGGCGTCCAACACCTCCTATCTCGACATCAATGCGATTGCCGAACGGTGCGCCCATCCCGACCGGGTGATCGGCCTGCATTTCTTCTCCCCGGCTCATGTGATGAAATTACTTGAGGTTGTCCGCACCCGCTCGGCCAGCCCCGTAACCCTGGCAACCGCCTTTGCCTTTGCCCGCCGCCTGGGCAAAATTGCGGTCCCTTGCGGGGTCTGTGATGGCTTCATCGGCAATCGGATCATGTCGGCCTATCGCAAACACTGCGAATTCATGCTGGAAGACGGCGCAATGCCCCACGAAATTGATGCCGCAATGGTTGATTTCGGCTTTCCAATGGGCCTGTTTGCCATGCAGGACATGGCCGGGCTTGAAATTTCATGGGCCACCCGCAAACGACAGGCCCTCACCCGCGACCCTGCCGCCCGTTATGTCGCCATTGGCGATATCCTGTGCGAAATGGGCCGTTTTGGCCGTAAAACCGGGGCGGGTTGGTATCATTATTCCGATACATCGTCCAAAGGCGAAACCGACCCAATGGTCGAAAATATCATCATTGCGGAATCCACCCGCAAGGGCATCACCCGCCAATCCTTTGATGCCGATACCATCATGGCCCGCATCCTTGCCGCCATACAGGATGAAGGCGACAGAATTCTGGCCGAAGGCATCGCCGCAACACCCGAAGCAATTGATGTGGTGATGGTCAATGGCTATGGCTTTCCGCGCTGGCGCGGCGGGCCGATGTTTATGCGCGCATCACCCTAATCATTGCGCCACGGACGCACCGCCCGCTGATCGACGATATCGGGCACAACGCCGTGCGATGCGTCGGAAATATGGGCCATGACACTGCCTGCGGCGATGTCGAACTGGCGTTCGACCATGCGTTTTTTGCGCAGCGCGTAAATCTGGTCACGCCCGGCAAGGGATCGGGGATCAATGGCAATATCCTGCCCGCGGGCAAAGGCATCGTGATCCAGCAAATCCAGTTTCAAAGCGGTCAGGTTCAGATGCAAAATATCGCCATCCTGCAAATAGCCAATCCCGCCCCCGGCAAAGGCTTCGGGTACGGTATGGCCGATGCAGGCCCCCTTCGTAACCCCGGAGTAACGCCCGTCGGTCATCAGGATGCTGGATGATTCCAGAATGCGGTGATGGCGCAGATTTTGTGACGGCGCAAACATTTCCGGCATGCCATAGGCTTCCGGCCCCTGCCCGCCGATCACAAAGGCAAAGGACAAAAATCCCTGCTCCAGCAATGATTTCGTATCGGCCAGATCAACATCCCCCCCGCCATTGCGCCGAACCACGGCGGCAATCAGGCCGGCATCGACACCGCCGGTATGCACCAGCCGGTCCACCAGATCGGGCGAGGCAAAATCGGCGTTGCAGACATGTTCATTTTCATAATAACGCACAATGAACACATGATCGTCGAAATGGCTGATTTGCCGGTCGCTCATACCTGATGTCTTGACCGCCGAACTGTCAAAAAAACTGCCGCGCAAAACATCCACCCCGGATCGTTTGCGCACCGGTGTCGCCCGGATCACCGATTGATCGCCCAATGACAGATCAATCGGATTATCAAGCATCGCAATGCGTTGTCGCCATGTCTTGCCGGTCACGGTGCGAGCATCCAGATCCATCGCCACGCCAAGATCATCCAGAATGCGATAAATGCTTTCCATCCCGCGATTTTTACCTTCGGCAAATTGCTGTGCCAGAACAAAGGTATCGCGGTTTTCAGTCAGACTGTGCGCAAAGATTTCCGGTACCGGGGTTTCGGTACGAACCTGTTCATAATCTTCAAGCGTCACATCAAATCCGGCATACCGCATCATCGCAGGCAGATGCAGCAACATATTGCTGCTGGACCCGGTGGCGTTATGGATGCGCACGAAATTGGCGAAATTGGCTTTCAACAGGTTGCAAATCGAATATTCCGGTTTGTTCATCACACCAAACAGGGCATCAACCCCGGCGGCCACCGCATCAAACGGCGGCACATCAGTCAGAAGCTCCAGTTCCGGCGGCGTTAGACCAAAGGCCGCCAACATGGTGCGCGATGAATTACCCGTGCCGTTAAAGGCGCAAATCCCGCCCTTTGAATCACAGGTCGCCGCTGCCAGTTCATCCAGAACCCGCCGTTCGGTCGCATTATCAATAATGCCCAGCAACCGGGCGCGTTCCAGTTGCCCGGCAAAGGCCTCGTCGCTGGTGCATTGCAGGATATAACGCATGTTTTCGGTGATATCGCCGCCCAGATCATCATGCCCGGCAGCCGCCGCATCGCGGGCGATTTTTTCCAGACTGCGCCGGGTATTTTCCGGAATATCGCCACCTTTCAGAACATGCGACGGGGCAAACACCGCCCAGACCGGGGCCTGATCGCCACGATGCCGCCGCGCATATTCTGCCGAGGCCAACCCCGCCACCACCGCCGCCGGGGATTTGTCGCACCCGGCAATGACATAGGCGGCGTGATAGCTGTGCCCCTCAAAGGTGATATTGACCGCCGCCGCCGTATGGTTGCGCGACGCCAAAGAATAGCTTTGCCCGATGTTGTTTTGCGCCGTGCCATCGCAAATCACCGGCACATGAAACAAAAACGGTACCCCGCCCTGTTCCCAGATGCGAAGGGCCGCCATCAATGCCTGTGGCCGGTCCAGTAAATGGGCAGGATGATCGGGCGCACCGGCAATGATCGCCACGCGGGGCCGGTTTTCCACCAGCCGCCCGACCACTTCACGAATGGCCGGCACGGTGAAATCGCGGTTCTTTTGCACCACCGGATTTTCCAGACAGGCATCGCGCAACAACCGCACCACGGTAATCGGCTGATTGGCAAGCCCCTGAATGCAATCACGGAACGGATTGGCGGTTTCATCAATCGAAAAAGGTTCCAGCAGCGGGCGCAAGGCGGTCATCATCGGGAAAAATCCATTATGATCAGAGACGATACGGTCAGTCAGGAGACGTTGCGTAACAGAATGTCACACCAGCCCGCCATCGACGATAAAACTTTGGGCCGAACAGGCCGCCGAGACACCGGACGCCAGAAACAACACCATTTGCGCCACATCCTCGCCAACCAGCCGCCGTTTCAGGCATTGCTGTTCCTGAATGCGGGCCTCGTCTTCCGGTGTGATCCATAATTGCAATTGCCGTTCAGTCATCACACAGCCGGGAATGACGGTATTGACCCGGATGCCATGCATCCCCCATTCCCGTGCCAGCGCCCGGGTCATGCCGATCACCCCGGCCTTGGCGGTTTCATAGGCAACCAGATCAGGCAATCCCATCATGAAACTGACCGAACTGAAATTGATGATACTGCCGCCACCCTTTTTCATCATGCCGCGACACACCGCCTGCGCACAGAAAAACTGATGCGACAAATTGACATCCAGCCGATCATGCCAATAGGCTGGGCCGGTGGAGATTGCCGTATGGCGATCATCGCTGGCGGCATTATTGACCATCACGTCAATTGCGCCGATCTTCTCGGCCATGGCCGTCACCGCATCGGGAATCCGGTCCTGCTGGCGCAAATCCAGCGATGCATAATGGGGCCGGTTGCCCGTTACCTCTGCCAGACGGTCACACAGGGCCGCTGCCGCTTCGTCGGCAATATCGAAAAATCCAACCTTTGCCCCTTGCTGGCAAAAAGCCTCGACAATCGAAGCCCCGATTCCCGACGCGCCGCCGGTGATCAAAACCGATTGTTTTGCAATGTCGTGATAGGTCGCTGTCATCGCCGTTTCCTGTCCCGGTTTTTTCCGGCATTTTTAATTATGAAACAAAACTAAATTCATGCCGGAAACCACAAAATCCCTGTCCGATCTCAGAAAATAGCCGAAAATCGGCATTAATATTCCAAAAAATACGGAATTTTTGTTCATTTTCTAAAAAATATTTGACAGGCCTTCTCGAAGGCGTCAACATTTTTTCGACAATAAAAATAAATGTCGCACTGCAAGACACATCCATCAGGGAAGAAACAGATGAAAAAAATCCTTTATACCGCCGCCATTGTCGGCGGCGTCATCGCTGCTACTCCGGCACTTGCCGATGAACTTGTGATTGGCGTCAGCTGGTCAAACTTTCAGGAAGAACGCTGGAAAACCGACGAAGCCGCCATGCTGGCCGCCCTTGAAAAAGCCGGGGCGACCTATATCAGCGCCGATGCCCAAAGTTCACCCAGCAAACAGCTTTCCGATATTGAAAGCCTGATCACACGCGGCGCAGATGCGCTGATCGTGCTGGCTCAGGATTCATCATCGATTGGTGCCGCCATCACCCAGGCAATCAATGAAGGTATTCCGGTGGTCGGTTACGACCGACTGATCGAAGACCCCAGCGCCTATTATATTACCTTCGACAACAAGGAAGTCGGCCGCCTGCAAGCCCAGGCTGTTTTTGAACAACAGCCGAATGGCAATTACATCTTTATCAAGGGTGCCCCGACCGACCCCAATGCCAATATCCTGCATGAAGGACAGCTTGAAGTCCTGCAAGCCGCGATTGACAGCGGCGCCATCAAAGTCGTTGGCGAGGCCTATACCGAAAGCTGGCAACCTGCCATCGCCCAGCGCAACACCGAACAGTTCCTGACCGCCGCCGACAACAAGGTCGATGCGGTCGTGGCGTCGAATGACGGCACCGCAGGCGGTGTGGTTGCCGCCCTGTCGGCGCAGGGTATGCAGGGCATCCCGGTTTCCGGGCAGGATGGCGATCATGCCGCCCTGAACCGTGTCGCCCTTGGCACCCAGACGGTTTCGGTCTGGAAAGACGCCCGCGTTCTGGGGCAACGCGCCGCAGAAATCGCTGTTGAACTGGCGGGTGGCAAGGCTCTTGCCGATGTCAGTGGCACCACGGAATGGAACAGCCCGAACGGGGTTGCCATGCAGTCCTATTTCCTTGAACCGGTCGCTATCACCCGTGACAAGCTTGATCTGGTGATTGATGCTGGTTGGGTCACCAAGGACGTGGTGTGCAAGGGGGTTCCGGCCGGTCAGGTTGCTGCGTGCGACTGATCGCCCACCGGATTTGATCCCTTCCAATATGTAAAACCGGGGCCGGTCGCACCCGTGCGAACCGGTCCCGTCGTCTGACAGGCAAACCAAATGTACCGACTATTGTCCAAAATGGAAGTCGACCGGCGGTTGGTGGGACTGGCAATTGTCCTGCTGATCATCTGGGTCGGTTTCGATCTGGCGTCCGGTGGCCGCTTCATTACACCACGCAATCTTTTTAACCTGTCGGTCCAGACCGCCTCGGTCGCCGTGATGGCATGTGGCATGGTGCTGATCATTGTCACCCGTCATATTGATCTGTCGGTTGGCGCGATGCTGGGCGTGCTTGCCATGATCATGGGCGTAGTGCAGGCCGATCTGTTGCCGCAATATCTGGGCTACAACCATCCGGCCACATGGGCTTTGACCTTGCTGGTCGGCCTGATCATCGGGGCGGCAATTGGCGGCATTCAGGGGGCAGCGGTTGGCTATCTGGGCGTTCCGGCCTTTATTGTCACGCTGGGCGGGTTACTGGTCTGGCGCGGATCGGCATGGTGGGTTACACAGGGCCGCACCGTGGCACCGCTCGATGCCAATTTCATGCTGCTGGGTGGGGGTATTGACGGCACGATTGGCGCCAGTTGGAGCTGGATCGTCGCCCTTGTTGCCATTATCGGCATCATTTATGCCACCATCATCGAACGTCGCCGTCGCCTGTCATTCAAATTTCCGGTCAAACCGTTATGGGCCGAATATACCAATGCCCTGATCAAGGGCGGTATTGTTCTGGCGATTATCATAACCCTGAATGCCTATTACCTGCCGACCCGTGCGGCCGAGGCAATCCTTGCCGAACGCGGCCTGCCGGTCACGCCGGAAAACCTGCAAATTTCACATGGTTTGCCGATCCCGCTTTTGATCGTCATTCTGGTGGCCATCGCCCTGATCGTCGTCAGCCGCCGCACACGGTTTGGCCGTTATGTCTTTGCAATGGGCGGCAACCCACAGGCCGCCGCCCTTGCCGGAATTGATACCAAACGCATGACGGTTGCGGTTTTTGCCCTGATGGGCGTTTTATGCGCGATCAGTGCGGCGATTTCATCAGCCCGCCTGCAATCGGCAGGCAATGATCTGGGCACACTTGATGAATTGCGCGTCATTGCCGCCGTGGTGATTGGCGGCACCTCGCTGGCCGGTGGCGTCGGCAGCATTTATGGTGCGCTGATTGGTGCGCTGGTGATGCAAAGCCTGCAAAGCGGCATGGCGCTTTTGGGGGTCGATACGTCGCTGCAAAGCATCGTTATCGGCCTTGTTCTCGTGCTTGCCGTGTTCAGCGACCAGTATCTTAACCGTCGCCATAGCGATCCAACCACGTAAGGAGCACGGACATGACCACAGATATCCGGCCATTGGTGGAAATGCGCGACATCCATATCAGTTTTGGCGGCGTCAAGGCGGTTGATGGTGTTTCCATCGATCTTTACCCCGGCGAAGTGGTGGGTGTTCTGGGCCATAACGGGGCGGGCAAATCCACCCTGATCAAAATCCTGTCCGGGGCCTATGTCGCCGATAGCGGCACCGTGATTGTCGATGGCAAGGAAGCCCGCATTGAAAATGCCCGCGATGCCCGCGACCACAATATCGAAACGATTTATCAGAATCTGGCGCTGGCCGATAATCTGGACGCCGCCCAAAACCTGTTTCTGGGCCGCGAGATTACCGACCGTTTCGGGTTTCTCAACGATGCCGCAATGGAACACAAGGCCCGCGAGGTTCTGCACCGCCTCAACCCGAATTTTCAAAAATTCGCATCGCCGGTATCGGCCTTGTCGGGCGGACAACGGCAATCGGTCGCCATTGCGCGTGCCCTGTTATTCGAGGCCCGCGTTCTGATCATGGATGAACCCTGTGCCGCCCTTGGCGTCCATGAAACCCGAATGGTCGGCGATCTGATTGCCCAGTTAAAACAGGACGGACTTGGCATTTTGTTGATCAGCCATGATTTACATGATGTATTTGATTTATCTGACCGTTTGCATGTGATGAAGAACGGCAAGCTGGTCGGATCGGTACGCACAGAAGACGTCACCCATGACGATGTTCTGGGCATGATCATTCTGGGAAAAATGCCGCAACATCTTTTGCATCTGGCTGGCCCTGGCGCCACCAATATTCACGGGGCGACACTTCGCCCGCAGGATACCGAAACAACAGGACCGACATTATGACCGCGATGACACTGACACCACACGATATCCTGCCCCATGATGCGCAGGATGCCCTGCTGATCGGGCGCATCTGGGACCCGCGTGTTTCGGGACCAACGCCCGTTCTGGTCGATGGTGGCAATCTGCGCGATATCAGCAGCCTCGCCCCGACGGTCAGTCAGCTTCTGGAACGATCCGACCTTGTTGCCGATCTGGCAAACCCCAAGGATTTCCCCCTGGTTGGTAACCTTGCCGATGCGGTAAAAAACAGCCAGCCCGATGCCGATGACAGCAAATTGCATCTGCTCGCCCCCAATGATTTGCAGGCCGTCAAGGCCAGCGGCGTCACCTTTGTCGCCAGTCTTCTGGAACGGGTGATCGAGGAACAGGCCCGTGGCGATTCCTCAAAGGCCGATGTCATTCGCGCCGGGATCACCGATATTATCGGCGATGATTTGTCGCAAATTGTGCCCGGTTCGGACAAGGCTGCCGAGATTAAAAAAATCCTGCTGGAAAAAGGCGCATGGTCGCAATATCTCGAAGTCGGGATCGGCCCGGATGCCGAAATTTTCACCAAGGCCCCGGTGATGTCATCGGTCGGACATGGCGCAAATGTCGGCCTGCATCCGGTGTCGCACTGGAACAATCCCGAACCCGAAGTCGTTCTGGCCGTGACCTCGACAGGACGTATCGTTGGCGCAACCCTTGGCAATGATGTCAATCTGCGCGATGTCGAAGGACGATCTGCCCTGTTGCTGGGCAAGGCCAAGGACAATAACGGCTCGTGCGCCATCGGGCCGTTTATCCGCCTGTTTGACGGTGCCTTCACCTTGGCCGATGCCAAATCCGCCGATATCGGCCTGACAATTGACGGCCCCGAAGGATTCCATCTCGAAGCCGTCAGTTCCATGAGCAAAATCAGCCGCAGCCCCGAAAGTCTGGTTGCCCAGGCCGCCGGAAAACATCATCAATATCCCGATGGGTTCATGCTGTTTTTAGGCACCATGTTTGCCCCGGTTGCCGATCGGGGTGCCGATGGTCGCGGCTTCACACACCAGGTCGGCGATATCGTCACCATATCGACACCCAAAATGGGCGCACTGGTCAACCGGGTGGACCGGTCCGATGTGATTGCACCCTGGCAGTTTGGCATTACCGCCCTGATCACCAATCTGGCGGCGCGCGGCCTTCTTTAGGCCCGCGTCCCTTCTTTCCCCTTCCCCTGATCCCGCCTAACCACAGGACAACATCCCGCCCCATGATCCGGTCATCCGAAACCGATATTCTCCGTCAACCATCGCAGGTCGCAATTTTACGCTATCTTCGCGTCCGGGGACCGGCGGCGCGGATCGATATCGGGGCGGCCACCGGTCTCAGCCCGGCCAGCGTCACCGCGCTGACCGCCGACCTGATTGCACAGGGGCTGGTGCGTGAAATCCAGTCATCCCCCATTCCCAATGGTGCGGGCACCGTTGCAAATGCCGCCCGGGGCAGACCGAAAATCCTGCTGGATCTTGTGCCTTCTGCGGTTGCGATGATCGGGGTAAAACTGACGATCAACCACATCGAAATCGTCCTTGGCAATTTCAAGGGCGAAATTGATGTTTCCCGCCAACATGTCACCAATACCCTTGATCTCGACAGCGATGCACTGGTCGAAACCCTGTGTCACCTGATTGACCGTTTCCTTGCCGATCACAAGGATCAGCTGTCGGTGCGGCCATCGGGCATTGGCATTGCGGTTCAGGGTATTGCCGATGCCAATAGCGGCAACATCATGTGGTCGCCCGCCCTGCGGCACCGCCACATTCCAATCACCGCCCCCTTGATGCAGCGTTATGGCTGTATCGTGGAAATGTCGAATGACGCCAATTGCATCGCCACCGCCATCACCCAGAACGATCAGTGGCACGGCGCTGGCGATTTTGCCGTTATCATGCTGGGATACGGGGTGGGCATGGGTATGGTGTTGAACGGTTCGGTTTATAACGGGCCGTTTGGCGCGGCGGCCGAATTTGGCCACACCAAATATCAGCCCGACGGCCCGATATGCAATTGCGGACGCCGCGGTTGTCTGGAAGCCTATATCGGCGATTATGCCCTGCTGCGCGATGCCGCCGGGCTGATCGACCTGCCCCCGGCCGCCAACAGCCTGCACCCCTCCGAAGAACAGATGATGGAACTGGTACATCTGGCCCGCAATGGCCGCGAAGACATCGCCGATCTGTTCCGTCATGCGGGCAAGGTTCTGGGATATGGCATTGCCAATCTGATCGCCCTGATCGGGCCGGAACGCATATTGATCACCGGGTCGGGTGCGCGCGCCTATGATTTGATGGAACCCGACATGCGGCGCGGCCTGCGCGAGGCACTGGTGGCGGAATTGCGCGATGGCCCCGAAATCCTGCACCTGCCCTGGGATCAGGATCTGGCATTATTGGGGGCCATCGGCCAATCCCTGTTGCGTTACGACGAACGGATGTTTTCCGTCAGCACGGCCTGAAAGGCCTCATACGCCGACAGAACCGTTGCCATCTGTGCCGTATGTCCGGCGACAAACGCCTCGCCATAAACTGTTTCATCCGGATATTCGGTAATCAGCGTCAGCGGCACCTGATGCCGGTCATCAACCGAAACCAGACATGGGAAACCGTTGATGATGCGAAAACCGGTTTCACCGGCATGGATTTCATAAAGATCAATCTGCGCCCGGTTAAACGCGACCAGCCCCGGCACCGCCACAAGGTTTCTGGTCACGTGGTCGATGAAATTTTCGGCGCGTTCGCTCCATCCCGCATGATGGCGCATGATCAGGAAAAATCCCTTTGGCAAGGTCCACATACCAAAACCACGCGGCACATACCCCGACAGGGGCCGGATCCATTCATGCGCCGGATACCCGTGTAAATTGACATGCAACTGTGCGCCGCTCAGACGTTCGGCCTGAACCCGGATTTCCTTTTCATACAACCGGTCCCCCGTGCGATATTCCAGATCATCGCCCAGCGCGGTATAACGCGCCGCATGGTGCATATGCGCCGGATTATCGGCACATAACCGTTGATGCACGGCATATCCATCGGGGTTTTCCAGCGGCGAAATTGTAAAATGCGCACCGGGCCGTGCGGCCAGAATTCTGGCCGCACGCAAGGCCCCGACAATGCCACTGGTTTCATTGGGATGCTGCCCGCCACTGATCATGACGGCGGCATCACGTCCCCGATGATATCGCGCCCGCAAAGGCCGCCCGGCATAAGACCGCGTTTCAAACGTTTCGCCGTCAATCGCCGCCAGTTCATCGCGGATTTGATCGGCTGATAACGGGGCCTGTGCGTCCTCAAGATTTTGGACTGCTCCGCTACGTTCGGCAACGGCATAAGGCCGCGTTTCAATCATCAGTGTCGGCGCACCATCGCCGTGAATGATTTCCGGGATAATTTGCCCAGGTTGCAACCCCCGGTCGCCCAAGGGCCGACCCGATTTTTTCTGAAACAATTCCAGCAGGGAAAAATAGAAATCCTCATGCAGGGCTTCATGCAGGCTGATTGCTTCAAACCCGTATCCACAATTGCGATCCGTACCCGGTAATGTCACCCGGATATTCAATTCCTCAAAATAAGGTTCGCGATGGCCCCAGTCATGACCGGCAATCGCCTGAATGCCGGTTGCAAACAGCGCCTCGTAATCGGTTTCTATCCGTTCATCGCGCAGAATGGTCCCATTCGCATCCGTAATCCTGATCCAGCCGGTCGGCGACACACAGCTTTCGCCCACCGCATCCAGATGATGACGATTAGGGGCGAAAACAGAATAATTTGCCCGATGACCATCCGCCCGTGTCAGGGTCACATCATAGACAAAATCATCCCGTTTGGCCGTCACAAACCGTATTTTCGCATCACCGACAAGCGCCGCCAGCGGATAGGTTTCCAGCAAAAAACGGTTGCCCGCACAGCCGGTATATTCGGGACAGGCAACAACAATTTCCGAAAATCCGTCCAGCCCGGCATCTTCCAGAAAGAAATGCAAAAGCGGCTTGTAAGCACTGCGAATACGGGCCTGAACGCCAAAGGTGGCAAGGCTTTGTTCGGCAGAACGGCGGCTGGGTTCGTCTTCAAACAACCATGCCTCGATGGTTTTTCCGCGATGGGTCTCTGCCCCGAAATCCGCGACAAGACGATCCAGTGTGCGGTCAAACCCGCCCTGATAAATGATGGTCATTTCGATGTTCTGCCTGTCGGATCAAGACTGTCGCGCAGCCAGTCCCCCAAAAGATTCAGGCCCAGCACGGTCAAAAGAATGGCAAGCCCGGGAAAGACACTGACCCACCACGCATTCTGAAGATAGGTTCGGCCATCGGCCAGCATACCGCCCCAACTGGGGATCAGCGGATCAACACCCAACCCCAGAAACGTCAGGCTGCTTTCCAGCAAGATATTGGTAGCGACATTCAACGTCATCAGCACAATCACCGGCCCGATCAGATTGGGCAGCAAATGCCGAAATAAAATGCTGCGATCCTTAACGCCAATCGCACGGGCCGACAGAATAAATTCCCGATCCCGCAACGACAGAACCAGACCACGCACCAGCCTTGCATATTGCACCCATTGCGACACAATCAGCAAAATGATCATATTGGTCAGGCCGCCACCAACAATGGCGATAAAGGTGATCGCCAGAAGAATGAACGGCATGGCAAGCTGCACATCGGCAAAGCGCATGACGATCATGTCCCAGAACCCGCGGTAATACCCGGAAATCAGGCCCATGATCACGCCGACAACGACCGCCCCGGCAACCGAAACAAACCCGACCTGAAGCGAAATTTTGCCGCCGCCAATCACCCGCGCCAACACATCTCGGCCCAGCGGATCGGTGCCAAACGGATGGCTCCAATCGGCAAAGGGTGGCAGCAGGCGCGCCATCAGATTGATTTTAAAGGCGCTGTCGGGAAAAATGAAATCGGAAAACAAAACGGCCAGACACATACCGCCGGTCAGGATCGTACCCAGCACGAATTCCAGACCTTTGAACTGTGCAAACCGCGATGATGAAACAGGGGATGACATCGGCCTACTCCGTCCGGACGCGCGGATCGATAAAGCCATAGGCAATATCGACCAGAAGATTGACAGCAACGATCAACAGCGACAGAACGGTAATCACCGCCTGCAACACCGGATAATCACGGGCCCCGACGGCGTCAAAAGCCAGCGTGCCCAGTCCCGGCCAGTTAAACACCCGTTCCACTACCACAATCCCGCCCAACAGCGCGCCAAATTGCAAACCGAAATAGGTAATCAGCGGAATGGCACAATTGCGCAGGGCATGTTTGTACAGCACGACATTTTCGCTAAGCCCCTTGGCGCGGGCCACCATGATGTATTGCGATTGCAGGGTTTCAAGCATCGACGTCCGGACAAGCCGCACATTGGTCGCCGTCAGGATGATTCCCATGGTCAGGGCAGGCATGATGAAACTCATCGCGCCGTCCATGCCGCTGGGCGGCAACCATTGCAGGGTGATCGAAAACAACAGAACCATCATGATCGCCAGCCAGAAATTCGGAAAGGATAAGCCGACCAGCGACAGGATGCGGATCATCTGATCTGGCCATTTCCCACGCGATACTGCCGCCTGAATGCCCAGCGGGATCGACACCGCAATCGACACCACCAAAGATGCCAGGGCCAACAACAGGGTGGCAGGCAAGGCCGCGCCGACCAGTTTGACAACCGGGGTGCCCCCCAAAAAACTGCGCCCGAAATCAAGGGTAACCAGCCCCGTCAGAAATCCCCAATACTGAGCAAAAAAGGACTGGTTCAGGCCCAACGCCTCGCGGATGCGCACCAGATCGGCCTCGGTCACGCTGCCTGACCCTTGCGTCAACATCAACGCCGGATCCCCGGTCAGGCGGATGGCAAAGGCCACAATCAGCGTCACCGCCAGAATGACAAATACCGCTTGTGCGAAACGTTTGATAAGAAAACCGACCAAGGGCCCCGTCCTTATTGTAAGGATAAATGCCGCCCGCACCAGACGGGCGGCATTCCTGTTGTGTTAGTCAACGCTGACATTGGTCAGTCGCAAACGGCTGTCCGGCACACCTTCAAAATTCTTGACGCGCTTGTTCACGCCAAAAATGGCGTTCAGGTTATAAAGCGGCATTTCCAAAGCCCGATCTGCCGTATAATGCGCAATGGATTTCAGGATTTCCTCGCGTTTGGCCTGATCAGTGATGGCGCGCTGAGATTCCAGCAACGCATCAAGTTCCGCGTCGCTGTCATACGGGTTCCATTTTTCGCCGCTGTGATACATCGAATACGCCGTATTGTCGTAATCCAGCGTCCAGCCGCCCCATGATTGCTGGAACATCTCGCCGGTTTTGCCGGTCGGAATGATGTCGTTCAACAACACATTGGTTTCATAGGGCTGGATCGTCGCATTAAGACCGATAACCTGAAGATAGCTGGCGACAGCCTGTACCACTTCGTTAAAGGTCGCGTCATTGCCGCGAATATCAATTTGCAGGCTTGCACCCGGTGCGACCCCGGCTTCGGCCAAAAGGGCCATCGCCTGTTCCGGATCATAGGGCAGCGGCACCATGTCCGGGTCATTACCAAACGACAATTCACCCTGGAAACTGGCAATCGGCGATGCCTGTCCACCCAAAATCGACTGAATGATCATCTCGCGGTCCACACCCAGAATCAGTGCCTTGCGCACCTTCTCATCGGCTGTAATGCCGTTGGCGGTGTTGAAACGCAGGGCGACAACCGTCGGGCTGGCGACACTGACCACAGCAAGTTTGTCATCGGCTTCGATGGTCGGAATCATGCCAATCGGAATGGTCGGCGGAATCACGATATCAACCCGGCCCGCCTGCAATTCGGCAACGGCGGTAGCCGGTTCGGTGATAAACCGGTATTCAAGGTTCGACAATTTGGGTGCACCGCCCCAATGATCGGCAAAGGCTTCAAGCTTGATGCCGATTTTCGGTTCGTAGGACACAAATTTGAACGGCCCTGTGCCGACCGGATTGACGTTGAAATAATCGTCGCCCTGTTCGGTGATGTATTTCGGCGGCACGATCATCGCCCCGTACCCCGCCAATTTGGTCAGCAAAACCGGATCGGGCGCAGTCAGGTTAAAATCAACCGTCAGATCGTCGATCACATCAACCGAACTGATCGCGATATAGTTTGACCGTTGCGGGCCTTTGGCGCCTTCTTCGCCCAACAGGCGGTCAAAGGTGAATTTCACGGCATCGGCATTAAACGGTTCGCCATTGTGAAAAGTGACATTTTCGCGCAGATGAAACCGGATTTTTTTGCCGTCTTCGGAAACATCCCACGACGTCGCCAGCCCCGGCACCAGTTTGGCATCCGGCCCGCGATAGGTCAGGCCATCATAAATATTGGTCGAAACAGATGCCCAGTTGACCAGAAACGTGTCAATCGGGTCCCAACTGCCGGGGTCTTGCGGCGACGAAACAATCAGTGTTCCTTCAGCCTGTGCCGGGGCAGTTGCAAAAACGCCCCCCGTCAGGGCAAGCGCCAGCAGCGCTGCCTGTAATCCCTTTTTCTTCACCATGCCATTCTCTCCTGTTGCGAAAACCCGAATTTCAGACGATCAGACGGCCACGAAATGACCGGGGGCGATTTCCCTGTGAACAAGGAGATCGGGCTCATCCCCGACCCGCCGGACAGGGCTTGGAATTTCCCCTTCCAGCAAAACACGATTATGGGCGCGGCGCGGATCGGCAACCGGAACGGCGGCCAGCAAGCGCTGCGTATAGGGGTGGGACGGCGTTTCAAAAACCTGACGGCGGGTACCCAGTTCCGCCATCTGGCCCAGATACAGAACCGCAACCCGGTGGCTCATCTTTTCGACAACCGCCATGTCATGGCTGATGAAAAGATAGGAAAGTCCGCGTTCTTCCTGCAATTCCATAAACAGATTGATGATTTGCGCCTGGATCGACACATCAAGGGCCGACAAGGCCTCGTCGGCAATAATCAGTTCCGGATCGGATGCCAGCGCCCGTGCAATGCAAATGCGTTGGCGCTGGCCGCCCGAAAATTCATGCGGATACCGGCCGGCGCAACTGATTGGCAACCCCACCCGTTCCAGCAGGGCATCCACCCGCTTGCCGATCTGTTTTTCATCCATGATCAAATGATGGGTGCGGATCGGCTCGGCAATCGAAAATCCGATTTTCTGGCGCGGATCAAGGGATGCAAACGGATCCTGAAAAATATACTGGATTTTCTGGCGCAGTTTCTGGCGTTCACCCTTGTTCATCGCGGCAAGGGAACGATCCCTGAAAAAAACATCGCCACTGGTCGCATCCTGCAATTGCTGGATCGTGCGGCCAATCGTCGATTTGCCGGATCCGGATTCCCCGACAAGAGCAAGGGTTTCACCGGGATAAATATCAAAACTGACCTTTTCAACAGCATGTACCCGATGGGTCACACCGCCAAAAAATCCCTTTTTGATATCAAATCGCGTCACCAGATCGCGGACCGACAGGATCGGTTTTTTGTCATATTGCACGGTGTTTTGCACATGTTCGGTACCCATGCATTTCGGGATATTGCCCTCCATGACAATGACCGGAAACCGTTTGGGAAAATCTTCACCCGCCATACTGCCCAGCCGGGGCACAGCCCCCAGCAAGGTCTGGGTATAGGGATGGGACGGATGGGCGAAAATATCGGCAACCGGGCCTTCTTCAACCTTCTTGCCCTTCCACATCACCACAACATCATCGGCGACTTCGGCAACAACCCCCATATCATGGGTGATAAACACCACCGCCATACCCAGTTCTTTTTGCAAATCCTGAATAATCCCCAGAATTTGCGCCTGAATGGTCACATCAAGGGCGGTTGTCGGTTCATCGGCAATCAACAGCCGGGGGCCACAGGCCAGCGACATCGCAATCATCACCCGCTGGCGCATGCCGCCGGACAATTGATGGGGATAACGATGCAAAAGGTCTTTGGCATCGGGCAGGCGTACCATATCCAAAAGCCGTTTGGCCTCGGCCATTGCCGACGTTTTCGCCATGCCTTCATGCAGGATCAGGGTTTCGGTGATCTGGTCGCCAATCGTAAAAACCGGATTAAGCGACGTCATCGGTTCCTGAAAGATCATGGCAATTTCCTTGCCACGAATGGCTCGCATCTCCTTTTGCGTCAGCGACAATAAATCAACCGTTCCCCGGTTCCCGGCAAACATGATTTTACCGCTGGCATAGCTGCCCCCCATCATGTCGGCAAGACGCATCACCGACAACGATGTCACCGATTTTCCGGAACCCGATTCCCCGACAATCGCCAAAGTCCGACCAGCCGCAACAGAAAAACCCAGATTTTCGACAACACGCGACGACCCGAATTCAACAGAAAGATTATCGACACTCAAAAGCGGAGAAGATGCAGCTTCGGTCACGCAAATATCCTCGTAAAATGTCGGCATTCGATGAAAAAGTAAGGGGCGCGATCAGGGATGCGTTTCAGGAAACAATGACACACGGCGCAGCCTGAATCCGGCATGTGCCCCCGGCTTCATGCCTGCGGTTGCAACGCATTCGTGTCGCCCGGATGACCTGATGCCCGTCATATCCCGCCTCATCCTGATCTGATTTTGTAGACTGTATATTGTTTATGATTCGATATCAGCATTTATTCGACATTTCGTCAACAAATCGATGATCAGGGCAAATTGACATACCGCATGGCATCCACATTCCACTCCGTGGTTAAATCCCCGGCATGGGACCGCAGGACGACGTCGCACAGGTCGCTGGCGAAATGATCGCCCCAAACCCGGAACCCTATATAAGGAGATTCTTGATGGCCATGATGAAAGCAGCGATTTTTGTCGAACCCGGACGCATCGTGCTGGATGACAAACCGATCCCCGATGTCGGGCCGATGGATGCTCTGATCCGCATTACCACCACCACCATTTGCGGCACCGATGTGCATATCCTCAAAGGCGAATATCCGGTTGCCAAGGGTCTGACCATCGGTCATGAACCCGTCGGGATCATTGAAAAACTGGGGTCCGGTGTTGAAGGATACCACGAAGGTCAGCGCGTGATTGCCGGTGCAATCACGCCCAGCGGCCATAGTTACGCCTGCCTGTGTGGCTGCCATTCACAGGATGGGGCCGGAACAAAACACGGTTTCAAGGCAATGGGCGGCTGGCGGTTTGGCAATACCATTGACGGTTGTCAGGCCGAATATGTTCTGGTGCCCGACGCCATGACGAATTTAAGCCCGGTGCCCGATGGTTTAAGCGACGAACAGGTTCTGATGTGCCCCGACATCATGTCCACCGGCTTTTCCGGGGCCGAAAGCGGCAAGGTACGAATTGGCGATACCGTGGTTGTCTTTGCATTGGGCCCGATTGGCCTGTGCGCTGTTGCCGGGGCCAAACTGATGGGGGCGACTACCATCATAGGTGTTGATACCGTGCCTGAACGCATGGCAATTGCCAAAAAAATGGGGGCGGATCATGTGATTGATTTCAAAAAATCCGACCCGGTCGAGGAAATCATGCGCCTGACGGATGGCCGGGGTGTCGATGTCGCTATCGAGGCCCTTGGCACCCAGGCCACCTTTGAAGCAGGCCTGAATGCCCTGCGTCCGGGTGGCACCCTGTCCAGTCTGGGGGTTTATTCCGGCGATTTGCGCATTCCGCTGGGCGCGTTTGCCGCCGGTCTGGGCGATCATAAAATCATCACCACCCTGTGCCCCGGCGGCAAGGAACGCATGCGTCGCCTGATTGATGTTGTCGCGTCGAACCGCGTCGATCTGCGCCCGATGGTCACCCATCGCTTTACCCTTGATCAGATCGAAGACGCCTATGATCTGTTTTCCCATCAACGTGATGGTGTTTTAAAGGTCGCGATTACTCCGGCATAATGACACAGGATAACATTGTAAATATCCCCGCCAGACGAGGGGATATTTATATCCGGCTGGCACTATGACCCTTAATCTGCCATATTATGCAGGCTTTATCGGGTTTGGATCCCTCAGAACAACATATGCCATGACCGACATATTTCATCTGTTTTGCAAACATTGCCTGCGCGCCTTGTCGGATCGGCGCGGGCTGTCGATTTGCCTGATGTTGGCCCTTGTTTTATCGGGCATGTCGCATTTTGCTCCACCCTTGGGGCAAACAACCTCTGCCACCCACCACGCCACAATGTCCCATCATCAACATCACACCTCATCCCCGGATAACAGCACCGCCGATCCCCTCGCGGTCAATCATCACGGACATGGTATTTGCGGCCTGTGCGTGCCGGTCATGCCCCTGATCACCGCACAGATCGGCATCATAAATCCGACATGGCGGCATCCGGGCAATCATATCGCCCGCGCCTTTACACCATCCCTGCCGCAACAGCCTCCGCAAACCGTGTAACGCCATTTGACAGCAACCCCGGACAAGGTGCTGCACCGCGTCCGGTATGTTTTTGATCGTTACACAGGATAATCTCATGACCATGATCACCCGTCGGCAAATGCTTGCCGGACTGGCCGGTATCGGCGCGACCGCCTTTGCCACCCCCGCCTTTGTGCGCAGCGCCCATGCGGCGATGACCCATGCCGATCTTGCACCCCTTCGGATCACGACCCGGCAGATCGAGGTCAAAGGCCGGGCCGCCACGGTTTATGGCCTGCTGACCCCCAATGGTGTTTCGGGCCTGACCCTGAACCGCGAAGACGGTTTTGCCCTGCGCCTTGAAAACGCCATTGCCGATCCCAGCCTGATCCACTGGCACGGATTGACCCCGCCATGGCGGGATGATGGCGTGCCGGATATCTCGCAACCCCTGCTTGCCCCCGGCGCGTCTTATGATTACCGCTTTGCCCTGCGGCGTGCAGGCACCCACTGGATGCATTCCCATCATGGTTTGCAGGAACAACAATTGATGGCCGCCCCGTTGATTATTCACGATGCCAAAGACCGCAAGACCGACATGCAGGAAGTCGTGGTCATGCTGCATGATTTTTCCTTTGCCGACCCGATGGAATTGCTGGAAAAGCTGCGCGGCGGCTCCGGTCATGGTGCGATGAGGCATGGCGCGGGTCATGGGGCCGGCCATAATATGGGCGGTATGGCCGGTGCCATGAACACCATGCCCGGCAACATGATGATGGATTTGAACGACATCGATCATAACGCCTATCTTGCCAATGACCGTACTCTGGATGATCCTGAAATCATTGCCACCGAACGCGGCGGCATGGTGCGGCTGCGGGTCATCAATGGCGGTGCATCGACCAGCTTCACCCTTGATCTGGGCCGCGTCACTGGCACCCTTGTGGCGGTGGATGGCAATCCGGTTGCACCGCTGACCGGGTCGCAATTTCCCATCGCGATTGCCCAGCGCCTTGATATCGTTTTGCGCATGCCCGACGATGGCGATGCCGTGCCTGTTCTGGCCCTGCGCGAAGGCGCACGCGAACGCACCGGCATCATTCTGCAACCTGCCGGGGTCAATGTGCGCAAAATCGATCCGGCCGGCGCAACAGATGGCCCGGTTGTCGGCCTTGATCTTGAAACCCGCCTGCGCAGCATTGAAACACTGGCCGACCGCCCGGCGGATCGTCACATCACGGTTGATCTGACCGGCACGATGGCGGGTTATGTCTGGGGCATGGCGATTGACGGGGTTGAAAATATCCCGGTTCGGGTGCGGGCGCAGGACCGGGTCGAAATCACGTTCCGAAATCCGTCGATGATGTCCCATCCCATGCATCTGCATGGTCATCATTTTCAGGTTGCCGCCATCAATGACGTCCGCATAAAGGGGGCCATGCGCGATACAGTGATGGTGCCGCCCGGACAAACCGTCACCATCGCCTTTGATGCCGACAATCCCGGAAAATGGGCGTTTCATTGCCATCATATGTATCATATGGCGACCGGCATGATGACAACGCTGGATTATGACGGTATCGCCTGACCACGATCCCGGCGCGGATGATTATCCGCGCCGGGCCATAATGCATAAATTTTAATCACCAAAAATGAACAAGATTAAAATTTAATCATTATTTTCTGTGCGGCGCACATATAATAACCGCATCAAAATCAGGGATTTTGGCAGACCTACCTGAAATCACATCATAATTTATCTATTCCCGGCTTCTGGCACATTGTTTGCAGTTGCTCAGTCAGGTTCCATGATTGTTTCTGGAACCCCGAAATACCGCACCCAATGATGGGTGCCTCAGGCAAAGCCGCCGAATGAACACATCCCCTGTTGCACCAGGGCGATAATGTTCGTTCGGCGGCTTTTTTATTTGGGCAAGGCCCGTCGGGCTTTAAAAATGGGTACACAAAGATGCGTTCATTAAAATTTACCCGCCGCACTCTGTTAGGCGCAGCCGCCTCTGTTCTGCTGATGACGACAGGTCTTTTCCCCGCCCATGCCGATATGCTGGATGTGGAAAAGGACGAATTGAAATTTGGTTTCATCAAGCTGACCGACATGGCCCCGCTGGCGATTGCCTACGAAAAAGGTTTTTTCGAGGATGAAGGCCTGTTTGTCACCCTTGAACCGCAGGCCAACTGGAAGGTCTTGCTGGATCGTGTGATCACCGGCGAACTGGACGGCGCGCATATGCTGTCCGGGCAACCGATTGCCGCGACCATCGGTTTTGGCACCCCCGCCCACATCGTCACCCCCTTCACGATGGATTTGAATGGCAACGCCATTACCGTTTCCAACGATGTCTGGGCGATGATGAAACCCCACATTCCGACGGACGCCGATGGCAAATCGGTCCATCCGGTCAAATCCGATACCCTCAAACCGGTGATTGATCAATTCAGGGCCGAAGGCAAGCCGTTCAATATGGGCATGGTGTTCCCGGTTTCGACCCACAATTACGAACTGCGTTACTGGCTGGCGGCGGGTAATATTCACCCTGGCTATTATTCGCCGACCGACATTTCCGGCCAGATCAAGGCCGACGCCCTGCTTTCCGTCACCCCGCCACCGCAAATGCCCTCCACCCTTGAGGCAGGTACCATTCACGGTTACAGCGTAGGCGAACCCTGGAACCAGCAGGCCGTTTTCAAGGGCATTGGCGTCCCGGTCGTCACCGATTACGACATTTTCAAAAACCGGTCGGAAAAGGTATTTGGCATTACCGCCGACTTTGCCAAACAAAATCCCAACACCACGCTGGCCCTGACCAAGGCCCTGATCCGTGCCGCCCAATGGCTGGATGAAGGCGACAATGCCAACCGGATGGAAGCCGTCGAAATCCTGTCACGACCCGAATATGTCGGGGCGGACAAGGAAGTCATCGCCAATTCGATGACCGGCACCTTTGAATATGAAAAGGGCGACAAACGCGACGTTCCCGATTTCAACGTGTTTTACCGTCACTTTGCCACCTATCCCTATTATTCCGATGCCGTCTGGTATCTGACGCAAATGCGCCGCTGGGGCCAGATTGCCGAACACAAGGATGATGCATGGTACGCAGAAGCCGCAAAATCGGTCTATCTGCCCGATATTTATCTTGAGGCCGCCAAAATGCTGGTCGAGGAAGGCCACGTTGCCGAGGCCGACTTTCCGTGGGGCAGCGACGGTTATCGCCCGACAACCCCGGCAACGGACGTCATTGATGGCATTCCGTTCGATGGCAAACAGCCGAACGCCTATATCGATTCCCTGCCGATTGGCCTGAAATCCGGCCAGATCATCGACGGCAACGAGGTTGCAGGCAGTTAGGCCACGCAAGCCGGGCCGGTCTTTCGCCATGACCGGCCCTGCCCCGGCACACCGCCAGATATTTCCCGAAAGAATTCCAAGGATCTGCAAGATGGCCCATGCAACAGATGCCCATTCCACCCCGGCAGTCGCCCCGCGCCGCGAAAAAATCTTCACGGCGATCAACAAGGCCAGCGGCTGGCTTGACGCGTTGGGGTTTTCCTGGCTGACACCCCTTTTGAAAATGATCGCGGGCGACAGTCCGCGTGAACAGCTTCATGAACTTAAACGGGTTCTGGTTATTCCCTTGCTGGGGATTGGTCTGTTTCTGGTGGCGTGGGGCGTTCTGGCCCCCAAGGTTGAAACATCACTGGGCGCCATCCCCGGCCCGGCGCAGGTCTGGGAACAGGCGGTGAATTTGTGGGATGATCATGTGCGCGAACGCGAAAAAGCCGCCGATTTTTATGATCGTCAGGACGAACGCAACGCCAAACTGATCGCCAGCGGCGATGCCGACAAAATCAAAATGCGGACCTATACCGGCAAGCCGACCTATATCGATCAAATCATCACATCGCTGTTTACCGTCGGGCTGGGGTTTGCGATTGCGACACTGGTGGCCGTGCCGCTGGGCATTGCTTCGGGCCTGTCGAAAACCTTCAATGGTGCGATCAACCCGCTGATCCAGATTTTCAAACCGGTATCACCCTTGGCGTGGCTGCCGATTGTCACGATGATTGTCTCGGCCCTGTATGTCGATACCAGCGATCTTTTTCCAAAATCGCTGGTAATTTCGGCCGTCACGGTGATGTTGTGTTCGATGTGGCCGACCTTGATCAATACTGCGGTTGGCGTCGCCTCTATCGACAAGGATTTGATGAATGTCGGCAAGGTCTTGCAATTGCCGACCCGCAAAACCATCACCAAACTGGTCCTGCCATCGGCCTTGCCGCTGATTTTTACCGGGTTGCGCCTGTCGCTGGGCGTGGGCTGGATGGTTTTGATTGCCGCTGAAATGCTGGCGCAAAATCCCGGTCTTGGCAAATTTGTCTGGGATGAATTTCAAAACGGATCGTCGCAATCGCTGGCCAAAATCATGGTTGCGGTTCTGACGATTGGCATTGTCGGCTTCATGCTGGACCGGGTGATGTATGCGCTGCAACGCGCCTTCACCTTCTCGGCCAACCGATAGGGGCAGGAATAATGGCATTTCTTGAAATTTCCGGCCTGTCAAAACATTATGGCGACGGCGTACGGCGCACCGATGTCCTGTCCGATATCAATCTGAAAGTCGAGGAAGGCGAATTCATCGCCATTGTCGGTTTTTCCGGATCAGGCAAAACCACCCTGATTTCCGCCCTTGCCGGGCTGATTGCCCCCGACCGGGGCGGCGTCATCTTCAAGGGCAAGGAAATCAGCGGCCCCGGCCCGGAACGCGGCGTGGTGTTTCAATCCTATTCGCTGATGCCCTGGCTGTCGGTTTTCGGCAATGTGTCATTGGCCATCGATAGTGTTTTCAAGGCCAAACCGAAATCCGAACGCGCCGCGATTGCCGAAAAATACATCAATATGGTCGGGCTGTCACATGCCCGCGACCGCAAACCTGCCGAACTTTCGGGTGGGATGCGCCAACGGGTGGCGGTCGCCCGTGCCCTTGCGATGCAACCCGAAGTCCTGCTGATGGATGAGCCATTATCCGCCCTTGATGCCCTGACCCGCGCCAAATTGCAGGATGAATTTGCCGCCATTTGCGGGCAGGAGAAAAAGACCATCATCCTGATCACCAATGATGTGGACGAGGCCATCCTGCTGGCAGATCGCATTATTCCGCTCAAACCCGGCCCCAATGCCACACTGGGCCCAGAATTCAGGGTGACATTGCCCCGCCCGCGGGATCGGGCCGATATGAATAGCGACCCCGAATTCATCCGCCTGCGTGCCGCCGTGACCGATTATCTGATGACCATCGGTGCCGAACGCGGGGCGGAAACCGACCGAGACATCATCCTGCCCGATATTGTGCCGATCACTAAAAAAACCGGCTCTACTACCACCATCGGCAATGCACCGCCTGCGGCAATCCTTGCCGCCGGGGCATCGCACAAGGATGCCGGTTTTCTGGAATTCAAAAATCTCAGCAAGGTTTACCCGACCCCCAAGGGACCGCTGACCGTGGTGGACGGGTTCGATCTTTCCATGAACAAAGGCGAATTCATCACCCTGATCGGTCATTCCGGCTGCGGCAAATCAACTGTTTTGTCGATGGTGTCGGGCCTGAACAATATCAGCGACGGCGCGATCATCCTTGATGGCACTACCATCACCAAAGCCGGGCCGGACAAGGCCGTGGTATTTCAGGCCCCGTCATTGCTGCCGTGGTTGACGGCCTATGACAATGTGGCACTGGGGGTCGATCAGGTTTATCCGCACGCCACCCGGCAGGAACGCAAGGATGTCGTCGAATATTACCTGTCGCGGGTCGGGTTGGCGGATTCCATGCACAAACAGGCCGCCGATCTGTCGAACGGCATGAAACAGCGGGTTGGCATTGCCCGCGCCTTTGCCCTGTCGCCAAAATTGCTGCTGCTCGACGAACCGTTTGGCATGCTGGATTCCCTGACACGCTGGGAATTGCAGGATGTGTTGATGGATGTCTGGAAACGCACCCGGGTCACCGCGATTTGCGTCACCCATGATGTGGACGAGGCAATCCTGCTGGCCGACCGGGTGGTGATGATGTCGAATGGCCCCAATGCCCGCATCGGCAATATCATGGAGGTCGATCTGCCCCGGCCCCGGTCGCGCAAGGCGTTACTGGATCATCCCGATTATTACGCTTACCGCGAAGAACTTCTGGAATTCCTCGAAGCCTATGAAGGCGGGGCGCATCCCGATGAACATCTGTTGCAAAGCATCAAACAAAAACGCGCATCACGCATGCAGCGACAGGAAACCGCCCCGCCGCGCCTGATGGCGGTCGCCGAATAAAATACACATTACCCCGCATAAGCCGGTCCTTCTGACCGGCTTATGCTTTGGTCGAATTTATCATCAGACAATTGACAAAATGAACGTCGTTTAGTAAGGATCATTAACACCATTTTCAGTGGATAATTATCCCCAACCCATATTCCGCCTGTATATCTTAGGGACCGGTAACCGCATAGAATGTCCAAAACCCGCTCGTCTTCGCCGCGCAAACCGGTCTGGCCCCTTTTTGTGCCCAAACTGGTCACCACTTTCCGCGAAGGCTATGGCCTGACGGCCTTGCGTCATGACATTTTTGCCGGGCTGACGGTGGCGATTGTCGCCCTTCCTTTGGCGATGGCGCTGGCAATTGCCAGCGGCACCACACCCGACAAGGGCCTGATCACCGCAATTATTGCCGGTTTCCTGATTTCCGCCTTGGGCGGCAGCCGCTTTCAAATCGGCGGGCCGACCGGGGCCTTTGTTGTCGTGGTGTTTAACATCATCACCCAATATGGCTATGACGGCCTGATCATCGCCACCCTGATGGCGGGATTCATGTTGCTGATTGCCGGGTTTGCCCGGCTGGGCACCTGGATCAAATACATCCCCGAACCGGTGGTGACCGGTTTTACATCGGGCATCGCCGTCATCATTTTCACCAGCCAGATCAAGGATATGTTCGGGTTGAGCATGGCCGAACTGCCCGCCGAATTCATCGCAAAAATCACCGCCCTGTGGCAGGCCCGCGATACGGTCGATATCGTCAATCTGACCGTCGCCCTTTTGGCCCTTGGCGTGATTGTTTTCCTGCGTCGCAAGGCCCCGAAATGGCCCAGTTTCCTGATTGCGGTTGGCGGGGCATCGCTGGCCGTCGCCCTGATGAATTTGCCGATTGATACCATCGGGTCACGCTTTGGCGGCATTTCGGCCAGTCTGGCACTACCAGATTTGCCGGTGATCACACTGGCCCGCCTGACCGAACTGATGCCCAGCGCCTTTACCATTGCCTTTCTGGCCGGGGTTGAAAGCCTGTTATCGGCAATGGTCGCCGATGGCATGACCGGGCGTCGCCACCGTTCCAATTGCGAACTGGTGGCCCAAGGGGTTGCCAATATTGCATCGGGCCTGTTTGGCGGCCTGCCTGCCACCGGGGCCATTGCGCGCACCGCCACCAATATCCGCGCCGGAGCAAGGTCGCCGGTCGCCGGGATGCTGCATGCGGTTTTCCTGCTGGCTTTCATGCTGGTTCTGGCCCCGCTGGCCAATTATGTGCCGCTGGCCGCCCTTGCCGCCGTTCTGATGGTCGTCGCCTGGAATATGAGCGAAATCGACCGTTTCAAACGCCTGCTAAGCGGCCCCTTGGGCGACCGGGTTGTCCTGATCCTGACATTCGGCCTGACGGTAATGGTGGATTTGACGGTGGCAATCCAGACCGGGGTGGTTCTGGCCGCCGTTCTGTTCATGCACCGCATGTCTGAAAGTGTCACCATTACCCAATCTGGCACCCATAACGGCAATGGCCTGATTTCGCAGGATCAACCCGATCAGATGGCAACCCCGGCCGCCCCGGTCAGCCAGCGTAACCACGAATCCGACATCGCCCGTTATCGTGACAGCCTGCCTGACAATGTTGAAATATACCGCTTGAATGGCCCGCTGTTTTTTGGTGTCGCCAACCGCCTGACCGATGTGATCGACAGCATCGCCGGATATCCGCGCGACTTTATCCTGTGCATGGATGATGTGCCGATGATTGACGCCACCGGCGCATCGCGGATCGAACATTTCATCGCCACCTGTCAGAAACACGGCACCCGCCTGTTCCTTAGCGGCCTGCGCGACCGGCCCCGCCGGGTACTGGAAGACATGGATATCCTGACCCATCCGCAATTGTTATGTGTACCCGATATCGATGCCGCCCTGGCCGAAATCGCCAAAACCGCGTAATTTTGGCAATTGGTCCCATGATCTGATGCAAACTGGCCCTTCGCCGGGCGATCCAATCCGGCGATAAGCACCTGTGTTGAAATTCCATTTTCAGGGGGCCTGATGACGATCCGCACAAATCCTTATGACCAGCCGATTGGCCTTGCCGTTCCCGATTGGCAGGGTTGCAACATGCCGCCCCGCATCGCCATGACCGGGCGTCATTGCATTGTCGAACCCATTGACGCTGAAAAACATGCGCGGCAATTGTTTGATGCTAATCTCGCCGCCCTTGATGATCGTCGGTTCACCTATCTCAGCACCGATGCCTTTGACGATTTCACCACCTATCGCACATGGCTGGTCGGAATGGCCGCCCAAAATGACCCGATGTTGCATGCGATTCTGGATCGGGCCAGCAACACCGCCCTTGGCGTCGCGGCCTTTATGCGCATTGATGCCCCGATGGGCGTGGTCGAAGTTGGCCATATCAATTATGCGCCCGCCCTCGCCCAAACCATCGCCGGGACCGAGGCGATGTATCTGATGATGAAACGTGCCTTTGATGAATTGGGCTATCGCCGCTATGAATGGAAATGCGACAGCCTGAACGAACCGTCCCGTGCCGCCGCCGCCCGTTACGGGTTTCGGTTTGAAGGCATTTTTCGCAATGCGCTGGTCTATAAAGGCCGTAACCGCGATACCGCGTGGTTTTCCATCATTGATACTGAATGGCCCGGCATCAAACAGGCTTTTGAAACCTGGTTGTCGCCCGACAATTTCGATGAAAACGGCCAGCAACGCCAAAGCCTTGCCGCCTTGCGCACTGTCTGATGTCTCCTCTCCCGGATGGGATCAGTCGATCACATCCGGGGTGAAAATGCTGTTATCCAAAAACCCGTCCGGTCCGACCAACGCCCGGTCCGGCGCATCTCGCAATCCCTCAATCCGCCAGTCTTCTCGCGGCAGGGCAACATCCATGCCCGCCACCGCCGTCCGGTACAGATCGGGGCGATAAACCCGTTTGACCATTTCCGCCATATTGATATCCAGCGGCGCCTGTCCCCAACGCTGCATTTGCGATCCAACCCATTGCCCCTGCGACAACCACGGGAAAGTGGCGGTATAGCGATAAAAAACATGGCGGTCCGGCACATCAATCACCTCGCCGCCCGGTCGCAAGACCGGCTGTCCGCCCAGTGACGCCTTTAAAATATCAAACGACGCCCCGACATGCCCCTCATCGGCCAACAATTGCGCCAGTTCCGTGCGGTTTTCCGCCTGATCAGCCCATTCAGCGGCCCGCACCAACGCCCGCACCAGCGACGATACCGTATCGGGGTTCGATATTGCCCAGTCTTCGCGCACACCCAAAACCTTTTCCGGGCTGCGCGGCCAGATATCGTCTTTCAGGGCGACAATCACCCCGTCGCCATGAAATACAGCACGCAAATTCCACGGTTCACCGACGCAATACCCGTCCACCCAGCCATTGCGCAGACTGTCAAACATCCGGGGAGGGGCAATCACCCCGATATTGATATCCTGATCCGGGTCAATCCCGGCCGCCGCCAGCCAGTATCGCAATTCGTAATTATGGCTGGAAAACGGAAACACCGTTGCAAAGGACATCACCGGGCGTCCGTGCGCCCGGTCATCCTCGATCACTTTTTTCAACGCCCGTGCGCTTAAACCGCGCGGTCCCTGCATGATCTGCGGGGCAAGTTCCAGCATGCGCTGATACAGGCGGGTGGACACGGTAATCGCATTCCCCCCCCGACCCAGCGCCATCGGCACCACCAGATTTTGCGCCGGCATCCCGCCCAGACCGATCCGCGCCGCCAGCGGAATCCCCGCCAGCATGTGCGCTGCATCAAAAACGCCATAGGATAATTTGTCGCGGATCGCCGCCCATGACATTTCCCGGATCAGATGCAGATCAATATTTTCCGCAACATCAAACCCCTGCGCGTGGGCCACCACCGGCAGGGCACAATCAACCAGCGGCACAAAACCAAGACGGACAATTTTGCGTGTCATGCTTAGAACTCCAACTGAAAAGCCGTGATCACGCTTTGCGCGATATCGTAAATTTTGCGGTTATGCTTCATGGCGTTCTTGCGCAAAAGCGCATAGGCCTCCTCCTCGCTCAGACCTTTTTGCTGCATCAGGATACCCTTGGCCCGCTCGATCAGCTTGCGTTCGCCCAGTTTGGCCTGTGCCTCGTCGCGTTCGCGGCGCAACTGGTCAAAGGCATTGAAACGGGAAATCGCCATTTCGACAATCGGACGAATACGATCCTGCCGCAAACCATCCACGACATAGGCACTGACCCCGGCCTCCACCGATGCCGTGATCATCGAACTGTCGCTTTGCCCGACGAACATGGCAATCGGGCGTTTGATGGCACGCGACACCTGAAACATCTGTTCCAGCGTGTCGCGGTCCGGGTTTTCAAGGTCAATAATGATTACATCCGGGGCAAGGGCTTGCACCCGTTCCACCAGATTATACGATGTGCCGATCCGGCTGACCCTTGTATAGCCACCTTCGGCAAGGCCGCGTTCGACAATGGCCGCGCGGTCGGTATCCTCGTCGATTACCAGAATGCTGAATTCTTCAAGTTTCATTCAATCCTGCCACGATCCCTGATCATGATCTTTCTCTCTCTTTGTTATTATCCCGCTTTTATCAGCGGTATGGCGGCGCATGATACAGGGGCGATATGCCCTGCCGGATCAGTCAATTTCATTCTGCGGCAATCGGGCTGGCATATCCATGCCGGTCCCGTTCGGCCTGTTCAAACCGCGCCTTTTCCGCCGCAATGGTTTCGGGCGAAAACCGCACGACAAGGGCAGCAAAGGAACACAACACCACCGCCCCGCCCAGATACATCAGGCCTTGCTGATAGCTGAGGCTTTCGGATGCAAACAAAAACCCGGCGGCCACCGCCCCGGCATTGCCGCCGGCTCCGACAATCCCGGCAACCGCCCCCAATGCCTTGCGATTGACAAACGGCACAATGCCAAAGGTGGCCCCTTCGGACATCTGCACAAACAGCGAAAACACAATCATCATCACTACCGCAATCAGCAGGGCGTCCATTTGTGAAAACGCGATCAGCGCGATGCCTTCGACAAACATCGCAAAAAACAGGAACCGTACCCGGCCCGACAATCCGCTTTTGGCGGCAAAGCGGTCGGAAAACACCCCGCCCAGAGTCCGGGCGAAAATATTCATCAATCCGAACAACCCGGCAATCAGCCCTGCGGTTTGCAGGCTTAACTCAAACCGGTCAAAGAAATAAATCGCCGCGATATTGTTGATCGTCAGTTCCACCCCGAAACAGGCACCATACACCACAAACAGCGCCCAGACCCGGACATCGCGCATCGCCGCCAACATACCCTTGCGCGCCCCGGCATGGTCGTCTTCGGGTTTAAGGGCACCGCCTTTGCGCATGTCGCCAAAATTGCCATCCGGGCAATCGGTGGTGAATTTCCAGTACAATACCGCCATCGCCAGCATCATAACGCCCGGCACAATCATCGCCAGACGCCACCCCATGGCCTCTGTCACGCCAAATCCAAGAATCACGGCCAGAATGGCGGGCATCGCCATTTGCGTAACCCCGCCGCCCAGATTCCCCCAACCCGCCGTCGTGGCATTGGCCGTTCCGACCACATTGGGCGCAAACATCATCGAGGCATGATATTGCGTAATCACAAAAGACGCGCCAATCGCCCCAATCGCCAGACGGGCCAGCAAAAATGTTTCGTAACTGTCGGCAAGGCCGATCAGCATCACCGGCAAGGACCCAAAAACCAGCAAACCGGTATAGGTCTTGCGCGGGCCGATCCGGTCACATAACGGACCGATCAAAAGCCGCACCAGAACGGTAATCGCCACCGAGGCAATAATGGTATTGCCGATATCGGCTTTGCTCAGGCCCAGATCCGCCCGCACCAGCGGCATCAATGGCGCAATGCCAAACCATCCAAAAAAACACAGGAAAAATGCCATCCATGTCAGATGAAACGTCCGCATCTGAACCGTTTTCAGATTGAATAACGTGATGCGCGGTGCCTTGTTTCTGATTTCCATACCAATGAAGCCCTTCGTTTGGGTCGCCTGACGGGGTGGCGACCGACGTTTGTGTCATGGGCCACGCGCTTCATCTTGAAAATCCGCTGGCGGCCTGCGAAACCCGACCCATGCGCACCGCAAAGGCGCACAAAATTCCGGATATCTGGTCGCCCGCCATTGGACGAAGAACTGTGATTTCCCCGGCACTGGGGAAATACCGCAAACATTGCGGCGATCACGCCATCAGATTTGCAAACGCCACGCCAGTTTTGCCGCAGTGCAGAATTATCTGTTCAGCCCGCTGTTTTGCCTGATGAATCTGCCAGACTTCCCGGCAAATGTCCGATCTGCCATCCCACATCACCCCGCATTATGTTTATTTTTTAATCATCACGCGCACCGTATGTTTGTTTTTTAATCACATCATAATTCGCCCAAAATCTGTGCAGTGCCAATTGGGGCGAAATTCTTTTCTATTCCAGCCGATTACAGTTTTTTGCCAACCCATACCGGTTCTGGCACGCATCTTGTATAGAAGGGGGCAGCGCAGACACAGATGTTTGCTGCGCCGGTCGAAGACCGGCTTACATACTGAATCCAATGTCGGGTTCACCGGATAATGACGTCCGTTGCAAGATCAGCTTTATCGCAGATCGGCATCGGGCGTTTTTTTATTGCAAATTCGCTTCCCGCGACATGGAGCCAGAGACAGATGAATCACGTCCCTGCACCCGCCAGTATTACCGGAACCGCCCGCCCCCGCCTTGTCGTGATCGGCAATGGCATGGCCGGAATGCGCACGGTCGAAGAATTACTCTCCCGCGCACCGGACAAATATGACATCACGGTTTTCGGGGCAGAACCCCGGGTGAATTATAACCGCATCATGTTGTCGCCCTTGCTGTCGGGCGAAAAAACCTTTGATGAAATCGTCATCAACACTGCCGAATGGTATCAGGAAAACAACATCACCCTGCATTCCGGCGATCCGGTCATCACCATTGACCGCGCCCGCCAGACGGTCATCACCCAAAACGGTCATGAAATTGCCTATGACCAGCTTTTGCTGGCGACCGGGTCCGACCCGATCATGATCCCCCTGCCCGGCAAGGATTTGCCCGGCGTTGTCACCTTTCGCGATGTCGATGACGTTGATGTCATGTTAAAGGCCGCCGCAACCGGTGGCCCGGCGGTGGTGATTGGCGGTGGTCTATTGGGGCTTGAGGCCGCCGTCGGCCTTCAGGCACGCGGCATGTCGGTCACGGTTTTGCATCTGGCCGGGCATGTGATGGAACGTCAGTTGGACCCGTCCGCCGGATATCTGTTGCAACAGGAATTGCAACGGCGCGGCATAAATGTGATTACCGGGGCCGATACCGGTGAAATCATCGGCATCGATTGCGTCACCGGTGTCCGTCTGAAAGACGGCACGATGATCCCGGCCGATCTGGTGGTGATGGCAGTTGGCATTCGCCCCAACGGACGGCTGGCCGCAGCAAGCGGCCTGACGGTGGAACGCGGCGTAGTGGTCGATGATTTCATGGCCACCAGCGACCCGGCGATTTCGGCGGTGGGCGAATGCGTGCAGCATCGTGGCCAGTGTTATGGTCTGGTTGCGCCGCTGTTTGAAATGGCCAAAAGCTGTGCGGATCGTCTGGCCGAAATTGCGGCGGGCGGTTATGCCGGGTCCGTCACCTCAACCAAATTGAAAGTTACCGGTGTTGATGTGTTTTCGGCCGGTGATTTTTCCGGCGGGGACACCTGCGAGGAAATCGTTTTCCGCGATGCCGGACGCGGCGTTTACAAACGCCTTGTTCTGGAGGATGGCCGCATCAAGGGTGCGGTGTTATATGGCGATACGTCCGATGGTGCATGGTATTTCCAGATGCTGAAAGACGGCACCGACATCACCAGTCTGCGTGATACCCTTGCCTTCGGTCAGGCCTTCGCCGGAGGATCCGCCGGAAACCCTAAGGATGCCGTTGCCGCCCTGCCAGATGATGCAGAAATTTGCGGCTGCAACGGCGTTTGCAAGGGCACCATCGTCAATGCCATCACGGCCAAGGGCCTGACAACCCTTGATGAAGTCAAAAGCCATACCAAGGCATCGGCATCTTGCGGGTCCTGTTCCGGCCTGGTGGAAAACCTTCTGGCCTTTACTTTAGGCGACGGATATGAAGCCGCCGCACTCAAACCGATTTGCACCTGCACCGATCATGATCATGACAGCGTGCGCCACCTGATCCGCGCACAGGGCTTGAAATCCATGCCTGCGGTCATGCAGGCACTGGAATGGAAAACCGCCGATGGCTGTCATGTCTGTCGCCCGGCCCTGAATTTCTATTTGCTGGCCGCATGGCCCGGTGAATATGTCGATCATGCGGCCTCGCGCTTTATCAATGAACGGGTTCACGCCAATATTCAAAAAGACGGCACCTATTCGGTGGTGCCGCGCATGTGGGGTGGTTTGACCAATCCGCGTGAATTGCGCGCCATTGCCGATGTCGCCGACAAATTCGATATCCCCACCGTCAAGGTCACCGGCGGACAACGCATCGATCTTTTGGGGGTGAAAAAAGAAGACTTACCCGCCGTCTGGGCCGATCTGAACGCTGCCGGGATGGTATCGGGTCATGCCTATGGCAAATCATTGCGCACGGTCAAGACCTGCGTCGGGTCGGAATGGTGCCGCTTTGGCACCCAGAAATCGATGTCAATGGGTGTTGAACTGGAAAAAATGACATGGGGATCATGGACCCCGCATAAATTCAAAATGGCGGTATCGGGTTGCCCGCGCAATTGCGCCGAAGCCACGATCAAGGATTTTGGCGTGGTCGCCACCGATGGCGGCTGGGATTTGCATGTCGGCGGCAATGGCGGCATCCATGTTCGCGCCACCGATCTTTTATGCAAAGTCACAACCGAAGACGAGGTGCGCGAATATTGCGGTGCCTTCATGCAGCTTTACCGCGAAGAAGCCCGTTATCTGGAACGCACCGCACCCTGGATCGAACGGGTGGGCCTGAAACATGTTCAGGATCGCGTGGTCGAGGACGCCGAAAACCGCAAGTCGTTGTTTGCCCGCTTCCTTAAAAGTCAGGAAACCGCCCAGATCGACCCGTGGGCCGAACGCGCCAAAGATGGTGTTGACGCCCACGAATTCAAACATCTTGTCGCGGCGGAGTAAAACCATGACCGATATGCTGAACTGGATTGATGTCGGCCCTGTCGAAGGCATTCCGCTGCAAGGCGCACGCACCCTGCAAACCCGGACTGACCGGATCGCGATTTTCCGGACCCTGGATCAACAGGTATTCGCCCTGCTCGATCGCTGCCCGCACAAGGACGGGCCGCTGGCACAGGGGATTGTGCATGGTCATTTTGTCACCTGCCCGCTGCACAATATGGTGTTTTCCCTTGAAACCGGACAGGCACAAGGCCCCGATGACGGCTGTGCCGCCAAGGTCGAGGTCAAAATTATCGAAGGCTCTGTTCATGTCGGCCTGACACCCTCGCAAATGGGAAAGCGCCATGAAGGGTGAGGTTAAAACAACCTGCCCCTATTGCGGTGTCGGCTGCGGTCTGATCGTCTCCCCCACCCGGGACGGCTGGGCGGTCGGGGGCGACCCCGACCACCCGGCCAACTTCGGGCGGTTATGTTCCAAGGGGGCCGCCCTGATCGATACGGTCGAGGCCGAGGCGAAAAGCGATTTTCGCCTGCTCGCCCCCAATGTTAATGGCGTTGACACCGACTGGAACACCGCCATTGACACCACTGCCAAAGGCCTGCGCGATACCATCGACCGTTACGGCCCCAAATCGGTGGCATTTTATGTGTCGGGGCAACTCCTGACCGAGGATTATTACGTCGCCAACAAGCTGATCAAGGGGTTCATCGGGTCGCCCCATATTGATACCAATTCGCGCCTGTGCATGGCCTCCACCGTGGTCGGCCACAAACGCGCCTTTGGCGCGGATGTCGTACCGGGATGTTACGAAGACCTTGAAATCGCTGATCTGGTCATCCTGACCGGATCGAACCTTGCATGGTGCCATCCGGTTTTAAACCAGCGTTTGCGTGCCGCCCGCGCCAAAAACGGCACCAAAATCATCGTGATCGACCCGCGCAAAACTGCAAGCTGCGACATTGCCGATCTGCATCTTGCAATCAAACCCGGTTCTGATGTCGCGCTGTTTAACGGGCTTCTGGCCTGGCTGCATGATACCGGCAACACCGACCAACCCTATATCGCCCGCCATGTCAGCGGCTATGACGATGCTGTTGATGCGGCCCAAAAAGACTGCCCCGATCTGATCACAACTGCCGAAAAATGCAGCCTGGGTCTGGCGGATTTGGAAACGTTCTTTTACTGGTTTGCCCGATATGACCGCACCGTCACGGTGTTTTCACAAGGCGTCAACCAGTCCAGTCAGGGATCTGACAAGGTCAACGCCATCATCAATACCCATCTGGCAACCGGGCGGGTTGGCAAACCGGGTTCCAGCCCGTTTTCCGTCACCGGCCAGCCCAATGCGATGGGCGGGCGCGAGGTCGGTGGCCTTGCCAATCAACTGGCCGCCCATATGAACCCCAACGATCCGGTCGATGTGGACCGTGTGCGGCGGTTCTGGGATGCACCCAATCTGCAACAGGGTGAAGGATACAAGGCCGTCGAGATGTTCCGGGCGATTGAACGCGGCGAGATCAGGGCCATCTGGATCATGGCGACCAACCCGGCCGTCAGCCTGCCGGATTCTGACCGGGTGCGTCTTGCCCTGTCGCGTTGCCCGTTGGTGATTGTCTCGGATGTGGTGCGCGATACCGATACATTGCGCCACGCCCATATCAAATTACCGGCCAGTGGCTGGGGTGAAAAATCGGGCACCGTTACCAATTCCGAACGCCGCATCACCCGGCAACATCCGTTTCGCGACACCCCCGGCATGGCCCGGCCCGATTGGTGGATCATGACACAGGTCGCCCGTAAAATGGGCTATGACAAGGCCTTTGCCTATCGCGATCCGTCGGCGATTTTTGCCGAACATGCCGCTCTGTCGGAATTTGAAAATGACGGATTGCGCGCCTTTGATATCGGCCAGTGGCGTAAGGCCCGAAAATCCGCCTATGACGCCATGCAACCGTTTCAATGGCCCGCCTCGCGCCATCATGCACCGGCTGGCGGCTCGCAACGTCTGTATGGTGATGGCCGGTTTACCACCACCAACGGGCGGGCGCGGATGCTCACCCTGTCCCACAGCGCCCCCAAAACCCTTGCCGATGCAACCTATCCGCTGATTGCCAATACCGGGCGATATCGCGATCAATGGCACACCATGACCCGCACCGGCACCGCCGCCCGCCTTTCTGCCCATCGCCCCGAACCACTGATCGACATTCATCCCGACGATGCCGCCCGTTACAATGTTGAAGATTGCGGTTTTGCCCGGATCGAAAGCCGGTTCGGATCAAACCTGATGCGCGTACAGGTCACCGAAAACCAGCAACAGGGCACGGTGTTCCTGCCGATCCACTGGAACGATACAGTATCAGCCGCCGGAACCATCAGCCGCCTTGTCGCCTCCGAAGTGGACCCCCATTCCGGCCAACCCGAAAGCAAACATGCCGCCATTGCCATAACCCCGTTCAAACCGGCATGGCAGGGGATTTTGTTCACCCGCGAGGCGGTCGATCTTTCCAGCCTGCCTTACTGGGTCGCCACCACCGGGCCGGGGTGCACGGTTTACGAGATTTCCGGCAAACATAACTGCCTCTTCAAATCCCTGTTGCCAGGATTGCCCGATGACGAAGTCATTGAATATAGCGACACCAAAAAAGGTATTCACCGCCTTGCCCGCCTGCGCGATAACCGCCTGATCAGCGCCCTGTTCATCTCGCCGGACCGCCCGGTGGCCGGGCGCAACTGGATATCGTCGCTGTTTAACAATGACGATCTGGACATAACCGCGCGGGGTGGGTTGCTGGCCGGGCGGTTGCCCGAAGGCGGCAATCTGAATGACCGGCTGATCTGTTCGTGTTTTTCCGTGGGGCTTGCCGCCATCTCCGGCGCCATTCGCCATCAGAATGCGGTTTCCACCGCCGATATTGGCCGTCTGCTTCAGGCCGGAACCGGATGTGGGTCCTGCCTGCCCGAACTCAAGGAGATTCTTGATGACGCATTACCGCGCGCCGCAGAATAAGGGACAATCCCTGGAAAATTTCGCATATTTCCCGGCCTTTATCCATGTCACCGGCAAGAAAATCATCGTTCTGGGCGGCGGCGATGTCGCCGCAGGAAAATTGCGGCTATTATGTCGCAGTCAGGCCCAAATCACCGTCATTGCCGCCGAATTATGCCCCGATATCGCCGCCATGCGCGATCGGGGTGATATCCATTGGGAACCCGGCCCCTTCATCGACACCATGTTGAATGGCGCGGTCATGATCTTTGACGGCAGTAACGATCCCCGATTGACCCGCCGGATGCGGATTGCCGCCAAAAGGCGCAATATTCCGGTCAATGTTGTCGATAAAACCGACCAGTGCGATTTCATCGTTCCGGCCATTCTGGACCGCGCCCCGGTGATGATCACAATTTCAACCGGCGGCTGCGCCCCGGCACTCGCCCGGATGCTGCGTCAACGTCTTGAAACCGCCATTCCCTCATCGGTATCGCGCCTTGCCGCCATCGCCCGAGATGCCCGCAAAATGGTCGCCGATATCCTGCCCGATAATGGGGCGCGGCAACGCTTCTGGACCCGGTTTTTCCAGACCGGCCTGAACGACAGAAACGATCATCCAAAAACCATCAACCCTGATCCCCATTTATCGATTGATCAGGCCCTGCAATCCTTTGCCCGCGATGCCGGGCCGGACCAATCCGGGCGCGTCACCCACGCAACCCTTGCCGCACGCGATCCCTATGACATGCCGCATGGGGTTGCCCGTGCCCTTGAAACCGCCGACATTGTTTTTCATGATCCGGGCATTGCCGCCGATATCCTTGCCCTTGCCCGGCGCGATGCCACCTGCATTGCCCTTGAAACAGGCCCCGATGGCCTTTTACCGGAACAGGCCCGCGAAACAATGACATTGCAGGCGGATTTCTTCGCCCGGCAAGGCAGCAATATTGTCTGTCTGTATTGCCCGCCACAGGCACAACGCCTCGATAATGTCATCGCCCTGCACGGGATCAGTTCCCCATCCCGTCTTGCCGGAATGGGGAACTACGCAATGCAACCGGCCAGAGAACTGTGACAGTTCCCCGAATTACCAAGCCTGCTGTGTCGGCAAAACAAAAATCTCGGCCACATTCACATGAGCCGGTGCCTGCAATGCAAATAACACCGTGTCGGCAATGTCGTCAGCCTTCAGGAACGTCATCTGTTCTTTCAGGCCTTCCATCTGGCTGGCATAATTTTCGTCGGTGATCTGCTCGAACAATTCAGTCTCAACAGCACCGGGCTGGATGCAGGTTACACGGATATTGTGCTTTGGTGCCAATTCCAACCGCAAGCCTTCAGAAAAAGCAGTCATTGCATGTTTGGTTGCACAATAAACACTTAATCCCGGAAACACTTTCCGCCCGGCAATAGAAGACGTCGTGACGATATGCCCGGACGACTGGGCAATCATATAAGGCAGTACCGCCGCCGTTGTATTCAGAACGCCTTTGATATTGACATCAACCATACGGTGCCATTCGGCCGTTTTCAGCGTTTCGACATCCGAAATTGGCATCAGTCCGGCATTATTAAAAACAATGTCAACGGCACCAAACGCCTCCACCAAACCTTTGACACCAGCCTCAACTGATGCTTCGCTGACAACATCCATTTCAATGGCAATCGCCTCGCCACCGGCACGGCGAATTTCCTGTTCAATTTCGACCAGCCGGTCCACGCGGCGGGCCGCAAGGCCAACACGGAAACCATTTGCGGCAAGCTTGACTGCTGTCGCTTTTCCGATACCGCTGGACGCACCGGTAACAAGGGCAACTTTGGATTTAAGACTCATAACTCTGTTTCCTTTCGGGATCATACAGTGCCTGACTGGCTTAATTCGCCAATTGCGCTGTATTTCTGAACAACCCGAACTTAGGGGAAACCGCCCACACCTTCTCTCGCCCGTTTGCGCAGACTATCGGGATTTTGCTTTTTTATTGGCCGCGCATGGCTTAACCGCGATAATCAGACGGAGAAACACCTACTTCACGCCGGAAAATATGGGCAAAATGGCTGGGACTTGAATAACCGACTTCAAGGCCGACATTGATGATGGGCATATTTGTTTCACGCAACAATTGCCGCGCCCGCGCCATGCGCAATCCGATAAAATACTTCGACGGAGCAACCCCGGTTGATTTTTTGAACAATCGGCTAAAATGCGCCCGGCTCATATCCAAACATTTTGCCAGATCATCCAGACAGAAATCCTGCTCCAGACTTGTTTCCATATAACGACAGGCTTGCCGTAACCGGAATACAGGTAAAGCGTTCCGCTTTGGAACCGGTTCTGCCTCAATATCGGCATAGCGACGGATCAAATGCACAGCAACCCCCTGCGCAAGACCGCGTATCAACTGATCACTTGGATTATCTGTATTGGCCACCTCCATGCGTATCAGGTCCAGAAATCCACTCAATACAGGATCACCAATCCCTGATATCTCTCGCAGGCGGAAATCTTTGGCATTTCCGTTGCCCTGTTCCCGAAAGGCCGCATCAAAAACCGGCAATCCGATATACAAATGCATAACGTCGAACGGCTCGCCCGTTGAAACATTCCAGCGCATTTCATAAGGCGTATCGGTTGTTGTCAGAAAAAAATCCCCGGTCGATATCTCGTAACTTTGCCACACTCCGTCAATATCGCGCTCTTCCACCACACCGCTTCCCGATACGACCCAGACCAGCATCGGTTCTGCAACGGCAGGAACAATCACACTGTCTTCCATAGGATAGCGTCTGAACACCTGAACCAGAACATCCTTCCATGCCCGCTGGTGTTTCCCTGCGATCAGATTTCCCCGGATATGATGTTCAAGATTATCTGCCGAGGTACGCTCGATGATCGGTTCTCCCACAATCTCCACCTAACTGCCTTTATGCTTCAGAAACCGCGCCAACCCGTCCATCGCCTGATGGATGCGGTCTTCGGATACCGCATAACAGGCGCGAATATACCCGGCCCCTTCCGGCCCGAATGCCTCGCCGGGGGCAAGTCCAATGCCTTCGGATACCAAAAGTTCCTTGGCAAAGGATACGGTATCATCCACCCCATCAACCCGGAAAAAGGCATAAAACGCGCCATCGCCCCCCGGCAAATGGATGCGGTTCATATCGCGCAACCGGTCCATAAGGGCGGCCCGCGCCCGGCTGTAACGCTGTCGCGACGAGGCGACAAAGCTCTCGCCATCGCGCAAGGCAACGATCCCGGCTTTCTGGATGAACCCCGCCGGGCAGGACACATTGAATTCCATCAGTTTTTCAATCTCGCCGCCGATACTGGCCGGGGCAGTGATCCAGCCCAGCCGCCAGCCGGTCATCGCCCAGCTTTTTGAAAAACTGTTGATCACCATGATCCGGGCATCTTCATGGATGAAAGGCACAAAGGACGGGGCGGCATCCTGCCCGTTATAAATCAGCCTTGCATACACCTCGTCCGCAATCAGCCAGATCCCGCGTTCCGCCGCAAAATCCACCAGCTTTTTCTGATCGTCAGGCGGCATCACCCAGCCGGTTGGATTATTGGGTGAATTGATCAGGATCGCCTTGGTATCCGGCGCACAGGCCGCCTTGAATGCGTCGATATCCAGATGCCATCCCCGGCCCCCGGCACGCAATGGCACGCTTGTCACCTGTGCGCCCAAAACCTGTGGTATTGCCACAATATTGGGCCAGATCGGGGCCGTCGTCACCATGCGGTCGCCTGCCTTTAAAACCGCCTGCAAGGCAATCATGATGGCATTCAGGCCCGATACGGTGACGGTCATGTTATCGCCCGTCAATGCCGTGCCATATAACCCATTGCCATAAACCGCCAGCGCATCGCGCAAGGGTCCGATGCCGCGATTGGGTTGATAAAATGTATCGCCCGCCTCAAGGGCGACCATCGCCGCCTTGCGAATGAAATCCGGGGTGGGCTGATCCGGTTCGCCAAACCATAACGGCACAATACCGTCACGCCCCATGCCCAGATGGGCAATTTCGCGGATCAATGACGCACCAATCGCCCGCACATCGGAACGAATCCCCTGCAACGCCCCGGAATTTTCGGAAATATCATGTGGTGTCATATCAGCAGCACCCCGGAAAAATCATTTCCCCAGCCAAGCCGAATTTCGCCGTTCCGTCAATCGCGCTTGCGTGATTTTGTGTGATCGCGTCTTGTGGCTATAGTCCGCACAGATTTTAGGAAACCGGAAACCCGATGTTTGATTCCCGCCTGCGCCCGATCATTGATATCCCGCTGAATGCCGTTGCCCGCCGTCTGTCGGGAACCGGCATCACCCCCAATATGGTCACACTGGCAGGGTTTGTTCTGGGCCTGATGGCGGCCTTCGCCCTGTCAATCCGGATGGATCAGACCGCCCTTGTCCTGATCATCCTCAGCCGCATCATGGACGGGCTGGATGGCGCGATTGCCCGCCATACCGTGCCCCGGTCCCGCCATCCCAAGGCAAAATCACAGGAAAGCGATATTGGCGGCTATTACGATATCGTCGCCGATTTCATCTTTTATTCCGGCATGGTTCTGGCCTTTGCCATTGGCCGCCCCGAACATGCCCTGATGGCGGCTTTTCTGATTTTCTGTTTTGTCGGCACCGGGGCCAGTTTTCTGGCCTATGCCATTGTCGCGGCCAAACACGGCATCAACCACGACAAACAGGGCCAAAAAAGTTTCTATTACCTGACCGGCATTACCGAAGGCAGCGAAACCATCGCGGTTCTGATCGCCTTTTGCCTGTTCCCGGGCTGGTTTCCCCAGATTGCCGGGGTTTATGGGGCACTGTGCCTGATCACTACTTTTGGCCGGGTCTTGCAGGCCCGGCGCGATTTTGGCTGAGAATCACAAAAGCCGCCGCAAATGCGACGGCCCTTGTCGGCAAATCTTGCATCCGGCCCGGATCAGTGATCGGATTCAGAAACGAAATTATCGCCTAGCCCCGTATCATATTCCATACCCTCGCGGGTCAGAACGATGCTGGCGGGGAAACCTTCGCGGGCCAGTCCCTTGCGGGCCAGAACAACCCACACCGCCGGATTGGCAAAGCCGCTGGCATCACGGGCGGCAACCACAAACTGCCCGACATGCACATGATCGCCATGGGCATGAGGAATACGCAACAGGGTGGCATCGCCGGTTTCGGTGTCAATACTGCCCGAATTCGGGTCTTTGGCGATGATCTGGGCAAGCACCAGCGTGCGCAATTGCAAGGCGTTGAGTTTCAGCGGATTGGCTTTTGTGACCGGCATCGGTGTGTCCCTGGAATGGAATGATTTCTGCGCCCACTTAGCCGCAAACGCCCCGATCATTCAAGCGGATATTTGAATATCCATCAGCAACCGGCGCAATTTCCGGTCCCGTTTCAGATGCCATTCGCGGCTCATCGCCTCGCCGAATGTCCGGAAACGCTCGACATAAACCACTTCCCACTGCCGCCCCCGGGTTGATTTTGCCCCCTTGCCACTGTTATGCGCCCTCAATCGCGCCGCCACATCGGTGGACCAGCCGACATAGCTGCGCGGCCGGGCACTGCCTAGCTCGCGCAACACATAAACAAAGGTGGCATCCGCCATCGGCAATCAACCCATGGTCGAATTAAATGCCCCGCCATCCAGCAGAACATTCTGCCCGATCATGAATTTGGCGTGCTCGCTGCACATAAAGGCGCAGGTTGCACCAAAATCCAGGGCATTGCCAAAACGCCCGGCCGGGATGGCGGCCTGCGCCCGTTGGCGGGCTTCGTCAAGGGTACAGTTTTCCGTCTCGGCCTTTTTGGTCATAAGGGCCGCGATACGATCCGTATCATGCTGTCCGGGCAACAGATTGTTCATGATCACCCCATCCTTTGCAACCTGCCGGGCCGTCCCGGCAACAAACCCGGTCAAACCGGCCCGCGCCGCATTCGACAGCCCCAGAAACGGGATCGGCGATTTGACGGAACCGGATGTGATATTGACGATCCGCCCCCATTTGCGTGAAATCATACCCGGCAAAACCGCCGTGGTCAGCAGGATCGGCGTCAACATGTTGGATTGAACGGCGGCTTCCCATTCCTTCTGACCCCAGTCGGACCACAGGCCGGGCGGCGGGCCACCGGCATTATTGACCAGAATATCCGCATCCGGTTCCGCGGCCAGAATTTTGGTGCGGCCTTCTTCGGTGGTGATGTCGCATGCCACCGTCGTCACCCGCACACCAAAACTATCGCGGATATATTGCGCGGTTTCTTCCAGCGGCCCGGCACTCCGCGCATTCAGCGTCAGATCAACACCGGCCTCGGCCAGACGAATGGCACAACCGCGCCCCAACCCCTTGGAAGACGCACAGACGATGGCTTTTTTGCCCTTGATTCCCAAATCCACGGATATGACTCCTGCTATTTTCGCATCATGATTGATAATGCGAAAATAGCGTCATTCCCCCGGCAGGGTCAAACCGCAAACACCGCGTCATAGGCCGCAACATATTCGGCAGCCTTTTGCGCCACCATTGCGGCATCCATGCCCGGTTTGTAAATCCCCGACCCAAGGCCAAAGCCATCGCACCCGGCCTTGGCATAAGTCGCAAAATCATCCGGGCCGACACCGCCCACCGCATAAACCGGCATTTCTTTTGGCAAAACGGCCCGGATGGCCGAAATGCCCGATGCCCCGATCACGCTGGCCGGAAAGATTTTAAGCCCGTCCGCCCCGGCCTTGATCGCGGCAAAACATTCGGTCGGTGTCAACACGCCGGGCCACGATCCCATGCCGCATTTTTTGGTTTCGGCAATTACCGCCGGGTCGCAATTGGGTGATACCACAAACTGTCCGCCGGCCTGTTTGACCGCCGCAACATCTTCAAGGCTCAGGACCGTACCGGCACCAATCTCGCCACGGGTGCCCACCGCCTGTTTCATGGCGGCAATGCTGCGCAACGGTTCAGGGGAATTCAGCGGCACCTCGATCATGGTGATCCCGGCATCGACCAGAACCCCGGCCAGCATGGCAGCTTCGTCGGGTTGCACGCCGCGCAGGATGGCAATCAGTTTGCGATGTTTCATCACGCTTTCCTTAAAAATCCGGCGACAGCGATGCCGCCAACACCGTATATGCCCGGCACAATCCGCCCAGCGTCGCCGTTTCGGCATTAATCAGACGCGCACTGTGCCCGTGACAGGCAAGGGCGGTTTCATAAAGGACCGCCAGTTTGCCATCGCCAATAAGGGCAATCGCCGAACCGGGCGTCAGACGCGGCACCATATCGGCGATTTCCACCCCGATCACATACCCCGATAACGTTGCCGGGCCACCGGGCAACGTCGCGTTCCCCACCAGACCGGCGGCACGGATACCAAACAAACGATGCAAAAAATCACCCGGCTGACCGGCGGCCTTCAGGATCGCATCGCGAAAGAAATCATCGTTCCAGTCATCGGCCATCGAATGGCGCAAAATCGAATTTTGCGCCAATAACCCATAAACCTCGCCGCTCATATAGGTGCGAAAAGACAGGATCGCACCATTCTGCACCCGCGCCCATTTGCTATGCGTGCCGGGCAGACAAACCCAGCCGTCATAATCGGGCATATCGGCCATAAACCCGACCAGTTGGGTTTCCTCGCCGCGCATCACGTCGGGATCTTCGACCTGTTTTGCACCCGGCAAAATAAACACTGACAACCTGGCATGATCAACAGGGGGCGACACCGCCCCGGCGGCCAGTTCATCGGGCCGCACCGGCACCGTGCAATAGGGGGCCTCGCGCCATCCCTGTTTCGCCCCGGCCATGCCGCAAATCACCACCGGGATTTTGGCGTTACTCTTGGGCAACCAGCCGGACACAAGTTCGGTCAGAACCGCCTCGAATCCGCCATCGCTGATCTTGTTCAAACCCTGACCGGATTCCCGCCGGTCCAGCACCGCATTATTTTGATCCATCGCCCACAGACGCAGATTGGAGGTTCCCCAATCCACCGCGATCCAGCATATCTTGTCCGGCTGATCCACCTTGCCCCCAGATGCATTTTAATCTTGATATCCTCATACGATTAATTGCCCGATGGGTCCAGCCGTGACAAGGCCTGCACGCAAAAAAGACCCCGGCACAGAAACCGGTGCCGGGACGAAATTCAGGGGTGCACCGCGTCAACCGCTCCGTGCCAGTTTTTCCAGAGCAGGACGATCCAGAATTTCCAGATTGCGGCCCTTGCCAATGAAATTCATGTTTTCAAGTTTGCGCAAGGACCGGGAAAAGGTTTCGGCGGTCATGCCGATGCGGCTGGCGATCTGGCGTTTTTCCGGATAATCGATGTCCTGCCCGTCATTTTCGGCGTTTTCGCGTTGCCGGTCTTCAAAATCAAGCAGGAAAAACGCAATGCGTTGCAACGGATTGGCATGGCGCAAACGATAAATTTCGCGCATCAGGAACCGTTCCCATTCCAATAATCCCGATAAAACATCGCCCGCCACTTCGGGGGCGGTACGCAACACTTCCAGATAGGATTCGCGGGGAATCGTGGCGATTTCGCTGTCATGTACCACTTCACAATTCACCGGATAAGGCCGCCCGGCAAGGGACACGGCCTCGGCAAAGGCACCGGGGCTGGCCAGAAAATGCATAACGGTTTCCACACCTTGCGCCGATGTCCGAACCAGCCTTAACTGCCCCGACAACATGACATAAAAATGATCGGCAATGTCTTCGGCGCGAAACAGGTGGGTGCCGCGTTCGTGAAATTCCACCCGGCATCCCCGTACCAGACGGCCAAACCGATCTTCGCCCAGTGCCGCCAAAAGCGGCACCTCGGCCAAAATCGCCCGGTCGTCATCAGACAGCGGTCTTGAACGCATTTTCGCCCCCTTCTTCCGTGTCGCCGTCCGACAGACCGCACCACGCCGCAAGCGCTTCGGGGTCTTCGATCCGCATCACCCGGCCATTGGCAATCTGCGACACACCGATTTCCGACAGTTTTTTCAAGGCCCGCGACAATGTTTCGGCCTTCATGCCCAGTTTCCGCGCCAAAACACCCTTTTCAATCGTCAACGGTGTTTCATAGGCCCCGTCCACCGGCACGGCATCGGCCAGCACATAAATCCCCAGACGTTGCGCCGCCGACAGGCATTTCAGTTCCTCAGCCTGCCGCAACAGGCGGCACAAACGTTCGGTCAGGGCCGACATCATGGTCAGGGCACGGTCAAAATGTTCGGCCAGAAAAGCCGAAAAGCCCTGCCCGTCAATCTCAATCACCGTGGTCCGTTCAAGGGTCCGCACGGTCACCGCATAACAACCATCCTGTGCCAGCGCACATTCCCCCACCAGTTGCCCGTTTTCCAAAAGATCAATCACCCCACCGGCCCCGTCACCATCGGCATAGGACAGTTCGACATGACCATTGACGATCAGATAAAGGCTGGACGCCTTCTCGCCCGCGTCAATCAGGATGGTGTCGGCCTCAATCCGCCGCCATTTGCACAGGGTGGCAAGGGTGATGATGTCTTCTTGCGGCCAGGCACAAAAATAACTGGAAAATCGCAAGGCGTTGCAAATTCTGTCGGTATCGTCACTGATCATGGTCATGGTGCTGTCCGTTTCCGCCAGTGGAGTTATTGTGGAATCATTCTTGCGCTTGTTGGAATGACTCTAACCCCGATATGGCCCCCCCTGCCTTGTGATGGATCAATTTGCGAATACAGCATTTCCTGATCCTTCCTGCGCATCAAAAATCCCGCGCCTCTTTTCGGCGCGGGAAAATCCGGTGTCGGACGATGGCAAATTCAGGATTCAAATCGCGGAAACAACACATTGTTTTCAAGATGAATATGCGCCACCAGATCCTCAACCAGCTTTGACGTGCCAAGATAAAGGGCACGCCACGATCCACATGCACCATCCGGCAAGGTGAAATTATGGGTCGCGGCCTCGATCCGGTGCAAATGTTCGCCGTGGTCGCTATGTTCATGGCGCATTTGGGCAATCGGCCCTTCCAGCGTCATCACCTTTTCCTGCATGGCGGGGAACAAAATCATTTCTTCCTTGCACATATGCGCATCAAGGTCCTGCGCCATCTCATCCAGAATATCGGCCAGACCGTGCGGTGCGTCCGGATGATCGCCATGCACCGCCTCGACTTTGCGCGCCAGCAGGATCAGTTCGGGCAATTCATGGCGATGGGTTTCGTGATAGCGCGATAAAATAAACGAAATCAGCCCGTTCACATCATCCGCCGCAGGCAGGGCAACACTGTCAAGTTCCAGTTCCGCCAGATCGCGTGTGATGGCATCAATATCTGCCCCGCGCTTGGCCGCCGCCTCGGCCAGTGGTGTATTGCCATTACAACAAAAATTGACCCGGTATTTACGCAAAACCCTTGTCGCACCGGGGATGGACATGGCCAGTTCGCCCACCAGCCGATCGGCAAAAACCGCATGGCCCTGCGGTGTGTCTTGTGTGGTCATTTAACGCTCCGTCGCGAAATTGGTGATGCTGTATCCTGACAGCATCACCCGGCAACGAGATTGACCACCGTCAAGTTTCAGATACCCCGACCATTCGCAATCACATCCAGCACGACCAGCGCCCCGTGATTCCGGATCACAATACCGGCAATCGCATGGGCCTTTCGGGCGGCATCGGTTGCGGCGTCAATATCCGCATCCCCCGTCAGACGCGCTGCCAGCCACGCCCCGTTAAATGCATCCCCCGCCCCGGTGGCGTCCACCACATGGGAAACCGCATCGCCCGGCACGGCATGAACGGCATCCCCGACCCGGATCAGGCAGGGACGCGGACCATCCTTGACGATCACTTCCGCCGCCCCGGCATCATGATACCGTGCCGCCGTATCGGTCGGGGCCAAATCGCCAAACAGGGTGGCCTCGTCATCAAAACTGGGGAAAATATAATCGGCATGACGTGCTGCCATCATCAGGGCATCGAGACAGATTTCCGGGCTTTCCCACAAAACCGGGCGAATATTGGGATCAAAGGCAATCTTTGCCCCGCCTGCCCGTTGTTGCGCCAAAAGATCCAGCAACACACCGCGTTTTTCCGGCGTCAGAATGGCAAGGGTGATGCCGGAAAAATAAAGGACATCCGCCCCGTCGCATCCGGCGGTCAGGGCCGGAAGATCATCCACCATCCGCCGTGCCGCCGAATTTTCCCGCCAATAGGTAAACACCCGATCCCCGTTTTTTTGCGAAATCAGATAAAGCCCCGGCCTTGCCCCCGCCATGCGCTGGATATGGTCTGTCCGGATCCCCGCCCCCCGGATGAAGGCTGCCATCTCATTGGAATGAGCATCATCGCCAAGGGCGGTGACATAGGAAACCTGCCAGTCCGCAGACGGCAACAAGGCCCGCGCATACCATGCGGTATTCAGCGTATCGCCCGCAAACCCGGCCTTCCACATCGCGCCATCGCCTGCCGACATTTCGATCATGCATTCGCCAATGGCAACAAAGCGTTTTGCGGCCATCACGATATACCCTGATCCGCAACCCCGGTTTCGGCCAACACAACCGCCCTTGCCCCCGATGACAGGATCAGGTGCAAACGCCGGGTCACCGCCTGTTGCCAGATTGTGGAAGCCAAAAGTTCGCCCGGAAACAGGCCCGGCAGGCGCGATAAATGATCATACAGGCTTCCGGCATCCGATGCCGTCGATGCGGCATCGAAAATATCGTGCGCCCGTGGATCGGAAATACCGGCAAGTCCTTCCTGATCAGACAGCATTTTCATCGCCGCCATCCATGCCGCCACCGCCAGGGCAAAACTGCCAATCGGTTTGCCATCACGCAGCGCCTCGCAAACCGGGATCAAAATGCGTTGCGGCAGTTTTTCCGTGCCATCCATCGCAATCTGGCGGGTTTCGTGGGCAATTTCCGGGTTTTTAAAACGTTCGACCAGATCATCGCCATAAACCGCAAAATCGATCCCCGGCAATGGCTCAAGTGTTGCCGCCGCACTGGCAAGATGTTGCCTGACAAGGGCGGCAAATTGCGGATCGGCCATCACATCACGGACATAGCGATACCCGGCCAGAACCCCCAGATAGGCAATCAGCGAATGACTGCCATTCAGCATCCGCAATTTCATATGCTCATAGGGTTTGACATCCCCCACCAGCAAGGCCCCGCCAATTTCCCATGCCGGTCGGCCCAACGGAAAATGATCCTCGATCACCCATTGCGAAAACGGTTCGGTTTCCACCGCCGCAAGGTCCTCGTGCCCGGTCAGGGTCAGGACATCTGCCGCCGTTTTGGCCGTTGCCGCCGGGGTAATGCGGTCGACCATGCTGGACGGAAAGGCCCCGTTCCGGGCGATCCAGTCGGCCAGCGTCGCATCAAGCCTGCGAGCAAAATCAATCACCCCGGCCCGCAACAACACGCCGTTTTCCGGCAAATTGTCACAGGACAGCACGGTAAAGGGGTGCAACCCGGCATCCCGGCGCCTGCGCAATCCTTCGACCAGAATGCCGATCAGGCCGGATGGTTCACCCGGATGGTGCAAATCATGGGCAATCGCCGGATGGTCCGCCACAATTCCGCCGCTGGCACGATCAATGCCATAGGCCTTTTCGGTCACGGTGATGGTAACTATGCGGGTCGCTGGTGCCGCCAATGCCGCCAGAACCGGTTCAATCCCGCGTGATGCCGCCAGAACATGCGACAAGCTGCGGATTTGCTGCACCTTTGCCCCGTCCGGATAACGGACAATAACATGATAAAGACCATCCTGATCATTCAGGGCATCGGCAATATCGGTGCTGCGCAGGCTGACACCGATAATGCGCCAGTCACCGCCCTTTGCCGCCAGTGCGGCATCGGTATAAACCGCCTGATGGGCGCGGTGAAACGCCCCGATGCCGATATGCACGATCCCGGCCCGATGGCGTTTGGGGTCCCACGCGCCCGCATCTGTTGATAACAAAGCGTTGCTCATTTTCCGGTCCCGCTGGCAAATCCCTTTTGCGACAGGGCGGTCATCACCCCGCGCAGTTCTGCCAGCCCCTTAAGACGGCCAATCGCCGGATAGCCCGGCTGCCCCTTGCGGTTCAGGTCATCAAGAATATCCTGCCCGTGATCGGGGCGCATCGGGATGTTCCAGTCATCACGGCCTTGCGCCTTGCGCCGGGCTTCTTCGCGCAGGATTTTTTCGATCAGATCGACCATATCGGTATTGCCGCCCAGATGTTCGGCTTCGTGGAAACTGCAAGGCTGACCTTCGGTTTCGCGCCGGACATTGCGCAGATGAATGAAATGCACCCGGTCGCCCAGACGTTCCATCATGCCCGACAAATCATTGTCGGCCCGCACGCCCAGCGATCCGGAACATAATGTGATGCCGTTTTCCGGCAGATCGACGGCTTCCATCACCTGGCGGTAATCATCCTCGCACGACATGATGCGCGGCAGGCCCAGCAGCGGAAAGGGCGGATCATCCGGATGGCAGCACATCCGCATGCCAAGGTCGCGTGCCACCGGCACCACTTCGGCCAGAAAATCAATCAGATTGCTGCGCAGGCGTTCGGTACTGATCCCGTCATAGGATGCCAGCAAAACCCGCAAATCCTCCAGCGTCAGTTTTTCAACCGACCCCGGCAGGCCAAAGGCAACGGTCTGCGACAATTCGGTGCGCCGCGCATCGTCCATATTGGCAAAGCTGCGGGTCGCCGCCTCGATCACATCGGGAATATAACTGTCTTTGGCCCCCGGCCGTTTGAGGATGAACAGGTCAAACGCAACAAAATCAACAAGGTCAAACCGCATGCAGGTTGCGCCACTGGGCAAACGCCAGTTCAGATGCGTGCGCGTCCAGTCCAGAACCGGCATGAAATTATAACAAATGATTTTCAACCCGGCATCGGCAAGGTGACGCAGGCTTTGTTTATAGGCGGCGATATGATCGCGCCACGGGCCTTCCTGCCGTTTGATGCTTTCAGATACCGGCAAACTTTCGACGACATCCCATGCAAGCCCGGAAGGCGACCCGTCTTTCATCCTGCCAATTTCAGCCTGACGTTTGGCGATTTCGACCGGGGTCCAGACTTCGCCGCTGGCCACATGATGCAGCGCCGAAACCACCCCTTCTGCGCCTGCCTGACGAATATCGTCAATGGCAACAAGATCATTGGGGCCGAACCATCTCCAGGTTTGTTTCATCTTTAATCTCTCTGTATTGGCGTGGATGTCAGACCACAGGCTATATTCTGATCGTCACCATAGCATGGCAAAATTTGGTTGACTAGTATGGTAGTATGCATCATAGCTGAAAATGCAAGGAGATACATATGGGCGATCCGGGCGATTATAACTGGGCAATCACGCAAGAGCAGGCCATCGGCCCGCAAATCCATCGCATCATCCGCGAACGGATTGTGTGTGCCGATTTGCTGCCAGGCACGCGCCTGTCCGAGGCGGACCTTGCCCGGCAATATGACCTGAGCCGACAGCCGGTGCGCGAAGCCTTTATCAAACTGGCCGACGAAGGCCTGCTTGAAATTCGCCCGCAACGCGGCACCTATGTCCGTAAAATCTCTGTTCCCGCTGTTCTCGATGCCCGCTTTGTCCGCGAGGCGATCGAGGCCGACATTGCCCGCTTTGTCGCCACCAGCCCCGACCCGGCCATGATCGCCCGCCTGCATGAACTGATCAAATTGCAGCGCGAGGTCGCCCACGGCGAAGCCCGGTGGTTTCTGGCACTGGACCACGATTTTCATCGTTGTCTGGCCGAAGCAGCAGGCAAAACCTACGCCTGGAAGATTGTCGAAGACGTCCGCGCCCAGTTGGATCGCGTGCGTTACCTCAGTTATTTCCAGTTCTCGATGGACGATATTATCGAGCAGCATGTCAGCATCGTATCTGCCATAGAATCGCGAAATCCCGATGCCGCCAGTGCGGCGATGCGTCAGCATCTTCGTGAAATTCTGCATACCTTGCCCGACATTGCCCGCTCGCGATCCGAGCTCTTTGATAATGCGGATAGCGCATTATCGACCTGAGGCATCACACATAGGGAGGAAAATGATGCTTGCCATACAACATACCAAGAAACTTTTGATTGCTGGCGTAACGGCCATTCTGATGGGGAATTCGGCATTTGCCGCCGATGTCACCCTGAAACTCGGGCATCTTGCCAATGAACAAAACAGCTGGCACAAGGCTGCGGTCAAATTTGGCGAAGAAGTCTCGGCCCTGACCGATGGCCGCGTGGCTGTCGAAGTATTCCCCAACGAAACGCTGGGCAAGGAAATTGACCTGATCAATGGCATGCAACTGGGTTCGGTTGACATGACCATTACCGGCGAAAGCCTGCAAAACTGGGCGTCGATGGCGGCCTTGCTGGCCGTTCCCTATGCCTATACCACGCTCGAAGATATGGATGCCGTTGCCGGTGGCGAAATTGGCGACCAGATCGAACAGCAGATCATTGAAAAAGCGCAGATCCGCCCGATTGCCTATTTTGCCCGTGGTCCGCGCAACCTGACATCAAACCGCGAAATCAAAACACCCGATGATCTGAATGGTCTCAGAATGCGGGTGCCGAACGTTCCGTTGTTTGTCGATGTCTGGAAGGCCCTGGGCGCACAGCCGACCCCGATGGCGTTTTCCGAAGTATTCACATCCCTTCAGGCCGGTGCCATCGATGCACAGGAAAACCCGCTGGCCCTGATTCAGTCCGCCAGCTTCAACGAAGTACAGAAATTCGTCAACAAGACCGAACATGTCCGGTCCTGGATTTATCTGACGATTTCCGAAATCACCTGGGGCCGCTTGTCTGACGAAGACAAGGCCGCTGTTATAGAAGCCGCCAGCCGTACCCAGGCCTATGAACGCGAATTGTTCCTCGCCGATGAACAGTTGATTGCCGAAGACTTGCAGAAAAAAGGCATGACCTTTGTCGATGTCGATCAGCAGGCCTTTGCCCAAAAGGCACAGGATGGCGTGCTGGCGAATGTCTCGGATGATATTCGTCCGGTCGTCGAAAAACTTTTTGCCAAATAACACTGCAAACAGACCCGGTCGCGCAGGCGTGACCGGGTCATCCCGAATGGGGAAGTGATGTGATCGCCACAAAACTGTATGCCCTTCTGATCACCCTGTGCCGGATCGCGACCGGGCTGGCCTTTGGTTTGCTGATCGTCACGGTGATGACACAGGTTATTTCCCGGACCTTCCTGACCGGATCACCGGTCTGGACCGAGGAACTGACCCGCTTTGCCCTGCTGTTCATGGCGGCATTTGGGGCCGGACTGTCCTTTCGCAATGGCGAAATGGTCAATGTCGATATGATTTGCGAAATGCTGCCCGCAAAATTTCAGCGCATCCTGCTCTTTGTGTCCGCCAGCCTGACGGCGGTTTTTTGCCTGATGCTGGTGATGCCCGCCTGGAAATTTGTGTCTATCGGGGTGATGCAAACCTCGCCCGCCCTTGGCCTTCGCATGGATTTTGTCCACGTCACCGTTTTCATACTTCTTGTATTGCTTGGTCTTTTTGCAATTTTGCGGGTTGTCCGGATGATTGCAGGGGCATCTGACGGCAAACCCGAAGGCCAGTCGGAGAATCTCTCATGAGCCTCGCCATTCTGATCGGCGTTTTTATTCTGGGTCTGGTGATTGGCATTCCGGTTGCCGTCACGCTGGGCCTTGCCTCGTTGTGCTATTTGTTGCTGGAAGGCATTCCGCTGGTGGTGATCCCGCAAAAAATGTTTGCGGGCATGGATGTGTTTGTTCTGTTGTGCATTCCCGGCTTTGTGCTGGCGGGCAATCTGATGAATGGCGGCGGCATTACACCGCGCATCGTGCGGTTTGCCAATGCCATGGTCGGCTGGATGCGGGGCGGCCTTGGTCTGACCAATGTCGCCGGTTCCATGCTGTTTGGCGGTATTTCCGGCACCGCCGTTGCCGATGCCGCCTCGATTGGCGGCATGATGATTCCCGGCATGGTCCGCGCCGGATATCCGCCCGCCTTTTCCGCCGCAGTTACCGCCGCCTCATCCACCGTCGGGCCGATTATCCCGCCCAGCATGCCGATGATCATTGTCGGGTCACTGTCGGGCATTTCGGTGGGTAAAATGTTTATCGCCGGGGTTATCCCCGGCATCCTGATGGGGCTGGCGATGATGGTCACGGCCTATATCATCGCCGTGCGCCAAGGGTTCCCCCATCAACCGTGGCAGGGTTTCCGCGAACTGGGCCGTTCCTTTATGGGGGCCTTCTGGGCGCTGGCCATGACCGGCCTGATCATTGGCGGCCTGCTCAGCGGCGCGGCCACCCCGACCGAAACCGCCGTGATTGCCAGTGTCTATGCCTTTGCCGTCGGTTGTTTTGTTTATCGTGAATTGCCGATATCGGCCGTTCCCAAAATCGTCATCAACAGCGCGGTGACGGCAGCCGCCATCCTCGCACTGGTTGGTTTTGCCAATGTGTTTGGCTGGATTTTGGTGTCCGAACGCATTCCGCAAATGATTTCCGCCGCCGTGCTGTCGGTGACCGATAACAAATATGTCGTGATCCTGCTAATCAATGTCGTGTTGCTGTTTGTCGGCATGTTCATGGAAACCATTGCCGCCCTGATCATTCTTTTTGTGCCGCTGTTGACGCTGGCGCAAAGTGTCGGGGTTGATCCGATCCATTTTGCCGTCTTTGCGGTTCTTAACCTGATGATTGGCCTGACGACACCGCCAGTCGGCATTTGCATGTTCATCTGTGCAAACATTGCCCGCAGCCCGATCGGCCCGGTCATCCGCGCACTGGTGCCGTTTCTGGTCACCAACATCATCATCCTGCTTTTTGTATCTTATGTGCCGGCCCTGTCCACATGGCTGCCGTCATTGATGGAGTAATCCGATGGAAACCCGCGTGTGCCGTCTTTACGGCCAAAACGATCTGCGAATTGAAACCGAAGCCGTTCCCGATCTTGCCCCGGACGAAGTCCTGGTGCAGGTCGGTGCGGGCGGCGTCTGCGGTTCGGATATGCATTATTATTTTGAAGGCGGCATCGGCCAGATTCGCGTCCGCGAACCGATCATTCTGGGCCACGAAGCCGCCGGAACAATCCTTGCCCTTGGCAAGGACGTTACCGGCTTGCACACAGGCCAGAAAGTCGCCCTTAATCCCAGTCGCCCGTGCGGCACTTGCGAATATTGCACCCGCGGGTTACAGCAACATTGTCTGGAAATGCGGTTTTTCGGATCGGCCATTCGCCTGCCCCATATTCAGGGCGCATTCCGCGATCTGATCGCGGTTCGGGCGGCGCAATGCCTGCCGGTCAGCAACACCACCAGCCTTGCCGCCGCCGCCTGTGCCGAACCGCTGGCGGTTTGCCTGCATGCGGTCGCCCGCGCCGGGGATCTGACCGGCAAACGGGTGCTGGTCACCGGGGCCGGGCCGATTGGGGCGTTGTGTGTGGCCGGGGCCCGTCTGGCCGGGGCGGCTGAAATCATCGTCACCGATTTGCAGGATTATGCCCTGTCGGCATCGGCCCGCATGGGGGCGGACAAAACCATCAATATCGCCACCACGCCCGATGCCCTGGTCCCCTATGAACGTGACAAGGGGCAGTTTGATGTCTGTTTTGAATGTTCGGCAGCAACACCGGCCATTCATTCGGCCATCCGTATGTTGCGCCCCCAGGGCATGTTGATACAGGTCGGCGTCACCGGCGAAATTCCGGTGCCTTTCAATCCGATTGTCGCCAAGGAACTGATGATTGTCGGCACCCACCGTTTCCACGGCGAATATGCCGATGCGGTCCGCCTGATCGACACCGGGGCCATCGATGTCGCCCCGATCATCACCGCAACCTACCCGCTGGAACAAGCCGCCGAAGCCTTTACCGTCGCCCGGGATCGCAGCCAGTCGGTCAAGGTACAACTGTCCTTCGCCGCATAAAACCGCTTCTGTCTTGACGACACCAAAAAAGGCGATGGTTCCAGACCATCGCCTTTTGTTTTGGGCGGTTGCGACCGGTCAGAAAGCCAGTCGCGGCAGGAACAGGACAATATCGGGCAACAGCAACATGGTAAGGACCAAAAGCACGATGGCCGCCAGAAACGGCAGGGATTCCCGCACATAATGTTCGATTTTGACATTCATGATCGCACAAACCGTATACATCGCCACCCCGACCGGCGGCGTCATCGATCCCAGCGTCACAATCGTCATCATCAGAATACCAAAATGCACCGGGTCAAAGCCAAGCTGCTTGATGATCGGTACAAAAATCGGCGTCAACAACAAGACCAGAACCGTGCTTTCAACAAACAGCCCGGCCACAAACAGCATCAGCAGAATAACCCCGACAATGACAACCGGGTTGCTCAGCCCGGCCAGAAGCGCGCCGGAAATGGTTTGCGGCACCTGCAAAAAGGTAATGGCAAAACCCACCATGCCGGACATCAGAATGATCAGCATGATCATGCCAATATCGGTCAGGGCGTCGCCAAAGGCATGTTTGACACCCGCAAATGTCAGCTCCCGGTGGGCAAACACCCCGACCAGAACCGCATAAACCACAGCAAAGGACCCGACTTCCGACGGGGTAAACAGACCGCCACGAATGGTGATGATCAACAACACCGGAAACAGCAACGCCCATTTGGCATCCCACATCGCACATAAAAGTTCGCGCGCCTTGGGCGGGCGGGCATCTGTCACGACATAATTGCGTTTTTTGGAAATCAGATAGGCGGTGACCATCAGGACAACCATCATCAAAATGCCCGGAACAATCCCGGCCAGAAACAGCCGCCCGATCGACACATTGCCGACATAGCCATACAGGATCAACCCGATCGACGGCGGAATGGTCGCCGTGATCAGGGAACTCAGCGCAATCACCGCCGCCGAAAACCCTTTGGCATAGCCATTTTCGGTCATTTTCGGGCCCAGAACGCGGGCCTCCATCGCCGCATCGGCAACTGCCGATCCGGAAATCCCGCCCATCAGGGTGGACAGAATGATCGATACCTGCGCCAGCCCCCCGGCCATCCACGATACGGCAACATTGGAAAACTTGAACAAGCGGTCGGTAATCCCGCTTTCATTCATCAAATGTCCGGCAAGGACAAAAAACGGCACGGCCAGCAAGGGAAAACTTTGCGAAACCGTTGCGATTTTCTGCACACCGATTGAAATCGGCATCACATCGGAACTGACAAAAAAGGCAAAACCCGAAAGACCGATGGCAAAGGCAACCGGGGCGCCGATCAACAGGAAAAACAGAAAAACACCACCAACCAAAAACACGCTTAAACCTCCCGCGGCGGTTCGGCATCGACATCGGTCTGGGAATAAACCAGCACGGTCTGATCCCCGCGACGCCGCCAGGCATCGACGATATTGTAAAGGATCGCCCCGCCCAGCATCACAAAGCCGACCGGAACGGCAATGGTGACAAAGGCATAGGAAATCTGGCTGTCGCCATAGATGCGTTCGATATTCATCAGGGTCAGTTCATATCCCAGCACCGCCAGAACCGCGAGCATCGCCAGAAACACCACACAAACCAGCGTTTCAATCACCAGCCGAAACCGATGCGGTGCGGCGGCCACAAACAGATCCACCCCAAGATGCCCCTTTTTGCGCATGGTCCGCGCCGCCCCGAAAAAGCACAGCCAGACAAACAGCAACTGGGCAAGGTCCACCGACCACATCAAAGGCTGGCCAAAGGCCCGCATGAATGCGGCGATAAACACAAGCAAGACAATCGTGGCAAATATCGCCGATGCCAGAATAAATTCGGCCTGGGCCAGTCGCTTTAACATAAGCCGGCTTTCCTTCTGCAAAGGTCGGGCAAGGATGATCACCGGTGCGGCACATCCGCATCCCGGTGATCCTGATCATGGCGTAAAGACTGGCATAAAACGACCCGGCGGGACAGGCCGACAGGACAGAAATGATCCCTGCCCCGCCGGAACGCCTGACTTCTTATTTCGCCAGAATTTCATTCACTTGCGTGCGCAATTCCGCATAGCCAAGCTTGTCATAAACCCCCGCCGTTGCCTCGACAAACGGGGTGACGTCAATCTCGGTAACGGTCACACCGGCGGCTTTCAGATCTTCTTCGATCTGCGCCAAGGCATCGCGCGTGCCATAGGATGCAATATCCCCGGCTTTCAGAGCCTCTTCACGCAGGGCAACCTGCAAATCGGCCGGCAAGGTATCAAACCAGATCGCACTGGTCACCAGACCGGTGATCAGATTGATATGGCCGGTTTTGGTGATATGGGTGATGACTTCCTGAAGATTGGCGCCGATAACCGCCGGAAGCTGCGCCTCGGTGCCGTCAATCGTGCCAAGCTGCAAGGCGGAATAGACATCGGAGAACGGCATCGGTGTCGGTACCCCGCCCATCGCCCGCACCGTTTCGGTCCAGACCGGAGCACCCGGTGTCCGCAGGGCAAGACCGTCAAGATCGGCCGGGGTCGTGACCGGCTTTTTGGTCAGGGTATGACGTTCGCCCTGCCACCAGTTAAAAGACAGAACCTGATGGCCCGATGCGCCGCGCAATTGTTCGACCCAGGTTTCAAACAGATCAGACGTCACCACCTTGCGAATACCGTCATATCCCGATGCCAGATACGGCGTGCCCAGAATACCGAATTCATTCTGGAAAACCGCCAGACGACCACCATCGACAACAACCGCCACCGGTGCGCCCGCACGCGCCTGTTCCAGAACATCTTCATCCGGGCCCAGTTGCGAATTGGGAAACAGTTTGACTTCAATCGCGCCATTGGTGCGCTTGTCCACATTGTCAACAAAGGCCTCAAGCCCCTTGTAAAGCGGGTCCGAGGTGCTAAGCGCGGTATTGACGCTCAAGGTATAATCCGCAGCCTGGGCTGCAACGGCCATCGTCATGCCGGCAACGGCAAATGATGCCAAACGAACAAGTTTCATTTCTTCCTCCCTGAAATGTGCCGGCAATTTTACCAGCGTTATAAAAAGGCGATAGCATACTAATATATCAGTGTCAATCAAGGACAGGCCACCATCCCCAAACAATCCGGATAAACAGCCCGCACGGCGCAAATGATCGTGGATAATCCGCCGGTTTATGCGTCGAACAATTCGGCATTGTTGCGGATGATGGCATCCAGTTCGTTCAGGGAACCCGACAAATGATCGCGCACATGGGAATCGACCGCCCCCAGATCGGATGCCGTGATCGCCTCCATAATCCGGGTATGCTGGAAAATCACCCGTTCGATCTTGCCCGGTGTCGGCAATTGCAGGCACCGCACCCGGTCCAGATGGCCACTATGTTCGCGCACCACATCCCACAAATCCTCATATCCCGCCGCCACAAACAGGGCCTTGTGAAAGGCGCTGTCGATGCGCGAAAACGCCGCGGCTTCCAGCCCGCCTTTTCTTTGCATTTCAAGGATGGCTTCGGCCGGGGCCAATTTCGATTTATCAAGCGAAAGCGCCAGATTGCGGGCAACTTCCAGTTCCAGCGATGTCCGCAGGAAATGGGTTGATTTCACCTTGTGAATGCTGATCGGCGCAATCAGGGTTTTGGATTGCGGAAACACCGTCACCAGCCCGTCCTGCTCCAGCTTCAAAAAGGCTTCGCGCACCGGGGTCTGGCTGACGCCATAAAAATCGGCCAGGGCCGCCCGCGACAGGCTGGAACCCGGTCGCAAATCAAGCGCGACAATCCGGTCGCGCAAATCCTCATAGACTTGCAGGGCCGCAGGCCGGTTCCGGCTGATGTGAAAGGGCGTCGCACTTTGGCTACCCTCGGGAATACCACTGGTGATTTTTTGTCTCATAACAATCCTGCATATGCCAACCGGGGGCATTCTACAATATCCCTTGCATCTGTAATACTAATATTTTAGATTGCCGGAAAGAAAGCAAAAGAACCGGTTCCCAATCACAGGGACGCACCCTCCGGGAGGTAACATGACACAAAAAACAGCCATCACCGCAGACCAACTGCGCAGCGCCCGCTGGTTCGCGCCCGATGATTTGCGGTCTTTCGGCCACCGGTCCCGTGCCATGCAAATGGGTCTGGGTCCCGAAGACTGGGAAGGCAAACCGCAAATTGCCATCATCAATACATGGTCGGATGCCAATCCGTGTCATGCGCATTTCAAGTTCCGCGTCGATGATATCCGGCGCGGCATTGCCGATGCGGGCGGCTTTGCGATGGAACTTCCGGCGATGTCGCTGTCGGAAAGCTATGTCAAACCCACCACCATGCTCTATCGCAATATGCTGGCGATGGAGGTGGAAGAACTTCTGCGCTCCCACCCGGTTGATGGTGTGGTTCTGATGGGCGGTTGCGACAAAACCACGCCGGGCCTTTTGATGGGCGCAATCAGCATGGGCCTGCCCTGTATTTATGTTCCCGCCGGGCCGATGTTGCGCGGCAACTGGCAGGGAAATGTCCTGGGCAGCGGTTCCGACGCCTGGAAATACTGGGATGAACGCCGGGCGGGCAATATCAATGATGCGCAATGGCTGGGCATTGAAGGCGGCATCGCCCGCTCCTATGGCCATTGCATGACGATGGGCACCGCCAGCACCATGACCGCCATTGCCGAGGCAATGGGCATGACCCTTCCCGGTGCCACCTCAATCCCGGCGGCGGATTCCAACCATATCCGCATGTGTACCGCATCGGGGCGGCGCATTGTCGATATGGTCTGGGAAGATTTGCGACCGGCCAAAATCATCACCAAAGCCGCCATCGAAAATGCCGTTGCCGTGGCAATGGCCACCGGCTGTTCGACCAATGCCGTCATCCATCTGATTGCAATGGCGCGTCGCGCCGGTGTCGCGCTCGACCTTGGCGATTTCGACCGGCTCAGCCGCACAACGCCGGTCATCGCCAATGTCAGGCCCAGTGGCGAAACCTATCTGATGGAAGATTTCTATTATGCCGGGGGGCTGCGCGCCCTGATGGCGCAAATGCGCGAAAAACTCGATCTGGACTGCCTCACCGTAACCGGCTGCACGCTGGGCGACACCCTTGACGGGGCCGAAATCTACAATGACGACGTGATCCGGCCGCTTGATAATCCGATTTATCAGGAAGGCTCGCTGGCGGTGTTGCGCGGTAATCTGGCCCCCGATGGCTGTGTGATGAAACCCTCGGCCTGCGAACCACGCTTTTACGATCACACCGGCCCGGCCTTGGTCTTTGACAGCTACCCCGACATGAAACAGGCGGTCGAGGATGACAATCTGGATGTCACCGCCGATCATATTCTGGTGTTGCGCAATGCCGGGCCGCTGGGCGGGCCGGGCATGCCGGAATGGGGCATGCTGCCGATCCCCAAAAAACTGGTCAAACAGGGGGTGCGCGACATGTTGCGCCTGTCCGACGCCCGCATGAGCGGCACCAGTTACGGCGCCTGCATCCTTCATGCCGCGCCCGAGGCGGCGATTGGCGGCCCGCTCAGCCTTCTGAAAACCGGCGATATGATCCGGGTCAGCATCCCCGAACGCCGGATCGACATGCTGGTCTCCGATGATGAACTGGCCCGGCGCAAGGCCGCGTGGAAAGCCCCCGAACCGGCCTTTGGCCGCGGCTATGGCTGGATGTTTGGCCGCCATGTGCAACAGGCCAATGACGGCTGCGATTTTGATTTTCTGGAAACCGGTTTTGGCCCGGCAATTGGCGAACCCGATATTTTCTGACCGTTCTAACCGTTCTGAATGTTCTGACCGACGGAGCCTTAACCTGATGACCACGCCCCTTTCGCCCGAAACCCGCGATAAATTCAAACAGGTCAGCACGGCCACCCTGACCACGGCCCTGTTCAAACGCGGCCTGCGCAACCAGTTTATCCAGGATGTCCGCCCGTTGCGCGCCGATGGTCCCAATATGGTCGGCACCGCCTTTACCCTGCGCTATATCCCCGCGCGCGAGGATTTGAACCCGATGACGGTGTTTCAAAACCCCGATCATCCGCAACGGGTGGCTGTCGAACAATCCCCGCCCGGATCGGTGCTGGTGATTGACAGCCGCAAGGACGCCCGCGCGGCCTCGGCGGGTTCCATTCTGGTTTCGCGCCTGATGGTGCGCGGTGGTGCGGGGATTGTCACCGATGGCGGCTTTCGCGACAGTCCGGAAATCACCAAACTCGATATCCCCGCCTATCACAACCGCCCGTCGGCCCCCACCAACCTGACCCTGCATCAGGCCATTGATGTCAATGTGCCGATTGGCTGTGGCGATGTTGCAGTGTTTCCGGGCGATATCGTGGTCGGAGATGGCGAAGGTGTGGTGATCGTCCCGGCCCATCTGGCCGACGAACTGGCAAGCGAAGCCGTTGAAATGACCGCCTTTGAAGATTTCGTGACCGAAGAAGTCCTCAAAGGCCGCACAATCATCGGCCTCTACCCCCCGACCGACCCCCAAACCAGACCCGATTTCGAGATTTGGCGCAAACAGAACGGGCGGTAGGATTTCGCCCTGCCGACCTCCAAACACAAAACGCCATGGCCGATTTTCCGGCTATGGCGTTTTTGATGTTGGTTACAGCGGCTTGCGACATATACCGCAAGCCAAAGAAAGGCATCCGCCTGTGTGACAACTTTCCCAACGACACCGGTAACAAACACCACCATCGCCAAAGGTTCGGCACATCCGGACGAAAATACTTAGCTGATCGACGAAGTTTTTGGTTGCGCCTCCGACAAACCGGTATATAGTTAGCAACATGACTAAGCATGATCCCAAACTTTCACAGCTGTTCCATGCCCTGGCGGATCCGACCCGCCGGTCGATCATGACCCGGCTCGCCGAAACCCCTGCGCGGGTGACGGATTTGGCTGGCCCCACCGGGTTGCGACTGCCCACGGTGATGCGCCACCTTTCCGTGCTGGAAGATGCAGGCCTGATCACCACGTCCAAGGACGGGCGGATACGCACCTGCACCATCGTGCCCGAGGCACTGGACCCGATGCAGACATGGCTCGACGAACAACGCAGCATCTGGGAATCCCGGCTCGACCGGTTCGACGATTATGTGATGAAGATAATGAAGGAGCGCGAGAAATGATCCCGGACCTTGATCCAAAAACCGACCTGATCCTGACCCGCACGCTGGCCGCGCCGCGACACCTGATTTGGGATTGCTGGACGCAACCCAAACATATCCCGCATTTCTTTGTGCCCGCGCCGCACAAGGTAACGGCGGTGGATATCAACCTGCAAGTCGGTGGCCGCTTCAACACGACCTTTGAGGTGGACGGTAACGTGATGGACAATCAGGGCGTCTATCTGGAAGTGGTGCCCTGCGAAAAACTGGTCTTCACCGATGCCTATACCGAAGGCTGGAAACCCGCACCCGAGCCCTTCATGACCGCGATCCTGCTTTTCGCGGATGCGACCGGGGGCGGCACGACCTACACCGCCATCGCCCGCCACCGTCATCCCGACACCCGCAAGGCGCACGAGGACATGGGGTTCTTCGACGGCTGGGGCACTGTGGCGACGCAGTTGGAAACCTATGCAAAGGGCCTGATGACATGAACAACCATTTCGCCACACTGACCTTTGAACGACAGGTAACAGCCCCTGTCGAAACCCTGTGGCAGGCATGGACAGCCCCGGCTGCCCGTGCGGTCTGGGCCGCTCCATCGCCCTCGGTCACCGTGGATTTTCTGGAAGCCGATACCAGAGTGGGTGGACGCGAGGTCTCGCTCTGCAAGATAAAGGGCCATCCGGACATCCGTTGCGAATGCGGCTGGCTGGCGGTGCAACCTGCGCAGCGCAGTGTGAATTACGAGGTGATCTCCTCCGAAGGCGTACCACAATCGGCAGCATTGGTGACGGCGGATATCTCGGGCACGGACGCGCGCAGCCGGTTGACCGTAACGGTGCAACTCTCCTCGCTGGCAGCCGACATGGAAGCAGACTACCGGGAAGGCTTCGACGCAGGTCTGGATAATCTTGCGGATGTGGCCGGACGCATGATGGTGCTGCAACGGGTGATTCACGCGCCGCGATCAATCGTATGGGGCGCATGGATGAACCCTGAAACGCTGCCGCAATGGTGGGGGCCCGAAGGTTTCTCCTGCCGGACGAAAAGGATCGATCTGCGCACGGGCGGCGACTGGGTATTTGATATGATCGCGCCTGACGGCACGATCTACCCGAACCATCATCGCTATATCGAGGTCCAACCCGAAAACAGGATCGGCTATACGCTGCTCTGGGGGGAGAACGGCCCGAAACATGCCGATGCCTGGGCCTCCTTCGAGGATCAGGACGGCGCGACAAAGGTGACGTTGGGAATGATCTTCAGCACAGCCGCCGAGTTTCAGGAAGCAAGGAACTTCGGTGCCGTGGAACTGGGTCATCAAACTCTGGGCAAACTGGAACGCTTCATCATATCGAGTTGAAATGCGCCGAAGAACCTTATGGCAAACAGGCATTGGCCTGTTTGCGATCTTCCAATCCATCTGCACCCGGCAAACGAACAATAAAAAAGCCCGCCGAATGGCGAGCTTTTTTATTGTTGGTTGCGGGGGCAGGATTTGAACCTGCGGCCTTCAGGTTATGAGTTAGTTTTCTGATCATATCATCCTCTACCATCATTTTCTCGGAAACACGATATATAGCTGTTTATAAGGATATCATGAGGAAATGCACGACGCCATAACTTCACATTCGACCTTGCATTTCGCCTTTAAGTGCTTCCATTATGCTTCCAATCTAGAATATCGAATACAAAATGACCGAAACGGCAGCACATACAGAAATGAGAGGAAGATAAATAATTCGAACGTTAAAATACCAACCAGACCGATAAATGCTGGTTTCTTTCTTACGTTGCACCGTGTCCTTTTTCCTACGCCCAATCCGGTTAGACATATCCGGTATCTCAAACTGATCAAACACACGCTCGGAGATAGCCTTAGAGAAATTTTTCGATTGAAGATAATTTTCAATCCTAGCTTTTCGGCGAATGAAGCGGTGCTGAAAATTCTTTTGCATCGCCTCCATCAACCAGAAGCTACAAATCGGAAGAATGGCTACCAGCGATAAAATTGGCTGCTTAGTATGTAGGGAAACGATAACGAAGGCAGAGAATGCAGCGACAGCCCAACCACGAATTTTAAAAATGATGTCGTCATACTTAGCAATCGCAGCCTGCAAGTGATCCATTTCCAGTTTCAGGATCTCAAACCTGTATTCGAATTCATCTTTATCCATTGACCATCATCCATTTGTACTTTGCAGAGAGAGACATGCCCAAACTCAGTAAACGAGTTATCGATAATGCCCTCCCTAAAGAAAAGGATTATTTCATCTGGGACAATGATCTCCCCGGCTTGCCCGGCGCGATGTAATGCCACTCGACACCATTGTCCTGGGCCATCTGAGAACAGCCATACTGGTCAACTCCGTGCCATTGTCGCTGACAATGGTCTTGGGTTTTCCTCTGACAGCAATCAACTGATCGAGAACCCGTGTGACCCGTGTCCCGGACAGGGATGTGTCGGCCACCAGTGCCAGACACTCGCGACTATAATCATCAACCAC
>NZ_JAUYHK010000013.1 GCF_030690045.1 Thalassospira sp.
CTGCCCCGCTGCGCCGGGCAGTGGAACAACTTGAAAAACAGATGGAAAAACTCTCGACCCGCAAAATGCAGATCGAGGCACATCTGGGCGACCCGGATATTTACGACGACAAAAACGCCCGCCTTCTGGCCGACATGCAAAAGGAACTGGGGCAGCTTAAATCCGACCTGACAAAAATCGAGGCCGACTGGATGGCCAGGCAGGAAGAATATGAGGCAATGGTAGCATAGCGGTATCAGGCGGAATTTACTCTTGTTTCTTGTTGCGCAAATGTACCGTTGAGTGGCACAGTGGGCTACGGCAGGAGATAATGCATGATCGGCATGTTTCGGGACAAATGGCTGGAAACTTTTTTTGTCCGCAACATAACCGACCGAAAAATTCCTGCCGATATCGCAGACCGTTTATTTCGCAAATTACAAATGGTTGACGACGCGACCTGTGACAGGGATTTACGCATTCCACCCAGCAATCACTTTGAAGCCCTGAAAGGCCGACTTGCCGGGTATCATTCCATCCGCATTAACCGTCAGTGGCGATTGATTTTTCGCTGGGATGATAAAAACAACGAAGCAACCGATATATATCTGGATAACCACGCTTACCGCTGAGGCCTGCCATGATCATGACAGAACGCAAACCCGTCAGTATCGGCGAAATGCTGGTGACGGAATTCATGGAACCAATGAATATCACGCAAACGGCGCTGGCCGATGCGATGGGTGTCCCGCGCAAACATGCCAATGAATTGTGCAACAATCGCCGTCGCATCACCGCCGATACAGCACTTATTCTCGCCCGCGTCTTTGGCAACAGTGCAGCATTCTGGATCAGTCTGCAAACCCGCAACGATCTATGGGAAGCCCTCAACACCCCCGAACGCCGTGAACGGATCGACCGCGCCCATCCGGTTGCGGCGTGATAGGGGATGGGCATGATATGAGCCGTTCCGATCTCCTTGCCATGTTGCCCCATATCGACCGCGCCCGCACTGCACAGGGTTTTCTGACAATCGCCGATATGCTGGCCCGGTTTGGGGCCGATAACGCCATTCCCGATCCGTTTTCGATCCTGATTTCCGACCATGTGCAGATCGGGCGCGATAATGTGTTTTATCCCGGCACGCTCCTTGCCGCGACCGACGGTGGCACCATCACCATTGGCGATGGGAATCAGTTTGGCGAGGGCGGCGTCACCATCCGGGCCACCGCAGGCCAACACATCAATATCGGCAACCATACCCGCCTGATGCGCGCTGCCGTCATTCTGGGCGACAGCACACTGGGCGATGGCAGTCAGGTTCTGGGGCCGATTCAGGCCGTCGCCATAACACTGGCCGCAGGCGGATCATGGCGCGATGCCGATGTTGCCGGGCGCGGTGCGGTTTTAAAAGGATTTGGCACCGCCCGCCAGATATCCGTGCCGCGCGGCATGGTGATCAACGGCAACGGCGGCCCTTTCAGCCCCGACATGATCGAACCGCAAACCAATTATCACTGACAGCATCCTGACATGAGCCTGTCAGGAGCGACCTGCTAGTTTGCATCACCGTACAACCGGTGCGGCGTCGCACATGCAGAGCACCCCCATGACATATGCCGAAAACCTTTGGCTGTTTTTCCTGTTGTTGTCGGGCATCATCATTGTGCCGGGCATGGACATGTTTTTTGTCATTGCCAATTCCCTGACCAATGGCAGGCGAGCCGGTTTGTCGGCCACCGCAGGGATCATGCTGGGCGGGGTGTATCATACGCTGCTGGGCGCTGTCGGGATCGGGGTTTTGCTGGCCATTGCACCGTGGCTTTTGAATGTCATGCTGTTTGCCGGGGCGACCTATATGGTCTGGATCGGCATCACCCTGATCAAAAGTGCAATCACAGTCGATCATATCGGGTCGGCACGCGCGGCGTCGCTTTGGGTGGCCTTTCGGCAGGGTGCCGTCACCTGCATGCTTAATCCCAAGGCCTATCTGTTTATTTTTGCGGTTTATCCGCAATTCATCCGCCCGCACTACGGGCCGTTATGGGCGCAGGCCCTGATCATGGGAATCCTGACTGCCGCAACCCAACTGGTGATTTACGGCGGGCTGGCCCTTGCCGCCGGGTCTGGCAAAAATTTTCTGACCGGCAGACCAGGTGCCACCATTCTGATCGGCAAAGCCGCCGGTTTCCTGTTTGTCGGGGTTGCCGTCATTACCGCATGGCAAGGCATGTCACTCTTTGATTGACACCATCACAATCCCCATGATACTTAACCATATGTTTAAGTATCAAAACGACGATCTGAACCACATTTTTGCAGCCCTTGCGGACCCGACCCGCCGGGCCCTGCTGGCCCGGCTGGAACAGCAAGACACGCTGTCGGTCAGCGAACTGGCACAGCCTTTTCCGGTGTCATTGCCTGCGGTGATGAAGCATCTGGATGTTTTGTCTGCTGCCGGTCTGGTCACACGCGAAAAAAGCGGGCGCACAGTACATGTCCGCCTGAACGCCGAACCGATGGAGCATGCGATGTCCTGGCTTGCCCGATATGAACGCTTCTGGACCCACAGCCTTGATCGCCTTGCCGCCCTGCTGGAAGACGAAACGCCAAAGGAGGATTGATGTTCGAGAAACCAAGCCTGATGCTGCGCCGCCGGATCAAGGCCCCGGTCGCAAAGGTCTATGCAGCCTGGACCGACCCGGCAAAACTCCTGAAATGGTGGGGGCCGGGCGATTGCGAAGCGATCAGCGCCAATGCCGATCCCTGTATTGGCGGGCAGTTCCGGATTGTGTTCAAGGAGCCGGGGCCGGAGGGCGAAATCCATGATGTCAGCGGCACCTATGACGATGTGGTGCCAAATGAAAAACTGTCATTCAGCTGGATGTGGCGGACGATGCCCGAACGGCAATCGCATGTCACCATCACCCTGCAAAGCGAGGAAGAAGGGCGCGTGACGGTTTTAACCCTGTATCACGAACAATTCTTTGATCAGAAGGCCTGTGACAGCCATCGCGATGGTTGGAGCAGCGCACTGGATAAACTCGAAACCTGTTGCGAGGACACCGACCCGGCATAGCCGGACACCACCGCCACCAGACTGCCTTTTGGTATTGACCTGAACCTTGGTTAAGGCTTCAGAACGGATAATTATTCTCAAAAAAAGACGGAAACCCAGGATATGAGCCCCACAAACCAAACACCCCATCCCGCCGAACACGGCAAAGCCACCAGACGCGAATGGATCGGCCTGCTGGTTCTGGCCCTGCCGTGCCTTCTGATCGCCATGGACATGACGGTCCTGCATCTGGCCGTGCCGCATCTGACCGCCGCCCTGAATCCGACCAGCGACCAGTTGCTGTGGATTGTCGATATTTACGGATTTCTGATTGCCGGGTGCCTGATCACCATGGGCACGCTGGGCGACCGCATCGGGCGGCGCAAACTGCTGATGACCGGTGCGGCGGCCTTTGGCATTGCCTCCACCCTTGCCGCCTTTGCCCCGACGGCGGAAATGCTGATTGTGGCGCGTGCTGCCCTTGGCATTGCCGGGGCGACCCTCATGCCTTCTACCCTGTCATTGATCCGCAGCATGTTTCACGATGAAAACGAACGCACCTTTGCCATTGCCGCATGGATGACGACCTTTATGGTCGGCACCGCTGCCGGGCCGCTTTTGGGCGGGGTGGTGTTGAATTATTTCTGGTGGGGCGCTGTATTCCTGATCAATGTGCCGGTGATGGTACTGTTGTTGCTGGCCGGACCGTTCCTGTTGCCCGAACATCGCGATGACAATCCCGGACGGCTGGACCTGTTCAGTGCTGCCTTGTCGCTGGCCTCGATACTGGCGATCATTTATGGCGTCAAGATCACGGCGGCCTATGGATTTGGCGGCACCGCGCTGGCCTCCATTGTGCTCGGCGTTCTGGGGGCTGTTGTGTTTTTGAAACGGCAACGCAAACTGGCCGATCCGTTGCTGGATTTATCGCTGTTTGCCAATCGCGCCATTTCCGTGCCGATCATCGTCCAGACATTGGCGATTTTTACCGGCATGGCATTTTTCCTGTTCATGGCCCAGCATTTGCAACTGGTCAGCGGACTGACTCCGATCATGGCAGGCGTCTGGATGTTGCCCGCCACGGTTTCGGGTATTGTCGGATCGCTCAGCGCCCCCGCACTGGTCGCCCGCATCCGCCCGGCCTTTGTCATTGCCGGGGCATCAATGATTGCCTTTGTCGGTTTTGCCCTTCTGGCCGTGCCGGGCGGGTCGATTTCGCTGATCACCCTGATTGTCGGTGCAACCCTGTTTTCACTGGGTATCAGTCCGGTCGCCATGTTGTGCACCGATATGGTGGTAACAGCCGCCCCGCCTGCCCGTGCCGGTTCGGCTGCCGCCCTGTCGGAAACCAGTGCCGAGCTGGGCGGTGCATTGGGTATTGCCATTCTGGGCAGTATTGGCACCGCACTTTATCGTACCGCCATGATGGATAGCGTCCCGGCACATATCCCCGCCGATCTGGCCGAAACCATCCGCAGCACCCTGGGCGGGGCCGCCGCCGCATCGGCACAATTGCCCGCACCGCTGGGGGATGATCTGCTGGATCTTGCCCGTCTGGCCTTTACCGATGGCATGCAGGTTGTGGCGGCACTTTGCGCGATTTTGATGCTGGTGGCGGCCATCGCCGCCATTGTCACTTTGCACCATTTCCGCCGCACCGATGATACCCAAACCACCGATGACGTGCCTGCGCCTGAAACGGCCATCGGGGCGGTATGCGCCCCGGGCCGTGTGGATTAACCAACCCGAAACAAGGAGACGCCTGATGCAACGCCCTGACATCGTTTCCCGCGAAGAATGGCTGGAAGCCCGCAAAGCACATCTGATCCGGGAAAAGGAGCATGTGCGCGCCCATGACCGACTGTGCGAGGAACGCCGCAGCCTGCCCTGGGTCAAAATCGACAAGGACTATGTCTTTGACACACCCGACGGCAAAAAAACGCTGGCCGATCTGTTTGACGGTCGCAGCCAGTTGATCGTCTATCACTTTATGTTCGGCCCGGACTGGAAAGAAGGTTGTGTGGGCTGTTCCTTTCTGGCCGACCATTTTGACGGCGCGAATTTGCACCTGCAACATCATGATGTGACGCTGGTGGCGGTATCGCGTGCGCCACTGGCAGAATTTCTGCCTTTCAAAAAACGGATGGGCTGGGATTTTCCGTGGGTATCTTCCGCCGGAAGCGATTTCAACTATGACTTCCATGCCTCTTTCCGCCCCGAAGACATCATGGCAGGCAAGGCCGTTTACAATTACGCGCCCTATACCGGCAAAATGGAAGATTTGCACGGCGAAAGCGTTTTCATCCGCGATGCCGACACCGGCGAGATTTTCCACACCTATTCCAGCTATGCCCGCGCCGGTGATAGCCTGATTGGTGCCCATGCCTTTCTGGATATGACCCCGCTGGGCCGTAACGAGGATGGCGTCATGAATTGGGTCAAACTGCATGATCAGTATGAACCCGACATGCCGCTCAAGGCCTGCTGCCACTAACCTTGCCCGGAAACGAAAAACGCCCGCGCAGCCTTTGGCACGCGGGCGTTTTTATTTAACAATCGACCGGGTTATTCCGTAATTTTAAAGACCGGCAGGACCGAACCTTCATATTTGGTTTCGATGAAATCGCGGATTGCGTCATCGTGATAGGATTCCACCAGCGTCTTGACCCACGGCGCATCCTTGTCCTGGGTGCGGGTGACGATGACATTGGCATAGGGGCTGTCATTGCCTTCGATCACAATCGAATCCTTGATCGGGTTCAGACCGGCTTCCAGCGCATAATTGGTATTGATCGCCGATGCATCCAGATCTGCAAGCGAACGCGGAAGCTGTGCCGCATCCAGTTCGACGAATTTGATATTTTTCGGGTTTTCAATGATATCAAGCGGGCTGACGACAAGACCGACTTCCGGGTCAACCTTGATCAGGCCCTGCGTCTGCAATACCAGCAACGCCCGACCACCATTGGTCGGATCATTCGGAATGCCGATCTGCGCCCCGTCGGTTAGTTCATCCAGACTTTTGATCTTGTCGGAATAAATGCCCATCGGGGTGAGGATGTTATAACCCACAATCGCAAGGTCATAACCGCGATCCCGGATCTGGTTGTCCAGATAGGGCTTGTGCTGAAAACTGTTGGCCTGAAGGTCGCCATCATCCAGCGCCTGATTGGGAATGACATAATCCGAAAAGCTGATGATTTCGATATCAAGGCCCTTGGTCGCGGCAACCTTGACGACTTCTTCCATCACTTCTTCATGGGCGCCCGGGGTCACGCCGATCTTGATTTTTTCGTTCGCCAGCGCCTGACCGGTCAGGGCCGCGGTCAGAACGGCAGCCGCCGTCAGTTTAAACAGAAACCGCATGATAAAGCTCCTTTGCTTTGGGGTTTTGCGGGAATGTGAAATCGTCAAATATTGCGTTTGTCGGCCTTGCGGGCCAAAAGATCGCCCGATGTCTGCACCATCTGCACCAGCACAATCAGGGTAATCACCACCGCTCCCATCACATCGGGGCGGAACCGCTGATAACCATAACGAATGCCCAGATCGCCCAGACCACCGGCCCCCACCGCGCCGACCATCGCCGAATAACCGATCAGGGTAACGGCGGTCAGGGTCAGGCCATGAATGATGCCCGGCAGGGCTTCGGGTAGCAGAACCTTGGTCACCACCTGCATCGGACGCGCCCCCATCGCCTGGGCGGCCTCGACCAGCCCGCCATCCACCTCGCGCACCGCCCCTTCGATAATGCGGGCAATGAACGGAATGGCGGCCACAGTCAAAGGCACAATCGCCGCCGACGTGCCGATCGATGTTCCCACCACCATCCGGGTAAAGGGAATGATCGCCACCGCCAGAATGATAAAGGGAACAGACCGGGTGGCATTGACAATCGGGCCGATGGTTTTTTGAAAAATCAGCGATTCAAACAATTCACCGCGTCCCGACGTCGCCAGAAAAACGCCCAGCGGCAGGCCAAATGACGTGCCGATCACAAGGGCAGCGGCAACCATATAAAGGGTTTCAAGGGTGGCCTGAAACAGGATCGGCGCAAGGGTTGCAAACATGGCTCAGGCTCCCTCAACCGGATTTGACACGGGATGGGCGGGCCGGAAATCAAGAAATTCATCGGCCAGCAAGGATTGCGTGGTGGCGTGTTTCGGATCGCTGAAAATCGCGTCAACACTGCCTTCTTCGACAATCTGACCGCCATCCATCACCGCCACCCGGTCGCATAATTGTTTGACCACCGCCATTTCGTGGGTAATCACCACCATGGTCAGGCCAAGGCGTTTGTTGATATCACGCAACAGCGACAGGATTTGCCGGGTGGTTTCGGGGTCAAGTGCCGATGTCACTTCGTCGCACAGCACAACCTTCGGGTTGCTTGACAGTGCGCGCGCAATGCCGACCCGCTGTTTCTGCCCGCCCGACAATTCGGCAGGATAGCGGTCGCGTTTGTCTTCCAGCCCGACCAGCGGCAATAACGGATCAACGGCGGCGGCAATGTCGGCCTTGCTGGCCCCGGCCAGTTCAAGCGGCAGGGCGATATTGTCATAAACCGTGCGCGACGACAGCAGATTGAAATGCTGAAACACCATACCCAACTGGCGGCGAAACAGCGGCAAATCGCGTTTGGACAAAGCCGTTACATCGACACCATTGACGATCACCGCCCCCGATGTCGGCACTTCCAGCAAATTGATGCAGCGGATCAGGGTGGATTTACCCGCCCCCGAACGGCCGATAACACCGACAATTTCCCCGGCGGCCACGTCCAGATTGATGCCGCGCAGCGCTACATGCGCCGGGCTGCCCCGACGGGCGGGATAGGTTTTGTGGATCTCCGAGAGCCGGATCATCGCCCCCTCCTTCCGAACATAAAAAAACCGTCACGGCAATTCCGAGACGGTTGTGCAGAAAGAAGGCACGCCCACTCGCTTTAGCCGTATTTATTGCGCGCCCGCAAGCTGAGGAGCAAATCGGCGCGTTTGGTCTGACAGATATAAGCAGGTCCTTTTCCAACTGACAACCCAAAATCCCATGCAATTTACGCATGGCTTGCATGATACAGGAATCAATCACACATATTTTTAGTTAAACACCATCGTCACATTTGCACCCCGCCACCGTCTTGTTCGCAGACAGTCAGTCAACCGACAGGATATTTTATGGGCACGGCGGACAGGATCAGCGATCTGGCACGAACATTGGGCCAGTTTCCCACAGACGTCACCATCACCGGCAATAGCATAGCCATCCGGACCAGCAGCCAGTTGGCAACCCTGAACCAGACCATCAGCAGTCTTGAAAATGTCGCCGCCGAAGGCGATGCCGCCCTTGCCGCCGGATATTGCGCCACCGCCCCCACCCTGTCCGGCCGCCTGACCAGTGCCGCCGGGCAAACCACCGGATTGCTGACCGCCTTTGCCGCACAGGATGCCGAACGGCTGAAATCGCTCAGCATCATGAGCAAACAAAAATTTGACGCCGCCGCCAGCGCCCGGCTGGAAGCCGAAAAACGTTTCGCCAGCGAGGCGCAAACCGCCCTGCAAGCCGAGGCGGCGCAGGTCGGAAATTTGCCAATATCGGCCCCGAAACCGGATCCAGTTCCCAAGCCGGACCAGAAACCGGACCCGATCCCTGTGCCGCCCCCGCCAACACCCCAAAGCGTCATTCCCGGCCTGCCCGGTTATTTACGCACCACAATTCCGGCCGATGTCGCCCGATATGACGAGGATCAACTGGCCGCACTGGCGACACAGGCCGGCAAGGACGCCATCACATTGGGGGCAAAAACCGGCGATGCGGTGATCAATTATGCCACCGTCCGTTTCATGTGCGGCCCCGATGTTTTTGGCAGCAACCCGGCCTTTAAATGGGCCAGCGACATTCTGGGCAACACAGCAGCAGGTAGCATCGATGACCGGCTGGCGATCCTGCGCAATGCCGCCACCGCCCGCCAGACATGGGATGCCCTTATGACCGAAACCGCCCCTCAGACCTGATCCGCAGCGGAGACATTCATGCCCGATTACACCGTCACCCTGACCGCCCCCGCCGGGAATTACCCGTTCAATCAGGTGCGCGTTGTTTTGACGAATGGCGTCGCCCCCCAGGAAACCACACTGATTTTTGGCCCCGGCAATCTGACCCGAACCCATATTTTTCCGGTCGCCAACGGTAATTGGGATTTAAAGGTCACAGGGGCCGGATTTGTGCCGATTGATCAGGCTGCCATCAATATCAACGCCGATGCCACCAACGCCCAGGATCTGGACGTGATCTGGTACACCCTGCACACGGACCGCAACCGCGATGGCAATCTTGATGATGCCGGGGCGCTTAATCAGGTTACCCCCGCCGCCATCACCTATGGCGTGGCCGGGGTTGGTGCCATTATCCCGGTCAATTGCAATCGCGACGGCAACAATACTGCCGTCGGTTATGCCGACAATCAGGATCAGCGCGTCAATGGCAATAACGATCTTGTCAGCGGCACCGCCCGCCTTGAAATCCGCCGCAATGCACTGGGCCCCAATGCCGCGGCACCCGCCGTTCCTGCCGGATGGGATTTGCAGCTTCAGGTTTTCAGGACGGTTGGCGACAATCCCGCCAGACAACATATCCGCATCCTTGATGGCGTTTTAAACAACAGTGCGGAAATCATCGGCCCGGAAACCACCGATAGTGCGGCGGTTACAACTGGAACCGTTGGCGCATCCAAACTGTTTGCCATCGAAGCCGTAAGATTTGCCGGAAATGGCTTTGCCAACGGTGATGCCCGCATCGAACTTGACGTGATCCAGCCGGAAATCACCGGCCCGGCAACCCGTACTTACTGGTATAGTGATCGCATCGTTGCGGCACGCTGGGTCGGCAATCATCATTTGCAAGAAAGCAGTGACCTGTTCGTTGCGCAAACTGCCGGAAATTTGAATTTTCGGAATGCACTGGGCGTCTCGGCTGCAGCCAGCAATCCCGGAATCAATATAACAACAGGTAATCCGGCAACCGCCAACCGCGTCAATATTCGCTATCTCCATAACAATGCATGGGCAAATGACGGAACAGTAGTTCCTGGAGACGATCGCTGGATGCGCGATACCATCGTGTCGGGTTACAGTTCATGGCCGGGTAATGGTGGCGGCATACAAACCAAAAATGTCTTCGTCAAAACCCATCGCTGGAGACCTTTGCAAAACTGGGTTTTTGAAACCCTGCACAGTGCTGGAAATGGCATCACATACCCCGCAGCAGGCAGTGCCGATGACGTTACATCCGCCAATTCCGGCGGGAATATATCATTGACCCCGCCTGTCAAGACCCCGGCACTGGCGGCAGTGGCCCGAAATTACCCGCTGGGCCGGGTTTATTACGGTCATAATTTTTACCACCGCGTAGACCAAAGCACGCGAAATTTTCTGGCGAGTCAGGTGATGCAACGCCCCATCATCCTCGATACTGACTGGCTGGAAGTCGGACATGTTGATGAAATGATGACTTTCATCCCCGATCTCAATCCTGCCGACCCCTACAAAAAATGGAAACTGGTGGTCGCCAGCCCTGCCGAGGCCTATCAGATCATGACCGCCAATCAGGGGGCGCATGGTGCCGCAAGGATTTTGAACCGGACGGAATGGAACGTTGTCACCAACAGTTTTGATTATGCAAGCCTCCAGATCGACGCCACCGATGTTGGCGCAACCCTCAATGATTTTCTGGGTAATGGCCAGGCACCGCTCGACAATCCAAGAACAGGCGGCCCCTACACCTATCAACAGTTACGCGACTGGAACATCAACGGGGTGGAAGCCGTCATTACCCGCAATGTCAACATCCTGAAAAATGCCTTTGATCTGCTTGACACGGACATCATCAAAGCCCCGGTAATTTTCATTCCCGGTAGAAACCTTGTCGGAAATGCCCTTTTCGCCAGTAAAATCGACGCAGGTGCCGGGTTTGACAACGGCTTCAACGTCTTTCCCGGCAAACGGGGCGGTTTCCAATGCGGGGCATTAACCGGCGACATGCCGAACATGTTTGTCGGCAATGAACGCCTGATGATCCCCAAACCGTTTGGCCCGTGGATTGAAGACAATACCGATGCTGTCCATCACGGCTATGATCTGTTTGAACGCGACCTGTTCCAGAAAATCGCCGCCATTCATCATGGTCCGGTCTGCGATTTCATTGATGACTGGGATGATTATCACGTTGCGCTTGGTGAAATTCATTGCGGCACCAATGAAATCCGCACGCCCTATGATGGCGCAACCGCATTTGGCAATATACGCTATGCCAACTGGTGGACGGCTGTTGATGCCTGATTTCACCGCACATGACATGGGAGGCTCCCGATGAGCGCACAAAGCGACTATCAACAGGCCCTGAAAGATATCGCAGCCCTTGCAACGCAGGCAGCCACCCGCGTCACCGGCTGCCCCAGCCCGATGGCCGTCAACCAGATTTTCCGCCAATATGGCGGCACCATTGCCGCCCCGATGATCGACGACCTCAAGGCCGGATCATGGAAAAAGCAGGAAAGCTGGATGATCGGCGGCATGATTGATTATCTGTCATCCTATGGCACATCAGCCGCCGTCGCACCCTTGCGCGAGATTGAGCAGAACTATCCGGTTACGGATATTCAAACTCAGGCAAAAGCACTGGCCGATTTGCTGGCCACCCTTGATGTTGCTGTCTCCGAAGCCAAACAAATTCCGCAGGTTCAGGATGCAATCAAAGGCGGCAACCCCGCCCAAATGGCCCGCGCCATGTTGCTGGCGCTGGCACAGATTGATCCGGACTGGCCGCTGCGGGCATCGGACATTCAGTCAAAACTGTTTGCCCTGTCCGCAGACAGTTTCCCCGCCCTTAATGAAATGGCGGCGGGAAAGCTCAGCGAGAATGACGTCACCCTCGCCCTTGTCGGGATTTTATTTGAGGATCTGAAAGACAGTGGTGGTGGCAGTAGTGGCAGCACACCGCCAGCGCCGTAAAAAAGATCAACTCTCCGCCTTCTTCTCCCACGCCCCTTGCGGGGTTTGCTGCCAGTAAGACAGTTTGTGGCCCGCCTCTCTCCAGTCTTTCCAACGGGTACGGGCATCAGAAACGGCATCGTGATCACGGTCGTCAAACAGCATGATCACCCGTTCATAATCGGCAATCTTCTCGCTGATGGCGCGGTCGGTCAGGAACAGAAACTGCGCGCCATTGGGGTTTTCATCCTCCGCTGTCAGCCACACCGGCTGCATTTCGGCATCGCCATCTTCCTTGCTGCCATGTGGTAACCAGCTTGCGGAATCATAGGTCCATAGCAGGGTATTGAGCGCCTCGATCCGTTCGGGCGATCCGGCCATCACCACCGCACGCTTTTCCCGCTCCAGCGTTTTGGACAGCAGGGCCGGAAGCGCACGTTCCAGCGGCAGGCCGGTCAGATGATAAAACCAGATATCGGTCATCGCAGTGTCATAATATCCCAAGGCAATCAGAACAACCGGGGCAAGGCACCCTTGCCCTGCCCCGATGCCATTATGATCAGATTTCGTAATTATCGGCAACAAAACGGTCCAGCAACCGCACGCCGTAACCGGTGCCGCCCTTTGGCGTTACCTCGCTATCCTTTGCCGACCATGCCATGGCGGCAATATCAAGATGCGCCCACGGACGATCCTTGGTGATAAAGCGTTTGAGGAACTGTGCCGCCGTGATCGAACCCGCCGGACGCCCGCCAACATTTTTCATATCGGCAATATCGGATTTGATCTGATCGTCATAGGCCTTGCCCAACGGCAGGCGCCACACGGTTTCATTCACCGACAACCCGGCCGTGGTGATTTGCGTTGCCAGTTCGTCATTATTGGAAAACAGCCCGGCATTTTCATGGCCCAGCGCAATAATGATTGCCCCGGTCAGGGTCGCCAGATCGACAATCAGGCGCGGATCATAGGTTTCCTGAACATAGGTCAGGGCATCGCACAAAACCAGACGGCCTTCGGCATCGGTATTGATCACTTCAATCGTCTGGCCCGACATCGATGTCACCACATCGCCCGGACGTTGTGCGGTGGAAGACGGCATGTTTTCAACAAGGCCGATGACGCCAACCACATTGCAATTGGCCTTGCGCCCGGCCAATGCCTTCATCAGGCCCGATACCACACCGGCCCCGCCCATATCCCATTTCATGTCTTCCATGCCAGCGGCCGGTTTGATGGAAATGCCGCCGGTATCAAAGGTCACGCCCTTGCCGACAAAGGCCACCGGCGCATCTTTCTTCTTGCCACCGTTCCAGCGCATGACAACCATATAGGGTTTGCGCGCCGATCCCATGGCAACGCCCAAAAGCGCCCCCATGCCCAGTTTTTTCATATCCTTTTCATCTAGGACTTCAATTTCGACACCCAGTTTTTCAAGGGCGGAAACTTCTTTCACAAAACTTTCGGGATAAAGGATATTGGCCGGTTCCGACACCAGATCACGGGTAAAAAACACACCATCAATGACTTTTTTGGCGGTTTCAAACTGCTTTTTGGCGTCCTTGTGCTGCCGGGTGGCGATTGCCAATGATTTCAGCGACGGTTTGTCGTCCTTGGTTTCCGTTGTACGGTATTTATCAAAACGATAATCGCGCAAGGTGGCACCCGTCGCGAAATCACAGGCCAGATCATCCATATCAAACAGAACAGTCACGTCCTTTTCGCCGGTAGCAAGGGAGCGCACGGCGACATTCCCGCCCAGTTTCTGGGCGGCGATCACGTCAAACTCGGCTTCCTTGCCAATCCCGCACAAAATGATGCGCGACAATTCAACATTGGCGGGCGATAGGATTTCCAGGCTTTGCCCCGCCTTGCCCTTGAAGGTCGATGCCTTGATGGCGCGGGCAACCGCCCCGCCGGTGGCTTCGTCCAGCGCCACGGCACTGGGCATCAGATCACCGCCCTCGGTGGCAAAGACAACAACCGCGCCGGTGGCCGGAATGGCGAGATCGGAAAACGAGATCTTCATGGTCAAAAGGGCTCCTGTTATGGTTCGGATCGCACGGCATCAGGCCCGCGCACAAAAATGCTGCCCCTAATCTAGCGCGTTCAATGGCGAAGAAAAGGCTTATTGCTCAAAAAGGTGGTGAACGTTTCAAATCCAGTTATCCGTCAAAAGCCCCTTGACCCTCTCAAACTCTTTAAGGTTGTTGGTCACAAGGGTCAGGCCCCGACTGCGGGCATGACCGGCAATCATCATGTCATAAGGGCCTATCACGGTGCCCCGACGCTCAAGGTCAACCCGGATATCCCCATAATGCCCTGCGGCAACCGGATCAAAATCCAGAACACTCAGCCGTGCGGCAAAACTTTCAACAATCTGTAAATTGTGCTCCGGCCTTGCCGATTTCATCACGCCATAGTGCAGTTCCGCTAGCGTAACCGATGAAATGCACAAAGTTCCACTATGGCGGTTAAACCGTTCACGAACCACTTCGGGCCGGTTTTTGATCACATAAATACAGATATTGGTATCAAGCATAAAGCGCAGCACTAAAAGGACTCCCGCACCTGCATCCCGGGCTGCGAGTACGTCTCCATGAAATCATCCGACACTGCCGGACCGTCAAAAAAACTGTCCCACAGCCGATCCGCTGGCGTGATCAGGCGGGCATCACCCAACGCAATCACTTCGACAGTTTTCACCCCGTCAGGCAATGCCACATCCTTGGGCAAACGGATCGCCTGGGTCTTGTTATTCAGAAAAACCGACGCTTGGGTCATGAGGTCCTCCTTGCTTGCTGTTTGTCCTGCTCACAGATTATCCCCGACATAAGTATATGTCAATTGTATATACAATCAAACCAACTACCCGCAAATTGTCCAAAATCAATCCGCTCCATCGCAAAGGCGCTATTGTGAACCATTCCAATCTGTTTTTACGGTGCCCGTCATGAATGCCAAAGCTTCGCCGATTTTGATAACCGAACCCGCCCGCCCGCCACATCCCTTCTGGAGCGGGGCCTTTCGCCCGCTGTTTTTGCTGGCGGGGATTCTTGCGATTGTCGGCGTTGTGTGGTGGGTGGCCGGAATGGCGCATGGCCTGCCAACACCGACAATGGGCAGTGGCGCATGGTGGCATGGTCATGAAATGATTTTCGGGTTTGGCGGGGCGGCGATTGGCGGGTTTTTATTGACCGCGATTGCCAACTGGACAGGCCGCCCGCCGATTGCGGGGCGGCTTTTGATGGTTCTGACCGCAACATGGCTGATTGCCCGCCTTGCTGCGGGTTTCGCCGACCACCTGCCGCTTGTCCTTATTCTGATCGGGGGACTTGGCTATTTCATCACCCTGATGGCGATTGCCGGGCGGGAACTGATACAGGGGCGCAATCATCGCAATCTGGTTATTCTGGGCCTTATTGGCCTGATCACCCTGATGGACGGGCTTTTTATCGTCAGCACCCTTGGCGCAATCACGCTGGACCCGATGGTGATTTACCAAACCGCCATTCTTGTCATTGTGCTGCTGATCGGTTTGATTGGCGGGCGGATCATCCCGGCCTTTACCCGCAACTGGATGCAGCGCGACGGGATGATGCATCTGCCGATGCCGGTGATGTTCAACAAATTCGATGGCGTCTGCCTTGCCGTCCTGACAATTGCGATTGCCCTCAACCTGTTTGATCCCACCCGCCAGATTGCCGGAATTGCCTTGCTGCTGGCGGGGGTTTTGCATGTGATCCGCATGGCGCGATGGCGCGGGATTTACACCTGGCGCGATCCGCTGGTGGCGATTTTGCATCTGGCTTATCTGTGGGTGCCGGTCGGTTTGATCGTGCTGGGCATTGCCATGCTGGCTCCTGATGTGATGGCGGCACGCGATGCGCTGCATGGCCTGACCGGCGGGGCGATGGCCTGCATGATTCTGGCGATTGGCGGGCGGGCAGCCCTTGGTCATACCGGGCGCGATTTGCGCGCCAGCCCGGCTTTGCTGATTGCGTTTGGCGCGATCTGGATCGGCACGGTGCTGCGCCTGCTGGTCGGGATCAGCACCGATTATTATATGGTGATTCTGGCGGCGGCCACGCTTTTGTGGATTGGTGGCTGGATCGCCTTTCTGATCGGCTATGCCCCGGTGCTGTGGGGTCCGGCCCGGCAAAAATCACGCGGCATTCCGGTCCGGTAAACCGGACCGGAATAAGAAATCAGAATGAAAAACCGGCAGGATCGGATTTGATATATTCGGTCTTGCCCTTATCCGCATCCCCCGTGTGGTGCCAGCCCATATGCTGGTAAAATCCGTGGGCGCGAATGCGCGGATTGGCATCGGTGGTCAGGGAAATATCCGCACATCCCTGATCAAACAACCATGTTTCCGCCACCGTCAACAAGGCCGCCCCGACCCCGCGCCCTTCAAAACGCGGATCGACGAATAACGCCCAGATCGTGGCCTCTTTGGGCCAGGCAATGGCGAAACCTGCCACCACCTGATCGATTTCCGCCACCCAGATGCCCTTGCCTTCGGCCAGCCAGCCGGGAAAAGCCTGTTTGGTGATGCCACGCGCCGTCAATTCAGCAGGCGACAGATAATTTTCGCGCACCGACAGGCGAATGTCGAAAATCGCATCGACATCGCCCGGTAACGCCTGACGGATGATCATGATATTGCGGTTCCAGCCTTGCCTGTATCCTGGCGCCTCTACTTATGCACGATCCTATCCGGACTTGCGCCAGCAAGACAGCCAAATTTCATGCCGGGGCCGCAATAAGGCGCACCGGTTGACGCCGTGATCCCCATGTGCCGGGCTGCGCGGCAAACACTCCCGCGCAAGGGGTGCCGCACCGGGTGCAATGACCCTGCGCATCCAGGTTCCAGTCCGACAATTCATACCAGTCGCGCCCGATCAGGATCTGCCCGCAACCATGACACCATGTACTGGCATGCGCCTTGTCATGCACATTGCCGACATAGACATACCGCAACCCGTTGCGCATCGCGATATCGCGCGCCCGGATCAGGGTTTGCACCGGCGTGCGCGGATGATCCATCATTTTCCAGTCGGGATGAAAGGCGGTGAAATGCATCGGCACATCGGGGCCCAGATGGCGCATGATCCATTGCGTCATCTCGTCAAATTCCAGGTCGCTGTCATTTTCACCGGGAATCACCAGATTGGTCAGTTCGAACCACACCCCGGTTTCCTGTTTCAGATACAGGATGGTATCAAGAATTTCTGCAAGGCGGGCCGAACATAATTTACGGTAAAATTCATCGCTAAACCCCTTAAGGTCCACATTCGCCGCATCCATATGGCGGAAAAATTCCACACGGGCCTCTGCCCCGATATAACCCGCCGTCACCGCAATGGTCCGAAGCCCCACCTTATGACAGGCCTTCGCCACATCCACCGCATATTCCAGAAAAATCACCGGATCGTTATAGGTAAAGGCCACAGCACGGCATCCATGTGCCAACGCGGTTTGCGCAATCATATCGGGGGTGGCAAGGCTGCCCAGCAAATCCATTTCCCGCGCCTTGGAAATCTCGTAATTCTGGCAAAACTTGCAGGTCAGATTGCACCCCGCCGTGCCAAAGGATAAAACCGGGGTACCCGGCAGAAAATGATTGAGCGGTTTTTTCTCCACCGGATCAATGCAAAACCCCGATGACCGGCCCCAGGTGGTCAGAACAATCTGATCCCCCTCCCGCGCCCGGACAAAGCACAGGCCCCGCTGCCCGTCCTGCAATTTGCAAAACCGAGGACAAACATCGCATTGAATCCGGCCATCATCCAAAACATGCCAGTAACGACCGGGAACAGTCTGGCGCAAGGCGGGAAACATGGCGCAATCCTATTTGCAGCAGCCTGTTTTAAAATCTACACCCACGCGTTATGATTTGCAAAGCAACCGCCACCGGAACCGCCATAATGATCACCCGCCCGCCCGCCATTGCCGGAACATTCTATCCCGCCGATGCGGATGAACTGGCCCGTCAGATTAACGGATTGCTGGCACAGGCCCGCGTGGCACCATCACCACCCGGCAAAGATTCCCCGCCCAAGGCCATCATCGTTCCCCATGCCGGGTTGATGTTTTCCGGTGCCATCGCCGCCGATGGCTTTGCCACCGTGGCCGGGTTGTGCGATCGGGTAAAACGCATCGTGATTATCGGCCCGGCGCATCGCATGGCGTTTCAGGGGATGGCCGTCGCCACCGCCGATACCTTTGCCACCCCGCTCGGCCCGCTTGCGGTGGATATGGATGCCATTCAAACCGCCCTGACCCTGCCATCAGTGCAAATACTCGATGCTGCGCATAGGGATGAACACGGGCTGGAAATTGAATTGCCGTTTATCCAGCGCCTGTTGGGCGATGTTAAAATTGTGCCCGTCCTGGTCAGCCGTTGCGCGCCCCGCCATGTTTTTGATCTGATCGAAAAACTGTGGGGCGGGTCGGAAACCCTGATCGTCATTTCATCGGATTTGTCGCATTTTTACGATGATGCCACGGCACGGCACAAGGATGCCCGCACCCGCGATCTGATCATGGCATTTGATACCAAAAATCTTGGCCCCGATGATGCCTGCGGTGCCCTACCCATCGCCGGATTGTTGCTGTCGGCCCGCAAACGCGCCATGACGGTTACAACCCTGTCGATGGGAAATTCCGGCAACGCATCCGGGGATACATCCCGCGTGGTGGGCTATGGCGCATGGGCGTTTTACGAGGATGATTTTATCACCCGCACCGAAGATATTTTGCACCGGCATGGTGCGGAAATCCTCACACTGGCCTGCAGCTCGATCCGGCATGGCCTGACACACGGACACGCCTTCAAGCCCGATCTTGCCACCCTGCCCGAAGCCTTGCAAAAAGACGGGGCCAGTTTCGTCACCCTGAAAAAATCAGGTGATTTGCGCGGCTGTATCGGGTCGCTTGCCGCCCATCGCCCCTTGGCCGAAGATATCTGTCTGAATGCCTTCAAGGCGGCGTTTCACGATCCGCGCTTTCCGGCTATTGCCGCCGATGAACTGGATGTCTGCCTTGACATATCGGTGTCGGTCCTGTCCCCTGCCGCCGATTTTCCCTTTGACAATCAGGCCGATCTGATCACCCGCATGACACCGTTTGAAGACGGTCTGATCCTGACCGAAGGATCGCGGCGCGGCCTGTTCCTGCCGCAAGTCTGGGAACAATTACCCAATCCTGCCGATTTTCTGGCACAGCTGAAACGCAAGGCGGGATTGCCGGTGGATTACGGGTCCGATACCCTGCGCATTCAGCGATTTGTCACACGCGGCATCAACAGCACCGATCTATTTCCCAATGGCAAGATATGGCGTTGACGCCGCCATTCGGTCTGGACGAAACCGGCAAAATCTCATAGGTCATACCCACCTGCAATTTCCGCAACAAGCGAGAATGCCATGACAACCGCCCTGCCCGCCGATGCCAAAGCCCTTGAAAACGGCCTGATTGAAATTGCCCGCAAGGCCGGGGCGGCGATCATGGACATTTACCAAACCGATTTTGACGTGCGCGCCAAAAATGATGCATCCCCGGTCACCGCCGCCGATGATGCGGCCGAGGCGATCATCCTGCCCGGTCTGCGCGGACTGACCCCCGATGTTAAAATCGTGTCGGAGGAAAGTGTCAGTGCCGGAAACATTCCCGATGTTAATGGCGACACCGATTTTTACTGGCTGGTGGACCCGCTCGACGGGACCAAGGAATTCATCCGCCGCAATGGCGAATTTACCGTCAATATCGCCCTGATTGCGCGGGGCGTGCCGGTTCTGGGCGTGGTTTATGCGCCGGTTCTGGGCAAATTGTATTATGGCGGGCCGGACGGCGCCAAACTGATCGAAGGCGATCCTGCCCCGACAACCCGCCCCATCACTGTGCGCAAAATGCCCGACGACGGGATTGTTGTGGTCGGGTCGCGCTCGCACGGTGATGCCGATGCCCTTAACGCATTTCTGGGCGATCTTCCGGTCCGTGAAATCCGCCCGGCGGGCAGTTCGTTGAAACTGTGTCTGGTTGCCGAAGGGGTGGCGGATTTGTATCCGCGCCTTGGCCCGACGATGGAATGGGATATCGGGGCCGGTCATGCCGTTCTGGCCGCCGCAGGCGGCATTGTCGAAAATCTCGATGGCACGCCTTTCATCTATGGCAAGACCGGATTCGGCAACCCGTTTTTCATCGCCCGCAGCCCCTCGGTGCCGGTGCGCCATCAGGGTTGATTTTTCGCGCCCGCAATGCCCGGCCCGGATTAAACAATCCCGTCAGTTGCTTGTCCGCCCTGCATTGCGGCATCGGGTTTCCTACCCCTGATTTCCGGCAAAAAATCCGCAGAAATATTGACTTTCACGGGATTTCAGCATAGGGTCATTTCATCGCCACACAGAGTGTAGGTGACGTACATAGCCACCGGAAAACGGTGACGCGGCCCGGTATCACCGCCGCGGGGCGATACCGGACTAGAGCGTAAAAAAAGAGCCGCCATTTTGTATGGCGGCTCACGCTGTTGGGGCGGTATTCAAGCCCGCATTTTCAAATATTTCAGCATCACAACCGCCCCGCCACCCAGCACAAGTGCCAAAACCGGCAAGACCGCATTTCCGGCGATTGCCAGCAAGGCCGTGCCTGCCATCGGCCCGATGATTGCGCCCAGCGTATAGGATTGCGCCACCACCACCAAAAGGGCGGGGTCAAAGCCCGCGGCCCCCGGTTGCCGTCGGGCCGCGGCCAACAACACCGCCGCCGTATACAGCCCGGCCACCGCCGCCCCGATCATGAATTGCACCCCGGTGGCAATCCCGCCATACCCCGCCAACCCGACCGGCACCGCACACAACAGAATCACCCCCAGACACATCACCACCAACCCGCGCCCGCCAAACCGGTCCGACACATGGCCCAGAACCGGCTGGCACAAGGTCCCGCCCAGTGCAAACACCGCTGCCAGCCACAATCCGGCATCGGCCAGCCCCAGATCGCGCTGCGCCAACAACGGCAACAATGCCAGAAAACAGATTTCCAGAAACCCGGCGACAAAGGCGATGACCACCAGATCGGCATTGCCGCGCCAGCGTTGCCGGGCACGATGCCATCCCTGCCAGAAACGCGACAACCCCGCCGCGATGTCACCCTCGCGCACCGCCATCTGCAAACGCGGAAAAAGCAACGCACACAGCATCGGCACCAAAGCCGACACAACCGCAAACCCCGCCATAGCAACGGCATCATCGCCCAGCCACGACACCATCACCGGACCCAACGCAATGCCCAACCCCATCAGGGTTTCATGAATACCAACCGCCAGCCCGACCCCGCTTTTCGGGGCCAGTTGCACAATCAGCCCGTCACAAACGGCCCAGCGCAAGATCAGTCCAAACCCGCCCAAAAGCGCCAGAACGGCCGTCACCATTCCCCCGGCCCCGAATGCCAGCCCGATCAACAGCGCACAGGATGTCAGCCCGCTGATCAATAACAACCAAAAGGGATGAAACCGCCGGATCAGGGACGGGGCGGCAAACCCGCCCAGCAACACCGCCAGCCAGTACAGCGCCAGCATCAACCCCCCGGCCCTTTCCGACAGGCCGATATCGGTCATCGCCAGCGGGATCAGCGCATCCATCACGCCAATCTGCACAATCTGCGCAACAAAGGACGCCAGATTGACCAGAACCAGCGCAACAATAATCTGCTTGCGCGATGTGGGCGACAAGGCTGGTTTGGGGATTGGTGTCGAAATCATCACTGCCCTCCTTGCGGCGCATCGCACCGTTCGGGGGCCTGACGTGGGTGTTAACCGGCAGGCCGAACATACAGACAGCAGACTTTGGCACGCACCACGCACAAACCATCCGGTTCTTTCTGCCGCGCATGCAGTCTATCGTGCTGCCGCGCATGCGACAACCTGCTTGATGCTTGTCTTTCTGCCTCATCATCGCTAGGTATTTCAGGATGTTGATTTTTCTGGTGGTGAAGCATTCATGTCCCCGGCTCTGACCATTCGTCCCTATTCCGAAGGCGCGCTGGCCCAGGCCGCGGCGAAATTGCGGGCGGGTGAACTGGTCGCGTTTCCGACCGAAACGGTTTATGGTCTGGGGGCGGACGCCACCAGCGACGATGCCGTGGCCGGTATTTTTGCCGCCAAGCAACGCCCGTCCTTCAATCCACTGATCAGCCATTTCCCCGACCGCGATGCCGCCGCCAGACATGCGGTGTTTGATGATCGCGCCGACAAGCTGGCCAATGTTTTTTGGCCCGGTGCCCTGACGCTTGTTCTGCCCAAACGGGCAGACAGCCCGATTTCGCATCTGACGACGGCGGGCCTGCCCAGCATTGCGGTCCGCGTCCCCGCCCATGATATGGCGCGGGCCTTGTTACGTGCCGCCGACCGGCCCATTGCCGCCCCCTCGGCCAATCGGTCCGGCCGGATCAGCCCGACCACCGCCGCCCATGTCGCGGCATCCCTTGGCGATGCGATTGGCATGATACTGGATGGCGGGCCGTGCGGGGTTGGCCTTGAAAGCACGGTGGTCGATCTGACCACCGACCGGGTGATTTTGCTGCGTCCCGGCGGCATTACCGCCGATCAGATTGCCGCTGTTCTGGGGTGTGACGTCATTCTTGCACAAAGTGATGATGACGCCCCGAAATCGCCGGGCATGCTGACCAGCCATTATGCGCCGGGTCTGCCGGTGCGCCTCAATGCCACCACCCCACAAAAAAATGAAATCCTGCTGGCCTTTGGCCAAGATTGCGTCACCAAGGGTTTTGACGACGTTCTATGGCTCAGCAAAACCGGTGATGACCGCGAAGCCGCCGCCAATCTGTTTGCCCTGTTGCATCAGGCTGATCAAACCCGATTTGCCGCCATCGCCATTGCGCCGATCCCCGATAAAGGCCTTGGCGTTGCGATCAATGACCGCCTGAAACGCGCCAGCGCCCCAAGATCAGCAACCGCCGAAAGTTAACACCGTCCACACCAATAAACGGGACCCTTGATGACCACCCTGCCCGCCGATTTGATTGCCCGTTTGCAAGAGGTGCTTGGCCCCAAGGGCTGGAGCATGGCGGATGATGTTCTGGCCCGTCACAATGCCGAGGCCCGCCATAAATTTAGCGGCGCAGCGTCCCTCATCCTGTTTCCCGCCAGCACCGATGAAGTCGCCCGATGCGCGGCCCTGTGTCATCAGGCCGGTGTCGCCCTTGTGCCGCAAGGCGGCAATACCGGGCGCTGTGGCGGGGCGGTTGCCGGTGAAAACGCCATCCTGATCAATCTGGCGCGGATGAATGCGGTCATCATTGATGATCTGGATTTTTCAGCAACGGTCGAGGCCGGATGTCTTTTGCAAAACCTGCAAGACGCCGCCGTCCGCCATGATTTATTGTTTCCGCTTGCCCTTGGGGCGCAAGGTTCCTGCCAGATTGGCGGTAATCTGGCGACCAATGCCGGCGGATTGAATGTCATTCGTTATGGCACCATGCGCGATCTGGTACTGGGGCTGGAGGTTGTTCTGGCCGATGGCACAATCTGGAACGGCCTGTCAAAATTGCGCAAGGATAATACCGGCTATGATCTGCGCCATTTGTTTGTCGGGGCCGAAGGCACGCTGGGCATTATCACGCGGGCGACATTAAAACTGTTTCCGCGCCCGCGTCATATCGCCACCGCCTGGTGCGCGGTGAATGACCCGCAGGCCGCACTTGATCTTCTGGCCCGCGCCCGGCGCGACAGTGGCGATACCATTGCCGCGTTCGAGCTGATCAGCCGCTTTGCCCATGATCTGTGCATCGCGCATCTGCCGGGCTGCACCGCCCCGCTGGCGCAAACATCGGACTGGTATGTGATGATCGAATTATCATCCTCCCGCCCGGTGGATGACCTCACAGCCCTGCTTGAAACCCTGTTGAATGATGCCATGACAGACGGCACGGTTCAGGATGCCGTCCTTGCTCAATCCGAAACACAACGGGCGCATTTATGGGCGATCCGCGAAGGCATTCCCGTGGCCCAGACACTGGAAGGCGGCAGCATCAAACATGATGTATCGGTGCCGGTTTCCGCCATCCCCGCCCTGATCGAACGCGGTATTGCCGCGGCACACATGCTGATCCCCGGTATCCGCCCCTGCCCGTTTGGCCATGTCGGCGATGGCAATATCCATTTCAATTTCAGCCAGCCGCCCGGCATGACAAAACCTGATTTTCTGGCCCGATGGGATGATCTCAACCGCGCCATTCACGACATCGTTGTCGATCTGGGCGGATCGATCAGCGCCGAACACGGCATTGGACTGCTAAAGGTCGATGAACTGGCCCATTATGCCGATCCGGCGAAACTGAAATTGCTGCATGCGATCAAGGCTGCGATTGACCCGGAAAACCGCATGAATCCCGGCAAAATCATCCGCAATCCATAGACACTTGCAATGTTCCAAATTTTGGAATGTTCTTTCCTTGCGGAACAGAGGTGCTGCTTGCCCCTCATCACACCGTCGGGCGTTTTTCAAACCCGGCAAAGGCTCCGTCGTCTGCCGTCGATTCCTGATGCACGCGCAAAACCTTTGCCAATGGCGGCCCGTCGTGACAGGCCGTGATCATGGATTGCACACAATCCACCGGCCCGCAAAACACCGCCTCGACCGAACCATCCGACCGGTTGCGCACCCAGCCGCCCAGGCCGTGTTTTTGCGCCTGTTCCACCGTCCAGGCCCGAAACCACACGCCCTGCACCTTGCCTTCGATGCGGACATGAACGGCGATTCTGCCCTTGTCTGTGGCGGTTTCCGGACCCGGCACCAGAACCTCCTGCCTATTTCGCACCGGGGATGACGGCGTGCAGGTGGGTGGTTTCGGCATAAATCCGTTTCTGCTCATCACTGGCATCACGTTGATGGCGGTCTTTCCAGTCGTCATAGGTCATGCCATAAACCACTTCGCGCGCACCGTCATAATCCAGATCGACCCCGTGTTGCCGGGCGGCCGCCAGATACCATTTCGCCAGACAATTGCGGCAAAACCCGGCCAGATTCATCAAATCAATATTTTGCACATCGGTCCGGTTTTGCAAATGCGCCACCAGCCCGCGAAAGGCGGCGGCTTCCAGTTCGGTGCGGGTTTGCGCGTCCAGCCCTTTGGGGGCAGCAATGGCGTCAATCGCCGGAATATTCGATCCTGCACAATCAGACATGTTCAAGTTTTCCTGTGGCGACACTGCGTTCCAGATCGGCGATCAGCCGCGGCACATCGGCAATGCCCGGTGCCTCGCAAAACAGATCATTGTCGATTTCAATCTGATCGACCATTTCATGAATCCAGGTGATTTCATAAGGGATGTGGATCGCCCCGCCCCCGCAGTCAAGCACCGGCAGGATATCGGATTTCATCGAATTGCCGATCATCACGCATTCATTGGCCTGAACGCCATAGCGGCCAAAAATATTGCGATAGGTCAGGCAATCCTTTTCCGAAACGATCTCGATCCCGTCAAACTGGCTTTCAAGGCCGGACCTGTCGATTTTAAGTTGCTGGGCAATCAGATCGCCCTTGGTGATCAGCACCACCTTGCGGTCCGGATCGGCGGCAAACTGTCTGACCACCTCGGCGGCACCGTCAATCAGGCGGGTCGGGGCACGCAACATCTGCTTGCCCAGTTCGGCCAGTTCGTGAATGTCTTTGGCGGTGATTTTCTGTTCCGACAATTCAATGGCGGTTTCAATCATCGACAGGGCAAAACCGGTCACGCCATAACCGTAAATCGACAAATTCGCCAGTTCCGCCTGATACAGGCGTTCGTCAACCTTTTCAGGGGCAACATAATGGCCCAACATTTCGCGAAGCCGGATATGCGCCTCACGAAACAGCGGCTCGTTATGCCACAGGGTATCGTCGCCATCAAAAGCAATCAGTTTGAACATCCGCACTCTCGTCTCGTTTCTTGTATCGGCCTGTTTGCCATTTTGCCGGGCCGCCGACCATAAGGCAGCACCCCGGCACGGTAAAGGCTCTGTCTTGTATATTTAAGATGCGGGCGACGTCACATAAAGACCCAAACATTATTAAAACGTCGCACTGTGGAGGATCGTGCAATTTTCCCGGTGCTCTGTGTATTCAACAAAATCGCCCTGTCCCGCACTATCCGCGCAGTTCACAGCGGGAAGCATCCTTTCCCGTTCAACAAAGCGGAGACGATCATGTCGAATATTGCAAACAAGGTTATCCTGATCACCGGGGCCAGCAGCGGCATTGGCGAAGCCACCGCCCGCCTTTTGGCTGCCAATGGCGCCAAAGTCGTCATGGGCGCACGGCGGACCGACCGGCTGGAACAAATTGCCGCCGACATTCGCAAAGACGGCGGTCAGGTCGATTATCGGGCGGTTGATGTCACCAATGCCGACAATGTGGAGGCATTTGTTTACTTCGCCCAAAAGCTGCATGGCCGGGTTGATGTGTTGTTCAACAATGCCGGGGTGATGCCGCTTTCGCCAATGAATGCGCTTAAAACCCGCGAATGGGACAATATGATTGATGTCAATATTCGCGGTGTGTTGAACGGCATTGCCGCCGTCCTGCCCCTGATGGAAGAACAAGGCAGCGGGCACATCATCAATACCGCCTCGATCGGGGCGCATGTGGTGATGCCGACCGGGGCGGTTTATTGCGCCACCAAATATGCCGTCTGGGCAATTTCCGAAGGATTGCGCCAGGAATCCACCCATATCCGCGTGACTGTCATCTCGCCCGGTGTGGTTGAAACCGAACTGGGCCACGACATTACCGATCCGGCAGCCCAGGGGGCGCTTAAATCCTTCCGCGAAATCTCCCTGACCCCCGATGCAATTGCCCGCGGCGTTCTGTATGCCATCGACCAACCGGCATCGGTCGATGTCAACGAAGTCATCATCCGCCCGACCGCCAGCGCATTTTGATAGATCATCATCGCATGATGAAATAGAAAAGCCGCCGGTGAGGTTTCTCATCGGCGGCTTTGTTACACATGATCAAATCTATCTTCGTACCGTCTCCAGAAATTCATCGACCTGACTACGCAGCAGAATACCGTTTTTCTCCAATTCTCCCGCGGCATTGAGAACCTCACCCGCGGCAGCACCTGTTTCGCGGGCGGCACCGGTCACACCGTCAATATTCGACGATACTTCTGTCGTCCCTTGCGCTGCCTGCGCAACATTTCGGGAAATTTCATGCGTCGCGGCAGACTGTTCCTGAATTGCCGAGGCAATGGTCGTTGAAATTTCGTTGACGCGGCTGATTGTCTCCGTAATCTGCTGGATCGCATCAACCGAACTGCTTGTCGCCCCCTGAATAGAACGCACCTGAATGGCAATTTCCTCGGTGGCCTTTGCCGTTTGTGTTGCCAGCGTTTTCACCTCCGAAGCCACCACGGCAAATCCCTTGCCTGCTTCTCCGGCGCGGGCAGCCTCAATCGTCGCGTTCAGCGCAAGCAAGTTTGTTTTGCCGGCGATATCATTGATCAGCAAGACAACTTCACCAATTTTTTGCGCCGCATCGCTCAAACCACGCACTTTTGCGTTGGTATCGTTCGCCTGCTGTACGGCAGACGAAATAACCCTGTTTGATTCTTCAACCTGAGAGCCAATTTCCTGAATAGAAGCAGACAATTCCTCCGTTGCGGCAGCAACCGTCTGAACATTCTTGGATGTCTGCTCGGAGGCTGCGGCCACGACGGCCGATTGTTCGCTGGTTTCATCAGCCGTCGATGACATCGATTTCGCGGTGGATTGCAGTTCCGTTGCCGCTGTCGTCACACCCGACACCAGCCCGCCGACAGAAGACTCAAACCGATCCGCCATTTCATGCAAGGCTTGGCGCCGCTCTTTTTCTGCCTTGGCCTGATCTTCTGCGCGTTGTGCGATATTCTGTTTGAGATCTTGAAGCATTTTGCGCAAGGCTTCAGCCAGCACACCGACTTCGTCAGCCTGCTCGACACTCAAAGTCTGTTCAAGGTCGTTCCGCGCAATTCCGTTTGCAAAATCGGCGCACGTCCGGATCGGCCTTGCAATCCCGCGTGCGGCCAAGACGATCAGGGCAATGGCAACAAGTGCAATCAGCAGCCCAACACCAATTGACCAGATGGTGCTGCTGGTCGTGCGCACTTGCATCGAAGCAGCCAGCTCATTGACCGTTGCACTGACAACGGCACGCGGCACTGAAATTAAAACGGCCCACGTTCTATCTGATTGTCCCAGTCGTACCGGCGCAAAGACATCAATATTGGGCGATGCCGGATCATCGCGGACAACACCCTGCCCGTTCTGCACAGCATCAAATCCCTCGCGCCAGTCCGGATCAACAGCCGACGTCGCCTTTCCAATAGAATCCGGGCTTGCACTGTTGGCAACAATCAGCCCGTCATTCCCCAGAATGGCAACATTTCCCTGGCCATCAAACAACGATGTATCAACTCTCTCCGCCAGCTTCTGGACAAAGTCCAGGTTGTAATCGGCACCGGCAACCCCGACAAATTTGCCATCTATCGTAACAGGAACCGACATCGTTGCCAGGAACACCGCCTTACCCTGAACGATATAGGGCAACGGACCCAGAATGTTTTCCTTTCCGGTGCGCGACGGGCTTATATACCAATCGCCCTTAATCAGTCCGTTGGGGTGTTTATCGCTGCTGTCATATTCGACAAGCGGCTGAATCGCGATTGTGCCATCCGCCCCGCGCGTCCAATAAGGCAGGAAGCGGCCTGTCATATCCGCTCCCACATCCTTCTTTCCCTTAAACGCTGTATCGTTTCCGTCCAGCGCATCGGGTTCCCATGCGGAATATGTGCCGTTAAACGCCGGGTTTTGTTCCAAAACACTATGCAGAACAGCATTCAACTGACTACGGCGTTCCTCTATCGGCGTTCCGGTTGTGTCATTCTCGGCCAACACTGAAAAAGTGTGTGCCATAGTCCGCGCAGCATCAAGACCGACTTCCAGTTCGGCCCTGATTCTCAAAGCCTCCCCTGTGGCGCGGTTCAGCAAACTTTCCTTGGTCTGTTCACCAACGATTTCCATAACCTCGGTCGTGAAATAATCGTTGGTGAATCGGGTGGATATCAGATTGTACAGCACCAGCACCGCAATGGTTGTCACCAGACAGGCGCCAGAAACCAGTGCGATTTTCAACTGAATCGAACGTATAGATGACAAAGAAAATGACGACATTTCAGACCCCTAATGGCAGGAAGCGATGCAACCCTTGACTATACCTTAGGGCAGTAAACCATACATATGTATATGACGTTGTTGACCCATATCAATTTGGGATTTTTTTTAATTAGAACATCTCAATAATAACTTTGAACAAGGGGATGATATTGAAAGAATTTCAGTCCGATTTTTGTATATCGGATTGCCAGCCACCCCATTCCCTTCATGCGACAGAAATCGTCGCGACCGCGCACAAATCCGGCTTTACCGATCCGTGGGGGCCCAGAGGGCGCTTAAATCCTTCCGCGAAATCTCCCTGCCCCCCGATGCAATTGCGCGTGGCGTTCTGTATGACATCGACCAACCGGCATCAGTCGATGTCAACGAAGTCATCATCCGCCCGACCGTCAGCGCGTTCTGAACAATCAGAACCGCATGATGAAACAACAAAGCCGCCGGTGAGTCTCCTCACCGGCGGCTTTGTTACCCGGTCTGTCCGGCAATCAGGCGTCTTCTTTTTCAAACTCGATAATAATCGCATCAACCGACAGGTTACTGCCCTGCTCGGCATGGATTTTCTTCACAACACCCTTGCTTTCGGCCTTCAGCACATTTTCCATTTTCATGGCTTCAAGGATGCAAAGCTCCTCGCCGGGCTGAACGGTTTGGCCTTCGGCCACCGAAACCTTGACCAAAAGACCCGGCATCGGTGACAGCAGGAAGTTCGACATATCGGGCGCGGCCTTGACCGGCATCAGTTTTTGCAGTTCCGCCACACGGGGGCGCAAAATCTTGAAACTGCGCTGAACCCCGTTGGCCGACAGGCGATAGCCAATGCCCTCGCGGTCAATCTGCACACAGACACTTTCACCGTTGATATCACCGACAAACAACGGGTCGCCAATGTTCCAGTCCGACGAAACGCCAAAACTTTCATCCTCAATGGCGACAATATACTCGCATTCCTCGCCGTCAAATTCGATATCAAACGGCACATGCAGATCACCCGATACCGCGACCCAGCTTTCGGGCACCTCGATGCCATGATCATTGACCTGGCCGGTGATGTCCGCATCGCGTTCGGCGGTGCGTTGATGAATATAGGCCGCCACCGCAACCAGCAAATGCGGGTCATCGGCGGGCAAATCATCAGTCGAAAAGCCATTGGCATATTCTTCGGCGATGAAATTGGTCGAAAGCCGCCCTTCCTGAAACCGCTTGTTGGCCATCACGGCGGCAAGAAACGGAATATTGTGCGAAATCCCCCGGATATAATAGGCATCAAGGGCGGTGCGCATATAATCAATCGCCGCGTCGCGCGTCTCGCCATAGGTCACCAGCTTGGCGACCATCGGGTCGTAAAACATCGAAATTTCGCCGCCTTCAAACACGCCGGTATCAACCCGCACAATGTCGCTGTCGGCAGGCGGTTGATAGCGCACCAGACGGCCGGTAGATGGCAAAAACTCGCGAAACGGGTCTTCGGCATAAATGCGGCTTTCCATCGCCCAGCCGGTCAGTTTGACATCCTCCTGCGCCAGCGTCAGATGTTCGCCGTCCGCAATGCGGATCATCCATTCCACCAGATCCTGCCCGGTCACCAGTTCGGTCACCGGATGTTCGACCTGAAGCCGGGTATTCATTTCCAGAAAATAGAAATTCTTGTTGCGATCGACGATGAATTCCACCGTACCCGCCGAACAATAATCCACCGCCCGCGACAGGGCGACGGCCTGTTCGCCCATCGCCTTGCGGGTTTCCGGGTCGATAAAGGGCGACGGGGCTTCTTCAATCACTTTTTGATGGCGGCGCTGGATCGAACATTCCCGTTCGCCCAGATAAATCACATTGCCATGTTTGTCGCCCAGAACCTGAATTTCAATATGGCGCGGCTGTTCAATGAATTTTTCAATGAAAACCCGATCATCGCCAAAACTCGATGCCGCCTCGGATGTCGAACGGGTAAAGCCTTCGCGGCATTCCTCATCGTTCCATGCCACCCGCATGCCCTTGCCGCCACCGCCTGCCGATGCCTTGATCATCACCGGATAACCGATATCGCGCGCGATTTTAACGGCCTCATCGGTATCCTTGATGATTCCCATAAAACCCGGCACGGTCGAAACACCGGCCTCGGCCGCAATTTTCTTGGATGTGATTTTATCGCCCATCGCGGCAATCGCACCAACCGGCGGCCCGATAAAGGCGATGTTTTCGGCCTCAAGTGCTTTGGCAAAAGCCTGGTTTTCCGACAAAAAACCATATCCCGGATGCACGGCCTCGGCCCCGGTCTGTTTGCAGGCCTCAATCACCCGGTCAATCAGAAGATAAGACTGGTTGGACGGTGCCGGGCCAATGCGTACGGCCTCATCGGCCATTTGCACATGCAGGGCGTTTTTATCAGCATCGGAATAAACCGCGACGGTTTTAATGCCCATCTTGCGGGCCGATCTGATCACACGGCAGGCAATTTCGCCACGATTGGCAATCAGGATTTTCTGGAACATCTTCGGTGTCTCCCCAATGCCTTAAAGCGGAATGTTGCCGTGTTTTCTGGCCGGATTTTTAATGTCTTTGGTACGTAACATCGCCAATGCTTTGCCCACCCGGCGGCGCGTGCCGTGCGGCATGATGACATCATCGATAAAGCCCTTGCGGCCCGCCACAAACGGATTGGCAAATTTCTGGCGGTATTCTTCGGTGCGGGCCTCGATCTTGGCCGGGTCGTTCATATCGGCGCGGAAAATGATTTCCACCGCCCCCTTGGGCCCCATCACCGCGATTTCGGCGGTCGGCCAGGCATAATTGACATCACCACGCAAATGTTTGGACGCCATCACGTCATAGGCCCCGCCATATGCCTTGCGGGTAATCACAGTCACTTTGGGCACCGTCGCCTCGGCATAGGCATACAGCAATTTCGCGCCATGTTTGATGATCCCGCCCAGTTCCTGTGCCGTGCCGGGCATGAAACCCGGCACATCGACAAAGGTGACAATCGGAATATCATAGGCATCGCAAAACCGCACAAACCGGGCGGCCTTTTTGGAACTGGCGATATCAAGGCACCCGGCCAGAACCATCGGCTGATTGGCAACAATGCCGACCGTGCGGCCATCGATCCGCGCCATGCCGATGATGATGTTTTTGGCATATTCGGGCTGGATTTCATAAAAATCGCCCTCATCCACCACCTTGTGAATCAGTTCTTTCATGTCATAGGGCATGTTGGGATTTTCGGGCACCAGCGTATCAAGCGAAAAATCATCGCGCGTTACCGGGTCTTCGCAATCCCGTGCCGGTGGTTTTTCGCGGTTTGACAGCGGCAGGAAATCGATAAAGCGCCGGGTCTGCAACAAAAGATCAATGTCGTTTTCAAAGGCCAGATCGGCCACCCCCGATACAGTGCTATGCGTGATCGCACCGCCCAGCTGTTCATGGGTGACTTCTTCATGGGTCACGGTTTTGACCACATCCGGGCCGGTCACGAACATGTATGAACTGTCCTTGACCATAAAAATAAAGTCGGTCATCGCCGGGCTATAGACCGCCCCGCCTGCGCATGGCCCCATAATCAGCGAAATCTGCGGAATAACGCCCGATGCCTCGACATTGCGCTGAAACACATCGGCATATCCGGCAAGGCTTTCGACCCCTTCCTGAATACGCGCCCCGCCGGAATCATTGATCCCGATCACCGGTGCGCCGACCTTCATCGCCTGATCCATGATCTTGCAAATCTTGCGGGCATGTGCGCCCGAAAGCGCGCCGCCAAACACGGTGAAATCCTGGGAAAACACAAACACCAGACGGCCATTGATCGTGCCGTGCCCGGTAACCACACCATCGCCGGAAATGCGGTTATCCTGCATGCCGAAATCAACGCAATCATGTTCGACAAACATGTCCCATTCTTCAAAGGAACCGGGATCCAGCAAAACATCCAGCCGTTCACGCGCCGTCAGCTTGCCCTTGGCGTGCTGGTTATCAATGCGTTTCTGCCCGCCGCCCATGGCGGCACTGGCGCGCATTGTTTCAAGTTTGGCGATGATTTCCTGCATGCTGCCTGATCCTTTTATAGCCGCCGAACGTCGCCCAAACAGGATGGGACGTTTTTGCGAGAAGATCAAATAGCATTATTCGGTACTGGAATGCCAATTATTTTTGTGGTGCTTCCGAAATACCAGACACCGGAAAATCCCTGAATTCCCTAACGTCGGATCAAAATACCACGCCACGCTGGACTAAAGTCTAGCCGCGCAACAATTCCAGAAACCGCCCTGCGGCCAGAAACTCGGCTTTCTGGCGCTGGCGACGTTCCATCGCCTCGGCATCCTCGCCCCAACGTTCCATGGAATAGCTGTCATCAATCTGGGCGATGTCAAACACCTCGGCGGGGGTAATAAACCCGCGCAACATCGCCAGACCGATAATCACCGACCCCGATATGGTGGTAACAGTATGCAGCGCCGTCAGTTCGTTATCATCAAGGCTTTCAATCGCATCTTGCAGATGCAAAAGGGCGGCATCATCCTGTGCCACCGGCATAACACCCTGCGTCACCTTTAATGCAACATCCAGTTCCCGTGCCGCCCAATCCAGCAAGGGCTGCCATGCCTTGGCCTGCCGCGTGACAAGTTCCTCGGGAAAATCGGCGCGATAACATAAAAGATCGCTGCGGCCATAGCCGGTCAAATCACCAATCACCGCCATGCGGTTCGGCACCACCCGGTCAATCACCGTGGCGGCAAGCTGCATCATTGGCATGCTGGATGGCACGATATGATCGCCCTGCCCGTCCCATTCGGCGGCAATTGCGCGGGCCAGTGCCTCTGATGTCAGGACAAAATCCGCCCGCCCCGGCGATTTGACCGCCCGGCCATCCAAATGAATGCGCCAGCCCGGCGCAAGATCATCGCGCACGGCCTCGGCTTTTTGATAGAAACGTTTCAAATTCTGGGTTTGCATTCAGGCGATATGCCGAAATCCGGACAATTGCGCAAGCATTTTGATCCCAAAAGCAGCAATCCCGACGATTATCAATTTTTCATGTATAATTTTTGATCACTTTCCCCCATTGACCAAATAATAAACATCCGTACAGTTTCAGGCATAACCTGCGGATTTTGGCCTTCTGGCCCGGTCTGATATAAGATGGCACGGTCTTTGCTGTGTATTTATGGGTTCTAATGAACAATCTGGTCGCCGCAGATGCGGCCGTTAACAGGAGACTTCGACAGATGGCGAAACTGGGAGCAAAGTTGCTATCGGCAACTTTTGGGGTTGCGATTGCGTTGGGCGCGCAATCGGCATGGGCGCAAACCGCCATTAAATTCACCCTCGACTGGAAATTTGAAGGCCCGGCCGCGGCATTCATGCTGGCGAAAAAGAACGGTTATTTCGAGGCCGAAGGACTGGATGTCACGATTGATTCGGGCAACGGTTCGGTTGGTGCGATCACCCGTGTTGCCAGCGGTGCCTACGATATCGGCATGGCAGACATCAATTCGACGATTGAATTCAACGCCGCCAATCCGGACCTCGCCATGAAGGCGATGTTCATGATTTATGACCGCCCGCCCTTTTCGCTGTTTGTCCTGAAATCCAGCGGCATCACCAAACCCGAAGACCTGATTGGCAAGAAACTGGGCGCGCCGGTGTTTGATGCCTCGCGCAAACTGTTTCCGGCCTTTGCCCAGGCAACCGGCCTGAAACTCGATGATGTAACGTGGGAAAGCATGGACCCGCCTCTGCGCGAACCGATGCTGCTGCGCGGCGATGTTGATGCGATTGCCGGGCATTATTTCACCTCGGTGCTGAATTTAAAGGCACAGGGCGTTGGCCTTGAAGACCTGACCGCCCTGAAATATGCCGATTACGGCATGGATTTTTATGGCAACGGCCTGATCGCCTCGCCCGCCATGATGGAAAACAACCCCGAAGCCCTGCGCGGGTTTCTGCGTGCCGTGGTCAAGGGATGGCGTGATACCGTTGCCGATCCGCAGGCCGCCATTGTCGCCTTGCAGGAAGCCGACCCGCTGATTGATCCGGCGATTGAACTCGAACGCCTCAACATGGTGATCACGGATAATATCCTGACCCCCGATGTTCTGGAAAATGGCATGGGCCCGATCAAAACCGACCGTATGGCCAAGGCCATCGAACAGGTATCGCTGGCATTTGGCATTGCCAATCCGCCAACCGTTGGCGATATTTTCACCGACATCTATCTGCCCGGTGCCGAAGACCGCAAACTGAAATAACGCAATACGACGCATCATAACACCGGGTTCGGGCCTGTGATTATCAGGTCCGAACCCTTGTCATGCAGTGCTGCCGAAAAGACGAAAACACGGGGAAAGGCGGGAAAATCCGACATGTCGAAAAGTTTTGTCGAACTCAGCAATGTCACATTGCGCTATGGCGACGATGCCGATCTTGCGATGGACACCACCAATATGAAAATCGCCAAGGGCGAATTCATTGCCGTGGTCGGCCCCTCGGGGTGCGGTAAATCATCCTTGCTGAAACTGGTGTCGGGCCTGATGCCGCCCAGCGACGGCACGGTGATTGTCGATAACAAAGAAGTCGCCGGGCCGCTTAAAATTGTCGGCATGGCCTTTCAGAACCCGACATTGCTGCCGTGGCGCACCACGCTGGAAAATGTTTTGCTGCCGCTGGAAATCGTCAAGCCGCACCGCAATCTGTTGCGCAAGAACAAGGCCGAATATATCGACCGTGCCCGGCAATTGCTGGCGACTGTCGGGCTGGAAGGATGCGAAGACAAATATCCGTGGGAATTGTCGGGCGGCATGCAACAACGCGCATCCCTGTGCCGGGCGCTGATCCATGAACCGGATTTGCTGATGCTTGATGAACCGTTTGGCGCCCTTGATGCCTTCACCCGCGAGGAATTGTGGGACATTCTTCAGGCGCTGTGGATGCGCAAACCCTTTACCGTGATCCTTGTCACCCATGATCTGCGCGAGGCAGCCTATCTGGCTGATACCATTTATGTGATGTCGAAACGGCCCGGTCGCATTCTGGTGGCGCGGGAAAATACGCTGGCGCGTCCGCGCGATCAGGAAACCACCTTTACCCCGCCCTTTATTGATCTGGTTCACGAATTACGCAGTCACATCCGTGACGTGCGGGCCGCCTGAACGAAGGGGCAGGGAAAATGATGCAAAAGAAAAAAGACTTTTCAAAAGCCATGCCGTGGATCAGCACCATCGCGCTGTTCGCCTTCTGGGAACTGGTGGTGCGGCTGTTTGCCATTCCCGAATATGTATTGCCGACCCCCTCGGCCAGCATCATCATGGGATGGCAATTCAAGGCCGCGATCTGGATGCATGCGGTCCATACGCTTTATACCACGCTGGCCGGATTTGCGATTGCCGTGGTGTTCGGGGTGGTTCTGGGGGCACTGGTCGGGTCCAGCAAGCCGATCTATACCGCCGCCAATCCGTTGCTGGTCGGGTTTAATTCCGTGCCCAAGGTCGCCCTGGTACCGGTACTGGTCATGTGGTTTGGCATTGGCACCACACCGGCGATTATCACCGCCTTTCTGATCTCGTTTTTCCCGATTGTGGTCAATGTCGCCACCGGGCTGGCAACGCTGGAACCGGAATTGCGCGATGTGTTGCGGTCATTGGGGGCAACGCGCCGCGATATTCTGGTCAAGGTCGGCTTTCCGCGTGCCCTGCCCTATTTCTTTGCATCGCTCAAGGTTTCGATCACGCTGGCCTTTGTCGGGTCGGTGATTTCGGAAACCGTGGCCTCCAATCTGGGAGTTGGCTATTTGATGTTGTCGGCCTCGTCGCGGTTCAACATGCCGCTGGTTTTTGCCGGTTTGCTGGTAATTGCCGCCATGGGGATTGCGATGTATGAAATTTTCAACATCATCGAACGGCGCAGCACCAAATGGGCCAACCGCGCCAATCCGACAAACTGATCATTCTGCAAGATCATAAAAAAAGGCCGGGGTTTGAACGCCCCGGCCTTTGTCATCTCTGCGGCCCGTCCAATCAGGACAGATGCGTATCAAAAAACGCCTTGGTGCGGTCCCAGGACAGCATCGCATCTTCGGCGTCATAACGCCCCCCGGTCGGATTGGCAAAAGCGTGATCCGCCTCGTACCAGTGAAATTCGTAATCGGTTTTCCCGGCTTCTTTCAGCGCTTCCTCAAACCCGTCAACCATTGCGCGATTGATCGATTTATCAAGGGTGCCAAAATGCCCCAAAATCGGCGCGTTCAGGCTGGCGACCTGTTCCGGGGTTTTGGTGACATTGCCATAATAAATCACCGCTGCATCAACATCGGTGGCAAGGGCGGTATTAAGCGACCATCCACCGCCAAAGCACCAGCCGACCACACCAACCTTGCCGTTCGACGCCTCATGCCCGCGCAGAAATGCTACGGATTCTTTCAGCTTTTCGGTGGCGACCACCGGGTCAACCGCCTTCATCATCGCCATCGCCTGATCCGGGGTGGTGGCCGCCGCCCCGCCATACAGATCAACCGCAAGGGCGACATAGCCCTGATTGGCATATTCGGCGGCGGCGGCGCGGATCTGGTCATTCAATCCCCACCACTCATGGATCAGGATCACCGTCGGGGCCGGGGTCACCGCAGGCAGGGCGACTTCGGCATTCATCGTCACCCCGGTCGGGCCGGTGATCGTGACTTTTTTCAGGGTCGATCCAGCAGCATGGGCCAAAATCGGATCGGCCAGCACCACTGCCAGCGGCAAAACCGCCAGACCTTTCAGAAACAATCGCCGTTCCTCATCGGTTGCCTTGGGCGGTGGCCCCATATGATCATAAGACCCACATCCATCAAGCTTGCACATTATTGCCTCCTGTTCATTTTATGATTGCAAAACAGTCCGTCAAAGAAAGTCCGTTGGCAAGTCACAGTCCTGTTAAGACCATTGTTTTAATGATTTTGATACGCGCCAAAATCCTTTGCAGATCAAAAACCATCGTCCCTTCCGACAAAACAGGACTTGCCGGGCGCAAGGGGAATTGCGTAAACAGGCATCACACATCACAAGCGGGGATATCATGCGCGAAGTCGAAACGGTTTTGTTTGATCTGGGCGGGGTTCTGGTCGATTGGGACCCGCGTTACCTGTATCGCAAGATTTTCGATGACAGCAAGGATATGGAATATTTCCTGACCGAAGTCTGCCATCCGCACTGGAATGTCCTGCATGATTCGGCATCGCTGGAATTTGCCACCAGCATTCCCGAACGCCAAAGACGTTTCCCCGACTATCACGATCAGATTGCCGCATGGGTGGATCGCTGGCCGGAAATGCTGGCCGGGTCAATTGACGGCACGGTGCGCCTGCTTGAGGAAATCAAACGCAAGGATGATGTTCGGCTATTCGCCCTGACCAACTGGTCCCATGAAACATGGAAATATGCGCTGGAAAAATTCGCGTTTCTGGAATTGTTTGAAAATATTCTGGTATCGGGTCAGGAAAAAATGGCCAAACCCGACCCACAGATTTTCGACCTGACGGCACGCCGTTTTGGCCTGACACCTTCGGAAACGCTGTTTATCGATGACAATATGAACAATATCCAGCAGGCCCGCGAAATGGGATTTCAGACCCACTGGTTCCGCGACCCGGTCACCCTGCGCCGTGAATTGATGGAACGAAACCTGCTGTAAACAGTCAGGCCGGTTTGCGCAAATAATTGGCGAAACATTGCCCGAAAACATAGGGCCAGCCGGTGACATAGCTGTCCCGGATCGGGGTTGCGATTTCCCCCAGATTTTCCCATTCCCAATGCACCAGCCGGATTTCGCAATGCCCGAACCGGTTCTGGTCAAAGGTGACGCTGATGCGGGTATAATCGCCCGCATCCCACCCCGGATGCCAGGTAAAGGATAATTGTTCCCCCGGCAGCCAGATTTCAATCTCGCCCCAGATCACCGGGGCAATCCCCTGTGCGGTTTCAATAATCTTGCCGCCCAGCCCCGGGCGCATTTCAAGGCCGGTGCATTTTTCCTTGGACAAGGAATGGCTGGCAATCGGCCACCATTTGCCAAAATCCCCGGAAAAAAGCGCAAAGGCCCGGTCAGGATCAACCGGGGCGGTGATTTCAACAGTTACCGGGTCCAGCATGGCCATGCCGCGATCCGGGGCCGGTGGTATATTTTCAGGCGACATATCGGTTTTCGTCCCATAATTCATCCAGCATCGCGGGCAACTGGTCAAAATGATCAATCACCGCATGCGCCCCTGCCGCGGTCAGGGTTTCAACATCGTGATAGCCCCAACTGACCCCGATGGACAGCATCCCGGCGGCCCGGCCCATTGCCATGTCAAAACTGGTATCGCCCACCATCGCGCCAAAACGGGCATCAACCCCGGTTTCCATCATCGCCGCATCCAGCATCGACGGATGGGGCTTGGACGGATGATTGTCGCAGGTTTGCAGGGTGACAAAGCGTTTTTCAAGATTGTTGCGCGCCAGAACGGCGTCCAGCCCGCGCCGCGCCTTGCCCGTCGCTACCCCTGCCAGCCAACCGCGCCGGTCCAGATGGTCCATCACATCGACCACGCCGGGATAAAGCGGTTCGTGAAAATCCGGGGTCTGGCGCAATTCAAAAAACGCCGATTTGTAACTGTTGGTGATCGCCTCGATCCTGTGATCTTCCAGAACCACGTTATGGCCGACATGAAGGGCCAGTGTCGCAATCGCTTCGGGCAGGCTTAACCCGATGATGGTTCGGGTATGATCAAGGCCGGGCGTCGCCAGCCCATGCGCGGCAAAGGCATGATCCATGCAATGGGTAATGGCGTGCTGGCTGTCAACCAGCGTCCCGTCACAATCAAAAACCACAAGCCGCAGCGCATCCGTTGTCATCGGGTCATCCTGATGGGAAATCACAATCCATGATGTTGTCTAACCGATCCCGCGCCAAAGATCGAGTCCTGCGGCACACCATTGCAAACCGTTCTAAAACCCCCGGCAAGCCTCGAAACCCGCAGTTGAATTTATGTAACTTTGAAGGATGAAAAACAGGGCGTATGCTACATATTCAACCCCCGATAAAGGGAGGGTCGTCCATGTTAACCCTGAAAGACTGCATCGATTTTAGCGACCTGAGCGAAGACGAGATTTGCGCCATCGCCGAATATGAACATATTCCCCTGATCAGTGCGCTGGAAGAAGGCGAATGCCTTGTTCACAGCAAGGGCGGTTGCCGCCAGATCGCCACCATGATCCAAAAACAGGTCCATATCTGTGAACGGGCAGGAAATGCAACCCATGCCCGACATCTGCAAAGCGTCCATGACAAATTTGTCGCCCAACATGACGCAGGCCGCGCTGCAATGTGACGACATTCTTTCGCATCGTCACATCTTTTTCTTTTGGCCCGGTACTAACTGTACCGGGTCGCGTTTTTGTCGCGATGGATTTCCGGTGTCAGGAATTTGGTTGCGGTTTCCGGATCAAAATTCAGGGTTTTGATACTGGCGCGGAAATGGTCGGGCAGCGGCGCATCAATGATCACGCGCTGCCCGGTGACGGGATGCGGGAAATCGATGGCGCGGGCATGCAGATGCATCTGGTTGGACAGGCCATCGCGAAACGCATTGGCCCCGCCATATTTGCCATCGCCCAAAATCGGACAGCCGATTTCCATGCAATGCACACGCAACTGATGGGTGCGCCCGGTCAGCGGCGACAGGGCCAGCCACGCCGCCTTGCGGCCGGATCGTGCCAGTTGGCGATACACCGTCTGGGCCGGTTTGCCGTTTTTGGGATCAATGACGACTTTTTCGCCGCCCTTGCCTTCCTGTTTGCCCAATGGGGCGTCAATCATGCCTTCGCGTTCGTCCGGGGCATTGACCACAATCGCCCAATACAGTTTGCGCGTGGTCTTATCCTTGAACGCCTTGGTCAGGGCATGCGCCGCCGAGGCGGTCCGTGCCAGCAACAAAACACCGCTGGTATCCTTGTCAAGGCGATGCACCAGTTTCGGGCGTTCCTTGCTGTCGAATTTCAGGGAATCCAGCATGCCGTCAATATGACGCGATGTATTTGTGCCGCCCTGCACCGCCATGCCGGACGGCTTGTTGATCGCCAGCACATATTCATCGACAAAAATCACCGAATCCTTCAATGCCTGCACATCTTCGGGGCGGATTTCAACCCGCGATGGCGCGGATTTATACGGGGTATGTCCCTCGCCGTCATCATCATGCCACGGGCCAAACCCGCCGCCCGACATCACAGGCACCGGCGGCACGCGCACTTCCTGCCCGGCTTCCAGACGCTGCCCGGCCTTGGCACGTTTGCCATCGACGCGGATTTGCCCGCCACGCAACAGTTTCTGAACCTGCCCAAAGGTGAAATCCGGGCAATTGCGTTTGAACCAGCGATCCAGCCGCATTTCGGCTTCGTCGGATGCGACCTTGCGCAGGGTAACGCCACTCATTGAAATACTCCGCGTGCCAAAATCATGGCACCAAAAAAACCGATAATGCCCAGCCCGACCGACACCGCCACGTAAATCGCCGCCAAGGCAAGATTGCCACGATCATACAGGGTCGCAAAATCAAGCGAGAATGTCGAAAATGTCGTAAAGGCCCCCAGAAACCCGGTAATCATAAAAGCCCGCATTTCCGGGCCAAACGACCATTTCAACGCCCCGATTTCAATCAGCAACCCGATCAGGAACGACCCGGCGATATTCACCGTCAAGGTTCCCCACGGAAAGCCGGTGCCAAATGTCACCCCCATAAAGGACGTGACCCCATAACGGGCCATCGCCCCCAATGCGCCACCAAGGCCGATACATGCAAACAAAACCGGTGAAAACTGCATGGCGCGGAACCTATTCGTTCAGGGGTTAAATGTCACGCAGGAAAAGCGCATGGCTGTGCCGCCTTCATCCCGTCGTGTTCCGGCCTTCGCCCACAATATCACGCAGCGCCGTCAGCCATTTTTTCAGGCGTTTTTCATTCGCCCCGAAATCACCACTGCCATAAACCGACCGGCTAAAGGCCAATATCTGGCTGTGATCCTCATCCAGCGGCACAATGCGGATATCAATCCAGTCCGGAAACCGCATAACGGGGGTCCGGATCAGAAGACGCATTTCCAGTGTGCGGGGATTGCGTTCAACAATCACTGCCTTGCTGTTCAGCGCGACTTCTTCGACCCGCGACAATAACTGGGTGGCGGCAATGTTGAAAACCGGGCTGGTCATCTGGCGGTCCGCATCTGGCGGACACAAATCCCCGGCACAAACCAGAAAAAAGGTCGGATCATCGGGCAGTTGCATATCGGCCGAAAACACCACGGCATCGGGTTCGCCCGACGTAAACATGGTTTCAAGCAACCCGCTGAACCGGACGACAGCAAAGGTCAGACCGGCAACACATAACAACCAGAAGACAACAATCAACGTCCGCTTCACCTGATACTCCCCATCCTGATGCGCCAGCAGTAACGCAGCAGATGCTAAACTCCGGTTAAGAGTTTGTCCCCGACATCAAGAGTATCACCAAAAATAAAAGACCGATATCCAAACAGATACCGGTCTTTCCTGTCATCACAACGTTGGGGCCGTTGGATTATCGAAACTGAAAATCAGGCTGCGTTGGGCAGCGCAACCGTTTCGATGGCATTCACCGCCTTGGTCATCGCCGCATCGGCATCAACGGCAAAGCCCGAAGCATCAATCACGGTCACATCGGTAATGCCCAGAAACGCCAGAAACTGTTTCATATAGGGGGTGGCGAAATCGGCCGGGCTGTTGACCGGCACACCGCCGGTCGAAACCACCAGATAGGCTTTCTTGCCTTCAATCAGGCCTTTCGGGCCATTTTCGGTATATTGGAAAGTCACACCGGCACGCGCCACCAGATCGACCCAGACCTTAAGGCGCGACGGGATGCTGAAATTATACATCGGCACGCCAATTACCAAAGTATCGGCGGCGAACAGTTCAGCGACCAGCATGTCGGACGCCGCAATGATCTTTTTCTGATCTTCGGAACGGTTTTCCGCCGGGGTGAAATACGCGCCGACGATTTCGCCATTCAGGGCAGGAATGCTGTGATCATTGACATTGCGCACAACCACATCGGTTGCCGGATCGGCGGCGACAATACGATCAACCAGTTTGGAACTCAGTTGCAGCGACTTGGAATTGTCGCCATTCACCGAGGTATCAATCCGCAAAACAACAGCCATGAGAGTCTCCACAAATAAAAGATTTGAATGTTGGAGACCAGCTTAACCGTTTCTCGAAAAATGATTATCCTGTCTGTTTTCACCAAATTGTTTCTGAATAATGCCTAATTTTTATCGCTGTTTTTGTGCCGTTCGCGGCGCAGTCGATCAAAATAGGCAACACGTTTTTGCAAATCGCGTTCAAAGCCGCGTTCGACCGGCTGATAGAATTGTTGGCGGCGCATGCCGTCGGGGAAATAATTCTGCCCGGAAAAACCGTCTTTTTCATCATGGTCATAGGCATATCCCTGCCCGTAACCGATATCTTTCATCAATTTTGTCGGCGCATTGAGAATATGGGCGGGTGGGGTCAGCGACCCGGTATCACGCGCCACCTGCAATGCCCGTTTATAGGCGGTATAACCCGCATTGGATTTCGGGGCCAGCGCCAGATAAATCACCGCCTGCGCCAGTGCCAGTTCGCCTTCGGGGCTGCCCAGACGTTCATAAGCTTCCCACGCCCCGATGCAAATCTGCTGGGCCTGCGGATCGGCAAGGCCGATATCCTCGACCGCCATCCGTAATAACCGTCTGGCAACAAATTTCGGATCCTCGCCCCCTGCCAGCATGCGGTTAAACCAGTACAGGGCGGCATCCGGGTCCGAACCTCGCACCGATTTATGCAATGCACTGATCAGGTTGTAATGGCTGTCATCCCCCTTGTCATAGATCGGCATGCGTTTTTGCACGACCCGCGACAATCCGGCTACGCCCAGCGGCCCGTCATCACCGGGCGGCAGGGCAAACAATTCTTCGGCAAGGTTCAACAAATACCGCCCGTCGCCATCGGCCATCGCACGTAAGGTCAGGCGCGCCTCGGCCGTCACGGGCAATTCAAATCCCATTTCCTGTTCGGCCCGCACCAGCAATTCTTCCAGCGCCCCATCATCCAGCCGTTTCAGCACCAACACCTGACAGCGCGACAGCAAGGCGGCATTGAGTTCAAACGACGGATTTTCGGTGGTCGCCCCGATCAGGGTTATGGTGCCGTCTTCGACATGCGGCAGGAAACTGTCCTGTTGCGCCTTGTTGAAACGATGAATTTCATCAATGAATAACAGGGTTGCCGCCCCGGTGGCACGGCGGCCCTTGGCACGGTCAAACACCTTGCGCAAATCCGCCACCCCGGAAAAAATCGCCGATAACGGTTCAAACGCCATATCGGCAATATCGGCCATCAGACGCGCCAGCGTGGTTTTGCCACAACCGGGCGGCCCCCACAACACCACCGACGGCACCCGCCCGGTTGTCATCATGCGCGTGATCGGGCCATCCTCGCCAAACAGATGCCCCTGCCCGACCACTTCGGTCAGTTTGGCCGGGCGCAGCCGGTCGGCCAGTGGCCGTGACACCTGATTTTCAAACAGCGATACCATTCATTGCCTCGATCTTCTATCCGCCAGCCTGTCGGAACCTATCACGGTGTTTCACCGGGTTACAGGGGCAAACATCATGGATGGCTTGCCTGCCGGTTGCAGGGGCGCTAAGAACAATGCTGTGCCCTATTCCCGATATTTTCCGGTTGCCAGAACATGCAAAAGTCACACCGCACCAGAATTATCGTGGCACTGGGTACGGCGCAAACGCTGGCCTTTGGCACCACGTTTTATCTGCCTGCCATTCTGGCCGAACCAATGGCCCGCGATATCGGCGTTCCGACAAGCTGGGCATTTGGGGCCTTTTCGCTGGCCCTGCTGATTTCGGCCTTTCTCGGGCCCCTCTTTGGGGCGCGGATTGACCGGTTTGGCGGGCGGAATATCTTAAGCTCCTCCAGTCTGGTTTTTGCCGCCGGTCTTGGCATTCTGGGCCTGTCGGACAGCATGGCCGTGATGTGCCTTGCCTGGCTGGTAATTGGCATCGGCATGTCGATGGGGCTTTATGAATCGGCCTTTGCCACACTGGTCGGGTTGTTTGGCAGCACTGCCCGTGGTCCGATTACCGGCATTACCCTGATCGCCGGATTTGCCAGCACGATTTGCTGGCCGATATCGGCGGGGATCGAGGCGGAATATGGCTGGCGGATTGTCTGTTTCTTTTGGGCAGGCACGCACATTGTACTGGGATTGCCGTTAAACCGGTTATTGATCCCGGCGGGCAATATGCTTTCCGATCCGGCCCGCGTGGAAACAGCCACACCCCCGGCCCGCCTTTCGCGGCGGGATTATGTCAGCCTGCCAATGATCTTGCTGGCCTTTGTTTTTGCCGCAAGCTGGTTCACGGCAACCGCCATGGCCGCCCATTTGCCGCGCCTGTTGCAAATATCGGGCATGGATGCCAGCAGTGCCATTCTGGCGGCATCGCTGGTCGGCCCGGCACAGGTGGCCGGGCGGGTGCTGGAATTTGGTCTGTTGCGGCACTGGCACCCGATGATCTCGGCCCGGCTGGCCACCCTGATGCATCCGGTCGGGGCGGCTCTTCTGATGGTCCTTGGTGGCCCGGCAGGCATGATTTTCACCGGCCTGCATGGCACGGGCAACGGCATTCTGACCATCGCCAAGGGGACCTTGCCCCTTGCCGTTTTCGGCCCCAACGGCTATGGCGCACGGCAGGGTTTTCTGGTTGCCCCGTCGCGCTTTGCCCAGGCGGCCGCACCGTTCCTGTTTGGCATGCTGATTGACGCGACGGGCACACAGGCCCTGTGGCTGACCATCCTTTTGGGTGGCTTGGCGGGATTGACCCTGTGGTTTGTCCGCCCATCCGTTAAAGGGTAAACTGCGCCGTCAGGATCTGGCCATTGCGTTTCACCGCAATCGCCCACCGACCTGCGGCCTCGCCCGAGGCAACCACGTCTTTCAGGCGGGCAACCGAATCAATCGCCACCCCATTGACCTCGACGACGAAATCGCCCTTTTGCAGGCGGGCGCGTCGTGCCAGAGATTCACTGCCGACCGACATCACAATGACGCCGGAACTCATCATATCTATGCCGATCTCGTCGGCCAGTGCCGGATTGACATTGGCGACAATCGCCCCTGAAAACGGATTGCGTCCGGTGATTTCGGACTGATCGCGGGCCGGGACATCCGGCGCGATTTCAAGCGGCATGGCAAGATCAATCTGCCGCCCCTGCCGGATCACGGTCAGATTTGCCGTACCGGGCAATTCCAGGGTGGCGATGCGGAACCGCAAGGCATCCGGGTCATCAACGCGCAGGCCATTAATCGCCGCCACCACATCACCGGGGCGCAATCCGCCCCGCTCCGCCGGGCTGGCCGGGCGGATGGCATTGACCAGAACCCCACCGGGACGTTCCAGTTCCAGCGACCGCGCCAGATCGGCCGTCACCGGTTGCCCGGCGGCCCCAAACCACGGGCGGCGCAAATCCCCGGAAATCAGGCCGCGCATCACCACCTTGACCATATTGACCGGCACGGCAAAACCAATGCCGTTCGACCCGCCGCCACGGGTGAAAATCGCCGAATTGACACCAATCAGATTGCCATCCATATCCACCAGCGCCCCGCCGGAATTCCCCGGATTGATCGCCGCATCGGTCTGGATGAAAGACTGAAAATCCTGCCCGGTGACTCCGGCGCGTGACAGGGCCGATACAATGCCGCTGGTCACGGTTTGCCCTACCCCGAACGGGTTGCCAATCGCCAGAACCAGATCGCCGACCTCGACCGCATCAGAATCGCCAAGGGTAATCGCCGGTAACAATCCATCGACATCGCGCAGGCGCAAGACGGCAAGGTCCGTGCCTTCATCCGATCCCACCAGTTCGGCGTCATATTCGCGGCGGTCATGCAGGACAACGCGAATTTCACTGGCCCCGTCCACCACATGATGATTGGTAATCACCGTACCTTCACGCGAGACGATCACCCCAGACCCCAATGACCGCTCTACCCGTTGCCGGGGCGCCCCCAATGCGCCGCCAAACCGTTCGCCAAAAAATTCCCGAAAAAACGGGTCATTCATGAACGGATTGGCCGGGCGCGATGTCACCACCTTTTTGGTATAGATATTGACCACAGCAGGCGCTGTTTGTTTGACCAGCGGCGCAAAAGACAGCTTTATTTCCGCTTCCGACCCCGGAAGATGGCGATCAATTGTGGCCTGGGCCATTGATGTTGCGGGGACCCCCGCCACAAAACCAAGGCCCATCACGACGGCCAGAACAAACTTCGCTGCAATCTTTGACGTCACGGCGGAATCTCTCACTGCGGGTTAAATCAGGGGCGGGATATGCCGGTCCCATGTAGATTGAATTTTGTTCGGGCGCAACCGCCTGTCCCCAAAACGCCTGCGTAAAACAAAACGGGCGATGCCTGCGCACCGCCCGTCTGTATCTTCAAGGCCAAAGCAGGGCCGACTTATTCAGCCGACTGCTCGTCGCCTTCACCCTCTGCTTCGAGGCGGGCGCGATCTTCTGCGCCTTTGGCTTCCGGATTGCGTTCGACCAGTTCGATCACAGCAACCGGAGCCGCATCCCCGTAACGGAAGCCAGCCTTCAGAACGCGGGTGTAACCACCCGAACGATCCTTGTAACGTTCGGCGATTTCACCGAACAGTTTGGCAACGACTTTCTCGTCACGCAGGGTCGAAAGTGCCTGACGGCGTGCATGCAGGTCGCCCCGCTTGCCCAGCGTAATCAGTTTTTCGACATACGGGCGAAGATCCTTGGCCTTCGGAAGAGTGGTCTTGATCTGCTCATGGGTCAGCAACGAAGCTGCCATGTTCGAGAACATCGCCTTGCGGTGAGACGCAGTACGATTGAGTTTACGGCCTTGCATACCGTGACGCATTTGAACTCTCCTTATGCCTTGGCTTCGCGCACGAAACCGATTGTAAAACCGCCACGCCACCCCAAACGGGTCATGCACGGACGGTGCGGGCAACCTGCCCAGTCATTTGGAACACATAATGCGTTCCGGTTATGCGGCCAACAAGGCCGAAGGCCCGTTACTTAAAACGGGTCTTCAAACTTGCGGGCCAGATCTTCGATATTCTCGGGCGGCCAGCCGCCGACTTCCATCCCGAGATGGAGGCCCATCTGGGCGAGAACGTCTTTGATTTCGTTCAGCGACTTACGACCGAAATTCGGCGTACGCAGCATTTCGGCTTCGGTTTTCTGAACCAGATCGCCGATATAGATGATGTTGTCGTTCTTGAGGCAATTTGCCGAACGGACCGAAAGTTCCAGTTCGTCAACCTTGCGCAACAGGTTTTTATTGAACGGCAGTTCGTCTTCTTTCTTTTCTTCGACAACCGCATCGGGTTCTTCGAAGTTGACGAACAGCGACAACTGGTCCTGCAAGATACGGGCGGCAAGTGCAACCGCATCTTCCGGCGTGACCGAACCGTTGGTTTCAACCGTCAGCGACAATTTGTCAAAGTCGGTATCCTGACCCACACGGGTGTTTTCCACCTTGTAGGCCACTTTACGGATCGGGCTGAAAATCGCATCGACCGGAATCAGACCAATCGGCGAATCTGCCGAACGGCTGGTATTGGCGGCAACATAACCCTTACCGATTTCAACGGTAAATTCGATCGTCAGCGATGCCCCATCATCAAGATGGCACAACACCAGACCCGGATTGAGAATTTCAATATCGGCGCTGGTTTGAATCTGTCCGGCGGTCACGGCACCCGGGCCGGTCGCCTTGAGAACCATTTTCTTCGGACCTTCGGCATGCATGCGCACGCCCATCGTCTTGATATTCAGGATGATGTCGGTGACATCTTCACGCACACCCGGGACCGACGAAAATTCGTGTAAAACGCCTTCGATCTGGATAGCAGTCACCGCAGCACCCTGAAGCGACGACAGCAGAATACGACGCAGCGCGTTACCCAAAGTCTGACCAAAACCGCGCTCCAGCGGTTCAGCCACGATTGTACCGACGCGGCTGGCGTCAGTACCCGAGGTAACATCAAGCTTGGTCGGCTTAATCAGTTCCTGCCAGTTCTTCTGAATCACGAGACCCACCTTCGCAACTGGAGCCTAGATAAGGGGGGCACGAAGCCCCCGCGAGAAACGCGAACAGGCCCGGTTTCCCGGGCCAAAACGCGCGGTCGTCCGCAGATCGGCGCGATTAGACGCGACGACGCTTGCGCGGACGGCAACCATTGTGCGGAATCGGCGTTACGTCTTTGATCGACGTAATGGTGAAACCAACAGCCTGCAACGCGCGCAGTGCGGATTCACGCCCTGAGCCGGGGCCTTTGACCTCGACTTCAAGGGTTTTCATGCCGTGTTCAGCAGCTTTCTTGCCAGCATCTTCTGCGGCCATCTGCGCTGCATACGGAGTCGATTTACGCGAACCCTTGAAACCCATGCCACCGGCAGACGACCAGGAAATGGTATTTCCCTGCACGTCAGAGATGGTGATCATGGTGTTGTTAAAGGTCGCATTTACGTGCGCAATGCCGTTCGTAATGTTTTTACGTTCGCGGCGGCGGACACGAGTCGCCTGAGGAGCTTTTGCCATTGTCGTTGCCTACCTTACTTCTTCTTGCCGGCGATCGGCTTGGCCGGGCCCTTACGGGTACGCGCATTGGTATGCGTACGCTGACCATGAACCGGAAGACCGCGGCGATGACGCAGACCGCGATAGCAACCGAGATCCATCAAACGTTTGATGTTCATCGCGATTTCGCGGCGAAGGTCGCCTTCGACAACGTAATCGGCATCGATAACTTCACGGACTTTAAGCACCTGATCATCATTGAGCTGATGAACGCGGGTCTGTGCTTCGATACCAACTTTCTGGCAGATTTCTTTGGCTTTGGCCGGGCCGATACCGGTAATATAGGTAAGCGCAATCACGACGCGCTTCGCGGTCGGGATATTTACGCCAGCAATACGAGCCACTATGTAGACTCCTCTTATCTGTTAACAAATCCAGCGGCATATCCGGTAGGGAGGGCGTTGCAAAAGCGGGTTGACATCAGCCAACCCGCCAAATAATAACAATCCCTCCCGGGAATTTACCCCAGGATGGCTTTGATCTCGCGCGTAACTTCGTCGATTTCGGCCATGCCGTCAACTGTTTTCAGCTTCCCTGCCTGTTTATAGTAGGGAATAATCGGTGCTGTTTGCCCGTGATAGGCTTCCAGTCGCGACATTACCGTTTCGGCATTGTCATCCGCACGACGTTTGAATTCGGTGCTGCCACATGCGTCGCACACACCGTCGATTGCGGGCTTTTCAAATTCATCATGATAGCCCTTGCCGCATTTGGCACAGGTATAACGGCCAACAATGCGCCCGGTCAGGGCCGCATCATCTACCACCAGCTGCAAAACATAATCGAGCTTGAGGCCCTTTTTTTCCAGCATGACATCCAAGGCTTCTGCCTGGGCTGTCGTGCGGGGAAAACCATCCAGAATGAAACCGTTTTTGGTGTCATCCTGGTCCAGTCTTTCGGATATCAGGCCGATCATCAAATCGTCGGGCACAAGCTGCCCGGCTTCCATGATCGACTTTGCCTTCTGACCCAGCGCAGTTCCGGCGGCAACCGCTGCACGCAGCATGTCCCCCGTCGAAAGCTGAATCATCCCGCGTTCTGTTTCAAGACGCTTTGCCTGGGTGCCTTTACCGGCACCGGGCGGGCCAAGAAGGATAATATTCATTGTCTTCCCCTGAAAGTCACGGGTCGATCCGGCTGTTACCGGTTGCGCCCGCGCAGTTTTGACTTCTTGATCAGGCCTTCATACTGGTGCGCCAGCATATGTGACTGGATCTGTGCGACGGTGTCCATGGTTACAGTGACAACGATCAGCAAGCTAGTCCCACCAAAGTAGAACGGCACAGACCATTCCGAAATCAAAATTTCAGGAAGAATACAAACAAAGGCAAGATAGGCCGCGCCAATGACGGTCAGACGGGTCAGGATATGGTCCAGATGCGCCGCCGTATTTTTACCCGGACGAATCCCCGGAATAAATCCGCCATGCTTTTTCAGATTGTCCGCCGTATCATCGGGGTTGAAAACAACCGCCGTATAGAAAAAGGCGAAAAACACGATCAGGCCGATATAAAGCGCGATATAAAGCGGCTGCCCCCGTCCCAGCAAGGCCGTAACCGTGCTGAGCCATTCCGGGCCACCGGCCCCACCGGCGGTAAACTGCGCGACCGACAACGGCATCAGCAAAAGAGAGCTGGCGAAAATCGGCGGAATCACACCGGCAGTATTGATCTTGAGCGGAAGATGCGAGCTTTGCCCTTCCATCACCTTCATGCCGACCTGTCGTTTCGGATACTGGATCAGTACCCGGCGCTGGGCGCGTTCGACAAAGACGATAAAGGCAATAACCGCAACCACCATCACCAGAATGGCAACGATAATCAGGGCGGAAATCGCACCGGTGCGGCTAAGTTCCAGGGTCCCGACCATTGCAGAAGGCAATTCGGCCACAATCCCGGCGAAAATGATCAGTGAAATACCATTGCCGATGCCGCGCTGGGTAATCTGTTCGCCCAGCCACATCAGGAACATCGTACCGCCAACCAGCGTCACAACCGCGGTAAAGCGGAAAAACATTCCCGGATCATGAACAGCAGCACCAGCCGACCCGGACATGCTTTCCAGACCGACCGCAATGCCCCATGCCTGAATCGTCGCGATAATCACGGTCAGGTAACGGGTATACTGGTTGATCTTTTTGCGGCCCTGCTCGCCCTCTTTTTTCATCTGTTCAAGCGTCGGCGAGACGGTCGTCATCAGCTGAATGATAATCGAGGCCGAAATATACGGCATGATATTGAGTGCGAAGATGGTCATACGACCCAACGCACCACCGGCAAACATATCGAACATGCCCAGAACACCATCCGCATTCTGCTGGAAAATATCCGCAAGAATGGCCGGGTCCACACCGGGAACCGGAATATAGGTGCCAAGACGGTACACAATAAGCGCGCCTAACGTGAACCAGATACGCTTTTTAAGCTCGGTTGCCTTGGAAAAAGACGACCAGTTCATGTTCGCGGCAAGTTGCTCGGCGGCCGATGCCATGCACTCAACTCCAATACGCTAAAACTTGGAGGGTCCGGACCCACTTTTGATGGAGCCGGACCCTCATGACGTTACAAAGGCTTATTCTGCGGTTTCGGCTTCGGCGGCTGCCGGAACCAGAACCTTGACCGATCCACCAGCCTTCTCGACAGCGGCAATTGCCGCCTTGGAAGCACCGGTAATCTCGATGTTCAGTTTTGCCTTGAGTTCGCCTTTGCCAAGCAGGCGGAGGCCGTCTTTCTGCGGACGGGCCAGGCCTTTTTCGGCCAGAATGGCGACGGTAACATTTGCACCTTCTTCCAGAACACCGTTATCAACGGCGGTCTGAAGGGTTGCAAGGTTGACAACGCCATACTGCTTTTTGAAGATATTCGTAAAGCCGCGTTTCGGCAAACGGCGATAGATGGGCATCTGCCCGCCTTCAAAGCCATAAATGGCTACGCCGGAACGGGATTTCTGACCCTTCTGACCTGCGCCAGAAGTTTTGCCCTTGCCCGAGCCGATACCGCGACCAACCCGGGTACGCGCCTTGCGGGCACCCGGATTATCGGCGAGTTCGTTGAGTTTCATCAATCAACACCTTTTCGATCTGGATCAATCAAGCCTCGTCCACACGGACGAGGTGATTAACCTTGGAGATCATACCGCGAACAGCCGGAGTATCTTCCAGCTCACGAGTCCGGTGCATCTTGTTGAGGCCAAGACCGACCAGCGTAGCACGCTGGTCGTCCGGACGCCCGATCGGAGAACCGGTCTGGGTAACACGAATGGTCGCAGCTTTTTTCTTGGCAGCCATCGGGTTACTCCTTTTCAAGAACGGCGGCTGCGGCAGCTGCTGCTGCCGACGAACCGCTATCGCGACGGGCGACAATCTCGCCAACCTTGAGACCGCGCTTTGCGGCAATCTGGCGCGGCGAAGCGCCATTTACCAGTGCGTCAAGGGTGGCGCGAATGACGTTGTGCGGGTTGTTGGAACCGGTACATTTCGCGACAACGTCCTGTACACCCATGGTTTCAAAAACCGCACGCATTGCACCGCCGGCGATGATGCCGGTACCGGCCGGAGCCGAGCGAAGAAGAACGCGACCTGCACCAAAATGACCATTGATGTCATGATGCAGGGTACGGCCTTCGCGCAGCGGGACGCGGATCATGTTGCGCTTGGCTGCTTCGGTGGCCTTGCGGATCGCTTCGGGAACTTCACGGGCCTTGCCCGTGCCGTAGCCGACGCGACCGCGCTGGTCACCGACAACAACCATTGCGGAGAAAGCAAAGCGACGACCGCCTTTGACCACTTTTGCGACGCGGTTGATACCAACCAGCTTGTCGACAAATTCGGTCTCTTCGCGGCTTTTCGGCGCCTGCTGCTGCTGTTGAGTCTGATTACGTGCCATGGTCTTGCCCCTTAGAAGTCCAGACCGCCCTCACGGGCGGCATCGGCCAGAGCTTTCACCCGGCCATGGAACAGATACCCGCCACGGTCAAAAACAACCGTTTTAAGTCCAGCGGCAACTGCACGTTCTGCAATAGCCTTACCCACGCGCGCAGCGGCTTCAGCATTGCTGCCCTTGCCACCATTCTCCGCCGACGAAGCCGATACCAAGGTGGTACCTGCAACATCGTCGATGATCTGCACGTAGATATGTGCGTTTGAACGGTGCACGCTGAGGCGCGGGCGACCGGCCGCTTTCTGGCGGATCGCAAATCGAACGCGACGTTTGCGGCGTTCGAGAAGACTTCTCACGTTTTTCATCGTGCCAGTCCTTACTTCTTCTTGCCTTCTTTGCGCACGATATATTCGCCTTCGTAACGGACACCCTTGCCTTTGTAAGGCTCCGGACCGCGCCAGCTGCGGGCATTTGCCGCGAACTGACCGACAAGCTGTTTATCGGCGCCAGAAATGGCGATAAGGGTCGGCTTTTCAGCGACAACGGTCAGCCCCTGCGGGATGTCCATTTCAACGTCGTGTGAAAAACCAAGCTGCAAAACCAGTTTGCTGCCCTGAACCTGGGCACGGTAACCAACGCCGGTAATTTCCAGCTTTTTGGTGAAACCTTCCGAAACACCGGCAACCAGGTTGGCGATGTTGGCACGGGTGGTACCCCAAAGCGCGCGGGCGCGCTTGCTGTCATTTTGCGGCTTTACCCAGATCTGATTCTCTTCCTGGGTAACGGCTACATCCGAGGTCAGCGACAGAACCAGCTCACCGAGCTTGCCCTTTGCACTGATTTTGTCTTCGGTCAGATTGATGGTTACGCCGTTAGGCACGTCCACCGGATTTTTACCAATTCTCGACATCGTGGCTCCCCTTAGAATACCTTGCAGAGGATTTCGCCGCCGACATTCTGCTCGCGAGCCTCCTGATCCGAAAGAACCCCTTTCGGGGTGGATAGGACTGCGATGCCCAAGCCGTTATATACCTTCGGAAGATCTTTGATCTTCGAATATACACGACGGCCCGGGGTCGAGACGCGGTCGACCTGCTTGATCACGCCTTCGCCCTCAAAATATTTGAGTTCGATGATGATTTCGCTGACGCCCTTACGGATTTCATTGATGTTGTAACCACGAATATAACCTTCGCGCTGGAGAACATCCAGCACGCCGGTCCGCAGTTTCGAAGCCGGTGAGACAACGCTGGGTTTACCAACGCGCTGACCGTTACGGATACGCGTGAGCATATCGCCGACTGGATCGGTCATCGACATGTGAAGTCCCTCCTTACCAGCTTGACTTCACCATGCCCGGGATCTGACCGCGTGAAGCAAGTTCACGAAGCGCGATACGGGACAGGCGGAATTTGCGGTATACACCGCGCGGACGACCAGACAGCAGGCAGCGGCTACGCTGACGGCTGGGGGCCGCGTTACGCGGTACTTGGGCGAGTTTCATCACAGCGACGATGCGGTCTTCGAAAACCGTTTCGTGGTTGCCAATTACCGCCTTGAGAGCGGCGCGCTTTGCAGCGTATTTCTTAGCCAGGCGTTCCCGTTTGAGTTCGCGCTGGACAGCACTTTTCTTGGCCATGGGCCAACCTCCGTTAGTTTCCGAACGGCAGATCAAAGCCCTTGAGAAGGGCGAGAGCTTCGGCGTCGGACTTAGCCGTGGTACAAATGATAATGTCCATCCCGCGGACCGAATCGACTTTGTCATATTCGACTTCGGGAAAAACAAACTGCTCCTTCAGGCCCATGGCAAAATTGCCACGACCGTCAAAGGATTTTTTATTCAGACCGCGAAAGTCACGGACGCGCGGAAGCGCGACATTGACCAGACGATCCAAAAATTCGAACATACGGTCGCGACGCAAGGTCACTTTACAACCGATATTCATGCCTTCACGAAGCTTGAAAGCCGCTACCGACTTTTTCGCTTTGGTCAGGACCGGCTTCTGACCGGTGATCGCAGTCATATCGGCTGCGGCACCGTCCAGTTTCTTACGATCCTGGGTGGCGTCGCCGACACCCATATTGATCACGATCTTTTCGAGGCGCGGGATCTCCATGGAGTTCTTGTATGAGAACTCCTCCTGGAGTGCGTTCCGCACCACTTCTTTGTAATGTTCGCGCAAGCGCGTCATTTTACCGTCCCTCAGTTGTCGATGACTTCGCCGCTGAGCTTCGCGAAGCGAACCTTGCGACCATCATCGAGGGTCTTGAAACCGACGCGGGTCGGCTTGTTTTCTTTCGGGTCAACAATCGCAAGATTGGAAACGTTGATTTTCGCTTCCTTCTCGATAATGCCGCCTGCATCGGTACCGGTCGCGCGCTGGTGACGTTTCACCATGTTTACGCCCTGAACCAGAACCTTGTTTTCATCAGGAAAAGAGGCGAGGACCTCGCCCGTTTTCCCTTTGTCTTTACCCGTCAGAACAATGACGCGGTCGCCCTTTTTAATTTTGGCAGCCATTACAGCACCTCCGGAGCGAGCGAAATGATCTTCATGTAACCGCGCGAACGCAGTTCACGAGTGACCGGGCCGAATATACGCGTACCGATAGGCTCACCATTCTGATTGATCAGAACGGCAGCGTTACGGTCGAAGCGAATCGCCGAGCCATCGGCCCGACGAATTTCCTTTGCGGTGCGAACGATTACGGCCTTGTGGACCGAACCCTTCTTTACGCGACCGCGCGGAATGGCTTCCTTGACGGAAACCACGATAACATCACCGACATTGGCGGTTTTGCGCTTCGAGCCGCCCAGCACCTTGATGCACTGGACGCGGCGAGCGCCGCTGTTGTCCGCGACGTCCAGATTGGACTGCATCTGGATCATGGGTTTACCCCTTGACTATGGTTGGGCTGAGGAAATCAATCCTCGACCACTACTTCCCAAGACTTCAATTTCGAGATCGGTCGGCATTCGCGAATGCGAACGACGTCACCCGTCTTGAAGCGGTTCTCTTCATCGTGCGCGTGGAATTTCTTCGACTTGCGCACGTACTTTTTATACAGCGGGTGCATGACCTGGCGTTCCACTCGGACCACCACAGTCTTGTCGTTTTTCGTCGAAACGACTGTCCCCTGCAATACACGCCTCGGCATGTGGCTTAACTCCTCTGCGTGTCCTGTTAGGCCGCGCTCGCACCCTTCTCGTTACCGAGAAGGGTTTTGATGCGGGCAATATCACGACGGACCTGACGGACCCGCGCAGTATTTTCGAACTGCCCGGTTGCCTGCTGGAACCGTATGTTGAACGATTCCTTCCGCAGATCGAGCAGAAGCTGTTTAAGCTCATCAGCGCTTTTAGCGCGGAGATCAGCAACTTTCATCACTAATTACTCCCCTTCACCAAGACGCGTGACAAACTTGGTCTTGATCGGCAATTTCGCCGATGCGAGCTCGAAAGCACGCCGTGCAAGATCGAGCGGAACACCGTCGAGTTCAAACATGATCCGACCAGGTTTAACGCGGGCCGACCAATATTCGATCGAGCCCTTGCCTTTGCCCTGACGGACTTCGGCAGGCTTTTGCGAAACCGGCAGATCCGGGAAAACGCGAATCCACACACGGCCTTGACGGCGCATGTGGCGGGTGATCGCGCGGCGAGCCGCTTCGATCTGACGCGCCGTTATACGCTCCGGTTCCAAGGCTTTCAAGCCATAAGCACCGAAATTAAGTTCCGTACCACCTTTGGCTTGCCCTTTCAGGCGGCCTTTAAAGGCTTTGCGGAATTTTGTCCGTTTTGGAGAAAGCATATCTGTATCTCCTTATTTACGGTTTGAGCCGGGCGACTCGAGCGCACGGCGCTCGGAAGCCATCGGATCATGCGCCATGATTTCGCCCTTGAAGATCCAGACCTTCAGACCGCACACACCATAGGTGGTGTGGGCTTCTGCAGTTCCGTAATCCACGTCCGCACGCAGCGTATGCAGCGGAACGCGACCTTCACGGTACCATTCGGTACGGGCGATTTCAGCACCGCCAAGACGACCACCGGCATTGATACGAATGCCGCCTGCGCCAAGGCGCATGGCATTCTGCATCGAACGCTTCATCGCACGACGGAACGACACGCGACGCTCAAGCTGCTGGGCGATGTTTTCAGCGACCAGCTTGGCATCGATTTCCGGCTTGCGGATTTCGATGATGTTGACCTGAACTTCAGCTTTGGTGAGCTTCTGGAGGTCAGACTTGAGTTTCTCGATGTCCTGGCCCTTTTTACCGATCACAACACCCGGACGGGCGGTGTGAAGGTAAACGCGGGCCTTCTTTGCCGTGCGTTCGATAATCACCTTGGAAACGCCAGCCTGCTTCAGCTTGTCCATGGCATAATTACGAATCGCGAGATCTTCGTGAAGAAGACCGGCGAAATCGGTCTTGTTGGCGTACCAGCGGGAATCCCAGGTACGGTTAATCCCAACGCGCAGACCGATCGGATTGACTTTCTGACCCATTACTCGGCCCCCTCACGTTCGCTAACGACGATGCGGATGTTGGAGAACGGTTTCACGATCTTGCCAACACGACCGCGTGCACGGGCGCGCCAACGTTTCATCACGAAGGCCTTACCAACGCTCGCCTCTTTCACGTAAAGGCGATCAACATCAAGCTGGTGGTTGTTTTCGGCATTTGCGATTGCCGATTCCAGCAGCTTTTTGACGTCCTGCGAAATGCGTTTGTTCGAGAAGGTCAGTTCCGCCAAAGCGGCTTCTGCCTTCAGACCACGAATCGACTCGGCGACGAGGTTGAGCTTGCGCGGAGAAATGCGCAGTGCCCGGAGCGAAGCCGCAGCCTCGTTATCCGCCAGCCGACGGATGTCAGCTTTTTTGCTCATTGTTACTTCCTCTTCGCCTTTTTGTCGGCCGCGTGACCATAATAGGTACGGGTCGGCGAGAATTCACCGAACTTGTGGCCGATCATATCTTCGGTCACCAGCACCGGCAGGAATTTCTGGCCATTGTAAACCCCGAAAGTGAGGCCCACAAACTGCGGCAGTATCGTCGAGCGCCGCGACCAGGTCTTGATTACTTCATTCCGGCCTGAGGCACGGACTGTATCGGCTTTCTTAAGAAGGTATCCGTCTACAAACGGACCCTTCCAAACGGAACGCGCCATTGTCTAGCCTCCTCCGTTAGCTCTTGTGACGACGACGCATGATAAGCGCGTCAGTCTTTTTGTTAGAGCGGGTACGTTTGCCCTTGGTGGGCTTGCCCCACGGCGTGACCGGATGACGGCCACCCGAGGTACGACCTTCACCACCACCATGCGGGTGGTCGATGGGGTTCATGGCGACGCCACGAACCGAAGGACGCTTGCCAAGCCAGCGATGACGGCCGGCCTTACCAAGGTTTGTGTTCTGCTGGTCCTGGTTGGACACGGCACCAATTGTTGCCATGCATTCACCACGAACCAAACGTACCTCACCGGAGGACAGCTTCAACTGGGCATAACCCTGGTCCTTGCCGACCAACTGCACATAAGTGCCGGCCGACCGTGCGATCTGACCGCCCTTACCGGCTTTCAGTTCGACGTTATGGACAATGGTACCGACCGGAATATTCTTCAGCGGTGCGGCGTTACCCGGTTTGATATCTACACGGTCGGAGGCAACAACTTTGTCGCCGACTGCGAGACGCTGCGGTGCGAGGATGTAGGCCAATTCGTCATCAGCATAACGAACCAGGGCGATAAACGCCGTGCGGTTCGGATCATACTCGAGACGTTCGACCGTACCGACGACGTCAAACTTGGTACGTTTGAAGTCGATGATGCGGTAACGACGCTTGTGTCCACCACCAATACGGCGGGCGGTGATACGACCAGTGTTGTTACGGCCGCCGTTCTTGCGCAGACCTTCGGTCAGCGCCTTGATCGGCTTGCCCTTGTGGAGATCGGAACGATCGACAAGAACCAGCTGACGGCGACCAGGAGAGGTTGGTTTAAACTTCTTCAAAGCCATGTCTTAGATTCCCGTCGTCACATCGATGGACTGACCTTCAACGAGGGTCACCATCGCTTTCTTGAAATCACTCCGACGGCCGACCTGACCACGAAAACGCTTGGTCTTGCCTTTCACCACAGAGGTGTTAACCGCCTTGACCTTCACCCCGAACAGACCTTCCACAGCAGCCTTGATCTCCGGCTTGGTGGCGTCGATAGCAACCTTGAACGCAACAGCGTTGTGTTCAGAAATCAGCGTCGACTTTTCAGTAATATGCGGGGCGCGGATGATTTCATACATCCGCTCTTTGCTGATGATCGTCATTTGAGACGTGCCTCCAACGCTTCGACCGCACCCTTGGTCAATACCAGGGTGTCACGGCGCAGGATGTCATAGACGTTGGCACCAACTTCCGGCAACACGTCAATTTGCGGGATATTGCGCGCTGCGCGGGCAAATCCTTCGTTGACCTGTGCACCATCAATGATCAGTGCCGATTTCCAGCCGAGCTTGGTAAAAGCAACGGCCAGCGCCTTTGTTTTGGCATCCGAGAAATCCGCACTGTCAAGAACGATCAGTTTGCCGTCCTTGGCTTTGGCCGACAAAGCGGTCTTCAGCGCCAGTTTACGGAATTTCTTAGTCAGATCGTGCGAATGGTCACGAACGCGCGGACCATGCGCAACACCACCACCACGGAACTGCACAGCCTTGCGGGAACCGTGACGAGCGCCGCCACTGCCCTTCTGCCGTACGAATTTCTTCGTGGTAGAGGAAACTTCGCTTTTTTCCTTGACCTTGTGGGTCCCGGCACGGCGTTTCGCCAGCTGCCAGTTCACCATGCGGTGCAGGATATCGCGACGAACTTCCAGGCCGAAAATCTCTTCTGCAAGATCAATATTGCCGGCGTTGGAAGCGTCCAGCTTAAGTATGTCAAGCTTCATGATGCTTATTCCTTATCCTCGGCGACCGCTTCGGCAGCGACAGCAGCACCCTTGAGCGCAGCCGGGAACGGCAGGCCTTCAGGAGCAGCGCGCTTTACGGAGTCTTTGACGAGAACATAGGCACCATCATGACCCGGAACCGCACCATGAATGAGCAGAAGACCGCGATCGGCATCAGCCGAGACAACCTTCAGGCTCTGGACGGTAACGCGGGCAGCACCAAGGTGACCGGCCATCTTCTTACCTTTGAAGACACGACCCGGATCCTGACACTGACCGGTAGAACCATGAGAACGGTGAGAAACGGAAACACCGTGCGACGCCCGCAGACCACCAAAGTTGTGGCGCTTCATCGCACCGGCAAAACCCTTACCGATCGAGGTACCGATGACGTCAACGAACTGACCGGCGACGAAATGGGTGGCTGAAAGTTCAGCCCCAACTTCGATCAGGCCATCTTCGCTCACGCGGAATTCAGCCAGCTTTTTCTTCGGTTCGACTTTGGCCTTGGCGAAATGACCACGCATCGGCTTCGATACGTTTTTCACCTTGGCTTTGCCATAACCGAGCTGGACGGCGACATAACCGTCTTTTTCGACGGTACGGTTGGCAACAACCTGCAATTCTTCAACCTTGAGAACAGTCACCGGGAGGTGAATGCCTTCGTCGGTGAAGACGCGGGTCATGCCAACTTTTTGGGTAATAAGTCCACTACGCATTGCGGCTTACTCCCCGATTAAAGCTTGATTTCGACATCAACACCGGCCGCAAGGTCGAGCTTCATCAAAGCATCAACGGTTTGCGGAGTCGGGTCGACGATGTCGAGAAGACGCTTGTGGGTCCGAATTTCGAACTGTTCACGTGACTTTTTGTCAATGTGCGGAGACCGCAGAACAGTGTATTTTTCGATGCGGGTCGGCAGCGGAATCGGGCCGCGGACCTCTGCGCCAGTGCGCTTCGCCGTATTGACGATTTCGCGCGTGGACTGATCCAGCACGCGATGGTCAAACGCCTTGAGGCGAATGCGAATGTTCTGACTATCCATGTAATTATGTACCGATGCCCTCAAAAGGACGCCGGCCCCTTAACTGGAGTTGACGTTTGCCGCAAAAGTGAAGCGGGCGGCCTATGTAACCGCCCGCTTCGCAAAGATCAAGAAGAAAATTAAGCGATGATCTTGGCGACGACGCCCGCGCCGACGGTACGACCGCCTTCACGGATTGCAAAACGCAGACCTTCATCCATCGCGATCGGTGCGATCAGGGTGGCGGTCATCTGCACGTTATCACCCGGCATCACCATTTCGGTG
>NZ_JAUYHK010000018.1 GCF_030690045.1 Thalassospira sp.
ATAGCGGCCGGGAACCACCTGATCCCATCCCGAACTCAGAAGTGAAACCTGCCTGCGCCGATGGTACTTTGTCTTAAGGCACGGGAGAGTAGGGCACCGCCGGGCCTTCAAAACACAGCATAATCCTTATTCCCTGTTCAAGACAAACATCAACGCCGCTCCCTCAAAGAGTGGCGTTCGTCTTTGGTAAACACCAGATACCCAAGACAGACCTTCCTTGACGCGGGGTGGAGCAGCCCGGTAGCTCGTCAGGCTCATAACCTGAAGGCCGCAGGTTCAAATCCTGCCCCCGCAACCAACATTAAAAAAGCTCGCCATTCGGCGGGCTTTTTGCTTTTTTGAGGTCGGGGGATTGTGGGTTGGGGGAAATTGTATATCTATGCATCGGTAAATAAGCATAATAAGCTGATTGCAGAAGTCCCCCGAAATTGCAAAACAAAGATCGTGTAATGAGTAGTCTTACAGATATAGATAAACGTTACTTGGAAAAAATTCTCGGGATGAGTGGAGGGTACGTTCTGGATTTTAGCGATGCTACTTACGGTGAGTTCTTTTCGCGCTACAATGTTGAGATTCACAGTTCTCGCTACCAGAAGTATGGGACGTCCAAAGCGAAAAAAATGCGAGCATTTTGGGAGTTGGAGGCCGATCAGATTGTTGCTCCTGTTCTTGCGGAGCTTCTGGCTTCTTATGAGGCAGATTGCGAGCTAAATAATCGGGAAGTTGAGAAGCCGATCCTAGATAAATCGAAGGAAATCGTAAATCGAATTGGAGGAAAAATTCGCGATGCTTCTGGGAACGAAACAGAGGATACTTTTTTAGGTCGTGAATTCAAGATACCAAACCTACATAAATTACCAATCGAACCTCAAGTAATTGTCATTGTAGAGCAAAGGCTTGATGAGGCGCGTGTAGCCTTAAAAGCCGGGGCTAGCCTTTGCGTGATTTTCATGTGCGGGAGCGTACTTGAGGCTGTTTTGTTAGGAACAGCGCAGACTAAGCCCGAGAAGTTTAATCGAGCGATAGCGAGTCCCAAAAATACGGATGGTAGGGTAAAGCCCTTGCACGAGTGGACTCTGGCGCAATTTATCGATGTTGCTTTTGAAGTTGGCCTATTGAAGCTGGATGTCAAAAAGTTTAGTCACGGATTAAGAGACTTCCGGAATTATATACACCCATATCAGCAAATGGTTTCGGGATTTTCCCCTGATGAGCATACAGCCAAGGTTTGTTTCCAAGTTCTTAAGGCTGCACTGGCAAGTCTTGCGGGAGAAAGGTAAGCAAATACATATTGAGTCTTTTTTTCCTGAAATTTAATCAAGTACTCCCTCTAAATCACCGACTGCACCCGATGTCCCGGTGCGAAAACAAGGCGGGCATAGGTGATGCCGTGGTCGTTTTCCCAAGTCGTGCGTTCGATCAGGAAAAGCGGTGCATGGGGAGCCGCACCCAGCATTTCGGCCTCGCTGTTTGAGGCGGCAATGGCCGAAAAGGCCATTTCGCCATGCGTGTAGGGCGCATGCAAAACCAGCCATTCATTGGCACTGATGATCGAAAGGTCAGCATCGGCAATCGAGGGGGCCGCAGCAATTGCCACCCAGCGATTTTCAAACATATAGGGTTTGCCATCGGCCAGATGCAGCGATGTGACATGCAGCATATCGGCATCGGGCAGCACACCAAGGCGACCGCAAATATCATGGGGCGGGGCGGCGCGTTCGGCGGAGATCAGGCTGTAGCCATAACGCTGGCCGCGGCCTTCGATTTCAAGGCGGATGACCGGGATATCGAGTTTGGCCTTGCGCACCGGATGCAGGGTGACGCGGGTTCCGGCCTTGCGGCGGCGGTCCAGAAAGCCTGCTGTTGCCAGTTCGCGCAGGGCGCGATTGACGGTGGCACGCGCACAGCCCAGTTCGCTGGCAAGTTCGACTTCCTTGGGAATCTGCTGCCCCGGTTTCCATTCACGGGTATGAATCCGGCGCAAAACCTCGTCATGCACGCTTTGCCAGTTGGTCAGTTCCGTCGTACTCACACCATATCCCTTAATTGTGCCATCACCTGCCGATACCGGTTCGTGATGCTGTCATGGGCGATATGGCGGCCCTCGCGAACCATATGGCGGCCCGCAGACCAGACATCGCGCACCATGCGGTCATCCCCGGCAAAGACAAAAGCATCAAGGATCGTATCGCCTGTCCGCCCGATCAGGTCAACCGATGTCGCATCAAGCGCCATCAGATCGGCCAGTGCCCCGACCTCGATCCGTCCGGCATTGCGTCCGGCGGCCTGTGCGCCGCCAAGGGCGACGTCGTCATAAAGACGGCGGGCGGTTGATTTTTGCGCGGTCGCAAGGGCGGCGCGGGAGCGATCGCGCAGGCGCTGGCTGTATTCCAGCGTGCGCAGTTCCTCGGACAGCGAAATGCGGATATTGGAATCCGACCCGATGCCGATCCGCCCATGATGGGCAAGATATCGCACACCGTCAAAAATACCATCGCCCAGACTGGATTCGGTGATCGGGCACAGCCCGGCAACCGCCCCGGTTCGGGCAAGGGCGATTGTTTCGTGTTCCTGCATCTGGGTGCAATGGATCAGACACCAGTTTGGTGCCACATCGGCATGATGGAGCAACCATTCGACCGGGCGTTGGCCCCAGGATGCCAGGACTTCCTCGACCTCGGCCACCTGTTCGGCAAGGTGCATATGCACCGGCCCGCCTTTGGCAAGTGATGTGGTGGTCATCAGATCGTCGCGGCCAACGGCGCGCAGGGAATGGGGGGCGACGCCAAGTCGGGCATCGGCGGGCAGGGTGGTTAGCGATTGGGCGGCATTTTCATACAGACGGGCAAAGCGGTCCGGATCATTGCCAAAGCGGATTTGCCCCGGTCCCAGTGGGCGTTTGTCACAACCACCATATTGATAATGCACCGGCAGCAGGGTCAGACCAATGCCGGTTTGCGCGGCGGCGGCAATGATACGGTCGGTCATTTCACCCAGCCGGTCATAGGGCACGCCGCCCGGTTGATGATGCAGATAATGAAATTCGGTGTTGGTGGCGTATCCGGCTTCCAGCATTTCCATCTGCACAAAGGCGGTAATCACCTCGATGTGATCGGGGGTCAGTTGATCGAGAAAGCGGAACATCAATTGCCGCCATGTCCAGAAACTGTCGTGTGGATCGGGGCCGCGCCGTTCCGTCAGACCGGCCATTGATCGCTGAAAGGCGTGGCTGTGCAGATTGGCAACGGCAGGCAGAAGAATGCCTGTGCGGGTTCCCGACTCCGGCTGATTGGCGGAAATGCTGGTGATAATGCCGGTCTGGTCAATCTCCACCCGGACATTGTCTTGCCATCCGGAAGGGGTAAGTGCCTGATTTGCCCATAGAACTGTCATCGGCTGCATCCATCTTGACAGGGTTATTATGTGCGTACATATTATACTTAATAACAGACTTATCAAGGGGGCGTTGGTGCACCATGTTGCTGCGAAATGCCAAAATTGTCACCATTGATCCGACCGGTGTCTATGGCCTGATCGGGCGCGGTGCGCTTGTCCTGTCTGGCGACAGCATCGCCTGGGTTGGGGACGATGATGCAATTCCCTTGCAATTTCAGGAATTTGAAACCCGCGATCTGGCCGGGCGTCTGATCACCCCGGCGCTGATCGATTGCCATACCCATGTGGTGCATGGCGGCAACCGGGCGGCGGAATTTGAAATGCGGTTGCTGGGGGCGAGCTACGAAGACATTGCGCGTCAGGGGGGTGGCATTGTTTCAACCGTGACCGCAACACGGGCAGCGGGGGTTGAGGATTTGCTGAAAGCCAGCCTGTCGCGCATTGATGCCCTGCTGGCCGAGGGTGTGGCGGTGATCGAGGTCAAATCCGGCTATGGCCTGGACCGCGAAACGGAACTGAACATGCTGCGCGCGGCACGGTTGATTGAGCAGCACCGACCGGTCCGGATCAAAACCAGTTTTTTGGGGGCGCATGCGGTGCCTGCCGAATATGCCGGGCGGGCGGATGATTATATTGACGAAATTTGCATTCCAACCCTGAAAGTCGCCCATGCCGAGGGGCTGGTCGATGCGGTTGACGGATTTTGCGAAGGCATCGCCTTTGACACCGCACAAATCGGCCGGGTGTTTGCCGCCGCACAGGCGCTGGGCATTCCGGTCAAACTGCATGCCGAACAATTATCCAATATCGGTGGTACGCAATTGGCCGCTCGTTATGGTGCGTTATCGGTGGATCATGTGGAATATGCCAGCCTGGATGATGCAAGCGCCCTTGCGGCGTCCGGCACGGTGGCGGTGTTGTTGCCCGGTGCATTTTATGCCCTGCATGAAACGCAACATCCGCCTGTTGCGGCCTTTCGCCAATATGGTGTGCCAATGGCGGTTGCCACCGATTGCAATCCCGGCACCTCGCCAATGACATCCTTGTTGCTGGCGATGAATATGGCCTGCACCCTGTTTCGCCTGACCCCCGAAGAAGCATTGGCCGGGGTGACGATCCATGCGGCGCGTGCACTTGGCCTTAAGGATGCCGGGCGGATTGCCGCGGGCATGCGGGCCGATCTGGCGATCTGGGATGTCGATCATCCGGCGGAACTTTCCTATCGCATCGGGTTTAACCCGCTGTTTGAACGTGTTTTTGCGGGTAAATTCTTGCCGCGTTAAGGTTTTTGGGTGTGTCGGGCAAAGGATAGAGAATGACCAGAATGGTAACACCGGCAGCGGCGACACTGGCCGATCTTGAACAAATCTGGCGCAAGGGACTTTCGGTGACGCTGGACCGGTCGGCGCGGGCCGGGGTCGAGGCGGCACATGCCATGGTGCGCAAGGCGGCCGATGGTGAGGCGGCGGTGTATGGGGTCAATACCGGCTTTGGCAAGCTGGCCTCGGTCAAGATTGCCGCGAGGGATACCGAAACCCTGCAACGCAACCTGATCCTCAGCCATTGTTGCGGTGTGGGCGAGGCATTGGATATTCCGACGACGCGCCTGATGATGGTGTTGAAATTATTGTCACTGGGGCGCGGTGCGTCCGGTGTGCGCTGGAACATTATCGAACAGATTGAAAAGATGTTGGCCCACGGTGTGACGCCGGTGGTGCCGTCGCAAGGGTCTGTCGGGGCATCGGGCGATCTGGCGCCGCTTGCGCATATGGCCGCCGTGATGATTGGCGCGGGCGAGGCGGTGTGGAACGGACAGGTGATGCAAGGTGGTGAAGCCCTTGCCAGGGCCGGTTTGTCGTCGGTGGTGCTGGGCCCGAAAGAAGGGCTGGCACTGATTAACGGTACGCAATTTTCAACTGCCTGTGCGTTGACCGCGTTGTTCGGCGCATGGCGCAATGCGGCCAATTCCGTGATCAGTGCAGCACTTTCGACCGATGCGATTATGGGGTCAACCGCGCCGTTGGTTGATGAAATTCATACTTTGCGCGGTCATCCCGGCCAGATCAATGTGGCACGCGCCATGCGTGATTTGATGGCGGGATCGGAAATCCGCGAAAGCCACCGCGAGGGGGACAGCCGCGTTCAGGATCCCTATTGCATCCGATGTCAGCCGCAAGTCACCGGGGCGGCAATGGATTTGCTGCGCTTTGCCGGGCAGACATTGGAGATCGAGGCCAATGCGGTGACGGATAATCCGCTGGTGCTGAAAGAAGACGGACGGATTGTGTCGGGCGGGAATTTCCATGCCGAACCCGTGGCCTTTGCCGCCGATCAGATTGCGCTGGCGATTGCCGAAATCGGCGCGATTGCACAGCGCCGGGTGGCCTTGATGGTGGATCCCACCCTGTCGCATGATCTGCCGCCGTTTCTGACCCCGGAGCCGGGCCTGAATTCCGGCCTGATGATTGCCGAGGTGACGACGGCAGCCCTGATGAGCGAGAACAAACATCTTGCCAATCCGTGTTCGACAGACAGCACCCCGACCAGCGCCAATCAGGAAGACCATGTGTCGATGGCGGCCCACGGTGCACGGCGTCTGGCAAAAATGAATGCCAATCTGGCCTGTATTCTGGGTGTTGAAATGATTTGCGCCGCCCAGGGTATTGAATTTCGCGCCCCGCTTAAAACCAGCCCACGCCTGTGCGAGGTGATGCGTGCGTTGCGCCACGATATTCCTGCCATCAAGCAGGACCGCTATATGGCACCCGATCTGGTGCGGGCGGCGGAACGGGTGGTGGATGGTACCTTTGTTGCGGCAGCCCGGCTTGCCGGGTTTGTGACGGGGGATGGGGCGCAAGGCCAATAATCTGAAGGCATAATAAGAAAAGACCGGCGGGTCAGACCGCCGCAGAAGGGTGGAAGCAGATGTGCCTTTGCGCATGTCCAAAAAATAAAAGTGCCGACCGAATTCTAAACAGGAAATCATGGGGCTTATCATGTCAATGAAACGTATTAAACTGGCCGGTGTTGCGGCAATTCTGGCTTTGGGCGCATCAACCAGTGGTGCCAGCGCATCCTATTGCGGTGACGGCAATGTTGTTAAATTTGCGGGGATCAGCTGGGAAAGCGGTGCCTTCATTACCGAAGTGATGATGAAAATCCTTGAAAAAGGATATGACTGTCAGGTGGATGCCATTCCGGGCAATTCGATTACGCTGGAACAGGCGACCGCCAATAATGATATCCAGATTTTTGCCGAAGAATGGATTGGCCGCAGCGATATCTGGAACAAGGCGGTTGAACTGGATCAGGTTGTTGCCGTCGGTCAGACCTTTGTCGGTGCCAGTGAAGGCTGGTTTGTTCCAGATTATGTGATCAATGGCGATCCGGCGCGACAGATTGCGCCGATGGCACCGGACCTGAAGAGCGTTTCGCAACTGTCCGATCCGGAAATCGTCAAGTTGTTTACCGATCCGGAAGAGCCGTCAAAGGGCCGTTTTCTGAATTGCCCGTCAGGCTGGACCTGCGAAGGGATCAGCACGGCAAAGCTAGAAGCTTACAAGCTGGATGAGAATTATGTGAATTTCCGCCCCGGTACCGGGACGGCGTTGGATTCCGCCATTACCTCGGCCTATTTGCAGGGGGAGCCGATCCTGTTTTATTACTGGTCGCCGACTGCGATCATGGGAAAATTCAAACTCGCCCAGCTTGAAGAGCCGGCCTATTCCGATGCCTGCTGGAGCGAGTTGAGCAAATCCGATGGCAAGCGTGAGGAAGGTTGTGCTTTTCCGGGTGTTGATGTTGCCTATGGTGTGAACAGTACCTTTGCCAAGGATGCGCCGGAAATTATCGCCATTCTGGAAAAGGCAACCTTCCCGCTGGAAGACGTCAATGGCAGCCTCGCTTTCATGGTGGATAACAGCGTGGATGCGCCGGTGGCGGCCGAAGAATTTCTGAAAACCAAGGCGGATGTCTGGGGCCAGTGGGTTTCGGATGAAGCGCGGGCGAAGATCGAAGAAAGCCTGAAATAGGATGATGTTATCGCCGGTTCTCCTGTTGTTTTCGGATGGGAGAACCGCGGTGGCGCATGCAGCCAGAATGTCCTGCAGACCTTTATTTTAAGGAAAACCTTCGATGTTCCCTGACAGTTTTCATCTTTCGATCCGGGGGCCGGTGAATGAGGTCATTCAGGATCTGGTTATCAATTATGGATGGATATTCAAGGCGATATCCCATTCCATCCTGCAATCTGTTTTGTTTATCGAATGGGTGTTGCGCGGATTGCCATGGTGGGTCGTGATTGTGATCTTCATGGCGATTGCCTGGCACAGTTCGCGGCGGATTTTATTGACCGCTGCCGTTGGTATTCTGTTGTTTGCTGTCGGGGTTCTGGGGCTTTGGGACCTGACAATGCAGACTTTGGCCCTGATGCTGATGGCGACGATTGTGTCGGTTCTGATCGGGGTGCCGGTTGGTATTCTTGCGGCCAAAAACCGGTTTGTCCGGGGAGGCGTTCTGCCGGTTCTTGATATCATGCAGACCATGCCCAGTTTCGTCTATCTGATCCCGGCATTGATGTTGTTTGGCCTTGGCAAGGTTCCGGCGATTTTGGCGACGATCATTTACGCGGTGCCGCCCCTGATTCGCCTGACCGATCTTGGCATCCGGCAGGTCGACAAGGAAGTGGTCGAAGCCGCCACGGCATTTGGTGGCAGCCCGGCACAGATATTGTTTGGTGTTGAATTGCCGTTGGCGACCCCGACCATTATGGCCGGTTTGAACCAGACGATCATGATGGCACTGTCGATGGTGGTGGTGGCCTCAATGATTGGCGCGCGCGGCCTTGGCGAACAGGTTTTGAACGGTATCCAGACACTGGATGTCGGCAAGGGACTGGAAGCGGGGATCGGCATTGTCATCCTGGCTGTTCTGCTTGATCGTATTACGCAAGGTTACGGCAAACCCAAAACAGGGGGAGCCGGTCATGGGTAAAATTGAAATTCGCAATGTTTACAAAATCTTTGGGCATCAGGAACAAGTGGCGCTGGAGATGGCGCGCAACGGTCTGGACAAGGATGAAATCCTCAAACAGTCGGGATGCAGTGTTGGTCTGAACAATGTCAGCCTGACGATTGGGGCGGGCAAGATTTTTGTGATTATGGGGCTTTCGGGATCAGGCAAGTCAACGCTTGTCCGCCACCTTAATCGCCTGATTGAACCTAGCAGTGGCGAAGTTCTGTTTGACGGCGACAATATTCTGGGGCTTTCGCCCAAAGCGTTACGGTCCTTCCGGACCCACCGTGTCAGTATGGTGTTTCAAAGTTTTGCCCTGATGCCACACCGAACCGTGATGCAGAATGTTGTTTATGGGCAACGGGTGCGTGGCACCGAAAAACAGGGAGCAAAACGTCTGGGGCAGCACTGGATCGAGGCGGTCAATCTGTCGGGATATGAAAACAAATATCCCCACGAATTGTCAGGCGGGATGCGCCAGCGTGTCGGTCTGGCCCGGGCGCTGGCGGCGGATACAGATGTGATCCTGATGGATGAGGCATTCAGTGCGCTGGACCCGCTGATCCGTGCTGAAATGCAGGATCAGTTGCTGCAACTTCAAAAGGAACTGTCCAAGACCATCGTCTTTATCACCCACGATCTTGAAGAAGCCCTTCGGATCGGGTCGGAAATTGCCATCCTGAAAGACGGACAGCTTGTTCAGGTGGGGGCACCCGCCGATATTCTGAACAATCCGGCAAATGATTATGTCGCCCGTTTTGTCCAGCGGCGTCAGATCGGAGTTCAGGCAGAATGACGCAGCCTGTTCTTTTGTCATCTCCCCTGACTTGGGAGCAAGTTGCGGCCATTGCAGATGGTGCGCGGCTTGAACTGGCACCAATGGCACGTGAACGGATCATCAAGGGACGGGTCATTGTCGATGCGTTGGTGATGCGTGGCATTAAGGGATACGGCATCAATACCGGTGTCGGTGCATTATGCGATGTGATTATTGATCGGGACCAGCAACAGGCCCTGTCGCATAATATCCTGATGAGCCATGCCTGCGGAGTTGGCGACCCGTTGGGGCGGATCGAAACCCGCGCCATTATGACGGCCCAGATCAATAATTTTGCACTGGGTGCATCGGGTGTGCGGATTGATGTGGTTGATGCCATGATTGCCCTTTTGAATGCGGATTGCATTCCGGTGGTGCCGTCACGTGGTTCGGTCGGTTATCTGACCCATGCTGCGTCAATCGGTCTGGTTCTGATCGGACATGGTCATGCGATGCATGATGGTGTGCGGATCACAGGTGTCGAGGCTTGCAAGAAAGTCGGGATTGAGCCGTTGCGGCTGGAAGCCAAGGAGGGGCTCAGTCTTGTGAACGGGACGCCCTGTGCAACCGGGCTTGCCTGTGTTGCCCTGACGCGGATGCAGGTGCTTTCGGGGTGGGCTGATACGGTCGCGGCACTCAGTGCGGAAAATCTGGGGTGTCAGATCACAGCGTTTTCGGAAACCGCACTGGGGTTGCGAAAATCCGATGGATTGCAGCGGGTTGGCAAAAGCCTCCGGTTTTATTTGAGTAATAGCCCGATGTTAGCGGCATCTTTTGGAAAACGGACACAAGACCCGCTGAGCATAAGGGCCGTGCCGCATGTGCATGGTGCGGTACGCGACATGTTTGACAATGTTGTCCAGACGGTTGATCGCGAATTGGCGAGTGTGACGGATAATCCGGTTGTTTTGGGCGATGCGGATGCACCGGAAGTCCATTCCGAGGCCCATGCGGTCGGAGCGGCGTTGGCCTTGGCGCTGGATGGTCTTGCTGTGGCGGCTGCTGAACTGGCGGCGATTTCTGAACGCCGGATTGACCGGCTGGTCAATCCGATGGTCAGTGGGCTTCCGGCATTTCTCGTGCGCGAAAGCGGGGTGTGCTCCGGTTACATGATTGCGCAATATACAGCCGTTGCGCTGGTTGCTGAAAACCGCCGTCTTGCCGCACCGGCAAGTCTGGATGGTGGAATTACGTCTGCCTTGCAGGAAGACATTCTGACCCATGCCACATCCTCTGCATGGAAATTTCTGGCTGTTCTCGACAATCTGGAACTTGTTCTGGCGATTGAACTTCTGGCGGCGACACAGGCTTATGACCTTCGGGCTGAGGGACTGGTGTCCGGGTTTCATACCGGCAAGGTTTATGAAGCTGTCCGGGCGGTGGTTCCATCCTATTGCGATGACCGTCCGATGCATGAAGATTTCGACGCGATCCGAACCTTTATGAAGGCCACCCCCATCAATCAGGAGATCGATTGATATGAATCCTGTGGAAATTCACCGCGGCGATGGCCCCATCGTTCTGGGATTACCCCATACGGGGATTCATGTTCCCGACGACATTGCCGCAAAACTGAATGATCGCGGGCGGGAATTGTCCGATACTGACTGGCATATTCATACCCTTTATGACGGGTTGCTTGACGGTGTTACGACCGTGCGTGCGACATTCCATCGTTATGTGATTGATGCGAATCGCGATCCGGCGGGAGAAAGCCTTTATCCCGGTCAGAATACCACGACACTGGTGCCGCTGACCGATTTTGACGGGCATAATATCTGGAATGAGGTCCCCGATGCGGCAGAAATCGAACGGCGCAAAGCGGCATTTCACACCCCTTATCACGCCGCCTTGACGGCGGAACTGGAACGGGTGCGCGCCCGGCACGGGGTGGCGATCCTGTATGATTGCCATTCAATCCGGTCCTATATTCCGTTCCTGTTTGACGGCATCCTGCCCGATTTCAATATTGGCACCAATCAGGGCGCGACGTGCCACCCGGCGATTGAAGAGGCGACGCACAGGATATGTGCGCAAGCCAATGGTTATACCAGCATCGTCAATGGCCGGTTCAAGGGCGGATGGACTACCCGCCATTATGGTCGCCCCGGAATCCATCAGCACGCCATCCAGATGGAACTGGCGCAATCGACCTATCTGACCGCCGAGCAGGCCCCGTGGCAGTATGATTCTGCGAGGGCGGAAAAACTGCGCGGTCATTTGAAAAATATCCTGACAACACTGGCCGATCTGGCCCCGACGTTAAGAGGCACATCATGAGCACCAATCCGCGACATAACCAGCGCGACATTTATCCGGCAACCGGCACCGAAATCACGGCCAAAAGCTGGCTGACCGAAGCGCCGATGCGCATGCTGATGAATAATTTGCATCCCGATGTTGCCGAAAACCCGCATGAACTGGTGGTTTATGGCGGCATTGGCCGGGCGGCACGCACATGGCAGGATTTCGACCTGATTGTCGAGAGCCTGAAAAAACTGGAAGCGGATGAAACCCTTCTGGTGCAGTCGGGCAAGCCGGTCGGGGTATTTCGGACCCACAAGGATGCGCCGCGTGTTTTGATTGCCAATTCCAATCTGGTGCCGCACTGGGCCAATTGGGACCATTTCAACGAACTCGATAAAAAAGGTCTGGCGATGTATGGCCAGATGACGGCAGGGTCGTGGATCTATATCGGGTCGCAGGGCATTGTGCAGGGCACCTATGAAACCTTTGTCGAGGCCGGGCGTCAGCATTATGACGGCAACCTGACCGGGCGATGGATTCTGACCGCCGGTCTTGGCGGCATGGGTGGGGCGCAACCCTTGGCTGCCGTGATGGCCGGGGCGTGTTGTCTGGCGGTGGAATGCGATGAAACGCGGGCCGATTTCCGCCTGCGCACCCGTTATGTTGATGCCAAGACCCATTCGCTGGACGAGGCATTGGCGATGATTGAGGGTTGGACAAAGGCCGGGGAAGCCAAATCGGTGGCGCTGATTGGCAATGCCGCCGATATTTATCCCGAACTGGTCAAACGCGGCGTGCGCCCCGATATCGTCACCGATCAGACATCGGCCCATGATCCGCTGCATGGCTATTTGCCGCAGGGCTGGAACATGGCGCAGTGGAAGGAAAAACAGGAAAGCGACCCCAAGGCGGTTGAAAAAGCGGCGCGTGCCAGTATGAAAATCCATGTCGCGGCGATGGTCGATTTCTGGAATGCCGGGGTGCCGACCCTTGATTATGGCAACAATATCCGGCAGGTCGCCAAGGATGAAGGCCTTAAGGATGCCTTTGCCTTTCCGGGTTTTGTACCGGCCTATATCCGGCCCCTGTTTTGCCGGGGTGTCGGGCCGTTTCGCTGGGCGGCATTGTCGGGCGACCCCGAAGATATTTACAAGACCGATCAAAAGGTCAAGGAACTGATCCCCGATGACAAACATCTGCATAACTGGCTGGATATGGCACGGGATCGCATTGCGTTTCAGGGCCTGCCTGCCCGGATTTGCTGGGTCGGTCTGGGGCAGCGTCACCGGCTGGGCCTTGCCTTTAATGAAATGGTCCGCACCGGCGAATTGAAAGCCCCGGTGGTGATTGGCCGCGACCATCTTGACAGCGGATCGGTCGCCAGCCCCAACCGCGAAACCGAAGCCATGAAAGACGGGTCGGATGCGGTCAGCGACTGGCCGCTTTTGAATGCGTTGCTGAATTGTGCGTCGGGCGCAACATGGGTTTCATTGCATCATGGCGGCGGTGTTGGTATGGGATTCTCTCAACATTCCGGAATGGTAATATGTTGTGACGGCACAGAAGATGCCGCACGCAGGGTCGAACGTGTCCTTTGGAACGATCCGGCAACCGGTGTGATGCGTCACGCCGATGCCGGGTATGACATCGCTTTGGATTGTGCACGGGAATACGGGCTGAACCTGCCCGGCATTCTTGACAGGTAAATCAGGTTCACCATCAGGAGGGTTAAACATGAAGAGACGTGAATTTCTGACAGCGGGTGTGGCAGGTGCCGGTGCGGTTGCCGCCGCCACCTTTGCCACCCCGGCCATTGCCCAGGACAAACGGCAGTGGAACATGGTCACCGCATGGCCGAAAAACCTGCCCGGACCGGGGGTGGCAGCCCAGATGCTGGCCGACCGGATCACCACCCTGTCGGGGGGGCGGATTGAAGTCAAACTGCATGCCGCAGGCGAACTGGTGCCGGGCAATGGCGTATTTGATGCGGTATCCGAAGGCACGGTAGAACTTTACCATGCCGTTCCGGCCTATTGGGGATCGAAATCCAAGGGGATTTTGCTGTTTGGGTCGCAGCCCTTTGGCCTGCGGGCGGATGAACAGTTTGGCTGGCTGGCGCATGGCGGCGGTCAGGAACTGTATGACGAAATTTATGGTCAGTTTGGTTTGAAGCCCTTCCTGTGTGGCAATTCCGGCCCGCAATGGCAGGGATGGTTCCGCAATGAAATCCATTCGGTGGATGACCTCAAGGGGCTTAAATTCCGCACCACCGGTCTGGCATCGGAAATGTGTTCCAAACTGGGCATGGCGGTTCAGGCGATGGGGGGCCGGGATATGTTCCAGGCGCTTCAGACCGGGGCGCTTGATGCCGGTGAATTTATCGGCCCGTGGAGCGACAGCGCACTGGGTTTCCAGCAGGTTGCCAAAAACTATTACTGGCCGGGTGTTGGCGAACCGTCCTCGGCCGAGGAATGCGTGGTCAATGCCAAGGCATTTAACGACCTGCCCGCAGACCTTCAGGCGGTTGTCAGATATGCCTGTGACAGCCTTTATAACCCGGTGCTGACCGAATATAACACCAAGCATGCGCTGGCCCTGAAAGAACTGGTTGCCGATCATGGTGTACAGGTGCGTATGTTGCCCGAAGACATCATCGTTGCCATGGGCAAGGCGGCCGAAGAAGTGGTGGGCGAATTGCGCGAAGATGGCGATCCTTTGGTGCGCAAGATCACCGAAAGTTTCGTTGAATATCGTGACAGCATCGGTGCCTATATGACCTATGCCGATAACGGGCAGATGAATGCCCGCGCCAAGGTGCACGGTTACTGATAACAGACAACAACCGGCGTATCAGAAGGTGCGCCGGTTGTTTTCGTTTTGGGGGATGTCATGCAACGCCTTGCCGATCTGCTGGATCTGGTCAATCACTGGACCGGAATGACCGTGCGCTGGTTCGCGCTTTTGATGGTTCTGATCCAATTTTCCATTGTGCTGCTGCGCTATGTTTTCGGCATGAGTTCCATCGCCCTGAATGAAAGCGTGCTGTATCTGCATTCCGGGCTTTTCATGCTGGGTGCGGGCTATACGCTTTTGGTCGACAAGCATGTGCGCGTTGATATTTTCCATGCAAAGGCAACGACGCAAAACAAGGCGCGCATCGATATTTTCGGGCATGTGTTTTTGTTACTGCCGTCGATGTTTGTCTTGCTGTACTGGTCGTGGCCGTCGGTGATCAATGCGATCATGTTGCGGGAAGGGGCGATTTCGGTGGGCGGTATTCCCGCCGTCTGGCTGTTGAAATCGCTGATTCCGGCCTTTTGTATTCTATTGATGATTCAGTCGTTGTCTTGCCTGTTACGCCAGATCCTTGTTCTGAGAGGTCGCGCAATCTGATGGAATATCTCGACCTTTTGATGTTTGTGGTGCTGATTGCCTGTATTTTGCTGGGCTTTCCGGTGTCGTTTTCGATTTCCGGGGTGGCTGTGGGTTTTGCCACGCTGGGCTGGATCAGTGGCGAAATGAATATCGCCCTTTTGGGGGCTTTCGGCCAACGGGTGTTTGGCCTTCTGACCAATGATGTGCTGATTGCCATTCCGCTGTTTGTCCTGATGGGGGTGGTTCTGGAACGATCCCGTATTGCCGAGGATTTACTCCATACCATGGGGCGGCTGTTTGGGCAGTTGCGCGGCGGATTGGGAATCTCGGTGGTGCTGGTTGGCGCGTTGCTGGCAGCATCGACCGGGATTGTCGGGGCAACGGTGATTGCCATGGGTATGATCGCCCTGCCGACCATGTTGCGCACCGGATATGATCCGAAACTGGCATCAGGGGTGGTGTGTACCGCCGGGACGCTGGGCCAGATCATTCCGCCATCAACCCTTTTGATCATTTTGTCCGATGTGATGTCATCGGCCTATCAGCAGGCGCAATATGAACAGGGCAAATTCAGCATCAGCACCATTTCCGTCGGCCAGATTTTTGCCGGTGCCCTGGTGCCGGGCCTGACGCTGGTCGGGATTTATATTGTTTATATTTTGCTGCGCGGGTTTTTGCGGCCCGGTGACATGCCGCCTGCCAAAAATGACGATGGCCGACCGGATGCAGGTGAAGTAATCCGGGCAGTGGTGCCGCCGGTCTTGCTGATTGTTGCGGTTCTCGGGGCCATTCTGGGCGGTGTTGCGACCCCGACCGAGGCAGCATCGGTCGGTGCGATTGGCGCGACTCTGATGGCGGGTATCCGGCAGGGCGGCAACCGCAAACTGATTTTGGGTGGCACTTTGATGTTGCTGGTTCTGGCGGTTCTGGCCGGTATGGCGCCGGTGCGGTTTCAGCGCAGCGACCTGACATCGGGGGATCTGATGCTGGGCGCGTTTTATGTCGGGCTGGCGATTTTGGGCGTGGCCGCCATTCTGGCAGCGCTGCGGCAGGCATGGCGGGGCGATATCCTGAAATCGGCGATGACATCGACGATGACGGTGACCGCCATGATTTTTGCCACCATTCTGACGGCCAGCATGTTCTCGCTGGTGTTTGTCGGACTGGGTGGCGAGGAACGTATGGCTTCGATCCTGGAAGCCATGCCGGGCGGTCCGACCGGGGCGCTGGTGTTTTGCATGGCGCTGATTTTTATTCTGGGTTTCTTTCTGGATTTTGTCGAAATCACCGTGATTTTGCTGCCGCTGATTGCACCGGTGCTGATCATGATGGGGCATGATCCGGTATGGCTGGCGATCCTGATTGCGATCAATCTGCAAACATCGTTCTTGACGCCGCCTTTTGGCTTTTCGCTGTTTTACCTGCGCGGGGCGGCGCCGCCGGAAATTACCACCGGGCAAATTTATGCCGGGGTAATGCCGTTTATCGCCTTGCAAATCCTGTGCATTGTCGTGATCTGGTTCTGGCCGGCCTTGGCGACATGGTTGCCCGGTGTAGTATTCTGACATTGCAAATCGCTTGTTGGGCGGGATCGGGATGGCTATGGTGCAGGGCAATATCCATCCTGTCCGGGGTCTCCCGCCATCAAGGGGTTATCAGATATGAAGCTGTCACTTGCGGATGCCGAACGCATCGTGATTGATGCGTTGTTGCGCAACAATGTCAGTGCGGAAAATGCCCGATCGGTGGCGACTGCCCTTGTCGCGGCCGAGGCCGCCGGGCAGGGTGGACATGGATTGCGCCGGGTTCTTGCCTATGCGCAGCAGGCACGGGCGGGCAAGGTTAACGGCGATGCGGTGCCGGTTGCATCCCGACCGTTTCCGGCGGCATTGCGAATTGATGCGGGCGATGGTTATGCCTATCCCGCACTTGATCTGGCGGTAGCACTTTTGCCCGATATCGCCCGGACACAAGGCATTGCCCTTGCCGCCATTCATCATTCGCACCATGCCGGGGTGATGGGCCTGACGGTGGAACGGTTTGCCGAGCAGGGACTGGTGGCCCTGATGGCGGCGAATGCCCCGGCGGCGATGGCGGCATGGGGTGGCAAACAGCCGCTTTATGGCACCAATCCGATTGCCTTTGCCGCCCCGGTGGCGGGGGATGCGCCGATTGTGATTGATCTTGCCTTGTCCAAGGTGGCCCGCGGCAAGATCATGGCCGCCCGGCAGAAGAATGTGCCGATTCCCGATGACTGGGCCTTTGATTGCGATGGCGTACCCACCACCGATGCACAGGCGGCATTAAACGGGACCATGGTCCCGGCGGGCGGGCCGAAAGGGGCGGCATTGGCCCTGATGGTGGAAATTATGGCCGCAGGCCTGACTGGTGGCAATTTGTCGACCGGGGCATCGTCGCTGTTTGATGATCAGGGGCCGCCGCCGGGGCTGGGCCATATGATCATCGCGATTAATCCGCAGGTCAGCGGGGCGGATCATATGGCTGATCGTCTGGCCGGTCTTGCGGCCCTGCTGTTATCCGAAGATGGTGTGCGCCTGCCCGGACGGCGTGGCCAAACCGCCCGATCCGATGCCGGGATTAACGGCATCGAGGTTGAGGAAGATGTCCTGGCGGCGATCCGGGCACTGGATTGAAATCCGAAGGCATCAAGCCGGTTTTCGGCACCAGAACTGATACATTCCGCGAAAAGTGTCGGGATGCTCTTTTTCGTAGTCATCCCACAGTAGCAGTTTCTGATTGCTGGGATGATGGTGGATCGAATTTCTGAAAATTTGCAAGTCGCCGGTAAACTGTATTTCAAAGTCGAGAAATTCCAGATTGAGTTTTGTAAGAGCATCACAAACAGCAGGCAGGGTGAAACGGTGTTCCTGCACATGAAATACCAGATCACGGAAGGCGCTCAGGCTGAAAAAATCATGACGTCGGATCAGTTGGTGCAATGCCGGGTTGCCGCGTGACGCAGCATTGATAATGAACTGTCGGCAGTTGCGCATGTCATCCGGAGTCGGATCGAATTTTTCTTCTGTAACGACTTCGCGGCCCGCAACAACGTCGTGTCGGGCATGTTCGCTATACAGGCCGATTTTCATCAATCCGCCGGGACGCAACAATTTTGTCAGAACCTGCCATCCTGCCACCGGGTCCTGCAAATGATGCAAAACACCAACACTTTCGATCACATCATATTGCGCATCCAGATTATCAAGTTCCAGAAGGTCGGCCTGTGCGAAATCAATATTGGACAGACCAAGTTTTGCACATTGCCGTTTCGCATAAGCGAGGCTGCTGAGGCTCAGATCAATGGCGGTTACCCTTGCATTTTCAAACCGTGTTGCCGGCTGGATCGCATGTTGTCCGGTGCCGCAGCCAGCAACAAGAATCTCCGGTGATTTGGGCGAAATATAGTCCCCCAAGGGAAAATTCAGAGGCGGTGATTGCAATATACCGGCGATCGTCTTGGGCGTCTGTGTCAAGACCGTCTGCGTCCATCGCGGATAGGGGTTTTCCTCATATTGGGAACGCACTGACCGCGATATATCATGATCAATTCCGGTCAGCTGCGGCATGGATTGCTTCAGGACATTTTCTTCATGCGGTTCGATCAGTTGACGTGTCAGAACGACTTGCAGTTCCGGGTGAAAATCAGACAACAGAAAATCGTCGGGGATGAAAAATTCAAACAGCGGATCATAACAACCGATCAGTGCTATTTCCCAATCCTGAGGGGTGACATTGCGGTCAAGTTTGTTGCGGATTTGTTGCTGCAATTCATTAACCGCATTTCTTTCCCCGTCGGTCACCGCATAGGCATATTCATTGGTGAAGCATTGCAATGCCAGGGCAGAAACAAAGCCAACATCAACGTCTTTACCCTGATCCCGACACAGGAGAAGATTGCGACGAATAGCCGTCAGCATCCGTTCGGTCAGAATATTGGCAATCGGGATGCGTTTCATCAGTTCCAGCAAAAGTGGCATTGCGGCCAGTTGGGCAATTTCGCCAAAAACTGACAGGTCAGCGGGCGTTTCCGGTGTGTTCGATTGGGCGTGCCGGGTAATCAGGTCACGGAAACTGGCGCGATGAAACAGTGCGCCAGAAACCGGCATGATCAGATCATAGGGGGGGATCGTACTTGTGGTCAGAAGATGCAATATCCTGTCTTCGACATCTCCGCCGATATTGGTGACAAGGCCCTCAATGCAGGCCCGGAATGCCTGCCAGTGGCGGTTTTCGCCGGGGGCGATGCAAATGGCGATGCTATGAAATTCCAGTGCCGCGCGATATTGCTCCTGCATCTGGAATGCAACGCCTGTATCGGTTTGCAAATCGGCGTTTCGGGCCTGTTTTGACAGGGCGTGTTCGAATAAACGTAATGCCTCCGGAGGATTTCCCATATGCAAAAGAGCATTTCCTGCCGCTTTCAGGCATTCAAAATGATCGGGGTCATGTGACAGCGCGGTTTGGAAAAAGCCCAGTGCCTTGGGGAATTGCTGCCGGGCCGCATAAATACTGCCCAGATTGCGGTGGGCTTCGACATTGTCTGGTTTGAGTCGGATGGCAGTTCGCAGATGATTCTCGGCGTCGTCAAAGCGGTTCAATTCGCAAAGAACGGCCCCCATGCTGTTGTGTAAAGACGGATTGTCCGGGGAAATTTCCAGCGATTTTGCGATGAATACGACGGCTTCGGCAAGGGATCCTTCCTGTCGGGAACACAGACCCAGATAATGCAGGGCTTCGGCATGGTTTGGCTGCCGTTGCAAGATCGCATGATACAGTTCTTTTGCCTGCGCAAGTTGACCCGTGTTTTGAAAATTCACAGCAGCGGTGAAAAGTTGCCCGTTACTTTGACCATTGTAACCGGATTCGGTTTTTGTACCGTTGTGCTTACTCATGAATTTTATCCTGTGGCGATTCCTGATCTGGCGCAGGTTTGACGGTAACGGTCATATGTTAATATTCCCGTCCCGGCCGGGCTTTATAGACCGGGAATTGCAGTTTGAATAACAATGCCGCTGCCCGCAGGGCAAAGGCGCACAGAAAGGCGGCCAAGGCGACCGGGGCCTTTGGCAAATCAAGGATGGCGGTACCGACCGTATAGATCGTTGCCCCGACCAGGGCAGCGGTAATATAGATTTCCGGGCGCAGGATCAGCGGTAACTGGTTACAGACCACATCGCGGACCATGCCGCCAAAGGTGGCCGTAATCGTACCCAGAATGATGGCGACCAGCGGCGATACGCCAAGATTGAGGCCAATCGCCGCCCCGGTGACGCCAAACATGGCAAGCCCGATGGCATCCAGCCAGATCAGGGCAACATAGCGCCGTTCCAGCAAATGGGCGGTGAAATAGGTGATAACCGCACTGACCGCACAGGTAATCACCCAGGACGGGTCCCTGATCCAGAACACCGGTGTGGCCCCGGTAATCACATCGCGCACGGTCCCACCGCCAATGCCGGTAAAGGTGGCGATCAGGACAAAGCCGACAATATCCATCTGACGGCGCGATGCCTCCAGCGCCCCGGTTACGGCAAACACCGCAACGCCCGTCAGTTCAAGCCAGTAGATCATGCTGGTCATGGTCAGTGTCATGGCGGTTCCCGTTTCCCCGATGGTTTTGTGGTGTTTTATGGCATATTCCTGCGAGCAGCATACGATTTTCAGGGCAACTCGCCAGTGCCAATTTTTATCAGGCATTGTCATATGCCAAGGGTTGTCGCGCTTGACTTCGCACTGATCTGCCTGCATAGGCAGATCATGACAATTTCATCAGAAGCCGAACTGGAATTATTGCGCCGCATTGGCCGGATTTGTGCGCGGGCCCGCGATGTTATGGGAGCGGCATTGGTGCCGGGCATGACGACGGCGGAGCTGGACGATATCGGTCGTAAGATTCTGGAAGATGCCGGGGCGGTATCCGCACCGCAAAGCCAGTATAATTTCCCCGGTGCGACCTGTATCAGCGTCAATAATGCCATTGCGCACGGTGTTCCCGGCGATCAGATTTTGCGTGAAGGAGATCTGGTCAATATTGATGTGTCGGCCGAACTGGATGGTTATTTTTCCGATACCGGGGCCAGTTTTACCGTCGGTCCGGCAAGGCCGGATATCGAAACCCTGTGCCGGGATGGCAAAAAGGCAATGTGGCAGGGGATCCGGGCGGTACGCGACCGGGCACCGTTGCGCGGGATCGGCCGCAATATTGAACTGTTTGCGCGCAAGGGCGGATACAGCCTGATCCGCAATCTGGCCAGTCATGGTGTTGGCAAATCATTGCATGAAGAACCCCACACCATTCCGACATGGGATGAACCGCGCGAACAGCGGTTATTGCGCAAGGGTCAGGTCATCACCATCGAACCGTTTTTGTCACGCGGTTCGCAATGGGCGCTGGAAGGTGAGGATGGCTGGACGCTGTATGCCGACACCGGTGCGCCAACAGTGCAATATGAACATACTCTGGTGGTGACGGCCAAGGGTGTCGAAATCCTGACGCTGCCGGGTTAAAAAACGAAGGCCACCCGGGTCAGATGGCCTTCGTTTGGTGTGTTTCACGCCCCGTATTTTGCCTTGGCTTCGCGGCGCCGCGCATGCAGGACCGGTTCGGTATAGCCATTGGGCTGTGCCCGGCCCATAAAGACCAGATCGCAGGCGGCCTGAAAGGCGATGCTGCCTTCAAAATTCGGGGCCATATTGCGATAGGACGGGTCCCCGGCATTTTGACCATCGACGATGGCGGCCATCCGTTTGAGGGTTTCCATCACCTGTGCCTCGTCGCACAGGCCATGATGCAGCCAGTTGGCGATGTGCTGGCTGGAAATCCGCAAGGTGGCGCGGTCTTCCATCAGGCCGACATTGTTGATGTCGGGCACCTTGGAACATCCCACCCCCTGATCGATCCAGCGTACGACATAACCCAAAATACCCTGGGCGTTGTTATCAAGTTCCTGCTGGATTTCGCTGGGCATCGGTTTCTGGGTGCCCAGACGCGGGATTGACAGAATGTCATCCAGGCTGGCGCGTTCGCGTTTGCCGACTTCATCCTGAACAGCGCGGACATCGATCATGTGGTAATGCATGGCATGCAGGGTGGCGGCGGTGGGGGATGGCACCCAGGCGCAATTGGCCCCGGCCTTGGGATGGCCGATTTTCGCGGTCATCATCTCGGCCATGCGGTCCGGCTTGGCCCACATGCCCTTGCCGATCTGGGCAAGGCCTTTCATGCCGCATTCAAGACCGACATCGACATTCCAGTTTTCATAGGCGGCGATCCAGTATTGGTCCTTCATCGCGTCCTTGCGGACCATCGGACCGGCTTCCATGCTGGTATGAATTTCATCGCCGGTCCGGTCCAGAAAGCCGGTATTGATGAAGACAACCCGGTCCTGTGCCGCACGGATACATTCCTTTAGATTGATCGTGGTGCGGCGTTCCTCGTCCATGATGCCAACCTTGAGCGTGTTGGCCGGAAGGTTGATCGCCTGTTCGACAAAGCCAAACAGATCATTGGTCAGGGCGACTTCTTCGGGGCCGTGCATCTTGGGTTTGACGATATAGACGCTGCCGCTGCGGGAATTGGATACCCGGCTGTTGCCATCCAGATCATGTTTGGCGATCAGGCTGGTCATCATCGCATCGAGAAAACCTTCGGGCACTTCATCGCCATTGGCATCAAGGATGGCATCGGTGGTCATCAGATGGCCGACATTGCGCACCAACATCAGGCTGCGGCCCGGCAGGGTGACTTCCTGCCCGTCATAGCCCTTGTAGGTGCGGTCGTCATTCAGACGACGGGTGATGGTCTTGCCACCTTTTTCCAGTTGTTCTTCCAGTGTCCCCTTCATCAGGCCCAGCCAGTTGCGATACACCGCCACCTTGTCTTCGGCATCGACGGCGGCAACCGAATCCTCACAATCCTGGATGGTGGTCAGGGCCGATTCCATAATGACGTCACAGACACCGGCGGCATGATATTTGCCAATCGGGTGGCTGCGGTCGATTTTGATTTCCAGATGAAGCCCATGATTGCGTAGCAAAATTGCCGCCAGTTCATCGCCGGTTTCATTAAAACCGATAAATTGCGACGGATGTGCCAATGCGGTTTCGGTGCCGTCCTGAAGGGTGGCATTGAGCATCCACCAGCCCGCCCCGTTATCGCGGACTTCGTACCGCGCAACATCGGCATGCAAACCATTGGCAAGCGGGGCGGCCTGATCGAGAAAATCCGCAGCATAGGCAACAACCGCCGCCCCGCGTTTCGGATTAAAGGCCCCGCCTTTTTCCAGACGGTCTTCTTCGCCGATAACATCGGTGCCATAAAGCGCGTCATACAGACTGCCCCAACGGGCATTGGCGGCATTGAGCGCATAACGCGCATTCATCACCGGCACGACAAGCTGCGGTCCGGCAACACGGGCGATTTCCGGGTCAACATTGGTGGTGGCGATATAGAAATCCTCGCCTTCCGGCAGCAAATACCCGATTTCGGTCAGGAATTCCTTATAGGCGGCCGGATCGCGGGCCTGATCCTTGCGTGCTAGATGCCATGCGTCAATTTGGGCCTGCAATTCGTCGCGTTTCGCCAGAAGGGCGCGGTTGCGCGGGCCCAGTTCAGTGACGAGTTTCTCAAACGATGACCAGAAATCATCGGCATCAATCCCGGTGCCGGGCAGAATGTCCCGGACCACCAGATCGTGCAGAATGGTTGCGATCTTGAGGCCGCCTTTGCTGATACGTTGGGTCATGTTTCCTCTCGGTGGTCATCAGGGTTGGCGGATGCAAATGTACAAACGCCATTATGCGTGGCCCACAGCATATGGGGTTGCCGGGGCAATGGTCCACCATGCCTTTCACAAACGCGGGATGTTTTCCGCATAGTGGAAAGCCGGGCGATGAAGACGACGCAGGCACGATCAGGCGGCGTTGGCTGTACCGCCGGGATTTTGGGTTGGCGGTGGTGGTGACGGGGCACTGTCATCGGGCGGTGTCGGCGTCCCATCATTGGGCGCATCCGTGGTCGGGGCCATTTCATAGGCCATCGGCGTTGTGCGCGGCACGGCAACAAATTGTCCCTGTTCCTCGATGCTGATGCGACGGCCAAAACCGGCGCGATACATGGCGAAAGTCCCGGTGGCAAGGGCGACAATCGCAAACATGCCCGGCAGACCCCATGCGCCAAAATGACCCAGTGCCAGCGAACCGACAACCGGCCCCACCGCCGCACCGGCCCCATAGACAATCAACAGGGCGGCACTGGCGGGGACGAAATCCTCGGCAGACAGATAATCATTCACATAGGCGACCGACAGGGCATAGACCGGCATCACAAAAATGCCGACCAAAGCGCCCCAGGCGATCACATTGTCATGCACGATCTGTGGCATCACCATCGGGATCAGGCAGGTTACGGCAAGCCCACCCAGAACGGCAATCATCACATATTGCCGGGGTACCCTGTCGGACAGGCGGCCAATCGGCCACTGGCACAACATGCCGCCGAAAATAATGAAAAACATGAATGTTGCGATATCGGCGGTTGGCAAATCCAGCATGGCGGCAAAAACCGGCCCCAGCGCATAGACCGAGCCGGTCAGAATGCCGCTGCAAACAGCGCCAACAAAGCCCAGCGGTGAAATTTTATAAAGACGCCGGAATTTCATGCGTACCGTCTTGACCGCAGCAGGAGGCGGCTGACGGCTGAGCGCGATGGGCACCAGCGACAGCGACAGCAGGACGGATGCAAGGGTAAACAGTTCAAACCCGGTGACCGGCGACAGATTGAGCAATAATTGCCCGATGGCAAGGCCGCCGAGAGACGCCGTCATATAGACCGCCATCATGCCGCCGCGTGAATTGTTATCGACCTGTTCGTTCAGCCAGCTTTCGACCACCAGATAAAGCCCTGACAGGCAAAGCCCGGTGAAGGCGCGGAAAATGGCCCATGTCAGGGGATCGATAAAAACAGCATGCAGCAGGGAAATCGCCGATCCGATAGAGGCCAAGGCAGCAAAGGTGCGAATATGGCCAACCCGGTTGACCAGATTACCGCCCCAGACAATACCGCCAATAAACCCGATATAATAGGAGGCCATGATCAGCCCGGTATGGAACGGGGCAAAGTCTTCGGCAGAAGCGCGCAATGCCAGCAGGGAAGATTGCAGGGACGCCCCTGAATTCAGCGTGAAGGTAGCAAACAATGTTGCCGAAAGCGCAATCAGAATTGCGACTGGCGAGCGCGGCATAAACAACCTCTGGACTTGAAACGGGTCTGTGAAATCAACCAGGTATCTACCCTGCGGTGCGCAGCCCGTGCTGTCAACGATTCAGGGCATCCACAGGGACTGTCGCACCTGTCGGCGCGGCAGTCCCGATATACGGCAGTCCGGTTTTGCAGAAGGGTTGTTTAGGCCCGTCCGCTACGCGGTCCGGCAAAGAACCAGATGATCAGACCGACCACCGGCAGAACCAGAATCAGGACTGTCCAGATAACCTTTGACCCGGTGCTGGCACCGCTGCCCATTACATTGACGATGGCCCAGATATCGGCGATCAGGATCAGCAGGCCAATAATTCCACCATATTCAAGCATAACCCAACCTCTGTTTTATGTTTATGTTGTTGTGACGCGCGATAGTAGCAGGAATTGCGGCGCCTGAATGCACAACGTTGAAAACAGGGATAAGTTCCCGCCGGGATACGATGGGCCGATCAGGCGACCTGCCCGGCACACCAGCCCGATGACCACGCCCATTGAAAATTGAACCCACCCAGATGGCCGGTGACATCCACGACCTCGCCAATGAAATACAGGCCGGGCACCTTTCGGCTTTCCATGGTTTGCGATGACAGCTCCCGCGTATCCACCCCGCCCAGTGTAACCTCGGCGGTGCGGTATCCTTCAGACCCTTGCGGGGTGACCTGCCATTGATTGACGTCTTGTGCCAGAAGGCGCAGGGCCTTGTCGGCGGTATCGCCAACCGGGCGGTCCAGACCATGCCCTGTGGTGATTTGTACGGCCAGCCGGTTGGGCAGAATGCGTGACAGGACCGTATGCACCGCCTGTTTGGGGGTTTCGGTTTTGGCGGATTTCAACAGATCAAACGCATCCTGTTCAGGATTGAGATTGACCGTGATGGCATCGCCTTCGCGCCAATAGGATGAAATTTGCAGGATCGACGGGCCGCTCAGGCCACGGTGGGTAAACAGCAGGCCTTCGCGAAACTGTTTCTTGTTGCATTGCACAATCGCATCGACCGAGATGCCGGAAAGCTGGCCCAGATCCTCCCGCGTGGCCGGATCGAATGTCAGCGGGACCAAAGCCGCACGGGTCGGCACGATATCAAGGGCGAACTGCCGGGCGATTTGATAGCCAAATCCGGTGGCACCGATTTTGGGGATCGACAACCCGCCACAGGCCACGACCAGCGACTGGCACGCCATTTGTCCGCCATTGCGCGCGGCAATTTGAAAGCCGCCGGTATCAAGGGCGGTGATATCGGTGATGCTGGTGCCCAGGCGGATTTGCACATTGGCGGCCTGACATTCATCCAGCAGCATATCAATGATCTGAAATGAGGATTCATCGCAGAACAACTGACCCAACGTCTTTTCGTGCCAGCCGATATTGTGGCGATTGACCATGTCGAGAAAGTCATACTGCGTATAGCGTTTCAGGGCGGATACACAAAACCGGCGGTTTTCCGACAGGAAATTTTCCGGGCTGGCATGCAGATTGGTGAAATTGCACCGCCCGCCGCCGGAAATGCGGATTTTTTCGGCCGGTTTTTCGGCATGATCAATCACGATGACCGAACGGCCCCGTTTGCCCGCCTCAATGGCGCACATCAAACCGGCGGCACCGGCCCCGATGATGATAACGTCAAAATGTTTCACGCGGGCCCGACCCTGTTTTCACTGCCAAAAGATGCCGCGCTTATAGGATTAATCCGGCGTGGTGTCAGCCCCTGTCATGCAAAGTATAGACTGTGCCGGTCAGTGGCAGGAAATGCGCATCCAGCCATTTGCCGGGTCATCAATGTCATTTTGCGAGACCACGCGGTTTCGCCCGGTGGCCTTGGCGTGATACAGCGCCTGATCGGTGCGAGCAATCAGACGGCCCAGCGGTTCGCCATATTTGAAATTGCCGACCCCGATGGATACGGTGATCTGGCCCAGATCCTGATGGCTGATTTTACTGACGATTTTCTTGGAACTGATGGCATGGCGGATTTGTTCGGCCAGTTGCCGGGCGCAACCAATGCCGGTTTGCGGCAGGATGACGGCGAATTCCTCGCCACCATAACGGGCGGCAGTATCGCGGCCCTTGACGCTTTGTTTCAGGGTTTGCGCCAGAAGACGAATCACCTGATCGCCGGTCTGATGGCCGTGGGCATCGTTGAACTTTTTGAAATCGTCGATATCAATCAGCAATAACGACATCGGGCTGCCGGTTTCCATCGCCTCCATCGCGCAGGCGCGCAATTTCTGATCAAACATTTTGCGATTGGCTATGCCGGTCAGGGCATCGGTCATTGCCTCGCGCCGCATCGCTTCCAGATCTTCGCGCAGACGCGAAATTTCGCTGGATGATGTATCAAGGCGGTTTTCCAGAACCTTGTTGTGATTTTCCATTTCATGGGTGGCGTTCAACACGGTTTCCAGTGCGGTACGCATGCTTGCCAGATCGTCATTGCTCAGCCCGCTGGAAAAATCACCCAGCATCGATCCATAGGCGCGGGTATCGTCCCCGGCCTTCTGGATATGCCCCAGCAGAACCGTCAATTGGCGGCGCAGGTTTTCGGAAATGGTGTTAATGGTCTGCGTTTCGCGGGCATGGCCAAAAAACCGTTCATGCAGGCGCTGACATTGCAGTTCGCCAAATTCCTGATGATTGCTGCGCAGGATATCAACAGTCTGGCTTAAATCCGGGTTTTTGCCCGACAGGTAATGATAGAAAATGGTGTAATTTTCGGGATGCGCGATCACGCCAAGCTCCGCCATCAGCGCCAGCGTATTATGCGCCAGCGCATCGGCCTGCCGAACTGTTTCGCCATATTCCGTCATGAATGCCGGTTTCCTGCCTTTGCGACGGGCGGGTTGAAAAGAATAATGAAGTGTGTCCCGGGGCATGTCGGTTGTCGCCACACGTATTAAGGTCCGAATGTTATATCGCCGGTTTGGTGGCCGGTTCCTTGATATGGATCACCCCTGTGGCGCGATATTTCCGGCCCCGGAATTGCCGGTTGATATGCATTGGCGGGGCGGGCGTGATGTTAATTATTGACGATACGTATCGTCTCGTTTATGGTTTGCGGCAGTGAGAGCAGCGGGAAAAGCCATGAAACGTTCTTCGATCAAACATCGCGCAATTTTGGATGCGGCTATCGAGGTTGCGGATCGGGATGGTTATGCCAGTACGACGATCGAGGCGATTGCCGCCGTTGCCGGGGTTGGCAAACAAACGATTTATCGCTGGTGGCCGTCAAAATCAGCGCTGTTTATCGAGGTTTATGAAGATCTGGTGGATCGGCGCCTTCTGACGGCGAGGACGGGGAATCTGTCATCTGAACTGACAGAATTGTTGCAAAACCTGTTTCGGATCTACCGGCAGACACCGGCTGGACGGGTTCTTGTCGGGCTGGTGGCCGAGGCAAGTGCAAATGCCGATATCCGCAATGTCCTGAGCGCGGGGATCGTCGCCGGGCGGGCGGAAATTGTCACCGATCTGGTTCGGAAACATGCCCCGCCGATTGTGGGAGAATTGCCAGGCATTGATCCTGAAATCGTCAATGAAGTTCTGGTTGCGCTGGTCTGGAAGCGTCTGGCGATTGCGCCGGATCGTCTGGATGATGAAGCCGCCGCAGAAATCGCGGGGATTGCGCTTGCCGCTGCAAGACGGGAGGGTGTGTTGTGAACACCGATATCATTCTGGGCGGTTATTATCCCGGCGCCCTTGCCGGTGTCATTACCCTGCATATGGATTATTACGCCCCGAAATGGGGATTGGGTGTGGCATTTGAAACGGGTCTGGCCAGTGGGATGGGGGCCTTTATGGAGCGGTATGATGCCGGGCGGGATTTGTTTGTCATGGCGACGGACCGATCCGGAACCGCCGTTGGGTCGATTACGGTTGACGGGGTACAGGCCGGAGATGAAGGGGCAAGATTGCGCTGGTTTATTGTGGCCGATGCGATGCGCGGACAGGGACTTGGCACCATCCTGATGCAAAAAGCGGTCATGTTTCTGGACGATCGAAAATATCGTCGCTGTTATCTGACAACCTTTGCCGGGCTGGATGCGGCGCGTGCCTTATATGAAAAATCCGGTTTTGTCCTGAAAAAGCAACTGGCCGACGATCCGTGGTCAGGACATGTCGGCCAGCAATATTTTGAACGTCAGGTCTGAGGTCCAGACTTTACGCCGCCAGTTCATTCCACAGCGGATGAATCGGCGTTGCGTCTTCTTCGATTTTGGAAAAACGGGCGTCGCAATCAAAAAAGAAATTGTCTGCCAGATCGTCATTGACCTGCGAGACTTCGCCGACAATCACCGGGCCCTTGCCGGTTTCGCCATAAAAACGATGCACAAGGGTCCGTGGCAGGGTGACACTTTGCCCCGGTTGCAACACGACCTTGCCCCCGGCAGGCAGGATATTGAGCTTGCCATCGGTGCGGACATGGACATCGGTTTTGGTGTCAAGGCTGCCATCGGCGGCAAGGTTGTAAAGTTCGATCACCAGATTGCCGCCGCCGCGTACAATGATGTCTTCCATTTTGACCTTGTGATAATGCAGCGGGCATTCCTGATCCTCGCCGACAATCATGATTTTTTCGGCATAGGGGACTTCGCCCGGCTGACGCAAAATGCCATTGCGCAGGCAAAACAGGATCAGGCCCCGGCGCGCAAAATCACCCTCGCCATAATCGGTCACGTCCCAGCCCATCTGGTGGCTGCGGCACCATTTCGCCAGATCGGGGTTGGCTTCCCAGTCGGCAGGGGAAAAATGACCCCAGTCGGGCAGACGGAACGAGATCGAATTGAAAAGTTCCTTGGCCTGGGTAATGCAGGCATTGATTTCGGAACGGCGCATGGACGAACTCCGGACTTGGATGGTTTAGAGGATGACGCGCTTGAACATCTTGCGGCGCTTTTACCATGGTGTGGGGATGTTTGCGATCAAAATTGAATGCATTCAATCGTGATTTTGATGTCATCGCAATTTCACCATTTTTCAGGGTCAGTTAAGGGATGTTCGATGCTATCATCGCAAACCGTCATTCCCTTGATCAGGAAACAGTTATGAGTACCAAAATCAGTTTTGCTGCCGCCGTCGTTGTTGCCATCGGGTTGGCCGGATCAGGTTGGCTGATCGGCAAGGGTATTACCGATATGCGGTCGCTGGACCGGTTTGTGACCGTCAAGGGGTTGGCCGAACAGAATGTGCAGGCGGATCGCGCCGTCTGGCCGATCACCTATGTTGCCACGGATGATGTGTTGCAAACAGCGCAGGCCAAGATCAATGGCGATACGGAAAAGCTGCGCGCCTTTCTGGAAGGGCATGGCATCACGGCAGATATGACCGCCTTGCAGGATATTCAGGTGATGGATCAATTGGCACAGGCTTATCGGTCCGGCCCGGTTGAAAGCCGTTATATCATCAGCCAGACCCTTTTGGTCCGTACCGACAATATCGGGGCGGTGGTGGCGGCATCGCAGGATATTGGCCAGTTGTTGCAGCAGGATGTTGTGCTGGGCGGGCAGGGATATAATCCCGGCCCCAGTTATCTGTTTACCAAATTGAACGACATCAAGCCGGATATGATTGCGGCGGCCACCGCCAATGCCCGCGAAAGTGCGGCGCAATTTGCCAAGGATTCGGGAGGCACGATTGGCGGTATCCGTCGTGCCAATCAGGGACTGTTTCAAATCATGCCCGGCGATGGCGCACAAAATATGAGCGAATCCAGTCAGATCGACAAAACCGTGCGGGTTGTCTCCACGCTGGAATATCTGCTGGTGGACTGAACGGTTAGCAGAACAATTGACTTGGCGGGCAAAGCTGGTTTTATGCGCCGATGATGGCGCGTTTGATTTTATTCAATAAACCCTTTGGGGTGCTGACCCAGTTTACCGACCGTGAAAACGGTCGGGCGACCTTGGCCGACTATGTCGATTTGCCCGGTGTCTATGCCGCCGGGCGACTGGACCGCGACAGTGAAGGGTTGCTGTTGCTGACCGATCATGGGCCGCTGAACGCGCAAATCGCCCATCCCAAATACAAAAAACCGAAAACCTATTGGGTGCAGGTCGAAGGCGAGCCGGATGAAGCCGCCTTGCAGGCCTTGCGGAACGGGGTGGAACTGAAAGACGGCATGACCCGCCCGGCGCGGGTGCGGCGTATTGATGAGCCCGAAAATTTGTGGGAACGCGACCCGCCGGTGCGGTTTCGCAAATCGGTGCCGACAAGCTGGATCGAACTTGCCATTACCGAGGGCCGCAACCGGCAGGTGCGACGCATGACGGCGGCGGTTGGATTTCCAACCTTGCGCCTGATCCGCCATGCGATTGGCGACTGGACGCTGGACGGGTTGGCCCCCGGTCAGTGGCGCGAAATTATGGTCGATGCCCCGCCTGCCGCAGCAAAAGCTCCGACATTTGTGCGCCCGGCAAAAACAGGCAGGCGGCGATGAGGACAAGGGGGAATATCGGGGAATGTTAAGTTATCTGCACGGATTTCATGCCGGGAATTTTGCCGATGTCCATAAACACATCACCCTGACACTGGTGCTGGAACATTTGCGGCGCAAGGACAAACCCTTTTGCGTGATCGATACCCATGCCGGATCGGGGTGGTATGATTTACATGGCGATCAGGCGCGCAAAACCGGCGAATGGCAAGGCGGAATTGCGGCGGTTCAGAATAATAATGCTGCGCCGGAAATGGTGCAGCATTATCTGGATATTGTCGCCGGGTTCGAGCCGGAACGGCGTTGCCCGGATATGTGCGATGGTAAATCTGACAGCCTGTTTTATCCGGGATCGCCTTTTTTGATTCGGGAAATGCTGCGCGCTGATGATCAACTGACCCTGATGGAATTGCATCCGCGGGAATATGATCTGCTGGCGCATCGGGTGCGCCGCGATGGCCGGATTCATCTGCATAAACGCGATGGGTATGAAGGGTTGGTGGCCCTGATGCCACCCGCAATCCGGCGCGGGCTGGTGTTGATGGACCCCAGTTATGACGTCAAACAGGATTACAAAACCGCCGCGCATTCGATCCGGCGGGCCTGGGAAAAATGGCCAACCGGGATTTTCATGTTGTGGTATCCGGTGCTGGAATCCGGGTTTGATGTGGAATTGCGCAGCCATTTCGCCCAAATCCCGGCGGCGGGCGGGGTTTTGTGCGCCGAATTATCGACCGATCAGGGAGGGGCAAAGGGCCGGATGCGTGGCACCGGGCTTTTGATTATCAATCCGCCTTATCAACTGGATACACAATTGGCGCAGATTGGCGACTGGTTGGCAGGGGTGGTCAAACTACCCGCACCGGGACGGCACCGGGTGGATTGGCTTGTGCCATCTGCATGACAAAAAAACGCCGGTCTTTGGGACAAGACCGGCGTTAAGGTGCGTCCACAAGGACCGTTGGAAGACGCTTCAGGGAGAGGCAGAGACAGTTTCGGGGCTACATCCGGATAAAAGGTTGCAGCAGTTTTGGCAGAATACCGCTGAATTTAAGTGGCGCGTCGGTGGCAATCAGGCAGATGCAATCCTCGGCGGTATCGGCAATCGGCTGATGATCGTTATGGTCATCCAGATCGGCAACATCCCCGGCGCGGAACCGCCCGATATCGTCGATATAGGACCCCTTGAGCAACAGGGTCATTTCATGACCGCCATGCCCGTGATCGGGAATGCTGACACCCGGTGCGATTTTGAGCAGGCTGATACTGCCCTTGCTTTGCACATTTTTCAGCGGGAATTGTTTGACGCCCGGTGCCAGAATCCGCCACGGAATATCTTCCAGCGACAGGATATTGTCGGGCAACATATTGGCCAGCGGGCGCGGAATTGACGGGATGGCATCACCGGTGATGCTGGGGCCGACAGCGACACGGCGCATCGGGGTCAGTTCTTCAAACCGGGCGTTTTCATTGGCACTTTCACGTTCGATCATCGCCATGACGTGATCAAGCGAATGGTCATTCATCGCCATATGATCGACTGATTCAAGAATGGCACCGCCGCAGGCCTCGAACGACGCGGCCTTTTCACGGCAATGCGGGCAAAGGGTCATATGGGTTGCAACAATCAGTTCCATGGCTTGCGACAGGGTGCCGCTGGCATAGGCCATCAGGGTCTGATCGGTGGGATGATGTTTGATATTCATAGCACAGCTTCCAGTCCGCCACGCAGTTTCGTCAGGGCCAGCCGCAATCGCGACTTGACCGTGCCCAGTGGGATATCAAGCCTTTCGGCAATTTCACTGTGCGAACATTCTTCAAAGAAAGACAATTCAACGACCAGTTTTTGATCGGGGGGAAGGTCTTGCAACGCTGCATGGATCAAAACCGCATGTTCATCGCGATTCACAATGTCGTCGGCAAGCGGGCTTTCATCGACAATCAGCGTCGGATCGGCGTCATCTACCTCGATATGTTTGCGTTGCCGGAACCGGTCGATGCGCAGATTCCGGGCGATGGTAAATATCCATGTACTGGCTGCGGCCTTTTGCGGATCAAACAAATGTGCCTTGCGCCACACCTGCATCATGGCTTCTTGCGCCAGTTCCTCGGCATTTTCAGCCGTACCGCCAAACCGGAACATATAGGCTTTCACCCGGGGGCCGAAATGGGCAAAAAGCCGTGAAAAGGCTTCGCGGTCGCGGGTGGCCGCGACGGCAACGATCCAGTCGGCATATTGACGCGCATCGTCCGCATTAACGGGTTTGCGCCGGTTTGTCGCCATACCGGTCATCGTGTTTATGGATCCCCTGTGGGGCCGAACCATTACATTTTGCATCATGCAATTGTTACGGCGGGCCGATGAGATTGGATCAATCCGGATGTTGTAAATATTCCGTTTGTTTCCAGATCATTCCTATCTTTTATGGGATGCCGCTGTAAGTGATCTACATCATGGCACCCTGCGTAACATATGTATTCGATCCAGTGTTCATGCAAGCAGGCGCACCTTAAATGACATCTTCTGTCGGGCAGAAACTTAAAATTGCGGTTGTCGGGTCCGGTATTTCCGGGCTGTCGGCGGCGTGGCTGTTAAGCCAGAAACATGATGTCACCCTGTATGAAAAAGACGACAGGCCTGGCGGTCATTCCAACACGGTAGATGCCGGCACAACGCCGGTCGATACCGGGTTTATTGTTTATAATGTCGCAAGTTATCCCAATTTATGTGCGCTGTTTGATCATCTGGGCGTGCCGACGGCGGCCACCGAAATGTCGTTTGCGGCGTCGCTGGATAAAGGACGGGTCGAATATGGCGGCAGCAATCTTGCCAGCCTGATTGCCCAGAAGCGCAATTTGATGCGGCCTGATTTCTGGCGCATGGTGCGCGATATTTTGCGGTTCTATAAAGAAGCCCCGCTGGTTTTGAAAGATGAAGGCGCCGGGCAGCAAAGCCTTGGCGATTATCTGGCCGAACACCGTTACAGCATGGCGTTTCAGCGCGATCATTTGTTGCCGATGGGGGCGGCGATCTGGTCCACCCCGGTTGAGACCATGCTGGATTACCCGATTGCTGCCTTTGTGCGGTTTTGTGAAAATCATGGTTTGCTGCAATTGTCTGACCGACCGCAATGGCGCACGGTTTTGGGCGGGTCGCGTGAATATGTCAGCCGCATGGTGGATTGCATCAGTGGCGGGATGGTTCTTGATTGTGCCATTTCCCATGTCGGGCGCTGCGATGGCGGGGCCTTTATCGAAGACCGTTATGGCAAACGCCATCTGTTCGACCATGTGGTTCTGGCCTGCCATGCCGATCAGGCATTGGCCCTGCAACAGAATCCCGATCCGGCAGTAGCGCGGTTATTGGGCGCGTTTAAATATGAACGCAATCTGGCGATCCTGCATCACGATGAAACCTTGATGCCGAAAAACCGCAAGGTTTGGTCAAGCTGGAACTATCTGGCCGAGGGAATGGGCGAGGATCAGAAAGTCTGTGTGACATACTGGATGAACCGGTTGCAGCATCTTGACCCGAAGTCACCCCTGTTTGTCACCCTGAATCCGCCGCGCCCGCCGCGTGACGGCACGGTGATCCGGTCGTTTTTATATGACCATCCGTTGTTTGACAGCGCGGCGATGTGTGCGCAGCGCCTGTTGTGGAACATTCAGGGCAAGGACAATATCTGGTATTGCGGCAGTTATTTTGGCTATGGCTTTCACGAAGACGGTATTCAGTCTGGCCTTGCTGTTGCTGAGGCCTTGGGCGGGGTACGCCGCCCGTGGCAGGTGGAAAATGAAAGTGGCCGCATCCATGTTGCGCCGATTTTGGCCCTGCCCCGCAAGGAAAAAGCCGCATGAAGGCGCAAACCGCATCGTCTTTGTTTGAAGGGACGGTGATGCATCACCGCCTGCGTCCGCGCGATCACAAGATGCGCTATAAGGTGGTATCGTTTCTGTTCGATCTGGACGAGATCGACGGGCTGGCCGCACGTTTGAAACTGTTCAGCCGCAACGGGTTTAACCTGTTTTCCTTTTATGATCGTGACCATGCCGATGGGGATGGTGAAAATATCCGCACCCGCATTGCCCGGATTTTGCAGCAACATGGTCTGGGTGACTGTGCCGCACGGATCGAATTGTTGTGTTATCCGCGCATTCTGGGTTTTGTCTTCAATCCGCTGAGTGTTTATTTCTGTTATCAGGGGGATGGCCGTCTGGGTGCGATTCTGCATGAGGTGTCCAACACCTTTGGCGACCGGCACAGTTACCTGATCCCGGTGACAGCAGAGACCACCGGGCGCAATGGCGTTGTGCACCAACATTGTGCCAAGGGGCTTTATGTCTCGCCCTTTATCGGCATGACGGCCGATTATCATTTTCGCATTTCTCCGCCGGGCAAAAATGTTGCGGTGGCAATCCGCGAAACCGATGGTGAGGGTGCATTTTTCAATGCGGCCTTTGTCGGTGATCGTGTGGCGTTAAATGACCGTACCTTGTTCGGGGCGTTTGTCCGCTATCCGTTGATGACGCTTAAGGTGATTGCGGGCATTCACTGGGAAGCCCTGAAACTGTGGCGCAAGGGTTTTGCGTTTCACAAACGCCCGGAACCGCCCCGCCATCCGGTGACATTTGTCCGGACTGCGACCGAAACGCCAAAGAGGTAAAGACAATGCCCGATCAAAACCGAACCCCTTCTGCTTCGCGTCAATGGCTGGCGCGGCTGGCCCCTGTTTTCGCCCCGGTTCTGGGCGGCGTGATACGCCATCCTTCGATGCTGGAACGGATGTTGACCGGGGTGTTGTCGCATTTGAAACATGGCCGTTTGACGCTGGTTCTGCCCGACGGGCGCAGTTTGAATTTTGATGGTGTCGATCATCTGGATCTGCATGCGGTTTTGCATGTGCGCGACTGGCGGGCAATCCGCAAAATGATCACCGGCGGCGATGTCGGTTTTGCCGAATCCTATATTGACGGCGAATGGAAAAGCCCCGATCTGACCGCCTTGATGCGGGTGGCGGCATTGAACGAGGCGATTGTGCGGGCGCGATTTGCCGGGGGGGTGTTATCGCGCCTGATCGGGCGGATCAAACATCTGCGCAATGCCAATTCTCTGGACGGTTCCAAACGCAATATTGCCTATCATTATGACCTTGGAAACAGCTTTTACGACAAATGGCTGGACCCCGGCATGACCTATTCATCGGCCCTGTATTCGGGTGCCGGGCAAAGTCTTGAGGCTGCGCAGGACACCAAATACAGCCGGATTTGCGAATTGGCGGATTTAAGACCGGGCGACCGAATTCTGGAAGTCGGTTGTGGCTGGGGTGGCTTTGCCGAACGGGCCGCCGGACAATATGGCGGCATTGTGGAATGCCTGACCCTGTCGCGTGAACAGCATGCCTATGCGCAAAACAGGATGCTGACCAAAGGTCTGGCTGATCGCACCCATATTGCACTGCGCGATTACCGCGAACAGGATGGCCAGTTTGACAAGCTGGTTTCGATTGAAATGTTCGAGGCGGTCGGCGAGGAACACTGGCCGACCTATTTCGCCATGATCCGGGATCGCCTGAAACCCGGTGGCAAGGCGGTGTTGCAGATTATCACCATCGATAATGACCGGTTTGAAAGTTATCGTAGCGGGGCCGATTTTATTCAGCGTTATATCTTTCCGGGCGGTATGTTGCCGTCGCCTGATGCCTTGGCGCGGGCCATTGCCAAGGCCGGGCTGGAACTGACCCACAGCGAATATTTCGGTCCGTCCTATGCCACCACCCTGCAAGAATGGCAGCGCCGGTTTCAGCATGGCTGGGATGATATCGCCCGGCAGGGGTTTGACCTGCGTTTCAAACGGATGTGGGAATATTATCTGTCCTATTGCGAAACCGGCTTTATCGAAGGATCGATCAATGTCGGATTTTTTGTGATCGAACATCCCGAAAACAGTTAGGGCGCGGACCCATGCGGCCTGACTCCCTTTCTGTATTGTTTTATGCCCTGCCTGCGGTGGCGGCGGCCATTCCGACCATTCCGGCCTATGTTTTGTTGCCCGGTTTTTATGGCGATACGCTGGGTGTTGGTTTGGCGGTGACCGGGGCGGTGTTGCTGGCCGTACGTCTGATTGATGTGGTGACCGATCCCCTGATTGGCTGGATATCGGACCGGTCCGGGCGGCGCAAGATCTGGGTGGTTTTGGGGGCGATTATCGCCGGGGTCGGGCTTTGGCATTTGTTTTCCCCGCCCGATGATCCGGACGGGCTTTATCTGTTTGTCTGGGCCAGTGTTTTGTTTTTGGGTTGGACCCTGTTTCAAATTCCCTATCTGGCATGGGGGGCGGAATTATCCGGGGATTACCGGCAACGATCCGCCATTACCGCCTGGCGCGAAGGATGCGGCCTGATCGGCATTTTGATGGCCGGGGCCATTCCGGTGATGATGATGATCGATGATCGCGGTGCTGAAATCCGCATGATCGGACTGGTGACCGTGATTGCCGGGGCGATCACCATTGGTCTTTTGGCGTGGAAGGTGCCCGATCCGCATCATTTAAAGCATTTGTCGGGGATATCCCCCGCCCGGTTGCCCGATTTTCGCAGTCTGATGCGCAACCGTCTGTTTGTGCGCCTGTTATCGGCGTGGTGGGTCAATGGGCTTGCCAACGGGTTGCCTGCGGTGTGTTTTCCGCTGTTTGTGCGGTATTACCTGCAACTTGATTCTGCGGCTGAAAACATTCTGATCCTGCTGTATTTCGCGGTTGCCATTCTGGCGATTCCGGTCTGGGTGGTGATGGCGGGCCGGTTTGGCAAACACCGGGTCTGGTGTGGGGCGATGATCATGGCGATTGCGGCCTTTGTCTTTGTGCCGTTGTTGGGGCCGGGCGATATGGCGGCCTTTGCGGTGATTTGTGTTGTGACCGGTGCAGCGCTTGGCGCTGATCTGGCCCTGCCACCGGCCATTCAGGCCGATGTCGATGACTGGGACCGGTATCGGTTTGGCGGGGATCGCACCGCCCTTTTATTTGCATTGTGGAACATGGCGAACAAGCTGGCGATGGGGCTTGCGGTGGGTATTGCCTTTCCGGTTTTGGGGGCATTGGGCCTGACCACGGATATCACCCCGACATCGACCGCCCTGATTGTACTGATTTTGATCTATGCGGTGATTCCCGTCGTACTGAAGACAATGGTGATTGTGATGATGTGGCGGTTTCCGATTGACGCCAGTCATCAGAATGCGATCCGTCGGCGTCTGTCGCGCCGCACAGTCACCTTACAGGGAGCAAGCTGATGCTGCGGCATGGACTGGCCTTTTTTTTAATCTTCTTTGTCGCCGGATGTGGGTCAATGAAACCGCAGGACTTTGCCCAAAAACATCCGAAACTGGATGTTTTTGACTATTTCGCCGGGGAAACCCGCGCATGGGGGATTTTCGAGGATCGTTTTGGCACATTGCGGCGGCAATTCACCGTCGATATTACCGGAACGATCGAGGACGGGGTTTTGACGCTGGAAGAGGATTTTGTCTATGACGATGGCGAGGAAGAGCGCCGGGTCTGGAAAATTCGCAAAACCGGTGATCACTGGTACGAAGGCGAGGCCGGGGATGTGGTGGGCATTGCCCGCGGCGAGCAATATGGCAATGCCCTGAACTGGACCTATGACATGGATTTGAAGGTGGGCGATGGCACCTGGCGGGTGTCGTTTGATGACTGGATGTTTTTGCAGGCCGACGGGGTAATGGTCAACCGCGCCCGGGTGCGCAAATGGGGGGTCGAAATTGGCGAGGTCACGCTGTTTTTTGCAAAGACCCCAACCGTCGCGCAAGCCGCCGAATGAACCAGCCCAGAACAGGTATTCTGGCATAAAAAACCTGTGACGCATCCCAGTGATCGGTATGGGAGGCGACCTTGCTGCCATCTTCATTGAAACCGATTTCCGACATGCCGGTAAACTGCCAGTCGCCCAGAACCGGGATGCGGGCCGAAAATTGCCAGCGCAAAAAGGCCAGTTCCCGGTCAAGGGCAATATGGGTGACGATAAACCGGGGATTTTCCGCCTCGACAAACATTTTTCCCAGATAGGCGCAAAGATCATCCTGCCCGGTGATTTGGGTGAAAGGATCGGCAAAACGGATATCCGATGTTGTCACATCGCGCAAATTCGCCACCGTTTCCGGGCGCAAATGGGTGAAGCAGGCGGCGTATTTTTCGGCGGTCTGCCGGTGTGTTTCGGGATTTGTCGTCATTCGCCCATTACCTTGCGCATCAGTTTGAAATACCATTTATAGGGCAATATCCGCGCGAATTTAAGCTGCCGGACAAAGGGCGGGGGAAAGGCGATTTCAAACCGGTCATCGCGCATAAGGCCAGCGTGGATATCATCCGCCGCCTGTTGCGGGGTTTGCAGATGCGGCATGTCAAAATCATTTTTGGCGGTCAGGCGGGTTTTGACAAATCCCGGATTGATCACGCGGACCAAAACACCACTACCTGCCAGTTCACCATGCAGGGTTTCACATAAATTGATCAGGGCGGCCTTGGTCGGGCCATAGGCGGCGGCCTTTGGCAGGCCGCGATACCCCGCGACCGAGGCCACCACGGCAATTTCCCCTGAACCCCGTTCTCGCATGCGCGCCAGCAACGGTTCTAGGCAATTGACCACCCCCAGATAATTGATCTCGATATGCTGGCGGATGGTTTGGGCCGAAAATTCGGCCACGGGCATCGGGCTGTAAATTCCTGCGGCCAGAATAACCAGATCGGGCAGGCCGTGATCGGTTTCGATTTTTGCAATCGCCGTTGCAATTGCCGTTTGGTCGGTCACATCCAGCGGCAATGCGTGGATTTTGGGGCTTTCGGCGGCAAGATCGTTCAGGGCATCGGCATTGCGGGCCGAGGTAATCAGGATGGCATCGGGGTTTTGCCGCACAAATTTTTGCACCAGTGCCGCGCCAATTCCGGCCGATGCGCCGATGATCCAGATGGTGTTCCAGTGTTTGGTCATTGCGGATCCTTGGTCGGGGTGCAGGTCAGGCAGCGATAGGTGATTTCCGATCCGTCCCGCGCCACAAAGCGCAATCCGGCCCAGCGCCCGGCATCATCATACCACGCATTGGTTTCCAGTTGCCCGCGATAGGCATAATGGGCGGCGGACAGGGGGCCGTCCGGGGTGGGTAACGGGTCGGTGCCGATACGGGTGATGGTGACATCATTGGCCCGACCGGTGATGGTATTCAGAACCTGCGTGCTGTCCAGAACCCCGCAATGCCAGTGATCGGTCGGGAAAATATCGCCCGGCAGGGTTTCTGTTCCATCGGTATTTTCAACAATCAGCTTGCCCGCCTTGCGCCGCGCATTCAGGCTGGTTTGATCGCCATCATCATCGACCGTGACCGCAAGGGACGCCATGTCATCCCCCTGCCAGATGCTTTCGGACCGATAACGGAATTGATAGACATTCAGGCCCAGAAACGAAATATCGATCCGGCTTTCGGCGACCACCTGTACCCCGTCCCGGCCTTGATTGAAGGTGACAACATGTTGCCCCACCGGCAAATCGCCCCGGCGGATTTCAAATCGCAACTGATCACCATAACGCGCAATCGGGTCAAAGCCGGAACAGGATTTTTGGGCGATGTCGGGGGTGAGGGCGGCGATTTCGCGGTCTGCGGCCATGGCCGGGGGGATAAGACCGCCAATCACGGCAATGGCGGGGACCCAAAAGCCCGGCAGGCGCAGTACGGTCATGGGAAAAGTTCCTGATATGGTAAAATCCTTTATTTCCTTACGCAAATCGCGGAGCGGTGGATCAATCGCCCCAAAGATGGCCCTAAAAGTCTGGTCCGGGTCGCCGAAGACGGTTATAGCTTCGCCCTGTGGCGTGTTGCCGCACCATTTTGCATTTCATCAGGTACCGATCTGATATGAACCATCCCATTGCCGACGACCTGATTGCTGCGGTGCTGCATCGGGATTCCAACATCATCGTGTTGAACAAGCCGCCGGGGCTGGCATCGCATGGCGGACCGAAAACCTATCAGCATGTCGATGCCTATCTGCCGCAACTGACATTCGGGATTTTGTCCGTTCCGGTTCTGGCGCACCGGCTGGATCGCGATACGGCCGGGTGTTTGATGCTGTGCCGTCATGCCAAGGCATCGAAACGCATCACGCGGCTGTTTACCGAAAAGAAAATCGACAAGAAATACTGGGCGGTGGTGCGCGGTGTGATGCCCGATGATCATGGCATGATCGATGCGCCGATCCACAAACATAATGATGAAAGCGGCTGGCGCATGGAAGTCCATGACGACGGACAGCCTTCGATCACCGAATACCGGGTTTTGGGCCGTACCGATGATCTGACCTGGATCGAATTGATCCCGCATACCGGGCGCACCCATCAATTGCGGGTGCATCTGGATCATATCGGTTTTCCCATTCTGGGTGATCCGTTTTACGGCACGGGCAAACCGCCGGTATTTGGCGGGATGCCGACGCTGCATTTGCTGGCCCGGCAACTGGTGGTGCCGTTTCATGCCGACCGCGACCCGGTGGTGGTCAATGCGCCGCCGCCCGAACTGATGCGCGATGCGCTGGTGGCGTGTGGCTATGCGGATGGTATTTTTGCCGTCCCGGCCCTGTCAGTGGATGCTGAGAACAGCGGCGATGACAGCGATGCTGAAGGCGGAGAGTAAGGTTTCCAGCGTGATGATCGAGGCCATGGCATCGGGGTCGCCATTGAGCTGGCGGGCCAGAATATAGGCATTGCCTGCGCAGGGCATCCCGGCATAGAGCACCCCCATCGCCAGAACCATGCCCGATATCCCGGCAAATTGCAGGGCAACAAGGGTGATGGCGGGCAGGATTGCCAGTTTCAGGGTGGTGGACAGGGCAATCGCCCCCATCGCCTGACGGTCCATCACAAACCGCAAACCGGCCCCGACCGACAACAGGCTGAGCGGTAGGGCGGCGGTTTTAAACAGGGCGGCGGTATTTTCCACCGGTACGGGCACATGAATATTGGTGATGTTTAAAATCGCGCCGGCCCCGGCGGCGAGAATGATCGGATTTTTGGCAAGGCCGATCAAAACCCGGCGGATATTGCGTTGCCCGCCGCTGAGCGCATTGAGAACCACCACACCCAGCATATTGGTGGCAATCACCATCACCGCGATAAATACGATGGCAAGGGCGAGGCCTTCGCTGCCATAAAGGGCATCGGCCACCGCCAGCAGAACGTAGCTGTTATAGCGCACCGCCCCCTGAAAGATCGAGGTGAATAGCGGCGTATTGCGCGTGATCCACGGGCGCAGGATCAACAGAACAGCCGATAAAAACAGGGTCGCGCCCAGCGTCACCGCCACGGCCCGCCCGGCATTGCCGGTGCTGAAATCCGCCCGGTAAATTTCCACCATCAACAGGGCCGGCAACAGCAAATAATAGGTCAGCCGGTCGATCCCGGCCCAGATATCGTTGCCGGTAATCAAAAACCGTTTGAGGGCAGCCCCGACCAGAATGGCGGCAAAAATCGGAAAGATCGCAGCGATCAGTTCATAGGCAAGCGACATGGGGGCTATGTCCGTTGGTGTCACACCTTGCGCGTGGCATAATCGGCAAAGATTTTTTCCGGGGAATGGTCGCGATATTGTTCGCAGATCGCCGCGAAATCTGGGTTGCTGATCAGCAGGTCGGCGGTGCTGCGGTTGCAGGCAATCGGAACTTCGTACATGTTTGCCAGCCGGATCAGGGCGCGGACATCGACGTCGTGGGGCTGGGGCGTCATCGGGTCGGTAAAGAAAAACATCGCCTGCAACTGCCGGTGCGCGATCATGGATCCCAATTGCTGATCACCGCCAAAAGGGCCGCTTTTGAGCGCCACGATATCAAGTTTGGGAAAGCGTTCCTGCAAGACCCGGCCTGTGGTGCCGGTGGCAAAGATTTTATAAAGGGCAAACTGATCCTGATGGGTGGCCAGCCAATCGGCCATTTCGCGTTTGCGGCGGTCATGGGCGACAAGTCCGATCGAAAGCGTCATGGGGGGCTCCTGCGTCAGGAAGGTCAGTCATTAAGGGGACTGTACCATATCTGGCGATGCGATGACACAAGGTGTTGAGATAAAGGGAAAATTTGTGGATTTGCCGTAAGGGGAAAAGTTTTTTCGGATTTTGTGAAAAAAGTTCTTGATTTGTTCTTTTCCGTGGGATATAAAGAAAAAATCAACGGGGCAACTGCGCCCGGACCGAAACCCGCAAGGAGTGATCCTTGCGGGTTTTTGCGTTCGGGCCATGAGGCCGACAGGCAAAAGCAGGAAAGCGGGAGCGGCAGGATGGTGTGTTTCAAGAAAAGGCGAAGACCGGTGACGGCAGGGGTCGGGATGGGGATAACGGATAAGAATCCGGGCGGGGGAACTGCGCCTGTACGCCCGAAATGCGCCCAAAAACCGCGATGCCCGGCACCCAAGGCAAGAGGCAGCCCGAAGACCGCCCCGGCGAATTGCGGGGGACCATTGTCAAAGCCGGATCAGGCCCGGTGACATGCGCCATGATCAGGCCGGGCGGAGTCTGTCCGGTGCGGAAGTCCGCCCGGACTCCGTCCGGATCGGTTTGGCCGATGCCGGAACCGTGACCTGTGGTGGCTGGTGCGGTGTTGCGGTCGGCGTGTTGCGGGATTGTACCCGGATTGCACCGGGTTGCTGTTGGGACGGGGAATCCGTTTGCGGCAGGTCCGTCATGAGGGCCGCCCTGTCGGGGTCGCCGGTCTGTGTGATCGTTCCGGATTCCGACGGGATTATCCCTGTGATCATCGGGCAAAACAAAACGGCCGCCCGCAAGGGCGACCGTTTGTGAAAATCCGCAAGCGGGACAATCTTACATGTGGATGGCGCGTTTATCGACGTCCATTGCGGCTTCCTTGACCGATTCGCCAAGGGCCGGGTGGGCGTGACAGGTCCGCGCGATGTCTTCGGCGGATGCGCCGTATTCCATCGCCAGAACCACTTCGGCAATCAGGTCGCCTGCGGCCGGGCCGACAATATGCGCGCCGACGACACGGTGCGTTTTCTTGTCTTCCAGCAGTTTGACAAAACCTTCGGTGCTTTCCATGGCCTTGGCACGGGCATTGGCCGTGAAGGGGAATTTGCCGACAGCATAATCGACGCCTTCGTCTTTGAGCTGTTCTTCGGTTTTGCCGACTGCGGCGATTTCCGGCCAGGTGTAAACCACGCCGGGAACCTTGTTGTAATCGACATGTCCGGCTTCACCGGCCAGCATTTCGGCCAGGGCAACGCCGTCTTCTTCGGCCTTGTGCGCAAGCATCGGGCCTTTGATGGCGTCGCCAATGGCAAAGATGCCCTGCACATTGGTCTGGAAATGTTCGTCGGTTTCAACGCGACCGCGATCATCGAGCTTGACCCCGACCGTATCAAGGCCAAGACCGGCGACATAGGGACGACGCCCGATGGCAACCAGAACGACATCGGTCTTGATTTCTTCGGCAGCGCCGCCCTTGGACGGTTCGACCGTCAGGGTGACGCCGGACTTGCCCGATTTGGCCCCGGTCACCTTGTGGCCGAGTTTGAAGGTCAGGCCCTGTTTGGCGAAAATGCGCTGGGTCTGTTTGACCAGTTCGCCATCCATACCCGGCAAGATACGATCCAGATATTCGATGACGGTCACATCAGAACCCAGACGACGCCAGACGGAACCCAGTTCCAGCCCGATGACACCGGCACCGATCACGACCATTTTCTTGGGCACTTTCGGCAGGGTCAAAGCCCCGGTCGAGGAGACGATGTTTTTTTCGTCAATTTCGACACCCGGCAGCGGGGTGACTTCGGACCCGGTGGCGATCACGATGTTTTTGGCGGTCAGGGTTTCTTCCCCGCCGTCAAGCTTCGCAACCTTGACCGTGGTGGCCGAGGTGATTTCGCCAGCACCCTTGACATAGGTTACCTTGTTCTTTTTGAACAGGAATTCGATGCCCTTGACGTTGGAATCAACCACCTTGTCCTTGCGGGCCATCATCTTGTCGATATTGACCTTGGGTTTGCTGATTTCGATGCCGTGAACATCGAAATGTTCGTTGGCTTCTTCAAAAAGATGCGAGGAATGCAGCAATGCCTTGGACGGAATGCAGCCGACATTCAGGCAGGTGCCGCCAAGGGTGCCGCGTTTTTCAACGCAGGCAACCTTGAGACCAAGCTGGGCGGCGCGGATGGCACAAACGTAACCACCGGGGCCCCCACCGATCACGACAACGTCGTAGTTCTCACTCATGAGTTCAGTGATCCTTCTGTCTGATCAGATGTCGAGCAGGATGCGTTCCGGGTTTTCGATGCATTCCTTGACGCGCACCAGGAACGAAACCGCTTCGCGGCCGTCAATGATGCGGTGGTCATAGGAAAGGGCGAGATACATCATCGGGCGGATTTCAACCTTGCCGTCGATGGCGACCGGGCGCATCTGGGTCTTGTGCATGCCCAGAATGCCCGATTGCGGGGCATTGAGGATCGGGGAGGACAGCAAGGAGCCGAAAACGCCGCCATTGGAAATGGTGAACGATCCGCCAGACATTTCATCCATGCCCAGTTTGCCATCGCGGGCGCGTTTGCCGAAATCGACAATCGTGCTTTCAAGATCGGCAAAATTTTTCTTTTCAGCCGAGCGAATGACCGGAACCACCAGACCTTGCGGGGTGCCAACGGCAACGCCGATATCGCAATAGTTTTTATAGATAAAGGAATCGCCATCAATTTCGGCATTCACCGCCGGCCATTCATGCAGGGCGGTGGTGCAGGCCTTGATGAAGAACGACATGAAACCGAGTTTGACGCCGTGTTTCTTTTCAAAGCCGTCCTTGTATTTGTTGCGACATTCCAGAAGATTGGTCATGTCCACTTCGTTATAAGTGGTCAGCATGGCCGCGGTATTCTGGGCTTCTTTCAGGCGGCGCGCAATGGTCTGGCGCAGCTTGGACATTTTGACCCGTTCTTCGCCGTCGCGCAGATTGCGTTGCGGTTTCGGACCGGCCGGTGCAGCCGGTGCAGCAGCAACAGCGCGGGGGGCAGCAGAACCGCCGCCAGCCATGTAATCCATGACATCGCCCTTGGTCAGGCGACCATCGGTGCCCGATGCCGGGATTTTGGTGGCATCGAGATTATTGTCTTCGATCAGTTTGCGCACAGCCGGGGCCAGCGGGTGATCGGCATTGGCAGCCTGCGTTGCCGGAGCGGCAGCAGCAGGAGCAGGAGCCGCCGCCGGTTTGGCTTCTTCTTTTTTCGCCGGAGCCGGTTCTTCTTTTTTGGCTTCGGTTTTTTCAGCCGGGGCCGGAGCCGAGGCCGAAGCGCCTTCATTGATCAGGGCGATCAGGGCACCGACTTCAACTTCGTCACCTTCGGCGACAACCAGTTCGGCAATCGCACCGGCAACCGGCGAATTGACTTCGACGGTAACCTTGTCGGTTTCAAGTTCGACAATCGGTTCATCGGCAGCAACAGCGTCGCCAACCTTTTTGTACCATTTCGCAATCGTCGCTTCGCTAACAGATTCGCCCAGTGCGGGAACTTTTACTTCAGTCGCCATTTTTTCCTCGACCGTTTTCAAACGGGCAGTGTGGGTCTGCCCAAAACAAAAAATATCTTTGATCGGGACGGGCGGACGATGAAACGTCCGCCCGCCGTCGTCATTTCACGCCAAGCGCGGCATTTACAAGTTCTGCCTGCTCGCGCAGATGGGTCTTCAAAAGGCCCGTTGCCGGGGATGCCGCCGCCGAACGACCGACATAAACCGGACGTCCTGCCTTGTGTTTGAGATCGGTCAGGACCTTTTCAATACGGCGATCCACAAAGTTCCATGATCCCATATTTTCCGGTTCTTCCTGACACCAGATGACATCGGCACCCGGATAGCGGGCGATCTGTTCGCCGACTTCTTTGGCAGGCCACGGATAAAGCTGTTCGACACGCACAACCGCGACATCGGTGATGCCACGATTTTCGCGTTCGGCGATCAGATCATAATAGACCTTGCCCGAACACAGAACGACCCGTTTGACCTTTTTATCGGCAATCTGCTTGTCGGTTTCGGCGATCACCGGCAGGAAGGTGGTTCCTGCGGCAAATTCGGCCAGCGACGAGACGCATTGTTTGTGACGCAGCAGCGATTTCGGCGTCATCAGAATCAGCGGTTTGCGGAAGGCGCGGCGGATCTGACGGCGCAGAATGTGGTAATAGTTTGCAGGGGTGGTGCAATTGGCCACCTGCATATTGTTTTCACCACACAGCTGCAAATAGCGTTCAAGGCGGGCAGAACTGTGTTCCGGACCCTGACCTTCATAGCCATGCGGCAGCAACATCACGAGGCCCGACATGCGCAGCCATTTGGCTTCGCCTGACGCGATGAACTGGTCGATAATGACCTGCGCACCGTTGGCGAAATCGCCAAACTGGCCTTCCCACAGAACCAGCGCATGCGGTTCGGCAAGGGTGATGCCATATTCAAATCCGAGAACCCCGGCCTCGGACAGCGGCGAATTGAGAACTTCAAGTTCGGCCTGACCGGTGCGGATATGGTTCAGCGGGGTGTATTTTTCCTCGTTGGTCTGATCGACCAGTTTGGCATGACGTTGCGAGAAAGTGCCGCGCTGGCTGTCCTGACCGGACAGACGCACCGGGGTGCCTTCGCACATCAATGTGCCAAATGCCAAGGCTTCGCCGGTGGCCCAGTCAATGCCTTCGCCGGTTTCAAACATCTTGGCCTTGGTCGCCAACTGACGCAGGATTTTGCGGTTGATGTCATAATCCGACGGCGGTGTGGAAATGGCCCGACCGACTTCTTGCAGCAGGTCAATGTCAACACCGGTCTGGCCGATCCAGTCGGCATCGTCGCTGTGGCTGGACCCCATGCCCGACCATTTGCCTTCGAGCCAGTCCGCCTTGTTGGGGCGGTAGGATTCGGAGGCCTGAAATTCCTCATCCAGATGGGACTGGAATTTCCGGTCGAAAGCCTTGACCTGGTCTTCGTTAAACAGACCTTCGGCCACAAGCTGTTTGGCATAGAGGTCTTTGGTGGTCGGATGTTTACCGATCACGTCATACATTTTCGGCTGGGTAAAGGCCGGTTCGTCGCTTTCATTATGGCCAAAGCGGCGATAGCAGAACATGTCGATCACGACGTCCTGTTTGAATTCCTGACGGTATTCAGTGGCGATGCGCGCAGCATGCACCACGGCCTCGGGATCGTCGCCATTCACATGGATGATCGGGGCCTGAACCACCTTGGCAATGTCGGAACAATAGGGCGAAGAACGGCTGTCCGACGGCTTGGTGGTAAAGCCGATCTGGTTATTGACCACAAAATGAATGGTGCCGCCGGTGCGGTAGCCTTTCAGATTGGACAGATCGAAGGTTTCGGCCACAAGGCCCTGGCCCGAAAATGCCGCATCACCATGCAGCAAAATCCCCAAAACCTGTTCGCGGTTGGTGTCCTTGCGCTGGGCCTGCTTGGCGCGGACCTTGCCCAGAACAACCGTGTTGACCGCTTCGAGGTGCGACGGGTTGGCTGTCAAAGACAGATGGACGACATTGCCGTCAAATTCACGGTCGGCCGAGGTGCCAAGGTGATATTTGACGTCGCCCGACCCCATGACATCATCGGGTTTGGACGGATTGCCCATGAATTCCGAAAAAATCGCCTGAAACGGCTTTTTCATGACATTGGCAAGAACGTTCAGGCGGCCACGGTGCGGCATGCCGAACACAACTTCGCGAATGCCAAGCTGGCTGCCGCGTTTGAGGATTTGCTCAAGCGCGGGAATCAGGGCTTCGCCACCATCAATGCCGAAACGCTTGGTTCCGACATATTTGGTGTGCAGGTAATTCTCGAACCCTTCGGCCTCGACCAGACGTTCCAGAATGGCTTCCTTGCCGCGTGCGGTAAAGTCGGTCTGATTGCCGATGCTTTCGATACGCTGCTGAATCCAGGATTTCTGTTCGGGTTCCTGAATATGCATGAATTCGATGCCGATGGAGCCGCAATAGGTTTTGCGGACCAGTGACATGATCTGCCGGATGGTGGCGGTTTCCATACCCAGAACATTGGCAATGAAAATCGGCCGGTCCATATCGGCTTCGGTAAAGCCATAGGTCTTGGGGTCAAGTTCCGGATGCGGGGCGACCGGGGTCAGGCCCAGCGGATCAAGATTGGCCTCAAGATGGCCGCGCACGCGATAGCTGCGGATCAGCATCAGGGCGCGGATGGCATCATTGGCGGCAGAACGCACGGTATCGGAATGGATCGAGACCGGTTGCGGTGCTGCTATGGGGGCGTAACCGCCATTGCTGCGCGGGCGTTCGGCATGTCCCTGGGACACGTCATAACCATCCATGCCGCCAACAACGCGGGTTTCGCGAGGCTGCCAGCTTGGTCCGCGCATTTCTGCGAGGATGTCCTGGGCGTCGTCTTGCAACTGCGCAAAAAAGTCGGCCCAGCTCTGGTCAACCGATTGCGGGTTGTCCAGATACCGGGCATAAATTTCAGCGATATAGGTCGCATTCGACTCGGTGATAATTGTGTCGAAATCCTGAGGTTTCATTTGTGGTCGTGGAAGGCGCAACCCGATGATCACGCCCCCCTTTGCCTTTCCTCTAACTACCCAATATTAGCCTTTGAGAGCCTTCAGCATGGTCGAGCCGAGGCTTGCCGGAGAATCGGCGACAAAAACGCCCGCAGAGCGCATTGCTTCCATCTTGGCCTCGGCCGTACCCTTGCCACCGGAAATAATCGCACCGGCATGGCCCATGCGTTTGCCCGGAGGTGCGGTTACACCGGCGATGAAACCGGCAACCGGTTTCTTCACTTTGGAGGCCATCAGGAATTCACATGCTTCTTCTTCGGCAGAACCGCCGATTTCACCAATCATGATGATGCCTTCGGTTTCCGGATCGCGCAGGAACAGATCAAGGCAATCGATAAAGTTGGTGCCGTTGACCGGATCACCACCAATACCGATACAGGTTGACTGGCCCAGACCGGCCGCAGTGGTTTGCGCCACTGCTTCGTAGGTCAGGGTGCCGGAACGCGACACGATGCCGATTTTGCCGCGACGGTGAATGTGACCGGGCATAATGCCGATCTTGCATTCGTCCGGGGTGATCACACCCGGGCAGTTCGGACCGATCAGGCGGGTATTGGTGCCTGACAGGGCGCGTTTGACGCGGACCATGTCGGCGACCGGAATACCTTCGGTGATGCAAACGGCCAGTTCGATTTTGGCGTCGATGGCCTCAAGAATGGCGTCGGCCGCGAAGGGTGGCGGAACATAGATCACCGAGGCATTGGCACCGGTGGCATGAACGGCTTCGTCAACCGTATCAAAAACCGGCAGATCAAGATGTTTGGTGCCGCCTTTGCCCGGCGTGACACCGCCGACCATTTTGGTGCCATAGGCAATGGCCTGTTCGCTGTGGAATGTCCCCTGCGAACCGGTGAAGCCCTGGCAGATGACCTTGGTGTTTTTATTAATGAGAACAGCCATGGTTACGCGGCCTCCTTCACAGCTTTGACCACTTTTTCAGCGGCATCGGCAAGATTGTCGGCCGAGACGATCGGCAGACCGGATTCACTGAGGATCTTTTTGCCGAGATCAACATTCGTACCTTCAAGGCGCACAACCAGTGGCACATTCAGGCTGACTTCGCGGGCCGCAGCAATCACGCCTTCGGCGATGACGTCGCAGCGCATGATGCCGCCGAAAATATTGACCAGAATGCCTTCGACATTCGGGTCCGACAGGATCAGCTTGAACGCGGTGGTCACACGTTCCTTGGTGGCGCCGCCGCCAACGTCAAGGAAGTTGGCCGGTTCGCCGCCATACAGCTTGATGATGTCCATGGTGGCCATCGCAAGACCGGCACCATTGACCATGCAGCCGATTTTGCCATCCAGCTTGATATAGTTCAGGCTGTGTTTTGCGGCTTCGAGTTCGGCCGGGTTTTCTTCGTCTTCGTCGCGCAATTCTTCGATTTCGGGATGACGGAACAGGGCGTTGTCATCGAAATTCATTTTGCAATCGAGCGCGATGATGTCGCCTTCGCCGGTGACGACCAGCGGGTTGATTTCAACCATGGCGGCATCGGTTTCGAGGAAGCATTTATACATGGCGGTCATGAATTGGACGGCCTTGGAGACCTGCTTGCCTTCGAGGCCCAGCGCAAAGGCGAGTTTGCGACCGTGGAAGCCCGAAAAGCCCGATGCCGGATCGATATCAACGGTGATGATCTTTTCCGGGGTGTGGGCGGCAACTTCTTCGATGTCCATGCCGCCTTCGGTCGAGGCCATGAAGATGATGCGCGAACAGGCGCGGTCAACAAGGATCGACAGATACAGCTCACGCGCAATGTCGCAGCCTTCTTCGATGTAGACGCGCTTGACTTCCTTGCCGTCGGGACCGGTCTGATGGGTGACCAGGGTCGCGCCCAGCATCTGTCCTGCGTTGGTGCCAACATCGTCGATGCCCTTGACGACGCGAACGCCGCCCTTGTCACCGGCGGATGCCTGCATAAAGGTGCCTTTGCCGCGTCCGCCAGCATGGATCTGGGACTTGACCACATAAACCGGGCCAGCCAGTGCCTGTGCTGCTTCGATGGCTTCCTGTGCCGTGTAGGCAACCTTGCCGTTAGGCACGGTCACACCGTATTTGCGAAGAATTTCTTTCGCCTGGTACTCATGAATATTCATGTTCGGTCGCTTTCTTGCCTTCCATACGTTTCCCGGTGGGTCAGGAACCGTGGTTTCAATGTCCCTGTCTAAAGAGGGGACGCTGTTGCGAGCCGCGCGATCATAACCTGCCCTCATGGCGGGTCATGATTGAAAAACGGGCCGGTTGAAAACCAGCCCGCATCGCGTTCCTACATCATGCCTTTGGCCGCATCGACCAGACCGCGCACTGCTGCGACGGAATTGTCGAACATCGACTGTTCGGCTTCGTCAAGATTGATTTCGACAATGCGTTCAACACCGCCAGCACCCAGAACAACCGGGACACCGACATAAAGGCCCTTGACGCCATATTCACCGTCCAGATGGGCGGCAACCGGCAGGACGCGCTTTTGGTCTTTCAGGTAGCTTTCGGCCATCAGGACAGCGGATGCCGCCGGGGCATAGAAAGCGGAACCTGTTTTGAGCAGGCCAACGATTTCTGCACCGCCATCACGGGTACGCTGAACGATCTGGTCGATTTTTTCCTGGGTGGTCCAGCCCATCTTGATCAGATCGGGAACCGGAACACCGGCAACGGTCGAATAACGGATCGACGGCACCATGGTGTCGCCGTGGCCGCCCAGAACAAAGGCGGTAACGTCCTTGACCGAAACCTTGAATTCTTCGGCAAGGAAATAACGGAAACGGGCAGAATCGAGAACGCCTGCCATGCCGACGACCTTTTTCGGGTCAAAGCCGGTGGCCTGCTGCATCACCCAGACCATCGCATCAAGCGGGTTGGTGATGACAATGACAAAGGCATCGGGGGCGTGGGCCTTGATCCCGGCGCCAACCTGGGACATCACCTTGGTATTGATGCCAATCAGGTCGTCGCGGCTCATGCCCGGTTTGCGGGCGACACCGGCGGTGACGATCACAACATCCGAGCCGGCAATGTCCTTGTAGTCGCTGGTGCCCTTGAAATCGGCATCAAACATATCAACCGGCGAGGATTCAGCAATATCAAGGGATTTGCCCTGCGGTACGCCATCGAGGATGTCAAAAAGCACGACATCGCCAAGTTCTTTCAGTCCGACGAGATGGGCCAGAGTGCCGCCGATATTGCCGGCGCCGACGAGAGCGATCTTGTTGCGGGCCATTCCGTTACCTTCTTCCCTAATTGCGCTTCCTGTGGGTCGAAAACTTACATTGGGAGCGCGATTGAAAATTTCAAACTGCGAGCGCGAAACAATCGTTCGCAAACCACAGGTGTCGTAAACCGATTCGCCCCGTTTTACAAGGGGAAACGCCTTGGTTTTCACGAGGAAAACCGCCGGATCGGGCTTTGTTGCAACTATTGTATAAACGCTTAAAAACCGGTCATGCTGCGCCTGCGAACAAGGCGGGGCAACGGGCAAAGTCGCGATCTGCAAAGCCTTGCGGCTGCCTGATTGGCAGGCAGTTTGCAAATTTGCTGCGAATTCAGGCGCAAGATCGTGTGCAAATGGATGCAGCCCTGCAGGAAGCGGCCATCAGCCATGCAGGTCCTGCGACGTTCTGTGCGACAAACCGGCGGCATCGGGCAGGTGGAGTCGTCTTTGGCACCGGGTGGTGACGGGGGTCAGGTCAGATGCGTCAGATCAAGATATTCCTGACTGCGCATTTCGGTCAGGCGCGACACTGTGCGTTGAAATTCAAAGGCATAATCGCCATCGGTGTAAAGATCGCCCGGCGGGGTTTCCATGGCGCAGACCAGCTTGGTTTTATGTTCATACATCGCATCGATCAGGGTGCCGAACCGTTTGGCCCAGTCGCGGCGCGAATCCGGCATTTTGGGAATCAGGTCGATGACGATGGTGTGAAAATGGGTGGCCAGCGCAATATAATCGCCCGGACCCAGCGGGCGGGTGCATAATTCTTCAAACGTGAAACGTGCCACCCCGGCCCCGGCGGCCGAAATAGCAATTTTGCGGCCCTTGACCGTCAGGGAATCGGCGCTGACACGCGCCCCTTCGGTCAGGGTGGCAAACAACCGGTCGATTTTGGCGGGGGTATTGGCATCGGCAGGCCAGACAAAAACATCGGATGCCGTCAGATTGCGCATGCGGTAATCGGTCGGGCTGGCCAGTTCCAGCACATCGAGTTTTTGTTTGATCATGTCGATAAAGGGCAGGAAATTCTGGCGTTGCAGGCCGTTTTTATACAGATCATCGGGCATGCGGTTTGAGGTGGTGACGATCACCACCCCCTTGTCGAACAGATGTTCAAACAGGCGGCCCAGAATCATCGCATCGGTAATATCGGTGACCTGCATTTCATCGAAACACAAAAGCCATGCCGCGGCGGCAAGGTCGTGGGCAATAGGCGGGATCGGGTCTGAGTCATCATCGGTTTTCGAGGTGCGGAACCGGTGCAGCCTGTCATGGACATCCTGCATGAAATCATGGAAATGCACGCGGCGTTTTTCCGCAACCGGCACGGTGTCAAAAAACAGATCCATCAGCATCGATTTGCCGCGCCCGACCTCGCCATAAATATACAGACCCTGGGGCGGCTGGGGTTCTTCGCGGCGGCGCGTCAGGCCAAACCGTGCGCGCCATCCGGTTGCCCCGGTATGGGGCCGGTAATCGCGCAGGGCGTTAAACAGGCTTTGCAGTTTTTCGGCGCATAATTCCTGCATCGGATCATGGGCCAGTTCGCCGCTGGCAATTTTTGTCCGGTAACGTTCAAGCGGGCCGTCGGTCATGCAGGATGTCTTTCATGCAGGCGGTCAGGGGTCAGGAGGCGGGTCATCCAACCGACATAAAAGGTTCGCCGCCGCAATGCAATATGGTGTGGTGTTTCAGATCAGGCGCAGTTTTTTAAACAGCCAGACCTCGGCAATCACCACCACGGCCATGATGGCGGCGACCACCGGAAACCCCAATGGATTTTCCGCCGCCGGAATACCGCCGACATTGATGCCCAAAAGCCCGGTCAGGAAACTGATTGGCAGAAACAGCCCGGCAATCACGGTCAGCCAATACATGGTGCGGTTCATGCGTTCGGTTTCGACGGCCATCAGACTGTCATTGACGATCTGGGTACGGTCGCGCAGGGAATCCAGTTCTTCGACCAGCCGGGTGACGCGATCGGTCAGGGTGCGGGCCCGGCGTTTGTCGCGTTTGTCCGGCCATGCCGGTTTCTGATCAACATAAGTCCCCAGAGCATCGCGTTGCGGGGCCATATGGCGGCGCAATCGTGACAGGCGGCGGCGAATGTCGCCGCTGGTCATACGCAATTTCAGGGTTTTGGCATCGGGGCTTTCATCAAGAACATCTTCCAGCCCGTCCACGGTTTCCTCGATCTGGCGGACCACATCATCCAGACGGAAGATCAGACGTTCCGCCAGTGTTAAAACAAATTCATCGGCATTATGGGGGGCATGGCCATCGGTGATGGCGGCACGGATATCGGCAAAGGCCCTGATCGACTGATTGCGCAGGGTGATGACCAGGGTGTCACTGACCCAGATGCGCACGGAAATCATGTCTTCGGGGTCGGATTCGGCATTGAGATTGACCCCGCGCAGATTGAGCAAATATCCCTGATCATAAAAGGATACGGATGGCCGGGTGCCGCGGGTCGCCAGATTTTCGACGATGGTGGGATCAAGGCCGATCTTGTCGGTCAGCCATTGTGCAACCCCGGCCCCCATCCAGTTCAGATGCACCCATAAATAGGTGTCATCCGGGGTGGGCGGGACGCCGTTGGCAATATCGTCCCATGACAGGGCGATACCCCGCCCGGTTTTGTCGATATGAAAGGCATTGAGCAGTGCGGCGGATGACATGCGATCATTTCCCGTATCCTGACAATAACGGACATAATCAGAACATCAATATCGTTAATGAGTCGTTTGGCGAAGCAGTGTACCCTGTCGCGCATCGGAAAATGAATGCCATCGTCGTGCGATGGTGATGGGAAAATGGATTGCGAAATATGAGCGGTTTGCGGCGTCTTGCGGTTCTGGCGATATGGATTGTGATGATGATGGCGGGATATGCCGCGCCATCCCATGCCCAGAATATTGATGCTGGCGGTGAAAAATTGCTGCTGGAAAAACCGCAGGAAGTGATCGAACGCTGGGGCCAGTCTTTCGAGTCCTTGCAGGACGATCTTTCGGCCGACGACATTACAGGTCGGATTTTGCTGGATGGGCGGACGAATCTGGAACGAACCGTTTCGGAAATCCGGGAATTTGAAGCCCTTGCCCGCACCCGGCTGGAACGCCTGAACGCGGCGATGGAAAAGCTGGGCCCGAAACCCGAAGAAGGGGCGGTTGACGAAGCCCCGGAACTGGCGGCAGAACGCAAACGCCTGAGCGATGAAATCACCCGGATCAGCGGTTTGCAAAAACAGGCGGAACTGGCCGGGTTTCGCGGCAACGAATTGATGGATCAGGTCGCCCGTGTTTCGCGCGAACGGTTCACCCGGAGGATATTTGGCCGGGTCGATGTGCCGTTGGACCCCCTGATCTGGCAACAATCATGGTCCGAGGCCACCCAGTTTCCCGATCTGGTGCGCGCCCGCTATTCCGACGATCAGATCACCGGGCAGTTGATTGATCATCTTTCCGATGTCGCGCCGGGGCTGATCTTGTTGTTGTGTCTGGTGGTGGCCGGGTTGATCGGCAGCGAGGTTCTGGTGCTGCGTTGGTTGCCGGCGCGCTGGAAGAATGTGCCGCCGGAAGACCACATCGCCCTGATTTCCGGTACGCGATTTTTGCTGACCGTTCTGGTGCCGGGTACGGCTTTGCTGATCATGTATCAGGTTTTTGAAAAACAGGGCAACCTGATGGCGGGCAGCACCGAGGATTTCATCCATCAGTGTTTTTCTGCGTTGATTTTCATGATTTTTGTCGGGGCGTCGGTGCGCAGCATTTTTTCGCCCTTTGCCCCGGAAATGCGCCGGGTCGGTACTACGGTCACCGGGGCACGGATGGTCGGGTTTTTGGCCCTGCTCAATGCCCTGATTTTTGCGGGCGATATGGTGCTGTTACAGGGGGCCACCACTTTGGGGGCGTCGCTGGACCTTGCCCTGGTGCAAAGCGTTACCAATGTTCTGCTGATCAGTGCCTTGATGTTTGTGGCGACCATGGGCCGCTGGTGGGATCATTCGGACCCGGATCGCAAAATTCTGTCGAGCAAGGTTGAACGGCGCACCCGACGCACCTTGCGGATTATTTCGATTGTGATCCCGGTTCTGGCGTTGGTCGGCTATGTGTCGCTGGCGCGGTTCCTGCTTGAAAACATTATGGTGGCGGCGGCTTTTGTCATCAGTTTCTGGGTATTGCGCGAATATGCCCGCGCCCTGGTTCATACCTATCTGGTCAAACCCGATGTGCCGCGTGATGAAAACGCCACCAGTGATGCGGTGCATGGCACGCTGTATTTCTGGTTGCGGGTGACGGTTGATGCGGTGCTGGTGACCATTGCCGTGCCGATGGCGATTTTACTGTTTACCGATACCGGCTGGGAGGCGTTGATTGCTGTCACCGAGGCGGCCTTTATCGGGGTGCAGATCGGCACCATCAATATTTCGCTCCGCGCCATTCTGGTCGCGATTTTGCTGTTTCTGGTTTTGCTGTCGGTCATGCGGTTTTTTCAGCGTATGCTCAATACCCGCGTATTGCCCAATACCAAGCTGGATCAAGGTTTGCAGCATTCGGTTTCGGCGATTTTCGGCTATGTCGGGATTATTCTGGCGGTGTTGCTGGCGGTGTCGGCGGCCGGGGTGGATTTGTCCAATCTTGCCATCATTGCCGGTGCGATTTCGGTCGGCATCGGTTTTGGCATGCAAAGCATCGTCAATAACTTTGTTTCGGGCCTGATCCTGCTGATCGAACGGCCGATCAAGGTCGGGGACTGGATCGTGGTCGGGGCCGATCAGGGGCTGGTCAAGGATATCCGGGTGCGGGCGACCGAGATTGAAACCTTTGACCGTTCATCGGTGGTGATCCCCAATTCCGAACTGATTTCCAACCGGGTGATGAACTGGACCCTGACGGATCGCAACGGGCGCGGCATTGTCCGCATTGGCGTTGCGTATGGTTCGGATGCGGAAAAGGTGCGGTCGATCCTGCTGGATATTGCCGACAGCCGCACCGAAATTCTCAGCTATCCGGCGCCGCAGGTGGTGTTTATGGATTTCGGGGCCAGTTCGCTGGATTTTGAATTGCGGTTTTTCCTGCGCGACATCAGCAATGTTCTGGCGGTTTCCAGTGCCATCCGATTTGAAATTCTGGAACGGTTCCGCACCGAAAATGTTGAAATTCCGTTCCCGCAACAGGATTTGCATTTGCGCGATATCGACCGGCTGGAAGACGCCATTCGCAGCATCGGTCAGGGCAACCCGCCGCCCCGCAAGGAAGAGACGCCCGTCGCCGAAACGCCCGAACCTGCGCCCGAACCAATGCCGGAAACCGGCACCGATAGCGGCAAGGGCGGACAGGATGCAACGCCATCGGCGGCGACACGGGAATTGCCCGATGACGGCGATGCAAAATAAACCGGGTCAGATATCGCACAGGGTGGTGGCAATCCGTTGCCCCATCGGGGCCATCAGATACCGGTCCGCCGGGCCCAGCCAGGCATATTCGGCAATTTCGCGACCGGGTTGAAATTGCCCGGTGTAACCGGCCGAAAAGCAGGTCATTTCGATCCGGGCATCGGGTGGTAAATTATGGCCCGTTCCGGTGAAAATACCCAGCCGGGTCAGGCTGTCGGGGATCAGGGCGACACCCAGTTCCTCGTGAATTTCGCGGATCAGGGCGTCTTGCGGGCTTTCCCCGGCGTCAATCTTGCCGCCGGGCAGGTAAAACCTGTCCCGGTTCCGGGTTCGGACGGCAAGGATTTTTGTCCCGTCGGTCAGAACCCAGTTGGCGGTGCGGATCAGTAAGGGAATTGGACCGGGCATTACAGAATTGCCACATCCAGTCCGATATCGACCGCCGGGGCGGACTGGGTAATTCGCCCGACCGAGACATAATCAACGCCGGTGGCGGCAATGGCGGCGATGGTATCAAGGCGCACGCCGCCCGATGCCTCGGTCTTGCAACGCCCGGCAACGATGGCAACCGCCTGGCGCAGCATGTCGGGTGTCATGTTATCAAGCAGGATGATATCGGCCCCGGCGTCGGTGGCCTCGCGAACCTGATCAAGGGTATCGCATTCGACCTCGATCTTTGGCAGATTGGCAGCACGGGCCGATTGCACGCATTGTGTGATGGATCCGACGACGCCAATATGGTTGTCCTTGATCATCACCCCGTCATACAGCCCCATGCGGTGATTTTGCGCCCCGCCCATGCGGGTGGCATATTTTTCCAGCTTGCGCCATCCCGGCAGGGTCTTGCGGGTATCAAGCAATGTCGCGGTGCTGTTGCCCATCGCGGCGACATAATGTGCTGTGGTGGTGGCAATGCCCGACAGATGTTGCAGGGTGTTCAGCGCGGTGCGTTCGGCGGTCAGAATGCCGCGTGCCGATCCTTCGACCACGGCCAGAATGCCTTTGGCCGCCACGCGGTCGCCGTCTTTGCACTGCGCCTGGATTTTGGCATCCGGCACCAGTTTGCGAAAACAGTCCAGGGCGATATCCAGCCCGGCCACCACGATATCCTCGCGGGTTTCAAGGGCAACCCGCAGCCGGGCGGTTTCGGGGATCACATGGTTCGATGTGATGTCGCCGGGGCCGATATCCTCGGCAAAGGCGCGGTCGATAAAATCGGAAATCTCGGCCGGAGTCAGGACGGTCATGAGGGGCTGCCGTGTTTGGAAGGAAAGGGGCATAAAACAGCCCCGCAAGACAAAAGCCGTGCGGGGCTGTGATGATGATATCAGGCCGCGACATTCGTGCTGTCGGGTTTGAGCGGAATGCCTTGCGACATTTCCAGCATCCGTTCCAGCGGCTTGACCGCCGCAAGGCGCAAATCTTCGGGCATGATGATTTGCGGGCCGTTATTGACCAGACACAGATAGAGTTTTTCCAGCGTATTCAGTTCCATGAACGGGCAGTTGTTGCAGGCACAACTGCCATCGGCACCGGGCACGGGGATGAAGGTTTTGTGCGGGGCGGCCTTTTCCATCTGGTGGATGATGTGGGGTTCGGTCGCGATCAGATATTTCTGATCCGGGCCGTTGATCACATATTCCAGAATGGCGCGGGTTGACCCGATCTGATCGGCATGGCGCAAAATGCCGTCAGGGCATTCCGGGTGGGCGGCAATTTTGGCATCCGGATTTTGCGTTTTCAGGCGGATCAGTTCGCGTTCGGAAAACTGTTCATGGACGATGCACGACCCGTTCCAAAGCGTCATGTCGCGCCCGGTTTTCTTGGCAAGATAAGCACCAAGATGACGGTCGGGCGCCCACAGGATCGGTTTATCAAGCGGGATCTGATCGATGATTTCGGCGGCGTTTGACGATGTGACGATGATGTCGGACGCGGCCTTTACCTCGGCCGAGCAATTGATATAGGTGACCGAGACATGATCGGGATGGGCTTCGCGGAATTTGCGAAACGGTTCGGGCTGACACGAATCTTCCAGCGAACATCCGGCCTTGGAATCGGGCAGCAGAACGGTTTTTTGTGGGCTGAGGATTTTGGCGACTTCGGCCATAAACCGCACCCCGCAAAACACGATGACATCGGCATCGGTGGCCGCGGCCTTGCGCGACAGATCAAGACTGTCACCGACAAAATCGGCAATATCCTGAATTTCGCCATCCTGATAATAATGCGCCAGAATGATCGCGTTTTTCTCTTTCTTGAGGCGGGCAATCTCCGCTTCAAGATCAAGGGTCGGATCAATCTGGGTAACAGACATCGCATCGGCGCGGGCTTCTGCGATTGTTGTAATCTGATTCATGGCGTTTACTCGTCTCGCCTCTGTGCAACCCGGAGATAATCAGCGGGAACCGATGTTGCAAGTTGATGACTTTGTTAAATCCTGAATATCGCCATCGCGGGGCAAAGGCAAGGGAATGGGGGCGATGCCAAATCCGGCAAGCTGGCGGGATTAGGCCTTGGTAAAGAAACTGGCTTTGCGGATGTGATTGTCCTCAATCTCATAGACGCACACCATTTCGACCGATCCCTTGCCCGCGGCGAAGTTGCGCGTGACCATTTCATGGTCGATGACAATCGTGCCGACAACCAGCCGGTTTAGAAGTTCCGCCGACAGGTCCGGCTCGGCAAACCGGGTTTCAAAGCGCGGGCGGATTTCCGCATGGCCCTTTGCCAGAAGGTCGCCATGCAAGACATAAAGTTCGGCATCCTGTGCATAGCATTTCAGAAGGGCGTCGATATCTTTTGCATTATAGGCGTCAAGCTGTGCCTGAACGATGGCATGGGGTGTCCTGTTTTTCATCGCAATTCCTGTAATAGAGAGGGGCCATTTTTGACAGTAATATCAGCGTGCAACAATCAGAATATGGTATTTGAGAACGCCCCGGCAAACATTGGTGTTGCAAAAATGTCATAAAAATGTGTATAAGGAGGGCCGGTATTCATGTGCCGGTTCTATCCGAAGATTTCTGTTTTTGATGTCGGGCCTTGTGTCGTGTAAACGCGCCGGGTGCCGTTATGGCCCCGAATGTCATAGAACCGGTTGTCATCTGCATCCGTTTTAACCGAAATCCGCCAGACCACATCCGATCCTGTTTTCGGGGCAGCCGTCAAGGGCTTCTCCGTTTTGTTGTTTTATTGTTGGCCCGCCAACGCAGAAGGAAACGTCCCATGACAATGCGCACCCTTACCAAAACCGTGACATTCTCAAGACGGTTCAGCCTGCGGGGACTGGCAGAAGTTCTGCCGTCGGGCGCTTATAGCGTCACCACCATACAGGAACTGCCCGAAGGTGTGACTTATCCGGTGTATCGCACGGTTTCGACGCAAATTCAGTTGCAGGGCGATGCCGGGGATGCCGGTCGTCTGATGACGATTGACCCGCGCGATCTGGAAACCGCGATCTTGCAGGATCAACGATCCCTTGATGCGCGGGAAAAAACCACGGGTCGGCAAAAACAGGCGATCCGTTCGCCCCGCCGCCGTGCGGCCTTTAAATTCGATGAAATGGACAAGAACGTCCGCCAGGCCTGAGCCTCAAAGAGGCCCAAGACCGACAGCACGAGGTAGCCTGTGGCTACACCGTAAACCCGTAAAGCTCCCATTCCGCGTTTGAAACTTCCAGCGCCATGCGGTGATATTCGGCCCGTTTGATGGCACCAAAGGCCGTATGCAGGCAATCGCCAAGGGCGTGTCGGGTGAAGGCGGACTGATCGAAACGGTCAATTGCTTCAAGCCAGCCTTGCGGCAGGTCACCGGGTTTTTTGGCGGCGTTCATTTCGTCATTGGACGGTGCGCCGGGATCGGTTTTGTGTTCGATGCCGTCAAGGGCGGCGGCAAGGGTGACGGTGGCAACCAGATAGGGATTGGCATCAACCCCGGCAACGCGATGTTCAAAATGCCGGGTTTTGCCCGGCTGACCCGGCACACGGATGGCAACATTGCGGTTTTCAATGCCCCAGTCATCCGATGCCGGGGAATAAACCGCCGAGGCAAAGCGCCGCCATGAATTCATAAACGGGGCGAGAACCAGCATGGTATCGCCAATCGTTCCGCGAATGCCACCAATCGCATGAAGCATCAGGGGGCTTAGGGACCCGTCCGGCTGATCGGCAAACAGGTTATTGCCATCCCCATCGGCCAGCGACAGATGCAGATGCATGCCCGATCCGGCCTCGTGGCCGAAGGGTTTGGGCATAAAGCAGGCCTCCAGCCCGAAGCGCCTTGCACAGGTGCGGATCAGGCGTTTGGCGATGATCACATCATCGGCGGCCCGCAACAGATCGCGATAGCGGATGGTCAGTTCATATTGCCCCGGCGCATATTCGGAAATCAGGGTTTCCAGCGTCAGGCCCAGATGGGCCGCGCCTGCGTAAATCGCATCAAACAGCGGCGACATTTCATCAAGTTCATCGACCGACATGGTATTGCGCAGATTGCTGTGCCGATTGGTCAGGACATAGGGCGCGGGGCGATAGCGCCCGTCGGGCGTTTTTTGCGGATCGATCAGATAAAATTCAAGTTCAAACGCGCCCATCGGGGTGAAACCGGCGGCCTTTGCGCGGTCAATCTGGCGGGCAAGGGCCGGGCGCGGTTCGCCTGCCACCGGTGATCCGTCATCGTGATACATGCTGATCAGCAATTGCCCGCGTTTGGTGTGGGGCAGATAGCCGAGCGTGCCGGGGATCGGCCAGCAGCGTTTGTCGCCGCCGCCTTCGGTCATGACAAGGCCGGATGCCGCCACATCGTCGCCCGCCACATCCTGCCCGAACAGCGACATCGGCAGCGCCCGGCCTGCGGTATAAACCCCTTCAAGTTCATGACGGCGGATGGTCTTGCCCCGGCCAATACCGTGACAATCGGTCAGAAACACGTCAATCGCCTGCATATCGGGGTATTTTTCAAGAAAGGCCAAAGCCTCGGCAAGGTCGGCACCCCCGGGTGCAAGCGGTGTGGTTCCGGTCATGATATTACCCCTGATAACGCCGGAAGAAATACCGGTCCTGCGGCACGCCATCGGGCAGCGGCTCGGCGATGGTGCCCGGCACGTCGATTTTCTGATCGGAGGCGACAATCGCACCTGTGATCAGGGCGGTTGGCAATGTCTGGCCGATAAAGGCGGCGATTTTGGCGTTCAGGGCCTCGTCCCCGGTGCCGACATCGGAATGCACCAGCGCGACCTTGCCCTTGAATCGTTCGACGGCACGGGGCAGGGTTTCAAAAATATCGCCCAGAAACAGGTGATCCTCATCGGGAATACATTTGGGATGGGCGGCAATTTGCCGGTCAAACACATAAATTTCCCGATCCGGCAGGGTTTCACGCAAATGATCAAAGGTGCGGCCATTGCCCAGACCGATTTCAAAAACCAGCCCGTCATGATCCTTGATCATATCGGCGGCGGCATTCAGGCAGTCGCGCTGGGCTTGCAGGCGGCGGATGACGCTATTGAGGCGGGACATATATTTTCTCTCTCCGGTCAGGGCATGTCTGGAATATCGGGCAGCGGGTAAAAGACCGCGCCAGCAGGCGGATGGATGCGATACTGCGCCAGTCGCGATTGCCAGTCGCCGCTATGAATTTCAAGGCGGTGGCCGTCAGGATCAAGGAAATAAAGCGATGCGCCTTCGCTTTTGTTGTCCTGCCATTCCGGGATATTACCGGCACGCAGGCGTTCGGCCAGTGTGGCAAAGGCATCGGGCGCGACATCAAGGGCAATATGGGTATAATTTTGCGCCGGTTTCGGGGCGTCGTCGGCAAGGCTGAGGCACAGCCAGATATCGCCGAGCAACAAATACGCCCCGGTGTTCCAGCGCATCAGGGGCCGTGCATCCAGAACAGCCGTGTAAAACCCGAAACTGCGTTCAAGGTCCCACACGGCCAGCGTCAGATGATTAAGGCCCCGGATCACGGAATCAGACCTGTGGCACGGTGGTGTCAAAGGCCGGAACACGGGCGCGGAAATCATCCAGCCATGTTACCAGTGCCGGGTAACCGGCCCGCCATGCGCCGTCAAAGCGGAAATCAAGATAGCCCAGCGCACAGGCCACGGCAAAATGCCCGATGGTCAGATCGCCGGTCAGGGATGGCGGATTGGCGGCCAGCATCGTCAGGCTGCGGGTGATTTTGTCGGCCTGATAATCCACCCAGTCCTGATGGCGTTTGTCATCGGGGCGCATGCGTTTTTCATAGACCTGCAAAATTGCCGCATCGACAATCCCGTCACCCAATGATTGCAGGGTCAGGGCCTGCCAGCGGGCATCGCCGGTGGCCGGATGCAGGGTTTTGCCATTGGCCAGCGTGTCGAGATACTCGCAGATCACCCGCGAATCAAAAATCTTTTGCCCGTCATCGAGAATCAGAACCGGAATTTTGCCCAGCGGATTTTGGTTGCGCAGGCTGTCGTCCGGGTTGTTGGTGTCGGCTGTTTCGATGGTCAGTCCGTCATAAAGCCCCAGATATTTTGCCGCCATCTTGACCTTGCGGCCAAAGGGCGAGGGGATCGAGGAACGCAGAATCATGGAATTTCTCCGGTATTTTTCAACATATTGTGCGCAGTGTAAGGGGGAATGCCGGACAAATTGAACCGATAAATTTTAAAATCGGCGTATAAATCGATTAACGGGCGCGCGGATGGGTGCCGTTATAAACCGCCATCAAATGATTGCTATCCACTGCCGTATAGCGTTGCGTGGTTGACAGCGACGCATGACCCAGCAAATCCTGAATGGTGCGCAAATCCCCGCCCCCGGCCAAAAGATGGGTGGCAAAGGAATGACGCATTGCATGCGGGGTGGCGGTATCGGGCAGGTTCAAAAGGGCGCGGATGCGGCGCATTTCGCGTTGCGCCACCTGTGCGACCAGCCGTTTGCCGCGGGCGCCGACAAAAATCGGGTCCATGCCATCGGGGGCATAGGGGCAGGCGGCAAGATAATCGTTAATGGCGTCGCGCACCACTGGCAGGACCGGCACCAGACGCTGTTTGTTGCCCTTGCCGGTGACGACGAGCGTATCGCCCGTGGGCCGGTCGCAGGCATTGAGGTCCAGCGCCTCGGCAATACGCAGGCCACAGCCATACAGCAGGGTAAACAGCGCAATATTGCGTTTTGCCAGCCACGGTTCATCCTGAAACGCCCCGGCATTGTCCAGCACGGCCAGCGCATCCGCAGGTGCCAGCGGTTTGGGCACGGATTGCGGCAATTTCGGATTGCGCAGCGTGGTCAGGGCGGCATTGTGGCCGCGCCCGGAACGATCCAGAAACCGGTAAAAATTGCGCAACGACGACAGGGCGCGGGCGGTGGATGTTTTGGCCATGCCGTCCATCGTGCGCCGCGCCAGCCAGCTTCGGAAATCACGCGGGCCAAGGGTCATCAGGGCGGTCAGATCGGGGCACTGGCCCTGATGGCCGGTGACAAAGCCCAGAAAGGCATAAAGATCGGCCAGATAATTGTCGCTGGTATGGGGCGAGGCCCGCCGTTCAGACACCAGCCATTGTCGCCAGTCGGCAATCGCCGCCCGCAGATCGGCAGGCAGGTTGATGGCGGTCATTGCATTGTTTATTCCGGGGCTGTCAACCATCGGCGCACCCCGAATTCGATGACGGATGCCAGAAACAGCACCAGATCATTGCCCTGTACCGGACTGAAATAATCCGGTTCGGCGACGCCAAAGGCGACAAGCCCGACCGGATCGCCATAAAATGGGGCAAGCCGCACCAGGGCGGCAGACCGGACAATATCGGCCCGCGGGCCGAAAATCGCCTCGTCCCCGGCATGGTCGGGCACCATCCAGACATCCTGATCTTCGCCCAGAACCTGATCCACCGCGCCTGCGGTCAGGCGGCGGACCCGCCCGCCGCATCGGGGAATCGGTGCTTGTGCATGTTCTTCAAAACAGATCGCAATGCAATCAAGGTCCAGAAGATCGGGGACCAGATCCTGCAAGGCTTCGACAAAGGTTTCAAAACCCTTGGCATTGAGCAAGGCCAGCACCGCACGGTGAATGCGCTGCTGGGTTTCAAGATTGGATCGCGAAATATGGATCAGTTCGCTGGTGGCACCGCGCAACTTGTCGCTTTCGGCCCGCAGGCGTTCAACGATATAGTGCTGCATGTCGGCAACGCCGGAACCATGCTGTCGCACCGGCATTTCAAGACCATCGAGCAAATTCTGCCTATGCCGGAAAAAATCCGGGTTTTCGGCAAGATACTGTGCGACGTCTTCGGCGCTGGGGGCGGGTTTCAGCAAGGATTCCGGCATTTCCGTCATGGTGTCACTTTCGGTATCAGGTGTATCGCTGTCAGATTACAGAATCGACTGACCGGTTTTTTCCCAGTCGGCCAAAAAGGTTTCCAGACCCTTTTCGGTCAGCGGGTGTTTGAATAACTGGCCCAGAACCTGTGGCGGAATGGTGACGACATCGGCACCCAGACGGGCCGAATCGACAACATGCTGCGGACCACGGGCCGAGGCGACCAGGACTTCGGTTTCCCATTCCGGGTAATTGGCGTAAACGTCCACAATATCGGCGATCAGTTGCATGCCATCGGACGAAATATCGTCCAGACGCCCGACGAACGGCGAAACATAGGTCGCACCGGCCTTGGCGGCCAGAATGGCCTGACCAACCGAAAAGCACAGGGTGACGTTGGTTTTGACACCTTCGTCGCTGAAGGTTTTGCAGGCTTTGAGCCCGTCGGGGGTCAGCGGCAGCTTGACGACGACGTTGTCGGCGATTTTGGCAAGCTTGCGGCCTTCGGCGACCATGGTTTCGTAATCGGTGGCGGCGACTTCGGCGCTGACCGGGCCGTCAACGACCTCACAGATTTCCTTGATCAGGTCAAGGAACGGACGGCCAGCCTTGGCGACCAGCGACGGATTGGTGGTGACGCCGTCCACAAGGCCGGATTTGGCGAGTTCGCGGATGGCGTCGATGTCGGCGGTGTCGATGAAAAACTTCATTGTATTTCCTGCTGATGAAGACCGTTGTTCGATGATGCAGATAACTGCTATTGCCTGTGGGACCGTTTTGTTGTCCGCCCGAAGCGACAATGAATTTTCGTCCGCCCGAGCATATCGTGACGGGGTTTATAATATATGAGCGCCGCAAAGGCCACATCGGGAAATCTGTTTGCGCAGGCAAGTGTCAGTGTTTTGCCGCCCCTGCCGCTGGCCGGTCCCTATGATTATCTTGTACCTCAAGGGCTTGTGGTGCAGCCGGGCGATTTTGTCGAAATTCCGCTGGGACGGCAGGCGCAACGTGGAGTGGTGTGGGGGGAGGCCAAAGGCGATGTTGATCCGGCAAAGCTGAAAGAAATTTACGGACTCCTGCCCGCAGAACCCCTGTCGGATGTTTCACGCAAATTTATTGACTGGGTCGCGGCCTATACCATGACGCCGCCCGGTGCGGTGCTGCGTATGGCCATGAGCGCACCCGATGCGCTCGATGCGGTCAAGCAATTGTTTTTGTTCACCCTTGCCGGTGAAAATGTCGATGCCGACATTCGCATGACGCCGACGCGCCAGCGTGTGCTGGATCTGTTGCGCGATAACCCGCCGATGGAACAGGGTGATATCCTGCGCGAAACCGGGGTGGGGGCCAGCGTGATCAAGGGATTGCTGGAGGCAGGTCTGCTGCGCCGGGTGATGGTCGATCCGCCGTCGCCGTTTCGACGGCCCGATCTTGATCTTCCGGCCCCTGATTTGTCCGATGACCAGAAACAGGCCGCCGGGCATTTGTGCGACAAGGTTGCCGATGACGGGTTTTCGGTGACGTTGCTCGATGGTGTGACCGGGTCCGGCAAGACCGAGGTTTATTTCGAGGCGGTGCGTGACGCCCTTGCACGTGGCAAACAGGTTTTGGTTCTGTTGCCGGAAATCGCCCTGTCGGCACAATGGCTGGACCGGTTTCGCAGCCGTTTTGGTGTGGAACCGGCCCTGTGGCATTCCGAAGTCGGACAGGCGCGGCGGCGCGATACATGGCGGGCGGTGGCTGATGGCACGGCGTCGCTGGTGGTGGGGGCGCGATCCGCGTTGTTTTTGCCCTATCGCGATCTGGGCCTGATTGTGGTGGATGAAGAACATGAACATGCCTTCAAACAGGAAGAAGGCGTGATTTATCATGCCCGCGACATGGCGGTGGCCCGCGGGCATCTGGGCGCGTTTCCGGTTATTCTGGCATCGGCGACGCCGTCGCTTGAAACATTGGCGAATGTCGGGGCCGGGCGGTATGACCGGGTGGAACTGGGGCAACGTCATGGTCTGGCGGTGATGCCGACCGTTGAAATCGTCGATATCCGGCAGGACCGACCCGAACGGCAACGCTGGATCACACCGACCCTGAAACAGCGGCTGGTGGAAACCTTTGCTGCCGGGGAACAGGCGCTTTTGTTTCTGAACCGGCGGGGCTATGCGCCGCTGACATTGTGCCGGGCCTGTGGTCACCGGTTTCAATGCCCCAATTGTACCGCCTGGCTGGTTGAACACCGGGCATGGGGAAAATTGCAATGCCATCATTGCGGTTATACGGCGAAGGCCCCGGATTCGTGCCCGGCCTGCGGGGCGGAGGAAAAACTGGCGGCCTGCGGGCCGGGGGTGGAGCGGCTGTTTGAAGAAGCGGTTGAAACATTCCCCAATTTGAAAATCGAGGTTGCGACATCGGACAATATTGCCGGACCAAAGGCGGCGGCCGCCCTGATTGACCGGGTGCATCGTCACGAGGTCGATCTTTTGATCGGTACCCAGATATTGGCCAAGGGATATCATTTTCCGATGCTGACGCTGGTGGGTGTGGTTGATGCCGATCTGGGCCTGTCGGGCGGAGATTTGCGGGCGGCGGAACGCAGTTATCAATTGATGACGCAGGTTTCGGGCCGGGCGGGGCGCGGGGATCGGCCCGGCACGGTGATTTTGCAGACTGCCGATCCGTCGAATCGCGTGATCAAGGCGATTGCGGCGGGGGATCGTGATGCCTTTAACCAGGTGGAATTGTCGGAACGGCTGGCGCATGGCATGCCGCCGCACGGGCGGCTGGCGGCCCTGATTGTATCGGGCAAAAAGGAAAACGAGGTGGACGAAGCCGCATGGCGGCTGGGCCGGGCGGCCCCGCGCGGGGAAAATATGATGGTTCTGGGCCCGGCCCCGGCCCCGTTATCGTTATTGCGCGGGCGGTATCGCAGACGGTTTCTGGTGCGGGTCGATAAACAGGTGCGGCTGCAATCGGTGATCCATGACTGGCTATCGCGGGTGAAAACACCGGGCAGTGTCCGCATCCAGATCGATATTGATCCCTACAGCTTTATGTAGGGTCAGTCTGTCTGTTGTTGTGAGCGCCACCAGTCCAGCCCGTCCGGGCCAAGGTAATCCTGATAAATTTGCGCCAGCCGCCCGTTATTGCGCATGGCAAGCAGGATGGCGTCATAACGGCGCAGGAATTTTTCCTTGTCCGGGTAATCCGACGCCTTGGACATCACATTATAATAGGCCGCCCGGCGCAACGGGGTTTCGAGAAAATGCAATTGCGGGCGCAGGCCGTTATCCAGGGTTTCATAAAGGGTGCTGAGAAAATTGACCGGCACCACATCAAACCGTTTTTGCAATAACATCGGAATCAGCAAATCATTTTTGGCGACGGTTTCAATATCCAGCCCGGCATTCCAGAATTCCGGCGTATAGGAAAAACCCGCCGCCGCCCCGATACGCCAGGGGGCAAGATCGGGCAAATCGTTAAACCGGATGTGATTTCGATCCGCCGCCCGGATCACGAAACGCCAGTCCAGAATCAGATGTGCAATATCGGGATAAAGGCCAAAATCCTGCCGGTCGGTCGATTTTGACAGGGTCAGAACAATGTCCGATGACCCGTTTCGTGCGTTATAAAGCAGGCGTTTGCCGCTATCGACCAGACGGAATTCATAATCATCAATGCCCATTTCCGACAGGATGTCGCGCATGATGTCGATATCAATGCCGCGAATGACGCCGTTATCGTCCCATTTAAGCGGGGCTTCGTTCAGCCCTTCGATGATCAGGGTGCGAGCCTGTGCGGCAATTGGCATCATCAACAGCACAAAGGGCAACAAAACCCGGCACAGACCGCGAAACTTCCGAAATTGTGCCCGAAATCCGGCCATGTCCATTTTGCTCCCTTGACCAACGCGGGTCTTTTTGCCTGTCTGTAAAACAGACATTTGGAGAATGGTAAGGTTTAGATCTGATGCACAATAGTGAAAAAACAACGACAAAAGATGAAGATCAGGCGTCGATCTGTGCCTGGGCCGAAGAAATTTTCGGCCCGGTGCGCGAGCCGGTCGCGCTGGTGGATCGGGCGAAACTGGAAATGGATGAGTTGCGTGAGGCGGTGGAAGCCGTCGATCAGAATGAAATCGGGCGTGAAGCCGCAGATGTCCTGATCCTGCTTTATCGGCTGGCCGATCAGTTCGGCATTGATCTGGATGGGTCGGTGCAGGCCAAGATGGCGATCAACCGGGCGCGGAGATGGCAAGCCGCCGGGGATGGCACCGGATCACATATATAATGTGATCCGGTGGGATGGTTTTGGCCTAGTTCGAGAAAACCATTGTGGATTGAGCGGCCAGCGGGGCCGATGCCGCCGGGTAATTCGGGGCGGTAATCATTGCATGGGTCGGGGATTTGCCGCCGCTGGGATAAATCCATGATCCGACTTCGTATTTTTTGCCGTCCTGTGTTGCGGTCAGGGGGGATACCACCGCAGAACAGGGCACCATGAAAACGCTGGTGTCCGCACCAAAGCCGGACTGGCGATCATTTGCCATCGTCTGATAGGTAGCCGGGGCAAGATCGACAAAAACCGATACGCCATTGGCGGCATCCTGATCGTCGTAATAGGCGCGATTTTCGATATTCCAGGGCGATCCGGTGCCGGTATCGACAAACCGGTAATAACCGGTCTGGCAGGCTTGGGCCGACATTGCGGCGCATGTCAGGGTGAGGGCCAGCGGGGCCAGAAGAAACAGTTTCATCAGATATCTCCGGTTGGATGTCAGGTTCCTTATGACGGGAAGCCTTTGCCGCTGTGACGCGGTTTGTTTTGAAAGGGATTCGCACCCAAAACCGGCCAATCGGGTGTCTGTCATCGGATGATGAGACTTTGGCAGCATGAAACCGGCCCGGATCATGCCGGAAATCAGGCATCTGACCGCCCGATGCAGGCCAATTTTCGCAAGATTGAAAAAGACCGGGGAAATGGCGTTGCGCGGGGGTTGCTCCGGTCAAGGACATGTGATACCAAACGCACGCTTCCCGGAAGGCGTGCCATCCGGGGGACCATTTTTTTATACCTATCCGAGTCGTTCTCATAACCAGAATTGAGGGCTTTCACCGGTGTCCCAAAATACTGCCGCGACCGGGCTGCAAGGGCGTTATGCCACCGCACTTTTTGAACTGGCCAATCAGGCCAGCCAGCTTGATGCTGTGAAAAACGATCTTGAATTGCTCGACCAGGTTATTGCGCAAAGCGATGACCTGCGGAATGTGCTCCGTAGTCCCGTGATTTCCCGGGACGTGCAGGCCAAGGCTATGGCGGCCCTTCTGGAAAAGCTTGGCATATCCGAGTTGACCAAAAAGACCGTTGGCCTCCTGTGTCAAAAGCGCCGCCTGTTCGTTCTGCCGGGCGTAATCAATGCTTACCTTTCCATGCTCTCGGCTCATCGGGGTGAAGTGACCGCTTTGGTTACTTCTGCATCCGAGCTGAAACAGGAACAGATCGACGCGGTAACCGTTGCTCTGAAGGAAGTTGTCGGTGCCACTGTGAAGGTGGACCTCAATGTCGATCCGGCGGTTCTTGGCGGTCTTGTCGTCAAGGTCGGTTCCCGGGTTTTTGATGCCTCGCTTCGCACCAAATTGCAGAAGCTCGAGCTCGCTATGAAAGGGGTTGCGTGATGGAAATCCGCGCTGCGGAAATCTCCGCTATTCTTAAAGAACAGATTGCCAATTTTGGTTCAGAAGCCGAAGTGGCCGAAGTCGGTCAGGTTCTGTCTGTCGGTGACGGTATCGCCCGTGTTCATGGCCTTGACAATGTTCAGGCCGGTGAACTGGTCGATTTCCCCGGCGGCATCAAGGGCATGGCGCTGAACCTTGAAGAAGACAATGTCGGTATCGTGATTTTCGGTTCCGACCGTGCGATTAAAGAAGGCGACATCGTCAAACGGACCGGCAACATCGTTGACGTTCCGGTTGGCAAGGGCCTGCTGGGTCGTGTTGTTGATGGTCTGGGTAACCCGATCGACGGCAAGGGCGACATCGTCAGCACCGAACGCCGTCTGGCCGACGTCAAGGCACCGGGCATCATCCCGCGTAAATCGGTTCATGAACCGGTTCAGACCGGGATCAAGTCGATTGACGCCCTGATCCCGATTGGCCGTGGCCAGCGCGAACTGATCATTGGCGACCGTCAGACCGGTAAAACGGCGATCATCGTCGATACCATCCTGAACCAGAAGCCGGTGAACGATGCGGCCAAAAATGACGGCGAAAAGATGTTCTGCATCTATGTCGCCATCGGCCAGAAACGTTCGACCGTTGCCCAGGTTGTCAAGGTTCTCGAAGAACGCGGCGCAATGGATTACACCATTGTTGTGGCGGCCACCGCATCCGAACCGGCACCGTTGCAGTTCCTTGCACCGTTTGTTGGTTGCGCGATGGGTGAATATTTCCGCGACAACGGCATGCATGCCACCATCTTCTATGATGACTTGACCAAGCAGGCTGTTGCGTATCGTCAGATGTCGCTGCTGCTGCGCCGTCCGCCGGGACGTGAAGCGTTTCCGGGCGACGTTTTCTATCTGCATTCCCGCCTTCTGGAACGTGCAGCCAAGATGAACGACGAAAACGGTGCGGGTTCGCTGACGGCATTGCCGGTTATTGAAACCCAGGGCAACGACGTGTCGGCCTTTATTCCGACCAACGTGATTTCGATCACCGACGGCCAGATCTTCCTTGAAACCGACCTGTTCTACAAGGGCGTCCGCCCGGCTGTGAACGTTGGTCTGTCGGTTTCGCGTGTGGGTTCTGCGGCCCAGATCAAGGCGATGAAGCAGGTTGCAGGTTCGATCAAGCTGGAACTGGCACAGTTCCGCGAAATGGAAGCCTTCGCCCAGTTTGCATCCGACCTTGACCCGGCCACCCAGAAGCTTCTGGCCCGTGGTGCGCGTCTGACCGAACTGCTCAAACAGCCGCAATATTCGCCGCTGAAGATCGAAGAGCAGGTCGTGGTGATCTACGCTGGCGTTAAAGGCTATCTGGACGGTGTTGCCCTTGGCAAGGTGCGTGCATTTGAAGCCCAGTATCTTTCCGAGATGCGGACTTCGGGTGCCAACATTCTTGAGGCAATCCGTACGGAAAAAGCGATGTCGGCAGACACCGAAACCAAGCTGAAGGCGTTCCTCGACAAGTTCGCGAAAACCTTCGCGTAAAAGTCTGAAACTTTAGGCGAAGGAGGAAACGCACATGGCCAATCTCAAGGAGCTGCGCTCGCGCATTGCCAGCGTCAAATCGACGAAGAAAATTACTTCGGCGATGAAGATGGTGGCAGCCTCCAAGCTCCGTCGTGCGCAGGATGCCGCGGAATCCGCACGTCCCTATGCTGATCGCATGGGGACGATGCTGGGCCGTCTGGCAGCTGCTGTTGGCGGGGCGCAAGGGGCGCCGAAGCTTATGGCCGGGACCGGCAAGGATGATGTGCATTTGCTGATCATCTTTACCGCCGATCGCGGTTTGTGCGGCGGTTTTAATGCGTCGATCGTCAAGGCGACCCGTATCAAGGTCCGTGCGCTGAAGGCGGCGGGCAAGACGGTGAAGCTGGTTTGCGTCGGCCGCAAGGGTGCGGATGCGCTCAAACGTGAATTTGGCGACGATATCGTTGCCCGGTATAGCGGCATCGAGGGCAAGAAGGGGATTGATTTCTCCGAGGCGTCCAAGGTTGCCGAGAAGATTCTGGCACTGTTTGATAACGGTGAATTCGATATCTGCACGGTCTTCTATAACAAGTTCGTGTCGGCGATTTCGCAGACTGTGACTGAACAGCAGCTTGTTCCGTTTGCGGCGGCATCGGTGGAAACCGATGCGACTGAAACCGGGACTTCGGCGATTTATGAATATGAACCGTCGGAAGAAGCCATTCTGGCTGATTTGCTGCCGCGTAATGTCGGTGTCCAGATTTTTGGTGCGATGCTGGAAAGCAGTGCATCCGAACACGGTGCGCGGATGTCCGCAATGGATAACGCAACCCGCAATGCCGGCGACATGATCGACAACCTGAGCATCGTTTACAACCGTTCGCGTCAGGCCCAGATCACCAATGAACTGATTGAAATCATTTCCGGCGCCGAGGCTTTGTAAGCGGGTCGCAGGAACAACGGATATATTGTCCGAGCAGGAGACAACACCTATGGCGAACAAGAAGGTGGGGAAAATTTCCCAGGTGATGGGCGCCGTCGTCGACGTTAAGTTCGACGATGAACTGCCGTCCATCCTCAATGCGCTGCATGTTGATAACAACGGGCAGCGTCTGGTTCTTGAAGTGGCACAGCATCTTGGTGAAAAGGCGGTCCGTACGATCGCAATGGACACCACCGAAGGTCTGCGCCGCGGACAGGAAGTTATCGATACTGGCGATGCGATCCAGGTTCCGGTCGGTCCGGAAACCCTTGGCCGTATCCTGAACGTGATCGGCGAGCCGGTTGACGAACGCGGCCCGGTTAACGCCAAAATGACGTTGCCGATCCACCGTGAAGCACCGTCCTTTATGGATCAGTCCACCGAAACCGAAATCCTCAGCACGGGCATCAAGGTCATCGACCTGATCGCACCGTACACCAAGGGTGGTAAAATCGGTCTGTTCGGTGGTGCGGGCGTGGGTAAAACCGTTCTCATCATGGAACTGATCAACAACGTGGCCAAAGGCCACGGCGGTTATTCGGTTTTCGCCGGTGTGGGTGAACGTACCCGTGAAGGCAACGACCTGTACCATGAAATGATGGATTCGGGCGTTATCAACCTTGAGGGAACGTCCAAAGCCGCACTTGTTTACGGCCAGATGAACGAACCCCCTGGGGCCCGTGCCCGTGTCGCCCTGACCGGTCTGACCTTGGCGGAATATTTCCGTGACGAAGAAGGCCAGGACGTGCTGTTCTTCGTGGACAACATTTTCCGCTTTACCCAGGCTGGTTCCGAAGTGTCCGCCCTTCTGGGTCGTATCCCGTCGGCAGTGGGCTATCAGCCGACACTGGCCACCGACATGGGTGCGCTTCAGGAACGTATTACCTCGACCAAAAAAGGGTCGATTACATCGGTTCAGGCGATTTACGTCCCTGCCGACGACTTGACCGACCCGGCCCCGGCAACCTCGTTTGCCCACCTTGACGCCACCACGACGCTGAACCGCAAGATTGCCGAGCTTGGCATCTATCCGGCAGTGGACCCGCTTGACTCCACCTCACGCGCGCTTGATCCGAGCGTGGTGGGCGAAGAGCATTACACTGTTGCCCGTGACGTGCAGCGTATTTTGCAGACCTACAAGTCCTTGCAGGACATCATCGCCATTCTCGGCATGGACGAACTGTCGGAAGAAGATAAACTGGTTGTGGCCCGTGCCCGCAAAATCCAGCGTTTCCTGTCGCAGCCGTTCCACGTTGCCGAAGTGTTTACCGGTACGCCGGGCGTGTTTGTCCAGCTTGAAGATACGATCAAGGCGTTCAAGGCTATCGTCGCTGGTGAGTATGACCATATGCCCGAACAGGCATTCTATATGGTCGGCACGATCGAAGAAGCCATCGAAAAAGCCAGGAAGATGGCCGAAGCTGCTTGATGCAGCTTCGCCCCCTCCGGGTAAGGAGCGAGGACTGTCATGACTGATACGACTGTACTGGAACTGGTATCGCCTTCTGCCCTGCTCAAATCCGAGCCGGTCGAGATGGTCGTTGTTCCGGGCACGGACGGGAATTTTGGTGTGTTGCCCAGGCACGCACCGATGATCTCGACCATCCGTCCCGGTGTCATCGAAATCTATGAAGGTGGCAAGGTTTCAGAGCGGATCTTCGTTGCCGGTGGTGTTGCCGAGGTGAACCCCGAACGCTGTACCATTCTGGCCGAAGAAGCCGTTGCGGTTTCCGACATCAAGGCAGACGAAGCCCAGGCAGCCCTTGTCGCCGCCGAAGCCGACCTGCAAGCCGCCAGCACGGCGCATGAGACGGCCAATGCCGAACATGCACTGAAGGTGGCCCGTGCCCGGATTGCGGCACTGAAAAACTGATCGTTCGGGACTATCAAGACCTTAGGGGCCGCTGCATCATGCAGCGGCCCTTTTCTTTTTATCCACGCCAGCCCGGCTGGCGATGCAGGGCGCGGGATTGCAAGGCCATGCCGGTCAGGGCGGCCAGAATGCCGATGCCGGTCACAAGGCCCGCCACCGGGATGACCGGAACCATCAGGGGCGCACCATCGGTCAGGGAGGTGATGGCAATTTGCGCCAGAACCATCCCGATGCCACCCGCCAGCAGGGTGGCGGTCAGGCCGGTGATCAGCAATTCAAGACTGCCGGTGGCGATGATCTGCCCCGGACGCACCCCCAGAACCCGCAGCATTGCCGTATCGTGCAGGCGGTGTTGTGTGAGGGCGGCCAGCGCCCCGCCGGTGACAAACAGGGCGGCAAGGATGGTCAGGGTTACAAGCCCGGTCAGAAGATGGGCAATCTGATCGAACAACCCGGTCAGTTGGGCCAATACTGGTTTGATTGCAATCATCGGCACCGCTGGATAGTGATCCTGCAAATATGCCGCGATGCGGGTTTGCGCATCCGGATTGGTTGTGATGGCACTGACCACCCCATGCGGCGGAATGGTGCGTGGCGGGGATAAAATGATTGGAAAATCAAGGTCCAGACGGGTCCAGTCGATCCGCCGCAAGGCGGCAATGGTGACGATGGTGGGGTGTCCCAGAATATTCAGCGTCATCTGATCGCCGATCCCGATGCCAAGTCCGGCGGCAATATTGGCATCAAGGGCGGCAACTTGCCCGGTTGCCGGTTGATCATCCCACCATGCCCCGGCGATCAGGGGGCGGTCATCGGGCGGGGTGGCGGACCATGACAGGCCCCGATCCCCGCGAATGACCCAGGCAATATCCCGCGGGACCGGCCAGTTGGCAACGGCAATGCCTTTGATATGGGTGATGCGGCCATGCAGGAACGGCATCTGGCGAATTTGCGTCACATCGGGAAGGCGGCGGGCATCCTGTTCAAATTGACCGGCCTGATCGGGCGGAAGATCAAAAAACACCAGATCGGGGGACTGGGCAGGCAGGATATTGCGCAAATGATGTGATGCCTGATGCCCAAGCCCCACAAGGGCAATCATCAGACTGGCTGTCATGCCCAAGGCCATGACAATGGCCGGAGCCGCGGAGCCGGGCCGGGCGATATTGCGCAAGGCCAGCCGCGCCACCGGATGCCGGACACGTTCGGACATCAACCGGCAGATCACCTGCAAAGCCATCCCTGCCAGTCGGAAAAAACCAAGACACAGCGCCAATATGACAGCAAAAATCGCAGCAAATAGCGGTGATCCGGTCATGGAGAGCAGCAATAAAAGGGCCAGCATCACCAGCAAAAAGGTGACGGCGAGGGGAACGATCATCACCCGCCGGGGCAAGACAGGAAGTGTTTGGTGGCGAAATAACAGGGCAGGGCGGGTCTGGCAGGCCCGTGTGACGGGCAGAATCGCAAAAATCAGGGCGAACAGAAAGGCAAAGCCGACGGCCTGCAATAACGGGGCAGGATGCAGGGTAAAAGCCTGTTTAGGGAAAAACAGGCCGGTCAACGGCGCCTGAACCGCCAGTGCCACGATCAGCCCGGCCAGAGTCGCCACCCCGGCGGCACCCAGAATTTGCAGCAATAACAATGTCAGGATTTGCCGTTGCGATGCGCCAAGGCTGCGCAGGATGGCAATCGTGGTTTGACGGCCTGCCAGATGGGCGCGGACGGCCCCGCCAATACCAATCGCACAAATCACAAAGACCGCCAGCCCGGTCAGACTGACAAAATCATTGGCAAGGCCGGTCAGGCGTTCAATCCCCGGAATGCCATCCCCGGCATTGACAATGCGCCAGCCCGCATCGGGAAATCGGGTTTCGATAGCGTGGATGATGTCGGGGGCCTGATCGGGCTGTGCCAGTTTCAGGCGGGCATACCAATATGTCTGGGTGCCGGGATGCGCCAGCCCGGCCGGGACAAGGTTGTTTTGCGAGATCAGGATGCGCGGACCCAGACGAAACAGCCGAAAGGCCCGTTCGGGTTCGCGGTCCAGAACAGCACGCAGGGTAAAATCCGCCGATCCGATGCGGACGACATCCCCGATGGCAAGCCCGGTTTGATCCAGAAAGTCGGCATCGACAATCGCCCCCGACATGCCATCGACCGGGGCCAGCACATCCATAGGCCGACCATCCGGCAACAGTGCAAGATCGCCATATAACGGATAGGCGGCATCAATCGCCTTGAGTTCCGACAGAACGGCAGCACCGCCTTGTGCGGGGGCAACCATCACCCGCATTTCGGCGGTTTCGCTGTAGGTGCCGTATTGTTGCAGGAAATCGCGTTCGGTCGTGGAGGGGGGCCGGTGAAACAGCCGCAAGGACAGATCGCCGCCGATGGTTTGCTGGGCCGAGAGGCGGGTTGCCTCGCGGATCGAGGATGTGACAGACCCGATACTGGCAAGGCAGGCGACGGCGAAAGTCAGGGCAAGGATCAGAAACCAGATACCATGCCGCCCGTTCCCGCGTGGGGATCGCCTGATATCGCGCCATGCAGGCAAGACAGACCGGGCAGATTCAGCAAGACGAAACGCGAAATCCTGTAACACAGCAGACACCGGCAGTTGGGCAGGCAATGGCAAGCATTACCGCGAGGGGGTCAGTGCGGTGCCAAGCCAGAAGGTTTCGATCATTTTCATCAGATCGATAAATTCCGTGACATCAACCGGCTTGCGCAAATAGCAATTGGCCCCGGCAGCATAACACAGATCGACATCGCGTTCGGCCCCGGATGTTGTGAGGATGATCACCGGAATACTGGCCGAGAGGGGATTGTTGCGGATATCGCGCAACATTTCGCGGCCATCCTTGCGCGGCATATTAAGGTCCAGCAGAATCAGGCGCGGACGTGGCGCATTGCGATAGGGACCATCCTGTTGCAGGAATTGCAGCGCGGTCATGCCATCCTTGACGTGATGCAATGTGACAGGATGCGTAAATTCCTTCAATGCCTCGTGTACCAGACGGGCATCGCCGGGATTGTCTTCAATCAGCAAAAGATCGTTAGTGGTCGATCCGGTCCCATCAGACATTAGTATGACTCTTTATTCTTAAGAAGGGGGTGGGTGAAATCAGAATACCCCAAAAAATCAGACATGGTTATAGCCAGTCTTATTCTCATATAGAAGGGGACATTGTTTTTTTCTGTTCAACCTTGCGGTAATTTGATGTTTTTTGCAGAAACCTTGGGTGTTTTGGGATGGTTTTGCCAAACTGCGCGATCTGGATAACCTGTTTGGAACGAAAAAATCGCGGCGCGTCAGCCCTATGCAAAAGAAGGGGACGCGCCGCGATTGTCGATTCGGAACGGCGTGCGCCGCTTAGCCAGCCGGGACGCCCATATCGCGGGCAATATCGTCAAGGCGTTCCAGAATATCGGGTTGCCCGGCAAGGGCAGTGCGGGCATCCTGATAGGCAGTACGCGCCTGTTCTGGGCGGTTGGTGACCATATAGGCCTGCATCAGGCGGACCCAGCCATCCGGATCATCGGGGTTTTCTGCCAGCCGGTCGGCCAGACGCCCCACCATGTCTTCGATCATGGCGGCGCGTTCTTCGGGTGTCATCTCGGCGGCGGCTTTCATGTCTTCTTCGGACGGGCCACGGGCCGCAGACGGGGCAAGGGTGATGCGCCCGGTCAGATCAATGCCTTCTACACGCGCAACCTCGTCAATCCGGCCCAGAACCATGGGCAGCCAGTTGGCGTCCGCCGGGGCATTGTTGACCAGCACGATCCAGCGTTCGACCGCCGCCGCCCCATCCCCGTTCTGGGCCTCATACATGCCCAGATAATAGGGAATGCGCGGGTCGCGGCTGGTGGTGTCGGCGGCTTCCTGCAAGGCGGAATAGGCGGCGGGGGTGATCTGGCCGGTGTTGCTGCGAATAACCGATTCGGCATACATCGCCAGATAATCGCCGCTGCGGTCCGAAAGCCGGATGGTTTCCAGAAACGCGGTCTGGGCATCTTCGGGACGACCCAGCGCCATCAGGCTGTTGCCCAGCAATTCCCAGCCTTCAAGATCATCGGGGTTTTCGATCAACCGGTTGGACAAATCGGCCACGGCCCGGTTCAGGGCACCTTGACGCGATTGATCCTGTTGCTGGCTGGCGCGGATGGCGGCGATTTCATCGGCCCGGCTGACGATTGGCCTGTCGGGGGTTTGCGGGCTGCCAAGATCCAGATACAGGCCAAGGCCGGCCAATATTGATATGGCGACAAATCCGGCAACGATGGGACGGACAATGGCAGCGCCACCGGGTTTGGTTTTTCCGGCGCGGTCCTGAATACGTTGATCGGTGGCAAGGATACGGCGTTGTACCTCGATCCGGGCGGCGGTGGCCTGCTCCCCGCTCAGCACACCGCGTTCGATATCGCGGCCGATTTCGTCAAGTTGATCGCGGTATACCGCCAGATCACGGGTCAGTTCGTCCGGCACCGCATCGTCGTCGGTGTTATTGCCATTGTCGGGGGTGCCTGCCGCCCGGTGCGGGTGCCGCAAGGGCCACAAAACATAACCCGCCACCAGCAAGGTTACGGCTGTGATGATAATCCAGATGGTCATGATGATACCTGTTGCCCTTGTCTGTTCATTCTGCCGGAAGGGCGGATTTGGCGGCGGGGCTGGTTTTGTGCGACCGGGTGGGCGCGCCGACACGATATCGGCGATCCGACAGCGACATCAAACCGCCCAATACCATGACCAGGCCACCGGCCCACATCCACGGGATCATTGGTTTGACATAAAAGCGCGTCACCCATTTGCCGCTGCTATCCTGATCGCCCAGTACGGCATAGATATCGCCGGTGAAGGATGAGCGGATTCCAGCCTCGGTCGTCGGCATGGCTTCGACGGTATAAACCCGTTTTTCAGGATAGAGCAAAACCGGAGCTTCGCCGGGCCGCGAGACGGTCACGGTTCCTTCGCGGGCGGCGAAATTGGGGCCCTGATATTCACGCAGGGCCGACAGTTCAAAGGTGTAACCGGCGATTTCCGTGCTTTCGCCAACTGCCAGCGACTGCACGCTTTCGGTGGTCCATGCCTGTGATCCGGTGATTCCGGCAACGACAATTGCCACCCCGACATGGGCCAGCATGGTGCCGTGGGCGGCACGCGGCAGGTTGCGCATGCGGCGCAAACTGGTGCCCAGCGGTTCGCGGAACAGTTTGATGCGGTTGGCCCATTCAATCATCGATCCGACAAACAGCCAGATCGCCAGCCCCATGCCAAACAGGGCAAAGGCCGGGCCCCCCGACAGCCAGAAAGTGACCAGAACGACGACGACCACACTGGCAATGGCGATTTTCAGTTTGCCGATGGCGGCAAACAGATCGGCGCGTTTCCACGGCAATAAGGGCCCGATGGCCATGGCGATGATGACGGGCGTCATGATCGGCACAAAGGTCATGTTGAAAAACGGTTCGCCGACCGAAATTTTTTCGCCGGTCACGGTTTCGAGCAACAGCGGATAAAGGGTTCCCAGCAACACCATGGCGGCGGCAATCGACAACAGAATATTGTTGAAAACCAGCGCCCCTTCGCGCGAGATCGGCTGAAACAACCCGCCACCTTTCAGCGTTGGAGCCCGCCACGCATAAAGCGCAAACGACCCGCCCACCGTCAGACACAGCAGGATCAGAATGAAAACGCCGCGTGTCGGATCGGTAGCAAAGGCATGCACCGAAGTCAGCGCACCCGACCGCACCAGAAACGTGCCCAGCAACGAAAAGGAAAAGGCAATGATCGCCAGAAAGATCGACCAGCTTTTCAGTGCATCGCGTTTTTCCACCACGATGGCGGAATGCAGCAACGCCGTTCCGGCCAGCCACGGCATGAAGGACGCATTTTCAACCGGGTCCCAGAACCACCATCCGCCCCAACCCAGTTCGTAATAGGCCCACCATGATCCCAGACCGATCCCGGCGGTCAGAAACACCCAGGCGGCCAGCGTCCACGGACGGACCCAACGCGCCCATGCCGGGTCCACCCGGCCTTCGATCAGGGCGGCGATGGCAAAGGAAAAGGCGACCGAAAATCCGACATAGCCCAGATACAGGAAAGGCGGATGAATGGCGATGCCGGGGTCCTGCAACAGGGGATTCATACCCTGTCCGTCCAGCGGCGGGTTAAAGACCCGTTCAAACGGGTTGGAGGTCAGAAGGATAAACAACAGAAACCCGAAGGCAATCAGCCCCATCACCCCGACAACCCGTGCCAGAAGGGTGGGCGGCAAATTGCCGCCAAATGCCGATACCGACGCCCCGAACAGGGCAAGGATCAGAATCCACAGCAGCATCGATCCTTCGTGATTGGCCCAGACCCCGGTGATTTTATAAATCAGCGGTTTTGACGTATGGCTGTTTTGCAGGACATTGAGCACCGAAAAATCGGATGTGACATAGGCCCAGGTGAGCGCGACAAACGATACCGCCACCAGAATAAAGGTGGCAATTGCGGTGCGTGGCGCGATGCGCAACAGGGCCTGATCCTGCCGGTTGGCGGCAAGGAAGGGGATGATGGATTGCGCCAGAGCCATTACAAGGGCCAGCACAAGGGCATAATGTCCCGTCTCGACAATCATGGGGGTCTGTATTTCCTTTTGTCAGCCCGAAGCGGTCGATATAATCGCTCATACGCAGTTTGGAAACCTTGCGGAATATCAAATTTGCGCTATTTGCAGCATCAACAGCGTTATTTTTATGGCTTTTGCCGTTATCATTTGAGTCGTATCAGGATATAAAGCGCCCACCGGATGGGTTAATGACCAAAGGCCATATATCATGAGTCAATGTCCCGTCATTGACATCGCACAAAGAGAATTGTGGGCGCGTCGTGCAACGACGGCCGCAATTGTCATTGCCTCGACCCTGATTGCCATCAAGGCGGTCGGCTGGTTCATGACCGATTCCGTCAGTCTTTTATCCTCGATGATTGATAGCATGCTGGATGTTGGCGCGTCTGTGATCAACTTCATGGCGGTGCGCAGTGCCTGGCGTCCGGCCGACCATGATCACCGTTTCGGGCATGGCAAGGCCGAACCGCTGGCCGGGCTGTTTCAGTCGGCCTTTATGATTGGTGCCGCCGTTCTGGTTCTGGCCGAGGCGGCATCGCGGATCACAAACCCGCAACCCCTGAATTTCGCCGCCGAAGGTGTGTGGATCATGGGGGTGTCGCTGGTGATGACCATCGGGCTTGTGTTGTTGCAACGCAAGGCGGTGCGCATATCGGGTTCGGTCGCGGTTGATGCCGATTCCCTGCATTACAGCGGCGATATCCTTGCCAATCTGGCGGTGATCATTGCCCTGTTGATGGGGGCATCCGGGTTTTTGTGGGCCGATCCGGTGATTGGCGGGATGGTGGCGGTGTTTTTGCTGTATTCCGCGGCACGGGTCGGGCGCAATTCGGTGTCGGTTTTGATGGACCGGGAATTGCCAATATCGGACAGCCGCCGGATTATTGAATTGTCGATGAAAAACAAATCGGTGATCGGCATTCACCGCCTGCGCACCCGGTCGTCGGGCATTCACCGGTTTGCCGAAATTGAACTGATCATGGATGGTGGCATGTTGATGCGTGAAGCACACACGATCTGCCATCAGGTGATGGACAGCATCCGCACCGAATATCCCGATCTGGATATCACCATCCATCCCGAACCGCCCGAAGACATCCATCTGGATGAATTCAGCGGCTATACCGAAGACCCGGAATTCTGGCATCCGGTGCGGGCCAAAAAGGCCGGGCAGGAAGATATTCCCCTGTCAAATGGCGACCCGCAACTGGTCAGCGGACGATAGATAATAAAAAGGCGGAGCCCGGGAAGGGCCCCGCCTTTGTTGTTTCGGATGGTGTCGGTTACAGAACCGTCAACATGCTGGCGACCAGCGGGTGACGGACGATATCCTGGTCTTTCAGGCGGACACAGGCGATGTCTTCGACATGTTCCAGACGGTCCGACATTTCCGACAGGCCGGAAAGTTCCGGCAGAAGGTCGGTCTGGTCCGGATCGCCCGTCAGGATCATGGTGGAATTCCAGCCCAGACGTGTGACCAGCATTTTAAGCTGTCCATAGGTGCAGTTCTGGGCCTCGTCGATCACCACAAAGGCATTGTTGAGGGTGCGGCCGCGCATATAGCCGATCGGGGCGATTTCAATGGTGCCATCCGACAGGAAGGTGCGCAGGCGTTTGGCCCCCAGACGATCATTCAGCGCATCGTAAAGCGGGCGCAGATAGGGGGCCATCTTGGCTTCGACATCGCCGGGCAAAAAGCCGATATTTTCCCCGGCCTCGACCGCCGGGCGGGCAAGGACGATGCGGCCAATATCACCATTTTCAAGGGATTCGACGGCCTTTGACACCGCGATATAGGTTTTGCCGGTCCCGGCTGGTCCCAGTGCAAGGATCAGGTTGTGGTTGTCAATGGCGTCCATCAGGGCTGCCTGATTGGCGCTTTTGGGGCGGATATGACGGCGGAAACTTTGATCGCGCTGTGCTTGCTCCTGTGGGCCAGATTTTTCAACCAATGGATGCCAGGTCGAATTGCCTTCATCAAACAGTTCGTGAACATTGGTATCTGTTTGCTGCGGACGGCTCCGACGGCGTGTTAAGCGCTTACCCATCACAATCACCTCGCGGTTTGGTTGCCAAAAAAGCAAAACGCGCCATTCCATTCAAGGAAAGGCGCGCAGTCTGATGTCATCTTGCGATGAAGGGGGCAGAAGGGGCTTCCACCGTCCGCCGCAGCATGTTGCATCTGCGGTCCGGGTGGTGAGAAGGTCCGATTTGTAACGCGGTTTCGCGGCACTCGTTATCCCCCTTAGCGGTCCAGTTATTGACCGTACATTCGAATCGTACCCCTACATGATGTGGTTTGTCACGAGTTTTGAGGAATTATATTTATGTGAAATCGCGAAGTGATTCTTTTCAAACACTTATATCGCATCTGCGAAGGGGGTTTTATCGGCCCGGCCCCTTTCTGTGCGGGTCAGACCGACGTTGCGGGCGTCCGCGTCGCGCCCGGCAGGCCAAAACTGATCACCCAGCCTACCAGCAAAAACGCCAGCGATACCAGCAAACATCCTGCCAGCCCGCCATAAAGATAGGCAACCCCCGACAATACCGTGCCGGTCAGACGGCCAATTGCATTGGACATGTAATAAAATCCGACATTCATCGCCACCTTGTCGCCCTGGGCATAGGCAAGGATCAGATAGGAATGCAGCGATGAATTGACAGCAAAGACAATGCCAAACACCAGCAATCCGCCCAGAACAGCAAAGCGCGGATCAAGGCCATAGAGGATTGCCCCGGCAATCGCCCCGGTGACAAGGATCAGGGCAAAAATCCAGAGCCGCGCACTGCGCCCGTCCGGGGCCTTGCGATGGCTGCGCAGGATTTTGGGTGCACCGGCCTGAATAAAACCATAACCGATCACCCATGCCGCCATATAGCTGCCGACTTCGATGTGGCTCCATCCCATTTCAGCAGACAAAAACACCGGCAGGCCGACGACAAACCAGATATCGCGCGACCCGAACAAAAACACACGGGCGGCGGACAGGAAATTGATCTTGCGATCCTTTGAAAAAACTTCGCGGAATTTCGGTTTGGCCTTGCCCGGTGTCGGGCCCATTTCAGCGCCGAGGGCCACAGCCACGGCAATCAGGATCACGGTCAGGCCAATCGCCATCACCAGCAACGCTCCGGCAAAACCCAGCCATGCCAGTAACGCGCCGCCCATGAAAAAGCCAACCCCCTTTAGCGCATTTTTCGATCCGGTCAGCAGGGCGACCCAGCGAAACAACACCCCCTGGGCGTCATCGGGCACCAGAATTTTAATTGCACTTTTGCTCGACATCTTGGTCAGGTCCTTGGCGACCCCCGACAGGGCCTGTAACCCCATCACCCATGCCACCGAAATCCACGGCAACCAGTCTGGCCCGGTCAGGGACAGGGCGGACAGGGCGGTGATTTGCAGGATCAGACCGGCATAAAGTGTGACCCGCAAGCCAAGGGCCGCGGCCATCCAGCCGCCAACCAGATTGGTGACAATCCCGGCAAATTCATACAGAACAAACAGCAGGGCAATTTCAAACGCCGAATAGCCCAGTGCATGAAAATGCAGCAGAACCAGCATCCGCAACGCCCCGTCGGTCAGGGTGAACCCCCAATAGGCGCTGGTGACAAGGGCGTAATTGCGAATGGCGGCGGACATGCTGGTTTCCAGACTTTAAAGACTGCGGGCGACTTTGGCGGCCAGATCAACCATGCGGCAGACATAGCCCCATTCATTGTCATACCAGGCAAGGATTTTGACCTGTCGTTTGTCGATCACCATCGTCGATTCGGCGTCAATGATTGAGGATCGCGGATCATTCAGATAATCGACACTGACCAATGGCCTTGTTTCATAGCCCAGAATGCCGACCAGATAGGTTTCGGATGCAACGCGCAGCAGGTCATTGACCTCCTCAACGCTGGTGTCGCGGGCGACTTCAAACACGCAATCGGTCAGGGATGCATTCAACAGCGGCACCCGTACGGCAATGCCGTTCAGCTTGCCCGCCAGTTCCGGGTAAATCATCGTGATTGCGGTGGCCGATCCGGTGCTGGTCGGGATCAGCGATTGCAGGCAGGACCGCGCCCGGCGCAAATCCTTGTGCGGCAGATCGACAATCACCTGTGTATTGGTGACATCGTGAATGGTGGTGATCGACCCGTGGACAAGGCCGATTTTCTCGTGGATCACCTTGATCACCGGGGCCAGACAATTGGTGGTGCAACTGGCCGCTGTCAGCAGATGATGGGTCGCCGGATCATACAGATCGTCATTGATGCCATAAACGATGTTGAGCGCCCCTTGCTTGACCGGGGCGGCGACGATGACTTTTTTGATGCCCTGATCAAAATAGGGCTGGATCGTTTCGGGGGTTTTGAAAACGCCGGTGCATTCAAGAACCATATCGCATCCCGCCGCCATCCAGTCGGTTGCGCCCGGTGTTGTGTTGGCGGAAAATCCGATGGCATGGTCCTGATCGACGACGACTTGCCCCTTCACGCATTCGGCACGATGGTTCCAGCGGCCATGAACCGAATCAAATTCCAGCAAATGCGCCGCCGTTTCCGGGCCCCCGGCAATTTCATTGATATGGACAAATTCAATATCCGGGTGGCCCCATCCGGCGCGCAGGGCCAACCGTCCCATGCGGCCAAAGCCATTGATACCGATACGGATTTTACGGGTCATGATCAGGCTCCGGTTTTTTGGGGGACGGGAAACCAGTGACGGGTGCGATTGGCAATCGCCACCAGCGACAACATTACCGGGACTTCGACCAGGACCCCGACCACGGTGGCAAGGGCCGCGCCGGATGAAAAGCCAAACAGGCCAATGGCGGTGGCGACGGCCAGTTCAAAAAAGTTCGAGGCCCCGATCATTGCCGAGGGTGCGGCAATGCGATGTTCTACCCCCAGAATTTTATTGAGCCCATAGGCAAGGGCGGCAATGAAATAGGTCTGCAAAATGATCGGCACCGCCAGCAGGACAATGATCATCGGTTGCGCCAGAATTTGCTGCCCCTGAAAGGCAAACAGCAAAACCAGCGTGGTCAGAAGGGCGATCAGTGACACCGGACGCAATCGGGCATCGGCCCGATGAAAGGCCGCGATGCCGCCCGACATCAATTGTCGGCGAATCAGTTGCCCGGCAATCACCGGAATGACGATAAAGGCGATGACCGAAATCGTCAGGGTTTCCCACGGCACGGTAATCGCCGAAATACCCAGCAGCAGGGCAACAATCGGCGCAAAGGCGAAAATCATCACCGTGTCATTCAGCGCGACCTGGCTTAAGGTGAAATTGGCATCCCCCTTGGTCAGATGCGACCAGACAAACACCATCGCGGTACAGGGGGCGGCCCCCAACAGGATCAACCCGGCGATATAGCTTTCAATTTCGGTTTCCGGCAAAAACGGGCGAAACAGCCAGCCGATAAACAGCCAGCCAAGGGCGGCCATCGTAAAGGGTTTGATCAGCCAGTTGACGCCAAGGGTGACACTGATCCCGCGCCATTGGCGGCCAACTTCGTGCAAGGCGCCGAAATCCACCTTCATCAACATCGGCACGATCATCAGCCAGATCAGAATGGTGACCGGCAGATTGATCTCATAGGCGGTCCATGACCCGATGGTCTGAAACAGACCGGGTAATGCTTGCCCCAATATGATGCCGACAACGATGCTGCCTAGAACCCAAAGGGTCAGGTAACGTTCAAAGGTTCCCAGCGGGGATGCCGCCGGTTTGGTCTGGTCTGTCATTCTTCAGGCCGTTTCCTGTGTGTCGGAAAGGGTGGTCTTGCCGATATCATCCAGCTTGTGCTGCAAGGACAGACGATCCAGCGAGGCAAAGGGCAGGCTGGTGAAAATGCTGATGCGGTTTTGCATCATTCGCCATGTATCGGCAAAGGCGAGGCGGATTTCCGCCTCGGTCCCGGTGACGGATGCCGGATCGGGCACGCCCCAATGGGCGGTCATCGGTGATCCGGGGAAAACCGGGCATCCTTCGGCGGCGGTCTGGTCGCAGACCGTAAAGATGAAATCAAACCGGATGTCGGATTGTTCAGAATAGATTTCCATCGGTTTGGATGAGTATCTGGACGGGTCTTCGCCCAGATTGTTCAGAAGATCAACCGTGTAGGGATGCAAATTGCCGCGCGGATGCGCCCCGGCGCTATAGGCATGAAAATGATCATGCCCGTTTTTGTTCATGATTGCTTCGGCAATGATGCTGCGCGCCGAATTGCCCTGACACAGAAACAGAACGTTATAGGTTCCACTGGCCATCACTTTGTCCTTTTTATGAAAAACGGGCCTAACAACAGGCCGTTGGTTTGTCCTGTATGGTCAGACCGCACAGCTCCGGGCGACCCTGACAACAATCATCGGCAAGAAATCCCAGTAATTCGCGCATCGCATCGGGTGCGATAAAATAAATGATCGACCGCCCTTCGCGTCGCGACGTGATCAGCCCGGCATGGCTGAGCACCGCCAGATGCGACGACATGGTGTTATGCGGAATGGCAAGGCTGCGGGCCAGTTCACCTGCGGCCATGCCGTCCTCGCCCGCCCGCACCAACAGCCGGAACGCGGTCAGACGATGTTCCTGTGCCAGTGCCGACAGGGCGGTGATTGCGTTATTTGTTTCCATATGTCGAGAATTATCGACATGTTTTCGCAAAGGCAAGTGACAAGTTTGTGTCAGCCCGTTTGTACCACCATGACGATTTCGATCCACGTCATGCCGGGCATGACGAATTCAGGATGGCATCGGCGTCAAAAATCAGTACAGTGCGCGCCAAATCGAAAATCAGTTTATTGGAATGACCATGTCGCCGATTGACCATCAGGTATCGCGCCGCCGGACCTTCGCCATCATCTCGCATCCCGATGCGGGCAAAACCACCCTGACCGAAAAGCTGTTGCTGTTTGGGGGGGCCATTCAGATGGCCGGGGCCGTCAAGGCGAAAAAGGCCCAGCGCGGGGCACGGTCGGACTTTATGAAAATCGAACAGGATCGCGGGATTTCGGTTTCCTCGGCGGTGATGACGTTCGAGTTTGAAGACAATATCTTCAACCTGCTTGATACGCCGGGCCACGAGGATTTTTCCGAAGATACCTATCGCGTGCTGACGGCGGTTGACAGTGCGGTGATGGTGATCGACGCGGCCAAGGGGATCGAAACCCAGACGCGCAAGCTGTTTGAGGTCTGCCGTCTGCGCGATGTGCCGATCACGACCTTTATCAACAAGCTGGACCGCGAAACCCGCGATTTCTTTGAGTTGATGGACCAGATCGAACAGGATCTGGCGCTGGATGTCACGCCGGTGACCTGGCCGATTGGATCGGGCCGGGATTTTCGCGGCTGTTACGATCTGGTCAATGACCAGATTCTGTTTATGGAAAAGGGCGGCAATGTGATCAAGGATGCCATCCAGATTAAAGGTCTGGATGATCCGCGCCTTGAAGAATTGATCCCCGATTATTTGTTGGCGCAATTGCGCGAGGATATCGAAATGGTGCGCGAAATGTGCCCGAAATTCGATATCGAGGCCTATCGCGAAGGCCATATGACGCCGGTGTTTTTTGGATCGGCGATCAATAATTTTGGCGTGCGTGAATTGTTGCGCGGCATTGGCGAAAATGCGCCAACCCCGCGCCCGCAAGAAGCCGCCACCCGCCTTGTCAATGCCAACGAGCCCAAGGTATCGGGCTTTGTGTTCAAGGTGCAGGCCAATATCGACCCGCAACATCGCGACCGCATTGCCTTTATCCGCCTGTGTTCGGGCCATTTCAAACGCGGCATGAAACTGAAACATGTGCGGGCGGGCAAGGTGATGGCGGTGCATAACCCGATGCTGTTTTTCGCCAATGACCGAGAAATTGCCGAAGAAGCCTGGCCGGGCGATATTATCGGCATTCCCAACCACGGCACCTTGCGGATTGGCGATACCCTGACCGAAGGCGAAGATTTGCGCTTTCGCGGGGTTCCGGCCTTTGCGCCGGAATTGCTGCAAAAGGTCCGTCTTGATGATCCGCTCAAGGGCAAACATCTGCAACGTGCGCTTGAACAGCTTGCCGAAGAAGGTGCATCGCAGGTGTTCAAACCGATGCTGGGGGCGGACTGGATCGTTGGCGTGGTCGGGCAGCTTCAGTTTGAAGTGCTGAAAGAACGCATTTCGGCCGAATATGGCATCAAGGTCCATTTTGAACAGACCCCGGCCTATGCGGCGCGCTGGGTGGTGGGCGATGATCCGCTGGAACTGAAAAAATTCAGCGAAACCAATCGCGGGGCACTGTTTGAAGACCATGACGGTACATTGGTCTTCATTGCCCGCAATGCGTGGCATCTGGAAACCACGCAAAAGGACTGGCCGAATTTGAAATTCGAGGCCACCCGCGAACAAAATCTGGCGGCGGCGTGACAATGAAACGGGCTCCGCATTCGACGGGGCCCTTTCTTTTTGGGATCAGACGATAAAATACCGCCCGGCGGCGACCAGCCCCATGCCCGTCACCATCGCCACAAACAGATTGCGGGTGACGATCATGGCAATCAGGGTGACCGCCGCCCCGGCGATGCCGATGGTGCCCGATGCCAGTGCGCTGGGCACCCAGACGGAAATCAGAACCGCGCCGGGCAATCGTTCCAGAACATGTGCCCATCGCCCGGTTTGCGGCAAACGGTCCGCCATCAAAAGCCCGCCCACGCGCATGCCATAGGTCACCGCCGCCATGCCCAGAATGGTCAGAATTGCATTGATATGAAACGTCGAAAGGCTTTCAAATACGGTCATTTTGGGCTCCTTGTCGGGCGGGTTTTGCATCCGGTGCGGTCGTGTTTCCCGGCCATGTCAGGGCCGAAACCAGCACCCCGGACGCCGCCCCGGCCAGAACCGACCATTTGCCCGGCAACAGATAATGGCCGATGATCGAGCCAATGGCGGCGGCGACCCACGGTAACAAATCAATGCGGCCTTTCCACATGCCGACCGTCAGGGCAGCAAAAATGGCGGTAAAGGCGAAATCCAGCGCATAAATCTGAGGATCGGGAATGCCGCCGCCCAGAATATATCCCGCAATATTGCCGGTTGCCCAAACCACCCCCAGAAACAGCCCGCCGCCCAGAAGAAAACCCGGATTGGCGATATCGGGTTGCGACATGGTGACGGCCCAGTTTTCATCGGCAACCAAATGAATGCCGGCGATTTTCACCCATAAGGGCCGCCCGCGAAACACCGGGCGCAAGGACGCGCCAATCAGCACATAGCGCAGATTGATAACCGCCGTGGCAATGATGATGGTGGCGGTCGGGATCGTCTCGCGCCACAAATCGACCGAGACAAATTGCGCCGATCCGGCAAACACCGTCAGGCTCATCAACAGCAATTCGCCAAGGGTAAGACCGCGCTGGGTCGCCAGCACGCCCAGCACCGCCCCGAAAATGATTGTGCTGGGCAATAAAGGCAGGCAGGCCATCGCCCCGCGCAAAATGGCGTCGGCCTGAAAATGAGAATCGCGCGACATGAACGTTTCCAGAATTTGTTGTTTTTGGCAGTCTGTTATAGCGCAGGCAAGATGTGGGCGATTGGATGAAATTGCGGTGGTGTTTGGGGCGCTATGCCGGGCGACGTTGATTGAAATCCTCTATCAGCATATCAAGAAAAAGCTGGGTGATCGGTTCCAGTTGCTGGCTGGTGTCGAAACTGGCCTGAAACATTGCCTCGGTAAAGAACTGATCGGGGCGGATGGCGCGCATGCGGCCCTGCCCCACAAATTGTTGGGCGTAATGTTCGGGCAAATATCCCAGAAAGGCACCAGACAGAATCAGACGGGCCTCGGCCTCCATGTCCGATACGGTGGCGTGCGGACGGGCAATGGCAAAATCCTTGAGATCGCGGCCCAGCCAGAATTTACGTCCGACAATGCGATAACGCCGGATTTCGTCGATGTCGATCCGGTCATCGGGCATGTGAAACAACGGGTGATCCTGCCCGCAATAGAACCGGTGCATTTCCGAATAAAGATCGATGTAGGTCAGGCCCAGAACGGTTTTTGGAAAGCTGCAAATGCCAATCTGGATCGCGCCGGTGACCACCTCGCGCAATAATTCGTTGGGCGGATAGGTTAACAGATGCAGGGTGACATCGGGGGCCTGTTCGACAAAACGGGCAATCGTGCCTTCGATGCTGGAATTGGGATCGGTGATTGTATTGTCGGTCAGCCCGATGGTCAGGGTGCCATTCAGTTTGTCGCGCAGGCTGCGCATTTTTGTTTCAAACTGTCCGACCGATTTAAACAGGCGGTGGGCATCGTCAAAAACCGTTTGTCCCTCGCCGGTCAGGGAAAACCCGCCGCGCCCGCGTTTGCACAGGCTGAAACCCAGCCGGGTTTCAAGGGTGGTGATATAGCTGGAGATGGTCGAAAGCGACAGGTTCAACTGGCTTTGCGCCGGGGCAAAGCCGCCTGCCTCGACGATGGTGACAAAAATCCGCAGCAATTTAAGGTCCGACTGGTCCATCATCATGGCGGAAATCCTTGGATTTTGATTTTACTTTGGGAATCATCAAAGTGAATTTCAGCAATAATTGATTTTTCGCCTTCCTGCAATTTGATCTGCTGATGGATGCTGGCGCGAAGGCGATGAGGCTGTGACCGGCATATAAAATTAAAAACCGGGCCCGGCCCGGCCATATCAGAGGTGGATCACATGGAAATAGTGAAGACGGGGGTAAGCCGCCGCAAGGTTCTGGCTGGCCTGGCAGGCGGATCGGCGCTGGCCGTGGCCGGGATCAGCGGTTTCCCCGGCATTCTGAGAGCCCAGACCAAAACCCTGAAAATCGGCACCTATGGCGGGTATTTCAAGGATTCGTTCGATACCCATATTTTCCCGGAATTTACCAAGGCAACCGGCATCGACGTCGAATCAATTGCCCAGCCGACCGGCGAGGCATGGCTGGTGCAGCTTGAACAGGCGGCCCGCGCCGGGCAGGCCCCGGCCGATGTATCGATGATCGCACAGGCCAGCATGTTGCGCGGTGCCAGTGCCGGGATCTGGGCGGTGCTGGATGCGGCGAAAATGCCAAATCTTGCCAATGTCAAACCGGCTTTTATCAACAAATATGCCGATGGCGGGGTTTGCGGCGTTGGGGCGGTGACATGGTATATCACGCTGGTTTCCAACACCGACGTGATTGCCGAAACCCCGACAAGCTGGGCCGAATTGTGGAAACCTGAACGCAAACAGCAATTGGGATTGCTGGCGCTGGCGTCCAATTCCTTCTTGCTTGATATCACCGCCAAAACCCATTTTGGCGGGCAGGAAATCCTTGATACCGAAGACGGTATTTTGCAGGTGATGGATAAAATCGCCGAACTGAAAGACAATGTGCAGCTTTGGTATCGTGACGAGGCGCAGTTTGAACAGGCGCTGAAATCGGGCGAAATTCCGATGGGGCAATATTATCACGATGTTGCCGGTCTGGCGGCAGCAGACGGGTATCCGGTCCGATCCACCTTCCCGCAGGAAGGAGGCATCAATGATGCCGGAAGCTGGGCGGTGTCGAAGGCATCCGATCAACTTGATCTGGCACATGTTTTTATCGATTTCATGAGCCAGCCGTCGATCCAGTCCCTGCTGTCGCGCAAGGTGGGGACATCGCCAACCATTGACCGGGCGGCAACCGACCTGACCGACGATGAATTTGCATCGGTATCGTCGGAAATTGATCCGATCATTCCGCGCTATGACATCTATCTGGAAAAGGGCGACTGGCTGGCCCAGAAATGGACCGAACTGATCGTTGGCTGATTGGATCGGGCAGGGGCAAGAATGCCTCTGCCCGCCGTCTTGCTGCGATAGTCCCGCCATCAACAGGAAATGCTGCATGTCCGGTCTGGTGTTTGATGCCGTCGAAAAACAATTCGGCGCTTTTACGGCTATTTCCGAAACCACCCTGACCATCCCGCAGGGCAAATTTGTCTGTCTGTTGGGGCCGTCGGGCTGTGGCAAAACCACATTGCTGCGGATGATTGCCGGGTTGGAAAGCCCGACCCGGGGGCGGATTTTGCTCGACGGGCGCGATATCACCCGCCTGCCGGTTCATAAACGCGATTTTGGCATGGTTTTCCAAAGCCTTGCCTTGTTTCCGCATTTAAGTGTCGGCGAAAATGTTGCTTATCCGCTGCGCATTCGCGGCACGGGCAAGGCAGATTGTTTCAAGGCCGTGCAACGGTTGCTGGATCTGGTGCAATTGCCCGATATGGCCAACCGGCCTGTGTCGAAACTGTCGGGCGGGCAACGGCAACGGGTGGCGATTGCCCGGGCGTTGGCCCTGTCACCACAGCTTTTTTTGCTGGATGAACCGTTGTCGGCGCTGGATGCCAAGCTGCGCGAAAGCATGCAGATCGAATTAAAACAGCTTCAGCGCAAGCTGGGCATTACCACCATCGTTGTCACCCATGATCAGCGTGAAGCCATGACGATGGCCGATCTGGTGGTTGTGATGTCGGAAGGCAAGGTGCATCAGGTCGCCCCGCCGGTTGAAATTTATCGCCGTCCGCGCGATGCCTTTGTCGCCGGTTTCATCGGCATGACCAATTTGCTGAAAGGCCGGGTGGCAGCCCCCGGCAGATTGGCCGTCGCCGGGGGAATTTTGGCCGTGCCGGGATTACCGGCAACCGGCGAAGCCAGCATTTCGGTGCGGCCTGAAAATGTGCAGGTCGGCAAAATGACACAGGCCAATGGTGATGGCGACCTTGAAGGGCGGGTATCCTATATCCGCGATCTGGGGGCCAGCATTGAAATTTATCTGGAAGTGGCAGGCGAACAGATTGTCGCCGTCTGTTCACCCTATAACCGCCCCGATATTACCGATGGCGATAGCGTCAGGGTGCATTTCCCGCCGGACGATTGTGTGGTGGTGGGGGCGTAATGCGGATCAAACCCCGAAATGCGTCTGATTATGCGCTGATTGCCTTTCCCGCAGGGATGCTGGCGCTGTTTTTCGTGGTGCCGTTTGGCATCATGATTACCGTTTCATTTTTTCAGCGCGTGCAGGGGGCATTCTATGAACCGGCCTTTGTTCTGGAAAACTATGCGCGGTTTCTCAGCATGTTTTTCGCCGGAATTCTGGGGTTTTCACTGGGGTTGGCAGCACTGGTCGCGGTAATTTGTGTCATTCTGGCCTTTCCGTTCACCTATATGCTGACGCGGCAATCGCGAAGGGTGCAGGTGGTGTGGCTGGTATTTTTGTTGTCAGTGCTGTCGCTGTCCGAAGTTTTGATCGGGTTTGGCTGGTCAACGCTGCTATCGCGCACAGCTGGCATTACCAATCTGTTTGTTGCCCTTGGCCTGATGGAAACGCCGATGTCGCTGACGCCGGGTTTTGGGGCGGTTCTGACCGGCATGGTGTATCAGGCATTCCCCTATACGGTTCTGGTGCTGTATCCCGCCCTGTCGCGGCTTGACCCGACACTGGTGGAGGCGGCGCGCACCCTTGGTTCCAGCCCGGCGCGCAGTTTTTTTAACGTCATTGTGCCAGCCCTGCGCAACAGCATCGTTTCAACGCTGATCATGGTGTTTGTCTTTGCATTGGGATGCTATCTGTTGCCGCAATTGTTGGGCCGTCCGTCGCAATGGACGTTATCGGTGCTGATTACCGATCAGGCGATTTACCAGTCCAACATGCCCTTTGCGGCGGCGATGGCCGTGTTTCTGGTGCTGGTCAGCCTGTCGTTTGTGGCGTTGGCGCTGTTGGTGGGCAAGCGGGAGCATACGGGATGAGCACATTCATGATCCGTTTGTTCATGGGCGCGATGGCGCTGTTTTTGGCGGCACCTTTGGCGGTGGTTGCCGGGGTGTCGGTGAATGAACGCAAATCTCTCAGCTTTCCGCCACAGGGTTTTTCGCTGGAATGGTATGCGCAGATTTTCACCGATCCGGGATGGCGGGGTGCGCTGGTCAACAGTTTTGGTGTGGCGGTCGGCGCATCGTTGCTGTCGGTGATTGTGGCCTTTCCGCTGGCGTGGTTTTTGTGGCGGTATCATGCGCCGTGGGCGCGGATCGTCCAGATTTTGGGACTGGCCCCCTTTATCCTGCCGCCGGTGATTACCGCCCTTGGTTTCCTGAGTTTCTGGAGCATGGCGGGCTTTTACGGGCAGCCATGGACGGTTGTGATCAGCCACGGCATTTTCTTTGTCACCCTGCCGCTGGTCACACTGACCCTTGGTTTCGAGGCGGTCGATGACAGTCTGGTCGAGGCCGCGGCGACAATGGGAGCCGATGACCGCACGATTTTGCGCACCGTCATTTTTCCGCTGATCGTGCCCTATATCATTTCCGGGCTGGCCTTTGCGTTTGTGTTGTCGCTTAACGAATATATCGTTGCCTATATGGCGGTGGGCTTCACCGTTGAAACCCTGCCGATCAAAATTTTCAATTCCCTGCGTTATGGTTACACCCCGACGATGGCCTCGGTGACGGTGGTGTTTGTCGTGCTGGCCGTTCTGGTGTTTGGCCTGATTGCCCGTTTTGGCGATCTGCCGCGCCTGTTGGGGGCATGGCGCGATGATGACGGGGACCGTTAGAAAACCTGCGCTCCACGCTGTTTTGTTTCAAGGAGAACGCCGCCATGTTCACACATGACAAACTTGCCGCCCTGCGGGATAAATATGCCAGCACCAAGGGCGGGGATATTTATGACCCGCATTTTCGGGCCGTGGCCGACACACAATTTAGCGGCGGCGACAAACGTAAATGGCCGTTTGCCGGGGTGCCGACCTTTCTGGATGCCCCCTATCTTCCGGATGCGACGGAATTACCCGATTTTGGCGGCATCGACATTGCCCTGATCGGGGTGCCGATGGATTTGGGGGTGACGAACCGGGCCGGTGCGCGTCTTGGTCCGCGGGCGGTGCGCAATATCGAACGCATTGGCCCTTATGAACATGTGTTGCGCATGGTGCCGGGATCGGAATGCAAGGTTGCCGATATCGGTGATGTGCCGTTTCGCAGCCGCTATTCCCTGCAATCCTGCCACGAGGATATCGAGGAATATTTCAGCAAGCTGGTGACGGCGGGCGTTATTCCGATTGCGATTGGCGGCGATCATTCGATCAGTTATTCGATCTTGCGGGCGGTTGGCAAACAGCGACCGGTCGGCATGATCCATATTGACGCCCATTGCGATACCGGTGGCGAATATGAAGGATCAAAATTCCATCATGGCGGCCCGTTCCGGCAGGCCGTGATCGATGGTGTTCTGGACCCGGAACGCACGATCCAGATCGGCATTCGCGGCGGGGCGGAATATTTGTGGGAATTTTCCTATGACAGCGGCATGACCGTGATCCATGCCGAAGACGTGCCGAAAATGGGGGTAGATGCCGTTATTGCCCGCGCCCGTGCGGTGGCAGGTGATGGGCCGGTCTATTTGTCCTTTGATATCGACAGCCTTGATCCGTCCTTTGCGCCGGGTACCGGCACGCCGGAAATCGGCGGCCTGACCTCGCGCGAGGCCCTGGCGATTTTGCGTGGGTTGTCGGGGGTGGATTTTATCGGGGCCGATATGGTGGAAGTCGCACCGCAATATGATGGCACCACCAATACGGCCCATGCCGGGGCGCAAATCCTGTTTGAGGAATTCTGCCTGTGCGTCGCGGCGCTGAAAAACCGCAAAGGCGGTTAGGCTGATGAAAATCGCCATTTATCAGTCCGGATCGGGTAGTGGCCCTGACAAGGAACAACGGCTGTCTGATCTGGCCGTGCAGGCGGCACAGGCCCGGTCCGATGGTGCGGCATTGTTGCTGTGCCCGGAAATGTTCCTGTGCGGCTATAATATTGGTCGGTCCGGGGTGGTGGAACGGGCCGAAACAATCGGCGGTCCCAGCCAGCAAATAATCTCGGCCCTTGCGCGGCGCACCGGCATTGCGATTGCGGCGGGGTTTGCCGAACGCGGGGCGGATGGGCGGCATTATAACAGTGCCGTGCTGTTTGATGCCGATGGCAAACGCCGTTTGCATCATCGCAAATTACATCTTTATGGCGATCTGGACCGCGAGATGTTTTCACCGGGCAATCATTTGCCGTTGGTGGCGGAATGGAACGGCATTCAGGTTGGTATTCTGATTTGCTATGACGCCGAATTTCCCGAAGCCGCCCGTGTTTTGGCCTTGTCGGGATGCGATCTTTTGCTGGTGCCGACGGCCCTGATGGATCCGTTTTCGCGGGTGGCGCATATTTTGATTCCGGCGCGGGCGATGGAAAACCAGATATTTGTCGCCTATGCCAACCGGTGCGACCGCGAGGGGGATCTGACCTATTGCGGGCAAAGCGTTATTTGCGGCCCAAAGGGCGACCTGGCGCGGGCGGATCGGGCCGAAGGCCTGATCATTGCCGATCTGGATTTTCAGGAACTGAGCCAATCACGCCTTGCCAATCCCTATTTGCAGGATCGGCGGGCCGATGCCTATGGCGCGGTTTTGGCAGAATGATCAGCGCAAACTGGCGATAAACGCACCGGGGCTGACCCCCCACATGGCCTTGAAATGCCGGTTGAGGTGGCTTTGGTCGCTAAATCCGGTGGCGGCTGCTGTATCGGCAATTGCGGCACCGTCAAACAACATGCGTTTGGCCCGGCGCAGGCGCATATGGCCAAGATAGGTATGGGGCGGCAGGCCGGTGGCATCGCGAAACACCCTCAGCAGGTGAAAGCGGCTGAGACCGGTCAGGGTGGCCAGTTCGTCCAGCGTAATATTTTCATCGAGATGGGCGGCCATATATTCAATCACCCGGCGCACCCGGCGGTCTTCGGACCCCGGATGATAGGTAAAGGGCGGCGCATCGGCATGGCGCAGGGCCAACCGGGCCGCACCATACAATAACGCGCTGTCGCGTTCCAGATCGGGGGTCGCATGGCGGGTTTCGGGGTGAAACATCCGATGCAGCCGTTGCAGCAACAGATGTAAATCGGGGTCATTGATGACGGAATTGCCAAAAAACGGCAGGCCGGGGCTGCGCGGCGATATTTCGGCAATCAGATCGGCGAAGATTTCCGGGGCGATAAACATGATCTGGTAATGATAGCCCTCGTCGCTGGCGGGGCCGCCATCATGAATCTGCATCGGATTCATCAATAAGAGTTGTCCGCGCCGGGCGACATAGCTGGTGCCGCGCGTGATGAATTTTTCCGCCCCGTCCAGCATGGTGCCAAAGGCGTAATAATCATGGCTGTGTTTGGGGAAGGTAAAGCGTTTGTAATCGGCCTCGAACAAATCAATACCCGTTGCCGCCCGCCAGTGACGGGCATGTTCGCGGGGCTTGTCGGCCGCGGGCCGGGGATGTTTTTCCGAATGTACCATCGGCCCATTATAATCAGGGTTTTGTCCGTCGGCTTGGACAATATTGTTGTGATACAATTTTGCAATATCCGGCGAGTCGAAATTTTGGTGATTTCACCGGAAAAGGGCCGAGTCAGAAAGGTAGAGGGGGCTTTATGCCCCTGTATAGAGGCCTGGCGCACTTGTCGGTTTTTCGGGGCCTGAAATGTTCATGTGAACAGGATGTTTGCGCCTTTGCGCACGGATGCAGCCTGAAACACGATCTTCATCCAACTGTTACAAAACCTGCGCCTTCTTGCGGGTAAGGATCGGGCACCTGTTTCATCCCGGACCGTCGGAGATTTCATGTTTCTGGATCGCATTCGTATCGGCCATCGCATTTTTGCCGGGTTCATGGCGTTGATTGTGCTGGTGCTGGGGCTCAGCGCGTTGTCGTCATCCTATCTTTTGGGATTTGCCGGTCAGGCGGACCGGATTGCCAAAAGCACCGAACTGGTGGGGCTGGCCAATGATTATGCCTTGCGGCTGGAACGGCTTTCCAATCAGGTTTTGCTGTTTGCCCAGACCATCGACCCGCAGGACCGGGCGGGGATTGCAACGGTTCAGGATCATGCGGTGGCAAGCGGTCAGACCCTGATCGATGCCTTGCGCAGCAGCGGCGATGAACAAAAGGCTGCCGCCCTTGAAACATTGGCAGCACGTTATCTGGCGACGCTTGAACCATTGGTGTTGCGGGCGGAAAATCTGTCGGCATCGGCCGATACCATGTTGCTGGGTGCCCATCAGATGGGCGGGTCTGCCGCCGAACTGGTGGCCTTTGTCGATGCGCATGACCCGGCGGTGGCCGCACAGTTTGGCGACCGGCTGGCGAATGGCAATATGGCGGCAATTGTCGAAAATCTGGAATATGCGATTGTCGCCACCCCGGAAAATCTGGATGAAGCCCGTGCGGCGACGGCCGGTCTGACCGGCCTGCATGACGAAATCCGCGCTGCAATGGGCGATATCAGCCGCAATGACCGCAAACTGTTTTCCTATGCCACCCGCGATAATGACCTGTTGAAACAGGGGGCGAACCAGCTTGAAGGATCGATCATCGGGTTTCGCCAGTCGATGGATGATTTCAAGGCAGCAGTGCGCGAGGTGCAGCAGATTATTGAAAATATCCGCGCCGAGGCGATTGCCGGGCAGAATGCCCTGGTGACATCGGTTCATGCGCAATCGCAAAATACTGCCATCACCAATATGGTGGTCGCCGGGATTGGCGCATTGGTGGCGTTGCTGTTGGCCGCCGCGATTGCCCTGAGCATCCTGCGCCCCCTGTCGCGGGTCAATCATGACATGAAACGGCTGGGCGAAAACAATACCGATATTGATTTGCAGGATCGGCATCGCCGCGATGAATTTGGGGCGATGTCGCGCACGGTGGCGGTATTCCGGGAAAATATCCTGAAAATCGAGGCAATGACCGAAGAACGCCTTGAAGTTCAGCGGGCGGAAGAAGAAAAACGCCGGGCATCATTGGGTGGAATGGCCGAAACCATCGAGGGTGAAACGACCGGGCTGGTGGAATCGGTGGCAAGTCAGGTCAACCGGATGCGCGAGGCGGTGGGCGAAGTTGCCGCCGCCGCCCAGCGGGTGACGGGGCAGACCGAAACCGCCACCCGTGCGGCGGATCAAAGCCGCAGCCACGCCCAGTCGATTGCCGATGCCGCCACCCGCCTGTCGGGGGCCATCGGGTCCATCGCCGCCCGGGTGGATCGTCAACGAACCATTGCCCATACGGCGGTTGCCAATACCGAACAATCGGCCGGGGCGGTCGATGATTTGCGCAAGGTCGCCACCAGCATTGAACAAATGGTCGATCTGATCCGCGGAATTGCCGGGCAGACCAATTTGCTGGCCCTGAATGCCACCATCGAGGCGGCCCGTGCCGGGGAGGCGGGCAAGGGATTTGCCGTGGTCGCCGCCGAGGTCAAAAGCCTCGCCGGGCAAACCGCCCGGGCCACCGAACAGATTACCGCCCATGTCAGTGCGATGGGTGATGTGACGGACCGGTGCGTTGCCGCGATGGAAAATGTCGGGGTGACGGTGCGCGATATGATGACGATTTCCGAAGAAGTCGCGGGCGATGTCGGCCAGCAACGCCGTGAAACCGAAGAAATTTCAGCCGCCATTGTCGCCGCCAGCGACGCCGCCCGCCATGTCAGCGAGGCAATTGTCGAAGTATCGCGCGATATTGCCGCAACCGGGCAACTCAGCGTCGATCTGACTGTGCGGGCCGATGATGTGTCGGCCAATGTCGGGGAATTGTCGATGTCGCTGAACCGGGCGGTGCGCGATGCCGCCGGGGATCGACCGGGCAATGGGGGCGAAGGGGACGATGAGGACAAGGATGACCCGCGTGTGATGTCGGGCAAGGCGGTCCGGGTGACGTTTCAGGATCGCGGCGAGATGATTGTCGCCAGCCTTTATGATTTGTCGGTGGGCGGGCTTTCGGTCCGGCCTTCACAGGATTGGGCGTGCGGCCATAAAATGATGGTCACCATTGCCGGATGCCCTGGCGAATACGGGGTCGAGGTCACCAGTCGCCGGGGTCTGCAATCGCCGCGCATGCGACTGAAATTTACCGATCCGCTGGAACAGCGCGGTGATGTCATCATGTTCATTGCTGAAATGTGGCGTGCCCATTTATCGGCGGTGACCCATCTGACCGCCGGGGATGACGGCAGGCACCCGCTGGTGATGGGGGCGGCCAATGATCTGTTGCAGGATGCGCCTCCTCCCGCTTTGCGCCACAGCGCCTGATCTTTCAAACTTTTGTCATCTGCCATCAGGACCGGTTGCGCAACCGGTCCTGATTATTGTTTGTGCAATTGTCGGGATTTGGATGCAATCCTGATACAAAACAGTACAATTTAAATGTCGAAGTTTTAAAAAGGCAGTGGCAATCTGGAACTGCTGTCAAACCGGATGCGCAAAAACAGCGTAACGGTTTCAGGATTATTCATTTTTTATGAAAAACAAAGAACAGGAACGGGACATTCAATGTCACGCGCAGGCAGGCTGGTACTGATTTCGGGATTGATTGTGGCCGGTATTGGCGGCTGGCTGGTTTATAGCGGACAGACCGGGCTGCTGACCGGCGGTACCGGCAGCGATGAAGCAGGATCGAATGGGGCCAAAAATGCCGCATCCGCCGGGCTGCCGGTGATTGCCGAATATGCCAGCATGGTTCGCAACGATACTGTGATCGAGGCTGTTGGCACCGGGAAATCGGCGCTGGGTGTGTCGATTTTTCCGGCGGTCAGAGGCGAGGTTTCCGATGTTTTGTTCAATGCCGGTGATGAAGTTGTGCGCGGGCAGGTTCTGGTGATTCTGGATTCTGCGCGGGAAAAACTGGCGCGCGATCTGGCGGCGGTGCAGTTGCAAGATACCCGTCAGATGTTGGCGCGGTATGAGCAGGCCCGGCCCCTGGGTGCTGTATCGGACAGCGAGGTCGATAATGCCCGCACCGCTTTGGCCGAGGCGCGCATTCGGCTGGATCAGGCCGAGGTCGATCTGGCGGATCGCAGCATTCTGGCCCCGTTTGACGGGGTGGTCGGTATTTCGGCGATTGAAACCGGCGACCGCGTGGATGATGCAACCCAGATTACGACACTGGATTACATCAAGAATATTCTGGTCGATTTTGAAATTTCCGAAACCCGTTTTGCCGATGTCCGGCCGGGACAGGCTTTGCGTGTTGAAACATGGAGCCTGCCGGGCGAAATTTTTGAAGGCACTGTTGCCGCAATCGGCAGCCGGGTCGATCCGCAAAGCCGGACCTTCAGTGTGCGCGCCAGTGTGCCCAACCCCGATGACCGGCTGCGTCCCGGCATGTCTTTTGCGGTTTATCTGGAACTGGCCGGGAAATCCTATCCGTCGGTGCCGGAAATTTCGGTGTTGTGGGGGGATGGCGGGACCTATGTCTGGCAGATCGACGAGAATGACGCCGTATCGCGGGTTCCGGTGCGGGTCGTCAAACGGACCGGCGGGCGGATTTTGATCGACGGGCCGGTGGCCGAGGGCGACCTGATTGTCGTTGAAGGCGTTCAGCGCCTGCGTCCGGGGCGGACAGTATCGGCGGCAATCCGGGGTGAAGCCGCCGGGCAGCCCGGTGTCGTCCGGCGCAATGACGATACCGGCGAAGGCCTGTAAGATGAGCGACAATCAAAACGATCTTGCCTCGCTCAGCATTCGTCGCCCGATCCTGATTGTCGTGGTGTCGCTTTTGATCATTCTGGCCGGTTTGTCGGCGATTCTGGGGGTTGAAATCCGGGAATTGCCGAATGTGGATCGCCCGATTGTCTCGGTCAATGCCACCTATACCGGCGCATCGCCCGAAACAGTCGATACCGAAGTAACCAGCGTGATCGAAGGGGCGGCATCGCGGGTCAGTGGTGTTCGGGAAATCAGTTCCAGCAGCGAAGAAGGCAGTTCGCGGGTTCGGGTCGAATTTTATCCCGATGTTGATATCAACAACGCCGCCAATGATATCCGCGAGGCGGTCAGTCGTGCGCAACGATCCCTGCCCGACGAAGTGGATGATATCCGCATCGTCAAGGCCGATGCCGACGCCAGTCCGATCCTGCGGCTGGCGGTGGCCAGTACCCGCCTGACCGAAGAAGAACTGGCCAATGTGGTCGAAGACCAGATTGAACCGGCGTTGTTGTCGGTGCCGGGGGTTGCGGAAATCAGCATCAACGGCGAACGCGACAAAATACTGCATGTGCGGATCGATCCGTTGCGTCTGGCCAGTTATGGCCTGTCGGTCGAGGATCTGGCTGCGGTGATGCGCACGGCCAAGTTTGATATTCCGGCAGGCAGTTTCGATCCGAACGATCAGAATTTGTTTGTGCGGGCCGATGCGTCGGTCTGGAAAATCGAGGATATCAACCGGATTTTCGTGCGCGACGGCATTCGCGTTGGTGATGTGGCGGATGTTTATTTCGGGCCGGATGATGCGTCATCCTATGTCCGCCTTGATGGCCGCACCGTGATCGGGCTTGGCGTGATTCGGCAGGCGCAATCAAACACCATTGCGATTGCGCAGGGCGTGCGCGACGTCACCGCGCAACTCAACCGTCAGCTTGACGGGATTCAAATCATCATCAATTCCGACGATGCGGTCTTTATCGAAAGTGCGTTGTGGGAAGTCATGACCAGCCTTGGTCTGGCCGTGCTGATTGTGATCGGCACATTATATGTTTTCCTGCGGTCCGTTCCGGCGACGCTGATCCCGACCGTGACCATTCCGATTGCCCTGATTGGCACTGTTGCGGCGGTGTGGATGCTGGGTTTTTCGATCAATATTCTGACCTTGCTGGCGCTGGTTCTGGCGACCGGGCTGATTGTTGACGATGCGATTGTCGTTCTGGAAAATATTCAGCGCCGCAAGGCACAGGGTCTGGGGTCGCTGGCGGCGTCGGTTCTGGGCACGCGGCAGGTGTTTTTTGCGGTGATTGCCACCACGGCAACGCTGGTGTCGGTGTTTCTGCCGATTTCCTTTTTGCCCAGCACGGCCGGTCGGCTGTTTCGCGAATTCGGGTTTGTTCTGGCGGTCGCGGTGGCGATTTCGTCTTTCGTGGCCCTGTCCTTGTGCCCGATGCTGGCCTCGCGGCTGAAAAATATCGATCCGGACGAAGGCGGGGCGAAAAACCCGGGCATGTTGGAAAAATTCGGTGGATATTGCGGGCGATACTATCACCGTATTCTGGATGTCACCCTGAAATTTCCCTATGTGACCCTGATCATCGCCGTTGTGACCGCCGGGGTGGCATTTGGGGCCTATAACAGTGTCACCCAGGAATTGCTGCCCGACGAGGATCGCGGGCGTTTGCTGGTGTCGCTACGCGGGCCGGATGGTGTCGGGATCGATTATATGGACCGTCAGGTCGAAATGGTCGAAGACATTCTAAGGCCGGTGGTCGAGGCAGGCGAAGCCAACAATATCTATACCATTGTCGGGCTTTGGGACCCCAACCGCGCACTGGTTATTACGCCGCTGGTGCCGTGGGAAGAACGCCGCCGCAGCCAGCAGGAAATCACGGCATCTATCCAGCCGCAACTTGACCGGTTGCCGGGTGTCCAGGCTTTTCTGTATCAACCCAACAGTCTGGGATTGCGCGGCGGATCGGGTGAAGGGCTTGAGTTTGCCCTGATCGGGACCAATTACGACAATCTGGCGGCCAATGCCCGTGCCGTACAGGCCGAACTTGAAGCCAAATATGAAAGCGTTATCGATATCCGGGTTTCGTATCAGACGACGCAGCCGCAGTTGCGGGTCAATATCGACCGGATGCGGGCCTTTGATCTTGGCGTAACCATCGACAGCCTCGACAGCACGTTGCGGGCGATGATTGACGGGTATGAAGTCACCGAAATCAGCGTTGATGACACCACCGTACCGGTCAAATTGCGCAGCATGCAAGGTGCGATCAATGATCCGGGCGACTTGGAAAATCTGTTTGTTCCGGGTACGGATGGCCGCATTTTGCCGCTGTCTTCGATTATTTCGATGGATGAAGAAGCTGTCGCATCGGAGCTGGAACGCGAAGGGCAACGACGGGCGGTCAAGGTAACGGCCAATATCGCGCCCGGTTTTACCCTTCAGGAGGCAATCGTCGATATTGAAGATGTGGTTGGCGATATTGTTCCGGCGGGAACCGGGTTATTGTTTCTGGGCGAGGCCGCAACATTTGGCGAAACCACATCGGATTTGCAACTGACTTTCCTGATTGCAATTCTGGTGGTGTTGCTGGTGCTTGCCGCACAGTTTGAAAGTTTCATGTCGGCTGCTGTGGTGGTTCTTACCGTGCCATTCGGGATTGCCGCGGCGATTTTCGCCCTGTCGATCAGCGGTACATCGATCAATATTTACAGCCAGATCGGGCTTGTGATGCTGGTCGGGTTGATGGCGAAAAACGGCATTCTGGTTGTCGAATTTGCCGATCAGCTGCGCGATGAGGGGCGCAGTGTTTATGATGCCGTCCACGAAGCGGCGATGATCCGTCTGCGCCCGATCATGATGACGATGATTTCAACGGTGCTGGGCGGGTTGCCATTGGTGCTGGGCAGCGGGGCCGGGGCCGAGGCACGGGCGGCGATTGGCTGGGTGGTTTTTGGCGGGCTTGGCTTTGCCACTGTTTTCACCCTGTTTTTAACGCCGGTTCTGTATCTGTTGCTGGCAAGGTTTGTTTCGGCGCGGGCCGATCGTGGCCAGAAACTTGAGGCCCAGCTTGCAGCGGCCCAGCTTATTGAAGAACGCCGGTCAGAAGGAAAAGCAGGATAATGGTGCAAGGGATCGGACGGTTTGCGCCGTTCATGGCGATGTGTGCGACGATGTCCCTGATGGCCTGTCAGACGGTTGGCCCGGAATATACCGCACCGCAATTTGATCTGGTATCGGCCTACAGCCCCGAAATCCCGATGATTTCACCCAATATTGCCGGGGATGGCCGTTGGTGGCAAAGCAGCAATGACCCGGTTTTGCAGAAACTGTTGCAAGATGGCCTGGCCAATAACCTTGATTTGCAAATCGCCGCCAGCCGCATTGCCGAGGCCCGCGCGATTGCCCGGGGTGTTGTCGGCGGCAATGGTGTGCAGGCCGACATTCAGGGCAACACCGGCGTTGAACGCCGCTGGTCAACGCGCGAAGCCGGAAATTATGTCAATAGTGCCGAATATGGTGCGGCCCTTGATCTGGAATGGACGCCCGATCTGTGGGGCGGGCAATTGCGCGAGGAACAGGGCGCGCAGGCCGATTTGATGGAGCAGATTTATCTGCGCGAAGATGTGTATCGCACCGTGATTGCCGATATTGTCCGCAATTACATTGAACTGCGCGGCACCCAGCAACGTCAGGCCCTGCTGCAGGATTCACTGGATTTGCAACGCCAGACCAGCGACATCGTGCAATTGCGGGCGCAAAGCGGGTTGGCCTCCGAACTTGATCTGTCCCGCGCCCGTGCCGAAGTCGCCGATATCGAGGCGACCTTGCCCTTGCTGCAAACCGGGATTGATCGTTCGGTCAATGCGCTGGCCGTGTTGATCGGGGCACAACCGGGCACCTATCGCGATGAATTGCTGCAACCGGCCCCCTTGCCGCTGTTTGATGCGGCCCCGGCGATTGGCCTGCCGGCCGATTTGTTGCGCCGTCGGCCTGATTTGCGGGCCGCCGAACTGGCCCTGATTTCGGCAACGGCGGAAATTGGCGTACAAACCGCCGAACTTTATCCGCAATTATCGCTGAATGGCAGCCTGTCGATGGCGGCCAGCGGTTTTGGCTCTGGGCCGATTATCCGCACCGCCCTTGCCGCCATCGGGGCGGTGATTGACGCCAATCTGTATGATGGCGGGCAACGTCGCGCCAATATCGAGGTGGCCGAACAACGCGCCCAACAGGCTTTTTATGCTTACCGGCAAACCCTTTTGAACGCGATTGAAGAAGTTGAATCGGCAATTTTTGGTTATGTCGGCGCCGTCGGGCAACGGGATTCCCTGATCACGGCGGTATCCTATCACCGGCAGGCCTTTGACCAGTCGCGGGTGCGCTATGTGCAGGGCCTGTCGAATTTCCTTGATGTGCTGGATGCGCAACGGACCCTGACCCGATCGCAACAGGATCTGGCCGATGCCGAAACCAGCCTGGAACTTGAAACCATCAATCTTTACGAAGCCGTGGGATTGAGTGTTGATGATGTCGAACAGGCCACCGGAACCTGATTGTCCTGACCGAGCACCTGATGTCCGATCTTTTCGCCAGTTTGCCACCGCAAAACATCCTGCCCCGTGACGGGACGGCGTTTTTATATTGCGATGTTTTGCCAGACGACGAGGCTGACCGTGTTTTCGAGCGCCTGCAAAGCCGGATTATCTGGCAACAGGAAACCGCCCGGATGATGGGGCGCGATATTGCCGTGCCGCGCCTTACGGCATGGTTTGGCGATGTCGCCTATCGCTATAGCGGCGTTTATCACCCGGCGGCCCCGTTTCCCGAAATTTTGCTGCCGTTGAAATCAAGGGCCGAGGAAAAGGCCGGGGTGGCGTTTAACACGGTGTTGCTGAACCGGTATCGCGATGGCCGCGACAGTGTGTCATGGCATGCCGATGATGAGGCGGTTCTGGGCATCAACCCGGTGATCGCCAGCCTGTCCTTTGGGGCGCCGCGGCGGTTTCATTTCAAACACCGGGCATCGGGTGAACGGATTGATGTCGATTTGCCGCATAATTCAATGTTGGTGATGGCGGGTGAAACACAGCATTGCTGGATCCATCAAATTCCCAAAACGGCACGTCCGGTCGGGCAACGTATCAATCTGACCTTTCGTCAGACCCGTGCCGAACGCCCGGAATGACCGATGCAAAAAAAAGCCGCCCCATCAGGGCGGCAAGGAGCAATCGGAAGATCGCCGGGAAAACCGAAATGAATCGATTCAATAATGTATTGTGGCGATAGGGATGGGGTTCTGTCAATATCGGAATGAACCGATTCAATAACAGGCCCGATGTCGTGGGGAACACGGGCCGTAAAATGAAAACAGGGGAAAGACCACCGATGGAAAAACGGGTGCGACTGGTGGATGTGGCGCGGGCGGCCGGTGTGTCGCAGGGAACGGCGTCCAATGCCTTTGGCAAGCCGCATCTGGTGCGCCAACAGGTGCGCGACCGGATTTTTGCTGTCGCCGCCGAACTGGGTTATCGCGGACCACATGTCATGGCGCGGATGTTGCGCACCGGTCGGGCCGGGGCGCTGGGCGTCGTTTTTCCCGACAATCTGGAATATGCCTTTACCGACCCGGTGGCGATTGAATTGCTGCGTGGTGTCGGGCGCGAATGTGCCCGTCAGGCCGTCAATATGATGATCATTTCGGCCGAAAATCAGGAACAGGCGATTTCTGCAGTCAATAATGCCGCCGTTGATGCCTTTCTGGTGCATTGTTATTCCGACAATAACGACATTATTTCTGCCCTGCGGCGGCGCAATTTGCCGCTGGTGGGGATTGATACCGATATCCGGGATGCCGTGGCCTCGGTCGTGCTGGATGATTATACCGGGGCGGCAATGGCCGCCCGGCATTTGCTGGAATGCGGGGCAGGGTATTTTGCCATTCTGTCGCTTCAGGCCAACGAGGCCGAACGGTTTGGCCCGATGGATGACAAACGGCGCGGTGCGGTCAGCCACCGTGTGGTGCGGGAACGGCTGGCAGGGTATCACGCCATGCTGGAAAGCGGCGGGGTCGAGGTTGATGATATTGTCCATATTGAATGCGACAATCTGTCGGAACAGGCCAGTGCGCAGGTGCGCCAGCTTTTGATCGATCACCCGAAAATTGACGGTATTCTGGCGATGTCCGATGTGATTGCCATCGGCGCGCTGGACGCGATCAAAAAGGCCGGTAAATCGGTGCCGGGCGATATTCGCGTGATCGGCTTTGACGGCATTGCCGACGGCGAACGGACCGATCCGCCCTTATCGACCATCACCCAGAATTCGGTGGAAAAAGGCCGACTTGCCGCCGAACTGGCGCTGGGCGAGGGGGATCGGCGCAGCCGGGTCCTGCCCACCACCCTGACGGTGCGCGGCAGCACAAAAGCCTGATTTAAGCCCCGCACAAATCGGCATAGCGGTAACAATCGGTGGTGTGATCCATCACCAGCCCGGTGGCCTGCAAAAATGAATAGATGATGGTCGATCCGACAAAGCTCATACCGCGTTTTTTCAGATCTTTTGAAATCGCATCGGAAAGCGGGCTGGTGGCCGGAACGTCCTTGACATCGGACCAGTGATTGATCACCGGTTTGCCGCCGACAAACTGCCAGATATAGGCATTAAAACTGCCAAATTCCTGCTGGATTTGAATAAAGGCACGGGCATTTTTAACCGTCGAGGCGATTTTCAACCGGTTGCGGATCAGCAACGGATTGGCAAGGCAGGCCGCCAGCCGGGCATCGTCAAAAGCCACCACTTTTTGCACATCGAAATTGTCAAAGGCGGCGCGATAGGCATCGCGCCGCGCCAGAACCGTCAGCCAGCTTAACCCGGCCTGCGCCCCTTCAAGGATCAGCATTTCAAAGAAATGCCGGTCATCATGCACCGGAACACCCCATTCCTCATCGTGATAGGCGACGTAAAACGGCTTGTCGATATGGGTGTTGGCCCATTGGCAACGCAGTTTGGCGGGGCTGTTGACCGTCACGGCATGATCCTTTGGCGATGAAGCTGTGATGGTCTTAGCATTTTCGATCTGGCTGGCAAAGGCTTCGTCAGGGGCCGGGGGTGTCATCAAACAGCAAAGAAAACGCCACAAAACATTCAAAACGACTGTTTTAAGACTGTGGTAAACGCATCAATCGCTGAATTTTCAAAGAAATTTGCACGGATGCACGGTTTTTCAGACACGATGATTGCCCCCAAATCCACAGCAGGATCGCCGGTGGCGGCGTTTGGGGTATCCCAGCGTTTCGGCACCAATACGGTCCTGAAATCGGTCGATATTGATGTGGCACCGGGCGAGGTCGTGGCGTTGCTGGGGCCATCGGGATGTGGCAAAACCACCCTGTTGCGGTTGCTGGCCGGGTTGACGCGACCCAGTGCCGGGCGGATTTGCATTGGCGATCAGGTGGTCGCCGATGCCGCCACCCATCAGTTTCTGCCGCCGGAAAAACGGTCCATCGGCATGGTGTTTCAGGATTATGCCCTGTGGCCGCATATGAGCGTTGCCGAAAATATTGCCTTTCCGCTTGAAATGCGCAAGGTGGCGCGGGCCGAACGCAATGCCCGCGTGAAAGAGGCCCTGAAACTGGTCGGGCTGGATCATCTGGCGGACCGGCAACCGGGCACATTGTCGGGCGGGCAGCAACAACGGGTTGCGCTGGCACGTGCGATTGTGCCGCGCCCGTCCCTGATCCTGTTTGATGAACCGCTTTCCAATCTGGACCGCGAATTGCGCGAAAGCCTTGTTGTCGATATTGCCGCTTTGTTGCGGCAACTGGGCATGACCGGGATTTACGTCACCCATGATCATGGCGAGGCATTCGCCATCGCCGACCGGGTGGCGGTTTTACGCGATGGCAATATTTTGCAAATCGCGACCCCCGAAAATCTGGTGCAAAACCCGGCCTCGGTGGCGGTGGCCGAATTTTTGAAACTGGGCCTTGTTCTGCCGGCGACGGTGGAGGGCGGCGATTTGGTGGTGCGTAACGGACAGCAACGGTTGCGCCCGCCCGCCCAATTCGCCAATGGCAGCCGGTCTGGCGATTTGTTCGTGCCGCGTTCGGCCCTGTCCCCTGCCGGGCAGAATGGCGGAACCCTGTCGGGAACGGCGGTGCGCAGCATGTTTCGCGGCGATGGTTACAGCGTGCAGATGCGCCTTGATGCCGATACCAGCATCGAACTTTTCAGCCCGTTACGTGTCGATGACGGCAAGGCCATGGGGCTTGATATCGCGTGGGACCGGGCTTTCTGGTTTCCGCATGGTGAAGCAGCCCCGCAACATTCCAATACAACCTCTTCCTGAAGGATGATCATTATGAAACGGATTGGTACTTTTTTGCTGGCCGGGTTGGCCGGTTTTGGTCTTGCCGGTGCCGCACAAGCCCAAAATGTGACGGTTTATACCGCCGGTCCGGCGAACCTGATTGATAGTCTTGCCAGTGGCTTCAAGGACGAAACCGGCATTACGGTCGATGTGTTTCAGGCCACAACCGGCAAGGTCATGGCGCGACTGGAAGCCGAAGCAGGCAACCCGGTGGCCGATATCCTGATTTCGGCATCGTGGGATACCGCAACCGATTTTGCCGCCCAGGGAAAACTTCTGGACTATAACAGTGCCAATGCCGCCAATGTGCCCGATTTCCTGAAAGGTCCGGGTTATGTCGCGCAGGGTATTTCGGCCCTTGCCATCGCCTGGAACCCCAATAGCGGCACCCCGCGCCCGGCTGACTGGTCCGATCTGACGGATGAGGCCTATCGTGATCTGGTGACGATGCCCGATCCGTCGCAATCGGGATCGGCTTATGAACTGGTGGCGGCCCTGACGACGCAAAATGATCTGGGCTGGACCCTGTTTGATGCGCTGGCCGCCAATGACATGATTGTGCCCGGTGCCAATGCACAGGCCCTGAACCCGGTTCTGCAAGGGGCCAAAGGTGTGGTGTTTGGCGCGGTGGATTACATCAGTCTTGGTCAGGCCGCCAAGGGTGAAACGATTGAAGTCATTTTCCCGGCCAGCGGTACGGTGATTGCCCCGCGCCCGATGATGATCCTGAAATCCTCGAAAAATCAGGATGCGGCAAAGAAATTCATCGATTATGTCCTGTCGGACAAGGGACAGGCGATGGTGGCGGCGACCTATCTGATGCCTGCCCGCAGCGATGTTGCGGCGGATCGTGCGCTGATTTCCGATTTGAAAATCCTGTCGGTTGATCCGGCTTCTGACCGGGCGGCGACACTGGCGCGGTTCAACAAGATTTTCGGGATCGAGTAACCGTTCCGTGCGACCTGATTTTTTCAAACGCGGTTTTTTTGACGGCGGCGGCTCCATTGCCGCCGTCGTTGCGCCTGTCCTGATCGTGCTGGTGGCGTTTCCGCTGTTATTTGTTTTGTTGCAGGCGGTCTTTCCCGATATTGCATTGGGGTCCTTTGCCGATCCTTTCGGGCGGTTCGTCGAAACCCTGTCGGACCCGCGTCTGGTGCGCTGGACGCTCAATACCCTGATGCTGGGCGTTTGTGTGGTGGTCGGGGCGTTTGTGGTGGCGGTGCCGCTGGGCATTTTGCGCGGATTGTTCCGGGTGCCGGGCGGCGGGTTCTGGGATCTGGTATTTCTGGTGCCTTTTACCATTCCGCCTTATATCGCCGCCCTGGGCTGGATCATGACATTGCAGCCACGCGGCTATCTTGAACAGGTTTCGGGGGTGAATGCCGGGGCATTCCTGTTTTCATTTCAGGGCGTCGTGTTTGTCATGACGCTCAATGTTTTTCCGGTGGTGTATTTCGCTGTGTCGCGCATGGTGGCGACCATTGGCGGGCGCTATGTCGAGGCGGCCCGCGTTGCCGGAAGCACACCCGTTCGCGCCTTTTGGCGGATTACCCTGCCGCTTTCGACCCCGGCGATTGCCGCCAGTCTGTTGTTGGTTTTCGCCATGGCGATCGAGGAATTCGGCACCCCGGCGGCCCTTGCCGCCCGCAGCGGCTTTCTGGTTCTTGTCACGGGCATTGAACGTCATTTGTCCGATTATCCCATCGATTTGCCCAGTGCGTCGCTGTTATCGACCATTCTGGTTTTGATGGCGATGACCGCCTTTATCATTCAGCACCGGGTGGTGTCGCGCCGGGATTTCCGGACCATATCGGGCAAGCCGGGCGCGCAGGATTTGCTGCCGCTGGGCGTCTGGCGCATTCCGGTTGTGATCCTGTTTGCCGTGGTTGGTCTGCTGGGGGCGGTAACACCGGTGGCGGCGGTTATGTTGACCGCATCGACCCGCACCATTTCCGGCGGGCTGGCGGTCGATAATTTTTCAACCGTGCATTTTGCCGAAATATTTGCCAATAGCGGCGGCGCCATGGAGGCCTTGGGCACCAGTCTTGGCCTTGGGGTGGCAGCGGCCCTGATTACCGGATTGCTGGGCACACTGACGGCCTATGTCGTGGTGCGCCAGCGTCACCTGGGCGCCCGCATTCTGGATTTTCTGACGATGATCCCCAATACCATTCCGGGCATTGTGGTGGCGGTGGGGTTGATTCTGGCATGGACGCAACCGTGGCTTCCGGCCACGCCCTATAACGGCATTGGCATTCTGGTTCTGGCTTATTGCTGTTTGTTGCTGCCTTATCCGGTGCGTTATGCCAATGCCGCCTTGCGACAGATCGGGCCCAGCCTTGAAGACGCCGCACGGGTATCGGGGGCGCGGCATATTACGGTCTTTTTCCGTATTCTGACCCCGCTGATATTGCCCAGTGTGATTGCGGCGATGTTGCTGGTTTTTGCGGTGGCGGCGCGCGAACTGGTGGCGACCATCCTGCTTGCGCCATTGGGCACCAAAACGGTGGCCTTGTTTATCTGGCGACAGTTTGAACAGGGGTCGGTCGGCCTTGGCATGGCGATGAGCGCGATGGCGATTGCCATTACCATGACCATTCCGATTGCTGTGGCGATCTGGACGCGCAAGCGCGGGCAGATGTTCTGATTGTGCAGAAAATCACTGCGTGCAAGGCTTTATCACGGCTTGATACTTGCTTCTGGCGGCCTGTGCCATTACGTTTCGGCTTGTCTTTCACATTGGACGATGTCCGACCCGGATTCGGAAACAAGGAGCGGTAATGGAGTCTGTACTTCTGCTGGTAAGCACGGTGATCCAGCTTTATATCTGGTGCCTGATCATTCAGGCGATTCTGAGCTGGCTGGTGGCGTTTAACATCGTCAATACCAGCAACCGTTTTGTCTATATGGTCGGGGATTTCCTGTATCGGATTACCGAACCGGCCCTGCGCCCGATCCGGCGTGTCCTGCCCAATCTGGGCGGGATTGATCTGTCGCCGATTGTCCTGATCCTGCTGTTGATCTTTGCCCGTAATCTGATGTTTGAACTGTTGGGGCCGGTTATTTACGGTTAAGTCCTGTGACGACAAAGCCGGTTTGCGACATTCTGCCCGATGGGTCGGGTGTTCGGCTGTATGTGCGCCTGACGCCCAGGGCTTCGGCCAATGCGATCAAAGGCATGGCGTGTGATGCCAGCGGCCAGCAACAGTTGCGCGTGATGGTGACGGCGGTGCCGGAAAACGGCAAGGCGAATGACGCCCTGATCAAATTGTTGTCCAAATCGGGAAAATGGCCTAAATCGGCCATCAACATCATCAGCGGGCATACGGACCGCAACAAGATTCTGGTGATTGGCGGCGATGCCCGTGCCGTGCAATCGCAGATCATTGAATGGACAGGCGATTAACCGATGAGCACCGCAAAAATCATTGATGGCAAAGCCTTTGCCGCACGTCTGCGTACTGATATTGCCGCCGAAGTCACCCGTCTGAAAGCCGCACACGGGGTGACGCCGGGGCTGGCGGTGGTGCTGGTGGGCGAAGACCCGGCTAGTCAGGTTTATGTCCGCAACAAGGGTAAACAGACCCTTGAATGCGGCATGAATTCGTATGAGCATAAGCTTTCCGCCGATACATCGCAGGAAGAGCTTCTGGCGCTGATTGCAAAGCTGAATGCCGATCCGAATGTGCATGGCATTTTGTGCCAGTTGCCGGTGCCAAAACAGATTGATGAAAATGCCGTTCTGGCGGCGATTGACCCGACCAAGGATGTCGATGGCTTTCACATCGTCAATGCCGGGGCGCTGGCAACCGGTGGCGATGGCATTGCCCCTTGCACGCCCTATGGCTGTTTGATGTTGCTGAAAGATACCCTTGGCGATTTGTCGGGCAAACGCGCCGTGGTTGTCGGTCGGTCCAACATCGTTGGCAAGCCGATGGCGCAACTTTTGCTGCGCGAAAACTGCACGGTGACGATTGCCCATTCGCGCACCCGCGACCTGCCCGAAGAAGTCCGCCGCGCCGATATCGTCATTGCCGCCGTTGGCCGCCCCAACATGATTACCGGCGACTGGATTGCACCGGGGGCGACCGTGATTGATGTCGGCATCAACCGCATCGAAGGTGCTGACGGCAAAATGAAACTGGTCGGCGATGTGGATTTTGACAGTGCGGTCAAGGTGGCCGGGGCGATTACTCCGGTTCCGGGCGGGGTTGGCCCGATGACGATTGCCTGTTTGCTGAACAACACCCTGATTGCGGCGTGCAAGGCCAATGGGGTGACGCCGCCGAAATTGGGTTTTGGTAACTGATCTGACGTTTGCCGGACATTATCGGGGCAGGCCGTTTGGCCTGCCCCTTTTGGTTTGGGTCACAACGGCCAGACCAGCAACAGCATCGGCACGCCCACCGCAACCACAATGATTTCAAGCGGCAGGCCCATTCGCCAGTAATCGCCAAACCGGAACCCGCCGGGACCCAGGATCAGGGTGTTGTTCTGATGGCCGATCGGGGTCAGAAAGGCGCAGGATGCCCCGACCGCGACCGCCATCAGGAAGGCATCCGGGTTGACACCCAGTTGCATAGCACTGCCAATCGCAATCGGGCACATGACCGCCGCCGTGGCGGCGTTGTTCATGAAATCGGACAGGGTCATGGTGACAATCAGGATCACGGTCAGGGCAATAATCGCATTGCCCTGCGCCACCCAATCCAGAAGCAGGCGGGCAATCAGATCGGCCGCCCCGGTGCTTTCCATCACGGATGCCACCGGAATCAGGGCCGCCAGCAAGACAATCACCGGCCAATCAACGGCATCATAAATGTTGCGCGGTGACACAACGCGCAACACCATGGCGGCCAAAACACCCCCGGCAAAGGAAATGGCCGCAGGCACCAGCCCGGCGGCGGCAAAAATCACGGACAGCGCCATAATGCCCGATGCCTTGATGGCCTGCCTTGTATCGGGAAGGCGCAAAGGCCGTTCGGCCAGCGGGACACAGCCCAGCTGATTGGCAAATTCATATAATGCGTCGGGTGATCCTTGCATCAACAAAACATCGCCCGCCTGCATTTGCATGGTGCGCAGCCGCGCCATCGACCGTTGCCCCTGCCGCGAAATCGCCAGCAAATTGATGCCGTAACGGGTACGCAGGCGGATATCGGTGGCCGAACGCCCGATAAAAGCCGAATTGGGCAATACCGCGACTTCCATCAACACAATGTCTTCGGACTGGATGGCGGGGCTTTTGTCTTGCGGCGCGTCTTCCGGTGCATCGTCTTTCTGCCCATCGTCTGGCCCGGTTTTTTCGGCGGGCTTGCCAGTATCTTTATCTTCATCGTCGCTGTTGGCGGTATTGGCCGGATCGGGGACTTCTTCTTCAAGTTTCAGGTCAAGGGCAGACAGGGCGGTGGCAATGCCTTCGGGGTCGGCTTCGATCACCAGAATATCGTGGGCGCGGACCTCGCGATACAGGTTGGGGGCCGGGATGCGGGTTTCGTTGCGGACCAGACCAATGATCTGCGCATCGGCTTTTTCCAATTCCCTGTTGATCGCCTGCAAGGTCATGCCTGCGGTTTTGCTGTTGTCGCCAACGCGGGCCTCGGTCAGATAGGCGCCGGTTTCAAAACCTTGCGCGCCGGACCGTTCGCGGGTCGGCACCAGCCAGCGGCTGAAAATCACGATGAAAACCAGCCCGGCAAGGGTGATGGCCAACCCGACCGGGGTAAAATCAAACATGGTGAAGCTGCCATCCCCCAACCGGTTGCGAAACCCGGCAACAATCAGGTTGGGCGGGGTGCCGATCAGGGTGGTCATGCCCCCCAGAATCGAGCCAAAAGCCAGCGGCATCAGGATTTTGCCCGGCGGCAGGCCCTGTTTGGTGGCAATTTGCAGGGCGACCGGCATCAAAAGGGCCAATGCCCCGACATTATTCATAAAGGCCGAGAGCAGGGCGGCCAGCAGGGTCAGGGCGGCGATGGTGACTGTCGGCCCCGCCGATTGTGGCAGGATGGTGCGGGTCAGGACATCGACCGCGCCCGATTGCTGCAAGGCGGCACTGAGCACCAGAATGCAGGCGACCGTAATCACGGCGGGATGACCAAAACCGGCAAAGGCATCGGAACCGGGCAGCAACCCGGTAATGACGGCCAGCAACAGGGCGGCCATCGCGATCATGTCGTGACGCCATTTTCCCCACAAAAACATTGCAATGCTGCTGGCAAGAATGGCAAGGATCAATCCCTGATCAAAGGTCATGGTGGCATCCGGTTATGGCCATCAAAATTGCGGTTTTCCGCATGTCGATCGCGAAAACAAAAGGGTAGGTCCGGGTATTGCGACCGGTCAAGATTATTCGGGGTTGTTTGGTTCTACTGTCAGAAATGTCAGGAGGATCTCATCGCATCCTTGTAGTTTTGCGGCATATGTGGCGGAAATCACGGGTGATTTTGTCCTGTTATCAAACCCCGTCCGAATGTCATTATCATGGTGGAACTGCGGCTTGACTGTGACCTGTATGTAACCTCCAAGGATGTGCGATGAGCAAAGAACATGATTTCACCTGCCAGATCGCCTGGACCGGCAATCGCGGCGAGGGCACGAAAAACTATCGTGGCTATGACCGGACCTGGAATGTGCAAACACCCGGCAAGCCGGTGATCAAATGCTCCAACGATCCCTTGCTGGGCGGTGATCCGACATTGCCAAACCCCGAAGACATGCTGATCGCGGCCCTGTCGGCCTGTCATATGTTGTGGTTTTTGCATCTGGCCAGCACGGCGGGCATTGCGGTGCAGGGATATGAAGACAATCCGGTCGGGGTGGGTGAAAGCAGCCCCAATGGTGCCGGGCGGTTTGTCCGCGCCACCTTGCGCCCGACGATCCGGGTGCCAAAAGGCACCGATTGCCAACAGGCCGATGCGATCCATCACGAAATTCACAAATATTGTTTCATTGCCCGGTCGGTGAATTTTCCGGTGGCGTATGAGGCGACCTATATCGAGGTTTGAGGATAATCATGTCTGAACGCAAACCGGTTGCGATAAGTGCCAGACAGGCCCGGCACCTTGCCCTGGGTGCGCAGGGATTCGAGGCAGAGGGTGGGAAGGCTGTTGATGCAAGGCGGATCATGAAGATGATCCGTAAAACCGGTTTGTTGCAGATCGACAGTGTGAATGTTCTGAGCCGTGCGCATTATATGCCGGTGTTTTCGCGCCTTGGGATTTATGACCGCGATATTCTGGATCAGCTCAGCTGGGGCCCGAAATCGCGGCGGCGGCTGTTTGAATATTGGGGCCACGAAGCATCCCTGATCCCGCTGGAAGATTATCCGTTATATCGCTGGCGGATGGAAAATGCCCGGTCGGGGGATGGCATGTGGGGCGGCATTGCGCGGGTGGCACGCGATCACCCGGAATTTGTGCGCAATATTCTGGATCACATCGCCACCAAAGGTCCGATGGCCGCCAGCGACATGGACGACGAACGCCCGGTATCGGGCGGCAAATGGTGGGGGTGGTCGAGGGCCAAGACCGCGCTGGAATATCTGTTTTGGAGCGGGCAACTTGCCGCCCGCACCCGGCGCAGTTCGTTTGAACGGGTCTATGATCTGCCCGAACGGGTGGTGGGTTCGGATTTTGTTGCGCAGCAAATCCTGCCTAGGGACGTCGCACAGCGTGCCCTGTTGCGCAAGGCGATTGCCGCAATGGGGGTGGCGACGACCACCGATTTGCGCAAATATTTCCGCATTCCGACCGATGATGCCAAACAGCGCATTGCCGAAATGGCCGAGGCGGGGGAACTGATCCCCGCCGATGTGCAAGGGTGGTCGCAACCGGGCTGGATTGCGCCGGACGCAAAATTGCGTCGCCGGGCAATTCCCAGTGCTCTTTTGGTGCCGTTTGATCCGGTGATGTGGGATCGTGACCGGGTGGAACGGATTTTCGGGTTTACCTATCGCATCGAAATTTATACCCCGGCGGAAAAACGCCAATATGGCTATTACGTGCTGCCTTTCATGCAAAATGGCGCGATGGTTGCCCGGGTGGATTTGAAGGCTGACCGGCAGGCGGGCTTGTTGCTGGTGGTTGCCGCCCATATCGAACCGGGATGCGTGCCGGGCGAGGTTGCCCCGGATTTGCATCATCATTTGCACCGGCTGGCGGTTTTTCTGGGGCTGGAAGATGTTGATATTGCCGGGGTGAATGATTTTTCGCGCTATCTGGCCGGGATCCGCAAGGCGGCGTGAAAAACGTCGGCAAAGGACGAACGGGGTGCAGGTCCCACAACCGCACCCCGTCCTTCCAAAGCCCTGACCCGGTCACCAACGTTCAGGACACCGTGACCGGACAAGTTCCAGCCGCTGTTACCAGCAGCTATAACCCCCATCTGCCAGGACGATGGAGCCGGTCATCAGGCTGGAGGCATCGGACGCCAGAAACAGCACCACCGACCCGATTTCCTCGGTCAGGCCCAGACGGGCCATCGGCGTGCCATTGATCCAGGCGTCATACATTTCCGGCTTGGATTTCACAAATTCATTCAGCGGCGTTGCGATATAGGTCGGGGCGACGGCATTGACCCGCACCCCGCGATTGCCCCATTCCGCGGCCAGCGATTTGGTCAGGTGATGAACCGCGGCTTTTGAGGCGTTGTAATAGGCCTGTTCCTGCGGCTTGTTGACGATAAAACCCGACATCGACCCGATATTGACGATGACACCGTTCTTTTTTGCCAGCATCTGTTTGCCAAATTCGCGGCAGCACCAGAACGTGCCGTTCAGATTGACATCAATGACATTCAGCCAGTGTTCGTCTTCAACTTTTTCCGCCGGGGTTTCCGACCGGGCGATCCCGGCATTGTTGACCAGAATGTCAATGCCGCCTGCCTTGGCCTGTTTTTCCGCACTCGCACGGACCTGATCGGTTTTGGTGACATCCATGATGTCGATATCGGCCTTGTATCCTTTGGATTTCAGGTAATCGCGGCCTTCTTCGGCGACGGCCTCGCTGATATCGCCAATCACAACATGCGCACCGGCTTCGGCAAGCGCTTCGCAGCAGGACAGGCCGATGGCGCGGCCGCCGCCGGTGACATAGGCGCGCCGACCGGTCAGGTCGAATTTTTTCAAATACATTTGTGTCTCGCAGTTTGCTGGTGGGCGTTTGGGCCGGTGGGTTTATGCCCGCACGGTCCGGTTTCAGTCAAAATCAGGGGGCGGTGATGGCCTGCCCGTGTGCATCGAAACGGTGCAGGCGCGTGGCATCGGGGGTCAGCCAGATGCGGTCATGTTCGCCCAGCGGCATTTCACCGGTGGCACGCACGGTCATCGGGCCGATGTCATCGGCCACCACATGCAAATAGGTTTCCGCCCCCAGATGCTCGGCGATTTTGACGGTGGCGGCGATTTCACCCGATTCCGTACTGACGGCGATATGTTCGGGCCGGATGCCCAGCGTATGGCTGTTGCGTTGCCCGGCATAGGCACCCTCGATGAAATTCATCTTGGGCGATCCGATGAACCCGGCGACGAATTTGTTGGCCGGGCGGTTATACAATTCCATCGGTGCGCCGACCTGTTCAACCCGCCCGGCCTGCAACACGACAATCTTGTTGGCCATGGTCATGGCTTCGACCTGATCATGGGTGACATAAACCATCGTGGTTTTCAGGGATTGATGCAGGGCGGTAATTTCAAGGCGCATATTGACGCGCAAGGATGCGTCCAGGTTCGACAAGGGTTCATCGAACAAAAAGGCCGCGGGATTGCGGACAATGGCACGGCCAATTGCCACACGTTGGCGCTGCCCGCCCGAAAGCGCACCGGGCCGCCGGTCCAGATAATCGGTCAGATTCAGGATATCGGCGGCATTGCGGACTTTTTCCTCGATCACTGCCTTGCTTTCGCCCGCCATTTTCAGGCCAAAGGCAATATTGTTGTAAACCGTCATATGCGGATACAGCGCATAGGACTGAAACACCATCGACAGTCCGCGTTTGGCGGGCGAGGCATCGACAACATCGGTGCCGTCAATCAGGATTTTGCCACCCGATACATCTTCCAGCCCGGCAATCAGCCGCAACAATGTCGATTTGCCACAGCCCGACGGGCCGACAAAAACAACAAATTCACCATCATTGATGTCCAGATCGACACCGGGAATGACATCCAGATTCCCGAATGTTTTTCGGACTTTTTCCAGTCGGATCGCACCCATTATGGTGTTCCTTCCTTACGATAATTCAAGGGTCCGGCCACAGGCTATTTCACCGCGCCGAAAGTCAAACCGCGCACCAGTTGCTTTTGCGAGAACCAGCCAATAATCAGGATCGGGGCCACCGCCATGGTCGAGGCCGCCGACAATTTCGCCCAGAACAGCCCCTCGGGGCTGGAATAGGACGCGATAAAGGCGGTCAGCGGGGCGGCATCCGATGTGGTCAGGTTCAGGGTCCAGAAGGCCTCGTTCCATGCCAGAATGATATTGAGCAGCATGGTCGATGCGATGCCCGGCACGGCCATCGGCAACAGCACAAAGAGAATTTCCTTGGGCATGGTGGCCCCGTCCATCCGGGCGGCTTCAAGGATGTCTTTGGGGATTTCCTTGAAATAGGTGTAAAGCATCCAGACCATGATCGGCAGGTTCATCAAAAACAGAACCATCATGATGCCAAACCGGTTATCCAGCAGGCCCCAGTCGCGGAACACCAGATAGATCGGCACCAACACCCCGACCGGCGGCATCATTTTGGTCGATAACATCCATAACAGGGCGTTTTTGGTGCGTTTGGTCGGCGAAAATGCCATTGCCCAGGCGCAGGTCACGGCAAAGACCAGCCCAATCAGGGTTGATCCCACCGACAGCACCACAGAATTCATCGCGAATTTGAAATAGTTCGACCGCGCCTGAACCTCGACATAATTGGCAAGGGTCCAGTCGAAATCGAAAAACATCGGCGGCATGCTGATGGCATCCAGTTCCGATTTGAAACTGGTCAGAACCATCCAGAAAATCGGGAAAAAGATCATCAATCCGACCAGCCAGGCAAAGACCGAAAACGCGATATGTTTCAGGGGCGATTTAAAGGTTTTTTCCATTTTCCCCTCATCTGTCCAGATTTTTGCCGATGAGGCGAACCAGAAAGATCGCGACAATATTGGCAAGGATGACCGCAACAATCCCGCCTGCCGATGCCCCGCCAATGTCGTATTGCAACAGGGCCTGGGTATAGACGAGGAAGGCGATATTGGTGGTGGCAAGGCCCGGTCCGCCGCCGGTGGTAACGAAAATTTCGGCAAAGACCGTCAGCAGGAAAATGGTTTCGATCAGGATGACGACCGTAATGGCGCGCCCCAGATGCGGCAGGGTAATGTAAAAGAAAATCGATATCGGCCCGGCCCCGTCCATCTGGGCGGCTTCGCGCTGATCACGATCCAGCGACTGAAGCGCGGTCAGAAGAATGAGAACGGCAAAGGGCAACCATTGCCAAGCGACCATGATGATAATGGCGGTCAGCGGTGCCTCGGAAAACCAGTCAATCGGTTGCAGGCCGAAACTGGTGGCGATCCAGGCGAACATGCCCGATACCGGATGCATCAAAAGATTTTTCCACACCAGCGCATTGACCGTCGGCATGATGAAAAACGGCGCGATGATCAACAGGCGTAAAATACCGCGCCCGAAAATCGCCTGATCCAGCATCAGGCCCAGCAAAATGCCCCCGACCACGGTAATGATCAGGACAGAACCCACCAGTAACAATGTATTGGCAAGAGAGGCAAAAAACGCCGGATCGGTCAGAAAGAAGTAATAATTGTCCAGTCCAGTCCATTCTTCCATTCCCGGCATCAGCAAATTATAGCGCAGGAAGGAAAAATAGATTGTCATGCCCAGCGGCACGATCATCCATAAAAACAGGATGATGATCGATGGTGCCGCCATGATGCGCCCGGTCAGGGTCGAAGACCTTGTTGACATGGTGCGCTCCCTGTTTGCAATCGTGGGACAGGGACCGGAAAGAAGGGTGGCAACGTCTGCCGCCACCCAGGCTCTCAGGTCACGAGGGAGAAGCGATCAGATCAATAATATCCGGCACGCTGCATGGTGCGGTCCGTGCTGGATTGCGCACTGGCAAGGGCATCTTCGATTGAAGACGATCCGCCCAAAGCCGCCGAAAACTGCTGTCCGACCGTGGTGCCAATCCCCTGAAATTCAGGAATGGCGGCAAACTGAACCCCGACATAGGGTTTGGGTTTCAGGGTTGAATTGATCGGATCTGCACTGTCGATTGCCAGCAGGGTTTCATCGGCAAACGGGGCGGCTTCAAGGTATTTCGGGTTGTTATACAGCGAGATGCGCGTGCCCGGCGGGACATTGGCCCAGCCTTCTTTCGATGCGACCAGTTCCAGATATTCCTTGGAGGTTGCCCATGCGATGAATTTCTGGGCGGCCTCAACCTTTTGCGAGCCGGTCGGAATGCCAAGATTCCATGCCCACAACCAGTTGGCACCGGTGCAGGTTTCGGCACAGGGGGCCTCGGTAAAGCCTACCTTGTCGGCAACGGTGGATTCTGCCGGGTTGCTGACAAAGGATGCGGCGACGGTGGCGTCAATCCACATGCCGCATTTGCCCGAATTAAACAGCGACAGGTTTTCGTTAAAGCCGTTCGATGTGGCACCGGGAGGACCATAATTGCCAAGGATATCGACATACATCGACAGGGCGGCTTTCCATTCCGGGCCGTCAAATTCCGGTTTCCATTCCTCGTTAAACAGGCGTGCGCCATAGGCATTGCCCATCGTGGTGATCAGGGCCATGTTTTCGCCCCAGCCCGCCTTGCCGCGCAGGCAAATGCCATAAACACCATTGGCCGGGTCATGCAGTTTTTTGGCGATGTCCAGGGTCTGGTCCCAGGTCAGGCGGTCGGTGATGGTGATGCCCGCCGCCTCGAACAGGTCGGTGCGATACATCATCATCGAACTTTCCGCATAAAACGGTGCAGCATAAAGTTGTCCGTCCTGACTGACGGCGGAACGAATGGCCGGCATGATGTCGGCTTCGTCATAATCCGCACCCAGTTGATCCAGCGGTGCCAGCCAGCCTTTTTCAGACCAGATCGGGACTTCATAGGTGCCAATCGTCATCACGTCATACTGGCCACCCTTGGTGGCGATGTCGGTGGTGACGCGCTGACGCAGGGTGTTTTCTTCCAGCGTGACCCATTCCAGCGAAATATCGGGATGTTTGGCGGTGAAGTCATCCGTCAGCTTTTGCATGCGGATCATATCGCCATTATTGACGGTGGCGATGGTCAGTTTGGTTTGCGCATTGGCAGTGAAAGACACGCCGCCCGCCAGTAACGCACACAGCGCTACGCCCATTACATGTTTCATGATTCCTCCCTAAAGGATTTTGTACCTGTTGGGTAACTGCGCTACCCGTTTTGATCATTTATTCAGTACGTGAACATTAGTTCAATTCAAGGATGGCTTGTCAAACAAATTCGTTGCCGCGCTGCAACACAAAAGCCCGTCAGACAGGCTGACGGGCCGCAGAAAACCGGGTATTCAAACAGCTGTGAAAAATCAGGACAGCAAAGCGATTGCCGTGGCCTCGTCGGTGATCAGGGCGGTGATCAGCTTGCCGGTCATGGCGCCGCGAATCGCTGCCACCTTTTTCTGGCCCTTGGCAACGCCGATGGTGTTTTGCGCCGGGATTTGCAAGGGCGCACTGGTCACCCGGCGATTGACATCATGATCCAGAATGGTGCCATCCCGGTCAAAGGACCAACTGATCAGTTCGCCAATGCCGCCCTTGTCTTGCAGGCTGCGCAATTCTGCCGGGCTGATGAAACCGTCAATAAACAGCGGGGCATCTTCGCCCAGATGCCCAACCCCGACAAACCGGACATCGGCCTTTGCCGCCAGATGCAGGATATTGTCCATCGGCGGCTGTTCCTGAAGGGGCTGGCGCAGGGCGGCGTTGCGCACAATCACTGGAATCGGCAACGGATAATGTGGCGCACGGGTCAGATCGGCCAGTTCGGTGACGGCATCATAAAAACTGGCCGCGCCATCGGTGGCGATGGTCCCGACCAGCGAAACAATTTTATGATGGCGGCCATCAATGCGCTGGGTCTCGTTGACCATGCCGCGCATGGCGCGGCCGGTGCCCAGTGCAATGATTTTTGGATCGGGGGACTGCAAAACACGTTCAAGCTGGGCGGCGGCGGCCTGCGCCATGCCAAACATTGCATCGGGGGCGGCCGGGTCGGTCGGCACCACATCGCAATTTTCCAGCCCGTATCGGTCGCATAATTGCGCGGCCAGTTCCATGCAACGGGCAATCGGATGATCCAGCCGGACCTTGACCAGACCTTCGCTGATCGCGGCGGATACCAGCCGCTGTGCCGACGGGCGCGAGACACCCAGTTTGGTGGCAATTTCATCCTGGGTATTGCCCGCGCAATAATACAGCCATCCGGCACGGGCGGCTTCATCCAGTCTGGCGGCTTCTTTCCGGGTACGCTTGACCATCCCTTTTCCCCGAAATCTGTTTTTATTTGGTTGTTTGCTGTTGCTTGACTAGCGTTTTTTTGCGGGAATGACCAGCAGGAATGAAACAAGCCGCCCGGAAACAGACGGCTTGTTTACGCAACAGACGATCAGGATACCGTCATTTTTTCGGCAGATATTCCGCCGCCAGCATTTCGGCGATCTGCACCGCATTCAGGGCCGCGCCTTTGCGCAGATTGTCGCTGACACACCACAGCGACAGGCCATAGGGTACGGTATTGTCCTTGCGGATGCGGGAAATGAAAACATTGTCCTCGCCCACGACTTCGTGCGGGGTGACATAGCCTTCATCCTGCCGGTGATCGACCACCGAAACACCCGGAAACGCTTTCAATGCCTTGCGGGCTTCTTCGACGGTAACGGGCATTTCAAATTCGATGGTGATGGCCTCGGCATGGCCGACAAAAACCGGGACGCGCACACAGGTGGCATGAACGGCAATATCGGGGTCCAGAATCTTGCGGGTTTCGACCGACATTTTCCATTCTTCGCGCGTGGCACCATCATCCATGAAATCGTCGATATGGGGAATGACGTTAAAGGCGATCTGTTTGGTAAAATGTTCCTTGGTCGGCAGATCGTTGACGTAAATGCCACGGGTCTGGTTGAACAATTCATCCATCGCATCGCGCCCGGCACCCGATACCGATTGATAGGTCGAAACGACCACGCGCTTGACCGGCTGCAAATCATGCAACGGTTTTAACGCCATCACCATCTGGATGGTGGAACAATTCGGATTGGCGATGATGTTCTTTTTGGCATATCCGGCCAGTGCGGCACCATTGATTTCCGGCACGATCAGGGGCACGCCCGGTTCCATGCGAAAGAAGCTGGAATTATCAATGACAACACATCCCGCCGCGGCAGCCTTGGGCGCATATTGTTTGGCGGTGGCACCATCGGCGGCAAACAGGGCGATATCGATTTTTGAAAAATCGAAATGCGCCAGATCGACCACGGTCAGATCCTTGTCGCCACAGGAAACCTCGCTGCCGATGGATCGCGACGAGGCAACGGCAAAGATTTCGTCGGCGGGAAAGTTGCGTTCCGCCAGGGTATTGAGCATTTCGCGCCCGACATTGCCGGTTGCGCCGACAACGGCGATTTTATAGCCCATCAAAAGCCTCTTTCATTCTCGGGGATGCGCCACGCCTGCACCAAAAGGTTTTTGTGCCATACGGGCGGATAATCTTGCCGAGATGTAAGCCCTGAGCCGCCCGGACGCAAGCAAGTCTTGTCGTTTTACCTCTTGAGATTGCATAAAATTGGGTTAATAATCGGTTCCGGTTGGCAGGGGCTGCGTGATTTGCAGCAGGGGATCGCATTTCCGGCATAAAGCTAAGGATTGCAGATGACATACCCGATGACACTGGACTGGAAACAAAAAAAAGTTCTGGATTTCTTTCAGACCCATATCACACGCGGGACACTGGTGTTTCGGGTGGATGGCAAGCACGAAATCGTGCTGGGCGACGGCAATTTGCCCCGCGCCGGGATCACATTGCCCGATTGGGCCGGGACCCTTAAAATGGCGATCAGCCCGGACCCCGGTTTTGGTGAAGTCTATATGCATGGCGGCTTTGATATGACATCCGACGAGCTTGAGGATGTGATCAAGGTGTTGCGCCTGAATTTTGAAGGCGGCCATTCAAAAAGCAGTTTCGGCCCGCTGATCGAACGCATTCAGGCCCTGAAATTCCAGATTGCACAATATACTTCGGTTCGCGCGGCATCGCGCCGGGTGCGGCATCATTATGATATCGGCAATGATCTTTATACCCGGTTCCTTGACCCCGACATGCAATATTCCTGCGCGTTCTGGGATGACGGGGCTCTGACCCTTGAAGAAGCCCAGCACCGCAAAATGAGCCTGACCACCCAGCGCCTGAAAATTGACAGGCCGGGTTTGCGGGTGGTGGATGTCGGTTGTGGCTGGGGCGGGTTAAGCCGCTTTATCCGCCGCCATTCCGGGGCCGAGGTGCATGGCATTACGCTTTCGACCGAACAACTGGCATGGGCGCAGGACCGCAAGGCGGAATTGCCCGCCGAATTTCATCAGGGGCTGGATTACCATTTGATGGATTACCGGCTGTATGCCGATGCCAATGCCGGGCGTTATGACCGGGTGGTGTCGGTCGGGATGTTTGAACATGTCGGGCGTCCGCAATTTCGCACCTATTTTAACAAAATCGCGCAATTGCTGAATGATGGCGGGCGGGCGGTGATCCATACGATCATCAAGCCGCGCCCGGATTTTACCTCGCCGTGGATTGACCGTTATATTTTTCCGGGCGGATATATTCCCGCCGCGCACGAGGTTCTGGCCGCCGCCGAACAGGCGGAATTGCGGGTCGAGGCCTGTCATTTCCATGATGGCAGCAATTATGCCCGCACCCTGATGGCGTGGCGCGACCGTTTCCGGGCAACAATCGATCAGCTTGACCCGCAAAAATATGACAACGAATTCAAACGCATGTGGGAATTTTATCTGGCCGGGTGCATCAATGCCTTTGACGCGGGCGACGGCGGGGGCGGTATGCGGGTCGGCCAATTTGTCTTTACCAAACCCGGTTACCGGCACACATGAAACGGCACAATAATTTTCGGGTGATCCTGTAACAAACGCCATCGCTGTCTCGTCCTGTTTGCAACGGGTGATTTTCACCTTCTGCAAACAGGAAAGATACCGTAATGAGCCGTTTTGAATTTCCCAAAGCCACGCCGAAACTGTTTCAGGCCATGTTGAAACTGGCCGATGCCCTGTCGGATAATGCAGCGATCCCGCCGGTTTTGCGCGATCTGATCGAAATCCGGGTATCGCAAATCAATAATTGTTCCCATTGCCTGCGCATGCATGCCAAAAGTTTTATCGAACATGGCGGCGACACCCGGCAACTGACGATGGTGGCGGTATGGCGCAATGCCAACGGGTTCGATGCGGCGGAACGTGCCGCCCTTGACTGGGCCGAATGCCTGACGCGCAATGCTGACAAGGACACAATTTCGCAAAGCTATCAGAACCTTCTGGCGCATTATGACGTTGCCCTGATTTCCGAAATCTCCTGTATCGTTTCGACGATGAATGCCTGGAACCGGTTGGGGATTGCACAACACGAACTTGCCTGAAAAACGGTTTTTTTGCCGGAATAATCATGATTGGCGATGTGGGTCCTTGCCCGCATCGCCGGTGCCATTTGTGGATTGACCCATGCAGGATGCGATATTCGAGGATCACCGGCCCCGTTTGATGGCGCTGTCTTACCGGATGCTGGGCAGTCATTCCGACGCCGAAGATGCGGTGCAAGATGTCTGGCTGCGCTGGCGTGCCGCCCGGCATGATGAATTGCGCGATGTCACCGGCTGGCTGGTGCGGGTCTGCGGCAATATCTGTCTGGATGTTCTGAAATCCGCCCGGCGGCAACGCGAAACCTATGTCGGGCAATGGTTGCCCGAACCATGGGTGCCCTCCATCCCGCCCGAGGCCGAAGACAACCTGATCCTGCGCGATGATTTGTCGCAGGCCTATCTTTTGATGCTGGAACGGCTTGATCCGGTGGAACGGGTGGCGCTGGTCCTGCATGAAGTGTTCGACTGGAACCACGATGCCATTGCCCCGGTGATCGATCGCACCGCCAACAATGCCCGGCAAATTCTGTTTCGCGCCCGGCGGAAAATGGCGGATGATGTTCCCGGCAGTCCGCTGCGTGCCGCCGATATCATGATGGCCGATCGTGATGATATTGCCGCCTTTGTCGAGGCGTTTGGCAGTGGCGATGTCACCCGGATCATGGCGCATCTGGCCCCGGATGTGACCCTGCATTCCGATGGTGGCGGCAAGGCATCGGCGGCGGTCAACCGGATTTACGGTGCCGATCATGTGGCACGCTTTTTTGCCGGAATCCGGCGCAAGGCCCCGGCGGGGTACATATCGGAAATCGTGCGGGGCGGGGCGGAATATTGGCTGTTATTGCGTATGAAGTCCGGCGAAATGCCGGTAACGGCCATCAGTTTCCGTCAGGATGACACCGGGTTGCATGACATTTTCATTCACCGCAACCCGGATAAAATCGCCCTGTTTGCCCGTCTTGCCGCCTGATCCTGTCAGGGATTGGCGGTAATGCCCAGTCCCAGCAATTCGGCTAGGGCGGGCGGCGGTAATTGCCCGCCTGCAAGGGCACCGATCAGCACAGGCTGTTGCGGGGCAAGGCCGATTTGCAAATGCTGCGGGGTGGCCAGCCATTCCGCCAACTGGCCCAGCGCATCGGCCAGAACCGGGCTTTGGGCAAAGGCCTGCTGGGTTTGCAAAACCGTCATCCCGGCCATCAATTGCATTTCGTCGGGTGCCATACCGTTTTGCAATGATGCCAGACCCAGCATGAAGGGCAGCAATTTTTCGCCCGACACTTCAAGATTGGCTCGGGCAAATTCAAGCTGCGTCATCACAATGATGCCCAGATTGCCAATATCGGCAACCTGCGTGTCGAGCAGGGCATGCATGGTGTCGGCAGGCAAGCCGGCCAGCACCAGTTCCAGTTTTGCCGCCCCGATATCGCGCAGTTCCAGATTGTCGATGGCATAAATATAGGTGCCGTCTTCCGGGTTCCAGACCTGATGCATTGCCATATCAAGGGTCAGAGTGTTGAGGTCGTCGATATCAAGCGTTTCCAAAATCACCGGGTCATTGGCAATCCTGTCGGGAAACCGGATTTTCAGGCCGGAAACCGTGCTATCCAATGACCGTGCATAGGCGAAACCGGCATTGGGTGGCGTTTCAATATCGCCAAATTTCCCGTCCAGAAGATCAATCATGGTGCCGAATTGCTCGTCATCGGAGATGTCGATATCGAGTTTTTCAAGGCGATAGGATTCAAACAGGGGGCGGCCCAGGGGAAAGCCCAGTTCGCCCATCGTCATTTCCTGCATGCGGGCCATTTGCGCCTCGGGATCGTTCAGGCGGCGCGTGGGAAAATGATTGTCCCATAAGGCAATCAGTTCCGGAAAATGGATGCGCCGGACATCCAGTGCCCCGACTTTCAAGGACACAGCCGGGCTTTCTTCAAGGGTGACAAGCCTGAAACCGGCCGCATCAAGTTGCCCCAGAATGCCTGCGTCCAAACCGTTCAGGGCAAATCTGCCAAGGCCAATTTCGCCTTCGGGTACGGTGATTTTCGGGTCTTGCAGGGATACGCTGGCAAAACGGATGGCCTTGATCGCGGCAATCATTTGATCCGGGTCGGGATTGGTTTGCAGATCGCGCCACATATCGGGGGTGATGTCGTGGTTAAAATCGCTGATTTCAATCTGCCCGACAGACATGCCACCACGATTACCACGATCGGCAATTGCCAGCCCGTCAAGACGGGCCATGCCAATGCTGCGCACCGTCAAATCCTTGCCGTCAAAGGCGGCAATATTGACGGTTGTGGTATCGTCAAGTGTCAGCGACAGGTCGGAAAAGGCGATTTCCCGGCACAGGGCGGCGTCGGTGGCATCAATCGTGCTGTCCAGTAACTGGCCGATCAGTTGCACCGGACCGGCACATTCGGCAAACGCGCCCTGGGCCATGTTGCCACTGACCGGTGTGGGGGCGGTTTTGCTGAAATTCCAGTCGGTAACGTTCAGGCTGCCAATCGTGTCATAGCCGATATTGGTGCCGTCCAGCCGGGCAAAGCGGTTTTGATGGACACCGTTTTGCAGGGTGACATCAATGATGTCGGCCTTGCCGGCAACATAACCCTGCGGCATCCATGTGGCGGTGTTGACCTGAACATTTTCAAGGGTGGCCTGCTTCATGGTGATTTTCAGGCCGTTGCGGGTGATGCGCGGATCATCAAGCCGCATTTTTGCGGCAATGCCGCTGCTGCCCGGTGTGATGCCGTAAAAGGCCAGCCAGTCCACGCCGTCAAATTCAATCCGGTCCGCTTCGTAATAGGAACCATCCTGATGGGCCAGTTTGATATTGTTGGCCGACAGGGTGCCACCAAACAGCGACATGCGAAAATCGGAAAATTCCCCGCGTACCTGCGATGCCGGATCGGTCAACGTCGCACGCAACTGGCTCAGCATATAGGCGGGGGCGGCAAAATGCAGACCTGCACCTACCAGTCCGGTGACGACAATCGCCCCGAGAATCAGCTCTTTTCTTCTGCTCATATGTCCGTGCTTTCCGTTGCTGTGTCGCGCAAGGGTATTTTTTTGAGGATTGCTATCCAGTTGTATGGTCTTGCCGCAATCTGTCAAGCACCCTTTCGCAAATGCGGGCAGCAAAAAAGCCGGGTTTCCCCGGCTTTTGACGTCAAAATGTTGCTGATGCGATATCGCAATCAGGCGATTTTGTTCAGTTCGCTGATCACCGATTCACCCATCACGGAGGTTGAAACCCGCGCCATACCCGGCTGCATGATGTCACCGGTGCGCAGGCCACCCTTCAGGACGTTCTGAACGGCGGTTTCGATCATGGTGGCGTCATCACCCATGTCGAACGAATAGCGCAGCATCATGGCAAAGGACAACAAGGTCGCCAGCGGATTGGCAATATCCTGCCCGGCAATGTCCGGGGCCGATCCGTGGACCGGCTCGTACAGCGCACGGCGTTTGCCATTGGCATCTGCCGCGCCCAGCGATGCCGATGGCAACATGCCCAGCGACCCGGTCAGCATGGCGGCACAATCAGACAGAATGTCGCCAAACATGTTGGTGGTGACCATCACGTCGAACTGTTTCGGGTTGCGGACAAGCTGCATGGCAGCATTATCGACATACATATGGCTGACTTCGACTTCGGGGAAATCCTTGGCGACCCGTTCGACCACTTCGCGCCACAGCACGGTGGATTCCAGAACATTGGCCTTGTCAACCGAACACAGGCGTTTGTTGCGCTTCATCGCCATGTCAAAGGCGACACGCGCAATGCGTTCGACTTCGGGTTCGGAATAAATCAGGGTGTTGAAACCAACCCGCACACCGTCGCGTTCTTCGATGCCGCGCGGCTGGCCGAAATAAATGCCGCCGGTCAATTCGCGCAGGATCATGATATCCAGACCCTTGACGACTTCTTCTTTCAGGGTCGATGCCCCGACCAGCGCATCAAAGACCAGTGCCGGGCGCAAATTGGCAAACAGGCCCATTTCCTTGCGGATTTTCAAAAGGCCGCGTTCCGGTTTGATATCAAACGGCAGATTATCCCATTTCGGACCCCCGACCGCGCCCAGCAAAACCGCATCGGCTTCCATCGCCATCGCAAGGGTTTCATCGGTCAGCGGATTGTTGTGGGCGTCAATCGATGCGCCGCCAATCAGGCCTTCGGTAACGTCAAAATTGACACCGCGTTTTTTGGTCATCCAGTCCATAACACGCTGGACCTGACGCATGACTTCGGGGCCGATACCGTCACCGGGCAGCATCAATACTTTTTTGGGGGTACTCATATCCGATACCTTCGCAATGTTATCAGCGCAGACGCGCCGGGCAGGTTATGCGGGACAAAAAGGCGGCGAAAAGAAAAACCCCTTTCGCCGCCGGGAATGAAGATTACAGCGCCAGCCAGGGCTGGCTTGCGGCCCGCTGGGCTTCAAAGGTTTTGATCGCATCGGCCTTTTGCAGCGTCAGGCCAATGTCATCAAGGCCATTCAGCAGGCAATGCTTGCGGAACGGTTCGACATCAAATGTGATGCAACCGCCATCCGGGCCATAAATTTCCTGTTTTTCAAGGTCGATGGTCACGGTGGCGTTGGAACCGCGTTCGGCATCTTCCATCAGTTTGGCGACATCTTCGGCAGGCAACCGGATCGGCAGAATGCCGTTCTTGAAACAGTTGTTATAGAAAATATCGGCAAAGCTGGGGGCGATGATGCAGCGAATGCCAAAATCCAGCAGCGACCACGGCGCATGTTCCCGCGACGAGCCACAGCCGAAATTATCCCCGGAAACGAGGATTTTGGCATTGCGATAGGCCGGTTTGTTCAGCACGAAATCGGGGATTTCATTCCCGTTATCGTCAAAACGCATTTCATCAAACAGGTTCTTGCCAAGACCGGAACGCTTGATGGTCTTGAGAAACTGTTTGGGAATGATCATGTCGGTATCGACATTGATCATCGGCAGTGGTGCGGCCACACCGGTCAGTGTTGTAAACTTGTCCATTGGCTTATCCCTTGCTTCCAAAGTCCCACGCACGTCCGAGGGCCTCGATCAGTTCGTCGGTCGGATCCACGTCATTGGCGACGAAATCCGGCAAATTGATCCCTGCGAGTTGCGGCAGCAATGTGTCAAGAATTGCGGCACGGCCATATCGCAGAACGCCATCTTCATGCATGATCAGGACTGATGCAGACATTGTTGTTTCGCCTTATCCGAGCTTGCGGACATCGGTCAGATGACCGGTGACGGCGGCCGCTGCGGCCATCGCCGGGCTGACCAGATGGGTACGACCACCGCGGCCCTGACGGCCTTCAAAATTGCGGTTGGATGTCGAGGCACAGCGTTCACCCGGTTCCAGACGATCCGGATTCATGGCCAGACACATCGAACAACCCGGTTCGCGCCATTCAAATCCGGCTTCCAGAAAGATTTCATGCAGGCCTTCGGCCTCGGCCTGTTCCTTGACCAGACCCGAACCCGGCACAACCATCGCATTGACATGCCCGGCCACCTTGCGGCCCTTGGCAATCACGGCGGCGGCGCGCAAATCTTCGATGCGGCCATTGGTGCAGGACCCGATAAACACCCGGTCGATGCGGATGTCTTCCATATTGGTGCCTGCGGTCAGGCCCATATAATCGAGCGACCGGGTAATGGCTTTTTTCTTGCCCTCATCGGTCACGTCATCGGGGCCGGGCACCTTGCCGGTCACCGGCACCACGTCTTCGGGGCTGGTGCCCCATGTGACTTGCGGCACCAGATCTTCAGCACTCAGTTCGACGATCTTGTCGTAATGGGCACCATCGTCGGACGGCAGGGTTTTCCAATAGGCAACAGCCTGTTCAAAGGCCGCACCCTTGGGCGCCATCGGGCGGCCCATGATGTAATCGAATGTGGTCTGGTCCGGGGCAATCAGGCCTGCACGTGCACCGGCTTCGATGCTCATATTGCAGACCGTCATGCGGCCTTCCATCGACAGGGCGCGGATCGCCGATCCGGCATATTCGATGACATAGCCGGTGCCGCCCGCCGTCCCGATCTTGCCGATGATGGCAAGGGTGATGTCCTTGGCGGTCACACCGGGCGGAATATCGCCTTCAACCCGCACCAGCATGTTTTTGGCCGGTTTCTGAACCAAAGTCTGGGTGGCAAGAACATGTTCGACTTCGGAGGTGCCGATGCCAAAGGCCAATGACCCGAATGCACCGTGGGTCGAGGTATGCGAATCGCCACACACCATCGTAATCCCCGGCAGGGTAAACCCTTCTTCGGGGCCGACAATATGCACCACACCCTGACGCAAATCATTCATCGGGAAATAATGAATGCCGGTGTCGCGCGCGTTGGTATCAAGGGTTTCAACCTGAATGCGGCTGTCTTCTTCCTTGATGCCCTGCGACCGGTCGGTGGTCGGCACGTTATGATCGGGCACGGCCAGGGTCAGTTCCGGATGAAGCACCTTGCGCCCGGCATTGCGCAGCCCCTCAAAGGCTTGCGGGCTGGTGACTTCATGGACGAGATGGCGGTCAATATAAATCAGGCAGGTTCCGTCATCCTGCCGATCCACCACATGACTTGCCCATATCTTGTCAAAAAGGGTTTTCGGGTTACCCATCTCGACCTCCTCTCTTAATCGATCCGTTTATGCAGCACGGCACACATCAGGGCGGCAGTTTTGGAAAATATTGTCCGGGTCAGGGGGCTGTTATCAGTCGGGCTGATATCGTATCCGCTGATTGCGGTCATGGACCGCCTGTTCCTCCGGTGCGACAGGTTGGCCTGTCTTGCGAAATATTATTATCCAGAAACGCCTGCCCTTGGCCGTTTTTGCCGCGGGACTGCTTTTATACACGCCCGCCCCCAAAGCGCAAGCGCGAGAACGGGTGTTTTTTCGGTCACCGGCACCCCAAAATAGTATTTGGAAAAATCCGGCATCTTTGGGTGGTTGTAAGGGCAAAAAACCCGGACGTCAGGATAAATCATCAATACCTGATATACGGCGTTCTGATAGAAAGACCGCATTGTTTCCGCCAAACAGACCGTGCCGGGCATGAATTTGGGGCGATTCGATAATTGCACGCAAAAAGTGTGTTGCGCATCGGGTCGTCGCCCGGTTTACCGGAGGGGTATGAAAAACGGGCCCGTTTTGCAACGGACCCGTTTGATCTGGCATCTTGCGACCCGGAACGCAGATTATTTCTGGCGTTCAGCGGCCGTCAGTTTGCCTTTGTGGCCGGTGGTCTGTTCGGCGATACGTGCCGACTTACCGGTACGACCACGCAGATAGTACAGTTTCGCACGGCGAACATCGCCACGACGCACGACTTCGATTTTGTCGATGGCCGGGGAATAGTTCTGGAAGATACGCTCGACACCTTCACCCGATGCGATTTTACGCAGGGTAAAGGACGAATTCAGGCCACGGTTTTTACGGGCGATGCAAACGCCTTCAAACTGCTGAATACGGTCACGGGTACCTTCGGTGACTTTCAGGTAAACACGAATGGTGTCACCGGCGTCGAATTCCGGGACTTCGCGTTTGGCGGAGATTTTATCAAGCTGATCTTTTTCGATCTGCTGAATGATAGCATTGGTCATGATTAAACCCTCTTTGGAATACCCCCGGCGACATACTGATCCCACAGATCAGGACGTCGTTCGCGGGTGATTTCTTCTGCCTGTGCGACGCGCCAGGCCTGTACCTTGGCATGATGACCGGAAAGCAGAATTTCCGGCACTTCACGTCCGTTCCAATTGGCCGGGCGCGTAAAATGCGGATATTCAAGCAACCCGGTTTCGAAGCTTTCCTCGTCGATGGAATCGGTTTTGCCGACCACACCGTCGATAAGGCGAATGCACGATTCGATCAGCACCATGGCCGGCAGTTCGCCGCCCATGAGGATGTAATCGCCGATGCTGACCTCTTCGGCCTGATGTTCGTCCAGTACACGCTGGTCGATACCTTCGTAACGACCGCACAACAGGATGACACCCGGCCCCGCTGCCAATTCGCGGCAGCGTTTCTGGTTCAGCATTTTTCCCCGCGGGCTGAGATAGATCAGCGGTAATTCCGGATTGGGCGTCCGGATTTCACGCAGGGCGGCGTCAACGATGTCCGGGCGCATGACCATACCGGCCCCACCCCCGAACGGATTATCGTCAACAGTGCGGTGACGGTCGGTTGCCTGATCGCGGATGTTGATCACATCAAGCGACCATTTCCCGTTTTCCAAAGCCTTCCCTGCCAAAGACTGGCCAAGAGGACCGGGGAACATTTCCGGGAAAAGCGTTGCAACCTTGGCCTGCCACACTGACATCGTTCAGGCCTCCTTTCCGCTGCCGGTCGCGGGTTCCGCGCCTGCCGCATCTGCGGTCACGGCATCAGAGTCGCGGTCGGCCTGAGGATTTTTACGGGAAGGGGGGCGGCGGGTACGATTGCCCGGTCCGTCTTCTTCCTGCAAAAGCCCCTCGGGCGGATTGACTACCAGTTTGCGTTCCGACAGGACCACGTCAGGAACCATTGCCTTGGTAAAGGGCAGAACAACGACTTTTCCCCGGCCTTCTTCCAGTGCGATTTCAATAACATCGCCTGCACCAAAATCGGCCACGCCGCGTACCGTCCCAAACACCGATCCATTCACATGGAACGCTTTCAGGCCGACAAGATCGGCAAGATAAAATTCGTCTTCATCACCCGTTTCGGGCAACGCCTCACGCGGGACATGCAGCCGGGTACCCCGCAGCCGCTCGGCACCATTGCGATCATCGACGCCGTCGATCTTGGCGATCAACTGGTCGCGAACATGTCCGACAGGGGCCAGAGTATATTTCTGTTTCCCTTTGGCGTCGAACAACGGGCCGTAGCTGACCAGATCATCCGGATCAACGGTATAGCTTTTGACGCGGACGGCACCACGCACCCCATGCGGGGCGGTGATCATGCCGACGCAGACAAAAGCGTCGCTGGATTGGGATTTACGGGTTTCAGCCATGTCGGTTCACAGATGTCCAATGTCTGATCAAAGCGTGCGTACGTCTTATTCTTCGCTGGCAGCTTCTTCAGCAGCCGGAGCAGCAGCAGCGGCGGCTGCGGCAGCAGCAGCTTCAGCAGCGTCGGCGGCTTTCTGTTCTTTTTCACGGGTACGTTCCTGGGCTTTCGCCTTCGGAGCGGACTTTTTCGGCTGTTCGGTCGGTTTGAACGCTTCGGCCAGGCCCATCTGGCCCAGGAAACGTGCAACACGATCGGTCGGCTGTGCGCCAACGCCCAGCCAATATTTTACGCGCTCTTCCTTGAAGGTTACGCGGTTACCGGCTTCCTTCGGGAGCATCGGATCATATGTTCCGATTTTCTCGATGAAGCTGCCGTCACGCGGGGCACGGGCGTCCGCAACTACGATACGGTAGTACGGGCGTTTTTTGGCACCGCCACGGGAAAGACGAATCTTGACAGCCATTCGGATCAGTTCCTTTCAGCTTTTTAAACAAGTAGTTCTGGTGTCATGATCCCGAAGGATCATTTTAGTGCGGTTCAATGAACCGTTCGTTCTGGTTCTTGCGAACCGGGTTTTGGCTATTTCTTTTTGCCAAAACCCTGAAATCCCGGCGGCAAACCGCCGCCGCCGCCCAATCCCGGAAACCCGGGCGGAAGACCGCCCCCGGCACCGGGAAAACCTTTGGGAAGGCCACCAGCGGGCATGTCGCCCCCTTGCAGCATGGCCGGGTCCATGTCGGGCATACCGCCGCCCATCATCTTGCCGAACATTCCCTTTTTGCCCATCTTGCCCACCTTTTTGATCATGGTGGCCATGGTCTGATATTGTTTCAGAAGCTTGTTGACATCCTGCACCGACAAACCGCAACCCGCCGCGATCCGCACCTTGCGCGATGCCTTGATCAGCGCCGGGTTTTCGCGTTCTTTCGGGGTCATCGACTGGATGATTGCTTCCTGATGTTTCAGCAATTTCGGGTCGATCTTGGTCTGTGCCATCTGTTTTTTCAGACCGCCCATACCGGGCAACATCCCCATGATGCCCGACAGATCACCCATTTTCTGAAGCTGTTTAAGCTGCGACAGAAGGTCATTGAGGTCAAACTGACCCTTTGACAGCTTCTTCGCCATTTTCTCGGCGTCTTCTTTTTCGATCGTCTCGGCGGCGCGTTCGACAAGGCTGACAACGTCGCCCATGCCCAGAATGCGTCCGGCCAGACGGTCCGGATGGAAGGGTTCCATCTCGGTGATTTTTTCACCAACGCCCAGCATCTTGATCGGGCAGCCGGTGATTTTGCGCATCGACAGGGCGGCACCGCCACGGGCATCGCCATCCACACGGGTCAGAACGATGCCGGTCACGCCGACCTTGTCGGCGAATTCCTTGGCGACATTGACCGCATCCTGACCGGTCATCGCATCGGACACCAGCAGGGTTTCGGCCGGATTGACGGCATCGCGGATCTGCGCGACTTCGCTCATCAATTCCATGTCGATATGCAGGCGACCGGCGGTATCAAGGATAACGACGTCAAACCCTTCGCGCCGACCCATATCCATGGCGCGCTTGGCAATCGCCACCGGCTTTTCGCCCATGATGATTGGCAGGGACGCCAGACCGTTATCATCGGCCAGAATTTTCAATTGCTGCTGGGCGGCCGGGCGATAAACGTCCAGCGATGCCAGCAAAACCTTTTTGTTGCGCTTGCCGGTCAGATGCAGGGCAATCTTGGCCGAACTGGTGGTTTTACCCGATCCCTGCAAACCGACCATCAGGATCGGCACCGGGGCGACGGCGGCCAGATTGATATCCTCGCCTTCGCCCAGCATGTTTTTCAGTTCGTCATGAACGATCTTGACGACCATCTGACCCGGCGTGACCGAGCGCAAAACATCCTGACCAACCGCCCGTTCGGTGGCATTGGCGATGAATTCCTTAACGACCGGCAAGGCAACGTCAGCCTCAAGCAAGGCGACACGCACCTCGCGCATGGCTTCCCGTACGTCGGATTCCTTTAACGCGCCGCGTTTCCGCAGTTTGTCAAAAACCCCGCCAAGACGATCGCTTAGTCCTTCAAACATCCGTCATCCCGTCTGTTTTTCCGGCTTTTCCACCGAGCACGCACAAAATAAATTAACCCAGTGCCCGATTCTCGGGGACTGGGGGAGTCATCCCGCCGGGACGACCAAGTGCGTGGTGTTTAATGGACAGGGTCGGCAGAGTCAAGCGCAATCGGGTGCCAAGGCGCGGCATTCCGGGCTTTTGCCCGAATGTTTCCGATCATCGCATTGCAATCGGCGATTCTGCTATCTGCCGGGACTTTTATCCGACAGATTGCGGCGGCGTTATCGCCAGATTGTCAATCAGCCGGGCCTTGCCCAGACGGGCGGCAACAAAAATGCGGGCCGGGCGGGCAAGGGTGCCGGTGACCGGTTGCAGGTTTTCGGCATCACGGATTTCAAGATAATCAATCTCGCCAAACCCGGCGGCCTTAATATCGGCCTTGCCCTGTGTGATCAGGGGGTCAATCAGATTGCCCCGGTTTGCCGCCGTGGCAATGTCTTGCAGGACATGATGCAGGGTCGGGGCGATGGCGCGTTCCTGTGCGGTCAGATACCGGTTGCGCGATGACATCGCCAGACCATCGGCCTCACGATGGATGGGGGCGCCGATAATATCGACCGGGATGTTCAGATCGGCAACAAAACGCCGGATCACCATTAATTGCTGATAATCCTTTTCGCCAAACAGGGCGCAATCGGGCAGGGCCTGTAACAGCAATTTGGTGACGATCAGCGCCATGCCGTCAAAATGGCCGGGCCGGGTTGCCCCGCACAACACATTGGTCAGGCCTTCGACATGGATGCTGGTGGCGAAATGGTCCGGATACATTTCGCTGACATTAGGCGCGAAACACATCTCGACCCCGGCGGCATCCAGTCGGGCCTGATCATCGGGCAGGGTGCGGGGATAGGCCGCGAAATCTTCGTTCGGGCCAAACTGCGCCGGATTGACGAAAATACTGACGACCACACGGTCGGCGTGGCGGCGGGCCAGATCGGTCAGGCTGATATGGCCCTGATGCAGGGCACCCATGGTTGGCACCAGCGCAACCCGCAGGCCTTCGGCACGCCAACCGGCAATGATTGCGCGCATTTCTGCAACGCTGTGAACGGTTTTCAGGGTCATGGACCGTATTCGCTGCTTATTTCACGGCGCGGAGAGGGCCGGTTTTGGGAATGCCAAAGCAATGTTCCTCACCGGGAAACTGGCGGGCCCGAACTTCGGCGGCATAGGTTGCGGCGGCGTCCGATATCTGATCGCCCAGATTGGCATAGCGTTTGACGAATTTCGGGGTGAAATCCGAAAACAGCCCCAGAATATCCTCGGTCACCAGAACCTGCCCGTCGCAGGCCACCGATGCCCCGATGCCGATGGTCGGAATATCGATTTCGGCGGTGATCTGGTGGGCGACAGCCTCGACCGTGCCTTCGATCACTACGGCAAAGGCCCCGGCACGGGCAATGGCGCGGGCATCTTCGATCAGGCGGGCAGCGGCGGCATCATCGCGGCCCTGACTTTTGAAACCGCCCATGGTGTTGACCTGTTGCGGCATCAGGCCGATATGCGCCATCACCGGAATGCCACGGCCCTGCAAAAACGCGATGGTGTCGGCCATTTCAGCGCCACCTTCAAGTTTGACGGCCGCACAGCCGGTTTCGGCCATGATGCGGGCGGCGGTGCGAAACGCCTGTTCCCGTGATTCCTGATAACTGCCAAAAGGCAGGTCGATGACCACGCAGGCATGCTTGCTGCCGCGCATCACGGCAAGGCCATGATTGATCATCATATCGACGGTGACGGCCAATGTGCTGTCCATGCCGTAAACCACCATGCCCAGCGAATCCCCGACCAGCAACAGGTCGCAATGCGGGTCAAGGCGCTGCGCCATGGGCGCGGTATAGGCGGTCAGGCAGACAATCGGATCGCCACCCTTGCGGGCACGAAGGGCAGGAACCGTGATGCGGCCCTGTTTGTTCTTGGTGGCACTCATGACGTTTCTCCCCCGGATATTACCGGTGCTTGGGGGCCGGAACGCAGTCCGGCTCTGGGTCATGTTTACAATATGATGACGCCGGGCGGGAAATGTTTTTTCGCAGTTGCAAAAATCATGGTCCGAAAAACCCGGTTTTAAAGCCCTTCGGCCAGATCTTCGAGCATACCCATGCCAATGGCTTCGATATGTTTGTTGTCTTTCAGCACAATTGTGGATTCTTTTTTCAATTGTGTCAGGGTCCGCGACACGGTTTCAATCGTCAGGCCCAGATAATCGGCAATGTCGGACCGGCTCATCGGGACTTCGATCAAATCTTCGTCGGCACCGCGATGATGCTGACGGCGGGCCAACATCAACAGGAACGACGCAACCTTTTCCTTGGCGGTCTTGCGGCCCAGCAACAACATCTGGTCCTGGGCGGCGGCCAGTTCATCAACCGCCATGCCCAACATGCGTTTTTCAAGGCGCGGATATTCGTCAAACAGCTTTTCCAGCTTTTGCCGGGAAAACCGGCAGGCGGTTACCGGCTCAATCGCTTCGGCGGTATAGCTGTAGGTTTCATTAAGGGCGAGGCCCAGAAAATCCCCGGCAAACAGAAAGCCGGTAATCTGTCGGCGGCCATCGCCCAGCAATTTGTAAAGCTTGACCGAGCCGGACGTGACGTTGAACACGTAATCGGCGGTTTCGGTTTCATGGAAAATGGTGCTGTGACCGTCGTACTGAACATGGGTCAGTATCTGGCGCAGACGGGTATGTTCTTCGCCCTGCAAGGAGGAACAGAATGTCAGTTCCTTGATATCACAGGCCTCGCAGAGTTGGGACCGAACCGCCATATTATCCTCCGGAGACCGAAAAAGTTGCACATTCACAAACTGGAATTACTTTAGACGATCCCGATATGATGTGACAAGCAGATCAGGCCATCCTCATTTTTTTTCGGACGGTTTTTTATCGGGGTGATCCAGATCATCATCGAACAGGATACGATTAGCCGCCCCTTCCATATCGTCAAATTGCCCGGATTTCAAGGACCACAAAAAGGCCGCCAGACCCAAAAGGCCCAGAAACAGGGCGACGGGGATCAACAGCAACAGATTGCTCATGACGGTTTTTTCCAGTTCAGGCGCAGGGCATTGGCAATCACCACCAGCGACGATGTTGACATGGCGATGGCGGCAATCAGCGGTGTGACCATACCACCGACAGCCAGCGGGATGGTGATTATATTGTAAGCAAAGGACAATCCGAAATTCTGCCGCACCAGCCGGTCGGCAAAGCGTGCGGTGTCAAACGCCTCGACCACCGCGCCCAGCCGGTCGCCCTGAAAGACGATATCGGCGGTGATCTGGCTGATCTCGGCGGCGGTGGCAGGGGAAACGGAGACATGGGCGGCGGCAAGGGCGGGGGCATCATTAATGCCATCCCCGACCATCAAATCCTTTTTGCCCATATCGGCGCGCCGGGTGATTTCATCGGCCTTTTGCGCCGGGGAAAATCCGGCGTGCCAGTCGGCAATGCCGACTGTTGCGGCCAGATCGGCGACGGTTTCCGGGCGGTCGCCGGAAATCAGGGTGACCGTCAAATCGCGGGATTTCAGGCGGGCAACGGTTTGTGTGGCATCCGGGCGTGGCTGATCGCGAAAGCCAAACCGCACCGCCTTGCCATCGGGTGGCAACAACCATAATTCCGGCCCGGTCTGGTTTGCATCGGCTGTTTTTGCAATGTCGCAAAAGGCACGATTGCCCAGCTTTGTTTCCCCCTCGATCCCGGTTTTGCGCAGGCCCAATCCGGGATGTTCGGTGACACCTGCCGCCGGAACAACATCGGGTGCGGCCAGACACAGGGCACGCGACAGCGGGTGGGTGCTGTTCGCCGCAAGACTGGCGGCCAGTCGCAGGGATCTGGAATCGGGATGATCAACCAGTTCGGGGCGTCCAATGGTCAGGGTGCCGGTTTTGTCAAACACCACGCCGTCAATTTGCGTCAACCGTTCCAGCGCGGTCGCCGATTTGACCAGAATGCCCGATTTCAACAGGCGGCCGGTCGCCACCACCTGCACCACCGGTACGGCAAGGGCCAATGCACAGGGGCAGGTGATGATCAGAACGGCAATCGCATTCATCAGGGCATCCTGCCAGCCGATCCCGCCCCACAGCCACCAGCCCAGAAACGTGATGGCCGACAGAAAATGCACAACCGGCGCATAGGATTTTGCCACCCGGTCGGCAATCGCAACATAACGTGCCCGGCCCTGTTCGGCATTTTCCATCAGGCGGACAATTTCCGATAACAGCGTTGCCTCGCCGGTGGCTGTCACCCGAATGCGAATCGGGGCCGACAAATTGACCGTTCCGGCAAAAACCCGGGTGCCGCGGGTGGCAACTGCCGGGATGCTTTCGCCGGTGATGATGCTGGTATCGATGTCCGATTGACCATCAATGATGTCGCCATCAATGCCGATGCGTTCGCCCGCTGCGACCAGAACCACCATGCCCGGTTGTGCCTTTTGCGGGGCCAGCAGGCTTCTGGTGCCGTCTTGGGCCAGAACCGTGATCGACCGGGCATTGAGCGACAGCAGATGTTCGGCGGCGGATCGGGCCTGCCCGCGGGCGCGACTGTCCAGATACCGCCCGATCAACAGGAAAAACAGCAAGGTCAGGGCGGAATCAAAATAGGCGTGCGGCGCACTGCGCATGGTTTCGGCCAGACTCATGGCAAGGGCCAGAATAACCCCCAGCGTGATCGGCACATCCATATTGACCCGGCGATTGCGGATTGCACCAATCGCCGACCGTAAAAAAGGCCGCCCGGCATAGGCCGCCGCAGGCAGGGCGATCAGGGCGGAAATCCAGTGAAACAGATCGCGGGTCGCCCCGCCCATGCCCTGAAAATACCCGGCCCACACCGATACCGACAGCAACATGACATTACCGGCGGCAAAACCGGCAACCGCCAGACAGCGCAGCAATTCACGATTGCGCTGATCGGATGCCTGTTCAAGGGCGGCCGGGTCAAACGGCACCAGCCGGTATCCCATCTGCAAAACCGGATGAATGAGGGTGTCGATATCCGATGCCGCCCCGCGCCATGCCAGATGCAGGCGGCGGGTTGTCATATTGACCCGTGCCTTTTCCACGCCCGGCTGACGCGCCAGCAAGGCCTCGATCAACCAGACACAGGCCGCACAATGAATGCCATCAACCATCATGTCGATCTGGCAGATACCACTGTCATCAACACGCACCAGATCACTGAAATCAAAGGCGGTGGTGGCGTCGTCGTCGGGTTTTAACGGGCGGATTTTCGGGTCAATACTGCGCCGGTTATAATAGGAATCCAGCCCCATATCGCCCAGCAATTCATACGCGCCCGCACATCCCTGACAACAGAAATCAGGTTTGGCCGGTGACCGGGCGCTGACCGGATCGCCGCAATGACGGCAGGCGGTGATCGCGTTCATTCGGTGATCAGAATATCTTCGACTGTCTGGTAATCATCGCCCATGGCATGGGCGATCAGGCGCATTTGCCAGCGACCATACACGGCAAAATGCGCACTGGTGCGATATTCACCCGGCGCAATTTCCACCAACGGCACCGTCTGATCCAGATTGTCGCGGTCCTGACGGGTCAGAACCGCCTGCATTTTGGCCCCGGTGATCGGGTTGCTGTCGCGGTCGCGAAACAGGACGGTGATGGTGGCATTGTTATTGAGGATGCCGGAAACCGTGGTCTTGCTGCGCCAGCCCAGTTCGGCCTGCCGCTGGGCGCCGGACATGGCGGCATTGTAATTATTGCCTTCTTCAAACGCCTTTTTGGTCACAAGACCATTCCAGCTGGTCATCGAAAACGTGATCAGCGAAATATTGGCAACCAGCATGACGGCAAAGCCGCCGACAAAATACCACGGAATCAGACGATCCGATTTGCGCTTGTCAGACAGGTTCGGGGCGGCGGGGCTCATATTGGGTTCTCCGGATGACGTTTCAGGACCGTTACTTTTTAGGTCCGGCAAAAACAGTATCATAGGTCTTGGTGGCACCGGTTACCTTGTCTGTCACGGTGAAATCCATCGGTGTTGCTTCATCTTGCAACACAGCCGGATCGGCGGCGACAAAAACCCGGAAACTGCCCACACGGTCAGGCGCGACATCCAGTTCAAAGTCGCCATTCTGGTTCGGGGTCAGGCCAATCACCTGAAAATCCCGGACATCAACGCCGGTGGCCGTCAGGATAAAGGTTTTTTCGGCCTGTTCCTTGTTCAATATCTTAAGGGTATAGCCATTGCGGACATCGCCATTGGACAGCGGGACAAACAACGGATTGCGATCACGCAGCACATTGACTTCAAGGGTTTCGCGGTTAAACAGGCCAAAGGCCATGACAGCCGACACCAGCACGACAAGGAAACTATAGAAAATCGTGCGCGGGCGGATGATGCGTGTTCTGGTGGCCTGGCCATGTTCACGCAGGCGGGTGTTTTGAATCGAATCAAACCGTACCAGATCACGGGGGAACCCGACCTTGTCCATCATTTCGTTACAGGCATCGATGCACAGACCACAGCCAATACATTCCAGTTGCAAACCATCGCGGATATCAACACCGGTCGGGCAGACATTGAAACAGGCATAACAATCAATGCAATGTCCGGTTTCCGGGACTTCACCGCGGGCCAGATTTTTACGCTTGATCGGGCCGCGTGTTTCCCCGCGCCAGCCTTCATAGGTCACGATCATCGATTCTTCATCAAGCATCGCCGACTGAAACCGCGGCCACGGGCACATATAGGTACAGACCTGTTCACGCGCCCACCCGGCCAGCAAATAGGTTGAACCGGTCAGAAAGGCGATGGTCGAATAAACCCCGACCGAGGCATTGCCGGTAAAAACATCCCTGACCACCGTGGCGGCATCGTGGAAATACAATACAAACGCCCCGCCGGTCGCCGCCGAAATCACCAGCCACGCCAGATGGGTGGTGCCCAGTTTCCAGATTTTTTCAAAACCCCATGGCGATTTGTCGAGTTTCATGCGGGCATTGCGGTCGCCCTGGATATACCGTTCGACCAGCATGAACAGGTCGGTCCACACCGTTTGCGGGCAACCATAACCACACCAGATGCGCCCAAACAGCGACGTCGCCAGAAACAGCCCGACCGCCGCCAAAATCAACAGGCCGGTAATGTAATAAACTTCCTGCGGCCAGATTTCGATAAAGAAGAAATAGGCACGCCCCAGATCCATATCGATCAAAACGGCCTGATCGGGCGCACTTGGCCCGCGATCCCAGCGCAACCACGGCACAACCCAGTAAATCAGCAGCAAAACAATCAGCGCAACCCATTTCAGGTTCCGGAATTTGCCCGAAACCCGTTTCGGATAAACCTTTTTACGAGTCTCGAATAACGGATGGTCGCGGTCGTCTTCGGCCAGTTCGGCGGCGGGCTGAAGATTGCTGATTGCCGGATTTGCAGGATCAGAATGTTGTGTGCGGGGAATGGCCATGATCGTAACCTGACTGTCTGTCGTGCCATGCAGTCCGTCTGTTCTCTCGCAACGGGCTCCCGCCTGCTGCCATCCGGTTCTGCGTGTTTTCCGAAAGAGCGGCACGTCTGCCCGCCCGGAAATTGGGATGGTTCAAATCTCGGATGCAAAGTAAAAGAAACCCGCCGGGCTGTTCCATGACACATATCAATATCAGACAGATGTCATGGAAAATACAGCGCGGCGGGTTTCAAAGGTTTGTGTTACTGACCGCCACCCAGCGAATGGACATAAACCGCCAGCATTTTGATGGTTTCTTCGTCCAGACGGCCTTCCCATGCGGGCATGACGCCCCCGCGGGAATTGGTCACAGTTTCCGTAATCGTTGCGACATCACCACCATACAGCCAGATGCCGTCGGTCAGGTTGGGCCCGCCCAGTTCCTGAATACCCTTGCCATCTTCGCCGTGGCACGATGCGCAGTTAAATTCAAAAACCTCGGCACCCCGCCTTGCTGCGGTCGCATCGGTTTCCCGACCGCTAAAGGCCAGAACATATTGCACAACGTCGCCAATTTCGTCGCGTGACAGCAATTCGTCACGGCCAAAAGCCGGCATTTCGTTAAAGCGGGTATCGGGGTTTTCAGTCCAGCGAACCCCGGCATGCAGGGTCTGGGAGATATCGTCCAGAGTCCCGCCCCAAAGCCAGTCATCGTCCAGCAAGGACGGATAACCGGGATTGCCAACGCCGCCGGTGCCATGACAAGGCGCGCAATTATCGGCGAAAACCGCTTTGCCCCCGGCCATCGAGAAATTCAGCAATTCGGCATCATTGGCGACTTCATGAAGATCAAGGGCAGCCAGACGTTCCATATAGGGGGCGCGTTCGGCGGCGACATTGTTCAGGGTTTCGTGCAACTGGGTCCGGTTGGTGGTGCCAAACGTGCCCTTCAGGTAATCCGTGGCGCTGGGCCAGGATGGATAAACCACCCAATAGCCCACCGACCAGACAATACAGGCCCAGAACACATAGACCCACCAAGACGGCAGCGGCGTGTTCAGTTCCCGGATGCCATCCCATTCATGACCGGTGGTATCCGTGCCCGTTACGGCGTCTTTTTCGACATGTGTCGACATAACTCTGTTCTCCCTAGTCCTGGTCCTTGAAGGGAATCCGGGCGTGATCATCCATTTCCTGTTTGCGCTTCTTGCTGGGCCACAAGGCCCAGGCAAGAATGCCAACAAAGAAAATCATCAGCCACAGACCCCACAAGGGCCGGAGAAAATCAGCGAGTGCGCTAAAAAATTCCATGATGTTCCCCTTGCCCTAACGCAGGTTCAGTTGCGGGTTGTAGGTGGTGAAATCCACCATACGTCCCAGAACCTGAAGATAGGCAACAAGAGCATCCATCTCGGTCAGGCGGTCCGGATTGCCGTCAAAGTCCCCGGTGGCGGCATTCGGATAACGGGCGAGGAAATCATCGTAATCCTCGTTCGCGGTGGCCTGAAGATGGAGGTCGGCAACCGCCAGTTCGATCTGTTCGTCGCTGTACGGAACGCCAACAACGCGCAGGGTCGAAAGGTGGGCCGCCGCATCATCAAATTTCAAATCGCGATTGGCCAGAAACGGATAGCCGGGCATGATCGATTCCGGCACGACAGAACGCGGGTCAATCAGATGGGCAACATGCCAGTCATTGGAATATTTGCCCCCGACCCGTGCAAGGTCAGGACCGGTACGTTTCGATCCCCACTGAAACGGATGGTCATACATCGATTCCGCAGCCAGGCTGTAATGACCATACCGTTCAACTTCGTCGCGGAACGGACGAATTTGTTGGGAATGGCAGTTATAGCAGCCTTCGCGCAGATAGATGTTACGGCCAGCCTGTTCGAGCGGTGAATAGGGACGGACCCCGTTCACCTTCTCGATGGTCTGTTCCATGGTGAACAACGGCACGATTTCAACGATACCGCCGACAATCACGGTCAGGAAAATCCCCAGAACGAGAAGAAATACGTTCTTTTCAACAAGGGCGTGTTTTTTAAGAAGCATTTTCGTTCCCTCCTTACCGTGCTGCCGCAGCGGCGATAGCATCGGCCTCGCCAATCGGTTCTGAACGGCGGACATCACCCCGGATCGTCTTGTAGACGTTCCAGACCATGATCAGGGCGCCGAGCAGGAACAGGAACCCGCCAAATGCCCGGATGATGTAGTAGGGATGCATCGCCTCGACAGTTTCGATGAACGAATATTGCAGGAAACCAAGGTCGTCATAGGCGCGCCACATCAGACCCTGCATGATCCCCGACACCCACATCGAGGTGATGTAAAGAACGATGCCAATCGTGCCGAGCCAGAAGTGATAGGCCACCAGCCGCATCGAATACAGCCGTTCACGATTCCACAGAACCGGGATCAGGAAGTAGATCGCCCCAAAGGAAATGAATGCGACCCAGCCGAGTGCGCCGGAATGAACGTGACCAACGGTCCAGTCGGTATAGTGCGACAGGCCATTGACCGCCTTGATCGACATGACCGGGCCTTCAAAGGTTGACATGCCATAGAAACCAATGGCGGCAACCATGAAACGCAGAACCGGATCGGTACGCAGTTTGTCCCATGCGCCCGAAAGCGTCATCAGGCCGTTGATCATCCCGCCCCAGGATGGCATCCACAACATGATCGAAAAGGTCATGCCAAGGGTTTGCGCCCAATCGGGAAGGGCCGTGTAGTGCAGATGGTGCGGACCGGCCCAGATATAAAGGAAAATCAGCGCCCAGAAATGGATGATCGACAGGCGATAGGAATAGACCGGGCGGTTGGCACGTTTCGGCACGAAATAATACATCATGCCAAGGAAACCGGCCGTCAGGAAAAAGCCCACGGCATTATGGCCATACCACCATTGCGTCAGCGCATCCTGCACGCCCGAAAACATGCTGTAGGATTTTGCGCCAAAGAACGATACCGGCACCGCAAGGTTGTTACCCAGATGCAGCATGGCAATCGTGACGATAAAGGCCAGATAAAACCAGTTGGCGACGTAAATGTGGGGTTCCTGCCGTTTCAGCAGGGTGCCGACAAAAATCGCCAGATAGCAAACCCAGACCAGCGTCAGCCACAAATCGACGAACCATTCCGGTTCGGCATATTCGCGACCCTGGGTCACGCCGGTGACATAGCCGATGGCGGCCATGACGATGAACAGCTGATATCCCCAGAAGACAAAGGCCGGCAAGGCCTTGCCGCCAAACAGGGACGCACGACAGGTGCGCTGTACGACGTAAAATGATGTTGCCAACAGGGCGTTACCGCCGAAGGCAAAAACAACAGCCGAGGTATGAAGCGGCCGCAAACGGCCGAAATTCAGATACTCGATGTCAAAATTCAGTACCGGAAACGCCAACTGCCAGGCGATGACATCGCCCACCAGAAAACCGACGACGCCCCAAAAGACGGTCGCGATTGCGCCCCAACGTACGACGTCCATGTTGTAATCAACGCTGGACGAAGCGGACTGTGCCATGCTCCCCTGGCTCATTCTAGACTCCCGTTCAAGATGGTCGGGTGGATTGCCAAAAGCGGGCTGGCAATCCGGTCTGCCCTGGCGACATCCTGCATGGCATTCGCCATCCCCCGTGTCGCCTGCAACAAAAGCCCCGCCTGTCCCGGTTTCTTCCGGGGTTAACCGGACAAAAAACAGGTACAACAGGCAGGGATATCAAATCTGGCCTTATTATGCGGACAGTCCCCGTTACATCCATTGATCCACATCAATATCAGTACGAATTCCGCATAACCCTGCGTCCCCCGCCTGTCAGACGGCCTTGTCACCTGTATCTTATGCGCTTTTATTGTCTTGGTTGTTGTTGATGCAAGTCAACGCCGACATGTTTTCTTTACGGCATCCTGATCGCCATAACTCAGGATACCAACATTATGCCAGATACATATTCAGCACGCCCCCTGACCGACAAAACAGCCGAGATGACCTATCCGCTGGTGCAGATGATGCAATCTGGACTGACGCAGGAAGACTGGCGGAAATTCGTCGATAGCTATAGCGATGTCGAAATTGAAAAGACCAATGCGCGGCAACGCCTTCGGGATCCGTGGTTGCGTCGGCAGGGAATCATCGTCGTCTGCAACGAACGCGGTTATGTGCACGGACTGTTTTCCTATGAAATCCGGCGCGACATTGGCGGCGGGCCGGTCTTGCATGTCGATAATGTGATTGCGGTGGAAATTGTTGCACGCGGCTATGCGCTCAGTGCGATGCGTCGGGCGATGACGCGGCTGGTGGAATTGCATGATTGCAAGGCGGTGCATGTCGCACTGTCCGACACGGACAGCAAATTGAAATCCTATTTCACCGATGCCGGATTTGTGGCGCAAAAAACCCGGTATTGTGCGTCGGTATCGCGGCCCTGAGACTGTCAATGGCGCTGGACGCCGTGTGTTTTGGCCATTATAAGCAAGGCATGAACAATATCCCGTTTGTCAAAATGCATGGCCTTGGAAATGATTTCGTTGTCTTTGACGGACGACGCGATCCCGCCATGCTGGATCTTGATAATGCCAGTGCGGCCCGCATTGCCGATCGCAAAACCGGGGTGGGATGCGATCAGTTGATCGTGATCGAACCGCCGCGTGACCGTGACGCCGACGCCTTTATGCGGATTCGCAACAATGATGGCGGCGAGGTCGGGGCCTGTGGCAATGCCGCCCGCTGTATCGCCGATATCCTGATGACCGAATTGCAACGCCGCGATGTCACCATCCAGACCGTGGCAGGCCTGCTGGAGGCCAACGGCCTTGAGGATGGCCGGGTGACGGTCGATATGGGCATTGCCCGGCTGGACTGGCGCGATATTCCCCTGGCCGAGGCTGCCGATACCAATCATATCCCGGTTGCACTGGGTGATTTGCGCGATCCTGTCGGGGTGAATGTCGGCAATCCGCATGCGGTGTTTTTTGTCGAAAATGCAGAACGGATTGATATCGAAAAACTGGGTCCTGTTCTGGAACATCATGCGATGTTTCCCGAACGTGCGAATATCGAGGTGTGCCACATCATCAGCCCGGACCGCATCCGCATGCGGGTCTGGGAACGCGGTGTGGGTGTGACGCGGGCCTGTGGCACCGGTGCCTGTGCGGTGGGTGTGGCGGCGGCGCGTCGCGGCCTGACCGGGCGCAAGGTTGATATTGTTCTGGATGGTGGCGAACTGACCATCGAATGGTTGCCCGATGAACATGTTTTGATGACCGGGCCGGTTTCCACCAGCTTTTCCGGCTTTTTGCACCCGTCGTTGCTGGGGCTGCACTGACCGGCTTTTCGTCCTGTATTCCAGCCGGGCATCCCTCCCACCCGGTTTTTGTAAAATCCAAAGGCAGGTTTCATAATGGCTGATTTCAATACGCTTGACGGTGTCAATGTCGCAGGCAAGCGCGTGTTGCTGCGCGCTGATCTGAATGTTCCGATGAAAGACGGCGTGGTGGGCGATACCACCCGCATTGACCGCACGGTGCCGGGCCTGATCGAACTGGCCGATGCCGGGGCCAAAGTTATCGTCATGACCCATTTTGGCCGCCCCAAGGGGCAACGGGTGCCGGAAATGTCGCTCAAACCGGTCGCCGACGTGCTGGCGCGTCATCTGGGTCGCCCGGTTGCCTTTGCTGATGATTGCATTGGCGATGCCGCCCAAAATGTGATTGCGGCGATGAAGGATGGCGATATCGCGATTCTGGAAAACCTGCGCTATCACGCCGCCGAAGAAAAAAACGATCCGGCCTTTGTCGCCGAACTGGCGAAACTGGGCGATATTTACGTCAATGACGCCTTTTCCTGCGCGCATCGCGCCCATGCCTCGACCGAAGGTCTGGCGCATCAACTTCCGGCCTATGCCGGACGATTGATGCAGGCAGAACTTGAGGCACTGGAAAAGGCGCTTGAGGCACCGAAACATCCGGTAATGGCGATTGTCGGCGGGGCCAAGATTTCGACCAAGCTTGATTTGCTGGGCAATCTGGTATCGCGGGTTGATCAGTTGGTGATTGGCGGGGGCATGGCCAATACGTTTCTGGCGGCCAAAGGCGTCAATGTTGGCAAATCCCTGTGCGAACATGATCTTCTCGATACCGCCCGCGAGATTTTTGGCAAGGCCAAAGCCGCCGGGTGCGAAATCGTCCTGCCGGTCGATGGTCTGGTGGCAAAGGAATTCAAGGAAAATGCCGCCTATGACACCGCCGGTCTGGATCATATTGCCGCCGATGGCATGATTCTGGATGCCGGTCCGGCCACCATTGCCGATCTGAACAAACGCCTTGAAAGCTGCAAGACGCTGGTCTGGAACGGGCCGCTGGGCGCGTTTGAGATCAAACCCTTTGATACCGCCACGGTATCGGTTGCCCGACAGGCCGCCAAACTGACCAAATCCGGTGCGTTGCTGTCGGTGGCCGGGGGCGGGGATACGGTTGCGGCCCTGCGCCACGCCGGAGTCGATGCGGATTTTACCTATGTCTCGACCGCAGGCGGGGCATTTCTGGAATGGCTGGAAGGCAAACCCCTGCCGGGCGTCGCTGCCCTTCGGGTGGCCTGAACCGCCAACGTCTATCCATATATCCGACATTTCCAAAACCCCGTCCTTGTGGCGGGGTTTTGTTATTCCGGCAGGCTGTTACCGGCGGTTTCGCGGATGATTTTGGCACGTTCGGCCAGAAATGCGCCATAACCGCCGGTCATCAGACTGGCAAGTTCGATATAGACGGTGAACAGACGCGACAGGGTATCGGTTTCATCGGCGTCCAGAAACGCCAGCAATTCCGCACTGCGGGCCTGTCCTGTTTCAAAATGCTCCCACGCCTTTTCCAGCATCAGATCGGCCAGCGATTGCAGGGCGTCATACTGTTTCTGGCCGATGGCATTGCGAATTTCGCCAATGCTGATATCGGCCCCGGCCAGAATTTCGCCGGGGATGGTCACAAGGCGATCGGGGCCTTTGATATCGTCGGGCAAATCGCGCAGGATATGCACGATGTAACAGAAAATCGCCATGTCGCGGGCGTAATAAAGCGGCGAGTCGCCCAGTGGCGAGACATAGCCGATGACATCGTCATACCGCGCCGACAGCAAATAGACAAAAATCGAGGCCGGGGCGGCGGTGGCCCCATCGCAATAACGAATGAAATCATCCCATTCATCCAGCGGTTCTTCGGCAACATCCTTGCGCAGGGCATCGGCCAGATGCACCCAAGGGTCGGCGGCAAGGTCGCTTCTGCCCAATGTCAGGCGCAGGGCACGAAACACCGCATGATCCAGCGGCCCGTCATCGGGATGGGGATTATCGATATTGGCCTTGGCGGCCAGAATTTGCGCCTGCCAACGATCAATTGCCAGCAATGTATCGGCGCGGTTTTCGGCCCGTTCGGCATCGGGCAATTCCAGAAAACCGTCATCGACAATGTCGTCAATCACCCGCATCGAGGCATAAGACGCCAGAAAAAACCGCTGCCGGTTTTCATTCAGCAGCATTGCCGCCCGGTACAGATTGGCATTTTTGGCCGCGGCCAACGCCTTGCAGACGGTAAACGGGTCTTCGGGAATGCCGTTGGTCGAAGAATGCGGGGCGGTCATGAAAGGCAAACCCGGTGTTGTGGAAACAAAGAAGCGCAGGCAGGGCCGGGCGCAACCGACCGAACAGGCAAAATGCAGAAAGCCAGCGAAGCTTTCAAGCTTTCCTGTGTTTTGGGCAGCGGAAAAGTGAAAAGGGGGGCTGAAAAATCAGAATTCCAGACGATAACCGGCCGTCAGGCCCAACATGGCATCAACCCCCGGAAGGGTTGATCCGGGGGCAGCGTTGAAATCGCTGGTCACACGGCCATGCACGCCAATCCAGATATCCTGCAAGGGCATGTAAGACAGGCTGGCAGCCAGTCCGGCATTATCCTGCCCGGATGGCAGGGAAGATGTCAGGCGCAGGCGTTGGGTGCTGCCGCCCTGGCGTTGCGTCGGGGTGACGCTGTAATCATCGGCATAACCCGCCCCCATGCCTTGCCCAAGGGTGCCGTTCAATTCAACAACCGGGCCAAAGGACAGGCCAAGATCGCTGCTGGGCGCATAACCCAGCCCCAATTGGGCCGAAACGCCGTTGGACGTTGTCGGACCCATGCCCATTTCCAGCCACATCAAGCCGTCATCCGCAGACGGATCCTGTTCATCGGGGCCAAAAACCATCAGATTGTGCCGGGTGCCGCCAGACATGCCGGGCATTGGTAAAATCCCCTGAACCAGCGCATGGGATGATTTTTTTGCAGGAACACCGGTTTCAGGCACGGTTTGCTGTGCATATGCCGGGGCGATGTTCGCCATCACGGGGATAGCAAAGGCAAACATCAAACTCAGAACGGGCAGAATGCGGTGTTCCATGTCCTGTCATCCCAAAGGGGATAAAACCTTGTTATGGGTTTGTGGCGATTTTTCGCCGGTCTTGTAAAAAATCATGCACGGCACTGATCTGGTCATCTGTATTCAGATAGGGAGCATGTCCGCATTCGGCGATGCTCAGAACCTGCATTTCCGGCTTCATCACGCACATTTTACTGACGATGGCCGGGGTGATCAGATCAGATCGCGCCCCATGTATCAGTAATATCGGGCATTGCAAGGCCGAAAATATGTCCCAGCCGTCAAATTCATCAATATGTGCGGCAAAAACCGTCATCACCGCCGGATCATAATGGAAAGCAAACCGGCCGTCTGTGACGCGGCGCACAGATCGCGCCGCAAGATGGGCCCATTGCGCATCACTGGCGATGCCAAACGGCGCATAGATAAACCGCAACAGGTTTTCTGCCGCCTTGACGGTCTCAAACAGCGGCGGGGTGCCGACATAGGCCTTGATGCGGGCAACCGCACCGGTATCGAGTTCCGGCCCGATATCGTTTAAAATCAGTCTTCTGATCCGTTCGGGGGCCAATGCCCCAATGCCCATGCCAATCAGCCCCCCCATCGAGGTGCCCAGCCAGTCGCATTGCTTGATGCCAAAATGATCGAGCATCGCCAATGCCTGTTGCCCGTAAAAGGGCAGGGTATATTCGGAATCCGGGTCTTTGGCCCAGCCCGACAGGCCGCGTCCGATGGTATCGGGGCACAGAATGAAATAATCATCGGCCAGACGGGATGCGATAATATCAAAATCATCGGCGAGTCGCGCCAGCCCGTGCCACATCACAAGGGCGGGTTTGTCCGGGGTGCCCCATTGGCGGATATGTATTTCATAGCCGCAACAATCGATAAAATGCGTGCAAACCATCGGCGATCCTTGTGCAAAGGTCGCCCGGCAGCCCTGATCAGCGCTTGCGGGCGATCATAAACAGACGATTGAAGGGAAACAGCGTGACACCATCGGGGCGCGGGGGATAGGCCTGTTTCATCAGGGCCTTGTAACGACCGCAAAAAATCTCGCGTGCGGCATCGTCGGGCAGGGCGGCCAGAATTGGCCGCAAGGTGGTGGAATGAACCCAGTCAAAAACCGGGTCTTCGCCGCGCAGCAGGTGGCAATACTGGGTTTGCCACAAATCAATGGCATCGCAATCCACCGACAACGCCTCAAAATAATCGCCCGGACGCATGATGCGGCTGTGTTTCTGCGCTTCGGCTACCGCATCCTGCCATTCCTTGCCCGCACTGCCGATCATGTTATGGCTGGGGGCCAGAAAATTATTGGGAATCTGAATGGCAATCAGGCCGCCGGGGCGCAATTGCCCGGTCAGATGCGGGATCAGGGCGGCATGATCGGGCACCCAGTTCAGGGCGGCATTGGAAAAAATCAGGTCCAGCGGCACCGGCGATTGCCATGTGGCAATATCGTCCTGTTGCCATGTGATGGATTCGGGGCGGGTGCGGGCAATCGCCATCATGTCGGGGGATGTATCAATGCCGGTAATTGTCGGGGTGTGACCGGCGGTGGCAAAGGCCCCGGCCAGAAGGGCGGTAACGTCACCGGGGCCACAACCCAGATCGACAATATGATCGGGGGCAAAACCATCGCCGGGTTTGGGCAGACGGGCAATCAGATCGACTGCCGGGCGGCGGCGTTCATCCCCGAAAAGGCTGTAACGGGCAGGGTCCCAGCTTGTCTTGCTCATTCTGTATGTCCTGCCTGTACGATATGCGGATCAGTGGTTTTGCTTTTCCTGTTCGTCATAAAAGTTTTTGATCAGATGGAACAGGAACAACACAGCGGCAATAAAAACGATCAGACCAATAAAATACGAATACCCGTCCACCGAGCCGGAGGCATAAAACAGGCCGCCAATGGCAACAAGGATGGTGAGAACACCGAAAATAATGCGATCAAGGCCCATTCTGGAACTCCTCTAAACTTATGGTACAGGATAATGGCGGCAATTTACCGATTTATGCGCCTGGATCAATCGCCAATTCAGCCGGACTGCTCTGTTTGATCATTTGCGGGATGTTTTTAAAGATTCCGACCAGCTGGGCATAGACCGGACGTTTGAACGGCACGATCAGATCGGGCAGAGTCAAAAAATCGTTCCAGCGCCAGGCGTCAAATTCCGGATGTTTGGTGGCAATCACAATATCGCTGTCTTCACCATCAAAACGCATGGCAAACCATTTTTGTTTCTGGCCGCGATATTTGCCGCCAAACGCCTTGCCGATCAAATGATCAGGCAAGTCATAGGTCAGCCAGTCCGGGGTATGGGCAACAATCGTGGCGCGATTTGTGCCGATTTCCTCGTGCAATTCGCGCAAGGCGGCCTGTTCGGGCGTTTCGCCATCATCAATGCCGCCTTGTGGCAATTGCCATGCCCCTTCAAATCCGAACCGGTTCCCGATCCAGACTTCGCCGCGATCATTGAACAACGCAATGCCGACACAGGGCCGATAAGGCAGATCAAGACCCGGCGGCACATTCTGTTCGGGGGTATCGGTCATGCCGACCGGCGCACCTGCCCGGTGACGCGCACCGGATTTTTTCTTTTTCCCCGACTTTTTCTTTTTGTCGGGTTTATCCAGGGTGTCGGGCGCATGTTTGCTCATGATCGATCAGTTCCCTTCGATCGTATCTTCGTCGGCGGCAGTTTCCGCAGGGGTGCTTTCTTGTTCGGCACGGGCGGCGGCACGCGCGGCATCGGCTTCTGCCGTTGATTGCGCGGCGACCTGACGGCTGCTGATGGCTGAAATCGGGGCCAGTTTGACGCCCTGACGTTCCAGCCGCAACGACCAGTTCCGCAACCGTTGTATGGTAACGGGATAGGATCCGGCAATGCCAACCGCAACCCCGTTGCGTTTCGCCTGTGCCACCAGATCATTCAGGCGGTCATCAATGTAACGGCGGCTGGGCACTTCGTCGATGACGATATTGCTGATCGCATTGGGCGCCCCGGCATTGGCGGCCAGTTGGGCGGCAAGACTGACCGATACGGTGGTGCCGCCATCAACATACATCAGGCCGGACTGGTTGATAAACTGGATCACCGGGCGGATGCCGGTGTCAAGATTGCTGAACTTTGATCCCAGATGGCTGATCACCCCGACATAACCGGGAAACCGCGATAACAGCCATTCCAGCCGCACCAGATTTTCACCTTCGGACAGGCCGGTCATCAGGGCACGCGGACCGGGATCGGACAATGGAAAATCATCGGGTTCCATCGGCATTTGCAAAAAGACTTCATGGCCCATTTCGCGGGCCGCCGCCGCCGTTTGCGGCAGATCGGGCCCATAGGGCGACAGGCCCAGCGAAATGTTCAACGGCAATTCGCGAATGGCGGTATCGGTGCGTTCGCGGTTCATGCCCAACCCGGTCACGATGACCGCAACATAGGGCTGGTTTTCCACCAGTTCAAACGGGCGGGCATAGGCACGGGCCGGGGTGGTGCCATCATCGCCAATTTTCGGAATGCGCCCGAAACTGCCCGCGGTGTCCAGTCCGGGGAACGGGGCCGGGCGTAAGGGGTCGGGGGTGATCGGTTCGTCAAGTCCCCCTTCATCGGCCATCGCGGCGAGTTGTTCGGGGGTGAAAACTTCACCTTCGGTCGTTTCGCCCGCTCCGTCCTCGCCGGTATCCTCGGGGGGCGGTGCGCCCATCAGGTCGGCGACGGCGGCAAGATCGGCCTCGGACGGGGCTTCGCCGCTGGCGGTGGCGTCGTCGATGCGTTCCTGTGCCGCGCGGGCGCGGGCCTCCATATCCAGAACGCCTTGGGCGATTTCATCTTGCAATTCGCGTTCGGTGCCGGGGATCGCAACAGTACTGCGCGGCGATCCGGCATGAAACAGACGCCATCCGGTTTCCGGATCAATGACCGGTATCGCGCCAAACGACAAAACCAGAAAAGGCAAAAACAGCAAAACAACCAACAGCGCCTTGGACAGGTTCCAGCGGCGCGATGGCGGATGCTTGGGCAGTAATTGATATTGAAGGTCGTAAGGCAGTTCGGTAAACGGCAAATCCTCCCCGCCCGATGGCGACACATCCATGTCGTCATCAAACGGAGAGGTTTCTTTGTTCCTGCGAAAACGCAGCGACTTGATCAGTTTGCCGATCACCGGTTTTCAGTCTCTTGCCGTAATAATGGCCTTGCCTTTAGCCTTTCGGGCGTGTGTTGAACAGGGAAATGCCGCGAATCATATCAAGGGCACGCGACAATTGATAATCCGTTTCCGCCAGTAACTGGGCGGCGTCCCGTTTTTCATTGGCCTGGGTCGCGGCATCATCCGTTGTGCCGTTTTCATTGCGCAGCGCACCGCTCAGATCGGCTTCGGACAGGCGTTGCAGGGCTTCGATGGTTTCAAGTTTTGCCTGCGGTACGATGATGTCCGGCACAATGCCGACTTCCTGAATCGATGTGCCCGACGGGGTATAATACCGCGCCGTTGTCAGGCGCAAGGCGACATTGCCGGGCATCGGCAGGATGGTTTGCACCGATCCCTTGCCAAAACTGCGTGTGCCCATGATCACCGCCCGGCGATGATCCTGAAGGGCGCCCGCGACAATTTCCGATGCCGATGCCGACCCGTCATTGATCAGCACCACCACCGGGTAATTTTCCGCCAGATCGCCGGGACGGGCGTTGTAACGTTCGGTGTTTTCGCTGTCACGCGGGCGGGTCGAAACAATTTCGCCCTTATCAAGGAATGAATCCGAAACCGCAATTGCCTGATCCAGCAAACCACCGGGATTGTTGCGCAAATCAATCACGAAACCCTTGAGGTTTTCCGGGCCGATTTCGGTGGTCAGTTCACGGATGGCGCGTTGCAGGCCGCTATTGGTTTGTTCGTTGAATTTGGTGATGCGGACATAGCCAACATCGTCTTTTGCTTCGGAACGCACCGACTGGATCTTGATCACCGCCCGGGTCAGGGTCACGTCAAACGGGGCCGGTTCGCCCTTGCGCTGGATGGTCAGCAGGATGTCGGTATTGACCTTGCCGCGCATCATATCGACCGCGTCGGAAAGATTAAGGCCCCGGATCGGCTTGCCATCGATATGGGTGATGAAATCGCCCGGCTGCAATCCGGCCTTTTCGGCAGGGGTGTCATAGATCGGGGCGATGACCTTGACGAAACCCTCTTCCATCGTCACTTCGATGCCCAGCCCGCCAAATTCGCCGCGGGTATCGACCTGCATCTCCTGGAAATTATCCATGTTGAGGTACGACGAATGCGGGTCAAGCGATGTCAGCATGCCGTTGATGGCGGCCTCGATCAATTGCTTGTCGTCCACTTCTTCAACATATTTGGCTTTGACCTGTTCAAAGACATCGCCAAACAGATTAAGCAGACGATAGGTTTCCGCCGAGTTGCTTGAAGATTGCGCAAATCCCGGAGAAGCCAGGCCAAGGCTCAAGCCGGTAGCCAGTGCGAGTATTGCCAATCGTGAGGTTTTCATCCACTTACCTTGCCGTTTTGTGAGGCCAGCCATGGAAGCGGATTAATCGCTTCGCCGTTCTGGCGTATTTCAAGATACAGTTTCGGCCTGCTGGTGCCCATTATCCCGACCGGTTCGCCCGCCAGCAAGTATTGACCTGCAATACTGTCCAGACGTTCAAAGCCGGCAACGAGGCTATGGTATCCTTCGCCGTGTTCGATAATCAAGAGGCGGCCATATCCGCGGAACGGTCCGGCGAACACAACCTTGCCATCAAAAGGCGATACGACCTGCGCATTTTCGCGTGTGGAAATCTCGATTCCCTTGGAATGCGTGGCACTCAGCCCGTCGGGGCGCTGGGCGCGTTGTCCAAACAGGGTAACAATTTTTCCGGCGGCGGGCATGCGCAAATGTCCGCGTGAAAGCGTGATCGACGCCCCAACTGACACATCTTCGTCATCATTCTGATTCTTTTGGCTCTTTTCCGGCGGCGTCGCGGCCGGTCGGGATGGTGACGGGGATGGCGACGGGGATGACAAGGCAACTTGCTGGCTGCCGGTGTCATCTTCTGTCTGTTGGCTGCGTCGGGCCAGTGCGATTTCGGGTTTGGATCGCGGTTCAGGCAGGCCTTCGGCGCGTCTTTGCAAACTTTCCAAAAGATCGGTCAGAGTGTTGGCTTCTTTTGCCAGTTGATCGACGGCGCGTGCCGCCAGCCGGGCTTCTTCCTCGGTTTCGGATCGCAGGCGGCGCTTGTCGGCCAAAAGATTGGCAAGGGCAAGGCGTTCCTGCTGTAATTCGGTGGTGACATCGCCCAGTTCGCCGCGCCGGGCAATGATTTCGGCGCGCAAAACGGTGATGCCACCCAATTCGGCCTTCAGATCGCGGGCGTGCTGTTCAACGCCGGGCAGGGCCGCTTTCAAAAGAATGGCCGATCGCAGGGTTTCCTGCGGGCTGCGCGGCAGGGCGATCAGGGCTTCGGGCGGGGTGGTCGAAAGACGCTGTAACGCCATCAGGATGCGGGCATATTGCCCGGCCTTGTCTTCAAGGCTGGTGGCGGCGTCTTTTTCGCGGTTTTCAAGGTCGATCAACTGGTCTTCAAGGCTGGTCAGTTCACTTTCCAGCCGCTGGGTACGGCGGGCCACCGAAATCGCTTCGGATTGCAGGGCCTGTTCTTCGGTCCATAATTCACGCGATTTGCGCGACAGGAATTCTTCCTGCTTTTTCTGTTCTGAAAGCTGCGATTCCAGAACATCCAGCTTGTCGCCGACTTTTTCCGCCGATTTCCCTGCCCCCTGGGCCAAAACCGGCGACATCCCGCCGGTCAGCATCGTGAAAATCACGACACAGACCAGCAGGATCAACCGGTTGCAAGGATCAGCTTGCCGCGCGCAGCGCATCATTGCCTTTCAGACCTTCGATCAGGGGCGTGCCAGTCATTTCCGAGGGTTGCGGCAGGCCCAAAAGCTGCAACAGGGTCGGCGCAACATCGGCCAGCCGCCCGTTTTTAAGATGCACATCCGCCGGTCCATTGACCAGAATGGTCGGAACCGGGTTCAGGGTATGTGCGGTGTGGGGTTCCCCGGTTTCCGGGTCGGTCATCATTTCGCAATTGCCATGATCGGCGGTGACAAACATCACGCCGCCAACCTTTTTGACCGCCGTCACGACCTGTCCCAGACACTCATCGACGGCTTCGGCGGCTTTGATTGCGGCTGACAAAATGCCGCTATGCCCCACCATGTCGGGATTGGCGAAATTGACGATGATGGCGTCATATCGTTCATCTTCAATGGCCCCGACCAGTTTGGCGGCCACTTCATAGGCCGACATTTCCGGCTGCAAATCATAGGTCGCAACCTTGGGCGAGGGGACCAGAATGCGGTCTTCGCCCGGATAAACCTGTTCTTCGCCGCCATTGAAAAAGAACGAAACATGCGGGTATTTTTCGGTTTCGGCGATGCGCAATTGCGTCATCCCGGCCTGTGACACCACCTCGCCAAAAATCCGGGTCAGTTTTTGGGGCGGGTAAATGGCATCCATATATTTGGCATGGTCGGATGAATATTCGACCATCCCGGCCTGAACGGCAAATTTGACCGGGGTACCCCGATCAAAACCGTCAAATTCCGGCGCACACAGGGCGGACAGAATTTCCCGCGCCCGGTCGGCGCGATAATTGGTCAACAAAATTCCGTCGCCATCTTTCATGCCGTCATAATCGCCAATCACGGTTGGCAGGACAAATTCATCGCCGGTATCGGCGGCATAGGAGGCGTCAATCGCGGCTTCGGCGGTGGCAGCGCGGTGCGCCTGCGCATCGTTTTGGCCTTGCGTCATGGCGAACACCGCCTGCGATACCCGTTCCCAGCGATTGTCGCGGTCCATGGCATAATAACGCCCGGTCACGGTAACGATTTCGACATCGGCATCGCCCAGATCGGCGCGGAACAGTTTCAGGAAATGTCTGGCGCTGCGCGGTGGCGTGTCGCGGCCATCCAGCCAGGCGTGAATTTTAACCGGCACACCGGCCCCGGCAATGATTTTGGCAAGGGCGGCCATATGGCCCTGATGCGAATGCACCCCGCCATCCGACAACAATCCGGCAATATGACAGACGCCGCCGCTTTCGCGCAATCTGGCGATCAGTTTTTGCACGGTGGCGGTGTGCGCGATGTCGCCGGTTTTGACCGCCTGATCGATTTTCGGCAATTCCTGCATGACCACACGCCCGGCACCCAGATTCATATGGCCGACCTCGGAATTGCCCATCTGACCTTCGGGCAGGCCAACATCCAGCCCGCAGGCGGTCAGAAACCCGGTGGGGTTGTTGGCATACAGCCCGTCCCACACCGGCGTTTTGGCCAGTGCCACGGCATTATCCTTGCTTTCCGCGCGATAGCCCCAGCCATCCAGAATACACAGCACCACCGGACGGGGACGCTTTGCGGTCGTTTTTTCGGTCACGTTCATAACCCCACTTCTAGGTCAAAAGCCTGAATTACCGGTAAAGATCATCCTGTATCGGCAAGGCGGCGTTCATATCACACAGGCACCGGGCGCGGTGGGTCCGCCTTCTGGTGCAAAACTTGTGATGTAATCTAGCATGAATGGCCGTGATGAACAGCTACCGCCGCGAAATATTCCGCATCTGCGTTGCGGCTCTTTGACAAGCTTCCCCGCAAACAGGTACGATGGCGCACTTAACGGTGATACCTCGATATACCGCAGTGGGAGAGACCGGCAAGGCGCAAGCCCTGTTGGCGCCGAAGGAGCAATCTGCCCCGAAAACTCTCAGGCACAAGGACCGCGGCGGGATGAGGCTCTGGAGAGTGAAGGTTTGCCCGCGCAAATCTTCCACCGAAGGATGAAGCCTGTTGCAAATTGCAGCATGGCGCACAATCTCAGGTCAAGGGACAGAGGGGGCAGACGCCGGTTCGTGAACGCCACGGCATTTTTGCCGTGACTCAGAGCCGAGGGAGGCCCATGACCGATACTTCATCCATGACGTCGAAAGACGTCAATCTTTCCGTTGTTGATCTTTACACCATCGGGATCGGACCATCGAGTTCGCATACCGTCGGCCCGATGCGGGCCGGATACCGGTTTTGTCTGGAACTTGACGCCCGCGACCTTTTGGAAAAAACCGGCACGATCATTGTCGATCTGTATGGATCACTGGCGCTGACCGGCAAGGGGCACGCCACCGATACGGCGGTGTTGCTGGGCCTGTCGGGGCAACGGCCCCGGTCGGTGGACCCCGATCAGGTCGGCCCGATCATGAAGGCAATCACCGCGACGGGAAAATTGCAGTTGTTCGGGGCGCATCCGGTTGATTTCAACCGGGCGCATAATCTGCTGTTTCATTATACCGAAACCCTGCCGGGCCATCCCAACGGCATGCGGATTTCGGCCTTTGACCGCGATGGCGTTGCCCTGCATCATCAGGAATATTTTTCGGTCGGCGGCGGTTTTATCGTGTCGGGCGATGATCGCGGCGCGGAATATTCCGGCGACAACATTACCTTGCCCTATCCGTTTTCATCGGCCGATGAATTGATGGCGATCTGCAAACACCATGGTTTGTCGATTGCCGACCTGATGATGGAAAACGAAAAATCATGGCGCGATCCATCGGAAACCAACGAATTTCTCGATAATGTCCATGCCGCGATGATGGATTGCGTGGATCGGGGCTGTCAAAATGACGGCATTCTGCCCGGCGGGCTGAATGTCAAACGCCGGGCGCGTAAACTGTATCTGGAACTGACCGAAAAACCCGAAGCCGGCCTGAAAGACCCGTTAACAGTGATTGACTGGGTCAATCTGTATGCCCTGGCGGTTAACGAGGAAAATGCCGCCGGTGGCCGGGTGGTGACGGCACCGACCAACGGGGCGGCGGGGGTTATTCCGGCGGTGTTGCGGTATTACGAACGGTTTTGCGCCAATGTCGATCAGGATAAAATCCGGCAATTTTTGCTGACCGCGGCGGCGATTGGCTCGATCTATAAAAAACGCGCCTCGATCTCGGCTGCCGAGGTCGGCTGTCAGGGCGAGGTCGGTGTGGCCTGTTCGATGGCGGCGGGGGCATTGTGCGCCGTTCTGGGCGGAACCCCCGAACAGGTCGAAAATGCCGCTGAAATCGGGATGGAACATAATCTGGGCCTGACCTGTGATCCGATTGGCGGGCTGGTGCAGGTGCCCTGCATCGAACGCAACACCATGGGGGCGGTCAAGGCGATCAATGCGTCGCGTCTGGCCTTGCGCGGCGATGGGCATCATACCGTGTCGCTGGACAAGGTGATTGAAACCATGCGCCAGACCGGCGCGGATATGCAAAGCAAATACAAGGAAACCAGCCAGGGCGGCCTTGCCGTCAATGTCAATGTGGTCGAATGCTGACCGTCTGACGGATGGGGCCGGTTCGGGGCCGCGGCAGGCGATTGCCCCATCCCCGCCTGATTCTTGCCACCATGTCCGGCCAACCTGCTATTGTAAAAACAACAAACAAGGGGCAACGACCCCAAAAGATGGTTGGTGACACAGATGAAAAAAAAGCTGTTCCGCATTTACGTTGCGGCCAGTCTGGACGGATATATCGCCCGCCCCAGCGGGGCGGTAGACTGGCTGGAGGATTACGACCCGGCCGAATTTGATTTTGACGGCTTTCTGTCGCAAATCGGCACCCTGATCATTGGCCGCAAAACCTTTGATCAGGTGATGGCTTTTGACGACTGGCCCTATGGCGAACGGCGCACCATTGTTCTGACGTCGCATCCCCTGACTGGCGATATTCCGGAAAACACCACGGCCTATGGCGGCAGTCTGATCGAACTGGTCACGCAATTGCGCGACGATAAATCCAGTCAGGGCGATATCTGGATTGTCGGCGGCGCCAGTGTCGTGACGCAATTTCTGTTTGCCGGTCTGGCTGACCGGATGGAAATTTTTGTCATCCCGGTCATTCTGGGCGAAGGCCTGCCGCTGTTTGGCAAGGACGCCGCCCAGGCCACACCGAAACTGGTATCATCGGGGCATTATACCTCGGGCGTGGTGCGGATGGAATATAACCTGCGCTGATTACCGGATAGAGGACGGCAGATGATCCCGCAATTGCGCCAGGACATCTTCGGTATCTTGCGGATTGATATGGCCGATCTGTTTAAGAATGTCGGTCTCGATGGTGGCGATTTTGGCGGTGCGCACCACCGACGGGCTTTTTAATCCGGCCTGATCAAGGCCCCGTAACATCACATCGCCGGGCCAACGGGCATTGACCGCCGATGTGATCATCAAAACCCAGACCAGATTGCTGTGCGCCGGGGTGGCAATCACCAGACAGGGGCGTCTGCGCACCACCGGGCGTTCAACATAGGGAAAAGGTGCCGCAACAACGTCAAACGGCCTAAAGATCGGCATAGGCATCCTCGTCGGCGGGGGATTTCCATTCGTCAAACAAATGGAACGGATCATCGGTTGCCGGTTCTGACGGTTTGCGTTTCAGCAAAACCGCGTCGCCCCGGATTTCATAAATAATCTCGTCCCCCGGCCCGACATGCAGGAAATCCCGCACGCTGCGCGGGATGACCGTTTGCGATTTTGTCGTCAGTCTGGATGTGATCATCGCTTTCTCGCGGTAAGAATAATTCTTCCCGGATATGGTAAGAAAAATATCTTACCATATCAAGCCGGATCATTCCCGATGATAGGGATGGTTGGTCTGGATGGCGTGGGCGCGGAATAATTGTTCGGCGATCAGGGCCCGGACCAGCATATGCGGCCAGGTGGCCTTGCCCAGCGACCACAAGGTATCGGCGCGGGCTTTCAGGGCGTCGCCATGCCCGTCGGCACCGCCAATGACAAAGGCGATATTGCCGCCATTCCGGTCGATCCAGCCTTCGAGTTTTTGGGCAAAATCGATGGAGCCATATTCCTGCCCGCGTTCGTCAAGGGCAACGACAAAGGCCGCATCGGGAATAACGCCCAGCAGCAATTCCGCCTCGCGCGCCTTAAGCTGGGCGGCGGGCAGTTTTTTCTTTTCTTCCACCTCGCGCACGACAAAGGGCCAGCGCAGGCGGGCTGCGTAATGGTCAAAAAGATCTTTCTCGGGGCCGTTTTTCATCCGGCCCACTGCGGCAAGGGTAATTTGCATCTTCCCCCACTGCCCGCAACAAACGGGTCGGCTGTCAGTACAGCCGGGCCGCCTGTTGTTTCAGTGCCGGATTTTCAACGCCCCACATCTGTTCGATGTTGTAAAAGGCGCGAACTTCCGGACGGAACAGATGGACAATCACATCGCCGGTATCGACCAGCGCCCAGTCACCCTGTTCAAGGCCTTCTGCCAATGCGCGGCCCTGACCGGCATTTTTGAGGGCTTCGACAATGTGCTCGGCCATGGAAGACACCTTCCGCGAGGATGACCCCGTGGCGATGACCATATGATCGGCAATGGCTGTTTTGTCGGTAAGATCAATGGTGACAAGGTCTTCTGCCTTGTCATCTGCGAGGGTACTCTGGATAAGCGCGAGCAGTTCGCCCGGGGTCAGAGTCTTTTTTGCGGTACCTATTGTCGCCACCTTAAGAATATGGGCGGGGTTGTCTGCCGCACCATGCGAATGCAGATAACCGCCGTCGGTCAAACCTGCCACCGGCCTTCGGCGCGAATCGCGGTCGAAGAAGCCGGATGGCGTCTTATTGGCAGGTACACCCAGGCCGGGGCATCAAAATCGGCCAGCAAACCCGCCCTGTCCGAAGCAACGCGCCAGCGCGCCATGCGCCGTGCCGCCGTCCCGGACAATGCCTTGTTAGAATACCCCTCGCGATCAAGAACCGCAATGGGGGCGAGTGATATCAGTCTTTGCCACCATTTCCATTGATGGAACTGGGCCAGATTGTCCGCCCCCATCAGCCAGACAAACCGCGTTTTGACAAAACGCTGCTGCAAGGCCGCCAGAGTATCGGCGGTATAGCGGGTCCCGAGATCAGTTTCAATTGCAGAAACCACAATGCGGGGATGTCGTGCCATCATCCGGGCCGAATCAACCCTTTTGGCCAGTCCGGCCATGCCATTGCGCGATTTGAGCGGATTTTGCGGCGATACCAGCCACCATATTTCATCGAGATGCAGGCGTTTAAGCGCCTCTTGCGAGATGTGCAAATGCCCTTCATGCGCCGGGTTGAACGACCCGCCCAACAATCCGACGCGGGGCGGGGCACACAAAACACGCGGAGCCGGAAGTTGCGCCTGCGTCACGGGCGGGTTTGCCCGGTGCCGCGCACCACATATTTGTAACTGGTCAGTTGTTCGACGCCAACCGGGCCACGCGCATGCAGTTTGCCGGTCGAAATGCCGATTTCCGCCCCCATGCCAAATTCGCCGCCATCGGCAAACTGGGTCGAGGCATTGACGATCACAATCCCCGAATCGACACCATTGAGAAATTGTTCGGCCACCGCCATATCCTCGGCGATGATCGCATCGGTATGATGCGATCCATGGCTGTTGATATGATCAATCGCCGCCTTGACCCCGGAAACGGTTTTGATCGCGACAATCGCATCCAGATATTCCGTCATCCAGTCTGCGTCGGTCGCCGCCAGAATGCGGGCATCGGTGGCCTGTGCCGTGGCATCGCCGCGCATTTCACATCCCCGTTCCGCCAGGGCATCGGCGATTTTGGGCAACAGGGTCGCCACCACCCCATGATCAATCAGGATGGTTTCGGTCGATCCGCAAACACCGGTGCGGCGCATCTTGGCATTGACGACGATATCGACGGCCTTTTTCGGGTCGGCGCTGGCATGGATATAGGTATGGCACAGCCCTTCCAGATGCTTGAACAACGGAATGCGGCTTTCCTCGGTAATCCGGCTGATCAGGGATTTGCCCCCGCGCGGCACAATCACATCGATATAATCGGATAATTGCAACATTGCACCAACGGCGGCCCGGTCCGTGGTCGGCACCAGTTGCACGCTGGCATCGGGTAATCCGGCACGAGCAATGCCCGCCGCGATACAGTCAAAAATCGCCCGCGAGGAATGAAAACTTTCCGATCCACCGCGCAAAATTGCCGCATTGCCCGATTTCAGGCACATGGCGGCGGCATCCGCCGTCACATTGGGGCGGCTTTCATAAATAATACCAATCACGCCCAGCGGCACCGATATTCGGGCGATATCAAGGCCGTTGCGTTCGGGTGACCAACGCGCCAGTTCCCGTCCAACCGGATCGGGCAGGGCGGCGACCACCTCGATACCCTTTGCCATGCCGTCGATGCGGTCATCATTGAGTTCCAGACGGTCCAGCAAGGCGGCGGTCAGGCCCTTGGCGCGTCCGGCTTCCATATCACGGGCATTGGCGGCAAGGATCATGGCGCGATTGTCGCGCAGCAATTGTGCCGCCGTCATCAAGGCATCGGTTTTGACCGGGGACGGGACCTGGGCCAGTTCAAGTGCGGCGTCACGGGCCTTGATGCCCATGTCGCGCATCAGGGCGCCAATGTCCTGTTTTTCGATGCTGGTCTGTACCGTCATGATCCGGTTTCCGTTGTTTGGCAGGCGGGCCGGATAAGGGGCCTAGCCTGTCATTATGTGTTCATAAACCGGCAAAATAGACCGGTGCGGGCCGGACTGCAATCTTCTTGGCGTCTTTTTGATATCGGGTTGATATCGGGTGATGGCTTGCCAAAACCCTGTTTGCGGGCCATTTGTGGGATGGGTTTGGAAAAACAGGGCGCAAAACCCGTGCGCCAAGGGGAATAAAACAGTGCAGCAGACAGACGGCAAAACATCACAGGCGAATGCCGATCTTCACGTTATCCGGACATTCCTGCCCTATTTGTGGCCGCGCGGGGAAACTGAACTGAAACTGCGGGTGGTGATCGCCCTGTTGTTTCTGGTCGGGTCCAAGGTCGCCAATGTTTATGTGCCGATCCTCTATAAACATGCGGTGGATGCGCTGGGCGAAGTCAGCACGACCGCCGCCCTTGTTGCCGTGCCTGCCGGGTTGATCATTGCCTATGGGCTGGTGCGGGTTCTGTCATCGGCCTTTGGCGAATTGCGCGATGCGGTGTTTGCCAAGGTTGCGCAACGCGCCATCCGCAATGCCGCCCTTGGGGTTTTTACCCATTTGCATGCGCTGTCGATGCGGTTTCATCTGGACCGTCAGATGGGCGGGCTGTCGCGCGCCATTGAACGCGGGGTCAAGGGCATCGAATTTTTGCTGTCCTTCATGCTGTTCAACATCCTGCCGACGCTTCTGGAAATCTTCATGGTGTCGGGCATTTTGTGGGTGATGTACGACATCTGGTTTGCCCTGATCACCTTTGTCACCATCGTTATCTACATCGCCTTTACCCTGATCGTCACCGAATGGCGGATGAAATTCCGCCGCGAAATGAACAGCCGCGATGACGAAGCCAATACCAAGGCGATCGACAGCCTGATCAATTACGAAACCGTCAAATATTTCAACAACGAAACCCACGAAGCCCGGCGTTATGACAATGCCTTGCAGGGCTATGAGGTGGCGGCAGTCAAATCGCAGGAATCGCTGTCAAAACTCAATATCGGGCAGGGCGCGATCATTGCGGTTGGTCTGGTTCTCAATATGTTGCTGGCGGCCCGCGGGGTGACGAATGGCACCATGACGATTGGCGATTTCGTGCTGGTCAATGCCTATCTGTTGCAGCTTTACATGCCGTTGAATTTTCTGGGATTTGTCTATCGTCAGATTAAACAGTCGCTGATCGATATGGAAAAGATGTTTTCCCTGCTCGATGTTGGCAAGGAAGTCGCCGATAGCGACGGGGCGCGGGATCTGGATTGTCGCGATGCCGCCATCCGGTTTGAAAATGTGCATTTTTCCTACAATCCGGACCGGCATATCCTCAAAGGCGTCAGTTTCGAGGTCCCGGCAGGCAAGACGGTGGCCGTGGTCGGGCCCAGCGGCGCGGGTAAATCGACCCTGACGCGCCTGATGTTCCGGTTTTATGACGTATCATCGGGCAAGATCACCATTGACGGGCAGGATATCCGCGATGTCACGCAATCCTCCCTGCGTCACAGCATCGGCATCGTGCCGCAGGATACCGTCCTGTTTAATGACAGCATCGCCTATAATATTGCCTATGGCCGCCCCGGTGCGGATATGGATGCCATCGATGATGTGGCGCGCCTGGCCAGCATTGACGGCTTTATCGCAAGCCTGCCGGATGGTTATAAAACCAAGGTGGGCGAACGCGGCCTGAAACTGTCAGGCGGCGAAAAACAACGGGTCTCAATTGCCCGCATGTTGTTGAAACGTCCGAAAATCATGATTTTCGACGAGGCAACATCGGCCCTTGATACCCGCACCGAAAAGGATATCCAGCAGGCCTTGCGCGATGTGTCGCGGGGTCACACCACCCTGATCATCGCGCATCGCCTGTCCACCGTGATTGATGCCGATGAAATCATCGTCTTGCGCGACGGGCAGGTGGCCGAACGCGGCCGCCATCATGATTTGCTCGATCAAAACGGTCTGTATGCCGAAATGTGGGCGCAACAACAGGAAATCCGTCAGGCCGAGGAAATCCTGGCCCATGCGGGCGAAATTCCGGCGGGATGATATTTTTCAGGGCAGCGGCCCAAAAACCCGCGTGGTTTCAAGGATCCAAAGCGCGGTGCTGATGGTGATGAAAGACAGCGATGTTGCCACCATCAGCGATGCGGCGCACAATCCTTCATGGCCGTAACGTTGCCCGAACAGGGCATAGATGCTCAGCATCGGCGAACAGGCAAAACTGACGGCGGCAATCTGTAAAACCGGGTCCATCGGCGGCAACAGCCAGACCATGGCAAACACCGCCAACGGATGCAGGATCAGCTTGCCACTGACGATCCGGGCCATATCAATGCGCATCCCGCGGATACTCAGCCCGACCAACCCGCCGCCAATGACAAAAAGCGCGGTCGGCCCCGCCGTCAGGGCCAGCATGTCAATGGCCTTGAACAGCGGTCCGGGCAGGGTGATCTCGCTGACCGACAGGGCAAGCCCCGCCACAATTGCCAGCATGATCGGATTGCGCGCCATGCCGGTCACCACCTTGCGCAAAACCGCAAGACGGTTCTGCCCGTCATGCGCCGCACTGTCGCCCAGCAAAAGCACAAGTGGCATCATCGCCAGAATTTCAATCATCATGCACATCGCCAGCGCCATGACCGCCGGCGGGCCCAGCAATTGCAGCGCAACCGGATAACCGATAAAGCCACTGTTGCAAAACGACATGCCCAGCCCCTGCAACACGGCGTTTGGCATCGATTTGCGCACGATATAGCGTGTAAACAACAGTCCGATGGCAAAGACAATCAGCGACCCGCCGCCATAGGCGACAAGAAAGGTGCCATGCAGAACCTCGTTCAGGTCGCGCCCGGAAAAGGACGCAATCAAAAGCGCCGGCAGGGCGAAATTCATGACAAAGGCCCCCATGCCGCGCACAACATTCTGCGGCATGATCTTTGCGGCAACCGCGATATAACCGGTTGCCATGATCAGAAAGATCGGTGTGGTGATTGCCAGGATATCAAGCATGCAGGGAGTTTCCGGTTACGGGGCGGCGGCAAGGCTGACGGGATCATCAAGGGCAATTTCCCCGCCCCGAACAACCAGACAGGTCACACCGCCGCGCCAGCCGGGCCGCAATGCGGCCTCAAGCCCGGCGGCGGCCTGTTCCATGCGCTGGCAAGGTTCGGTTTCGCCGGTAATCTGCAAAATCACATCGCCGATATGGATATGATCGCCGACATGGTGCGGCAACGTGATGCCCGTGACCAGAAGATTGGCCCGCCGGGTGGTCCAGGGCAAATCGGGCCGGTTGATGTCATGACAGGCGGCGTGCCAGTCCTCAAGCCGCATCACCGTGACCTTGCGTTTGCGATGCTTGCCGCGAAAATCGCCCTCAATCCCGCGCTCAACCGAAATGCTGATCCGTTCCAGCGGTTCGACAATTGCTTTGGGGGCGGCTTTGCGGGCGATACCGGCAAGGGTTCCTGTTGGGTTCATGGCAGATCAGCTTTTCCATTGTCCCGACACGACCCAACGCCCGGCGAAGTTTTCCGGGACCAGAACGGTCTGGCGCGGGGCGGCGCTGTCATCGCGGTCGGGGTAATCAATGGTGTAATGCAGGCCCCGGCTTTCGCGCCGCCACAGGGCGGATTGAATGATCAGCCGGGCGACGACCGACAGGTTGCGCAATTCCAGCAAATCGTTGGTCACACGGAAATTGCCGTAATATTCATCAATTTCGGATAACAGCAAATCCACCCGGTGCTGGGCGCGTTGCAGGCGTTTGGTGGTGCGGACAATGCCGACAAAATCCCACATGACATTGCGCAACTGTTCCCAGTTATGGGCGACGATGACTTCTTCGTCGGAATCGGTCACACCGGTTTCATCCCACGGCGGCAGATCGTTGAAACGGTCATCGACCGGCAGGGCGGAAATAATGTCATTGGCCGCAGATTCGCCAAACACCAGACATTCCAGAAGCGAATTCGACGCCAGCCGGTTGGCCCCGTGCAGGCCGGTTCCGGCGCATTCCCCAATCGCATAAAGCCCGGTCAGATCGGTGCGCCCGCGCAAATCGGTCAAAACCCCGCCACAGGTATAATGCGCGGCAGGCACCACCGGGATCGGTTCGCGGGTCATATCAATGCCAAAGGTCAGGCAGGTTTCATAAACCGTCGGGAAATGTTCGCGGATAAAATCCGTCCCCTTGTGTGAAATATCCAGAAACACACTGTCGATGCCCAGACGTTTCATTTCATGGTCAATCGCGCGGGCAACAATATCGCGCGGGGCCAGTTCACCACGCTCGTCGAACCGGTCCATAAAGCGCGTACCATCGGGCAACAATAACTTGCCGCCTTCGCCGCGCACCGCCTCGGTAATCAGAAATGATTTGGCCTGCGGATGGTAAAGGCAGGTCGGGTGAAACTGGCTGAATTCCATATTCATCACCCGGCACCCGGCCCGCCATGCCATGGCAATGCCATCGCCCGTCGATCCGTCGGGGTTGGAGGTAAAACGATACACCTTGCTGGCCCCGCCGGTGGCCAGAATGACGGTGCGGGCGTTGAACGCCTTGACAAGGCCCGATTTCAGATCCAGCGCATAGGCCCCGATGCAACGACGGCCTTCACCGCCCAGCTTGCGGTCCGTGACCAGATCAATCGCCAGATAATCTTCAAAAATATCAATATTGGGATGCCCGACCGCCTGGCTTTGCAAGGTGGTCTGAACCGCCCGCCCGGTGGCGTCGGCGGCATGAACGATGCGGCGGTGGCTGTGCCCGCCCTCGCGGGTCAGGTGAAAGGGCTGATCATTGCCGCCCTGCGGATCACGGGTCAGCTGAATGCCCAGATCATCCAGCCAGCGAATGGCGGCAGGCGCATTGCGGGCGACAAATTCAACGGTTTCACGTTTGCACAGGCCGCCACCGGCAACCAGCGTATCCTCGACATGGTTTTCGATGCTGTCGGCGGCATCCAGCACGGCGGCAATGCCGCCCTGCGCCCAGTTGGTGGACCCATCGTCAATCCGGCCCTTGGACAGGACGGCAACCCGGACATGCGGGGCAAGTTTCAGCGCGGTGGTCAGACCGGCGGCACCACTGCCAACGACAAGGACATCATAGTGGAAAGACAAATCGCTCATGATATTCCAACATTTTGACGGATGCCGAACAATAGGACTGCCTGACGGCAATCTCAAACATTATTGCGCAGGCCTGCATACCAATGATCCCCATTGTCCCTTGCGATATGATATGTGCTTACCAGATACTGCGTAGATGACACGATGATCATACTCAAAGGGGAAATTGGCGATGGCGCACAGCGATCAGCACAGTGATCAGCACGGGCTACAGCATACCGGCGGCTGCCATTGCGGCGAGGTCCGCTATGAAGTGCGCGGCCCGTTGCAGGATGCCTATATGTGCCATTGCAATCTGTGCCGCAAACTGCATGGCCATGTCAGTGTCTATGCCACCACCGGCAAGGATGATTTTCATCTGGTAAAGGATGAAGGGCTGCGCTGGTATCGATTGTCCAAAAAAACCGATCGTGGATTTTGCAAGGAATGCGGATCGGCCCTGTTCTGGCGCACCATCCGTTCCAAACAGGTCTCCATCACGCCCGGCACCCTCGATGGCCCCAGTGGCATTACGACCTGCGCGCAGATTTTCTGTGCCGACAAGGGCGATTATTACCCGGTCGATCCGGCGATCCCGGCTTATGACCGCGATGAACCGTAAAACGGGTCAATATCCGGCTTCTCTTTGGGGGCGGAACGCCAGAATATAGACGGCATTACGATCCTGTTCATATCGATACAGGGCGACGAAGCCTGAATTTCCAAACTTGATGACAACGTTTCAGCCCGCGTATGGTTTCTTCGATAACAATTACTCGTGACATTCAGGTAATTTTGGCGCGGTTTCACCGCCCCAGCCCTGCAACCAGTCGCGGACTTCCTGCCCGCTCAGATGACGGCCTGTTTCCTGATAGGTCGCCCATGAGGCAAGGGCTTCTTGCTGGAATTTTTCGCGGGCTTCCTCCCGGTCAACATATTGCTCAATCGCTTCACGCATGATGGAATGCTGCTACGGTTGGTTACGCTGCCCGGCGGCGTACAACGTTGCGAATATGATTGCCGCTTTTTTCGCCTGTAATTGCCAGATCATAGGCGGCTTGCAGGTTAAGCCAGAAACGTGCCGATGTTCCAAAATAGGTGCCAAGGCGCAATGCGGTATCGGCCGTAATGGCACGGCTACCCCGGATAATTTCGGCCATGCGGCTTTGCGGGACATCCAGTGCGCGGGCAAATGCCGCGACCGAAATATTGATTTCGGCAAGTTCATCGGCAAGCACTTCGCCGGGATGGACCGGTGGAAGGGTCACTTCATTAATGATAGTCGATGATTTCGACGTCATGAGCGTCTCCTTTGGCAAAGGTAAAACAAATGCGCCATTGGTCATTGATCCGGATGCTGTACTGACCTTTGCGGGTGCCGTGTAGCGCCTCAAACCGGTTTGAGGGCAGTCGCATCAAATCTTCGATACAGGTGGCTTCATTGAGAACGGCCAAGCGACGAATTGCCTGTCTTTCGACAGCCTGTAATTCGGGAACCCTCTTTCCCTCAAGAAAGCGGATCGTGCGTTTGCCAACAGCCGTTTTGATCATACGTCAAAAATAACCTGCCGGGCGTTATCTGTCAAACAGATTGCCCTTTAATCCAGATCGGTCACGCCGGGAACTTTCATCCAGGTCAGTTCGTGCTTGTTATTATACAGATGCACGATCTTGGAGCCCGGAATATCGGCAAAGGGGGCAATGGCGGCGGGGTCGGTGTCGCCCTGCATTTTGATGGTGCAGATAAAATTGCGCGCCATGCCGGTTTCCAGCCAGTGGGTGACAAGGCGATACAGCCGGTCCGGGTAACAGATCACATCCGAACACAGCCAGTCCACCGGGCCAAAATCATTGGGATCAAGGCCAAAGGCGCTTTCCTGCCGGAAATCGACCCGTGGCAGGTTGCCGATGCGCGGGTCAAGGCGGGCCTTGTCCACACTGATCACCGAGGCACCGGTTTCATGCAACACCCATGTCCAGCCGCCGGGGCTGCCGCCCAGATCAATCGTCAGATCGCCGCGTCCGGGCATGATGCCCAGCCGGGTAAAGGCTTCCCACAATTTCAGATAGGCACGATTGGGCGGGGTGGTTTTGTCTTCTTCAAATTCGATTTCGCCATGTTTCCACGGGCTGGAACAATCGCTGGCGGCGATAATGGTATCGGTATCAATCAGCGTCCATGAACCCAGCGGGGCGCTCGGCGCGGGTTGGCCAAAGATTTGCCGTTTGGCCGACACATGGGGCAGATGCCCCTCGATCAGTTTGGCGCGGGAAAAATGATCGAATTTAAACAGCGCCCAGTTGCGCTGGTTAAAACGCAGGATTTTGGCCGCCCCCTTGATCGACGGAATGGCAAGCCGCACCGGATTGCGCCAGACATTTTGCGCCCAGAAGGCCCGGCGTTCGGGCCCCGGCGCAAACATCAGGCGGTCATGGCGTTCGCACACATCGCCCAGTTCGGCATAAAGCTGATCCTCAAACCCCACAGCGGCGAGATAGCCGGTGGCGTTCATCGGTTCGATCACGGCTTCGATGCCGTCGGGCAGGTCAAATTTTTCTGTCATGCACCGCTTCTACCGTGCTTTGCAGGCCGGTAAAAGCCGGAAAATGACACCCGGACGCAAGGGCGTCATCGCAGGATCGGACGGGCAAAGACATTCTGGATCGTGCGATTGTTCGGGCCGGGCTGGGTCGCCATGAATGCCGCCACCTGACCGGCTGAAACGCTTTGCGGTTCTTTCAGCACCAGCCACCACACCCCTTCGGAACAGGGCGGCGTGGTCAGCGATCCGTTGAAACGGTAATAATCAGGGTTATCGCCCAAAAGGCTTGACGCCGGCACACCGGACGGGGCCGGGCGGGTGTCTCCGGCCTTGGGCGGCAAATCGGCCCAGAACGGGGCAAGACGGGCATTGGCATCGCCTTCTTCATACAGAATGGCAATCACCGCCAGATTGCCATCCGCGTCGGCATGGACCATATGGCCTTCCATCGCAAAGGATTTGCCATTGATGTGGTTTTCGCTTGGCGTGTGAAAATGCATCTGGATCAGGTTAAAGGTCCGGCCTGCAATGGTGATGGCACTGCCCGGTGTCATATTGATCTGCACGGTATGGCCGTTATTGACGATGTCGGTTGCCGGGGTGCCGTATTTGAAATCAATCGGCGACAAATCGGCTTCAACAAATCCGGTCATATCAACCGGAGTCTGGTTTTTGCCCGACGCACATAATTCATAGGCGGGGTCAAGCGCCCCCCAATGATCGGGGCCGGTGGAACCTTCATAGCTCCATCCGCCATGCCCGCCTTCGGCTTGCAAGGCATGCGGCATGGCAAAAGCCAGACCCAGGGCCAAGGCACTTCCCATCAAAAATGACATTTTCATTGTCGGTCCCCGTGAAATCATCTGTTGCGAATATTTTATCAGAAAGATGCCCGGTTGCCGGAAATTTCTGACGGTCTGTTGTTGATGACGCCCCGCACGGGTTTTGTGACAAACAAAAAACAGAAAAACAGCCGCTGCCGCTTTCTTTCCTGCCATGTCCCTCACAGCAAAGGGGCAGCACCAGCCAAATCCCGCCATTCCCATGCAGATGGAAACCGGACAGCCGCCGGGCTTCCACCGCCGGGCCTTCGCCCCGATCACACCGGCCCCGCCGCACCATGTCCCCGCTTTCGGGGTTGTTGCACCTTGTCATTTCAATGATCATACCCGATCAATGAAATCAAAAAATCTGGCGTCGCCGACTCGCTTTCAGTAATCAATCATGATCCCTGAAAACAACCGCTAAAGTTGCTGCATCACACCCTTCCGCCCCGGAAAACCGCCAGATAACGGCTGTGACAGCCCCCGAATCGCCAACCCGGCAGGACCGATGCAC
>NZ_JAUYHK010000005.1 GCF_030690045.1 Thalassospira sp.
CTACAATGTCAAAGAACTAATCAAAATCTTCCAAGGACCGAAGCCCCGCACCAACGTCAACACCGCAGTTCCCTGCGCCGCACCCCGTCGGTGGAGGCGGGTTATAGGTCCCATACCCATAACTGTCAAATACCTTTTTGAGGAAAAATCACAAAAAGATCACGACGCAAAAATTTTGCGCGGGAATGGTATATAGGTATGCAATTAGAACCCAGCAAGGGCCCGAAAGGCCAAAAAACAGGCCTTGCCGATTTACTGACAATCCCAAAGGTGGATTATCTTCTCGGAAACCTGATACCGGATCATCGATAATATCCCTGTAAGATCGACAATTTAAAGAATCAGAGGCCTCAATGTCAGAACGCAGCCCCGCTCATGTCGACTTTCCCGACCGCCTTCAGCCGATAGAAATTATCGATATGCATACCGGCGGTGAACCCTTGCGCATTATCCGGCACGGTTACCCTGTGATCACAGGCGACAATATTCTGGCCAAGCGCCGCTATGTCCGGGACCATCTGGATCATTTGCGCCGGTTTTTAATGTTTGAGCCGCGCGGGCATGCAGACATGTATGGGGCATTGTTGGTTGAACCGACTCTGCCCGATGCCGACCTGGCGGTATTGTTTTTGCATAATGAAGGATATTCGACGATGTGCGGCCATGCGATCATCGCCCTTGGTCGCTATGCCGTTGATTACGAATTGGTACCGGTTATTGAGCCCGTCACACAGGTCGCCATTGAATGTCCGTGCGGACTGGTCAGGGCCGAGGTGGAGGTGATTAATGGCATAAGTGGCAAAGTAACATTTCTGTCTGTACCATCTTTTGTTACGGGCTGCGATTATACCCTGACCCTGCCCGATGGTACGCCTTTTAAAACCGATATTGCTTATGGCGGGGCATTTTATGCGATGCTGGACGCCGGGCAATTCGGAATGGAGATCGGTACAACAGCAGTACGTAAACTTGTCGGTCTTGCAAGTACGGTTTGTGCGGCTATAAATGCCTCGATCCCGATCCGCCATCCCGATCATGACGACCTTGGTTTTTTATATGGTGCGATCCTGACCGATGGTCGCGATGAGTTCAGCACCGAACCGACCCGTAATATATGTATCTTTGCCGATCAACAGGTGGATCGAAGCCCCACCGGGTCCGGGGTCAGTGCACGTCTTGCTCTCCAACATGCCAAAGGGCAGATCAAAGCCGGGCAAACAAGGGATTTTGAAAGTGTGACCGGCGCGATTTTTAAGGGCAGCATTGGCGATGTAACCCGTTGCGGCCCCTTTCCCGCCATTATTGCACGGGTTGGCGGCATGGCGCATTATTGCGGCGAAAGTCGGTTATGGCTGGATCAGGGTGATCTGGTTGGACAGGGGTTTCAAATCAGATAAGGCCGGTCAGACACTCCCCGTCGGACGGGCCGACCGCAAACAATCAAGCAGGCTTTTACCCGAATTTTCAATATGGCTGCCCAAAAGGGCAGCAGCCTTGTCGGCATCACCCGCCCGGCAGGCATCAAGAATTTCATGATGTTCGCGTTCGGCAGTATCAATCGCCCCGGTCAACGCCAGTTGGGCGCGGATAAAACGCACGGTGTTATTGCCAATGGTCCGGACAATTTCAAGGGTCTTGGGGCGTTCCGAAGCCTGATAAAGCCGTTCATGGAATTGCCGGTTCAAATCCCCCCACCGTGCCACGTCGCCCGCCCGTAAGGCATCGTCATAGACATCCAGAATATCGGCAGCAGCGCGGATGTCGTCTTCGGTCAGTTTCGGCACGGCATGGCGCAGCAATTCACATTCCAGCAACCGGCGTACTTCAAACAGTTCTTCGATTTCCTGAATAGACAGGGTGGCAACGATGGCCCCCTTGTGCGGCTGAAACGTTACCAGCCCTTCTGCATCAAGTCGTTGCAAGGCCTCGCGCACAGGAATGCGCGAGACATTATATTCAGTAGCAATGGCATCCTGACGCAACTGGCTGCCCGCAAGGAAATCACCCGACAGAATGCGTTCACGAAGGTCTTCGGTTACCTGATCAGTGATGGTACGGCGTGTAAAGCGGGGTGATGCGGTCATTATCTGTCTGTCAATCTGCCAACAATAAGGTAATCGGGGCAGAATGTCGCTGCCAGTACCCGCCATCCGAAACAGATTACCGGCAGTTAACGCCCCCTCGCCTATAGTCATAGCGATGCGACCGGCAACGCGCAATAAAATTGCCATTCGGGCAGATCAAACTGTGTTGATCTGCCCGGTTATGCTGTCCGATGATCAGGTGACGACGAAACCGTGGGCATAAGGGTCGCGGTCATCAATAAAGATTGTGTTATAGCCATGAATACGCGCCCAGCCTTCGATACCCGGCACAATCGCATCATAATCGCCCACTCTGGTATGTTCGACCACGGTGGCGCGGAATTGCGACCCGATGATGCTTTCATGCACCATATCCTGATCCGCAGGCCATTGGCCGCGCCCGACCAATTGTGCCAGCCGCGCCGAGGTGCCGGTGCCACAGGGTGAACGGTCAATTCCCTTGTCGCCATAGAACACGGCATTACGGTGTGTGCTGCCGGATTGGGTGGGGGTGCCGGTCCACTGGATATGCGACAAGCCCTTGATGTCGGGATGCAACGGATGAATAAATTCGCCGATCTGATTAAGACGGCGACGCAATTCCGGGCTGATGCGTTGAAAATCACCCACAGTGAAATCGGCCATATCGCGGAAATTTTCCTGCGGATCGACAATCGCATAGAAATTGCCGCCATAGGCAACATCAACCGTGATCATGCCCAAATCCGGACAATCGACAGTGATCCCGGTTTTATACAAAAAGGATGGCACATTCGTCAGCTTGACCGATTCGACATATTCGCCGACCTGTTTGTAGTGCGCAATCACCAGACCGGCCGGGGTTTCCAACCGAAGGATACCGGGGGTTTTGGGTTTGACCAGCCCCTGTTCGATGGCAATTGTCACTGTGCCAATCGTGCCGTGGCCGCACATCGGCAAACAGCCCGACGTTTCGATAAACAGAATGGCGACATCACAATCATCGCGGGTCGGTTCATAAAGGATCGAACCGGACATAATATCATGGCCGCGTGGCTCGAACATCAGGCCGGTGCGAATCCAGTCATATTCTGCCAGAAAATGCGCCCGTTTTTCGAGCATGTTATTCCCCGACAGGCGCGGGCCGCCCCCGGCAACAACCCGCACCGGATTGCCGCAAGTATGACCATCAATACAAAAAAAGCTGTGTTTTGCCATTTTGGCAGGGCTCCGAAATCAGAAACGGTCGATACGATAGGGCGTCATGTCAATCGGTGCAGGATTGCCCGAGATCAGGGCCGCAACCAGTTGCCCGGTGGTCGCCCCCATCGTCAGGCCAAGATGCCCGTGCCCAAAGGCAAAAGCGACATTGTCATGAAGCGGGCTTGTCGAAATCACCGGTTTGGAGTCGGGCATAGAGGGTCGAAATCCCATCCAGTCCGTCCCGCCCTGATCCGACAGGGCGGGCAGAACCTGCTGTCCTTTGGCAAACAGGGCACGGGCACGTTTGTAATTGGGAGCGGCGGTCAACCCGCCCAGCTCCACTGCACCGCCAACCCGAATACCCATTTCCATCGGGGTCAGGACGATGCTGTCATCCGCACTGATCACCGTACGGTTCAGCGTCGCACCGTGATAAGGCACCGTGGTGTTGTAACCCCGTTCGGTATCCAGCGGCACCGGACTGCCCAGCTTGCCCGCCAGATTTTTCGACCAGGCCCCGCAGGCCACCACCAGCTTGTCAAAAACAATCTGGTCGCCGCCCCGGGCCACGGCGGCGCGAGGCTTACCATCGCGCCAGATAAAATCAACGATCTCGGCCTTCTGATATATGCCGCCACGTTCGCGAAACAGTTTTTCAAAGCCAAGGACGATTTTATAGGGATCCAGCACGCGCCCCCAGTCTTCCTCGACCACACCGCAGGCGAAAATCGGGGCCAGACCGGGTTCCATTTCGGCAATCTGTTCACGGGTGACATCGGTCACACGCACCCCATTACGACGGCGTAAATCAATATTGTAATCGGAAGCGCGGCGGCTTTGGGTGCTGCGATAGACCGCAAGGGCCCCTTCGCGAAACACCGCATCGGCCAGGCCCGCATCGCGAATCAACGGAGTGTAATCATCCCAGACTCTGTCCAGAATCGCAACCAGTTCACTGGCGATCTGTTCGACCCGGTGCTTGCGTCCGGCAGCGGCAAAGCGCAACAGCCATGGCACCATACGCGGCAGATAGGACCAGCGCAGTGTGAGCGGACCATAGGGATCCATCAGCCAGCCGGGGACTTTTAACAATGTTCCGGGCATCGAGATCGGTGCGCATTCCGTTACCGCCAGCCCGCCCGCATTGCCAAAGGATGTCCCCATGCCCGGCTCATTACGATCGACAATCGTCACATCAAAGCCCTGCTGTTGCAGGACCAAACCGACATTGACACCGACTATTCCGGCACCGATCACCAGGGCAGTTTGCGCTTCTGACATGATATTCCTTTGGATTTTGATCCCAAACGGCAGCACCATAAAGGGCAAACGGGGCGACCGCAATGGCCGCCCCGCGCATTGCCCATCTTCTAAAGTGACGGGCGGGTATCGATAGTTTTCTGGATGATCGCGCTGATCTGCTCGCGTTCCTTACCGACCAGCGACAGGCGCGGTGCGCGGACATATTCCTTGCCAACACCGGTCATAGCCTGTGCCAATTTGATATATTGCACCAGCTTGGCATGGACATCCATATGCAGAACCGGGGTGAACCAGCGATAAATCTTCAGGGCTTCGGCATATTTGCCTTCCGACAGCAATTTCCACAGCGCTACGGATTCCGCTGGAAACGCATCGGTAAAGCCGGAAATCCAGCCGACAACGCCCAGAACCTGGGTTTCCATCACCAGATCATCCATGCCGCAGAACAGAACAAAACGGTCGCCACAGGCATTATAAATGTCGGTCACACGGCGGGGATCACCAGAACTTTCCTTGATCGCCACCAAATTAGGCACATCGGCGAGTTGGTTGAATTCTTCGGGTTTGATATCAACACGATAAGCACCGGGATTGTTGTAAATCATGATTGGCAGTCGCGTTTCATTGGCGACAGCGCGGAAATGCGCAATGTTTTCGCGCGGATCAGCGGTATAAATCATGCCCGGCAGCAACATCAAGCCATCAGCCCCCAGTTCTTCGCATTTTTTGGCATAGGCAATTGCACCGCGCGTGGTGGTTTCCGCAACGCCGGACAGAACCGGAATCCGTTTATTGGTGATTTCAACAGCCAGCTTGAGAACGGCGATCTTTTCTTCAAGATCAAGGGCAGTATTTTCACCAACCGACCCCAGCATAACCAGACCGTCCACCCCGGCATCGATCAGGGCTTCGATCTGTTCTCCCGTCATCTTGTAATCGATCGAGCCATCTTCGTTCATCTGGGTAGCAACAGCGGGAAATACGCCTGTCCAGTTTACCTGCATTTCCGGGAACCTTTCCATATATGGCCTGCGATCCGGCCGTTCTGATTATTCAAAGCCGCCTCTGATCTTTCCGAACGCGACTCACATTATGTATATTGTATGCAAAATATCCGGGCCCGCAGCAACCGAAAAAATGACACACTCCAGCCGAAATGAAAAACCCCGGAAAACCGGGGCTTTAAAAACTCTATTCTTACTTCTGTCCGATCACTTCCATGGTTCGGGCAATGATCACTGCATCGCATAATTCGTCTTCGACCAGTTTTCTGGCCTGCCACCCCATTCCAGCACGCAAGATATCATTGCATAACAAGGTATCAATCGCTTCTGCCAAGCTTTGCGCATCCTTTAGCGGCACCAAAAGGCCGGTTTTGCCCGGCAGCACAATTTCGCGGCAGCCCGGCACATCGGTTGCCACCATGGCAAGTCCTGCGGCAGCGGCCTCCAACAAGGATTTAGGCAACCCCTCGCGCCAAGATGGCAAAACCGCCAAATCGCTTTGCCGCAACAAATCGGCCACGTCACGGCGGCGACCCAACCATTCAATCAGGCCTTCCTGCTGCCACGCCCTCAGTTGACCGTCATCGGCACTATCGGGATTGGCAGGATCAGCATCGCCGACCAGCCAGAAACGATAATTCCGGCCTTTGGATTTCAAAAGACGGGCAGCTTCAACCAGTTCGGCCAGCCCCTTGGACCACAACATCCGGGCGACAAAAATCACGGTTTTGAGATCATCTGACGGTTTTTGGTCCTGCCCCGGATCATAGGCCAGAAGATCAACCCCCGATCCCCGGATCAAATGCAGTCGTTGCGTCGGGAATCCCAAACCGGCCATTACATCACGATCATCGGCATTTTGCACAATCACCGTTACTGATGGAAACAGCGCATAAAACCGCAACAACAGCGACACAATCGACCTGACAATCCGCGCCCTGACACCGCCTGACACAAACATAAAACCAAGACCGGTAATCATATTGACCGAGCGTTTCGCCCCGACAATCAACCCCGCCATCGCCGAAAGCACAACACATTGAATAGAGACATTGACAACCACATCAGGCTGTTCGCGGCGGATCAAACAAGCCAGCGACTTGATAGTGTTAAGTGAGCTGATCGGGCTTAAACCGCCCCGAACAATCGACGCATCAATCACGCGAAAGCCTTCGTCGCGCAGTTTTTCGGCGGCTTCACCTGTTCGGCAGGCAATCACAACATCCCATCCCTGCACCAGTGCTGCCCGACCTAACCCAATCCGGTGCGACACGAAAGACCAATCTTCGCCACAGACAAACAACATCTTGCTGCGTCTGTCCGGAGAACCGGGCAGAGCTTGCATCTCCTTCCGCAAGATCAACAATAAAAGGGAAATCAGGAAAACCGACTGCCACCATGTGGACCAAAAGGAATAATTAAACAGGCCCGAAAACCAATACCCGACCTGTACCGCCAGAATCGGCACGGCAATTGCCATTCCCGATTGACGTAACAGGCGAAAAGAAACACCCCCGCAAACCACCAGAAATCCCAAAACCGACAGCAATCCGATAATCCCGGTTTCAAGCCATATTTCTATAAACCAGCTATGCGGATGGGCAGGCAAAACCGACTGCCCCAATGTTCCCGGCACATCATTGGCACCCGGAATCCACGGGGCCGCATTAATTCCCCAGCCAATCAGCGGATGATCCTGCATACGTTCAAAGGCGAAATGCCATATAATCTGCCGGTGAACATCAACCAGTTGAATAGGCAAATATGGTTGGAAACCATCAAGATCACCCCACGAAGTATTCGTAACATTTCCCAGCCAGACAACCACAGCGACAATCGAAATCACCATGCCTCCCACCGCCAGAAAGGTTACACGGCGCAAATTCACGACAACCACCAAAGAAATGGCAAAAATCCCCAGCATGGCCAGAATGGCCGCTGCATTGGCACGCGCCATGCCAACATAGATCACCACCGGCACCGCCAACACAAACAGCCATGACAACCAGCGCCGCAGACCTTTTTGATCAAGCCCATCAGCGATCAGTAAAACTGCTGCAAAAACCAGAAAACTGCCAAGAGGCTTAAGACGGCGGGTAATATCCACCGTGACATCCGGATTGCCCAACGCCCGTAGACTGAGAACATCAGGTGTCACAATAATCGCGAGCAAACAGTAAGCCAGCACAGCCCAACTTGCATAGGTCACAGCATTCCATGCCAGTCTGGCCTTGGGAGCGATCAGGCGCATGATAAACCAGCACCCCGCAACCAACGCCAAAACGGATATCCATTTGGTAAAAGATACGCCAACCTGAAGGGACCCAACCACTGAGGGTACCCATGCAACAAACACCAGCAAAAGTGCGACACCAACAGGTGACGTTATATCGCGACGAATCTCACGCCAAGCAGGCCCTGTCTTCCCTCCAACTACCGCCAGAATGAGCGACAGACTAAGCCCTGCGGCCAGCCCTCCCCTACCGAAAAAGAATAGCGGCGCTGATAATCCAAAAAAGATTGCGGCCATGCCTAGGACATAGTCGCGCCAAGTCAGTCCGACTGAATTTTGCTGCATTGATTGATTTCCAAACCATTACCCTGCTGTTGCTAACCACAGCGGGAGATTGCGGTCAATCTCGGATCGACGGAAAATCATATCTCTGGTTTAATCCCTTACTTGGGAAGATCAAACCGCAAACGGGGACCACCGTGCTGATGAAGGCATTACTTCGATATCCAGGAGATCGTAAAATTGCAGTGACCGATTGCCCCATGCCCGTTTTGCAGTCCGGTACGGTTCTGGTGCGCACTCAGGCCTCCGTGATCAGCACCGGCACCGAAGAGGTCCAGAACCGCGAAACCCGTCTGCCCTTGCTGATGAAAGCGTGGCAGCGCCCCGATCTGGTAGCACTTGTTTTACAAAAATGGCGGCAGGATGGTTTGCAGGCCACCCGCCATGCGGTGCGTAATCGCCTCAACCGCCCACTGCCCGCCGGATATAGCTGTGCCGGGATGATCGAGGCCGTGGCCCCCGACATCACCGATCTGCAAACCGGACAACTGGTTGCCTGTGGTGGTATTGGCCATGCCCGCCATGCGCAATGGAATGTGGTGCCGCGTCATCTGGTATGCCCTGTGCCAGACGGGGTGTCTGCCGACAATGCCGCTTTTGCCACTTTAACGGCGATTGCCCTGCATGCCCTGCAACAGGGCGAGGTGATTATTGGTTGCCAGATTGCCGTAATCGGTTGCGGCCTGATTGGACAACTGGTTATTGAAACCGCCAACGCCGCCGGGGCGCGGGTGATGGCAATTGATCCGCAAACCTCCCGGTGCGATTTCGCCCGACAGGGCGGTGCGACGGAAACATCGGAAAATGCCGGCTCGGTCCCGGTAACGGAGCAATACGATGCTGTTCTGATTTGCGCGCCCGACCCAGATGGCTCAATGATAGATCAGGCGGTCCGGTTATGTCGGGACCGCGCCATCATTGTCTGTGTAGGTAATGTGGCGATTCGGGCGAACCGGGAGACTCTTTATCGCAAGGATATCACCATAAGGCAGGTGCGCTCCTACGGCCCCGGTCGTTATGATCCGCAATATGAACAGCACGGCATTGATTACCCGATTGGTTATGTGCGCTGGACCATCAACCGTAATATGCAAACCGCTCTTGATTTGATGGCACGCGGGCGCATCAACCCTTCCCGCCTGATCACGCAACGTCTGCCGATCCAGGACGCAGCCCGCGCCTTTGAGCTTGCAAACCCAACACCATTGGCGATCCTGATTGAATATCCCGACACACCCACACCACCGCAAACAGCATCGCCGATACCAACCCCAAAACCAGCCCAAACAAAACGCAATTCCGGGATCATCCATATCGGCCTGATCGGGGCAGGCAATTATGCGGGTGGAGTTTTGGTTTCGCATCTGCGCCAGAACAAAAATGTCCGCATTACCGCCATATCTTCCCCTGACGGACTGGCGGCACAGGGAATTGCGCGACAGATCGGGGACGCTGCTGCAACCAGCAACAATCAGGCGATTTTAAACGATTCGGACACTGATGCCGTGATCATCGCCTCCCGTCATAATAGCCACGCCGCCCTGACCGTTCAGGCGCTTGAGGCCGGAAAGCATGTTTGGGTCGAAAAGCCACTTTGTCTTGATCTGGCGCAGCTTGAATCGATTCAAAATACCCATGCAAACCACCCGGGCCTGATTTTGATGGTCGGCCATAACCGTCGCCATGCACCGATGGCACAGACCATTCTTAATTATTTGCCGAATGGCCCGAAACACTTCACATACCATGTCCGTATTCACCCTTTGCCCGCCGGGCACTGGTTACACCATCGCGGTCAGGGTGGCAGAGTATTGGGGGAAATCAGCCATTTTATTGATCTGTTGCAGTATTTTGCCAACAACCCGATCCAAAACCTGCATTGTCACTGGATCAATCGACAGGATGACATTTGCCTGTGGCGAGTGGTTTTTCAGGATGGATCGGTGGGGGATATTCATTACGGGCAGGCAGGACATCGCAGCATCGCCAAGGAACGTCTGGAAATTATTGCCACCGATACAACAATTGTCCTGACTAACTGGCAGAAATTACATATCCGTAGCCCCAAAGGAAATCTGACACGGCGCCACTGGCTCAAACCCGATAAAGGTCATACCGGCATTATCGCGGATTTTATCCGCACCCTGTCAGAAGACAGCACCACTGACCAACATGAAATCACCCTGTACCGTCATATCCTGAATGCACTGGCCAACCCGGCCTAATGCGCCCCGGCATACAACACCAGCAATGGCAGCGTGATCACACTGATCAAGGTGGTGATCAGGATGGTGGTCGAGGCACGATCAATGCCGACCTGATAACTGCCAGCCAGAATGGCAACATTGGCTCCGCTGGGCAGGGCCGCGATGATCGTCACCACCGTCAGCCATAACGGCGGCAGATCAAAGACAAAACGCGCAACCAGAAATACCAGCAAGGGCTGTATCAGCATTTTGGCGACGCTGCACAGAACCGCGGCCTGAACATTGCCGCGAATGCTTTGTCCATAAAGCCCCGCCCCGACCAGCAGCAAGGCAATCGTCGGCCCGGCAACGCGGAAACGTTCCAGCGTCCCGTCGATCATTTCCGGCATTTCGATGCCCACAAGCGACGCCAGAACGCCCAGCACGATGGCAATGATCAATGGATTCTTCAAAACGCGCCAGATGCTCCGCCCGACATTGCCCAGCCAATTGCCCGCCGATGCACGGTCGCCTTCGATGATAAAAACCGTAATACCCAAAAGGGTCAGTGGATGGATCGACAAAATGATCAAAAGCGGTACAAGACCCGCCTCGCCGTAGACAGCCTGCACCAGCGGTATGCCAAGCAACACGATATTGGAAAAAACCCCACCGACGGCGGTAATCGCCGCCGCATCGACATTCGCCTTCAACCAATAGCGGGCGGTAAAAAATACCAACGCATAATTCACCAGAACCGCACCGTAATAACTGCCCCACAGGCGCAAATCGAACTGGGCGGCAATATCGGATTGCGACAGGGTCTGAAACAGCATGGCGGGGATAAAGACATTCATGGCGATCTTTGCCAGAACCGGAATGCCATCACGGTTCAGCACCTTGACCCGCATCAAAAGATAACCGCACAGGATCGTCAAAAAGACCGGTCCCACCTTACTGACGATCAGATCAAGCATAAATCCCCCAGCCGGGCTGACAGAAACAGATAATGACAGGATAAAAAGAAGGGCGACACAGATATGTGCCGCCCAATGGTATCGCGCCGTATCAAATATGACCAGCCCCGTGTTTACAAAGGCTTAAACCGCGTCGCTACGCACCCGTGCCACGGCTTTTTTCCACCCGGCCAATACAGCTGCACGGCGGCTCTTTTCGGCCTTGCCTGTGAATTCGGCATCCAAATGCCAGTTGGCCGTTATATGATCCAGATCGCGGTAAATCCCCGCCTGTAACCCCGCCAGATAGGCTGCCCCCAATGCCGTTGTTTCAGTCACCACCGGACGTTGCACCGGAATATCAAGAATATCGGCCAGATACTGGCACAGCCAGTCATTGGCGACCATACCGCCATCAACCCGGACCGCTTTGGGCGATACGCCATCAGCCGCCATTGCATCAAACAAATCAAATGTCTGATAACAGACACTTTCAAGCGCGGCGCGAACAAATTCACGCGGCCCGGTATCACGGGTCAGACCCAAAATGGCCCCCCGCGCATCCGGATCCCAATAAGGCGCCCCCAGCCCGGTAAAGGCAGGAACCAGATAAACCCCGTGATTATCCTCCAGCGATTTCGCCAGTCCTTCGGATTCCGCCGCCGATTTGATGATTCCCAAACCATCGCGCAACCACTGCACCGCCGCTCCGGCGACAAAAATTGCACCTTCAATCGCGTAACTTGTCTTGCCATTCAGGCGATAGCCAATCGTGGTCAGCAAACGGTGTTGCGAGGTAACGGCCTCATCCCCGGTATTGAGAATGACAAAACATCCGGTACCATAGGTGCTTTTGATATCGCCGGGATGAAAACAGCATTGGCCAAAGGCTGCGGCCTGTTGATCCCCGGCCATGCCCAGAACCGGCAAGGCACGACCAAACAACTCGGCCTCGACCATGCCAAAATCGGCTGCGCAATCCTTGACTTCGGGCAAGACGGCCTGTGGCACCCGGAAAATGTTGCACAATTCATCATCCCACTGGTTGGTGCGGATGTTGAAAAGATTGGTGCGGGCCGCATTGGTGGCATCTGTTGCATGGGATTTGCCCCCGGTCAGGCGCCACAGCAAAAAGGAATCAACTGTACCGAATGCCAGATCGCCCTGTTCGGCCCGCGCCCGTGCGCCCGATACATGATCGAGAATCCACGCCACCTTGGTCGCCGAAAAATAAGGATCAATCAACAGACCGCTGCGCTGGTTGACACGTTCCTCAAGGCCGGTGTCTTTTTTCAGATCGTGGCACAGCCCGGCGGTGCGGCGATCCTGCCAGACAATGGCGTTGTAAATTGCCTTACCTGTCTTGCGGTCCCAAACCAGTGTGGTTTCGCGCTGATTGGTAATGCCAATCGCCACAACATCATTGATATCGACATGGCCCAAGGCCTCACGGCAGACTGCGACTACCGTATTCCACAAATCTTCCGGATCATGTTCGACCCAACCGCTATTGGGGAAATGTTGCGGAAATTCCTGCTGCGCAACCGCAACCGAACGGCCATGATTGTCAAAAACAATGGCGCGTGAGCTTGTCGTACCCTGATCAATCGCCAGAATATAGCGCTTGTCCGTCATCTTGCAGTCCTCCCCGAAGCCGACAGTTCTTCTGCCGTACCATAAAGAACGCCTGAAACGTTCTGTCATCTGCCAAATCAAGTCAAGCAGGGTTTCTGTTTAGAAAAAATTCATCCGAAAAACAATTCGTTTGCGAATATTTTTATCAATGACTTTGCACCAGACAAGCCGGATAGTAAAAATCCTTCGCCTTTCCAAGGACTTCCTGCTTACATGATAGGATCCGATACAGGAAAAGCCCGACATGATCGTTGATCTGGTTTATGGTACCCGCCCCAATATCATCAAGGCGGCGGCATTTTACGCCGCATGGCGCGATGCTGACTGGCCGTTTGAACTACGCCTGATTGATACCGGACAACATTGGGACCCTTTCCTTGCCGCGCAGCAATGCCATGTTCTGGGCCTACCTGCCCCAGAACATAATTTGGGAGTCGGGCAAAAATCCGCATCCGGCGATGATATGATTGCCATAACGCATCGGGCCTATGCCAATCTGATCACTCAAACCCGCCCGGCGGCAACCATTACGATTGGCGATGTCACCGGGTCGGTCGGCATTGCGCAAGCCGCAGCCATGAACAATGTTTTACTGTGCCATATCGAGGCCGGTTTGCGCGGCGGCGAAGATGCCGTTGCCGAAAATGCCAATCGTCAGAAAATTGATCGACTATCTGATCTGTTATGGGCACCCGATGATGGTGCATACGCCAATTTAAGGCGGGAAATGCAAGAACATCGCCATATCAAAATGACCGGCAATATCATGATCGACGCCCTGATACGGTTTCCAGACGGCGGGAAAAACATCCCAAAACCGCATGATATTATCGTCACCCTGCATCGTGCAGGTAATGTCGATGATCCGGAACGGCTGGGCAAGATTGTCGGTGCATTGCGCCAGATTGCACAAACGCGGCGCATCCTGTGGCCGATGCATCCGCGCACCCGGCATTGCCTGCAACGGTATGGCCTGTGGTCCGCCATTGACAACTGCCATGGCATCACGCTTTGCGATTCCTTGCCCTACCCCGATTTCATGGCGGCATTGCGCCAATGCCGGGCAATTATTACCGATTCCGGGGGTGTACAGGAAGAATGCGCATGGTTGGGAAAACCAGCCTTGATCCTGAGAGATCGCACAGAACGCGCCCATACCCTGAACGACGTTGCCATCAGGCTGGTATCCCCAAGTGACCTTGGCGAGGCCATAACACATCTGATTGCGACGAAAACAATGCCATATCGCCCCGCAGGATGGGACGGGCGGTCGGCGGAACGGATGCTGTGCCATTTGACATCGGTTCTGACCCCAAAATATCGGCAAGACCGGCATATAAATTGCACAGGCATGATCACTTGCAACCATAACCGGCAAATCTTGCCGTCGGAGGATTTCCATGTCTGTGATTGATACCATCAATACCGGTACAGCCCTGGCCACATCGCGGCAGGCCGGTTTGTCAAACGGAACCATCCTGTCAAACAGCACCGGCACAGCCAACAAGGATGACGAGGAACAGAATAACGATCTTGCCTATATCCGCGAACACGGTTTTACCGCCTATGTCCGTGAGATTGAGGAACGCAAGATTGAAGAATTGCGCAACAAAATCCTGGAATCGATGGGATTGGATGAAGAATCACTGGCAAAAATGGATGCCAGGCAACGCAACGATATTGAACGGGCGATTTCCGACGCCATCACGCAGCGCCTCAACAGTGCCAGCCTTACCACGACGGATGACGAGGCTGAAAATAACGGGCAAAACCCCGCCATATCGCCCGCCGCCATCACCTTTGACCCGCGCATGTTTGATGTCTTTACCGCCCTGCAATCGGAATTACCGGACGGTGATATGCAAAACTTCACGAGTGACCCCGACAAAGACAGGAATGCGTGACTTTCCACCGCATCAAAAATGGCACGGCACATCACGCACTGTGCCATTTTTGATCTGTTCAGACCCGATTATCCATCAAGCCCGCCAAGGCAGACATATTTGGTTTCCAGATAGTCCTCGATTCCGTATTTTGATCCTTCGCGACCAAGACCCGATTGTTTGAAACCGCCAAACGGAGCCACTTCGGTTGAAATCACCCCGGCATTGACCCCGACCAGTCCGCTTTCAAGTCCTTCGGCCATTTTCCAAATACGACCGATATCACGGGAATAGAAATAGGATGCCAGACCAAATTCACTGTCATTGGCCATTTCCAGAACTTCGTCATCGGTTTTAAAACGAATCAGCGGTGCCATCGGGCCAAAGGTTTCCTCGCGGAAGACCTGCATGTCACGGGTGGCATCGACAATCACGGTCGGCTCAAAAAATGTACCGCCCTTTTCATGACGCTTGCCGCCAGTCAAAACCCGCCCGCCTTTTGCCACCGCATCGGCGATATGGCTTTCGACCTTTTGAACCGCCTTTTCATTGATCAACGGGCCGATTTCAACACCCTTTTCGGTGCCCGACCCGACCGACAATCCGGCTACCCGGGCCGCAAGTTTTTTGGCAAACTCGTCATAGACCGCATCATGAACAAACAGGCGGTTGGCGCAAACGCAGGTTTGTCCTGTGTTGCGATATTTAGAGGCCAGCGCGCCTTCGACCGCCGCATCAACATCGGCATCCTCACAGACGATAAACGGCGCATTGCCGCCCAGTTCCAGACTGATTTTCTTGATGGTATCGGCGCATTGCCGCATCAATAACCGCCCGACCGGGGTTGAACCGGTAAAGGTCAGTTTCCGAACAATCGGGTTTTCCGTCATTTCCGCGCCGATTTCTTTGGCATCGCCCGTCACAATCGACAACAACCCCTTGGGCAGACCGGCCCGTTCGGCCAGAACCGCCATCGCAAGCGCGGAAAAAGGTGTTTCCATCGCCGGTTTGACCACCATTGCACAACCCACCGCCAATGCCGGGGCTGCCTTGCGGGTGATCATCGCGGTCGGAAAATTCCACGGCGTGATCGCAGCACAAACACCCACCGGTTCTTTCAGAACCATCACCCGTTTATCGGGTGCAAAAGATGGAATGACATCGCCATAAACCCGTTTGGCTTCTTCGGCGAACCATTGCAGGAAAGACGAGCCATAGGCAATTTCACCGCGTGATTCGGCAAGAGGCTTACCTTGTTCGGCGGTCATCAATTGCGCAAGGTCTTCCTGATTTTCCATCATCAGGTCGTACCATTTCATCAAAATGGCCGACCGTTCCTTGGCTGTGCGCTTTTTCCACGATTTTTGTGATTTTTCTGCGGTTTTAATTGCATGTGCCACCGCATCACGGCCCAGCACAGGCACGGTTCCCAACAACGCACCGGTCGCCGGGTTGGTCACATTTTCGGTTTTGCCGTCACCGGCATCAACCCATTCGCCGCCGACATAGGCCTGCTGACGAAACAGGGATGTATCTTTCAGGGTAATCATGGTGGGGCCTCCTCGGAGTTTGGATCAGGCCGTTCGACGACCTTAAGGATGCACGCAGTGTTGCGCCAAAGCCCGTTATGAGGCAACCGGAATCACCATCCGGGGCAGCAAATTGCAGCATCCCGAACATAGGCGGCAAGGCGCTTTTACGATGCCCACCACGATATTATTTTTCAGTTTCCAACGATTCATCGCCTTTAACTGCCGACTCCCCATGCCTTCGAAACACCAATCCTGAATGTAAAAATATCCTGACAGCACCCCGCATGGGCAATATTACATCGGCAAAACAATTCCTTACCGCATCGCACAAAAATTTCAATAATGAAAATTACAATATGAATTTATTTTCGCTTGCAATTATTTTTAGGCATGCGTAACGTTTTTGAAAATAAATAGCGTCAGCAAAGCCTGACGATAGAAATTCGAGCAATCAGGGAGGAAGCGGTTGCTCTCATCACAGATATACGACATCGCCATCATTGGCGGTGGCATCAATGGCACCGGAATCGCCCGCGATGCTGCTGGCCGTGGCCTTAAGGTTTTTCTTTGTGAAAAGAACGATCTGGCAAGTGCGACCTCATCTGCCAGCACCAAGTTGATCCATGGTGGTTTGCGCTATCTGGAACATTACGAATTCCGCTTGGTCCGCGAGGCACTGATTGAGCGCGAGGTGTTGATGAACGCCGCCCCGCACATCATCTGGCCATTGCGGTTTGTCCTGCCTCATGTCCGGGGATTGCGCCCGGCATGGATGATCCGGTTGGGGCTTTTTTTATATGACCATCTGGGTGGTCGCAAAAAACTGCCCGGTTCCGAAGGTATCCGGTTGTCCGACCATCCGGCGGGCACCCCTTTGGTTGCGGGTATGGATAAGGCTTTTGTTTATTCTGATTGCTGGGTGCAGGATGCCCGCCTTGTCGTTCTCAATGCGATGGATGCGCAGGCACGCGGTGCCGATATTCAGGTTCGAACCGAATGCATCCGGGCGCAACGCGACAATGGTCTGTGGTCCGTCACCCTGCGCGATGCATCGGGCAATGAATACATCATAAAAGCCCGCAGTATGGTCAATGCCGCCGGTCCATGGTGCGCAGAAATGCTGGATGGCAAGATTGATGCCCATAAAAAACAGGCGATCCGTCTGGTACAGGGCAGCCACATCGTCGTACCCAAGCTGTTTGATCATGAATATTGCTATATTTTTCAAAACCCTGATGGTCGCATTGTTTTTGCCATTCCCTATGAACAGGATTTTACCCTGATCGGTACCACAGATCGCGATTATCAGGGGGATCCGGGCAAGGTCGCCATTAGCACCGATGAAATCGGCTATCTGTGCGAACTCGCCAATTCCTATTTTTCACGACAAATCACCCCTGATGATGTGGTCTGGACCTATTCCGGGGTACGCCCGCTTTATGGTGACAGTTCCGAAGATGCATCATCAGTCACCCGCGATTACGTTTTGGAAATCGACAGCCACAACAACGATGCACCGCTTTTGAATATTTATGGCGGCAAGATCACCACCTATCGCAAACTGGCTGAATCCGCCCTTGCCAAATTATCGCCCTTTCTGGGTATTGCCGACAAGAAATGGACAAGTGGTGCCTCCTTGCCCGGCGGCGATATGCCCGGTTCTGATTTCGAGGCCTTTCATGCGGCAATGCAGCAACGATTTCCTTGGATTCCAGCGCCTCAACTCTACCGTTATCTGCGCAATTACGGCACACTCACGACGAATATCATCGGCGGCGCCAAGGACCTTGCCGGTTTGGGGCGGCATCTGGGCGATGATGTCTATGAAAACGAACTGACATATTTGGCCGGGCGCGAATGGGCCCGCACGGCGCAAGACGTCCTGTGGCGGCGCTCCAAGCTGGGCCTGCATCTTTCGACCGACACCCAGTCTGCAATTGCGGACTGGTTCGCAAACTCCGACCACCCGATCAAAGCCGTACAGACGGTCTGAGGAATTAACGACAGATGACCCTTAAACTCGAAAATATCAGCAAAATTGTGGGGGCCGAAACCCATATCGACGATGTGTCGATCACGCTGGAACCGGGTTCGTTCAATGTACTGCTGGGGCGGACCCAGGCGGGCAAGACCACATTGATGCGGATCATGGCAGGACTGGAACCGCCCACCAAGGGACACATTTTTGTTGATGGTACTGATGTTACCGGCATGGCCGTGCAAAAACGCAATGTCGCCATGGTCTATCAGCAATTCATCAATTACCCGTCGATGAATGTCTATGACAATATCGCATCCCCCTTGAAATTGCAGGGCATGGCTAAGGCCGAAATCGAGCGGCGCGTCAAATCCACCGCCGAACTTATGCATATCGAACATTTACTGGATCGCCTGCCGCAGGAATTATCGGGCGGGCAACAACAACGCACCGCCATGGCACGCGCCATGGTCAAGGATTGCACCTTGCTGTTACTGGATGAACCGCTGGTCAATCTGGATTATAAATTGCGAGAAGAACTGCGCGCCGAAATCCCCAATCTTTTGGCCGAACGCGATACCATTGTGGTTTACGCCACCACCGAACCGATGGAAGCCCTGCTTTTGGGCGGGAAATGTGCGGTGATGCATCAGGGCTGCATGACCCAGTTCGGGCCGACCACGCAGGTTTATCACAATCCGGCCTGTGTCGAGACCGGCCTGATTTTCTCCGATCCACCGATCAATCTGGTCGATGCCGAAGTCCGCGACGGCAATCTGTTCCTTGCCAGTGGCCATCAGGTTGCCTTGCAGGGGCATCTGGCCGGGCTCGACCGTGGCAAACATACAATCGGGGTGCGAGCCAACCATTTGTCGGTCAAAAATCCGGGCTCGCATGCCATCGCCATGCAGGGACAGGTCGAATTGGCCGAAATCACAGGATCGGAAACCTTTGTCCATGTGCATTTCAACGATGTGTCCTGGGTGATTCAGGAAGAAGGGGTCCACAACCCTCGTCTGGGCGAAGCCATCACCTTTTATGTCGATCCAAAACGTCTGTTTGCCTTTGGCGTGAACAACCAGCTGGAAGCGGCCCCACCGGTCGCCCTTCAAAACGGCAAGGCTGCCTGAGGTCGAGGAAAGAAAAAATGGCACGTATTGATCTTAAAAATCTGGCGCATTCCTATTTTCCGGACCCGAAAGGGGACGATGACTATGCGCTGCGCCGTATGGAACATGTCTGGGAAGATGGCGGGGCCTATGCCCTGTTAGGTCCGTCGGGTTGCGGCAAGACCACCCTGCTTAACATCATTTCCGGCCTGCTGCCCCCATCACACGGACAGGTTCTGTTTGATGGCAAGGACGTCACCAGACTGGCCCCGGAACAGCGCAACATCGCACAGGTGTTTCAGTTCCCGGTGATTTACGACACCATGACGGTTTATGACAATCTGGCCTTTCCATTACGCAATCGCGGGATTGCCGAAAAAACCGTCGATGCACGGGTGCGCGAAATTGCCGGGATGCTTGATCTGAATGGCAAACTCAAACACAAGGCACGCGGCCTTGGTGCCGACGAAAAACAAACCATTTCGCTGGGTCGCGGGCTGGTACGCGATGATGTTGCCGCCATCCTCTTTGACGAACCACTGACCGTCATCGACCCGCATCTGAAATGGGTGTTGCGCCGCAAGCTCAAGGAAATTCACAACAAGTTGCGCCCGACCATGGTCTATGTCACCCATGATCAGGTCGAAGCCCTGACCTTTGCCGACAAGGTTGTCGTCATGTATGGCGGCAAGGTCGTGCAACTGGGTACGCCGCAGGATTTGTTTGAAAACCCGGCTCATACCTTTGTCGGTTATTTCATTGGCAGCCCCGGCATGAACATCGTGCCCTGCAATCTGGAGGGCGGGGCGGCATGGATTGATGGGCATCGCATTGCCCTGACTGACCGGCATATGAATGCCGCATCCGGGGCATCCGGGGCGGTTGAACTGGGTATCCGCCCGGAATTCCTGACCCTTGACACCGATGCTTCCGCCAGCAATGAAGGCGGCATTCCCGTCAATATCGTCAAGGTCGAAGACCTGGGCCAATACAAGATCGCCACCACCCGGTTTGGCAATGCCGAAATGAAGGTGAAGATCGGCGAGGATCAGATGATTTCGGCACATAGCGGCGTTCTGCGGTTCCCGACAGAATGGACCAAGCTGTATGCCGACAGTCATCTGGTCGCATAAGGGGGAATGGCGAAATGAACAAGATTACCAATAACAAGGCCTGGTTCCTCGTCCTGCCGGTCTTTCTGATTGTCGCCATCAGCGCAATCATCCCGTTGATGACCGTCGTCAATTATTCAGTGCAGGATATTTTCGATCCGCAAACGCGGTTCTTTGTCGGCACCGAATGGTTCAAGCAGGTTCTTGAAGATACCCGCCTACATGATGCGCTGGTCCGTCAGATCATCTATACTGGCAGTATCCTTGCCATTGAAATTCCGCTGGGCATTGCGATTGCCCTGACCTTGCCGCGCAAGGGATGGGGTGTTTCGGCCTGTATGGTATTGTTGGCCCTGCCGCTTTTGATCCCGTGGAATGTTGTTGGCACCATCTGGCAGATTTTCGGTCGCGCTGATATCGGCCTTGGCGGTTATGTCATCCGGTCGCTTGGCATCAGTTACAATTACAGCCAGAACCCGATGGATGCTTGGATTACCGTTGTGGTCATGGATGTCTGGCACTGGACCAGCCTTGTCGTACTGCTGTGTTATGCCGGGTTGCGGTCAATTCCCGATGCCTATTATCAGGCGGCCAAGATTGACGGGGCCTCGAACTGGGCGGTGTTCCGGTTCATCCAGTTACCCAAAATGCAGTCGGTTCTGGTGATTGGTGTGCTGTTGCGCTTTATGGACAGCTTTATGATTTACACTGAACCCTTCGTCCTGACCGGCGGCGGACCGGGTAACTCCACCACCTTCCTCAGCCAATATCTGACACGAATGGCGGTCGGGCAGTTCGATCTGGGTCCGGCGGCGGCCTTCTCCATCATCTATTTCCTGATCATCCTGCTGGTTTGCTGGGTTTTCTATACCGTCGTCATGAACGCCGGAAAGCGGGAGGAACAATAAAATGCGGTTCCAGAAACGTCACATCGCACTGCTTGTTTATATTATCTTTCTGTTGCTGCCGATTTACTGGCTGTTCAACATGTCGATCAAGACCAACACGGAAATTCTGGGCGCAATGACCCTGTTTCCTGATGCGCCGACCCTTAATAATTACCGCACGATCCTGACCGATCCGGCATGGTATTCGGGCTATATCAATTCGATGATCTATGTGGCGATCAATGTGGTGATCTCGCTTTGCGTCGCCCTGCCCGCCGCCTATGCCTTTTCGCGGTATAACTTTACAGGCGACAAGCATCTGTTCTTCTGGCTGCTGACCAATCGCATGGCACCACCTGCTGTTTTTCTGTTGCCGTTCTTTCAGCTGTATTCCAGCGTCAATCTGTTTGACACCCATATTGCGGTCGCCCTGGCGCATTGCCTGTTTAATGTACCGCTGGCGGTGTGGATCCTCGAAGGGTTCATGTCCGGGATTCCCAAGGAAATCGATGAAACCGCCTACATCGACGGTTATTCGTTCCCGCGCTTTTTCACTACAATTTTCATTCCACTGATCCGGTCCGGCATCGGGGTGACGGCGTTCTTCTGCTTTATGTTCAGTTGGGTTGAATTGTTGCTGGCGCGTACCCTGACCTCTGTCGAGGCCAAACCGATTGCCGCCACCATGACCCGAACGGTGTCTGCATCGGGTATGGATTGGGGTGTTCTGGCCGCAGCAGGTGTCCTGACCATCGTGCCGGGTGCACTCGTGATCTGGTTTGTACGCAATTACATCGCCAAAGGTTTCGCGATGGGTCGTGTGTAATCGGAAAACAGGAGGATTGAAATTATGACATGGATGGCCTGGACCCCGATTACGGCAGTGTTTTTCACCTGCATCATTCTGATGCTGATTGGTATGGGCATTTGGCAGACCGTTTCGCCAACTGTGCCACGCCGGGGCTTTCTGCCTCTGATCACAACTCGCGGCGACCGGCTGTTTATCAGCCTGCTGGGGGCGGCTTATATCCATCTTGGCTGGCTGGCCGTTACCGATGCCGCCTTGTGGATAGCCTCGATCATCGCCCTGCTGTGGCTGGTTTGCATCATGCGTTGGGGATAATGCCATTGCAAAGGGGCTGTGTTTCCTGCGGCATCAGCCCCTTTTATCGGAATTTGCCATCACGGGTATCCGTCTTCCCCCGTTCTGGCAAACCGGAATTCAATCCGGAAGTCAAAAGGAAGACGACCAGGGAGAAACGATATGATCGTTAAAGCCAAAGGCTCTTCTGCCGTAATCAAAGGCAGTGCTGTGGCGATTGCACTGGGGCTGGCCATTCTGGCTAACCCGGCGCAGGCCGACCAGTACACCGATGCGGCGAAGAAATGGATTGATGGCGAGTTTCAGCCATCAAGTCTCGAAAAAGATGCCCAGATGAGCGAACTTGAATGGTTCATCAAAGCGGCCGAGCCATTCCGGGGTATGGAAATCAATGTGGTGTCGGAAACCATCACCACCCATGAATATGAATCCAAGGTTCTGGCCCAGGCATTCAGTGAAATCACGGGCATCAAGATCACCCATGATCTGATCGGCGAAGGCGACGTCATCGAAAAATTGCAGACGCAAATGCAGTCGAACCGTAATATCTATGACGCCTATATCAATGACTCGGACCTGATCGGCACCCATTCGCGTTATGATGCGGTGGTTCCGCTCAGCGATTTCATGGCCGACGAAGGCAAGGCTGTCACCTCGCCAACGCTGGACCTTGACGATTTCATTGGCCTGTCTTTCACCACTGGCCCGGATGGCAAGCTTTATCAACTTCCGGACCAGCAATTCGCCAACCTTTACTGGTTCCGCTATGACTGGTTCCAGCGCGCCGACCTTCAGGAACAGTTCAAGGCCAAATACGGCTACGATCTGGGTGTTCCGGTCAACTGGTCGGCCTATGAAGACATCGCCGAATTCTTTACCAACGATGTCAAGGAAATCGACGGTAAAAAAGTCTATGGCCACATGGATTACGGCAAGAAAGACCCGTCGCTGGGCTGGCGCTTTACCGATGCGTGGCTGTCAATGGCCGGTGCCGGTGACAAGGGGATCCCGAACGGCCTGCCGGTGGACGAATGGGGTATTCGCGTTGAAGGCTGTGCACCTGCCGGTTCCAGTGTTACCCGTGGTGGTGATGCCAACGGCCCGGCTGCGGTCTATTCCCTGACCAAATATATCGACTGGCTGAAAGCCTATGCCCCGCCAGAAGCCGCCGGTATGACCTTCGGCGAAGCAGGTCCGGTTCCGGCACAGGGCCAGATCGCACAGCAGATTTTCTGGTACACCGCCTTTACTGCGGACATGAACAAGGAAGGCCTGCCGGTGGTAAACGAGGATGGTACGCCGAAATGGCGTATGGCCCCCTCGCCGCATGGCCCGTATTGGGAAGAAGGCATGAAACTGGGGTATCAGGATGTGGGTTCCTGGACCCTGATGAAATCGACCCCGCCCGAGCGCCGTCAGGCTGCGTGGCTTTATGCGCAGTTCGTCACCTCGAAATCGGTGTCGCTGAAAAAGACCCTGGTTGGCCTGACCCCGATCCGTCAGTCTGACCTTGATACGCCGGAAATGCTGGAAGCCGCCCCGAAACTGGGTGGTCTGGTTGAATTTTATCGCAGCCCGGCCCGTATTTCGTGGTCGCCAACTGGCACCAACGTTCCAGATTATCCGAAACTGGCACAATTGTGGTGGCAGAACGTTGCCGAAGCTGTGACCGGCGAACGGACCCCGCAAGAAGCCATGGATAACCTTGCCAATTCCATGGACCGGGTAATGGAACGTCTGGAACGGGCAGGCATCGGTGGCGATTGCGCCCCGAAACTGAACGAGGAACGCGATGCGCAATACTGGTTCGACCAGCCCGGCGCACCGAAACCGAAACTCGACAACGAAAAACCGCAGGGTGAAACCGTCAAATATGACGATCTGATCGCTGCGTGGCGTGAAGGCCGCGTCAAGTAACGACCCGACTGGGGGTGCCGGAGGCGATTTGTCGCCTCCGGCCATTTTCCTGATTTTCAAACGCAATATTTTCTTTTCACCATTTTAGCGGGCCTGAAACACATAATCCCGACGCCCGGCCCACCGGGCGCAACGAACCTGTATGTCTGGAATGGACTGTTGCGGCCTGCCCGCAGCAGCACGGGAGGAAAAAATGACCAACGTCGTTTCAATACGACGCACAGGCTTTGGCATTCAGGGCCGCCTGATGGCGTCTTTCGCCGTTATTCTGGTGCTGGCGGGGATATCGTCGGTGGTATCGTGGTTGTCATTTGGCAATACCCGCGATCTGGTTGCCGATATCAGCACCAACAGCCTACCCTCGATCATCCGTCAGATGGAACTGGCGATGGATGGTGTTGGCATTGCCGCACAGGCCCCGGTTCTGGCCGCATCACGCAATGACGCCGAACTGGAAACCATTAAGGCCGGTCTGGTCGCCCTGATCGACGCGGCGAGCATCCGCCTTGAAGAAGTCGCTACCGCAGGGAGCGATGAAGACACCACCAATAACCTAAAAACCTTGCTGGATGATCTTGTCACCCGGCAGGATACCCTTGAAACCCTGACCCATGACCGGATTGTATTGGAGAAACGGCGCGGTGACCTGACCCTTGATATGGTTTATGCCTATGCTGATCTATCGGAATATATCAATCCTCTGGTCGAGGTGGTGGATATCGATGTTTCACGCGGCATTGGCCGGGTTGCGGGCGGCAATATGGACGCTGCCGACAGCCTGAAAGACATCACTGCATTTTCACAATTACTGTCCGAAATCCGCGCCAATATCAATCTGGCCTTTGGTATGCTGACCGCTGCGATTGCTGTACCCGAAGGCGAAGCGATGGACGAAGTGCGCAGCAAATGGAGCTGGGCCGAACTGCGAATTACCGACGCCCTTGAAAAACTGCCCGATAATGATGACGGTACCCGTATCCGGGATTTATCAAGCGCTATGTTGGCCTTTGGCGCTGGCGAAAACAGTGTTTTTGCGCTGCGCGAAACCGAATGGCGCAATCAGGATCAAACCGAACAAACCCTGAATGCCACCCTGATCAGTGCCGAAACGCTGGGCAGCAACATCTCCGATCTGGTGGCGGCCAAGCGGACCGAAGTGGAAACCAGTGCGGCAGACGCAAGGCATCAGGTCGCCCGGGATCAACAACTGATCGCGATGATCGGTATCGCGGTTCTGGTAGTCTCCTTGCTGGTTCTGATTTTTTATGTCCGGGGCAATCTGATTGCCCGATTGTTGCGGGTGATTGACGGCATGCGTCAGGTCGCGGGTGGCGATTTATCCACCGAAGTGCGCGATAATGGCCGCGATGAAATCGGCGCGATGGCCGAAATCCTGCGGCAATTCCGGGCCACATCCCTAGCTGCAACCGAGGCTGAACACCGCGTTACCCGCGAACGTAAAGCCGCCGAAACAGAACGCCGTAAGACCATGTTGCAACTGGCCGATGCGTTCGAGGCATCGGTATCGAAAGTCGTAGCCGAAGTCTCGACCGAGGCCGAGGCGATTCACGCCACTTCCAACCATGTGCGCGAACGCGCTGAAATCGCCTCGGGCAACGCCACTGGTGTTGCAGGCGCATCCGAGGAAATATCAATCAATATGGCGTCGGTTTCGACGGCGACACAGGCCCTGTCAGACCGGGTGCGCGATACCGGTGACCGGGCTCGGCAATCGGTTTTGGCGGCGGAAAATGCGGTGAATGAAGCCCGCAAAACCAACGACACCATGCGCGAACTGGAAACCGGGGCACAGGAAATCGGCGAGATTTTAAGCCTGATACAAGACATTGCTGCCCAGACCAATCTTTTGGCACTCAATGCCACCATAGAGGCCGCACGGGCCGGTGATGCGGGAAAGGGTTTTGCCGTCGTCGCCAGCGAGGTCAAAAACCTTGCTAATCAGACCGGTACCGCCACTGATCGCATCGCCCGACGCATCAGCGGCATTCAAACCACCACCAACGTTGCCGTACAGGCAATTTCCGGGATCAGCGAAAGCATTTCCGGCATTCACCAAACCGTCGATCACATGTCGCAGGCGGTTGGCGAACAACAGAATTTTGTCTCCGAAATCGCAAATAATGTTGAACAATCCGCCATCGCCGCCCGCAACATGAATGACACCATTACGCAGGTCAGCATGGCGGCGGATGACAATCTTCAGGCGGTGGATGGTTTGCGTCAGGCCACCGAACGTTTGCGCGGACAATCGGACGCCCTATCGGAACGGGTGCGCGAATTTCTGAATGGCATCCGCACCGAACACGTCGCGACACTGGATCGCACATGAATTTTCCTCTTGCGTGAACGGCAACTGGTCCGGGGCTTTCGGGCTCCGACCCGTTTTTTTTACCGTGATGATCGCGGGGAAGACACCAAAACAACGGAACGCCTTATGAACACATCACTGTTGAAAACTCTTGGTTCTCTAACCTTTACCGCCCTGATCCTTGCCTGCCTGCCGGGCAGTGCCGGGGCAGCCTCCGCCCTTGATGACGGTATTGCGTCCTATCGCCGCGGGAATTTCGCGGCATCGGCCCAAACCCTGCAACCACTGGCGCAACAGGGTAATGCCACGGCGAAATATTTGCTGTCCTGTCAAATGATCAATGGCATTGGTATTGAGGCCGATCAGAAAGCAGGCTGGACCATGCTTGAATCTGCGGCCAATAGTGGCAATGCCGATGCGCAAATCCTTTTGGCTCGCCGGATGGAAGCCCTGAACGCCCCACACGATGATATTCGTGCACTGTATGAACAGGCCGCCACCCAAAACCACAGTCAGGCATTGTTGTGGCTGGCCCTTGATGAGATCGCGCAGGATGATCGCCCGGCAGCAAAGGCCCATCTGCAAACTGCATGGCACGGCGGTGATCCACGTGCGGCCACCCTGCTGGCCACCCAGTTTGCCGCCGAAATCGATAACCCGGATAAATTGCTGCAAGCCGCCGCGCAAAAGGGCGAAATGCGCGCTGCCGCCCATCTGGCCGACCGCGCCCAACAGGCTGAAAACTACGTGAAATCAGTTGGATGGTGCGCCATTGCATCGGGCCTGCCCGGTCATGCTGCCAATGTTAACTGGGCCGATATCGGGGTGGCGATTGAAAAAACCTGTGCGCGATATGACGAAGATTTGCAACCGGCAGCCCGCGCGCAAAACCGCAATAATGTCGATGAATTTCTGGCCGGATTCTTCCGGGAATATGAACCGTGGACGCCCTGGCGTCCCTGTACGGTACGATAAGGCTGCAACTATTTCAGAACAGCCAGATCACCCGGCGTATTGATATTGGCAAACAGGGCGGGTTGATCGGGCCGGGTCGGGATCGTCACCCGCACGGCCTCCACCGACCGTAACGCCCCACCCACACGCCGGTCGTCATTGGCAAGTTGGGTTTCAATCGTCTCTGCCCCGTTACGATGCCAGACAGCGGCAAGGAAATGATCGCGGGTGTCATATTGCGCAAAGGCGGCCAAACGGCCCGCCCCTTGCGCGGCAGCTGCCAATTTCCGCACCAGATCATCAGGCAGAACCGGGCAATCAACCGGGAAGATCGCCAGCCAGTCGATATCATCGGGCAAAGCCCGCAACCCGCCCAGAATACCGCCCAGCGGCCCCTGACCGGCTACCGGATAATCGGCAATCACCGGGCAATCAAATGCCGCAAAACGGGCCGGGTCTTCGTTGCTGGAAATCATCACGATGTCGCATTGCTGCCGCGCCATTGCGATCACATGGGCGATCAGCGGTTTGCCTGCCAGTTCGCGAAACGGTTTGTCGCCGCCCATACGTTTCCCCTCACCCCCGGCAAGGACAAGGGCAGCAGTTTTGGGCATCTTCCCGGCGGGCGTAATATCGGGCACCGTTTCAGTCCTGTTGCGCAGCATTTGATCATCTGTAACCGAAAACGGGGCAGCCCGAAAGCCACCCCGTTTGTTTTGATATACCCGAAAGGATGGTTCATACGCCCGCAGGCATATTTTCCGCCTTGCGTTCCACCTTGCGCGGAGCGGTCAATTCTTTCCATTTTGACAGCGCCTTGTTGACCGCCGGAAAGGCGTCCCGCCTTACAAACTGGCCATCGCCGCATTTCGCCAGCACCTTGCCTTCCTGTGCTGCAATGCGACCACCACTGATGGTAAAGCGCGGCAGTCCGGTGACTTCAAAGCCTTCAAACACATTGTAATCAATCGCCGAAAGTTGCGTTTTGGCGGCAATGGTTTTGCTGGCCTTCGGGTCCCAGACGATCAGATCCGCATCGGCCCCCACCATAATCGCCCCCTTGCGCGGATAGATATTAAGGATCTTGGCGATATTGGTCGATGTGACGGCGACAAATTCATTCATCGTCAACCGGCCGGTATTGACCCCGGCGCTCCACAGAACCGGCAGGCGGTCTTCAAGGCCACCGGTGCCATTGGGAATTTTGGTAAAATCGCCAAGGCCAAAACGTTTTTGTTTGGTGGTAAAGGCGCAATGATCGGTCGCCACTACCTGCAAACTACCCGATGCCAGACCGTTCCACAGACCATCCTGATGCAATTTGCTGCGGAACGGTGGCGACATGACGCGCCGTGCCGCATGATCCCAATCGGGATGGGTATATTCGGACTCATCGAGAACCAGATGCTGCACCAACGGTTCACCGAATACCCGTTTGCCATTCTGGCGGGCGCGGCGGATGGCTTCGTGTGCCGGCTCGCAGGATACATGCACAATATACAGTGGCACATTGGCCATATCGGCAATCATGATGGCGCGGTTGCAGGCCTCGCCCTCGACATCGACCGGGCGGGAATAGGCATGGGCTTCGGGTCCGTTATTGCCTTCGGCCAGCAGCTTTTGCTGCAACGCGGCCACCACATCACCGTTTTCGGCATGAACCAGCGGCATTGCGCCCAGTTCAGAACAGCGTTGAAAGGATGCGAACATTTCATCGTCATCCACCATCAACGCGCCCTTATAGGCCATGAAATGCTTGAAAGTGTTGATACCTTTTTCCTGCACCACGGTTTTCATTTCATTGAAAACCTGTTCGCCCCACCACGTAATAGCCATGTGGAAGGAATAATCGCACACAGCCTTGGTCGATTTATTGTCCCACGCCTGAAGTGCCTCAAGCAACGACTGGTTGGGCGATGGCAAACAGAAATCTACCACCATCGTCGTACCGCCGGAAACGGCGGCCTTGGTGCCGGATTCAAAATCATCCTCGGAATAGGTCCCCATAAAGGGCATTTCCAGATGGGTATGCGGGTCGATCCCGCCCGGCATCACATAACATCCCGTCGCATCGACGGTCTGATCGCCAACCAGATTGGGGCCGATGTCGGCGATTTTGCCATTCTCAACGAGGATATCCGACGTAAAGGTCAGATCGGCGGTTACAATCGTTCCGCCGCGAATTACCATAGACATGGGTGGCTCCTTGTCTGCCGTAGGGGTGTCAGACGTTTTTCCGCCCTTCACACCCGTTTATTCTGAAGGAATGCCCGTCTGGCAGGATACATCCTGCCAGACGGTAAAGTCCGGATCGCCCGCAATTACATCTTGTCGGTAACAGCGTGGGTCCATGCGCCTTCCGGTGCTTTGGTAATCACCGGGTCCGAACCACCCGACAGCAGGCTGTCAACGGTCTGCTGATAGGCATCGACATCCAGCACCCCGTCATCATCCAGCAATTTGGCGATTTCGGTCATCATGCGGACCTGATGCTTTTCAGTCTGGGCACCGGTGGCATCGTTATCCAGAACGATCATCGCGGCATCTTCGGGATTTTCAGCCGCCCATTTCCAGCCCTTCATGCTGGCCGCAACAAAACGGGCCATTTTATCGACAAAGGCCGGGTCTTTCAGATTGTCTTCCAAAACATAAAGACCATCTTCAAGGGTTGCCACACCCTGATCCTGATATTTAAAGACATTGAGCTGGTCTTCGGAAATACCGGCATCAATCACCTGCCAATATTCGTTATAGGTCATGGTCGAAATGCAATCGGCTTGTTTCTGCAACAATGGATCAACGTTAAATCCCTGTTTCAGAACAGTCACACCACCAGCACTGCCATCGGTCGGAATGCCAAGTTTCGACATCCAGCTTAAAAATGGATATTCATTGCCAAAGAACCAGACGCCCAGCGTCCGACCCGGAAAATCTTCTGGCCCGGCAACGCCGGTTTCCTTCAGACAGGTCAGCATCATGCCCGATTCTGCAAAAGGCTGGGCGATATTGACCAAAGCCACACCCTTCTCGCGCGAGGCAAGGGCGGACGGCATCCAGTCAACCACCACATCGGCACCACCACCGGCAATCACCTGCGGCGGGGCTACGTCAGGGCCGCCCGGATTGATGGTAACGTCCAGATCGGCTTCTTCGTAAAACCCCTTGTCCAGCGCAACGTAATAGCCTGCAAACTGGGCCTGTGTGACCCATTTAAGCTGCAACGTCACCGCATCGGCAGCCATGGCTGACAGTGACGTCATTCCCACTACAATCCCGGCCGCAGTCGCAAAAACTTTTCTCATTCGTTGAAGTCTCCTCAGGTTGAAGTGAAGTCCTCCCGACGGGTCGCCTTTTTGTGCTTTTTTAGCGACGTACCCGAAATGACGGATGCCATGATGTAACCTTGCGTTCGGCAAGGGCCACGGCTCCGTAAAAGGCAGTTCCCGCAAGGGCCGCCAATGCAATTTCCGCCCAGACCATATCGACATTCATCCGCCCGACCTCGGTCGAAATGCGAAATCCCATGCCGACAATCGGGGTTCCGAAAAATTCGGCAACGATGGCCCCGATCAGCGCCAGAGTTGAATTGATTTTGAGAGCATTAAAGATAAATGGCAATGCCGCAGGCAATCGAAGCCGCAAAAGTGTGGACCAATACCCCGACGCATAGGTCGCCATCAGGTCCTTTTCCAACCGCCCCGCAGCATTAAGGCCGGTCACCGTATTCACCAACATCGGGAAAAAGGTCATGATGACAATAACAGCAGCCTTTGATTGCCAGTCAAAACCGAACCACATCACCATGATCGGCGCAACACCAATGATCGGCAGCGCCGACACCATGTTGCCCAACGGCAATAATCCGCGTTTGAGAAACGGCACCCGGTCCACCGCAATCGCCACGATAAAGGCACTGCCACATCCCATCACATAGCCCGACAACACCGCCTTGATAAAGGTCTGGTGAAAATCGGCCCACAGGATCGGAATCGATCCAGTAAACCGTTCGGCAATCATGGAAGGTGGCGGCAACAAAACCTGTGGCACACCAAATCCCACCGTCACCACCTGCCAGACAAATAGCAACCAGACACCAAAGGCGACCGGCACCAGAAGATGGGCGGCTTGCTGCTTGCCGGTTTCAAGGGTGCGGTATTTGGCCAGAACGTCAATCGCCCGCCACACCAGCGCCCAGAGTGACAGGATAAACAGCCAGAACCCGACACGGGCATGGCCGCCAATCCCGTAATCGTCCAGACTGACAATTGCCTGCCAGCCACCAAAAATCACCACCAGCAACAACATGGATGCCAGCGCGACATTGCCTACCCCGTACCAGGTAAACACCGCCCCGGCGATCACACAGAGTGCCATCGCAACGGCCAACCCCGGAATATCGCCGACAAAAGCGACCATCTTGCCGGTATCGGGATCGGCCCCGGTCAACGGAAAAATCAGCGCCAGCAAGGCGGCAATCGCCCCGACCAGACAGAATTTATCAATTTTTCCGGTCATGGCCGCGCCCCCATACGTTCCAGAACCCGGCGCTCCATCCGTCCAACACCATACACCATCATCCCGGCGATAAAGGCGGCGGTAAACAATGCCGACCAGATTTGAATGGTTTGCCCATAATAGGATCCGGCCAGCAAACGGGCACCCAGTCCGGCCTGTGCCCCGGTTGGCAATTCGCCAACAATTGCACCCACCAGACTGATGGCAATCGCCACCTTGAGGCTGGCAAACAGAAACGGCATGGCGGATGGCCAGCGCAGCGCCCAGAATGTCTGCCATTTCGAGGCATTATAGGTCCGCATCAGGTCAAGCTGAATATGATCGGGAGATCGCAACCCCTTGACCATACCAATCGTCACCGGAAAAAAGCACAGATAGGTTGATATGATGGCCTTGGGCACCAGACCTTTAAGGCCAATCGCCCCCAGAACCACCACAATCATCGGCGCAATCGCCAGAATTGGAATGGTTTGCGATGAAATTACCCACGGCATCAGGCTTTTCTCAAGCGTGATGACATGAACAATCCCAACCGCCAGCAAAATCCCCAGAAACGTCCCCATCCCAAAGCCCAGCAAGGTCGAGGATAATGTCACCCAGCTATGATAAACCAGTGAGCGTTTCGAGGTGATTCCGACTGTAAAGATCGTTTTGTACATTTCCTGTGCCACCTGATGCGGGGCGGGCAAAATCGGCCGTTCCTGCATCATGGTATCGGAAATCAGTTGCGCGGCGGTCCAGTCCTGACCGGCGCGGTTATAACGGTCAATCTGGGTCGGCGCATTCAGATAAATCACCGCGACATGCCAGATCACCACAAAGGCCAGTAAAACCACAATCACCGGCCCGGTGGTGCCCGCCATCATGCGGATCCATAATGACGGCCCGGCATAGGTCACTGAAAGACTTGCGCTATCACTCGTCATAACTGTGCCCCGCCCGCAACCCTTCACGCACACGATGGGCGATTTCCAAAAATTCCGGGCTTTCCCGGATATCAAGGGTACGATCCTTGGGAAATCTGGTTTCGATCACATCAATGATCCGGCCCGGACGCGGCGACATCACCACGATCTTGCTCGACAGATATACTGCCTCGGGGATCGAATGAGTGACAAAGGCCACGGTTTTGTTGGTTCGCGCCCACAGTTTCAGCAATTGTTCGTTCAAATGATCGCGGACAATTTCATCCAGTGCACCAAACGGTTCATCCATCAACAGCAAATCGGCATCGAAACTCAGCGCCCGGGCAATAGAGGCACGCTGCTGCATGCCACCCGATAACTGCCACGGGAATTTCTTTTCAAACCCGTTCAGTTCCACCAGTTTCAGGGCATCATGGGCGCGTTTGACCCGTTCGGCCTTTGTCATTTCCATGATTTCAAGCGGCAGGGTGACATTGCGTTCAATCGTCCGCCACGGCAACAAGGCCGGGGCCTGAAACACATAGCCATAGGCGCGGTTCTGTCGGGCTTCGCTGGCGGAAACGCCATTGATCGACACATCGCCCGACGTCGCCTTTTCCAGATCGGCAATCACACGCAACAGGGTGGTTTTGCCACAGCCCGATGGACCGATAAACGACACGAATTCGCCCCGGTTGATCGTCAGATCGACATCAGACAAGGCATAAACCGGCCCGTCTGCGGTCTGAAAGGTCAGTGTCAGTTTTTGAATATCAACAACGGCATCTTTCGATACCGGCATTTGCGCCACATTATTGACGACGGCTTTTAACGTCATGGGGTGTTTCCCTGATCGAATGTCTCTCAAAACCTCCCTCAGGGACATTGCCCTGAACCTTGCCGACTTTTTATATGTGTCGGTCAAGGCAGACGGCGAACAGGCTGTTGCCCGTTCGCCGCCCTATTGTCAGTTCCCGTCCGTCAGACGGGTATAGGTCGATGGCCTGCGGTCGCGGAAAAACTGCCAAGTATTACGCACTTCGCGGACCATCGACATATCCATGTCATGGACAATCAGTTCATCCTGATCACGCGATGCTTCTTTTTCAATCTGGCCACGCGGATTGACAAAATAGCTTTGCCCGTAAAATTCGCCGATATCCCACGGCATTTCACGGCCAACCCGGTTAATCGCCCCAATATAACAGCCATTGGCGACCGCAGATGCCGGTTGTTCCAGTTTCCACAGATATTCCGACAACCCGGCCACCGTGGCCGACGGATTGACAATATATTCCGCCCCGTTCAACGCCAGTGCACGCCAACCTTCCGGAAAATGTCGGTCGTAACAGATGTAAACACCCAACTTGCAATATTGCGTTTCAAATACCGGCCAGTTGGATGCACCGGGTTTGAAGAAAAACTTTTCCCAAAAACCGGCAACCTGCGGAATATGGGTTTTGCGGTATTTACCAAGATAACTGCCATCGGCGTCAATCACGGCGGCGGTATTGTAATAAACCCCGGTGATATCCTGTTCATAGATCGGAACGACAATGACCATTTTGTGCTTTTTGGCGAGTTCGCACATCAGTTGCGTGGTTGGGCCATCGGGAATGGCTTCGGCCGCGTCGTACCATTTTTTGTCCTGGCTCGGACAAAAATAAGGTTGCGTGAACACTTCCTGAAAACACAGAACCTGAACACCCTGTTTACCCGCCGCCTCGATATAGGGCAGATGGGCATCAATCATGGCCTTGCGAATTTCATCGGGTGACTGATCCGTGGTGCCTTTCAGGCCCATCTGAATCAGTCCGCCTCTCAACATCGACATGCGGAATACCTCCTGATATTTTTCGTGCCCTTGCCGTCTTGTGCCGGTCTGTGCGGGCTTGTGTGGCCTTTGCCCCGATCCGGGGGCAAAGGCCGAAATCGTCAAACCGTCCGGTCAGTTGGACGGGAAATTAAACTGCGCCCCGGCGCGAATGCCGGTCGGCCAGCGCGTGGTCACGGTTTTCAACCTGGTATAGAAATGCACGGCTTCGGGCCCGTAAATACCATGCGCCCCGAAAATCGAGCGTTTCCAGCCGCCAAAGCTGTGATAGCCAACCGGAACCGGGATCGGCACATTCACGCCGACCATCCCGACCTGAATACGATCAATGAAATTGCGAGCCGCATCACCATCGCGGGTGAAAATTGCGGTACCATTGCCATATTCATGACGGTTGATCAGATCAACCGCCGTATCGTAGCTATCCGCCCGCACAACCGACAGAACCGGACCAAAAATTTCCTCGCGGTAAATCGTCATGTCGGGCGTCACCCGGTCAAACAGGGTCCCGCCGACGAAATAACCGTTTTCATACCCCTGAAGGCTGAACCCACGGCCATCGACCACCAGTTCAGCCCCTTCTTTCACACCCGCATCAATATAACCCAGCACCTTTTGCTTGTGTGCGGCGGTAATCACCGGCCCCATATCGGCATCCGTATCAGTAGCCGGTCCGATTTTAAGGGCGGCAACCTTTGGGGCCAGTGCAGAAACCAGACGATTGGCAGTTTCCTCGCCAACCGGGACGGCCACGGAAATCGCCATGCAGCGTTCGCCCGCCGATCCATAACCCGCCCCCATCAGGGCATCAACCGCCTGATCAATATCGGCATCGGGCATGATGATCATATGGTTTTTCGCCCCGCCCAGCGCCTGAACCCGCTTGCCATTGGCGGTGCCGGTTTTATAGACATATTCGGCAATCGGGGTTGACCCGACAAAGCTGATAGCCTGCACATCAGGATGATGTAACAGACCATCCACCGCAACCTTGTCGCCATGCAACACATTGCAAACACCGTCTGGCAAACCGGCCTCTTTCAGAAGTTCCACCACCAGATTGGCCGCCGACGGATCGCGTTCGGACGGTTTGAGGATAAAGGCATTGCCACAGGCAATCGCCATCGGGATCATCCATAACGGCACCATTGCCGGAAAATTAAACGGTGTAATCCCGGCGACAACGCCCAAAGCATGACGGTCCGAGGCGGTATCAATCGCCGGGCCGACATTGCGGCTGAAATCACCTTTCAGCAAATGCGGAATACCACAGGCAAATTCCACAACTTCCAGGGCACGGGCCACTTCACCCAGTGCATCGGGGTGGGTTTTGCCATGTTCGGCCGAAATCGCACTGGCGATGTCATCGGCACGTAGTTCCAACAGGGCCTTATAGGCAAACATCACCCGTGCACGTTTGGCCGGGGGTACTTGCGACCAGCTTTCAAACGCGGCTTTGGCAGTTGCCACTACCGTATTGACGTCGGCCTCACAGGCCAGAACGACTTCGCCGGTTTGTTCACCGGTCGCCGGGTTATAAACGGCGGCGGTACGGGTGCTGTCGGCACTTGTATACTGGCCGCCAATGATGTGTTCAATGCGTTTCATAAATCATGTCGCCTTAGTCAAGATGGGTCAGAACATCGCGCAGCGTGCCAAACAACTGGTCGATATGGGATTTTTCAATGATCAGCGGCGGCGACAACGCAATGATATCGCCGGTGGTGCGGATCAGAACGCCTTTTTCAAAGGCCTTCAAAAAGGCGCTAAAGGCGCGTTTGGTCGGCTGCCCTTCAATGCCTTCCAGTTCAATAGCGCCGATCAGGCCCAGATTGCGGATATCCTTGACATGCGGCACGTCTTTCAGGCTGTGCACCGCGTCTTCCCAATACTGGCCCAGTTCCTGCCCCTTGGTATAAAGACCTTCTTCCTCGTAGGTCTCCAGCGTCGCCAGACCGGCCGCACAGGCCACCGGATTGCCTGAATAGGTATAGCCGTGAAACAGCTCTATCATGTTTTCCGGGCCGGTCATAAAGGCATCATGAATGGCATCGGTGGCAAACACCGCCCCCATCGGAATCGTCCCATTGGTCAGCCCCTTGGCCGTTGTGACCAGATCGGGCTGGACGCCGAAATAATCAACGGCAAACGGCATGCCAAGGCGGCCAAAGCCGGTAATAACCTCATCAAAAATCAGCAAGATGCCATGTTTGGTACAGATATCGCGCAGGCGCTGCAAATAACCCTGCGGCGGGATCAGAACCCCGGTCGATCCGGCAACCGGTTCAACAATGACCGCCGCGATGGTTGATGGATCATGCAGTACGCAGACTTTTTCCAGATCATCGGCAAATTCGGCACCGTGCGCCGGAATGCCACGGGTGAAACTGTTGCGGTCCGGATCGTGGGTATGACGGATATGATCCACCCCGCCCAGCATCTGACCATACATTTTGCGGTTGCCCGAAATGCCACCAACCGAGATACCACCAAAATTAACCCCGTGATAACCGCGTTCGCGACCAATCAGGCGGGTCCGTTGCCCCTCGCCGCGCACCCGATGATAGGCCAGCGCGATTTTCAGCGCGGTTTCAACCGATTCCGATCCACTATTGGTATAGAAAACATGGTTCAGATCGCCCGGCATCAATTGTGCCAGACGGCTAGCCAGTTCAAACGCTTTGGGATGGCCCATCTGGAATGCCGGGGCATAATCCAGTTCGTCCATCTGTTCCTTGACCGCTTCGACAATTTTCGGGCGCTTGTGGCCGGCATTGCAGCACCACAAACCGGCGGTACCGTCCAAAATGTCGCGGCCATCGTCGGTTTTGTAATACATGCCTTCGGCCGAAACCAGCATGCGTGGGGCCTGTTTGAATTGCCGGTTGGCAGTAAACGGCATCCAGAAGGCAGACAAATCATTGGGGCGGCGGTTTTTGGTGGTGGCGGTCATTTTCTTTCAGGTCTCCCGAACCTTTTTGACATCCCGGGCATCAATCCATACCCATCTTCTTTTCCACGCCATCATCCGGGACCCGACAGGCGCAGGCAAGGCCAATCGCCATGCCACGCCGCAAACAGGTCCACGCCCTAATGATGGCGCACAAAAAATCGTTAGCACGGGCCACAGCCCCTGCACTAGCGGTTTGATGCTAAACGGATTCCCGTTGCACTCTCTGATTAGAACTTCCCATTCAGGCGATCCCTGTTTTTTGTTTACCATGCTGCGATTCTGGTTATGTTTTGCCCGGCGAACACCGTTGGGGTGTTCTTTCGGGTGCGCAGTCACGATTATTTTAAACTTGCTTTTTAGCACTTAAAGTAGAGATTATTTTAACCTGACCAAACGGTCAAGATAAATGACTCCCAACATCAGGGCGAGGCAATGACAGCAACACACCGACAGGCCAATGGCGCACACAAGGCCGCGATCCGGCAGGAAAACGAACATCTGATTCTTGCCGCTGCCGAACGGGTTTTCGCCGATTACGGTTTCAAGGGAGCGACCACCGCCCGCATCGCCGAAATCGCCGATGTGCCCAAGGCCAATGTCCATTATTATTTCAGCACCAAGGAAATGCTGTATCGCCGGATTATGGAGGATGTCTGTTCACACTGGCTGGATGCGGCCATGACCTTTGACAACAGCGCCAATCCCGCCGAGGTCTTGCGCGGTTATATCGAGGCCAAAATGGATTTATCGCGCGCCCGCCCGCATGGCTCGCGCATCTGGGCTCATGAAATCATTCGTGGCGCAAAATTTTCATCCGATTACATCTCGACCACAGTCAAAAGCTGGCTCGACAGCCGGGTAGTTGTCCTTAATCGCTGGATCTCCGAAGGCAAGATGGATGCAGTTGAACCCTACAGCCTGATGTATATGATTTTCGCCACCACCCAGCATTACGCCGACTTTGCCCGCCAGATCGAAATCTTCAACAATGACGCCCCGCTGTCTGACGCACAATTTGCCGAGGCAAAGGAAAATGTCGTGCGGATTATCCTCAAAGGTGTTGGACTTTCCTGATCACCTTGGACAAAAAACGGGCCGGTTGCCCGGCCCGAAGTCTTGAGGTGTTGTGGAGGAAGATTACCCGGCGGATTTTTGCAGCACGGTTTCATCGGCCTTGGCCAGAACCGCATGCAGTAACACCTGCCCGCCTGCATCCGACCAGTGTTTGTGGACTTCTTCGATTTCATTATGGCTGATGCCATCAACACAGGGGATAAAGATCATTGCGGTCGGGCAGACCTGTGCCAGATAGCAGGCATCATGACCAGCACCCGATACAATGTCGCGGGCCGAAAACCCGCCGATTTCCACACCACACCGCACCGCTTCAACACAGGAAGCATCAAACGGCACCGGCGCATAATAAAAAATCTGATCCAACGTGCATTCAAGGCCGATTTCCGATGTCACACGTTCCACCTCGCGGCGTAATTCCGCATCCATATCGGCCAGAACGGCATCATCGGGATGACGGAAATCAACGGTGAAAAACACCCGGCCGGGAATGACATTCCGCGAATTGGGATGGATTTGCATCATGCCGACCGTCGCACAGGCCAGCGGCCGTTTCAGGCCGATCTTATTGACGATATCAATAATCCGCGCCGCCCCCAAAAGCGCATCCTTGCGCGATTGCATCGGGGTCGGTCCGGCATGGGCTTCGACCCCGATCAGGGTGATTTCATACCAGCGTTGACCTTGGGCATCGGTGACAATGCCGATATCCTTGCCTTCATCTTCAAGAATCGGCCCCTGTTCGATATGAGCTTCGAAATAGGCCGCCATCGGATGGGCGTTTATCGTCGGTTCGTCATCCCCCAGATAGCCGATCCGCGCCAGTTCCTGCCCCATGGTCTTGCCATCGATATCGGCACGGGAATGACCGTATTCCAGGTCAAACACCTTGGCAAACACGCCCGATGCCACCATCGCCGGGGCAAAGCGCGATCCTTCCTCGTTGGTCCAGCACACGACCTCAAGCGGAGCTTCAGTTTCGTATTTGGCTTCATTAAGGGTGCGGATCACTTCCAGCCCAGCCAGAACACCATAAACCCCATCATATTTGCCCCCGGTGGGCTGGCTATCAAGGTGGCTTCCCATCACAACCGGCGGCAGATCGGCTTTTTTGCCTTCGCGCCGGGCAAAGATATTGCCCATTTTGTCGATGCGGATCGAACAACCTTCTGCCTTGCACCATGCAATAAACAAATCGCGGCTTTCGCGATCCAGATCGGTCAGGGCCAACCGGCACACACCGTCCTTGGCGGTTTTACCGATTTTTGCCATTTCCATCAGGCTATCCCATAACCGGTCGCCATTGATCGACAGATTGCGGACGTGCGACTGAACAGTCATTTAAATCTTCCTTTCAACGGATTACTCAGCGGCATGGCGCATCGGGTTCAACGGATGTTCCGGCCAGGTCATATAGGGTTTGTCCGTCTTGACCGGTTCCATCGTGATACAATCGGGCACCGGACAAATGTGGTAACACAAGTTGCACCCCACACATTCCTCGTCGATCACCACAAATTCACGATGGCCGTCTTCCTTGACATTCATCGCAATCGCCTGATGCGAGGTATCCTCGCACGCAATATGGCATCGACCGCACTCGATACAATTATCGGGATTGATCACCGCCTTGGTATCGAAATTCATGTTCAGTTCGTTCCAGTTCGCCACCTGCGGTACCGCTGCCCGGGTGAATTGTTCGACACTGGTGTAACCCTTGTCGTCCATCCACTGGCTCATACCGTCGATCAAATCATCGACCACGCGGAACCCGTAAATCATTGCCGCCGTACAAACCTGCACCGCGTTCGATCCCAGCGCCATGAATTCAACCGCATCTTTCCAGGTGGTGATGCCGCCAATACCGGAAATTTCAAGCGCCTGCGTTTCCGGCGTGCGGGCGATTTCGGCCACCATATTCAGCGCAATCGGCTTGACCGCCGACCCGCAATAACCGCCATGCGTACCCTTGCCATCAACCATCGGCTCGGGCGTCATGCTGTCCAGATCAACCGAAATGATCGAATTGACGGTATTGATCAGCGACACGGCATCCGCCCCGCCCTTAAGCGCGGCCTCGGCCGACCACAGGATATTGGTGATGTTGGGTGTCAGTTTGGTAAAGACCGGAATATCGACCGCATCCTTGACCCAGCGGGTAACCTGTTCGACCATTTCCGGCACCTGACCAATCGCCGATCCCATGCCGCGTTCGCACATGCCATGCGGGCAGCCTAGGTTCAGTTCAAGGCCATGCACACCACTTTCGGCGATTTGCTGGGCCAAATCTTTCCATGCCCGTTCTTCAATCGGTGCCATCATCGACCCGATAATGACATGATCGGGCCATTCCTTGCGGCATTCGCGAATTTCGGCAAGATTGACCGACAATGGCCGGTCTGAAATCAGTTCGATATTGTTTATGCCCAGCAATCGGCGGTTCTGATCGTGATGCGCGCCATAGCGCGACGAGACATTGACCACCGGTGGATCAATGCCCAGCGTCTTCCACACCACGCCCCCCCATCCTGCCTGAAAGGCGCGGACAACATTGTATTTCTTGTCCGTTGGCGGCGCAGATGCCAGCCAGAATGGGTTTAATGAATGGATACCGGCAATTTTACAGCTCAGATCAGCCATGGTCTCTCTCCCTCTGGCTCAGGCGTTTTTCAAAAAGGCATCAATGGCGTGGGCGGCACATTTTCCATCCTCAACCGCCTGAACGGTCAAATCCTCGCCGCTTTTGATGCAATCGCCCCCGGCAAAAATCCCCGGTGCTGTCGTCTGGTAATTTTCATCAACCACGATCTTGCCCCCGGCAATTTCCATACCGGCCAGATCGTCTGTTTTGATTTTCTGGCCGATGGCTTTCAGGATTTGATCCGCCCGGATTTCAAATGTCTCGCCGGTGCCGGTCAATTTGCCATCGCGCAATTCGGTTTTTTCAAACGCCATACCGATCAGTTTGCCATTAGCCTTGATCGCCACGGGCATCGCCCAGTAACGGACAATCACCCCGTTGATTTTTGCCAGTTCCTGCTCAAACTCGGTCGCCGACATATGTTCGGGCCCCCGGCGATAAACCAGGGTGACTTCTTCGGCACCAAGGCGTTTGGCCTGCACAGCGGCATCAATCGCGGTATTGCCACCGCCGATCACAATCACATTATTCCCCACCGGCATGTTGGATTTCGGCTCGGTCTGACGCAATTGTTCGATAAAGCGGATCGCATCATCGATACCATCAAAACTTTCACCCGGCAGGCCAAGATCATTGCTGGCGCCAAGACCCACCCCGACAAAGACCGCGTCATAGCTATCACGCAGCGATTGCAGGTTCAGATCACGGCCCAGTGCCTTGCCATGTTCGATACGAATGCCGCCAATGCCCAGCAGGAATTCCACTTCGCGCTGCGCAAAATCATCGGTCATTTTATAGGCAGCAAGACCATATTCATTCAGCCCGCCCGCTTTGGGTCTGGATTCAAAAATCGTCACATCATGGCCCAGCATGGCCGCCCGGTGCGCACAGGACAACCCGGCAGGACCGGCTCCGACCACGGCAATCTGTTTGCCGCTCAGCGCCGCACGTTTGAACGGATGGGGCAAATCGGTGCGTGCCATACGATGATCAACGGCATAGCGTTGCAAACTGCCGATTTCAACGGCGGTATCTTCGGCCACATTGCGCACACAGGCCTGTTCGCACAACACCTCGGTCGGACAGGCACGCGCACAGGTGCCACCCAGAATATTGGCCGACAAAATGGTTTTGGCGGCCCCATCGGGGTTGCCGGTGCTGATTTTGCGGATGAAAGACGGAATATCGATGGATGTCGGGCATGCCGTAACGCAGGGCGCATCATAGCAATACAGGCACCGGTTGCTTTCGGCCATGGCCTGAAGGGTGGAATAAGGCGGATGCAGATCAGAAAAATTGTTTCCGACCTCAACCGGTGTCATCGAACCGGCACTTGATGCGGGCTTGGCCTGCAAAATCGTCATGGTGTGTCTCCCTGCCGTTAAGGCGTCCTCTCCTGCGTCAGCGAGAGACACGGGCAAATCATGAACAGATTGGCGGCGTTCGCAGGCGGGAAAGCCCGTCCGACCCGATCCATTACATCATCTGCATTCCTGGCGTTTCACGATGTCGCCTTGCGGTCGTCCATCGCTTCCCTTTTTTGACTGCCGCGCCTTTGTATCGTTAAGGTTGATTGCGCGTACAGCAGCCTCTCTCTGACCGTTACAGGATGATCATTCCTGATCATTTGGTCAAGATTAATTTTATGGCCTTTGGATACAGGCAAAGCTGCCCTGCAAGGCCCGATCTTTGCAAGACCGGCAAAATATGCGATTTTATCGTCATGGTTTGCGCATTTATGATATGAGGCGCACCAAAGAGATTTCCCGTAGCACGCCAGATAAAAGACCCAAAGTGATGAACATCCCGTCGCGCCGTTCCGAATTGCTGATGCCTGCCGGTTCGCTGGAAAAGCTGAAAATCGCCGTTCTGTATGGCGCGGATGCCGTTTATATGGGCACGCCGGATCTGTCGCTGCGGGTCAAAAGCCAGATGTCGCTGGAAGACGTGATCGAAGGCATTGAATTCGCCCATGCCCATCATGTGCGGGTCTATCTGACGCTGAATTTGTTTTCGCATAACAAGGACATCGACAAGCTGCCGGAATATGTCGAGGCAGTGCGCAAGGTCATGCCCGATGGGTTGATTGTCGCCGATCCGGGTGTTTTCATGTTTGTGCGCGAACATGCACCGGAACTGGAACTGCATGTTTCGACCCAAGCCAATGTCTGTTCATGGCAATCGGTGAAATTCTGGCAAAGCCTTGGCGCGAAGCTGTGCGTTCTGGGGCGCGAGGTTTCCTATGCCGAACTGACCGAAATTCGTGAAAAATGCCAGGATATCAAGCTGGAAGCCTTTGTGCATGGCTCGATGTGCATGACCTATTCCGGGCGGTGTTTGCTGTCAAACTTCATGGCCGAACGCGGGGCCAATCAGGGAGCCTGCGCCAATTCCTGCCGCTGGAAATACAAGGTCCATATGAAGCTTAAGGACGGCACGGTCAAGGAACTGAACCTGACCGAAGAAAATATGGAACTGTTTGATTTCTTCCTTGAAGAAGAAATGCGCCCCGGCGAATTGATGGAAATTCACGAAGACGAACGCGGTTCCTATATCCTTAATTCCCGCGATCTCTGCATCATGCCAAAACTTGAGGACTACCTGAAAATCGGCGTGGACAGCCTCAAGGTCGAGGGACGCGGCAAAAGCCCCTATTACGCCGGGCTGGTCGCACGCGCCTATCGCATGGCGATTGACGACTGGTACAAGGACCCAATAGGCTGGTCGCCCGAACCCTATATGAAGGAACTCGCCACCATCCCCAACCGGGGTTATACGCTGGCGTTTCATGAAGGCCGTCTGACCAATTATGCACATGGCTATGACAGTTCGGGCAATGTGTCGGACTGGGAATTTGCCGGCATGATCGAGGCGGTCGAAGACGACGCCTTTGTCGTGGCCGTCAAAAATCGCCTGATTGCCGGGGATGTTCTGGAATTTGTGCCGCCCAAATCGCGCAAGACATTACTTTTGCGTATTTACGAATTCATCGATGCCGCCACCGGCAAGGTGGCCGAAGCCGTCAATGCCGGGCAAAAACCAATGATTCGCATTCCCTTTGCCCTGTTTGATCAGGAAGACCTTTCCTATCTGCGCACCGCCTTCCCGCCCCTGACCCTGATCCGCAAGGAAAAGGCCCTGACCGAGGATGAATGGCAGCGCATGAAGCTGGACATGGAAGGTCAGAAAATTGAACTGGGCGGCGGAAATGAAGACCGTTACGACGCCAAACGCAACGCCCTGCAAACCGCCCTTGATGAACGCCAAAAAGAACGCAGCTTTAAAACGCCGCGTGTTGGTACGCAAGGATGCTGCGGACGTGGCTGCAATGGCTGCCTGATTTTCTGGCACGATGACAGCTATGCCAAGGCTCGCGATATCCTCGCCAAACGCAAACAGGGCGAGATGCTGGAATATGACGGCAGGACGGTGGCGGCGGAATAACTCCACCGCCTGTCATCCTTTGCGGCTCTTTGCTTGTTCACATCGCCAGCGCAACCCATCCCCATGCCAACACCAAGCTGATCAGTGTCACCGGAATACCGATACGGGCATAATCGCCAAAGGTAATGATCACGCCCAATGCCCTGGCGCGTTCCACTGCAATGATGTTGGCAACACTGCCGACAATCAGAAAATTTCCTGACAGCGTGCTGAAAATCGCCAACCCATACAGCATGTTTTCCGACCATTCCGGTCCCAGCGGCAACAGCAGCATCACCAGCGGCACATTGCCAATCGTATTGCTACCGATCAGTGATAACGCTGCCAAAACGCCCGAAGCATCAATTTGCAACCCGGCCAGAATGCCGCGAAACAGCCCGGAGATATCGGGGTTTTGCGCCATTGCACCGGTCACAATAAACAGGCAGGAAAACAGGGCGAGCAAATGCCAGTCCACCATGCCCAACACCCGGTCGGTTCCCAGTTTACGGCTGAGCAATAACATCGCGACAATCAAAAGCGACCATGTGGCGCGGTCTTCGACAAAGACAAAAATCATCAGAAGGGCCATGGTCGCCAGCACTGCCTTCAGCAACACCGGCCGGTCCAGCACAACCTGATCTGCATCCGGCAGGCTTGCCGGTGCGATAACGGCGTGGTTGCCGTCCATCAGACGGCTTTTGGCAATCACACCATACACCATCGCCATCGCCATCACGGCAGGAATGCCACAGGCAAGGATAAAATCCCCGAAATCCAGATTGCCAAAATGCGCAATCAACAGGTTTTGCGGATTCCCGATCAGGGTCGCCGCCGACCCGGCATTGGCGGCACAGGCCACCGCAATAATATAGGCACGCGGGTCCAGTCCCCGATTCATCAGCCCTTTGATCAGGATCGGTGTCATCGCCCACACCACCACATCATTGGTCATCAGGGCGGATAATGTGCCCGAAACCACAATCACCCCGGCCAAAAGACCATTGGACGACAATTTCATATGGGTAATGCGATTGCCGATCCAGTCGAAAAAGCCGCTGGCGGCATATTGCGCCGAAACCACCATCAGGGTCAGCAATACAGACAGGGTATGAAAATCAATACTGCCCAGCGCATCGGGGCCGGATACCGCCCCGGCGACAAACAAAATCACCGCGCCAATCATCGCAACCCCGGTGCGATTGATCGCAAGCCCCGGCCACCTTCCCAGTGCCATACCGGTATAAACCGCCGCAAACACCGCAATGATCAGCCAGTCCATCCCCGTCCCCATTCAGACATCCATCCCCTGTGCGCCACAAAAGAAAACCCAAATCATCCAATCTGCGCCGCGTCAATCTGGATGTGACAGCATGTTGTTTCAGGACGGGGTTTTGCAGGCACGATCCTGCGCACCATAGGTCAACCAGCCCAGTTGCCAGCCGGTGGTATCGACCACCGGAAAATGCAGATAGCAACCCGGTGCAACCGGTGATTTGGGCGGGGCATAGGGATTGGCGGTAAAGAACGGGCCTATCCGTTCCGGCGGGGCAGCAAGGGGGACCATGACCGGTTCCCGGTGCCCGGCAAGGTCAATGCTGCAACGGATAAAACTGTTATTTTGACCGACCATATCAATGATCAGGGCGACATCCCCATCCCGCACCACAGAGGCAGCATGGGCAGGCGGGGCCGGATGGGCGTTCAGACAGGCCACCACCGGACCATAAAGCACGGGCAGCGCATCGGACCAGTCCCCGATCAGACGGGGCCGGTCCGGCAATACCAGTTCGGGGGATTTCCGGTCTGGTGACATTTTGGCCGCCTCGTCCATCGCACAGGCCGATACCGCCAGCAACGAAACACAAACCAACCCCTGCACCCATTTGCCAATACGCATCGGTATTTCCTGCCTGATCAAACTGTCGCCAAAGCCCCCGATATTAGCGGGTTATTGCAACGGCCCGCTATCGCCGCCCGCCATCACCGGCACCTGACGGCCATTCAGAACAAATTCGCCAATTGCGGCTTCTTCGTCTTCGGGCAGGCCGGTGGCAATCGCAAACAGGGCAGAATCCCCACCTCCAACCGCACAGGGCGACAGTCCCATATCCTCGGCCACCAGATAGAATGTTTCCATCGCCACCCCGACATGCAGCATCGACAGGCGATAGGCCACCCCCTGATATTTCCACGCCAACCTTAATAACCGGGACGCCATGATAATCACACAATCGGGCAAGTCACCGGCCTGCCCCATGCCACCTGCCGCCCCGGCGAGCATGGCCCGTACATAAGGCGGGTTCGCAGGCAGGGCATAAAGCGCATGATCACCGCCATGATATTGATACAGTCCCGGTTCCAGCCCGTCACAGCGATGGACCGCAATATAGAATTCCAGTTCATGGATCGACCCGCCCGAAGGCATCGGTCGTTTCAGCAATTCCTGCTCGCCCCCCATCATCTGGCCTCGGACCGAGACCGTCCGCCACAAAAACACCCCCAGATCGGCAAGTGTCAGGGGGAAATCGCCAGGTAAACGAATGGAACGCCGGGTTTCCATCACGCTGTTAAGCGGGCGGGATCGCGGGGTATCTTCGCTGTCGCGCAGGCGGGGCAAGGTAATCTTGCGGTCTGACATTGCCGGTTTTTGGGCGGGCGGCGACGCAAGGTTGTCTTTCAACCGGTAATTCATCCCAAGACGCGCCGATCCCAGAAAAGATCGCGATCCGGCGTGAAACACCCGATCATGAAATTCCCATGCCTGCCGGGATGGCGTATCGGTTGCCTCATGTTCCAGAAACCCGGCACACCACAGGAAATGCCAAAAAGCGGATGACGTGCCGGATGCAGAACGGGCAAACGCTATCGGCAGTAAATCCTGCCCTGCCCCGGTAAAGCGTAATGCCGCATGATATTCGGGGTTTTCCAAAAGAACGGCATCCCCATCGCGCCGCATAAAGGCAAAGCGCGATAAAACCGCCCCGTCGGGCACCGGATCCGGTTTGAATTTGGGATAAAACAACCGGGATCGGGGATCAAGGAAACATAGCGGCTGTTGTGTCGTGCCAAACCACCAGCGCACCATGTCATTCTGCGTCAGGCGACGCAGCAAAACGTCGGTAGTTTTGGCAACATCCCCGTCAGAAAGCCCAGGATCAAGATCGGTCACCGCCCGCCGCAAATCAGGCACAGACATGCCCGCCGTTTCCGGCATCCGCCCGACCAGTTCCGCCAAACCAGCATCGGACCACGGTAATTCATTGCTGGTCCCGCCCTGAAAATGCACCGTCAGCACCGCCCGTTCACCATCATACGAAATGCCGGTAATCAGCGGCGACAGCATCATCCCGAAAAACGGTTCGGACGTCTGGAATGTCATCACAAAAAGACCCTAAAGGAAAAAGTTAACAGGGTTAAGATCGTGTTCGTCCAATGGCCGATCCAGAACCCCCATGCGCACCGGGGCCTCGGTCAGGCGGCCAGGCGCGCGCCGGTTCCAGAAATGCCGCAATCCGGGCACAACAACCCGCACGCAATTAAGGGGCAAATCCTTGCGGCTGTAATCCACTACGATAAAATCGTGACCTGCCTGTGCCACACGATCAACGCCATGTTGCACCGCCTGATCGATGCTGTCGAAATTATGGGCAGGCATATCGGCCACCGTGATCATGCCATCGGGTTTCAGATAGGGATGTTCGTCCAGGCTGGCCTGATCAATCCAGTGCCAAAGCGCATCATCGACCAGATTATTGGCTGTGCGTTGTGTATCGGGGGTCAAATCAAACAGGATAATCTGGTGAATTTCGGTCAGGGCGCGCAAGGCAGCGATACGACCATCGATATGCGCGCCAAATCCGGTCAGGATACGACGGCCATCAAACGTTGACGATACCGCCACCACCACCGGAATCCCCAGATCGGTGGTGATATCAAGCAACCAGATATCGCGCCCCAGACTGCGATAATAATCGCACACCCGCGTCACATAAGCATCATCCAGCCCCTCGAACGAGATTTGCCGGACACGCAGCCGGTTATACCACCAGATCGCCACCGCATCGCGCTCCACCACTTCAAGAAAGCCCTGCAAAATAGCTTCTTCGATGCTGCCGCCTGTTGCACAGCCATTGGAATCGGCCCAGCAGAATTTATGATCACCCGGCACAATATCGTTGGGATATTGAAAAAAACAAAACCGGCTGGGTAGCCAGCGTGCGGCATCATCACGCAGCGACCATGCCGGACTCCAGTCAATCAGTGCAGCTTCATCAAACGGATCGGGGATGCGGCCCATCGCGCTGATTGTCCTGTTCAATTCAGCCCTGTTTTCATATTGAAAATCGCTAAATTGCAAAAATTCCTGCGGATGTGGGGCCCACTCGGCCATATCCTGCCAGCTTGCCTGTCGGCGCGACTCACTGCCAACCCATTGTGCGCCATACCGCTCCACCGCCTCGGCCAGACAGCTTATTTTTGCCTGTACCGCACTTAACCCCTTGCCCGCCGCCCCGCCGGGGCGGCCAAGGGTGCGGTTCTGACGCGGGTCAATCGCCGCCCGATTGCCTTGAGATGCGCTATAGACATGCAACCCTTCGGCCAAGACGACCGGTTGTATATGGGAAACGATCCCGGTAATCGGACTGACGATGGGTTCCAGCCGCGAAAGCGCCTGTTCCGGCGAAAGGGTGCGCCACCCGCCATCGGCTCCGTCATGGTTTTTAACCGGTGACAACCGGATCGGTTTGGCTTCGACCGTTGCCTCTGCCCCGCCCTGTACGCTGTCCTGTACCGGGCAATCGTCAAATAACGGCACGCCGTGCAAATCACGCTGCCCATCGGCAACTGCCCAGGTCATCAGGCGCTGTTCGACCAATTTCGATTGGCCAAGGGCAAAGCGGGTCAGTTCCAGCGTCGCCTGACCGTGTGCAATCGCCAATGTTGCCGGAATCCATGCCTTTGCCGACCGGGCACCGGTCATGGTCGGTGCCACCACATGTTCGCTCGGTCGATGTTCGGCCAAACGCCGCGCCAGACAAAAATAACAATTATGGTCGCCATCATGGGTGCCCATCAACGGCCCGAACCATGCCGACATGCCACCCGGCTTGAACGGAATCCACACTTGCTTGCGCCGTGCTGCCGACCGGGCAAAATCATTCAGACCCGGTTGCAAATAATCCTCGACCAGCACAATCGACACATGGGCGTTTTTATGATCGCTGATGCAAAAACCCGCCGCCATCAGCATGGCACTCAAGTGCGATGCCTGTACCGATCCGGCCGGGCCATCCTTGCCCAGCGGCACCACCGCCACCCGGTATTGCGCCAAATGATTTTCGCAATCGACCGGCGGCAGGTTCTGCGCACTCCAGAATGCCGAACGCGCACTGTCGGCCCACGGTTCCACCGGCACGACATACCGTTTCGCCAGCATGGTATCAATCAGGCCATTGATGTCCTCGACGGTCGCACTCCCGGCCAACTGTTCAATAATTTGCGCCCGGTTATACCGGCCATCCAGCAAGGGCATGATCATCACATACCCCGCCCCGGACAACCGGAAACTCTGATCCTCGGACAACAGCATGAACTGGTCATCACCCATGCGATGCACGTTGAAATGCGGTGCGACCGCCAGATAATGATTGGTATTCTGTCCCATGAACCGGTCTTTGCCGGTTTTGATACCGGCCCCTCTTTTGGGCGGGAGCAGCCCCGCCTTGTGTTGTTTGTTTTATACGGGCCTGATGCCCGCTAATTTACCGGCATCTCAATCATCCGGCAGTTGCATCATTTTCAATCATGGCGTAGACTAGTGCAACAAAAAGTCTTGGGGGTTCAACAAGATAAATTAAAATTACGTCAGATGCCACGATGCCCGGATATCCCCTTTCAGGATTTCCGGTTTGTATTTGTGATTCCGTCGGGGGAACAGTCCGGTCGACGTGAACAATTGTTCAGGAGTAGCAGGGATTATGACAAACAACAATTCCACACGAGCCGGTCATGTACCGCCCCCGATTTTCTGTCATTTTAGCGAAGATGAAGAACTCGCTGCGGGTGCTTATCCGCCACCCTGCGGCTTTCCGTGCCGTATCAGCGATGACGAAAATCTCGCGGCACAATCCGGGTCTGCACCGAATCCGCACTCCATGTGCCTAGTTCCTCCTTGCACGATCAAAGACGAAGAACTGGCTGCGGGTTCTTATCCGCCGCCCTGCGGCATTCCGTGCCGCATCAGCGATGACGAAAATCTTGCTGCACAGTCAGCACCGATGCCCTGCACTTTTTCGCGCATCAGCGATGATGACAATCTGAATGTTTCGGGTTCCCCCCGTCCCTGCGCGCCCTGCTTTGTCGGCTCGGACGAAGAACTCGCTGCGGGCGCCGTCCCGCCGCCCTGCGGCATTCCGTGCCGCATCAGCGAAGATAACAATCTTTCCCCGCGGCCCCCGTTGCCCTGCTTTCCATGCCGCATCAGTGATGATGAGAATCTCATGGCACAGCCAACACCGATGCACTGGACCTTTTCGCGCATCAGCGATGATGACAATCTGAGTGCCTTGGCTTCCCCCCGCCCCTGCGCACCCTGTTTTGTCGGCTCGGATGAAGAACTTGCTGCGGGTGCTGTTCCGCCACCCTGCATGTTGCCGTGCCGCATCACCGAAGACAACAATCTTTCCCCATACCCCCCCACACCTTTGCCCTGCTTCCCGTGCCGCATCAATGATGATGCGACAGATACCTTGGCCGCTTCGGGCATAGACAATGTTCCGGCTCCGGCTCTCGGGCGCTTTAGCTATGACGAACAGATTGAGGCCGTAAAGGCTATCCTGCCCTGCTGCTTGCCCTGCCGCATCAGTGATGATGAAAATCTGAACCTTTCGGGCTCCCCGCGTCCCTGCGCTCCTTGCTTTGTCGGTTCGGACGAAGAACTCGCTGCGGGCGCTGTTCCGCCGCCCTGCGGTTTTCCTTGCCGCATCAGCGATGATGAAAATCTTGCTGCACAGTCAGCACCGATGCCTCCTTGCATGTTTTCGCGCATCAGCGATGATGACCTGAACGCATCAGGCCCCTATCCGGGCAGATGCGGGCCTTGCGTTATCGGGGGGGAAACTCTGTCCGCTTCGGGCGCAACACATGCACCGGTTCCGATATACTCGCATATGCGCAACGATGACGATCTGAGTGTTGCGGCAGCATCAACTGTGCGTCCACCTGTCGGCTATTGCTTCATCAGCAACGATCAGGACCTTGATCTGGGCGCAGTCCGTCCGGATCAAAACTGGTGCCGTTCTTCTTATGATGAAGTCCTTGATGTAACCGCATCCGATTCACCTTTTTGCGGATTTCAATGCAGGATCGACAGCGACAACCTGTCGCTGAACGGCGTGGCCCGTCCGCAGTGCGGACCGTGCCAACCATGTTTTGCCACCACAGACGAAAAAGTGTCATCCACCTTGTTTCCGCGTCCGGGCTCGTTCTGTTCCTGATTTCGGGCAGAATATGTCCTGACCCGTCAGGAATCAGGAAGATTTGACAGGGCGCGATTGCCGATTTGTTTTGGCAATCGCGCTTTTTTATCCTTGGGGGACGGCCCTGGATGTGACCGCAATGTCATTCAGAAAAGAGACACTACATGACCACTATTCTGCCCCTGCCCTGTCAGATTGTTGAATATGATCCGTCCTGCATGAAAGACATGCTGCGCGAACTGGTGGCGGAATGGGGCGGGAATGATCCGGCCTCGCATTTTTATAATTTCTGGCAATCGCTGATCACCGAACCGCACAAAAGCATGGAAGTCGTTTTATTGGCCGTCAATGATGATCAGGCCGTTGGCATGGCCTTTGCCAACTGGCGTCCCTATCGGGATGAAAATTCGCGATCAGTTGTATTTCTTGTCGCCAATGATTGTCAGAAAAAAGGGGTCGGTACTGCCCTTAAGAACGGCATGGATTCCGCCTTTCGCAAACGCGGCCTGATCAGTCAGGTCGCCATGCTCAGTGAAACATCACTCGATACCGCCGGTTTTTTCGAGAAAACCGGCTTTGTCCCCGAAGAAGACGTGGTGCGGCTGGAATGGAAAGGTGATGCCTATTCCTATAAAGAAGTCCCCGGCCTGACCCTGCATCTCTATGACAGCACCTGTCTTGATGACAGGATCAATGCCGAACTGGCCGAATTTTACAATCGCGCCTATGCCAATGAAGGATTATGCCCCCGGTTTACCGGCGAGCATATCCGCCGTCTGATCTCCGACGATAACGCATGGATGATCTATGCCCGCGATGACGCCACCAGCCAGATTGCCGCCTATACCGAATGCACCAATACGCCCCTGTTTTCCGGCATTGCGGTTCTACGTCCGTGGTGGGGAACCGGGCTTGCCGAATGGATTGGCGGCTATACGGTCGATCTGTATCGTGAACGGGGTTTTGACTCGTTATGGTGCATTGCCCGGCGCAGCAACGCCGCCTCGATCCGGTTGCAAAAACGCATGGGTTGGCATGTTACTGGTGCCTGTCCGCATTACATCGCCACGGTTCCAACAACCTGACAAAACATCCCGAAACAGGATCATCCACCCCGGAAAACGGCCCTGTGGGCCGCGTCGGGTTTTACCCTGCTGCCTCATAGCTTTACCCCCCGATAAAAAACTTTTCCAAACCCGCAAAAACCGCTTGCGTCCCCCAAAAAACAGGCGTAGAGACCGACTTGCCCAAAGTCGCACGTGCCTGTGGTGGTCCTGCTTCAAGAACCCTGTAGGACTTACTTAAAGCAACGACGGTGTAGGGCTTTTTTGGTCTCAGGTGGTTGTCCAAATCCACCGACACTGAAGAGGCACACCATCATTGCCCGCCGTGCGGAATGGCAGATTTCCCCATTCTTATATCGAGGCAACTTTCGCGAGCCCGGACGCATCCGGGTTCACGCCTGGCATACCGATAGTCCGCGATCTTGCGCCTCCACCGCGTTTGGTCGCATCAGGTGTCGGCCTGCTGTCATACATATAAGTGGAATGGGAGAACGCCCCCATGGCAACGCAGCGTATACTCGACTTCATCGCACAGCAGCGTCCGGAAGGCCCTTGCCTTGTTGTCGATCTTGACGTGGTTCAGCGCAACTACGAAACCTTTACCCGCGCCCTGCCGGATTCCCGCATTTTTTATGCGGTCAAATCCAACCCGGCCCCCGAAGTTCTGAGCCTGCTGGCCGATCTTGGCAGTTGCTTTGACACTGCATCGGTGCCGGAAATCGAAATGGCAATGGCCGCCGGTGCGACACCGGACCGTATTTCGTTTGGCAATACCATCAAAAAAGAACGCGACATTGCGCGTGCTTATGAAATGGGCGTGCGCCTTTACGCCGTTGATTGCGTCGAAGAAGTCGAAAAGATCGCCCGCGTTGCCCCGGCATCGCGTGTATTCTGCCGCATTCTGACCGACGGTGCCGGTGCCGAATGGCCCCTGTCGCGCAAATTCGGTTGCGCACCGACAATGGCGCTGGATGTTTTGCAGCATGCCCATCACATGGGTCTGGATGCTTATGGTGTGTCATTCCATGTCGGGTCGCAGCAATGCAATCTGGGCGCATGGGATACTGCCCTTGCCGAAGCTGCGATGATTTTCCGCACCCTGGCCGAAAAAGGCATCAATCTGCACATGGTCAATATGGGCGGCGGCTTTCCGACCCGTTATCTGCGCGATGTTCCGTCCACCGAAACCTATGGTGCTGCCATCGTCGATGCCCTGCACACCCATTTTGGCAATCACATGCCCGAAACCATTATCGAACCGGGCCGTGGCATGGTTGGGGATGCGGGCGTGATCAAGGCCGAAGTCGTGCTGATTTCGCGCAAACATGCCGATGATCCGGTGCGCTGGGTTTATCTGGATATTGGCAAATTCGGTGGCCTTGCCGAAACCATGGACGAAGCCATCCGTTACCCGATCACCACCCTTCGGGATGGCGATGATGTTTCGCCCTGCGTCATTGCCGGTCCGACCTGTGATTCAGCGGACGTTTTGTATGAAAAAAATCCATATAATCTGCCGGTTTCCTTGACGATTGGCGACGAAGTGCTGATTGAGGCAACCGGTGCCTATACCACCACCTATGCATCGGTGGCGTTTAACGGTTTCTCGCCGTTGACCGCCTATGTGATCTAGGCCCGGTCACATGATCGTCTTTGATCGCGAACAGGCTTCTCACCATACCCCGCGCGAGCAATTGCTGGATCGGGTTATGGGGGCGGAACGGTTTAAAAAATCGTCCGAATTGCTACGTGCGGGCCGTCTGCCCGCCGATGGCATGGCCTTTGTCGCCCATGACGGACGTCATCTGATCGGCACGGTGCGGCTGTGGCATGTCGTTGCAGGGACTGCCGGTCCGGCGCTGTTGCTGGGGCCGTTGGCCGTTGAAAAGGCCTATAACGGATCGGGTGTCGGGGCGGGATTGATGTATGCCGCCCTGAATGCCGCCCAGATCGCCGGACATCGTGCGGTATTGCTGGTCGGTGATCCGGATTATTATGCGCGGTTCGGCTTTACAGCCGATCCGGCCAGTGGATTGTTAATGCCCGGCCATTTTGACCGACACCGGTTTCTGGGCATCAATTTGCGCGATGACATTCTGGGCGGAACCAGCGGTATCTTGCAGGCCACCGGCCAGAAATCGCACTGAACACATTCTTGCAGATAACAAAATGGCGTCGAAGAAATTCCTTCGACGCCATTTGTTTTACCCGACAGACTACTCAGTTCGGATCGCAATTATTGCGTGATAACCAGCCGATAAAAACGCCGTTTTGTTCCAGACGTTCATGAGTGAAACATTTGCCACCGGGATAGGCCCCACGGGCCGGGGTAAAGCGCACCGAATCTTCGCCCGGCAGGATGTTGGCACTGCCATCAACCTGTTCGATATGGATGTCGCCTGCCCCGTTCGATGAAACAAGGCAGTCATGGCGCCCGCCATTGATATTGATGGTGCGAACCCCTGTCATGCCATGATTCATCGGCCATGCCGTCAACACCGATGGCAATTCGCCCACCGGCTGTTTCAGACAAGAATTGATTGCCGAATGCACATCCACAAAACGACGAGTCCATTCCGGATTGTCGGAACGCTGCAACCAGTCAACATCAACCACCGGATAATCCCCTGGTGCCAGCAACAGGGTTGATATCCCGTCAGTTGCCTCGCAGGCAGTATCCTTGCCATCGTTCCCGGCCCAGACGGCATTCTGCGCCGATCCGCGCAAGGTTCGGGTTTCATCGCCAAAGGCAAAACCGGAATCCGCCTTTTTGCGTTCCAGAATCATCGGCTCCCTGCCCAGAAATTCAACCACGACCCGTTTGCCATCGGCATCGAAACTGGCATAAAAGCGGCTTTGATCGGCACAGGCATAGGTGACCGTCGCCGTTGGCAACGTCACCTTGACAGATGTCATCCTGTCCGCCACCCGTGATTGGGCGACACGGGCCTGCGCCTGTGCGCCGCTGATTTCATGTTCATCCGGTTCGCTGGCAACCCCGTCAATCGTTTTTGATCCAAGGGCAAACCGCCCCATCGCAAAATCAAGTTTCAGGGTATAATTCAGGTTCTGATCACCATTTTCCGCCCCAAAATTTCGGCGACTGGCCTGTTCCGCAAAACGCAGCAAATCACCATTGCGAAAATAAAACGCAACCTTTGACTGTCCATAATCACCAAGATCGCGTTCTTCGCGCACCAGAACCGGCTTACGATCCCGATCAACAAACGCCTCGAACCGGGCCTTGCTGTCTCCTGCGCTATAACGGCCTTCGATCCGGCGGTAATCGCCCAGCCGGGCTTCAATGGTGGCAATATCATTGTCAAGCTTGCCAGCAAGATCGGCCGGGTCGCGTGATGCCCCGGCGGCGGCACGCTGAACGATGATTGTCGCATGGCTGCCCTTGCCCCGGGTTAACACCGGATAGGATTCGGTGTTGCGGAAAACTTCATTGTCATGCGGTCCGGTAATCACCGCCTCGACAAGGTATGTGTGGCGAGCATCAATTTGCGCGCGATTATAAGGAAGACGGAATTCCATCGGCGGCTGGGTAGCCTCAAGGGTGATTTTCGATATTTCAACCGACGACGCATCGGCCTTTGACGTATCGACCAACCGCACGATCAGGGTATTTTCACCCGGAATCAAGGCGATACGCTCACGATACGTCACTGTACCGGTTATCGTATCGCCATCCGGCGACACCATGCTGCAAGCCGCCGCCATGGTCACTGCGACCATGGCAATACACATCCGTGCCCGTACCAGCAGGAAGGGGGAAAAGTTCATATTTGCCTCTGGGTTTGCTCGTTTTTTTAAGACCCGTTCCAATGGTGAACGGAAAGAACCGGAAAACCAAGGTTAAAAAACGACCTGACACCAGATTATAAAAATCTATCCTGCAAACGCAAAGCAAGGCATGCCACGCACACCGGTTTCCAACGATAATAACGCCCCGTCTTGCGGGTTGTTCCCCGACAGGCCGACCGTTGCCGATGTGATGTAAAGCGTGGTCATCTCCGGCCCACCAAGAACACAGCTGGTCGGATTGGTCACCGGCAGATCAATGATACGGTCAATCCCGCCATCCGGGTTATATCGGATCAGGCAAGACCCGCCCCAACGGGCATTCCAGATATATCCCTCCGCATCGATGGCCGATCCATCCATCGAACCATGATCGTCTGTTTTGGCAAAAAACCGACGGTTCGATGCCACCCCACTTTCCATATCAAAATCATAGACATCCAGTTGATTGGTGATGGTATCCCCAAAATACATTTTACGGCCATCGGGCGACCATAACAGGGTGTTTGAAATACCGATCTGTTCGACAAACCGGGTGATGGTGCCATCCGCATCAACCCGGTTCAGGGTACCGGTGGAAACCGTCACCGGCAAGTCTTCGCCATACGGGCCGATATTGTTTTGCATGGTGCCTTGCCAGAACCGCCCCATCGGATCGACCCGCGCCTCATTAGAACGATTGCCCTCATGATCGGCATCCGGGGCAACAAAGGATGTTGTTTTGCCTGTTTCGGGATCCATAAAGGCCAGATGATCGGCAAGCGCCACCAGAAACCCGCCCTGTCTGCGCGGTACTATTGCCGATACCGGACGATCAAACGACCAGGATCGCAAATCGCCGGTTGCCGGTTTCAGGGCATAGGCGGTTTTGCCAACGATATCGACAAAACACAATTCCCCCTGTTCTGCATCCCAATGCGGCCCCTCACCCAAAATACAGCGCAGATCGGACAAAACGGTTTTGATTTCGGTCATCGCAGATTTCCCTGATTGAATTTTCCGGCCCGGTCAAAGGCTGGTCGGCTGATTATCCAACAGTGCTAACGCGAAACCGGAGGCAAAAAAAGTCCTTTTGTACTACCAATAGCCATCAAATCATCTGCAAGCGATACGCGGTTGCAATATTAGTCGCGAATTGATAAGCATTCTCAGCAATGCATCCCGCTTTGCCCCTTCAGAGATTCCGACACCATGTTCGATCTGACCAATGTCGGTTTTCAAACCGATGGTAAAAATCCCCAAACCCTGCTTTCGGACATTTCCGTGACATTTCCGGCCCAAAAATTCACGGCGATTGTCGGCCATAACGGATCGGGCAAAAGCACCTTGCTAAAACTTCTGGCGCGCAAAACCACGCCGCAGGAAGGGCGCATCCTACTGGACGGCCATGATCTGGCCACGCGCAGAATACGGGAATTTTCGCGCAAGGTCGCCTATTTGCCGCAAAACCCGGTGGTGCCGCCGCATATTACGGTGCGCGAACTGGTGGGATTTGGCCGTTATCCGTGGCGGGGTGCGTTCGGGCGATATCGCCCCGAAGATTATGATAAAATCGACTCTGCCCTCGCCATGACCCATGTCGCCGAATTTTCCGACCGCCTGGTCGTCAGCTTGTCCGGCGGAGAACGGCAACGGGTTTGGCTGGCGATGTTGCTGGCACAGGATGCGCCGGTATTGTTGCTGGACGAACCGACATCCGCCCTTGATGTCGGTCATCAGAAAGACATCCTGCACCTGATTTCCGATTTAAAAGACCGCATCGGCCTGACCGTAATCGCCGTGCTGCACGATATTGATATGGTCGGGCGGTATTCAGATCATATTGTCGCCTTGCGCAATGGCCGTATCTGCTGGCAGGGAACCGGGCAAAACTTCATGCAGGAACCAACCCTGCGGGACATTTTCCAGACAGAGATCGGCGTTATCCATCTTCCCGAAAGCAATCGTTTTGTCAGTTATATTGCATAGGAAAAAGACCATGCAAAAACATTGGATTGGCCGAATTACGCTGGTTTGCACAATAGCGTTCGGCAGTCTTTTCGCCCTGCCCGCCGGGGCGGAAACATTTGACCATGAATTGGGTCAGGCCGAATTTCAAACCACCCCCACCCGTTTTGCCGTCACAAACTGGTCGCTGGTCGAAAGTCTGCTGGCGCTTGGCGTTGCACCGGTCGCCATCCCCGAGGCGGACGGTTATCGCATCTGGGTGGTGGAACCGTCATTGCCCGAACAATTTACCGATCTGGGAACCCGTCGCGAACCGAATTTTGAAGCCCTGCGAGAAAGCCGACCCGACGCCATCCTGATCAGTTCGGAAATTTCGATGGCCTATGACAAACTCTCTGCCTTCGCACCGACGCTGGCTTATTCGATCTACAACACCGACGAACCGGCAATCGACCGGGCCGAAGCCCTGATGCGCTATCTGGGCAAGCTGACCGGCAAGGAGCATGAAGCTGAAACCGTAATAAAATCGGCCAATGACCGTATTGCCGTCGCGGCTGAACGCATTCGTCAGACCGTTGGCGATGACAAGAAATTTGCCATTGTTCGCATCCTTGATGAATCCCATTTCCGTATTCACGGGGAAAAATCCCTTTTCGGATCGACGCTGATCCGCATGGGTTTTGAAAACACCTGGCAGGGCGAGGTGAACAGCTGGGCGTTTTATAATGGCGAGGTGTCCGATCTTGCCAAAATGGGCGACGTCCAATTCGCCTATATCGAGCCGATCGCCCCCACCACAAAGGTCAAACTGCTTGATACCGCTCTTTGGAAAACCATGCCGTTTGTCCGCAACAATCAGGTCTATGCCGTCCCTTCAAGCTGGACCTTTGGCGGTCTTATGTCGGCTGTCCGCTTTGCCGAACAGCTTGCCGATACGATTACCGCAGTCCACGGGTCCTGATCGATGAAATTGTTTTTTGCCTGCCTTGCCGTCTTTACCACGCTAACCCTGAATGGTCAGATCGCAGCACAGGCCGAACCGATCGCCATCGAACATGAACGGGGTACACTGACCCTTGATCAACCGGCCCGGCGGGTGGCTGTAACCAACTGGGCATTTACGGAAACCCTGATCGAACTGGGTCTTGATCCGGTGGCAATTGCCGATCCCGAAGATTATCGGGACTGGGTTGAAAAACCCGACCTGCCTGAAAGTTTCGTCGATATCGGGCAGCGCGGATCGCCCAATATGGAGGCGCTACGCACAGCAAAACCGGATCTGATCCTGATCAGTCAGGAACTGGACATGGCTTATGAAAGCCTGTCCAAAATCGCACCGGTCATGGTGCTGTCGGTTTATGACGATCATAAATCTGCCTTCGATGCCGCAGCAGACATGTTGCGCAAGGTCGCAAGGGCAACCGGACGCGAAACCGAAGGCGAAGCATATCTGGCCCATGTCGATGAAAAACTGGCCGAATATGGTATCCGCATCCGTAACGCCCTTGGGCCCGGTCAAGAAATCACAGTCGCAAGTTTCTATTCGGAATCAAATATCGGCGTTTTTGGTTCCCCGTCCCTGCCCGGTTCGGTTTTGAAACGCATGGGTGTGCCGATGGCCTATGACGGGCCAGTATCGAAATGGGGTTTTGCACAGGGCGGACTGGAAATTCTCGCCCCGCTTGCCAAAAGCACGCTGGTCTATACCAACCCGGTTCCCGATGTCATCCATCAGAAAGTCTGGTCCTCACCAATCTGGAATGTTATGGATTTCGTTCGCAACAAACGGGTCTATGAACTGCCGGTCGTCTGGGCCTATGGCGGCGTTCCGTCGGGCCTGCGCTTTGCTTTGCTTCTGACCGAAAGCCTTGAAGCCGGTCCGGTCAAATGATCAGCAAATCCCCACGAACACCCACAATCCTCGTCTGCATTCTCGGGATTTTGACTCTGGCTGTCCTGATCCGTGATTTCTGGCCATTCCTGCAAAACGGCACATTGGTTCAGGCCGCATTCACCCCCGATGAAACTGATTTTACGCAAATCCTGTTTCATTACAGTACCCTGCCGCGTCTTTCGATGGCGTTTCTGTGTGGGGCGGGGCTGGCCCTTGCCGGGGCGGCAATCCAGACTGTGTTGCGCAACCCGCTGGCATCCCCAACGACGTTGGGCGTCGGGGCCGGGGTTGAATTTGCCCTGACTGCCTTTTTACTAATGGCCCCGGCCTCGATGGCCCTGTTTCAGGAAGCCTTCGCCCTTGCCGGGGGGCTGGTCGCGATTGGCGCGGTCTATCTGATTGCTGCCAAACGGGGCAACGCAACGCTTTGGCTGATCCTTGCGGGGATGATTGTCAATCTGCTGCTTCAGGCCGGGTCACAGATATTGCTATTGTTTAACGAACAATATCTGCAATCGGTCTTTATGTGGGGGGCCGGTGATCTCGCCCAGAATGGCTGGGAATCTGCCCAATTCGTCCTGCCCCGCGTCCTGATCGGCATGGCCGCCATCCTTTTGCTGTCACGTCCGCTTGATCTGCTGGCGCTTGGCGATGAAACAGCCAGTTCACTGGGGGCCAGGGTCACCGCCCTTCGTCTTCTGATCCTGGGTTTTGCCGTTTTCATCACGGCGTCGGTGATTTCGGCGGCGGGTATGATCGGCTTTGTCGGACTTGCCGTCCCGGCCGCCCTGCGCATTGCCGGGCTGACACGATCCCGCGATCTCATGATCTGTTCGGTCTTTACCGGCGGTTTTGCCTTGCTGGTTATTGATTTTATCGTCCGGCAATTTAACGGGCTGGGCGGTGACACGCTGCCGACCGGGGCGGCAACCGCACTGTTTGGTGCGCCGTTTATCATTCTGATCCTGCGCAAGGCCCGTATCATGCCCGGCAGCCAAAGCGAGGAACATCACAGCGACCAGCAAATTATTTCCAAAACACGGCTCAGCATCATTTTGTGTGCCACGCTGACCATCGGTCTCGTGTTTTCGCTGTTTGTCTCGTTTGACGGCAACGACCTTGTCTTGCTCGGCCCGTCCGATGCCCGACTGGACATTCTGCTTGGCCGGGCGGAACGCACCTTTGCCGCCATGATCTGTGGTGCGGCCCTGGCAGTTTCAGGAACATTGATCCAGCGTGTCGGGCGCAACCCGCTCGCCAGCCCCGAAATCACCGGAGTCAGTTCGGCCACCGCCCTTGCAATGATCGTTGCCCTTGCCATTTTCGGATTTGGCCAGCGTGCTGAACTGATGATGATCGGGGCCGCCGGCGGCATTGCGTCCCTTTTTCTCTTGTTGTTCCTGTGCCGAAAATTTACCCATGCACCGCATTACATGCTGCTGAATGGTCTGGCGCTTACCGCGATCCTTGGCGCAATTGTCCGAATCGTGCTGACGCGCAGTGGCACGCAAACAACCATGTTGATGTCATGGCTAGCCGGAACGACCTATTTCACCAATATGGACGAAGTCATGATCGTCGCCGGTGTGACTGGTGTGTTGCTGACTGTTGCAATTGCGCTGCGCCGTCCGCTGGAACTGGCATCGCTGGGAACCGATCAATCTGTGTCACTGGGTCTTGGCATTTCGGCTTTTCAGTTCTTTATGATGTTGCTGGCCGCCGTGCTCGCCGCCAGCGCCACCCTGCTTGTCGGACCGCTCAGCTTTGTCGGATTGATGGCACCACATCTGGCGCGTGTCGCCGGATACCGCCTTGCAGGCGAGCATTTATTGGGCGCATTGCTGATTGGCGTCAATGTGATGATGGTCGCCGAATGGCTGGCACGCAATCTGCTCTATCCCCAGCAACTGCCGACCGGCCTGATTGCGGCTGTCATCGGCACCAGTTATTTCCTGATTCTGTCGATCCGGCGACCGCGTTAAACCCTCATCCCCGCCGGGCGCGGCGATCTTCGCGGATCATCGCACTGGCCTTTTCGGCGATCATGATGGTCGGCGAATTGGTATTGCCCGATGTGATGGTCGGCATGATCGAGGCATCGGCAACCCGCAAACCGTCGATCCCCCGGACCCTTAATCGGTCATCGACCACCGCCCGGTCATCATCGCCCATTTTGGCGGTGCCGACCGGGTGAAAGATGGTGGTGGCAATGTCGCCTGCCGCCCGCGCCAGATCGGTTTCACCAAAAATATGCGGCCCGGGTTTGAATTCATCGGGCCGGTATTTTGCCAGGGCTGGCTGGGCCGCGATCTTGCGGGTCAGTTCAATCGACCGCGCCGCCACCAGCCGGTCGCCATCGGTCGCCAGATAATTGGGCCGGATCGCCGGATGGCTGTGCGGATCGGGCGATTTCAAATGAATGCTGCCCCGGCTTTGTGGGCGCAGATTGCATACACTGGCAGTAAAGGCCGGAAAAGGATGCAAATCATCACCAAATTTATCCAGCGACAAAGGCTGCACATGATATTCCAGATCAGGCGTTTCCAGCGACGGGTCAGATTTGGCAAACACGCCCAACTGGCTGGGGGCCATCGACATCGGACCGGACCGTTTCAACAGATATTCCAGCCCGATGGCCGCCTTGCCCCACAGGCTGTTGGCCTGTTCATTCAGGGTTTTCACCCCTTGCACCTTAAACACACAGCGAATTTGCAAATGATCCTGCAAATTTTCGCCAACACCGGGCAAATCATGGATCACCTCAATACCGTGATCCTTCAAAACCGCGCCGCCGCCAATGCCCGACACTTCCATCAGATGTGGCGACCCGATTGACCCCGCACTCAGGATGACTTCACCCTGCGCATGGGCGGTGCGCGAAACGCCCTTCTGGCGATATTGCACACCGGTCACCCGCCGCCCGTCCAATAACAGTTTTTCCGCCTGCGCCCCAGTGGCAATTGTCAAATTGGGGCGACCTGCCGCCGGACGCAAAAACGCCTTGGCAGTGTTCCAGCGCCAGCCCTTGCGCTGATTGACCCGGAAATAACCGGCCCCTTCATTATTGCCGCGATTGAAATCATCGACCGCCGGAATGCCGGTTTCGGCACAGGCATCGCGAAAGGCATCCAGAATTTCCCATGACAGGCGCTGTTCCTCGACCCGCCATTCGCCGCCTGCACCGTGCATGTCATCGGCCCCGGCGTAATAATCTTCGGACCGTTTGAAATAGGGTAGAACATCATCCCACCCCCATCCGGTATTGCCCAGTTGCCGCCACTGGTCATAATCGCGGGCCTGACCGCGCATATAGATCATGCCATTGATCGACGAACAGCCGCCCAATATCCGACCACGCGGATAATTCAGCGCCCGGCCATTCAGGCCGGGTTCGGCTTCTGTCCTGAATCCCCAATCGGTCCGGGGATTGCCCATGCAATAAAGATAGCCAACCGGGATATGGACCCAGATGTAATTATCGCGCCCCCCGGCTTCGAGCAGCAGCACGGAAATGTCCGGGTCCTCGGACAGACGGTTTGCCAACACACAGCCAGCCGAACCGGCCCCGACAACGATATAGTCGAAGTTATCAACCGACATGACGCCGATCCTTTTAGTTTTTGCTGCGCAGGCCCAGACGGGCCCCAAGACGCGATGCGTTGAATTCGCCCACAATGCCGCGACGGAACAACAACACGCACACCATGAAAATCAGGCCGGTAACAACCGTGACCGGAAAGCCCGACGCTGCCAGATAATTTTGCAGCGTCACAACAAAACCGGCCCCGATCACCGGACCAAAAATGGTGCCGATCCCGCCCAGAAGCGTCATCAGGATGACCTCACCCGACATTTGCCATGCCACATCGGTCAGGGTGGCAAACTGAAACACCAGCGCCTTGACCGCCCCGGCCAGCCCCGTCAGCGCCGCCGACATGACAAAAGCCCCCAGTTTATAAGCCCGCACCGAATAACCCAGCGAGATGGCCCGGTTTTCATTTTCGCGGATGGATCGCAAGATCATGCCAAACGGCGAATGAATGATCCGCCAGATGATAAAAATCCCGATCATGAAAACCATCAACACAAAGAAATACATATTCAACGGCTGACCAAGATCGACAATGCCCAGAAAATACCCGCGCGGCACAGCCTGAAGCCCGTCTTCACCCTTGGTAAACGGGGCCTGAACGCAGAAGAAATAAAACATCTGCGCCAGGGCAAGTGTGATCATCGCAAAATAGATGCCCTGTCGGCGAATGGCAAAAAAGCCCATCACCAGTCCCAGAAACGCCGCCCCGACAACTCCGACCAAAATACCCGCTTCGGGTGGGAATCCCCATTCCTTGATCGCATGGGCGGTAAAATACGACGCCCCGCCAAAAAACGCGGCATGGCCAAAGGACAAAAGCCCGGTATATCCCAGCAAAAGGTTGAACGCGCAGGCAAACAGCGCAAAACACAACACCTTCATCAAAAAGACCGGATACAAAAAGAACGGCACAATCACAAGGGCCACAATCCCCACGGCCAGAAGGCCCAGTTGAATGCGTTGTGCCTGCAAATCTTGCTGTTTGTTCAAGGTAAGTTCCGTCATATCACGCATCCCGACCAAAAAGACCGGCAGGCCGGACTAGAAGAACGATGGCCATGATCACAAAGATCACGATGTTGGACGCCTCGGGATAAAAGACCTTGGTCAGGCCTTCAAGAATGCCCAGCATATAGCCGGTCACAATCGCCCCCATGATCGATCCCATGCCGCCCACGACGACAATCGCAAACACAACAATAATCAGGTTGCTGCCCATCAATGGGCTGACCTGATAAATCGGGGCGGCCAAAATCCCGGCAAGGGCAGCAAGCCCAGCCCCCAATGCATAGGTCAGCGTCAATAACAACGGCACATTGATGCCAAAAGACTGCACCAGAACCGGGTTTTCCGTCGCGGCCCGCAAATAGGACCCCAATTTGGTTTTTTCGATCAAAAGCCATGTGCCAATACACACGACAAGCGATGCCACCACCACCCAGCCCCGATAGATTGGCATATACATAAAGCCCAGATTGACCCCGCCGCTCAGCAAGGCCGGGGTGGCATAGGGTTGCCCGGACGATCCGTAAAAATAGCGAAACCCGCCCTCGATCACCAAAGCCAGCCCAAAGGTGAATAACAGGCCATAAAGATGATCCAGCTTGTAAAGACGGCTTAGCGCGAAACGTTCCACCACTGCACCGCTTAACCCGACGATTACCGGACCAAGGATCAGTGCGAACCAGTAATTGATGCCCAGCCACGATAACAACAGAAACCCGGCAAAGGCCCCCATCATATATTGGGCACCATGCGCGAAATTAATAACGCGCAACAGGCCGAAAATAATCGCAAGGCCAAGACTCAGCATTGCATAGAACGAGCCATTGATCAGCCCGACCAGCAATTGTCCGAGAAACGCCTGAAGTGGAATTCCAAAAATCATTGTCATGGCGTTTTCAAACTCCCAGAACCTCGTGCAGCATATCCATGCGATCGGGCAAATCAGCAACGTCAAAGCCGGTTGTTACCGCCCCATGTTCCATCAGATAGAAACGGTCGGCGATCTTGCTGGCAAATCGGAAATTCTGTTCCACCAGCAAGATGGTCATGCCGCGTTGCTTGAGGGTTTGAAGAACTTCGCCAATCCGCTGCACAATCACCGGTGCCAGACCTTCGGTCGGTTCATCAAGGATCAGCATTTGCGCCCCGGTCCGCAGCATCCGTGCCATCGCCAGCATTTGCTGCTCCCCACCCGACAATTTGGTGCCCGCACTGGTCCGCCGTTCCAAAAGATTGGGGAAAAGGTCATAAATTTCGGCAACCGACATGCCGTTCTTTGAAACGACCGGCGGCAATATCAGGTTTTCCTCGACCGTCAGGGTGGCAAAAATCCCGCGCTCCTCGGGCACATAGCCAATGCCGGTCCGGGCGGTATGATGCAATGGCAGGCGCATCAGATCCTGCCCGTCAAAATGAATATCGCCGATGCGTTTGCGCATAATACCCATAATGGCGCGCAGGGTGCTGGTTTTGCCAACCCCATTGCGGCCCAGAATGGTCACGGTTTCGCCCCGTGCAACTTCCAGATTGACCCCATGCAAAACATGGCTTTCATCATACCAGGCGTGCAGGTCTTTGACGGACAGAAGAGGGCTTTGATCAGTCATGGTCTGTCCCCATATAGGCAATCCGCACGCGCTCGTCATTGCTGACCGTATCGTAATCCCCCTCGGCCAGAATTTCCCCGCGTTGCAGGACGGTGATGTGATCACACAGATCGGCGACGACTTTCAGATTATGTTCAACCATCAAAACCGCCCGGGTTTTGGCAACCTCGCGGATGATGTCGGCCACCATGCCCACATCTTCCTGCCCCATCCCCGCCATCGGTTCATCCAGCAGCAAAACCGTGGGGTCCAGCGACAGGGTGGTGGCGATTTCCAGAACCCGTTTGCGGCCATAGGAAAGATCGGCGGCGTGGGTATTGTGCTCCTTTTCCAGCCCGACCGAGGTCAACAGTTCCATCGCCCGGTCATTAAGGATGTCCAGCGCGCTCATCGGACGCCAGAACTGCACCGACAGGCCGCTTGGACGTTGCAAGGCAACACGCACATTTTCCAGCACGGTCAGATGGGGGAAGACCGCCGAAATCTGAAACGACCGCACCAACCCCATCCGCGCCACTTTGGCCGGGGCGGTTTTGGTGATGTCGTGCCCCATCAGGGTGATCTTGCCACTGGTCGGCTGCAAGAATTTGGTCAAAAGATTGAAAACAGTGGTTTTGCCTGCGCCATTCGGACCGATCAGCGCATGCACCTTGGCGTGGTGAACATCAAGATTGACGTTATTGACCGCAGTAAAGCCGCCAAAGTCGCGACGGAGGTCACGGGCGGAAAGAACCACCTGTGCCCCCGTTGCGTCCTGGGGATTACCGGGTTGTTGCAAAGCTCCGGCAATCGTCATGGGTTTACTGCGAAACCAGCGGGCAACCGCTTTCTGACGGTTTGATATAGGCCTGATCGCCGGGGATGGTTGCCAGAACCTTGAAATAATCCCACGGTTCGGAAACATCGGCTGGGGCCTTTGCCTCCAGCAGATACATATCGTGGATCATCCGGCCATTTGCGGCAACCGTGCCACCACGTCCGAACACGTCATCCACCGGCATCGACCGGATGGCGTCTGCCACGGCTTCGGTTTCGTCGGTTCCTGCTTTTTCAATCGATTTCAGATAATGGGTCACCGTCGAATAGGTCCCGGCATGCACCATGTTGGGCATACGACCGGTGCGTTCAAAATAACGTTTGCCAAATTCGCGGGATTCATCGTCGCGGTTCCAGTAAAAACCTTCGGTCAGGGTCAGGCCCTGTGCCGCTTCGGAACCCAGACCATGCACTTCGGCAAGGGTAAACAGCAAGGCCGCCAGACGCTGACCGCCGGCAACAATGCCAAATTCCGACGCCTGTTTGATCGAATTGGCCGTATCAAGACCGGCATTGGCAAGGCCAATAACCTTGGCCCCCGATGCCTGCGCCTGAAGCAGGAACGACGAATAATCGGTCGATGCCAGCGGATGACGCACCGCGCCCAGAACCGTACCGCCGCTTGATTTCAGGAATTTCGATGTCTGTTCTTCAAGCGAATAACCAAAGGCATAATCGGCTGTCAGGAAATACCAGCTATCCCCGCCCTGCTCCACCAACGCACCACCCGTCCCGACGGCAAGCGCATGGGTGTCATAGGCCCAGTGGAAACCATAGGGCGAACACTGGGCACCGGTCAGTTCGGTGGTTGCGGCACCGGTGACCATGTTGATTTTTTTCTTTTCCTTGGAAATCCCTTGAACGGCAAGGGCGACCGACGATGTGGTCAGCTCCATGATGGTATCGACATTTTCCTCGTCATACCATTGCCGGGCGATATTGGCGGCCACGTCCGGTTTGTTCTGATGGTCCGCTGTGATGACCTCAACCGGTTTACCCAAGACAGTGCCGCCGAAATCCTCAACCGCCATCAGCGCGGCTTCATAGGACCAGGTGCCGCCGAAATCGGCATAGACACCGGACTGGTCATTCAGAATACCAATTTTGACAACGTCATCCGAAATACCCGCCGCATGGGCCGGAAGTGCCGCTGCCGCCAGAATGGCCGCAGACGCGAAAGCCAGATTTTTCATTTCCATATTCCCTTGATAAGTTTTTTTTGGTTTTTAAGAAATTGCCATCGCCTGATCATCAGGCCCGATCATCCGCGACGACGGTCGTCATGCCGACCCCAAACACCCTGACGGGCATGGGGCAAAATGTTGTGATGATCCAATCCCTCCTGCGGCGTTTTTTATTTTGAAGTGCCGCTTTTACGTCGTCCAGATAGCATTCCCTGATGGGTGCCGGTCATTACGGGTTCCGCATGCCGACTTTATTATCTGCATCAAATGTGCATCTGTGGACGCTAACATTGACAGTTGCGTACAAGAATAGATATTCTTGGACATTATTTGTGCAAATATGATCAGAAGTGTGATGCGCAATTTTTCATGGGATGACCTGCAATATTTTCTGGCGGTCGCCCGCAGCGGCCAGCTTTCCAATGCCGCACGCATGTTGCGGACAAGTCACGCTACGGTATCAAGGCATATCGACCGTCTGGAACTGGCGCTGAGTTCCAAATTGTTTGAACGCAATCCGCGGGGATATGTCCTGACGGCGGTTGGTGAAAAACTGTTATCGACCGTCGAAGACATGGAACGCGAGGCCAATAAATTGCATAATGCCGTGTCGGATGGGGCCGCGGCCCTGTCCGGGGCGGTACGGCTCAGCATGTTGGAAGGATTCGGGAATTTTTTTCTGGCGGATCGCCTGCCCTTTTTTGCACAGACCCACCCCAATCTGTCGATTGATGTTGTTACCATTCAGCAGATCATGTCGCTGTCGCGCCGTGAAGCCGATATTTCGGTCCTGCTGCATATGCCCAAGGCCGGTCGGTATCGCTGCGAAAAAATCACGGATTACCGGTTGTTTGTCTATGCCGCACAATCCTATCTGGCGCGCCATGCCCCCATTACGATGCGCGCGGAAATGCTGGCACATCCCTTTATCGGCTATATCGAGGATATGATCTTTACCCCCGGCCTTGATTATCTGGGCGAAATTTCATCGGGATTGCGGGCATCCTATCAAAGTTCAAGCATTTATGCCCAGATGAAGGCGACACAGACCGGTTACGGGCTATGTGTGTTGCCCTATTACATGGCATGTCGTCATGCCGATCTGATCCCGATCCTGCCGATGGACATCCATCTGACCCGCGAATACTGGCTGGTAACCCATCAGGATCTTGTCAATGCACCGCGCATCCGGCTGGTTTCCGATTTCCTGCGCACCGAAACCATCAAGGCCCGCGACCTGTTTTTAGGGGCAGGCCTTTTGCCCTGAACCACCCCAAAAACAAAGGGCCCGCCAAAAGACGGGCCCAGGTTCGCAGTCGTGGAAATGCTTCAGTCTTCAAAATGCCTGTTGGCGGCAAAAGGGCCTCCCTGATAGATCACAGCCGGGTCCTGCCGGTCTTCGGCCGGGAATTTGGCTTCGACCGCGGCGCGGAATTTCTCGGAACTGTCTTGCGGGTTCCAGCCCAGAAACGCGGCATGGTCGTTATTCCACCAGACACTTTTGTTCGGCGATACGCCATACATCACCAGATGGCCGGTCATGGTGGCATCAAAAATCGCCTGAATCAGCGAGACAAAATCGCGCGGGCTCATCCAGGTGGACAACATCCTGCGGTTCAACGGTTCGGGGAAACACGACCCAATGCGCACACTGACCGTTTCCAGATCGAACTTGTCGTAATAATAACTTGCCAGTGCCTCGCCATAACATTTGGTAACTCCATAAAGGCTGTCGGGGCGCAGGGTGACGGTTTCATCCAGCAACGTGGTGCGGTCATAAAACCCGATGGTATGATTGGAACTGGCAAACATCACCCGTTTGACGCCGTTTTTGCGGGCCCCTTCATACAGATTATAGGTGCCCAGCAAATTCGCCTGTAACAGATCGTCAAAGGCCGCCTCGACCGAAATGCCGCCCAGATGCACAATACCATCGCAATCCCTGGTCAATTCATGCACAGCGGCACGATCCGACAGATCGCATGTGACGATTTCCTCGCCCGGCCCGGCCTGCCCCATATCGGAAATATCGGACAATCGCAAAATATCGGCATAGCCCTTTAATCCCTCGCGCAGGATTTTGCCCAGATTACCGGCAGCCCCGGTGATAAGAAGTCGTTTCATAAGAATTTCCTGTTTTTTGTATCAAACGGATGACATCACGATCCGAAAAGAATATCCGGCAACATCAACGAAACCGCCGGAACATAGGTGGTCAGCGCCAGCGCGACCAGAATAGCCAGATAAAATGGCCAGATGGTCCGCACGGCCTGTTCAATTTTGATGCCGCCAATTGCACAGCCGACAAACAGACACGACCCCACCGGCGGCGTACACAGGCCCAGCCCCAAATTCATCATCAGAACAATGCCGAACTGCACCGGGTCCATGCCAAAACTGACCGCCAGCGGCAAAAATATCGGCGTACAGATCAGGATCAGGGCCGCCATATCCATGATCATACCGGCAATCAGCAACATGATGTTGATCAGCAGAAACACCATCAACGGATTGTCGGTGATCATGGTGATGAAAGACGCCAGCGCATCGGGCACCTGATAAAACGCCAGCATATAGCCATAAGCACTGGCACAGCCAACAAGGATCATCACCAGCGCCGTGGTCTTGCTGGCCTGTTTGACCGCAGCAACAAACCCGGCCCAACTGAGTTCACGATAGACAAGCGTCGTGATCACCAACGCATAAATCACACCAATGGCACCGGATTCCGTCACAGTGAACATGCCGCTCAGAACGCCACCAACAATGATGACAGCAGTAAAAAATCCCGGAATCGCGCCAAGTGCCGTAATGCCAACAACCCGCCAGCCCGGAAAGGGCACCGACGGATAGCCATGCCGGACCGCAACCGCCCAGGCCGCAATCATCAAAAACAGACACATGATGATGCCCGGCACCATCCCGGCCATGAACAGTTGCGAAATCGAAATCCCGCCGCCTGCCGCAACGGCATACAGAATCATATTGTGACTGGGCGGAATGACAATCCCGGCAATGGAGGATGTCACGGTGACATTGACGGCATAATCGGCGCGGTATCCTTCCTTTTTCATCACCGGAATCAGGATCGAACCCAGCGCCGACGTATCGGCCACCGCCGATCCGGAAATGCCGCCAAACAGCATCGATGAAAATACATTCACAATGCCAAGTCCGCCCCGGCGACTGCCGATCAGGGCCGTGACAAATTGCACCAACCGGTTGGCGATCCCGCCATGCAACATCAGTTCACCGGCAAAAATGAAAAACGGAATGGCTAAAAGGGAAAAGGTACTGACGCCAGACCCGATGCGCTGAAATGCAATCAGGGTCGGCAAACCCTCGTAAAAAAAGGCCGCAAGGGCGGCAACGCCAAGGGAAATCGCAACAGGCATGCCGATCAGAATACCGATGGCAAACAGGCCCAGCAGAATAGTCATGCCCATTTATTCGGACCTCTCGTCAAACATGTCGTCACTGTAATAGCGGCTTTGCGCAATTTGTTTCCAACCAGTGATGATTTTCAGAATATGCACGACGCTGTAAAAACAAATGGCGGCCCCACAAACTGCCATCGGGACAGAACGCCAGCCATCGGAAATGCGAATGATCGGCATGGTTTTAGCCCAGTTAAACGCCACCAGTTTCATACCGTCTTGCAACATGTAATAGCCAAATACCGTCATCGCGATATAACTGATGACAGCAAGCACAGCCGCAATACGCGGCGGGCAGGAATCCCGGATATAACTGACGGCAAGATGGCTGTTATCGCGAAAACCGGCGGCCGCGACCGGAAAGGTAATCAGAACAATCAGCACCAGCGAGGCCTGATCCACCCAGGTCGGGGTCGCATTCAGGACATAGCGGCCAAATACCATCCAGCCGAAAATGGGAATAAGCAGAACCAGCGCGATACCGCCGATCAGAATCAGAATTTTGGCCAGAACCGCGCCGAGACGATCCAGCAATCGGGTGATTTGCGTCAGCATTCCGTACCGCCCGGAAAAATTCAAAACAACAAATGTAAAGAAGGGCGGCGAGAACCCCGCCGCCCCTTGACTGTGCCCGGATTATTTCTGGGCGTCCAGCGTGGCCTGCACCAGATCGGCAAGATCCGGATTGGCCGCAAGGAACTGCTCATAAACCGGTTTCATCGCATCCTGAAACGCAGTTTTGTCCGCGATTTCATTAATTTCGATGCCAGCGGCAAGAACCTTGGCTTTGCTTTTTTCATCGCCTTCGGCCCACAATTTGCGTTGCAGGGTTACCGAAGCTTCGGCGGCTTCGTGAACGATTTTCTTTTCATCGTCGCTCAGGTTGTCATAGAGCGCCTTGTTCATGCACAGGCATTCCGGCAAGATCAGATGTTCGGTCACCGAATAGTATTTCGCGGCTTCAAAATGGCCGGACGAATCATAGGACGGATAATTGTTTTCCGCCCCGTCGATCACCCCCAGTTTCAACGACTGGAACACTTCGCCATAGGGAAGCGGGGTGGCATTCCCGCCAAGGGCCGCAACCATGTTGACATAAAGGTCGTTGCTCATGACACGGAATTTCATGCCTTTAACATCGTCGGGTGTATTGATCGGTTTTTGGGTATTGTAGAAAGACCGCGCACCCGAATCAAACCAGCCCAGCGGCTGAAGACCGGCTTCGACCAGACCTTCTGAAATGCGTTCGCCAACCGGGCCATCCATGATGCCGTGCATGGCATCAACGCTTTTGAAGATAAAGGGCAGCGACACAATATTGGCAGATGGCGACACTTCGCCCATCGGCCCCATATTGAAAACCGCCCAGTCCAGACCGCCAAGGCGGACCTGCTGGATCGCATCGGGCTGATCACCCAGAACCGCGTTGTGGTAAACCTTGCTTTCAAGGCTGCCGCCGGATTTTTCATTGATCAGACGGGCAAATTCTTCCATGCCTTCGGAAACCGAATATCCCGGCGGGTGGATGTTCCAGCCGCGCCATTCGCGGGCCTGAGCCCCGGCGGCGATGGAAACGGACAGGGCCGCTGCGGCCAATGTCAAGGTTGTGGTTTTGAAATAGGAATTCATTGGGTAGTCCTCCCGTGACGTGTTGTGGTTTTTTAACCTTCCCCTTGCGGGGGCTCTTGTTGTCAGAAAACCTTACGACTTGTAACTTGTAATTACAAGACGGCGTTTTACGTTTTCCGAAACAAATTTGCGGGCCTGATTTTTATTTTGGCTCCAAAGGAAACGGCACCCGGCAAGCACGCGCCTGCCGGGTGGTCTTCAATCATGCGGCAGCGGCAAGTGCAGCGGCCCCAAAGGCCTTGCGAATGACATCGGCCAACATTTTATGTTCTTCGTCGCTCAGATCGGTCAAAGGCGACCGGACCGGGCCGGTATCGCGCCCGATCACCCGCATTCCAGCCTTCACAATGGATACGGCATAGCCCGTGCCACGGTCACGAATGGCCAGATAGGGATAGAAAAATTCCACCAGAATACGGTCCATCGTCGCATTGTCACCGGCCCGCAGGGCGTCGTAAAATTCCAGTGCCTGCTTCGGCAAAAAGTTAAAGATCGCCGAGGAATAGGTGGTCACACCGGCCGCCATATAAGCCTTGGCAAAAACTTCGGCCGTCGGCATGCCACCGATATAGCTCAGCCGGTCGCCCATCACCGTGCAAACACGGGTGACAAGTTCGATGTCGCCATGACCGTCCTTGAAACCGACCAGATTGGGGCATTCATCACACAACCGTGCAAGTGTATCGGCCAGCAGGATCGAATTGTCGCGGTTATAGACAATAACGCCGATATCAACCGACTGGCAGACGCGCTTGACCCGTTCATACAGGCCCTGCTGGTTGGCACCGATCAGATATTGCGGCAACAGCAACAGGCCATCCGCCCCGGCTTTCTGGCATGCCTGTGCCAGCTCAACCGCCATTTCGGTGCCATAACCACACCCGGCAATGATCGGGGTTTTCCCGGCAACATCCTTGGCTGCCCGCACCGTTTCAACAACTTCACCCTGGGTCAGCGAAAAAAATTCACCGGTCCCGCCTGCGGCAAATAATGCGGTTGCCGGATATTGCGCCAGCCATGCGACATGGGTGCGATAAGTATCAAGGTCAAGCCGACCGTCGCCCGTAAACGGCGTGACCGGAAACGACAGCAAACCTGCGCCAATGGCTGTCTTCAGGTCCTGATAATGCATGGAATATCCCTCAATTTGCGAAGCCGGAAAGTAATGTAGGGAATTTTATAAATTCATCATATCAATTGGTCAATCATATTATTGGTATTTTCAAACTCGACATAAGACTCTTTTAAAATCAAAGGAATACTTGCTTTCCAATGCCGCATCAGGGAAATTTTATATCCCTGATGCCCTGCTCACAGGCTCCCCGGACCAGGAGTCGTTTATTGATATGATGACTTTTTAAAAAACAGGCTGTAGCGTGACCGGCAGAAACCCTTTTTTCAGGAAGCAGGCCGATCAGATGTCCGATATCACAACCGCCGCCACCCAGCTTGCCAATGCCTTTACAAACCACCGGCTTCTGACCTCCCTGCCCGACAGCGCCACCCCGCAAAGCTTTGAAGAATCTTACACCATTCAAAAAGAAACCCTGATCCGGACCGGCAAAAAAATCGAAGGCTGGAAACTGGCGGTTGCCACACCTGCCGCCCAGGCAAAACTGGGCATTGACGGACCGCTGATTGGGCCGATTCTGGCCGGGCATGTTGTCGAGAACGGCGGCGAAATGCCCGCCAGCCGGTTTCATTTCCCCAATATCGAGGCTGAAATTGTTCTGATCATCGGGGCAACCCCGCCCGCCGATGTCAGTATCGCCACCATCGGCCAATATGTCGCCAGTGCGCGTCTTGCCATTGAAATCGCAGATCGCCGTTTTGTCGAAAAACCATCACCGATGGTCACATTAGCGGATTTGAACGCCACCGGCTATCTGGTGGTCGGCGATGAAATTACCGGCTGGCGCAAGGGGGATTTTACCGGCGGTCTGGTTGAAACATGGTGCAATGACACCTTGCTGGCCCGCAATGACGATCCGGGCCAATGGCCCGATCCTCTGGCAGGGTTGGTATATCTTGTCGGATTTCTGGCAAAGCGTGGCGAATATCTGAAACCCGGCGATGTCATCACCACCGGTGCCTGCGCCACGCCGACCCTTGCTGCCTCCGGGGTGATGGAGGCCCGCTTTGACGGGTTGGGCACCGTGCGTTTTACCCTCCGCCCAGAATAACCTGCCCCATCCATCACATCAAAAAACCGGCACCTTTTGCGGGTGCCGGTCTTTTTCGATGATGCTCAGGCTTCGCGGAATTTATGAACCGGCACACCGGGAACATCTACCCGCAAACTCAACACCGATCCGGCCAGCGGAAAGGCATCAAGTTTTTCGGCACTGTAATTTTCTGTCAGGCTGGTCACAAAAATTGTTTTCATATCCGGTCCGCCAAAACAGGGCATGGTCGGGCTGGGCACAGGCAAGGCAATGGATTGCAACAGGGTGCCATCCGGCGCAAAGCGGTTCAGATTGCCTGCCGATACCCCGGCACTCCAGTAACAGCCTTCCATATCGGCCGCCGCCCCGTCGGGTCGGCCCAGCGTATCGTCAAGATCAAGAAAACGGGTACAGTTGGAAATAGCGCCGGTCGCAGCATCAAAATCCCAACGATTGACCCACGGCCCGCGCGAATCCGAATGGAACATCACCTTGCCATCCGGCCCCCAAGCCAGCCCGTTGGAGATTTTTACCCCGCCGATCTTGTGCTCCACCGTGCCATCTCCGGTCACGCGATATACTGACGCCACCGGCTTTTTCTCAACATTCTGATCCATCGTGCCGATCCAGAATGCGCCATCCGGGCCGATTTTGCCATCATTGGTCCGGCTCATATCATTACCGGCATCAATTTCGGCGATTTTTTCCTGTGCCCCACTGATCGGATCAAACAGAATCACATCCTTGCGCAGGGCAATGACAAACCGCCCACGATCCGTCAGACCAAAACAGCCAACCTCGCTGTCAAATTGCCAGCTTTGCCGCATCCCGTCGGACAAGGACACCGCATGAATTTTGCGACCCAGAATATCGGCCCACAACAAACGGTTATTGGCAGCATCCCAGTTCGGGCATTCGCCCAGTTCAAAACGCGCCTGTACCAGAATGTTGATTTCAGGCGTATTTGCGGAAATCGGCGACATGACGGAACCCTGTCTGTTGTAAAAATTCATATGATGACTTAATGCCTGTTGCCCCGGCACTTGTCAATGACAGGTGCATCGCATTACATGTCGCGGGCGTGATCGGTGACGCGCTGCCGTGCCTGCATCAAATGATATCGCATCAAAATTTCCGCCGACACACCATCGCGGCTTAGAATGGCGTCGTAAATCTGCTGATGTTCTTCGGCCACCTTGCGAATGCGGTCCTTGGATCCGGTGCGGGTGATGCTAAGCGCGACATTCATCGATCCCGCGATGACGCCATGCAGGGAATTAAGCATCGAAACAAAGATGTCATTGCCGCTGGCCCGCGCAATCGCGACATGAAAATCAAAATCGGCCTCGTTGGCGATCACACCGCTGCTCAGGCCGCGCGACAGGGTTTTTAACGCCTGTTCGATTTCCCGGTGATGGCGGGTTCCGGCGCGCTCCGCCGCCAGACGCGCGGTTGTACCTTCAATCGCGATACGCGCCTCGAAACAGCGCAGCAATCCGGCAACATCTGCGGATTGGGCAAATTCAATCAATCCTTGTGGCGGGCGTTTTTTGACAAATGACCCGACCCCCTGCCGGGCATAGACCAGGCCATCGGTTTGCAGTTTGCGCAAGGCTTCGCGTACCACAGGCCGCGATACCCCGAATGATGTGCAAATCTCGTTTTCCGATGGCAACTTTGCCCCTTCGGCCAGATTGCCCGACACAATCTGTTCCAGAATCTGCCCATAAAGCTGATCTGCCAGTTTTTCACGCTTCTGGATATTAAGCTGCAACCCCGTCATGCCCACGACCTTTTGCGCTTGTTATCTTGTAAATATCATTGGCAAGAAATATCGCCAAATGGATCGCGGGTAAAGCCAACACTGTGATTTTCCTGAAAACAGGCCAAATACCTGTCACATGAACTTACAGGAAAACCGGGAAACCGGGCATGACAAACCCTTTGTCACCGCCGGTAAAATACGGCAATCTGCTTGCGTCAGGACCATCTCCATATGAAAGGATCGTCGAAATGACGCTGGAAATCTGGCTTGCCTTTGTTGTCGCCTGTGCCGTTGTTCTTGCCATTCCGGGGCCGACCGTGATGCTGGTCGTCAGCTATGCGCTTGGCAAGGGCCGACAAACCGCATGGGCGACCGTGCCTGGTGTGGCGCTGGGCGATCTGACGGCAATGACGGTTTCCTTGCTGGGTGCCGGGGCACTTCTGGCCGCATCGGCGACCGCCTTTACCGTGCTGAAACTATGCGGGGCGGTTTATCTGGTCTGGCTGGGTGTGAAAATGTGGCGCGACAAACCCGAAGCCCTGCACGATTCCCGTGATGCCAAACGCAACCGGCCCAGCCGGATGTTTTTGCAGTCCTATATCGTGACGGCTTTAAACCCCAAGGGCATTGTGTTTTTCATCGCCTTTGTCCCGCAATTTGTCGTCGCCAACAGCCCGCTGATGCCGCAATTTGGCATCATGATCGCAACCTTTGTCACACTGGCGGCGGTCAATACCGCCATGTGGGCCATTCTGGCCGGAACCTTGCGTGAAAAATTCCGCCACCCCCGCGCCATGCAACGCATCAACCGGGCGGGCGGCAGTGTCTTGATTGCCGCAGGCCTTCTGACCGCCCTCACACGGCGCGCCAGCGCCGCAGCCTGATCATTTTGATCCATCCTGACGTGGCGGTCATCATGCCGCCACGGTCCTGCATCGCCTTCCACAAGGCGATTGCCACCATCGCCAGACCGGCGAAAAACACCAGCCATGCCGGGCGCAGCGGCCAGATAAAATCCAGATTGGCCGCCACCACAATTTCAGGCGGAATTCCGGTGGCCAGCCCGTACCACGCATATTCAATCCCCACCGTGATCAGACCGGCAGAAAGTGCAATCCCTGCCATCACCAACGGCCTGCGCAATGATCCGCCCAAATGAACAACAAGGCGACAGGCCATCAGGGCAACAAACAAGCCCGCCATCAAGGTCGCTTCGCTGACATCGATCTTGGATTGCATGAAAAAATGCAAAATACCCAGCACCGCAATGCCATAACTTGCCCGGTGCAACCTGCCCCAGTTTTTACCCATGCGGCGCATCATTCCCCGGGTCGATGTCACACCCAGCACGACAAGGCCAAACAACGCAACAAAGCCAATGGTCAGATAAATGCGCAAAACAATCTCGCTGGCGATCCGGGCGATATCCCAGGATTGCGTCGCCGCATATAACATCAGATGGCACAATCCATATCCCATCGCCGCCAGCCCGACCATACGCCGCACCAGCATCACCTGCCCCCATCGCGTCACCCGGCGCAACGGCGTGATCAATAAGGACAGCAACAAAAACCGGATCGTCCAGTCACCACTGTCCAGGATCGCGGTTTTGATCGGCTCCACCCCGCCATCCGCCGTCATCACGCGCCAGAAAATAAAGGCACCGGGCACCAATAAACCGGCAAAGACCAAAAATTTGAAAACCGAAAAACGGCCGGATGGGTCACACCAGGGGAACATGCGTCAATTGCCTTATGTCGTTTTTACGATATTCTGCCTACTCAACCGGGAAAAGGCGGGCACGTCACCTGAATTCCATCTCAACTTTTCGCGAGAAACCGCGTGAACATCGCCATCCCACCACATAAGGACCCCATCATGGACGGTTTCACCAACCCCGATGCAGATGGCATTCGCGCCATCTTGAACCGCACCCGCACCATTGCCCTTGTCGGGGCCAGTCCCAAGCCGGACCGCCCTTCCAACCGGGTAATGAAATTTTTGCTGGGGTCTGGATATCACGTTATTCCGGTCAATCCCGGTTTGGCGGGACAGGAAATCCACGGGCAAATCGTTTATGCCAGCCTTGCCGATATCCCGGAAAAAATCGATCTGGTCGATGTGTTTCGCAACAGCGACGATGCCGGAGGTGTTATTGACGAGGCCATTGCCATCAAGGCCGGGGCCGTGTGGTTGCAACTGGATGTGATTAACGAAGACGGTGCCGCCCGCGCCATCAAGGCTGGCCTTGATGTGGTTATGGATCGCTGCCCGGCGATTGAAATTCCCCGCCTGTTCGGTACTGGCTGGAAACATCCGTCAGTGTAACCGGCCCGAATGATCCGCCATGAAAAAAGGCGCCACGATGAATGTGGCGCCTTTGGCATCGGTCACAAAAAGGGACGCAGGATCAACCACGCCCACATTTCTGCATCAATTCCGGCACCAGGCCGCGATTGCCGATAAAATCGGGCTGAACGGCGCTGGTAACGTTATAGGTGACGGTTTTTTCGTCGATCAACGGGTCAAAAATGCCCGGCGTTTCCGTGATCAATGACACAACCCCGTCGGATTTGATGCGGAGCGCGGCAAAACCGTTGGCATATTCAACACGGGCGCATTCCGGCCCAAGGAACCGGCCAAATTGTTCCACCAGCCGGTAACGCGGATTTTCCAGAAGGTCATCCCGTTCATCCACATGTTCGGAGGCTAAACCGTGTTTGGGAATATATTTTTGCAGATTGGCCTGCGACTGCACGATATAGCCATCGGGGAAATAAACAGCGACATCTTCGGCCAGCAAAACACGATCCCCGATCACCGGGCCCGATTGCAGCAGCGCTTTGATCCGCTTTCCAGGAATGTCACCGGAAAACGCATTAAAACGCAAAAGCTTGGCATCCCCACGTTCGGTCGCAAACAAGGATTCAAAAGGAACAGGTGGTGTCGGATCAGCCGCCAGAACAGAAGAGGCATAGGCTCCGACGACAACCAGCGTCAGCAATGCGCACTGTGTTTTCAGTTTGCGCAAAGACAGCATGTTTCTCATGTCCCCCGGCACTCCCATATTCGGTTTCGATCAATTAGACGTGAATGTAAGGTTTTTACCACCAAATTCAACATCCCGTCGCATTATTCATCGCAAGAAAAAAGCACTATCCAAAAAAAACAACGGGATGGCATTATGCCATCCCGTTGCCAAAGATTTGGTAAACGACCTGCGATCAATCGATCGAGATGGTTACACGACGGTTACGCGGTTCACGCACACCATCCGGAGTCGGGATCAGCAAGTTGCTTTCGCCCACGGCTTCGGTGGCAACACGATCACCAGCAACGCCACGGCTGCTAAGTTCGGACAGGGCCGCCTTGGCGCGGCGATCCGACAGGCCAAGATTGTAGCTGGACGAACCCGATGCGTCGGTGTGACCAACGACCGAGACGTCGCTCGGGCTGGTGGTCCACTGTTCCGCAGCAGCGTCAAGAACACGCTGGGCAACCGGGGTAATTTCGGTGCTGTCAAAATCAAAGAAGATGGTGAAAAGGCGCGGTGCGGCAGCAACCGGCTGCTGCGCCATCGGTGCTTCTTCCTGCTTTTTCAATTCCGCGATGGCGGCTTCGTAATCTTTCCAGCACTGGCTGATCAGATCAAGCTGCCAACCTTCTTCGCTTTCTTCGATCCAGCAATCAAAACGTGCCTGCGCAACGGCGGCAACATCAGGTTTTGCTTCACGGGCACCGCCATCCAGCAAGCCGATCAGTTCATCACGAACGGCGCGCTTCTGGGCGATTTCCTCGGCATCGAAACGCCAGTTGGCCGGATCTTCCGGAAGAATGGTTTCATTATCGACGACACTGCCTGCCTTGCGGGCAAAGAAATCGGCGTCAAAGAAGTCATACCATTCGTCAGCTTCGCGACGCGCATAGGCAATGTATTCTGCCTTCAACGCCTTGCCAAACTGGGTTTGGGGTTCGGTCGATGTAATGGCGCTGTTGACGCTGTTACCATAAGTGAACGGATTGCCGCCATACATGACAGCGGTTCCGGAATTATCAACACTGCTACATGCCGAAAGCAACGCCATGCTGCCAACTGCACCTAAAATATAAGGACGAAACTTCATGTTTCTCTCCAATGCCCCAGTCGTTAAGGTTGTTTATCGGGTTTCAATAGTAATACTGAACGTGTCTACATTATGACGTAAAACGAGCAAAAAAGCGAAAGGTTCCATTAGATTATAAAAAATAGTTTCGGGCGCGAGCCTTTTCAAGAGAGCCAAAGCATGTAAATCTTGGTCAGGCAGCCCAGAAAACAGGCAATGCATATCAATTTTTTCTGAGACAAGCAAGCGAGGCGAGAAATGTACGGGGCAGAAACATCCGCATTTATAGACAAAGTCCAGGCATTTGCTCTGGGTATGGGTATGGACATACTCGGGGCGCTGATCATCCTTGTTGTTGGCTGGTGGCTGGCAGGAAAAGCCGCCTCTCTCGTGCGCCACAGCCTCAAAAGTGTGCGGTTTGTCGATAATACCCTCAAACCCCTCGCCGCCAGCATTGTTCAATACCTGATCCTGATCTTTGTCCTGATTGCGGTGCTGTCCAATTTTGGTGTCCAGACCGCCAGCATCATCGCAGTACTCGGTGCGGCGGGCCTTGCCATTGGCCTTGCCTTGCAGGGAACCCTGTCGAATATTGCTGCCGGGGTGATGATCCTGATGTTGCGCCCACTCAAGATTGATGAATTCATCGAAGCAGGCTCTGTTTCCGGCACCGTGACTGAAATCAGTTTATTTACTACCCAGCTGAAAACAGCGGACGGTATTTATCTGTCTGTTCCCAATTCGCAAATCTGGAATAGCGCCATAAAAAACTATTCCCGCAATGCGACTCGGCGCGTGGATATCAAGGTTGGCATCTCCTATGACGATGATGTCGAGAAGGCGCTGGTCTTCTTGCAAAAGTTGCTGGCGGACGATCCCCGTACCCATGCCGACCCGGCCCCGATGAGTTTTGTTGCCAATCTGGGCGACAGTTCGGTCGATCTGACGGCGCGCGCCTGGGTCAATACATCCGATTACTGGCCCACCCTGTTTGAACTGACGCGGAAATCCAAAACCGATCTTGAAGCAGCCGGTTTCTCGATCCCGTTTCCGCAACGCGATTTGCACATCAAGGGCGAAGACCTTGCCGCGGTCACGCCGCCTTCGTCCTCGCCCGCCAAACCGCCTGTAAAACCGGCAGCAAAACCCAAAGCCGCCCCGCGCAAGGCAACGATCGGCAAAACGGCCCCCACCCCCAAGGCCTGATTTTTCGGATCTGCACCTTAATATAGAAGGCGACCTCAAACCGGGGTCGCCTTTTTTGCGCCACGGGCCATTGATACCCATGATTGGCCAGTAGTATCCCGCTGTTACCCACGCATCGCTTGCAAGGCGTATAATCGGCGGGCAAACACACCAGTCAGGGAGGATATAATGGCTGCAAAGAAAATTCTGATGCTTGTCGGCGATTTTGGCGAAGATTACGAAATCATGGTGCCGTTCCAGACCTTGCTTGCGGTCGGTCATCATGTTGATGCCGTCTGCCCCGATAAAAAAGCAGGCGACAGTATCAAAACCGCCATCCACGATTTTGAAGGCGATCAGACCTATAGTGAAAAGCGCGGGCATAATTTTGCGCTGAATGCCGATTTTGCCAAGGCACGGGCAGAAAATTACGATGCCCTGCTGATCCCCGGCGGACGGGCACCTGAATATTTACGCCTGAACGAAGATGTCATCGCACTGGTACGCGATTTTGCCAAGGCCAACAAACCGATTGCCGCCGTCTGTCACGGTGCGCAAATTCTGGCTGCCGCCGATGTCATCCGGGATCGGAAAATATCGGCCTATCCGGCCTGCGCACCCGAAGTCCGCCTTGCCGGTGGGACCTATGCCGATATTGCAGTTGATGATGCCTGTGCTGATGGCAATATGATCACTGCCCCGGCATGGCCTGCCCACCCCAAATGGCTGGCAGCATTCCTGCTCGCACTGGGCACCGAAATCCGCCTTTAATCAGCGGTTGCTTTCGATCCTGATTTTAACGACCATAACCTGTAATCCGCCATCGCCCCACCGGGCGATGGCCCAACAGGGAGACATCCGATGTGTCAGATCTATTCCGGCACCTGCCCCGAACTGTATGAAAATATCAGCCGGTCCGTGCGGATTAACGGGGTAGTGACCAGCCTGCGCCTTGAAAGACGGTTTTGGCAAATTCTCGATGACATCGCGGCAGGCGAAGGATTTTCAACCCCGCAATTTTTGGGTGCCCTGCATGACGAAGTCATTGTTCAGCGCGGCAATATCCCGAATTTCGCATCATTGCTGCGGGTGATTTGCACAGTTTATCTGGAAAAACAGATTGCGATCAGTACCGGTGAAACCACCAGCCCACCGATATTAAGGGCGATGTAGATCATCAGTTCAGCCAGGATGCGATATCGCGGCTGCCAAAGCCACCACTCGCCATCGCGCGTGGAATTGACGGCGATGCGATATGTCCGGGATAAGGGACTTCGCCCGAATCCTTTTTGATGCGAATCCCCGCCGCCGTGCCAAAATCGATTTTCACCGGATTAAGCCATGGTTTTTGTGTCACCTTGTGGCGTTTTTCCTCGCGGGTCTTGGCCTGATATATCCAGCGCAATTCCTGTTTAAGGGTTTGGTATTCCGGGGTATCGGGGGCGGCATTGACCTCGGTGATGATCTGCAATTTGACCATCTGCGGAAAACAGTCGAGCCGTTCCAGCAGCATGAATTTCACACTGGGCCGCACCGCATCCGACCGGATCAGCCGCACAACAAGACGTTTATAAATTTCCAGACGCAAATTTCCGCTGGAGGCAAGCTCGATGAATTCATCGATAAAATCACGGGCTTCTTTTTTACCATCCAGCAAGGCCCGCAGATTTTCGGTCATTGCCCGACGGTAAAATTCGCGAATTTCCACCACATGATTGGCGGCACGGTTGCGCACCACATGCAGGGATTCGGGCGAAAAGGCATTCCGGGTCAATAATTTGACGCAATCGGCCACCAGTTCATGCTTGGTCGCCTCGCCCACTACCTCGAAAATGCCGGTAATCAATTCACGGGTTTTGGCATGTGGGCACATCCGGGTGGCTGCGGCCAGCGCCATCGGACTTTCGGGATCGCGGGTTGCAATCACCGCCAACGCAAGCGGATCATCATATTGCATCAAAGCAAGATCGCGGCTCAGCAAATGTTCGGGCATCAAAAGGCGTTTCTGCGCCCCGGCCCCCGTCACGGTCAGAGGTTCGCGGGTCCGGTAGCTGTCCTTGATCGACAAGGCATATTTCAGCCCGTCATAGGAAATCCCCAGATCCTTGTGCATTTTTGCCTCAGGCTCCATCAGGATCATGGCGTCGCGTGTCGGTTTTGCGGCCAGAACGGCCCGGAACAGTTTCAGAAGACGTCGTTACATTCGATCTTTTGCGCGGACCGGCCGGTTGCAGTTCGTTAAAAAAATCGATGTACCAGTCCATATCGGCCGACGCCATGTTATAGCGCCCCCCGGCCACCGGACGTTCCAGATTGTCTTCGGGCACACCGGAACTGATTTGTAGCACCACCGCAGACGGGGCCGTCATGCCCGCACGCCATGCCAATGCGGTAATCGCACGCGCACTGCCGGAATCAATGATTTTGGACACAACCGCTTGTGGCAATTGCGCATAATGCGCCAATGCCTGCACCACCATCGCATCTTCATCACGCGACAGGGCATCCAGCACCACCTGATCAATGGTCATCGGTTGCGAAGCCGAGGCGTGTGTCACCTGTTCGGCATCTTCCGGTTGTTCATCCAGAAAAATCGTCTGAACGGCCTCGACCGGCATCCGGTTTTCAAAACGGGTTTTTTCGATGCGCTGACGTACAGCCTGACGCAAGGCGCGCGCGACTTCGGCACGCAAACGGCGTTCCTCGACCAGGGTGTCAAACAATGATGCGGCAATAAAATGCGCAATGCGGCGTTGTGCCTGCCGCGAAATTTTTTCCCGCCCCGACAAAACATGATTATCACCGGATGCAGAATCCGAAGCCTGTACCCGGTCCAGATGCGGAGTCAGTGCCACCACATTTTTAGGGCCATCATCCCCGGACAAAAACCGGGTCAGCAACCCGCCCTTTTCGGCCCGGTCCCGCGACAGTCGCGCCTCGGCAGCGGCCCGTTTTTCAGACTCGGCCCGCACAGCAGCGGTAATAACAAACTCACCCCGCCCGCGCAAAATATCCAGAAAATCGGCATCGCTCAGCATTTCGACATAATCAATGACCTGCACCCGACCAATCGCTGAAATTTCCCGGGCCAGTTTCAAGGCGGCCTGCCGGGTCAGATAAGGCGTATGGTCCAGTTCCTGTTCGATCAGGGCGGCGACCTGCGGACGATAACAATCCGACATCCGGGCAATTGCCGCAACAAATTCATCGACCATATCAAGGCGTTCAGACGGGCTGAGACTGGCAAGATGGCGGCGCAACCGCCGGGCAACATCCATGCGCGCTTCGCTGTCATCTTCTTGCGGGCGTGCGGAATACAGATCAGGATCATCCAACTCGGCTGCGATGGCGCTCGCTTGATCCAGCGCACCAAAACAGGCCTGTCCATCGGCAGAATTGCTATGACGTGGAATTCGGCTGGCACGGGGTTCGGTACGCGACCCTGCGGCAAATTCATCGGGAGCAACAGTCCGGACAATATCGGCAAGTTCGCGCAATTTCCCGGACGCGCCATTGTCTGACGCGGCTGTATCCTTGGATTTATGACGATTGAACATCCAGGCCAGCATTATCCCCGCACTTCCCCGCGTCCCTGTAAAAAGCTTCTTCGGTGTCATCCTTATAACAAGGCCCCATAACACCGACAACCATCAAAGCCCAGAATTCCTTTTGAAACCAGAGACATCACACTAAAATTGAATTTGTGACACATCCTGCCTTCATGACCCTTACTATGGGCTGGAAATAATCAAAAAACGATTAACGCACCCCTTAAGGGATTTTTGTAAATTATTGATATTTTTCAGACATTCCACCCCAAACAAAACAGGCTGCCAAATATGGCAGCCTGTCTGTAAATCCGCACAATCCGGGATATCAGTTTTTACCCGACAGCCACGCAATCCGCAGGATATTGGTCGCCCCCGGCGTTCCAAACGGCACTCCGGCGGTAATCACGATCGAATCACCGGGCGCTGCAAATTCTTCGCGTTTCGCCACATCGCAGGCAATCCCCACCATTTCGGCAAAATTGGTGGCATCGCGGGTAAAGACCGGATGCAAGCCCCAGCACAATGCCATGCGCCGCGCCGTCTGGATTTTCGGGGTCAGGCCCAGAATGGCAACTTCGGGGCGTTCACGTGCCGCCCGATAGGCGGTTGAACCCGATGTCGTATAGGTGACAATCGCCTTGGATCCGATCGTCCCGGCCGTTTGACGGGCTGCGGCACTGATGGCGTCCGGGGCGGTATGTTCCGGATCAGGTCGGGACGCCTCGCGCAGGCGGGCATACAATTCATCCCGCTCGACCCGCACCATGATGCGATCCATGATCCCGACTGTTTCCAGCGGATATTTGCCAACCGCACTTTCGGCTGACAACATCACCGCATCGGCACCGTCATAAATGGCGGTCGCAACGTCGGATGCCTCCGCACGGGTCGGCGCCGGGTTTGTTACCATCGAGTCAAGCATCTGGGTCGCCACGATCACCGGTTTCCCGGCAACACGACAGGCAGCAATGATACGTTTTTGCAGGATCGGCACATCTTCGGGCGGGCATTCAACCCCCAGATCGCCACGCGCCACCATAATGGCGTCCGACAGGGCAATGATTTCATCAAGATGTTCGATGGCCTTGGGCTTTTCCAGCTTGCTGATGATCGCCGCACGGCCATTGATAATCTTGCGGGCTTCGGCCACGTCTTCGGGGCGCTGCACGAAAGACAGGGCCACAAAATCCACCCCCATCTCAAGACCATAGGCCAGATCGACACGGTCCTTGTCAGTCAGGGGGGACATCGGCAACATCACATCGGGCACGTTAACACCCTTGCGGTTGGACAAGGGACCCCCGGCAATGACAACACAATCGGCGGATTCGGCGTCGCATTTTTCAACGCGCATCCGCACCTTGCCATCATCCAGCAGCAAATTCGCACCGACTTCCAATGCCTTGAAAATTTCGGGATGCGGCAGACAAACCCGGTTCTGGTCGCCCGGCGTCTTGTCCATGTCAAAGCGGAACTTGTCGCCCGCCTCAAGCATAATCTGTTCAACGGCAAAGGTGCCGACACGAATTTTCGGGCCTTGCAAATCCATCAGAACGCCAATCGGGCGGCCCAGTTTTGCCTCAACTTCGCGGATTGTTTCAAACCGCGCCTGATGTTCTGAATGTTCGCCATGCGAAAAATTCAAACGGAAGACATCGACACCCGTCCGAACGATTTTTTCCAGCATTTCCGGGCTAGAGCTTGCCGGCCCCAGAGTTGCGATGATCTTCGCCTTGCGTTGACGGCGCATCCGCTTTACCTCGTCTTTTTAAAGTTTCCATTAGGCTCCGTCGCGACCGGAACGATCCGGGGCACGACGTAAATGACCTGATTATTTTAACTGGGGGTCTGTCCTTAATAGTAAATACAGCCCGGTTTGAACAGGGACTTTTCTGTGAAGTCCGGATTTGGATGTGTTTTTTTTGCTGGACATTCACATCACCGGCATTCCTAAAAGAAGACTGAAAAAAATTCCGGCCCCGATCCACCGGGACCATCCGTCAAAATCACCCGAAAACAGGGACGCATCATGGCCGATTGGCACCACCGTTTTCTGGCGCTTGCCGCCCATATCGCCGGATGGTCAAAAGACCGCAGCACCCAGGTCGGCGCGGTTGTTATTGGCCCGAAAAAGGAAATCCGTGCTGTTGGTTATAACGGATTTCCACGCGGTGTGGATGACAATGTCGAAAGTCGCCATCAGCGCCCGGCGAAATACGCCTATACCGAACATGCCGAACGCAACGCCATTTACAATGCCAGCTATACTGGCACATCGCTGGATGGGTGTACCCTCTATGTCACGCATTTCCCCTGTAGCGATTGCGCACGCGCCATCATTCAGGCTGGCATTGCCGAAGTCTGCGTCGATCAGGACAAGCTGACCCCTGATTTTCTCGAACGCTGGCAACAGGATATCCATATTTCGACCGAAATGTTTGGCGAATCCGGTGTGAAAGTCTTGCTGATCAATGACTCCGGCGGGGTAAAGCCACTCGAAGAAATGGAAAAATAACCCCTGTTTCCAACCTCGGGTTATTTGCGGCAGAATGTGCGCGTTGCAGCAAAACTCGCCCCCTGAATACTCCCTGGACAGGATTCGTCAGATTCAGGAAGGGGTTGCAGCCTGCTTTGAACTTGCCGGATCACAAACAAAAGTATAATGAAATTGGCATTAGTTACGTCAGATGCAACGGCGTGATGACCCGCACTGGATAGAATGCCTGATGAGCGCAAAGATCGACTTTAGCAAAATCAGCTTTTTGGTCGTTGATGGTGACAAGATATCGGCCCAGGTTGTTTTTGATACCCTGGCCTATCTTGGCGCGACCCATGTCCAACGGGTGCCCAACCCGCAAGACGCATTTCAAATTTTGCGCAGCCAGCAAATCGACGTCATCGTCACCGAATGGCGACTGCGCGGCATGGATGGCCTTGAATTTCTTGATTCGTTGCGCAATTCCATCAGTTCCCCCAACCGGTTTGTCCCCGTCATCATGCTGACGGCCCATTCCGAGGAACAATATGTCACCAAGGCCCGTGACCTTGGGATTACGGAATTTCTTGCCAAACCCTTCAATGCCAAGGCACTCTACAGCCGTCTGGTTTCTGTGATCACGCGGCCGCGCCGCTTTATCAACACCGATACCTATTTCGGGCCGGACCGCCGCCGTCGCCAGGTTTCCTTTGACGGACCTGATCGTCGCGACGCCTGAAACAAACAAGATCGCAGACTGCCGGGACAAGAACGCCGTCAATGACCGACAAGAAAAAAAAGAATGTCCAGATTATACCGGCCCAGACCGAGCTGAAACGCCGGACGGTTAACTATGCCAAAGGCATGGATATCAACCTGTCGCCAGAACAGTTGATGGAACTGGAACAGGTTGTTCAGCGCAGCACCGATAACTTTGTCCGCCAGATCGGATCGGACCTTGCCGATACCAGACAACTGGTTATTGATGCCGTCAAGGATAACGGCAAAAGTGCCATCGCCTTGCAAGGATGTGTTGACCTTGCCTATTCGGTCAAGGCACTGGGCGGGACGTTTCAGTATCCGCTGATGACTCAGATCGCCAAATCGCTGGAAACCTTCATTCTTGATCGCAGCACCGCCACCAAAAAACAGTTGCTGGTGATGCAGCTTCATATTGATGCGCTCTATGTCATCCTTGCCAGCCGCGTGACCGGTTTTGGCACCACGGTTGAACAGGCCACCATTGCCGCCCTTGCGAAACTCGCCGAACGCTATGGCGATCCCCGCGCCTGACAATCAATCTCCTTGCTTGCCCGATCATGACGATACAATGCGCTGCGTGACCAGATGCAGGCGACATCCCCGCGCCGCCTCTCTGCATTCTTCCTGTGGCGTTTCGACGGGGTCGGACAACCGGGCCAGAATCCGCTCCAACTGTCGGGAAATATCGGGCAATTGCCGCTGCATCCAGCGCCGTGACAGTTCGGCATCCCCGGTCAAAACCGCATTCTGCCCAGCCCAAAGCAAAATCGCGCTCCGCAGCAAACTGAATTCTTCGGGGGATGAAACGACGCCATGCGCACCTGAATGCACAGGTAAACCGGCAATGGTTTCTTCCATTTCCGCCAGCAACTGAACGACAGGAAGGGAACAGGCATCTGTCTGCATTACGGATCCAATCGGGTAACAGCCTCAACAAGGCATGATGTTTTTTTAACGCCTCCAGCCTGTCAAAATCTTGATCAACATCAATGTCCCTCGCTTATTTCATTGCTTGTTCCAAGGACGACAGGCCATTCCAGACATGGATACGGGATGAAAATGCCTGCGGTTTTCAGCCCTTTGACGAAAAAGCGCAAAAGCGTGGAAAAAAGGGCTTGCGCATCATCAGGGCCACTGTTAGAAACCGCGCCACACACTCTGCGGGTGTAGCTCAGTTGGTTAGAGTGCCGGCCTGTCACGCCGGAGGTCGCGGGTTCAAGTCCCGTCACTCGCGCCACTCTCTTTTGAGAGTTTTCAAAAAAACACCACGATTTATCGTTGGTGTTTTTTTGCTTTTCGGACCCGGTTTTTATCGCGGCAAACCATCCACAAAATCTCTGTCATTTTTTGCAAAAAAACGCTTGCCAGACACCGCCCCCCTTTATATAAACCGCGCCACACACTCTGCGGGTGTAGCTCAGTTGGTTAGAGTGCCGGCCTGTCACGCCGGAGGTCGCGGGTTCAAGTCCCGTCACTCGCGCCACCCTTTAAAAGGGTCTAAAAAAAGTCGCTGATCAGGTTCTGGTCTTGCGGCTTTTTTTATTTTTATTTTGCACCGCAATATCACAAAACCATAATGAATCTGCCGCTTACAGGATTCCCCTGCCCGGTGGTATCAGGAATCCGGCTCTACAGGTTATTGCGTAGCTGTATAAAATATGCTGTCCTTGTTATTCTTTCGTCGAACAAGGCGGGTCACGCACACCATAAGACTCGCAACCACAACAACCAAGAACGGGAGGCGCAAAATGCGCAAACTGATCGCCGGGCTGGTTCTGGGAACCGCACTGGCCACCATGCCGTTATCGGCCAACGCCGAAACGCCGAAAAATGCCCTGGTCATGGCATTTTCAATTGACGACATCATCACACTTGACCCCGCCGAAATTTTTGAATTTTCCGGCGCGGAATATGCAGGTAACACTTATGATCGCCTGATTGGCTTTGACAATAAAGACGTGTCAAAAATTCACGGCGTTGTTGCCGAAAGCTGGGACGTTTCCGAAGACGGCAAAACCTTTACCTTCAAAATCCGTGATGGTATCAAATTTGCCTCGGGCAATCCGCTTACCGCTGAAGACGTTGCCTTTTCACTGCAACGGGTGATTTTGCTTGATCAATCCCCGGCCTTTATTTTGGGGCAGTTTGGCCTGACGCCGGACAATGTCATGGAAAAAATCCGCATGACCGACGATATGACCGTCGTCATGGAACTGGATCAGCCTTTTGCCCCAACCTTTGTGCTGTATTGCCTGACGGCAGGTGTTGGTGCCGTTGTTGACAAGGCCGAAGTCATGGCCCATGAAAAGGACGGTGACTTGGGCCATGAATGGCTGCGTACCGCCTATGCCGGTTCGGGTCCCTTTGCACTGAACAAATGGACCGCAGGCGAAAGCCTCAGCCTGACGGCGAATGAGGAGTACTGGGACGGCGTGCCTGAAATGAAGCGCGTCATCATCCGCCACGTTGCCGAAGCGGCATCGCAGCAACTGCTTCTGGAAAAAGGCGATATCGATATCGCCCGCAACCTCGAAGCCGACCAGATTGCCTCCCTGCAAAACAGCGATACCATCAAATTCCAAAACCAGCCCAAAGGCGGCCTGTGGTATCTGGGCCTGTCGCAGAAAAACGAATATCTGTCGAACCCCAAGGTGCGCGAAGCCCTGAAATATCTTGTTGATTATGACGGGATTTCTTCCACCATTCTGGCCGGACGCAGCACGGTTCATCAGGCTTTCCTGCCTGATGGTTTTCTGGGCGCGCTGAACGATAATCCCTATACGCTGGATGTTGAAAAAGCCAAGGCACTTCTGGCCGAAGCCGGACTGCCGGACGGATTTAATGTCAGCATGGATACCCGAAACACCACCGCCATCATGGGCATGGCGCAATCGATTCAGGCCACATGGGCATTGGCGGGCATCAATCTGGAAATCATTCCCGGTGATGGCGGACAAACCCTGACCAAATACCGTGCCCGTCAGCACGATATTTATATCGGTCGCTGGGGCCCGGATTATCAGGATCCACACACCAACGCATCGACCTTTGCGTGGAACCCGGACAATTCCGACGAAGCCTCGGCCAAGCCGCTGGCATGGCGCAATGCCTGGGACGCCGGTGATCTGACGGCCAAGACCGATGCGGCAATTTTGGAACGCGACACCGAAAAACGCGTTGCAATGTATCACGAACTGCAACGTGATGTGATGGCAAACGGTCCGTTTGTCATCATGTTCCAGGAAACCGAAATTGCGTCATTGCGCAACAACGTCCACAACCTGGATCTCGGCCCGTCGTTCGACAATAATTACTATCGTTTTGTCACCAAGGATTGAGGATACGGACGCATGTTTTCCGTACTTCGCAGCAACCGGGACGGGCGCAAACGCGCCCGTCTCTTTTCCGGCACCGGCGGCAGTTTTATCCGTCTGGTATTTTCCCTGATCATTACGCTGTTCGGGCTTTTGCTGGTCACATTTCTGATTGGCCGGGTCTTGCCGATTGATCCGGTTCTGGCGGCTGTGGGCGACCGCGCACCTCAGGCCGTTTATGACCGCGTCCGCGAGGAAATGGGACTTAATCTGCCGCTGTGGCAGCAATTTTACATTTATGTCAGCAATATCTTGCAAGGCGATTTTGGTCGTTCGGTCCTGACATCACGCCCGGTTCTGGATGATATCAAACGTGTCTTCCCCGCCACTCTTGAACTGGCAACTGTTGCCACCATCATCGGGGTTGCCCTTGGCATTCCAATGGGGGTTTTTGCCGCCGTGCATAAGGGCAAATGGCCCGATCATCTGGTGCGAATTTTCGGGTTGGTTGGCTATTCAATGCCGATTTTCTGGCTGGGCCTGATGGGTTTGATGATTTTTTACATGAAACTGGGCTGGGTCGCCGGTCCTGGACGACTGGATGCCTTTTATGTCGATTTCATCGAACCGACCACCGGCCTGATGCTGATTGATACCCTGATCGAAGGCGACATGGATTTGTTCTGGAATGCGGTATCGCACATCATCTTGCCCGCCTCGATCCTCGCCTATTTCTCGCTGGCCTATATTGCCCGCATGACACGGTCCTTCATGCTCGAACAATTGGGGCAGGAATATATCCTGACCGCACGGGTTAAGGGGATTTCAGAAACCCGCATCATCTGGCGGCATGCGCTGGGCAATGTCATGGTCCCGCTGGTCACCGTCATTGCGCTGTCTTATGCCAATCTTCTGGAAGGGTCGGTTTTGACCGAAATTATCTTTTCGTGGCCGGGTTTGGGTCAATACATCACCAATTCATTGCTGAAGGCCGACATGAACGCCGTTCTGGGCGGAACAATCGTGGTGGGGGCGGTGTTTATCGGCGTCAATTTGCTGTCGGACGTGCTGTACCGCCTGCTTGACCCCCGCGCCCGGAGATAACCATGACCCAAACCACATCCCGACTTTTCAAACCTGGCCTGCGGCCATGGCTGACATCGGACACACCACAATCGCGTTTTCAGGCACGGTGCGGGCGCGCATGGATGGGCTGGCTGAAACTGGCCGAAAACCGACTGGCGATGGTTGGCCTTGGCATTGTTCTGTCGCTGGTGCTTGTAACGCTGCTCGCCCCGGTCCTCGCCCCCTATGACCCGCTGGCTGCGGACCTGACCAAACGCATTCAGTCGCCCAATGCCCAACACTGGTTTGGCACTGATCAATTGGGTCGCGATATTTTGTCGCGTGTGATTTACGGGGCGCAATATACCTTGATGGTGGTGGCCCTTGTCGTGATTACCGCCGCCCCCGTCGGGCTTCTGGTCGGCACCATTGCCGGATTCTTTGGTGGCTGGGTCGATTCTGTTTTGATGCGGATTACCGATATTTTTCTGGCATTCCCGAAACTGATTCTTGCCCTTGCCTTTGTCGCCGCCTTGGGGCCGGGGCTGGAAAATGCTATTCTGGCAATCGCCCTGACCGCATGGCCACCCTATGCCCGTATTGCACGGGCCGAAACCCTGACCGTGCGCAAATCGGATTATATCTATGCCGCCCGCCTGCAAGGTGTCTCGAACACCGGGCTTATTCTGGGCCATATCACCCCGATGTGTCTCAGTTCGCTGGTGGTGCGGGTCACGCTGGATATGGCGGGCATGATCCTGATTGCCGCCGGTCTTGGCTTTTTGGGGCTAGGCGCACAACCGCCCATGCCTGAATGGGGGGCGATGGTGTCCGAAGGACGACAATTCCTGCTGGAACAATGGTGGGTTTCGACCGTGCCGGGCATTGCGATTTTTATCGTCAGTCTGGGCTTTAATCTGCTGGGTGACGGCCTGCGCGATGTTCTTGATCCGCGAGGGGGCGATTGACCATGACACAGGATTTGATCCTCAGTGTACGCAACCTGCATGTCGGGTTTAACACCGCCAAGGGCGCGATCGAGGCCGTGCGCGGCGTTTCGTTTGATCTCGGCCGGGAACGGCTGGGCATTGTCGGTGAATCCGGGTCGGGCAAATCCCAGACCGGGCGGGCGATTTTGGGCCTGACCGCCGCCAATGGCCATATCCGGGCCGACCGCCTGCAATTTCACGATACCGATTTGCGCAATCTGTCGCCCCGTGATTGGCGCAAGGTCCGCGGGGCGCGCATTTCCATGATCATGCAGGACCCGAAATATTCGCTTAATCCGGTGATGACAGTCGGCGATCAGATCATCGAGGCCTATCGCGAACATTTCAAGGTCAATAATCGCGAGGCCAAACGCCGCGCCATCGAAATGCTGGAATCAGTCAAGATTCGCGACCCGGAACTGGTTTTCAAATCCTATCCGCACGAAGTATCGGGCGGCATGGGGCAACGGGTGATGATTGCCATGATGCTGATCCCCGAACCGGAACTGATCATTGCCGATGAACCGACATCGGCCCTTGATGTCACCGTACAACTTCAGGTGATGGCGATTCTGGATGATCTGGTACGTGAACGCGGCATGGCGCTGATATTCATCAGCCATGATCTGCATCTGGTCTCAAGCTTTTGCGACCGGGTTCTGGTGATGTATCAGGGCCGCGTGGTCGAGGAAATCGCCGCCAGCAACCTTGATCAGGCCCAACATCCCTATACCCGCGGGCTTTTGAACTGTTTGCCGAAAATGGATGGCAACCATGCCGATCTGCCGGTGCTGGCACGCGACGCCGCATGGGAAACACAGGACCTGACATGATCGAAATAGAAAATCTCAATGTATGGTTTGGCGAAAATCACGTCCTGAAAGATGTCAGCTTTGACGTGCCGTTAAATGGCTCGTTCGGGCTGGTCGGGGAATCCGGGTCGGGCAAATCAACGGTGCTGCGCACCATCACCGGTCTGGTCGATGACTGGGAAGGACGCATCACGATTGCCGACAAAAACCTTGGCCCCAAACGCGATATCGCCTTTTATCGCGATGTGCAGATGGTGTTTCAGGACCCGTTCGGCTCCCTGCATCCGCGCCATACCATCGACCGCATCCTGTCCGAACCGGTTGATGTTCACAAACTGGGCAATTCCGATGCACGGGTGATCGAGGCACTGAAACAGGTCGGCCTCGATAATTCCTTCCGGTTTCGCTATCCGCATCAATTGTCGGGCGGGCAACGGCAACGGGTGGCAATTGCCCGCGCCCTGATCCTCAAGCCCAAAATATTGTTGCTCGATGAACCGACATCGGCCCTTGATGTCTCGATCCAGGCCGAAGTTTTGAATTTGCTGTCGGCCTTGCGGCGCGATCTGGGCCTGACCTATATCATGGTCAGTCACGATCTCGCCGTGGTGGCGCATATGTGCGACGATATCGCGATCATGAATCTGGGCCGCATTGTGGAACGTGCCACCGCCCGGCAACTGGCCGACGGCCATCTTGACCATCCCTATTCGCAACAGCTTTTTCGCGCTGCTGCGGGCTATGACCGTGCCATCATCGACAGTTTTGTGGATTGGGACTGACCGGAGACACCATGACCGACACCGCCTATCGCCCGTCTTTCGTCTGGGATGCCCATGCCTGCCTGCCGCTGGATGCGGTCAAAACGCCGATTGAATTGCTCGATACCTATGCCGACAGCAAGATCGATTATGTCTGTATCAATGTCGGCATGGATATGAATTCGGTTGCGCATATATTGCGCGTCATCGCCGCCTTCCGCGCCAAAATCGCCGCCCGGCCCGACAAATATCTGCAAATCGAAACCTTTGACGATCTGGCCCGTGCCAAACAGGCAGGGCTTCTGGGCGTTGGCTTTGATCTTGAAGGATCGGTAATGCTGCAAGACATGCCCGAAATGGTGCCGGTCTTTGCCCGGCTGGGCGTGAAGCAAATCCATTTTGCCTATAACCGCAACAATTCGGTGGCGGGCGGCTGCCACGATACCGACATCCCGCTGACCGATCTGGGGCATGAAATGGTTCGGGCGGTTAATCGCGGCGGCATGATCATGGATTGTTCGCACACCGGACGGCAAAGCAGCCTTGACATCATGCGGGTTTCCACCAAACCGGTGGTGTTCAGCCACGCCAACCCCAAAATTCTGGGCGGGCATGAACGCTGTATTGATGATGCGCAAATCAGGGCCTGTGCCGATACCGGCGGCGTGATTGGCGTTTGCGGTTTTCAACGGTTTATGAAAACCCCGAACGCCCCCGACATCCCCGACATGATCCGCCATATCGATTATCTGGTGAAACTTGTCGGCACCAACCATGTCGGCATCGGTCTGGATACCATGCCATCGGTTGCAGTCGCCAACGACTTCCCGGACGGCGTAGACAGCGCCTATTACTGGCCCAAAGACCGTGGCTATGGCCCCGGTGCAGGCGGTGCAGCGGTGTTTGACCCGCGCAAACTCCCGGCCCTCGCCGATGCCTTGATTTCCGCGGGCTACAAACCCGATGATGTGGACAGGATCATGGGCGAAAATTTTGTAAGGGTGGCAAAGGAAAGCTGGCTCTAAACCGTCACCTCATCCCTGCGCACCAGCCTTGGTCATCCCGTTTTCCCTTTGCCTCATTTGCTGCGAATGGGGCAGGATAAAGTAGGATAATAAAGCATCAAGGGATTGCCTTATTATGATCAAGAAGAGCATTACTGTTACAGAGACTCAGGAAGCCTGGATACAGGCACAGCTTGCGACCGGACAATATGCGTCCGACAGCGAAGTGGTGCGTGAAGCCTTGCGGGAAAAACAGATGCGCATGGCTGAAATCGAGCGTCTGCGAGGTGCTCTGATCGCTGCCGAGGAAAGTGGTCTTTCCTCCATGGGTAAAGAAGACATCCGCGCCGCCGTCAAGGCGGGCATGAAATTTTGATTCCGTCCTGTCGTTTCAGCAAACTTGCAGAAGACGATATCAAACGCCTGTATCGATACGGCATTGAGACTTTCGGCCAGGAACGAGCGGACATTTATTTTGACGCACTGTTTGAACAGTTCGACAAAATTGCGCAATCTCCTGCCCTGCATCAGGCCGTTGATAATATCCGCCCCGGCTATCGCAGTTGCGTTTACGGTTTACATGCCATTTATTACCGTTTGGGCGAAAACGGCATCCAGATCATGCGTATTCTTGGACGTGAGAATCCGGATTTATAGGGAGCATTACCCACCGCCTTGCATTTTAAGGATGCCTGATGGTCTCACTTACTGGTTTCATCCTGCCAAAACCATGAACCAAATCAAGTGTGCGCCTTGACTTTCCGCCTCACGCCGTCGCCTCATCCTTGCGCACCGGCCTTGGTCGGCCTTCGGAATCAATGGCGACAAAGGTAAAGGTCGCCTCGGTCACCTTGATACGCGGCGGCTGATTTTTGCGCAGTACCCAGCTCTCAAGATGCAGCACCATCGATGTCGTGCCGATGCGTTCGATATCGCCATAGACACACACCACATCGCCAACAAAAACCGGGCGGTGAAATGTCATGGCATCCACCGCCACCGTCGCCACCCGACCTTCGGCGATCTGGCTGGCAAGAACGCCACCCGCAATATCCATCTGCGCCATCAACCAGCCCCCGAAAATATCGCCGCTGGGATTGGTATCGGCAGGCATGGCAAGGGTACGGGTACACATTTCGCCACGCGGCATCGAGGTATCGGCGGCGGTGTTGTATTCATTGCGCGTTGCCATCGGCAAACTCCTTTAAGGCGGCCACAGCCGACAGGATCATCAACATCATGTTTGCCTCCCGGCATCATTTCCGGTCTTTTTGATACCGGAAACCGGACGAACACATTTTTATGGTCCGCCATCGGTTTCTTATGGTACTCGTTTAGCGTTGAGGAAACCAACCTTACAATGCCGTTCGTCACAACGGAGGGCAAAACGTCGTTTCACCATAAAAAATAGTTGCGTTCCCGGGACATGACCGACCTTTTTCAAGATTCCAATATCGCCACCGACAATAATTATTCCGCCAAGGATATCGAGGTTCTCGAAGGCCTTGAACCCGTCCGCAGGCGTCCGGGCATGTATATTGGCGGCACCGATGATGCCGCCCTGCATCACCTTGTCGCGGAAATCCTTGATAACTCGATGGACGAGGCCGTCGCCGGTCACGCCGACTGGATCGAACTGGAACTCCAGACCGACAATACGGTTCTGGTGCGCGATAATGGTCGCGGCATCCCGACCGATCCGCATCCGAAATTTCCCGACAAATCGGCACTGGAAGTCATCCTGACAACCCTGCATTCCGGCGGCAAGTTTTCCGGCAATGCCTATGAAACATCAGGCGGTTTGCATGGGGTCGGCATGTCGGTGGTCAATGCCCTGACCGACAAATTCCGGGTCGAAGTGGCCCGCGACCGCAAACTCTATTTTCAGGAATATTCACGCGGCGTCCCGCAAATGACATTGCAGGATGGCGGTGCCGTGCAGAATCGCCGGGGTACCACGGTTATTTTCCGCCCCGATCCCGATATTTTCGGCACCCGCGCCAAACTGAAACCGGCCACCATTTTCCGGATGGCCCGGTCCAAGGCCTATCTGTTCAAGGGTGTTGAAATCCGCTGGTCGGTTGATCCGTCACTTTTGACATCCGATGATCCGACACCACAAAAAGAAGTTCTGAAATTCCCCAACGGGATTCTCGATTATCTGGAAATGACGCTGAAAGACCGTGACCTGATCACGGAACGCCCCTTTGCTGGCGAAGCAAAATTTTCCGAAAGCCCGGGGCGCGTCGAATGGGCCGTTGCATGGCCAGATGGCGGCGAAGGTTATTTCCATTCCTATTGCAATACCGTGCCAACACCGCAAGGCGGCACGCACGAAGCCGGGATTCGCTATGCGCTCAGCAAGGCGATCCGGTCTTATGGCGAAATGACCGGCCAGAAAAAAGCCGCCGCCATCACCGCCGAGGATGTGTTTGCCGGGGCATGTATCATGCTGTCGGTTTTCATTCCCGATCCGCAATTTCAGGGTCAGACCAAAGAAAAACTGGGTACGGCCAGCGCAACCAAACTGGTTGAAACCGCTGTGCGTGACCATTTTGACCATTGGCTGACCGGTGATACCGAAAACGCCAAAAAACTCCTTGAAAGTATCATATACCGTGCTGAAGAACGCCTGCGTCGCAAGGAAAAGAAAGAAACCAAGCGTCAGTCCGCGACCCGCAGACTCCGCCTGCCCGGCAAGCTTGCCGACTGTTCACGCTCCATTGCCACGGGCACCGAAATCTTTCTGGTCGAAGGCGATTCGGCCGGTGGTTCCGCGAAGCAGGCCCGCGATCGCGAAACCCAGGCAGTGCTGCCTTTGCGCGGCAAAATCCTCAATGTCGCCTCGGCCACGCGCGATAAAATGATGGCCAATCAGGAAATCAAGGACATGATCGAAGCCTTTGGCTGTGGATCGGGTTCTGATTTCAGGATTGCCGATTTGCGGTATGAACGCATCATCATCATGACCGATGCGGACGTGGATGGCGCGCATATCGCATCGCTTTTGATGACGTTTTTCTATCAGGAAATGACGGGCCTGATCGAGGCCGGGCATCTTTATCTGGCGCTGCCGCCGCTCTATCGTCTGACACTGGGCGGCAAAAGCATCTATGCAATGGATGATGCCGAAAAAGAGGTCCTGCTGGAAACCGAATTCAAAAAATCGGGCAAGGTCGAAATCTCCCGCTTCAAGGGTCTGGGTGAAATGCCCTCGACCCAATTGCGCGAAACCACCATGTCGCACAAAAACCGCACCCTGTTGCGGGTGGTTCTGCCCGATGCCGCCGAACCCGATGCCCGCGAACAGACCAAGGATCTGGTCAATCGCCTGATGGGCAAAAAGCCGGAATTGCGGTTCCAGTTCATTCAGGAACATGCCCGCTTTGTCGAGGATATCGACGTTTAGGCCACATATCATGACAAACCATCAAACCCGGTGCCCTGCGCCGGGTTTTTTGTCCCGCACACGGGGGGGGATTGACGTGCCGCACGATTTTCCAGCCATTCTTGGCGATGTTCAGGACCGCCTCGCCCGACAGGATTTTGGCGATGCCCGGATTGCCGATTATATCCCGGCCCTTGCCACCGTCCCCGACGACCGTTTCGCCATGACGCTGCGGCTGGTCGATGGGCGGGAATATGCGGTGGGTGACGCCGATATCCCGTTTTCGATCCAAAGCATTTCCAAGGTGTTTGCGCTGGTTCTGGCCCTGCGCAGTTGCGGTGATGATTTGTGGCAGGCCGTCCGGCGCGAACCCTCCGGCTCGGCCTTTAATTCCCTGATCCAGATCGAACAGGAAGACGGCATTCCGCGCAATCCGTTTATCAATGCCGGGGCGATCCGGGTCTGTGACCTGATTGCCTCGCGCTTTGCCAATCCGGACCGCTCCGTTGCCGAATTTCTGGGCCAGCTATGCGGCAATCGTGAAATTCGCATCGATAACGAGGTTTATCTGTCCGAAGACGAACACGGCAATCGCAACCGCGCCATTGCCTATTTGCTGAAAAGTTTCGGCAAACTCGACAACCCGGTCGAAGACGTTGTACGTGCCTATTTCAAGCAATGTTCCGTTGCCATGACATGCCGCGAGATGGCACGGGCTGCCCTGTTTCTGGCCAATCGCGGCACCGGGACAGACGGCGAACCGGTCCTGTCCCCCCTCGAAAATGCCCGCATCAATGCCCTGATGCTGACCTGTGGCATGTATGACGGGGTGGGCGACTTTGCTTTTTCGGTTGGCATTCCCGCCAAAAGCGGGGTGGGTGGTGGCATCATTGGCATTATTCCCGGCGAATTTTCTGTGTGCGTCTGGTCGCCGAAACTTGATCAGCGCGGCAATTCTGCCGCCGGAATCACCGCGCTGGAAATGTTGATGGGCGCCATCGGGAGATCCGTATTTTAACGGTCCTTGCGCCCCGGCAAATACCGCGCCAATACATCATCGCGCACCACAAAATGATGCCAAAGTGCGGCAACCACATGCAGGATCACCAGCACAACAAGAACCGGGATCAGGGTTTCGTGAATGTCTTCTGCCAGATCATGCAACCATTCGATGGCGCCAAAAGTCGGCAGGGAAAACAGTCCGATCACCGGGAAATTCCGACCACTGGTCATCACCGCCATCAACCCGCTGATCGGCAGGACCAGCATGGCAAGATACAACAGACCATGCATAAGGGCGGCAATCCTGCCCGTCCATCCTGACGGTCGGGTTCTGGTCCCCGATTTATCGCGCATCACGGCCAAAATACGCGGCAGGAAAAGGGCCAGAACAGCCAACCCGGCCAGAACATGCCAGCCCATGACGGGCAAACGTTCGGCACGCGGCATATCTTCCATCACCTGCCCAATGATAAAGGTCGCAACGATCAGGGCCGCCATTGCCCAGTGAAATAACAAAACAGACCAATGGGGACGCGGCGCAGAATGCGGGGAAACCGGTGATGTCGTCATGATGCAGACCTTTCGCGGGATGATTTGAAAACACCCGACCTTAACCTCCGCCTGTAACCATGATATGCCAAGGATGTATCAATTCGTCGCCCTGTCTTGAGCCATTCCAAACCATACGGAGCCCCACCATGTCCGTTTCCCCGTTACTGTCATTTTGCCGCCCTGCCCTGATCGCACTTTTCCTGCCACTGGCGGCATGTGGCATGACCGCAATCCAGAATCCCTATTACAATATGAGCGAGGTCGAAAGCTTCAAGACCTATGGCGCGCCGGACCGGGTAATGTTGCTGGAAATGCACGGGGCGGTTGACGGGATGACAAATGCCGACTGGGCACGCATTTTGTCCAATCGCGGTTTTGCCCCACGCCTGACCTTCGTCGATGACGCCGAAAATCCACCGATGACCGGCGATGGCACAAAGGCCGTCTTGCGCCCGCAATACCGTCTGGTCGCCGTCATTCATCCAACCCAGGCCAGTTTCCGCGATACCATGTGCCAAAACCCGGTCAGCGCCGCACCCGCAACCGCAGACGAACGGACCGCCATCCGTTTCACTTTCTGCGCCGGGGATCGCGGCGTCTCCGAAGTCCGGGTAGATATCGCCAATCCGGTGACGGAACAGGAACTTGACAGCATCGCATCCCCCCTGATCCAGACGCTGTTTCCGCACCCCCGCCCGGGACGGACAGATCGAGGATGTGGCGGCATTTTGCCGCCCTGCTAGACCGCATCTTATTCTTTCGCCGAAACCCGCATCAATTCGCTTGATCCCCAAAGCGAACCCGGCCAATCTGTTAAGGACTATTCTAAAGAGTAGCAAATAAGACGCAAAAAGCGTCGCGTGCTTGGGGAGGTGGGAAGATGGCCTGTGCTGTAAGGCGCGATTGCCATGATGATGTCTTGCCCCGGAAACGGGTGGGGGCAACGTCTTGAAAATGCGGAATTTCTGGCATTCTGATCGGGATTTTTCACGCACCAATATTTTGATTTTACTGGGATTTCTGGTCGCTTTCGGCATCTGGATTCCGCAAACACAGGCCGGGGAAATCCCCCGTCCTGTTTTGACGATCCATGCCGATCATGATGCCTATCCCCACAGTTTTCAGATCGGCGATCAGCCATCCGGGCTGTTTTACGATTTATTGCAGGATTTCACCACCCGCCATCAGATTTCCCTGTCCTATCGTTTGCGCCCCCTGAAACGGGCACTGGAAGATACCCTGTCGGGCAATAGCGGTTTTATCGGGATTGATACGCATACTATCCCGCAAGGATTCCTGGTATCAAACCGCATCATATCATCACGCCTATATGCGGTTTCCGCCCGCCGGGCCCCTCTCGATATTCGTTCCATCGATGATCTGGAAGGCCTGCAAGTCGGCCTGATGCGCGGCATACCGATGTTTCGCGAAAGAACCGGTATCAATATTGATGTCAGTTATTTCAATTCCACCCGGCAGGCCGTCGCCCTTGTATTGGCCGGGCGGCTGGATGTGGCCCTGATTCAGTGTGGCGATACACAAAATAATGCCCTGAAATTCCGTGCCGGGCTGGACAATGCGGATCTCGACAGGCTGACATTGCATAACAATCCGATTCTGGAAATCGACAGCCATCTGTTTTTGCCCGATACACCTGCAAATCGCGACATCATGGCGAAATTCAATACCTATCTTGCCGTCACACGGACGGGCGGGCAGCTTGATGACATCCTGCACAGCTATGACAATACGGCCCTTGGCCGCACATGGCTGGTTTACTACAGTCCGGATTAAGGATCGCGGCCTATCAACAAATCCGCCAGTATCCCGGCAAAAATATCGGGGCATTCCAGCGGCACATAATGACCGGCACCTGCCACCATCGTCATCTGCGCCATCGGGATCGCATCGGCCATAATCTGCTGTGTCACCGGCGGCGTAATTTTATCGGCAAGGCCCCCGACAATCGCACAGGGCATGGTCAGACACGGCAAAATATCCCGGTAATCGCGCCGCAGGGCAACCGCCCGCTGATGACGGCGATATACCGCCACCCCCAGATCATCGGCCATCCCCGACAATATTTTGATGATCCCGGCATCATGGCGATGATCGGGATGCAACATATCGTTCAGCACTGCTGCGGATACGCCCTGAAACGGGCGGTGTGTGCCAACAATCTGCGCCAACATCTGGCGACGGCGGCGCGTTTTGGTATCATCCGCCCCGGCCTGCGTATTGACCAGCATCAGGTGGCTGATCCGGTCCGGCACCCGCCGCATCAGTTCAAAGGCGACATAGCCCCCCATCGACATGCCGACAATTGCAAAACGCGTCGGGGCATTTTCCAGAACCCGGTCCACCATCGCCTCAATCGTTTCGCAATCGGTAAAATCCGGAAATACCGGGGTAATCGCCCCTGCCCCGACAAGATGGCGCAGGCAATCCAGACCCGGCCGCCATAACCGGTGATCGGCCAGCATGCCGGGCAGAAACATCACCGTAATGGGCGATGTCATTTGATCAGGGCGCTCAGTTCCTTGAATTCCGGGGTTCCGGCAACACGCAACCATTCAAACATCACGCTTTCACGGGTGACGATCTTGGCCCCGGCATCGCGCATGCGTTCAAGGCCGAAAATACGGTCATGCTGGCTGCGCGACGAAACCGCATCGGACACCACAAAAACATCGCGCCCGCGCCCCATCAGATCCATCACGGTTTGCAGAACGCAAACATGGGTTTCCATTCCGGCAATAACGATCTGGTCGCGGCCCGGAAATTCTTCGATCTTATCCATAAACCCATCGGCCGGAACGCTGGAAAAATGGGTTTTGGCAACGACATGACCATTTTCGGGCAACAATGCCAGAATTTCCGAGGCCGAATGCCCCAATCCTTTGGGGTATTGTTCGGTAACAATCGTCGGCACGCCAAGACGGTTGGCGCATTTTTGCAAAAAGGTACAGGCCGCAACTGTTTGTGCCGGTTCAAGGCAAGCCGGATAGAGTTTTTCCTGCACATCAATAATCACCAGGAAAGACCGATCAGCATCCATCAACATCTTGCCGGTTCCTTTTCATCGCAGTTTCATGCCATTGCGAATGCAGATTACGCTGCCTGATCCACAGGAACAAGCGTTTCAACCCATAAAATCCATGTTAAACCGCCTCTTGCGCGGCGTTTTTCTTGACTTGAAGCAGCGTTGGCTTTACCACCCAAACAGATTTGCCTTGTTGCAAACACACATTAACGCATTCTTCTGCGGGAAATTGAACCACATGAATTTCGCCGATCTCGGCCTGAGCGAAGATATCGTCAAAGCCGTCACTGACGCTGGTTATGACACCCCGACCCCGATCCAGCAGCAAGCCATCCCTTCGGTCCTGATGGGCCGCGACATTCTGGGCTGTGCGCAGACCGGTACGGGCAAAACCGCCGGCTTTACCTTGCCGATGCTTGATATCCTTCATCATGGCCGGGCACGCATGCGCATGCCACGGTCGATCATTCTGGAACCCACCCGCGAACTGGCAACCCAGGTCGCCCAGAATTTCGACACCTACGGCAAATATATGACGCTGTCCAAAGCACTGGTCATTGGCGGCGAAAGCTTTGTCGAACAACAAAAAATCCTTGAACGCGGCGCTGATGTTCTGATCGCGACCCCCGGTCGCCTGATCGATACCTTTGAACGCGGCAAGCTGTTGCTGTCCGATTGTAAACTGCTGGTGATCGACGAAGCCGACCGCATGCTTGATATGGGCTTTATCCCCGATATCGAAAAAATCGTCGCCATGTTGCCCAAACAGCGTCAAACCCTGTTTTTCTCGGCAACCATGCCCAAGGAAATTCGCCGTCTGGCCGACAAATTCCTTAGCAACCCCAAGGAAATCACCGTCGCACCGCCGGCCACCATGGCCGCAACGGTCGATCATCGTCTGGCTGTTATCGATGAGATGGACAAGCGCGAAACCCTGCGCCGCCTGATCCGCTCCGAACAGATCAAAAACGCCTTTGTGTTTTGCAACCGCAAAAAGGATGTCGATATCCTTTACAAATCGCTGGTCAAGCACGGCTTTAATGCCGGGCGCATGCATGGCGATCTGGTACAAAGCGAACGCACCGAAACGCTTGATAAATTCAAGTCGGGCGAAATCACCTTACTGGTCTGCTCCGACGTTGCCGCCCGCGGCATTGACGTTGCCGATGTCTCGCATGTGTTTAATTTCGACGTGCCGTTCAATGCCGATGATTATGTCCACCGCACCGGACGAACCGGTCGCGCCGGTCGTGCGGGCAAGGCATTCACCCTTGCCATGCCCGAAGACGGCAAACTGGTGCAGGCGATCAACAAAGCCATCAATATGGAAATCCCGCTGACCGATGTTGAAGGAATTGAAACCCTTGAACTGGATTACAGCGGCAAGAAACGCCGGGGTAAACGCCCCGCTGGCAAGTCAGGCGATAGCGCCCGCAGTGATGCCCGCCCGACCCGCAATGGCAAACGTGAAGGCAACCGCGACAGCGCCCGCGCCAACGAACGCAAACCGGCAACGCCAGATGCGGCCCCGGTTGCGGTAGCCGCTCCGGTTGTTGCCGACAAACCCCGCACGGCCCCTGAACCGCGCCGCAATGATCGCACGAATGACCGTCAGGCGGCACGCCCGGCGCAGTCTTCGCGTCCGGCACAACCCGCCCGTGACAATCATACACGCGATAACCATGCCCGTCCGGCCCGCCGCGAACGCCATGATTATGATCGCGATGACAAACCGGTCACCGGCCTTGGCGACCATGTTCCGGCCTTCCTGATGACGGCCGTTCCGGCATCGGTCAGTGGCACATCATCGGCCAAAAAAGCCGCAGCAGCCCCCAAAGCTGCCGCTGCGAAATCAACTGCCCGCAAAACAGCCGACAAACCGGCAGAAAAGCCCGCAGCAAAAACCACCAGGGCACGCGCCCCGCGCAAACCGCGCAAGCCTTCTGCCCCTGCCGAAAACAGCGCATCGGACAGCAACACAAACTGATCGATCCTGCCAAAACATCAAAGGCCGCCGGAACATCTCCCGGCGGCCTTTGCATTTCAGATATAGCGCCAATCAGACAGCGCGGAACAATCCGGTTGAAACCGGGCGTTCGGGCCTGCGCTTGCGCATCAGCTTTAACATCGTTTCAATCGAAATCGATTGCAGGGTGGCATAGGTGATCGCCTCGATCTCATCCATCACCAGCGACAAAGCCACCCCGGCATTGGTATCCTGAACAATCCCGCTGGATGGCCCGGCACCAACTTCTTCAAACAACTCAACCACATCCAGCAAGGTTGTGCGTTTGGCATTGCCGCAAAACCGGTATCCGCCCCCGGCACCACGCACCGATTCCACCAACCCGGCCCGGCCCAGATCGCGCAGAACCTTGGCCAGATGATTGGTGGAAATGCCATAACGTTCGGCGATTTCGGCCGCCGATAATTGCCGGTCAGTATCTTCGGCCAGTTCCAGTACGGCATACAGGGCAAACAGGGTTGCCTTTTGTAAGGACATCATGGCGTTACACCCCTTCGTCCATATCGGTTTCAAGCTGAATAAAGGGGCCCGCCATCATGCCCTGGGCGCGGAAAAACGACATCAGATCGGTCGCATCGCGCGGGATCATGGTGCGGATTTTGGTCACACCGGCCTTGCGGAAACATTTGCAAATTTCGTCATACAGGATCGACCCGATCCCGCCCATGCGTAAATCAGGCTCGACGCTGACCGTCCCGACCCAGCCACACGGCACCGAATTGAACTCCCACGACCGGACTTCGCCAAAGATACAGCCCAAAAGCTGCCCTTTTTCCTCGGCCACCAGAAAAAACCGCTGATCCTTGCGATTGCCATAGCGCACAAAAAGATCATCCCAGTATTCCGGTTTGCGCAGGCCCGTTGTCCTGTCATCCAGATCAACCACATTGGGCAAATCTTCCAGAATTGCGGGCCGGATATCAATTTTATGCTCGCCAATCGAGACCGAGTTATAACCCGGTTTATGTTGCGCAGCGTCCACTACTTGTGCCTTTCGTCTTCCTCAGGCCGTGCCAAAGCAAAGGCATCAGGCCCGTTTCAGGCGGGAATCCGTCCTGAAATACGTAATTTCGTACGATTATACTACACTGCACAGGGGGATGGCGGCAACGATAAGTTCCTTGTACCACGGGCAAGTCATTTCACCCGGCAAAAGAACGGCCTTTCTTCCCATAACCCGGCCCCGCATCCGGGGCAAGACAAAAGGGCAATGGCACAAGCCATTCTGCCCGCTTTAAAACCGGCCTTTGTCTTGCCGCAAAGCGTGAATAGATGCGGTGTGGCAGATGATACAGACATTGACAGCAAGGCGAAGTCATGGCTTATCGCGACACAGCTTTCCGTACTGTCAAAATCATCCGGGGTCGCCGGTCGCGACCGGATTTTGGCAATGACGGATTTTTCGACCAGAGGAGTTTGGCACGCAATGGCGCGCAATCGTTATGATGCAATCGATCGCAAAATTCTTCTTGAAATTCAGGAAGATGGCCGAATTTCAATGGTTGAACTGGCCGAAAAGGTCGGGTTGTCGGTCTCTCCCTGCTTGCGCCGATTGCGCAAACTAGAAGAAAGCGGCGTCATTCGCAAATATGTTGCCCTGCTGGACCCGGCTCATTTGCGCCTTGGGGTCAATGTCTTTGTCACCGTATCGCTGACCCAGCATGACGAACCGTCCCTGCGCCGGTTTGAAACCGCCGTACAGCAAAGCCCGGAAATTGTCGATTGTTATGCGATGGTCGGCAATCAGGATTACATGATGCGCATCGTCGTGCGCGACCCGGCCGCCTATCAGCGCCTGTTATCCGACGTCCTGATGAAATTGCCCGGTGTCGCCAATATCAAATCCAGCTTCACCCTGCACGAAGTCAAAAACAGCACCAAATTACCGGTGCACGACGCCGAATAACCCCAAAAGCCGTCAGGCCCCCTGCGGTTTCGGGATGATGGTTGGATAAAGCCAGACCAGCGTCACCCCACGCAGCAAAAGGAACACATTCAGCGCCGCCCACAGGCCATGATTGCTGCCCGTCATCATCGCCCCCCATGCCAGAATGGCAAACAGCCCGACCGACACCAACATCATATTGCGCCATGCCCGGGTTTGCATCGCCCCCAGAAACACGCCATCAAACTGAAATCCCAAAACACCCGATACCGGCAGTAAAACCGCCCATCCCATATATCGGTATGCCTCGATCCGGACGGCCTCAATACCCGTCAGTCCCTTGATGATGAAAATGCCAAGGGCGGCAAAAACCAGTGTCATCACCACCGCCGAGACCACCGACCAGATCGTGGTTTTGCGGACCGCCCATAAAAACTGTTGCCGCCGCCCCGCCCCATAGGCCCGCCCGACCAGCGTTTCCGCCGCATGGGCAAACCCGTCCAGCGCAAAGGACCCAAACACCAGAAAATTCTGCAAAACCGCATTGGCCGCCAGCGTCACCTCGCCCATACGGGCGCTGAAACTGGTAAACAGGGCGAATGCCGATGTCAGGGCCAGGGTACGGATAAAAATATCGCCATTGACCCGCATCAGCCGGGTCAGTTCCACCCGGTTGAAAATGCCAATGCCGCGCCATGATCCGCCCAGCCGTTTCAAATGCGACTGCATCAGATACCAGCCCAGAACCACCCCGGAATAATCGGCAATCACCGTCGCCCCGGCAACCCCGCGCACGTCCCAGCCAAATCCCTGCACAAACAGGATATCCAGCACAATATTCAGGCCGTTCAGCACCACCTGAAAAATAAAGATCGCCCGGCTGTCGCCCATCGCCAACAACCAGCCCAGCATGCAATATTGCATCAATGTGGCGGGCGATGCCCAGATCCGCACATGGAAATAATCCCGCGCTGCCGCTTCAACCATGCCACCGGGCGCAATCAGCGACATCGCAAGATCAATGATCGGTCCTTGCAACAGCATGACCAGACCACCCGCCACCACCGCAATCACCGCCCCGCGCGCAAAAACCGCGCGCACCGCATTGCCATCGCGCCGCCCGACGGCCTGTGCCGCAAGCCCGGTGGTCGCCATGCGCAAAAAGCCAAAGCTCCAGAACACATAACTGAAAATCAGCGCCCCGACCGCGACCGCCCCGATATAATGCGGGCTGTCCAGATGGCCAACCACGGCGGTATCGGCCGCCCCCAGCAACGGCACGGTGGCATTGGACAGGATAATCGGCAATGTCAGTTTCAGGACACGCCGGTCTCCCATGCCGGGCCAGATACGGGAACGGGACATATGGACAACTCTGACTGATAAAACAACGATCTGACGCGGCGCACACCTTGTTGCAAGATATCGGGCAAATCAATTGCTTTCTGACCGGCCCCGCACAAGGTCTCCCCTTTCCGTCGCCGGGTGATAAAACCGCAACGTCATTTGGCACTGTGGCGATACCGACCGAAAATGTTCAATTGTTCACAAGATGAAAATTGATCGCAATACAGAATTTGCATTTCCAGAAAACCCAACAAAACCGCTACATTTGCGGCCATTAAGTCCGATATGGAAATTGTTATGGCTTCGGCTTTTGACGGATTTGTGAAGGATTGCATCATCTTATCCCCACACTTATCCACAGGTATTATAAAAGCGTTTTCACACAAGAATCTTGCGCCTTTTTGTTGCTTGCGGCAGGGTACAGAAAATTCCGCATTGCAACCAAGGAAGTAACCATGACCCTCGCCGCCCTTGACGGCCCGATATTTCCCGCTGCCTCCGGCACAGTCAAAAGCATCGTTGTCTTGCTGCATGGTTATGGGGCGGATGGCAATGACCTGATTGGTCTGGCCCCGCATTTTGCCCGTGCCCTGCCCGACACGGTGTTTTATTCCCCCAATGCGCCGCAACCGTGCGAAATGTCACCCTTTGGCCGTCAATGGTTCAGTCTGGCGGCCTATGATCCCGAATTTCTGCGCCGCAAACCCGAAACCATGTCCGGTGCCTTGCGCGCCATGGCCGAAGGCGCCCGGCAAAGTGCCACATCCATTGATCTGTTTATTGACAACCTGCTTGCACAGCACAAACTTGATGCTGGAAAATTGGCCCTGATCGGCTTTTCCCAGGGCACGATGATGGCCCTGCAAACCGCCCCGCGCCGCAAGGATTGCCTTGCCGGGATTGTCGGTTTTTCCGGGGCTTTGCTGGGGGGCGAAACCCTTGCCGCCGAAACGCTGAACAAACCGCCGGTTTTGCTGGTGCATGGCACGACCGATCCGGTCGTCCCGGTCGAAGCATCGCGTCTGGCCCGTGACACCCTGATGCAAACCGGTTTTGACATAACGCTGCATGAACGCCCCGGCCTGCAACACGGCATTGATGAACAGGGCATTGCGCTGGCAACACAGTTTTTAAAAGAACACCTTTCCTGATTTTATCCATCAGGATTGCAATACCAAACCCCTACACGCCATATCGCGTGTAGGGGTTCATTTAAATCACTAATGCACCTTGAAATACCCCCACCCCACCACAATAAGTAGGATATCCCCTCACAATGGATAGGTTTACTATCCGTATGAGAGATTGGGTTATCGCCAAGGAGGCTGTTCGCATGCTGCAAAGATTCAAGATAGGCCACAAAATTATCAGCCTGTCGCTGCTGGCCCTGGTCGGGCTGATCATCATTTCAACCGCCGAACTTATGAGCCTGCGGACAACCTTGCTGGAAGACCGCAAGGACAAGATCAGGGCGTCAACCGAATTACTGGTCTCCATTGCCGATGGTTATCAGCAGCGTGTCAATCGCGGCGAAATGGATCAGCAACAGGCAATTGACGAGTTTTACTCCGCCACATCCGCCGGAAAATATGACGGTGATATTGGTTATTTCTTTTCCTTTACCACCGATTTCCTGACCAAAATGCATGCGGCCAATCCTGCGCTTGTCGGGCAAAACCTTGGCACGCTGCAAGATTCGAACGGCACCTATTTCATCCGTGAACTGGTCAAGGCCGGTAATAATCCGCAAGGTGGATTTTCAAGCTATCTGTGGCCCAAACCCGGCCTGCCCAAAGAACAGACCTATGAAAAACTTTCTTACGCCCATCCCCTGCCCTGGGGGGATATTCTGGGCACGGGTATTTATATCGACGATGTCGATACCGCCTTTTACGAAAGTGCGACGGTTGCTATCATCATCACGATCATCATTTTTATCATTCTGGCCGCTTTTGGTGTCCTGATCGGACGCGATATTTCATCCGGCCTTAAAAAACTGTCCAACCGCATGTCGTTGATTGCAAGCGGCAATCTGGACGGCGAAATCGAAGGACAGAATCGCGGTGACGAAGTTGGCGACATGGCCCTGACGGTGGTTGCCTTCCGTCAGCAGGCCGTTGAAAACCGTACCCTGCAAAACCGCCAACGCGAAATGGAAAGCAAGGCCGAAGAACAGCGCCGTTCCGACCTGCTTGACATGGCAGATTCGCTTGAAAAACGGGTCAAGGGTCTGATCCGCTCCATTTCAGCCTCGATCACCGATATGAAAACCGCCAGTCAGGAAATGCAGGTGGCTTCCAATACCAACAGCGAACTTTCCACCGCCGTTGCCTCCGCCACGGCCCAGACATCGGCCAATGTCCAGACCGTCTCGGCCGCGGCAGAAGAACTGACCGCCTCCAGCGATGAAATTGCCCAGCAAATTTCCCATTCGGCCAATGTCGCCGATCAGGCCAATGCCGAGGCCGCCCGCACCAACGAAACCATCACCGGTCTGGCCGATGCAGCCCAACGCATTGGCGATGTTGCCAAACTGATTGGCGACATCGCCAGCCAGACCAACCTTCTGGCGCTGAATGCCACAATCGAGGCGGCACGGGCTGGCGATGCCGGCAAGGGTTTTGCCGTCGTCGCCAGCGAGGTCAAAAACCTTGCCAATCAGACCGCCCGTGCGACCGAGGAAATCAACCAGCAAATCGCCTCGGTTCAAAATGAAACCGGCGAAGCCGTCGAAGCCATAAGGCGGATTTCCGATACCATCGCCCGTGTCGCTGAAAGTTCCACCGCAATTTCCGCCGCGGTCGAAGAACAACATGCGGCCATCGGCGAGATTTCCCGCAATGTCCAACAGGCCGCCAGCGGCACCCGCGAGGTTTCGCAACGCATTGGCACGGTCAATGAAAACGCCGCCAAGGTCACATCGGGCACCGGCCATCTGGCCCGGTCGGCCGAAAAACTGGTGACCGAAGCCGTCTCGCTTGATCAGGCCGTGGAAACCTTCCTCGCCGATCTGCGCAAAAACGCCAGCGCCTGATCAGAACCAACCCAATACAAAAGCCGCTGCAGGTAAAAACCGGCAGCGGCTTTTGTCTGTTCGGGTCCCGGATTAACGGGTCGCCGTGATATCGATTTTAATGGTCACATCATCACCGACCTGGGCGGTGTCGCTCCACTGCCCCTGCCCGACGCCAAACGCCGTGCGCTGGATCGTGACTTCGCCACTGGCTTTCGCCCCATTACCATCAATCGTCAGGCTGAAGGGCAATTGAACTTCCTGTGTCACATCGCGAATCGTCAGATCGGCAATCGCTTCATACATGCCCGGCGAGATTTCGCGAAATTCCTTTGTTTCAAATTTCGCCATCGGCCATTGCGCCACATCAAACCAATCCGCCGATGCAATCTGACCATCCCGGTCGGCATTCTCTGTATTGACCGAGGCAATATCGATCAGCACCGAAACCTTTGATCCGGCAAGATCATCGGGCGCAAAAACGATATTGGCATCAAAGGTTTCAAACGCCCCGTCAAACGACGCGCCAAGCTGGGTGCCGGTAAAAGTGACGGCACTGTCACCCGCCGCAACACTCCAGTTATCGGCGGCAAGGGCCGATGCACTGCCCCCGGTCAGCAAGGCCACCATCGTCATCGAAGCAAAAAAGCCGGAAATTTTCTGGGTCATATTGTTTACCTGTCGGAAAAGCCGGGCAACATCCGGCGCAATGTCGAATCGCGGTCAATAAAATGATGTTTGAGGGCCGCTGCCACATGCAACCCGACAAGGGCGACAATCCCCCACGACAGCAGCCAGTGCGTATAACTCAGCGCCGCAAACAGATCCTTGTCGGGCGCCACCAGATCGGGCAACGTAAACAGGCCAAACACACTGACGGAAAAATTCGCCGCCGACGACATCAGCCAACCGGTCATCGGCATCGCCAGCATCACGGCATAAAGGACAATATGGGCGATCTTCGCAGCGCGTTTTTCCCATGCCCGGTTGCTGATGGCATCGGGCGTCGCTTCGCCGGCACGCCAGATGAGGCGCAGCACGGCCAGAAACAAAATGGTGATGCCAATGGATTTGTGACGGGACATCCATTGCAGCTTTTCAAGCCCCAACGGCAACCAATCCATATACCAGCCAACGGCAAGCACCGAAACGAACAAAACCGCCATGACCCAATGAAAGGTCTTGGCGACGATTCCAAACCGCAAGGCAGTACTGCGCAGCGACATCAGGCAGGCTCCGTCCATTCAAAAGACGAAAACGGTCCGGGGTATCCCCGAACCGTTTCAATCATGGGGTTACTGACGGACCCATTCGCTTTCGATGCGCAATTCCACATCGTCGCCAACGGCCGGGACCAGATAATTCATGCCAAACGCGCTACGGGTAACCGTCCCGGTTGCCGAAAAACCGGCAATATACAGGCCCGACATCGGATGTGCACCTTCACCATTCAGGGTGACGTCAAGGGTCACCGGGCTGGTCACACCATGCAGGGTCAGATCGCCGGTCACCTTGGCGGTTTTATCGCCGGTCAGTTCAACCGACGTGCTTTTGAAGGTTGCCGTCGGGAATTCGGCGGTATTGAAGAAGTCCGGGGTCTGCAAATGACCGTCAAGGGCGGCAACGCCACTGTCAACCGCGGTCAGATCAATGGTCACGGTCAGCGATGAATTGGCCGGGGCGTCGCGGTCCAGAACCAGTTCCCCGTCAATGCCGCCAAAACGACCCTGAAAATTGGAAAAGCCCAGATGACTGACCGCGAAAACAACGCTGGTATGTTCGGTATCGAATTTATAGGTTTCGGCCGCCTGAACGCTCAAAGCCGCAGAAGACAGACCGGCAACAATCGCCAGTGCCGCAACAGATTTTTTAACAGATAAAAACATGGTTTGCTTCCCTTGGGTCAACGGCAATGCCAAATATGTGGCACTGCAACAAAATACCCTTGGACAATGCCTGTCAAAACCAAAAGCCTCAATCCGCTTGTGGCGCAACAATCAGTTTCTATTTGGAAACAATCTGCCACAATATCGCCTCATTACAACGCGAATGTGAACGTCAGAGGCATGGAGATTTGGCCAGAATCAGTTTTCCGCCGGTTTATCAGGCGGCGAATTGGCAGGGGCGGCTCCACCCTCGACCACATCCAGGCATTCCTTGACCCAGACATCATAAACCGGATGCTCCAGTGCCGACAGGCCGGGGCTTGAGGCAAACATCCAGCCGGAAAACACCGACTGGCTTTCCCCGTCGCTCAGGCGCGTATCGACGATTTCCAGAAAACTTGCACTTTCCGGGCGTTCTTCGGGCGGCGTTCGGAAACAGGCATCGACCGTAATCGACAGGGTGCCAAATTGCGCACTCTGCCCGACCGGGACAGTAAAGGTCGAAATGCGGGCGGTGATTTTATCAAGCCCCTGTAACTGCGCAATTTTGGCCGGGCGATAATCAAGCGCTTGCGCAAAAAGACCGGTCGCACCACCCCAGACAGACAAGATCGAAGCCGACATCAAAATCAGCCTGCAAGAACCGGAAATCATCAGGAATCCTTTTTCGGGGCATCATAGGGATTGCACAGTTCGTTCACCACATCATGCATGACGCCGCGAAACTGTTCCTCGTCACATCCCATCAACAACGCATCTTCCAGCGCGTCCTGCATCAATTGATGCAGTTCTGCGAAATTTTCGTTCAGAACCTTGATCTTTTCGACACACGATAACGGCCCGCCATCGCGCGATTGCCATGTCGGAAAATCAGGGAGAGTCTCTTTGGTCTTGCTCATATCGCGGCTCCGCAAAACAGGGGCACGGAAACAGGGCGCAAATTGCGCGGCAAAACAGGCAAATTCAAGGCCGAAATGACGATTATTGCGGGGTTTCGGAATTCGATGATCCGGAATTGGCCGAATAAATCACCTGCCCGATCAGTTCCTCAAGATTAACCGATCCTTGGGTGTACTGAATTTCGGCACCGGCCGCCAGCATGTCAATATCCCCGCCCGGTTCCAGCGAGATAAACTTGCCGCCCAACAAACCATCCGATGCAATCTTCGCCGCACTGTCGGTCGGCAATTCCACATCGGACCGGACAGACATCCGCACCACCGCCATATAGGTGCGCGGATCAAGATCCTGCCCGATCACCGAACCAACCTTGACGCCGGAAATCTTGACATCATTGCCGACCACAAGGCCGTCAATGCGGCTGAAACTGGCGGTCAGTTCATAACCATCCACCGATTGCAGCCCGGCCCGGTCATAGGAAATATAGGCAAACACCACAGCAACGGAAATAACGGCAGCACCGGCAAGAGTCTCGATAATCCTGTTGCTCATATCCGTTCCTGTTTTCCGTGATCAAAATCATGGGCAAACCCTGCCCCGTCAAAAGCCTAGCCTTCGGGCGTCCATGCCTGATAGTCGCCGGTTGCCGCCGCCCGCTTACCACCTTCGTAATCATGGCCCTTCGGGCGATAGGCATGTTTGGTCCCGGTCAGGTTCGGCAGATGTTCTTTCTGCCAGTCATAACGGTCTTCGGCCTTTTCCGACAGCGGCGCATCAAGGGTATAATGCAGCCACGCATGCCATTCCGCCGGCACCTTGGACCCTTCATCAAGCCCCTTGTAAATCACCCAGCGCTTGGCCTTGCGACCGCTGACCTGCTTTTTTTCGGTGTAATAAACATTGCCGAAGCGGTCTTCGCCGACGCGCTTCCCCTTCAGCGCGGTATAAATCCGGGTTCCGACAGTGGCCATTTCGCGGTCTCTCTCCAAATTTTTCCTGTCCCGCCCATAGGGCAGTGGCGCGCAAATCCATGCGCGCCTGCAACAACGACTTTATATGTCGTGATGTTTCCGCAAAGTCAATGTTTCAGGCCCGCCATCAACCCGATATTGCCCCAATCTTCTGCAAACGGCTTGCCCGAAACCGCCTGCCAAATTCACCCACAACAATTTGTAGGCGGGCGACTCTTGGCAACTGAACTGTTTGCGGGCTTTGTCCCCGCCCTTATCCACAGAACCCGGCAAGTCTCTCCCCCCAATCCTGAAGCAAATTTCCGAACACCGGCACAGCGGGACCCCCAATTTTTAACATAAATATCATATAGTTATGCTGATTGATCTGGCAAGTTACAGAACCGTTTCTGCAAGGACGGGCATGGCACTGGATTCCCCCCTCAAACAGGTCTAACCTGTGGGTCGTGGCTGGAGGAATTCCTGCCCCGCTACAACATATAGCGTCGATTCTCTTTTTCAAAACACCATAAGGGTGGTTTGAAAAGCGCAGAATTCCGGGCATCTTCGCGGCGTTAGAATATTATTAACACCATCGGCAAAAGATCATCAGACGGCGCAAACACCAGATGTGGTGACAAAATCGATGTCAACCACAATGTTTGGTAGACTAACCGCAGGAACTGAACCTATAGTTCGGACGTCGGGGCACAGACCCCGCACCATCCCGCGGGGGGATACCAGATACGATAACAAATATTCCGTCAGCCCATAAAATCAGCCATTTCAAGGTTGGGGCTGCGTTTCGGTTGTGAGCAAACCATATAATCTGTCAGGGTGTTTTACCGCGCCGCAAGTGCGAATTCGCCTGACACGCCAAGGAGCAAACCATGCGGATCACCAGACAATTCACCCAGGAAGATGTCAGCCCCTATGCCGATATCGAATTCCGGAAATCTTCCTGTAAAATCAAGAATCCTGACGGATCTGTCGTTTTTGAAATGAACGACATCGATGTACCGGGGTCCTGGTCACAGGTGGCAAGCGACGTTCTCGCACAGAAATATTTCCGCAAGGCCGGTATTCCGACGGCCTTAAAACCGGTGCGCGAAAAAGACGTGCCGGAATGGCTGTGGCGTCAGGAAGCCGACCGCGCCAAACTGGCCAAAATGCCCGCCGAAAAACGCTCCACCAGCGAAACCAGCGCCACCCAGGTTTTTGACCGTCTGGCCGGCACCTGGACCTATTGGGGCTGGAAAGGCGGCTATTTTGATGCCGAATCCGATGCCCGCGCCTTTTTCGATGAAATGCGCTATCAATTGTCGCACCAGATGGGCGCACCGAATTCGCCGCAATGGTTCAATACCGGCCTGCATTGGGCCTATGGCATTGATGGTCCGGCGCAGGGCCATTCCTATGTCGATTACAAAACCGGCGTTCTGACCAAATCGGCCAGCGCCTATGAACATCCGCAGCCCCACGCCTGCTTTATCCAGTCGGTTTCGGACGATCTGGTCAATGAAGGCGGCATCATGGATTTGTGGATCCGTGAAGCCCGCCTGTTCAAATTCGGGTCGGGCACCGGGTCGAACTTCTCCAATGTGCGCGGCGAAGGCGAAACCCTGTCGGGTGGCGGGCGTTCGTCCGGCCTGATGAGCTTCCTTAAAATCGGCGACCGTGCCGCAGGCGCGATCAAATCGGGCGGCACCACCCGCCGCGCTGCCAAGATGGTCGTGGTCGATATCGATCACCCCGATATCGAAAACTATATCAACTGGAAAGTGATCGAGGAACAAAAGGTCGCCGCCCTTGTTGCCGGATCGAAACTGGCTGAAAAGCACCTTACCGCCGTTCTTTCTGCCTGCAATAACTGGGATGGTGCCGCCGATTCCGAAGATCGCCTTGATGCGCGCAAGAATCCGCAGTTGAAAGAGGCAATCCTTGCCGCCCGTGCGGTGATGATCCCCGATTCCTATATCAACAAGATCATCCAGTTTGCCCGTCAGGGTTTCACCGAAATCAGCTTCAAAACCTATGACACCGATTGGGATTCCGAAGCCTATCTGACGGTTTCGGGCCAGAATTCCAACAATTCGGTGCGCGTTTCCAATGCCTTCCTTCAGGCCGTTCTCGATGATGGCAAATGGGAACTGATCCGCCGGACCGACGGCAAGGTCGCCGAAACCATGCAGGCCCGCGATCTGTGGGAAAAAGTCAGCGAAGCCGCATGGGCCTGTGCCGATCCGGGAATCCAGTACGACACCACCATCAATGAATGGCACACCTGCCCCAATTCGGGCCGGATCAATGCGTCCAATCCGTGTTCGGAATATATGTTTCTGGATGACACCGCCTGTAACCTTGCCTCGCTCAATCTGATGAATTTCCGTTCGGATGATGGCGGCGTTGATGTCGCGGCCTATGAACATGCCGTGCGTCTGTGGACAATTGTTCTGGAAATCTCGGTTCTGATGGCGCAATTCCCGTCAGACCGCATCGCCGAACTGTCCTATCGTTACCGTACGCTCGGCCTTGGCTATGCCAATATCGGCGGCCTGTTGATGAGCATGGGCATTTCCTATGACAGCGACGAAGGCCGTGCGATTTGCGCCTCCCTGACCGCGATCATGTGTGGCGTTTCCTATGCCACCTCGGCCGAAATGGCCGGTGAACTGGGTGCCTTCCCCGGCTACGGCGAAAATGCCCCGGAAATGCTGCGCGTCATGCGCAACCATCGCCGTGCCGCCCACGGCGAACAGGACGGTTACGAAGGCCTGTCGATCAAACCGGTGCCCCTCGTTGCCGCCGACAGCCCCTATGCCGACTTGCCGATTGCCGCCCGTGCCGCATGGGACAAGGCACTGGAACTGGGTGAAAAGCATGGTTATCGCAATGCCCAGACAACCGTGATTGCCCCGACCGGCACCATTGGTCTGGTCATGGATTGCGACACCACCGGGATCGAACCGGATTTCGCGCTGGTCAAATTCAAAAAACTGGCCGGTGGCGGATATTTCAAAATCATCAACCGCACGGTTCCGGTCGCCCTTGCCGTGATGGGCTATACCGAAAAGCAGATTCTCGAGATGGAGAAATATGCCGTCGGTCATGGCACCCTTAAGGGCTCACCCTCGATCACCCATGACGATCTGCGCGCCAAGGGTTTTGATGACGAAGCCCTGGCGAAAATCGAATCCTCGCTTGCCAATGCCTTTGACATCAAATTCGTCTTTAACAAATACACCTTTGGCGATGATTTCTGCGTCAATCAGCTTGGCCTTGATGCCAAGGCGATCAACAGCATGGATTTCGACATGCTGGCCGCCCTTGGCTTTGACAAAAAGGCCATCGAACTCGCCAATACCTATGTCTGCGGCGCGATGACCCTTGAAGGCGCGCCCTATCTGCGCGACGAAAATCTGGCCGTCTTTGATTGCGCCAATCCCTGTGGCCGTATTGGCAAGCGCTATCTGTCGGCACAAAGCCATATCCGCATGATGGCTGCCGCCCAGCCGTTTATTTCCGGCGCCATTTCCAAAACCATCAATATGCCGAACTCGGCCTCGATCCAGGATTGCAAAGACGCCTATATGCAATCGTGGAATCTCGGCCTCAAGGCCAATGCGCTGTATCGAGACGGCTCCAAACTCAGCCAGCCGCTCAATTCCGCCCTGGTCGAGGAAGACGATTACGCCGATCAGCCAACCGCCGCCAAGGCCGCGGCGATATCGGAAAAAATCGTCGAAAAAATCATCGAACGTGTCATCCGCGGCGACCGTCGTTCCCTGCCGTCGCGCCGCAAGGGTTATACCCAAAAGGCCACGGTTGGCGGTCACAAGGTTTACCTGCGCACCGGCGAATATGAAGACGGCAAACTGGGCGAAATCTTTATCGACATGCACAAGGAAGGCGCTGCTTTCCGCTCATTGATGAACAATTTCGCGATTGCCGTGTCGATTGGCCTGCAATATGGCGTGCCGCTCGAAGAATATGTCGAGGCCTTCACCTTCACCCGGTTTGAACCTTCGGGCATGGTGTCGGGCAATGATGCCATCAAAATGGCAACCTCGATCCTCGATTACATGTTCCGCGAACTGGCGATTTCCTATCTGGGCCGCAATGACCTTGCCCATGTCCAGCCCGATGATGTCCTGCCCGACGCGGTCGGATCAGGCACCGCCGAAGGCGCGCTGGGCGAAGGCGTATCGCGCGAAGACCAGGCGATTGAAACCATCCGCAAGGTCGCGTCCAGCGGCTTTGTCCGGCGCAATCTCTATGTCGTCGATGGTGGCCTGCCGGTTTCGGAAACCGTCACCATGAAGGCCACCGGCACCGATCACGGCCATCATCATCATGCCGGTTCCGTGACGGTTTCGGCCACGACCACCAACAACGCCATCCTGTCGGTCAGCGAAGAAGTGATCAGCGCCACCGATGGCAAAATGGACAAAATCCGCGAAGCCCGCATGAAAGGCTATGAAGGCGACGGTTGCCCGGAATGCGGCAACTTTACGCTGGTGCGCAACGGCACCTGCCTGAAATGCGATACCTGTGGCGGCACGACCGGCTGCTCGTAAAACAATCGCGTTTTTGATTTTCTGATATGCCAAACCGGTCGGGCTTTCCCGACCGGTTTGCTTTTGAAGGATATTTTCTGTGACGACTGCCAACACCGCCCTCATCGTCCTTGATGTGCAAAAGGCCTTCGACGATCCGAAATGGGCCTCCAAAAACAATCCCGGCTATGTCGATACGATCCTCCGCTTGCTTACGGCCTTTCGCGCCGCAAACCTGCCGGTGATCCATATCCGCCATGACGAACCCGACCCGGCATCGACCTATCATGTCAACGGGCCGGGCAACACCTTCAAACCCGAAACCGGCCCCCTGCCCGGCGAAACCGTGATTGCCAAGACGGTCAATTGCGCCTTTGTCGGCACGGCACTGGAAAAACATCTGCGCGACAATGGCATTACCCGCCTGATCTTTACCGGCGTTGTCATCCACAATTCGATGGATGCCTCGATCCGGGTCGCCCATTGTCTGGGGTTTGAGGTCATCCTGCCGCTGGATGCCACCACGGCGATTGACGTCACCGGTACCAAGGGCGTCCGTCACGATGCACAAACCGTGTTTGACCTGTTTGCCGCGGTTCTGGGATCGGAATATTGTGAAATCGTTTCGTCGGATGCCATTCTTGCCAGAATATCGCCGTGATATTGCCGACAATCAAAAATAAACTACATCCCATCCTCGCGTGTTATAAGTCGTCTCTCATAAAAAACACAGCAAACACAGGAGATTTTACATGCCAATGAACCGTATTCTGGGCGCCGTTATTCTTGTTGTCGGGCTGGTTCTTCTGGCCTTTGGCTATAACGCATCGGAATCCGCCGTCGAACAACTTTCAGACACGTTCATGGGTCGCTATACCGACGAAACCATGTGGTATCTGGTGGTTGGTGCGGCGGCGACGGTAGGCGGTGGCCTGCTGTTTATTTTTGGCGGCCGCAAATAATCTGTAAAATAATCTGCATCCACAAGGATGAAACCGGCGACACAAATCCGTATATTATCAGGATGAAAACTGATCCATACTGATTTGTCCTTCGATAACGGTTTCAACCTTGTGGAGCGCTCCCATGTCCCAACCTGCCCGTCGTCTGTCAGACAAGATCATTCTTGCCCATCGTCAGGCGGTGGCGGAGCGCAAGGCCGAAGTCGCCGACTTGCTGATTCAGGCGCTTGAACTTGATGCTTCCTATATCGGCGGCCCGGCCACCGAACATCGCGATGATGTCGGCGATATCGAGGCGGCCTTTGAACTGCATGCCCGGTTCAAGGACGAACACGACATCGCCCTTTAGGTCACGACACGGCAGCAATTCCATTCATAAACACGCCAACCAGATGCGCGATATGCGCGTGCGGTGAACTGTCATGCTCGGTAGCAAGCGAGATTGCGACCGCAACACATATCAGATCGTTAAAGCTGATATCCGGTCGAACAGCCCCGGCATTCTGCGCACGCGCCAGTAATCGGGCCCCTTCCCCGGTCGTTGCGAGACATCCGGCCGTTCCAATCTGGAGAACCGTGCCGAGCGACGCCGCAAACCCCCGATAAAGATTCGAATATTGCACGAGTTCTTCAAGATAGGTGCGCAAGGCGTCCAGAGGGTCAAGATCGGCTGCTCTGGACCGGCTTGTCTCCGCAAAAGACAGGAACCGGGCGCTGTATGTCGCGGCCAAAAGAGCCTCGCGCGTAGGAAAGCGGCGATATAGCGTCCCGATCCCGACCCCGGCACGTTTTGCCACCTCGTCCAGAGAGGCACCGGCCCCTCGCTCCAGAAAGACTTCCTCGGCTGCGGCAAGGATTCGCTCCTTGTTCAGCTGCGCATCGGCACGCAATGGGGTTTCGTCGACCAAAATAATCCGCCTCACTTTGACTTGCAAGTGGAGGATACCTCCATATAATAAGTGGAGCAATTCTCCACTTATTAACAAAGAGAGCAGATAACATGACGAAACGATTCGAAAACAAGGTCGTGGTGATCACGGGCGGAACGGACGGCATCGGTTTGACAACCGCCAGATCGTTCGCAGCCGAAGGTGCCCATGTTTACGTCACAGGCCGGCGGCAAGACCGTCTGGACGAGGCGCTCAGGGAAATCGGCAACGGCGCCATTGGTGTTCAGGGCGATGTCAGCAATCTTGCCGACATCGACAGGCTGTACGCGCAAATAAAGCGCGATCACCGCCGTGTGGACGTGGTATTCGCAAATGCCGGTGTGTCGGAATCCGCCCCCATTGGCAGCATCGAAGAAGACCATTTTGACCGCGTCTTTAACATCAACGTCAAAGGCATGGTCTTCACCGTGCAAAAGGCCCTACCCCTGATGTCCGATGGCGGCGCTGTGGTGTTGGCGGGATCGGGTGCCGGCAGCAAGGGCTTTGCCAATCTGTCTATCTATAGCGCCACCAAGGCGGCGATCCGCTCGTTTGCACGAACATGGACGACCGATCTGAAAAGCCGGGGCATTCGTGTGAACGTCGTTTCACCCGGTATGGTCCTGACACCCGCGATGCAGACCTATCTGCAAAACAATACCGGTGCAGAAGAATGGATGCAGCAAGCCATTCCGTTCGGCAGACTGGCCCGGACCGAAGAAATTGCCAAGACGGTGCTGTTTCTGGCATCGGACGAAAGCAGCTTCATAGGCGGCGAGGAACTGCTTGTCGATGGCGGCTTCGTCGCGGTCTGAAAACATGGCGCAAGGCATCCGTCTTGCGACGTCACGAAAATTTCTAGGCAATTTCGCGGCGAAACACCGGCGCAAAGTCGGAGTTTCGCCGCCCTGCCCGGATGATCACGATGTGATGCGGCGCGGCCCGAGAACCGGCCCTCCTATCCACTTTGCGCAACGACTATCCACTTAATGTCAGAAAACGACTTTCGCCTGCCTGTCACGGCGGGTTTGGCCTTGATACCAGTCAACTTACCAGCAAACTTGCACTCAGCCGCATGATGTCGGTTGCCAACGATGACACCCAATTTATGAAATTGATTTTTAATCATGCACTGATATCTCGCGTCCGGGTAAATTATATTGTTTATAAATCAACCTATGCAGCCATCCCTGTTTTCGGCAACCAGGAGATAAAAGACCAGGCAGGGGGAAAGGGGGCTGAGGGGACATATATGGGCACATCTCTTTTCAGGAGACCCGTCGTGCTGGGCATGGCACTGGCGGGCACGGTATCGACATTTTCCGCTGAAGCTTTTGCCAAAAGTGCGGGTTGTACGCAGTGGACGTTCAACGGAAATTCAAACGGCGTAAGCGGTTCGAACCTGGCGTTCGAGGTGAACGAAACGGCATCCATCAGCCTCACCGAAAACAACGGCACCGCGGACACTTACACCTTCACCTATACAGACATCGCCAACGGCAACCAGACAATCACCCGTAACGGAACGATCAATATCGGCGGTATGGTAAATGAAACCATCACCATACCGCGAAATACAACCAGCGGTCGGTTGAATTTGGTGATTAACACCGGCGGCCAGACTGCGGTGACATTGTCATGCAACGAAGCGGTAGAACCCAGCCCCGAAACCGAAACACCAGAGAGCAGCGAATCCACAACATCTTCGACCGTCATCTCATCTGTGTCGCGGTCCCAGACGACCGTGATCGCACAGAATATCGGCGCACGAATTTCCGCCGTTAGCACCCCGGCTGGCACCGCAACGGGCGGATCGACCGGCATCGGCAGTGGCAGCACCGGAACCAGCGACAACGATGATGCAAATGCCAACCTTGTCGATGATCCGGCTTATCACCGCCACACCACCAGCCTGACCAAAGATGATAACGGCTTGCGCCGTATCGCCATGATGGGCAGTTTCGACAGTTCAACCGGCGAAGGCATGCACATGCTGGGCCTTGGCCCGACAGATCAGGGCAATACCGGCGGTGCCAGTGGTGTTGACGGTCGCTCCGCTTTTGCGACGGCATCTCCCTTCACGGTTTGGGGGCACGGGTCGTATACGTCGGTCGATAACGACTATGTCAGAGGTGCCAATGACAATCGCTATGACGGTGATGTCTGGGGCTACAATGTCGGACTGGATTACAGGTTTGCCGAAAGCCTGACGGCGGGTCTGTCCCTCGGATATAACGATACCGACCTTACCACGTCCTTTAATGACGGTTCCTATCAGGAAAAGGGATGGGTTGTTTCACCCTATGCGATCTACGCCCCCATCAGGGGGCTGATCATTTCCGGTCAGGCCGGTTTTGGCATGGGCGACATTGATGTGACGCGCGATAACAATGCGGTGTCGGGCAAGACCGATTCAGACATGTGGTATGCCGCCGTCAACACGTCCTATCGGGTCAGCCCGATAGAAACCCTGTCGGCGGTATCTTTCACCCCGTCACTGGCCTTTATTGCGGCCCGCAAAACGGTTGATGGCTACACCGAAAGCGACAACACCGTCGTTGCCGAAACAACCTCGAACACCCGTCAGATCAAACCGGCCATCGAAGCCGCCTATGATTTCGCACCGACCCAAAACCTGACCATCTCGCCCTTCCTTGAAGCCGGCCTGATTTACGATTTCACCGATGAAATCAACAATGACAAAACCGCGTTCAATATTGGGGGCGGTGTACGCCTGTCTGACAGCCTCACGGGGCTGAATGCCGCCCTTGAAGGCAATTATCTTGCCAGTCGTTCGGACTATAGCGAATATACCATTGGCAGCACGATCATTTACGGTTTTGAACTTGCAGGCGATGACGGGCGTTCAATCGGGATCGTCACACCATTTTTCGCCAGCAACCTCAACGAATATGGCAATCAACGCATCCGTGCCGGCTTGGGTTTTGATACCGGCCCCCTCAAAAGCACACTTGCCCTCAATCACATGATGTCGGTCGCCAATGATGACGATGACACCGACACCAGTACGATCGAAATCCGTGTATCGATGCCTTTCTGATAACAGCCCCGATACAATGAACAAGCCCCCGGTCACAGATCGGGGGTTTTGCATTTGGCCAGACATCCCGTCTGATCAATTGTTTATCGGCGGGAACAACTTACCCAAAGCCGCGTTGTGATTTCAGTTACACCGGTTCCGGTTTCCGGGATACGCGCAAATCCAAACAAAATAACAGGAGCCCCCATGCCCATCAGTCGTCTTGCAGGCATCGTCATTTGTATCATCGGCATTGCCCTTTTGATCGTTGGCTTCAACGCATCCGACAGTGCCGCCGATCAGTTGTCCGAAACCTTCCTTGGCCGTTACACCGATGAAACCGTCTGGTATCTGGTGGGCGGTGCGGCGGCGGCCATCGGGGGGCTCATCCTGATGATGTTTGGGGCCAAGGCCCGCTAAATTTCCGCGATCTGTGTGTTGCCATTGTTTCCCCAACCCGCCCTTTCGCGGACAATGGCAACACACTGTTGACGAACCATGACTGGTCAGGGGGACGAAACAGGCACATATTCACACTCAATATTGTTTGAATGTCGAGGTGCCCCACCATGACCAGCCCGGTTTCTACCGCACAGCACGGCAATCTTGCGCCGATCTTCATCTCGCATGGCTCGCCGATGCTGGTTGCCCGCCAAAGCACCCCGGCCTTTGATTTCTTTGCCACCGAACTGGGAACCGAACTTGACGGTGCCCGCGCCATCCTGATGGTATCGGCCCATTGGCAAACCGCCACCCCGACCATCTCCACCGCCGCGCGACCCGAAACCATCCATGATTTTTACGGCTTCCCCAAACCGCTTTATGACCTGCGTTATGATGTTGCGGGCGATCCGGAACTGGCCGCCGACATCGCCAATCTGATCGGCGCTGCGACCGATGCCACCCGCGGGCTGGATCACGGGGCATGGATGCCGATGATTCTGGCCCGTCCCGCCGCCGATATTCCGGTGTTTCAGCTGTCCATGCTGGCGCAGGGCACCCCGGCCGATCATTATACGCTGGGCCAAAAACTGCGCAATTTGCGCGATAGGGGCGTTCTGGTAATCGGCAGCGGGGCCATGACCCATAATCTGCACCTGCTGGACCAGCATGACGGCCCGCATGTCGTGGACTGGGCCCGCGATTTCAGCAACTGGATGATCGATCATGCCTCGGCGCGGGATATTGACAGTTTGCTTGATTATCGCGCCCGTGCGCCCCACGCCGTGCGCGCCCACCCCGAAGACGATCATCTGATGCCGTTTTTTGTCGCGCTGGGTGCTGCCGATGCCAATTATGACGGTCATATCCTGCATGACAGCTACGAATTTGGCACTCTGGCCATGACTGCCCTGCGCTTTGCCACCCCCGCCGGGGCGGAAAGTTAACGTCGTTAATTTTCGACCGGCTTGTCGCCACGGTGCAACCAGATACCGCGCACCTGAAGTTCGACCAGTTCGCGCAGGGTGGCGCACATGTCCTCGCTGTCAAAATTGCCCGAACTCATATGGTCGTGAATGGTGAATAAAAACAGCGCCATGATGGTTTTGAAAACCAGCACCGGGTCAAGATCCGGGTCAATTTCACCATTCAGCTGTGCTTCTTCAATAATCGCCCGGGTGGCGGCGATCAGGCCGCTATTGGCCATCACCTGATGCACCGCCCCCTTGCGCGGGGAAAAGGCAATCTGGCTCATCAATACCCGCCACATTTCCGGCTGCAAACACACCTGTTCAAACCGGCAGGCGGCAACATGCATCAGTTTGTCCGGCAAAGACCATTCCGGGTCCATGGTATGCAGGGCGCGTTCGATCACGGCGGCCATCTGATCGCCGACACAGGTCACCAGCAATTCTTCCTTGGTCGGAAAATGCGCAAAAACCGTGCCTTCGGCCACCCCGGCCCGCTGGGCGATCTCGCGGGTGGATGTCGCATCGAACCCGGCCGATCCAAAACAGTGCCGGGCGGCTTCCAGAATTTTTTCGCGGGTTTCCTCGCGGCGCTGCGAACGGATATTCATCGGATTCCCCTTAAATGAGCACACTCATTGAGTAAACTCATTTATCTGCAATCATGTCCCCCGTCAAGCGGTCGGTATTTTGCGCCGCTGCCGGTGATCGCGCAACGCCATCAGGCTGTGCAGCGCAAGGGTGGCAATCACAATCCCCCCGGCAATAAAGGTCACCGCGGTTGGCACTTCGCCAATAAAAATCCACACCAGGATCGATCCGAAAATCGCCTCGGCCAGCATGATCAGCCCGACCTCGGCGGCGGGAATATGTTTTGCCCCGCGTGAAATCAGGGTGAATGACAATGGCAACACCAGACAGCCCAGCAACAGCAACCAGACGAAATCCAGCCCGGCAATCGCGGCTGGATGGGACATTGGCGCGACCACGGCGGTTGCCAGAAATGCCCCGGCCATCATCGCCCGCACACTGTCGATATGGATTTTGACGCCCAGTACATTGAAATAACAGGCCAGACACACCGCCGTTCCCAGCGCCAGCAAATCCCCCTTCATATTGACCCCGCCCAGCCCCTGCCCGACAATCACCGCCAGCGAGACAAACACCACAATCGAGGCAATCCAGGTACGCAGCGCCTGTTGGCGCCGAAACAAAAACACCCCGATCAGCCCGGCAATCAGCGGCGTCGCCGCAATAATCACCAGCGTATTGGCCACATCGGTATTTTTGATCGACAGGATGAAACACAGGCTGGTGCCGCCATAAAATGCCCCGGCCAGCATGTCATCGCGTGTCGGCATCACCGCATGGCGCAAGGATTGCCGCCGCCGCACCCCGCGCCACACCGCCGCCAGCAACAGGGTCAACCCCAATAACAGCAACCGCCAAAAGGCCGTCGTCATCTCATCGGCCCCGATCAGCCGCACCAGCAAGGCATCGGGGCTCAGGATCGTCACCCCGGCCAGAACGAACCAGCCGCCATGCCATCCTGTTTGTGCCTTTGCCCCGTCGGTCATTGCCCCGTCCTGTTGTTTCCCCGTCATGATGTTGTTTGTGCGACAGTTTTACCCAAACCACAAATCATCATTGCTGATGCGCTCTATTAGCCCTGCTTATGTCGCTTTTTGCCTGCCGGGCGTTAAAGAAACGGTTTCGTTTGCCGCCTTTCACCGATAAGCTGCGCAGCACATTTCGCCCCCAAAGGAGACACACCATGTCTGGAAAAATCGAAACCCGCCTTGCCGACCTTGGCATCACCCTGCCCGCCGCCAATGCCCCGGTCGCCAATTATGTGCCCTATGTGCAATCGGGCAATCTGGTGCATGTTTCCGGCCAGATCACCATGGAAAATGGCGAATTGAAATTTGTCGGCAAGCTCGGCCGCGATTATGACGTGGAACAGGGCCAAAAGGCCGCCCGCCTCTGCGCGCTCAATCTGATTGCGCAATTGCGTGCCGCGATTGGCGACCTTGATAACGTCACCCGCGTTGTCAAACTCAACGCCTTTGTCAATTCCATGCCCGATTTCACCGATCAGCCCAAGGTGGTCAATGGCGCATCGGACACCATGGTCGAAATTTTCGGCGATGCTGGCAAACATGCCCGTGCCGCTGTCGGCGTGGCGTCGCTGCCGCTGGGTGTGGCCGTGGAAATCGACGGAATTTTTGAAATCGCCTGATCGCACCCGACACAACCCGCAACAATCCCCAAAAGCCGGGCCCATCGCCCGGCTTTTTCATGCGCAAAGGGTGCGGCACAAAAAGCCGATCAGACCGGCATTAAAAACAGTCTCGCCCGGCAATAACAGGCCCGCTCAATGTCTGCCGGAAATGGCGTTCAGCCCGACAACACCGCCAATAATCATCACCAGAAACAGCGCTTTTAAGGCACTTGCCGGTTCCTTGAACACCAGAATGCCAATCACCGCCACCACCGCCGTCCCCAGCCCGGACCACACCGCATAGGCCGTACTGATCGGCATGACGCGCAAGGTCAGGGCCAGAACCCAGAAACTCAACCCGTAAAGCGTCAGGCTCAGCACGGTAAAGCGCCAGTCGCTGAATCCGTTGGAAAATTTAAGCGACGTTGTCGCGCACACCTCAAGCGTGATCGCGCCCAACAGATAAATCCACGCCGTCATGGCCGTCATTGTCATGTTTCCTGCTTTGCAAACCCGGCATCCTACCCGTAATTATCCGGGGCAATGCAACTGATCGGCCTTGCAGGCAAGTGAAATTTTCAAGACGCCCCCGCCCGATGATGAACGGGCCAGGCAAATCGGGCGGCAAAGCCGTTGCGTACAAATCCATATCAAGGCACATTGCCCCAAAGCAGACAGGCAGGAAACCATATCATGATCACCACCGACATTCTGATAGCAGGCGGCGGCATTGCCGGCATGAGTGCGGCGGCACGGCTGGCCGCCGATGGTCATGAGATCATTCTGGTTGACCCCGCCCCCGCCAGCCCGGATCACAATGCCGCCAACCACCCCGATCTGCGCACCACCGCCTTTTTACAGCCGGGCATTGCCACCCTGACCCGTGCCGGGGCGTGGCAGGCGATGCAGGATAACGGCGCGATGTTGCGCGTCATGCGGATCATTGATGCGGGCGGGGCCGAACGCACCCCGCGTCAGACCGCCGATTTTGACGGCATCGAAACCGGTCACGGTCATTTCGGCTGGAACATTACCAACCGGACGGCCCGCACCGCCTTGCTGGCCCGGCTGGCCGGATTGCCCAATGTGCAATTCCTTCAGGGGGTTGCGGTGACCGGCATGGCACCCGGCACAGATACCGCCACCGTCACCCTGTCGGATCAGCAAACCATCGCCACCCGGCTGGTCATTGCCGCCGATGGCCGCGATTCGGCCCTGCGCGACATGGCCGGAATCACGCATCGCCGCTGGCAATATGATCAGTCCGCCCTTGTCTTTGCCGTCACCCATGATCGGCCGCACGACAATATTTCCACCGAAATCCACCGCACCGGCGGGCCATTGACCCTTGTGCCGATGCCCGATCACAATGGCAAACCCTGCTCGTCCGTGGTCTGGATGACCCCGGCCCGGCGGGCCGACACATTGTTTGCGATGGATGATGCCACCCTGTCGCAAACCCTGATGGATGAAACAATGGGCCTGTTTGGCACGCTTGCGGTCACAGGGGGCCGTGCCGTCTGGCCGATGATCTCGCAAATCGCCGCCCGCCTGACCGGCCCGCGCCTTGCCCTGATTGCCGAGGCCGCCCATGTCGTCCCGCCAATTGGCGCACAAGGATTGAATATGAGCCTGCATGACATCGAAACCCTGGCCGGGCTTTTGGCCACCGCCCGCAATGACGGCGACGATATCGGTGCGGCCCGTTTGCTGACCCGCTATCACCGCCGCAATTTCCCGCGCATGGTGGCGCGGGTCGGCGGCATTGATATCCTGAACCGCGCGGCGATGGCCGAACCCCGCCCGCTGCGCGATTTGCGCTGTCTTGGCCTGACCGCACTCAACAAAATCGCCCCGCTCCGCAAACTGGCAATCCGGGCCGGGATTGGCGAATAATCACGCCCCACAAAGAAGGTTTTTTCCGTCACCCCCGCGAACATGGCAATCTTCGCCATATAAATTGACATGATTTGCCACAGGCACTAGCCTGATCCTCGCAAAGGAGCATGCCATGGCAACGATGAATGTGTCCCTGCCCGATCAGATGAAAACATGGGTCGAAAGCAGAACAACCAGCGGCGATTACAGCAATGCCAGCGATTATGTCCGCGATCTGATCCGCAAGGATCAGGAACGCCAGACCGCCATCGCCACCCTGCAAGCCGCCATTGACGAGGGCCTGCAAAGCGGCATTGCTGAAAATTTTGACGCGACCGACTTCAAGCTGCGCATGCGCGAGCGCCATGTCGTCCGCTAGGTCTGCCGGTTATCAACTGACACACAAGGCAATTGCCGATCTGGACGACATATGGCGTTACAGCGCGGAAACATGGTCTGTCGCCCAGGCCGACCGATTCATTGACGATCTTGTGCATTTGTTTGATATCCTCGCCGATATGCCAACGATGGCGCGCGAACGCCCGGAATTCTCCCCGCCGGTCCGCCTTCATCCCTTTGGCTCATCGCTGATCGTCTATCGCGTTGATCCCGATCACATCACTATCCTGCGCCTTTTGGGCGGTTCGCAAAACTGGCAGGACATCCTGCATGCGATTGACAGATAAGCAGGCCGGGCCGCATCCTCACACAACCCGCGCCGGATTCCCCACCACCGTCACCCCCGGCGGCACATCCTTTGTCACCACCGCCCCGGCACCGACAATTGCATCATCGCCAATATGGATCCCGGCCAAAATCACCGCCGCCCCGCCGATCCAGACATTCTTGCCAATCGTCACCGGTTTGGCGATTTCAAGGCCGCCTTTGCGCAAATCCGCATCCTTGTGATGCTGCGCACAATAGATTTGCACATGCGGGCCCAACATCGTGCCATCGCCAATCATGACCGGCGCGCTGTCAAGGATCACACATCCGGTATTGATAAACACCCCCGCCCCCAGCGTGATATGAATACCGTAAGAACAATGAAACGGCGCCTCGATCCGCGCATCATCGGCACAGGCCGCAAACAGGGCACGCAATGTCGCGCCGATATTGCCGCGCCGGTCGGGGTGGGTGGTGCTGTGGTCAAATGCGGCGGCGCGGGCAGCACTGCGCAATTTTTCAAGTTCCGGGTCAAGGCAGCAATACCATTCCCCCACCGCCATTTTGTCGCGTTCCGTCCGGTGCATCTTTCCCCCGCCCTGTTTGGGTTTCTGATGCCAGAATGCCCGATACGGCGGGGGAAAGGAAAGCCGTTATTCCACAATCAGCCGGTAATTGGGCGTCGGGTTTAACGGACAGGAATAAACATATTCACCGGGCGTCAGGGTGACGGCGTAATCCTTTGTCTTGCCCTGACGCAGCCCACCGCCAGACACCGAAATCTTCTGGTTCAAAATCTTGTCGGTCCAGTCATAGTCAACATCGCGGATCCAAAAGCCCAGCTCATAGGGCACATTTTCATTGGCAACGCGAAAAATGAAATCCCCGGCACTGACCCGCATGACATTCGATTGCGCCAGCCGTTGCGCCCCGCTGTCGCCATTGATGGTTTCACAATCGGCTTTCTTGCGGGTTTCATAACCATGATCCTTGCCTTCGGGTTCCAGAAACTGACACCCGGTTTGCGTCAGTTCAATCACCTGCGGGGCGGCATGGGCAGTGGCGGGCATCATTGCCGCAGCCAGAACCCCGGCACATCCGGCCAGCCCGGCCATCCGCCATCTCCGCAACACGGTCTTTTCCATCCTCTTGCTCTCCTGATGCAGCGCCCCGCCCTCCCTGTGACGGGGGGCAAGGCAGGTTATCGATCTGCACAGTCTGGCCGCCTGACCGCCAAATCGGAAATCAAGACCACATCACACTACAGCGAGCCACCCGCGAGCAAATAACCCCTCAGACGATCAGATTGCCGTTTTCATCAAAAAACGGATAAGGCCCGTCAAAATGTCCGATATAACTGGTATGGGTCATCAACCCCTGTTGCGGCGACCAGAAATGCAAATGCATCGCCGGGGGTTCCATGATAAAGGCCGACGGCCCGTCGGGCCGCACATCCAGTGCCACCTGATGCGCCACCGATGGCCCGATGCTGATCGGCACCCCCTGCCACACACAATGAATGGCCCGGTGGACATGGCCGCAAATCAGGCCGATCACCCCATCCGATTTGCGCAGCAACCCGCCCAGTTCATCGGCACCGTCGCCAAGATTTTGCACATCCATATGACGAATGCCGGTCAAAACCGGCGGATGATGCATGAAAATCAGCCGCGGCCTGTCGGTCGCAATCGCCAGTTCATGGCGGAGCCAGTCCAGCCGTGCGGCGCACAATTTCCCGCCCGGCATGCCTTCGTCAAGGGTATCAAGGCCAATCAGGCGCACCGGGAAATCATCAATCACATATTGCAAAAACGGCTGGTCCGCTGTCACCGGAATCGCCTGTGGAAAGGCGGTGCGTAACGGTTCCCGCCGGTCATGGTTTCCCGGCACCATGTAATAGGGAATGGTCAGGCCGCGCAAAATGTCGCGCACCAGCCCATATTCTTCTGCCGTTCCCAAATCGCCAATATCGCCGGTAAACAAAACAATATCGGGCCGGGGATCAAGCGCCATGACATGGCGCACGGCATTTTCCAGTGCCCCGGCGGTATCCACCTTGCGATAGGCCAGACGACGACCTGCACCGATATGCAGGTCGGTTATTTGTGCAATCAACATTCCGGAAACTTTCCTTCAGGCCCTGCGCGGGAAAATCATCAATTTGTCGCGATCAATACGCAGATGCACGGCTTCGCCAATCCGCACATCGCGCTCTGCATCCGCATCCACCGTCATCAGGGCATCGCCAATCCCCGCCACCGACAGGCGGGTGCGGTCCCCCAGATAGGCGGCACTTTCGACAATCCCGGAAAAATGGGCGTCGTGCTGTTCGCTCAGGGCCATCGTATCGGGCCGGAAAAACACATCGACATCCCCCGGCGCCATGCCGTCCCCGCCCTGCGGTTCCAACGCCACCCGGAATTCCCCGACATGCAATGTCCCTTGCGCAAAGGTTGCGGGCAGGCAATTGGTCGTGCCGATAAACCCGGCAACAAAGGCATTTTGCGGATGACCATAAATGTCGCGCGGGGTGCCGATCTGGGCGATACGGCCCTTTTGCATCACCACAATCCGGTCGCCCAACGCCATCGCTTCTTCCTGATCATGGGTGACGTAAATCGCCGTAATCCCCAATTGACGCAAAAGCGAATTGATTTCGGTGCGCAGCCGTGTGCGCAATTTCGCATCCAGTGCCGTCAACGGTTCGTCCAGCAACAACACACGCGGTTCCACCGCAATGGCCCGCGCCAGCGCCACCCGTTGCCGCTGTCCGCCCGAAAGCTGGTCAATCCGGCGATGGGCCAGATTGTCGATATGCATCATTTCCAGCATCCGCATGACGCGCCTGTCGCGGTCATCGCGGTTGATTTTCAACACTTTCAATCCATAGGCAACATTCTGGGCTACCGTCATATTGGGAAACAGCGCATAGGACTGAAACACCATGCCCACCCGCCGGTCTTCAATCGGCAAACGGGTCACATCATCGCGATCAAACAGGATCTGCCCCCCGGCATCGGGATATTCCAGCCCGGCAATCAGCCGCAAGGCCGTGGTCTTGCCACATCCCGACGGCCCCAGCAGGACAATCGTTTCCCCGCCCTCAATCGTCAGGTCAAACGGTTCAAGCGCCTGCGTGCCATCGGCAAAGGTTTTGGCGCAATGGCGCAATTCAATACGGGTTTTTTGAGTCATGACATATCCTTGTCATCGGTTACGGTCTTGCGCGGATCGGGTTTCTGCCAGTTGGCCAGAACCTGCATCGCAATCAGCAACGGCATGATCAGCACAAAGAAAATCAGGGTATAGGCACTGCCGATTTCCAGCCGCATCGAGGCATAGGAATCGGCAAGCCCGACCGGCAGGGTTTTGGTCAATGGTGTATGCAGCATCCAGGTCAGGTTGAATTCCCCGATGGATAACGTCACCACCATCAACGATCCGGCCAGAATGCCGGGCCGGGCATTGGGCAGGATCACGGTGAAAAACCGCCGCCAGAACCGCGCCCCAAGGCTCGCCGCCCCTTCTTCAAGGGCACGCAGATCAATCGCCGACAAAATCGCCGAAACCGACCGCACCATGAATGGCAGGGTAAACAGCACATGCCCGGTCAGAATAAACAGCGGACTGGTCCGATATCCGGGAAACCCGCCATACGTGATCAGCAAGGCCAGCGCCAGCGCCAACCCCGGTATTGCCACCGGCAGGGTCAGCAATTCCTCGAACAGGCGTGACAGCCTGCCCGGACAACGCACCAATACATAAGCCAGCGGCACCCCCACCACCAGCGTCACCGCCAGACAGGCCAGCGCCAGCCAGACCGACAATAAAATACTGTCCGAATACAGCATCCAGACTTCGCCGACCCAGCGCAATGTCAGGCCGGATTTCAGCCCCTGAAACACATTGACCGTCACCCCGGCCAGCATCGACATCACAATCGGCACCAGAATGAACAGGCATAACAACAAAGTCAGGACAAGCTGCGCGTAAAAGCCCCGGCTGCGCGGGGTGGTGTTTTTCACCGTCATGTCGAAATCCCCGCCGATGGCCCGGCAATGGTTCGTACCGCCGCCAGACACGCCCATGTCATCAATCCCAACGCAATGCTGAGCGATGCCGCAACCGCCGTATTGGCGTTCAAGGTAAATTCGGTATAGATCACCATCGGCAACACATTGATTTCGGTCGCCAGTGTAAAGGCCGTCCCGAACGCCCCCATCGCGGTGGCAAAACAGATCGCCCCCGATGAAATCAGGCCGGGCATCAGGCCGGGCAAAATCACATCGCGCACCACCCGCCATCCCGGCGCGCCCAGCGACCGGGCCGCTTCTTCCAGTGCGATATCGAGTTTTTCCGCCGACGCCATCACCGCCAGAATCACCCGGGGAATGGAAAAATACAGATAGCCGACAAACAAACCGGCAATGTTATAGGCAAAAACCCAGCGTTCCCCGGTCAGGGCATTGGAAATTTCGGCCAGAACCCCCTGCCGCCCGGCCAGCATGATCACCATAAATCCGACAACCACCCCCGGAAAAGACAGCGGCAAGGTCAACAGCGCCTTGACGATGCTGCGTCCCGCAAACCGGTTGCGCACCAGAAAAAGCCCGGAAACGCAGCACAGCACAAGGGCGACCACGGTCACACCGGCCGACATCGCCAGGGTCTGGATCAGACTGCCCAGATAACGCGGATTGGTCAGAATGATAAAATAGGTGGCAAGCCCGTCCGGCCCGTCGGCCACCGCCAGCGCCACCCGCGCCAAAGGCAACAGGAAAAACGCCACGACCACCATCACACCGGGCACCGCCAGCATCGTCAGGATCAGACGATCCGGCCCGGCTGTTATCTTCGGCAAGAAAGGGTGGCGCGAACGCCACCCCCTGAGTTTTTCAAAAACCACCTAGCGAACCTCTTGCAGATAACGTTCGGCAAAGCCGGTCTGGACTTCGGCCATTTTCGCGTAATCCACCGGACGGGCGCGGTCATAATCCGCCGCCGGCAGGAATTTGGCCGCGGCTTCGGGTGACATGGCATCGGCAATCACCGGGCGCAAAAACGCATTGGCCCAATGGGCCTGTCCGGCATCGGACATCACATAATCCAGAACTTTTTTGCCGTTGTCGGCATGGCCCGAATTTTTAACAAGGCTCATGACATAAGGCACAATAACCGTGCCTTCCTGCGGAATGACAAAAACGGCATTGCTGTCGTCCTTGTATTTCGCCCGATAGGCATTGAAATCATAATCAATCAGGATCGGAATTTCGCCCGACAGCACGCGCGCATAGGCGGTCTGTTTGGGAACAATCGGGTCATTGGCCTGCAACCGTTTGAAAAAATCGATCCCCGGCCCGAAATCATCCAGCGTCCCGCCCATCGCACCATTGATGGCAACCGCCCCGACATAACCGACAAAGGCGCTGGACGGATCAAGATAACCGACCATGCCCTTATATTCCGGCTTCAACAAATCCGACCAGCTTTGCGGGACCGGCGCACCATCAAGGGCATCTTCATTGACAAACAGGCCCAACGTGCCGGAATGGATCGAAAACCATGCGCCTTCCGGGTCTTTCAGCCCGTCGGGAATCCGGTCAAAATTCGCCGGTTTATAAGGGGTGACAACGCCTTCTTCATCGGCCTTGATCCCGAACGACACACCGTAATAGGCAATATCGGCAACCGGATTGTTCTTTTCGGCAATCAATTGTGACAGGGTCTGACCGGAATTCTTGTTATCCCCCGGCACATTGATCCCGATATCGCGGGCGATGTTTTTAAGTTGCCCGCCCCAATCGGCCCATTCCGGCGGACAATTGTAACAAATCGCCACATCATCGGCGGCAAAGGCGGGCTGGGTCAGTGCCGCCACAAAGGCGGCCCCCATGATCAGTCGTTTGAAATCCACGGCTATTCTCCCTATAATGGGCATGAAGTGACGAGCCGGGAGGGTCCGATTGACTCTCCCTCGCTCAGGTAATGGGGCAAAAGCAAGCTTCGCGGTTTTGCTTCCCCCGTTATCAGGCCACGCAGGAGCGCAAGCGCCTGTCGGCCCATCTCATGGGTGGGTTGAACAACCGAACACAATTTCGGCTGGATCAGCCCACCCACCGCAATACCGTCAAAACCGGCAACCGACACATCGTCTGGCACCCGAAGGCCCAGCTTGCGACAGGCACCGATGGCGGCAATGGCAAGAATGTCATTGGAACAGACCAGGGCGGTTACCGGCTTCTCGCCCTGTAAAATCCCCCCCAGAACATTTTCAAGATCGGTATCTTCAAACCCGACCTCGATCAGGGGCGCATCCGCGATCCCTGCCCCGGCCAACGCACGGGCGAACCCTTCGTAACGCTGCCGGGATCGGTCCGAACTGGAAAAACGCCCGGCGACCATGGCAAAATTCCGGTGCCCGGCGGCCAGCAAATGACAGGTCATGTCATGGGCCGATTGCGCATTATCAACACTGACGGCGGCAATATCGGGATTGGTCGGCTGGTTATACAACAACACAAACGGAATATTTTCGCGGGTCAACATCCGCACAACCGGGCTGTCATCGGCATTGGTCACCGTCAGGATCAACCCGTCCACCCGATTATCCAGCAAGGTTGAAACCGCTTCGGCCTCGTGCTCGGCGCTGTAATTGGAGGCCGTCAGCAAAACCGTCAGTCCGGCGGCGCGGGCTTCCTGTTCGATGCCCTGCACAGAATCGGCAAAGACCGGGTTGCTCAGCGTCGGCACCAGAACGCCAATTGATCGCGATTGCGCCGCCTTCAGGCGTCGCCCGTTGATATTGGGGCGATAATTCAAAACCCGCATCGCGGCATTGACGGTTTCCACCGTTTCCTGCCGGACCTCGCCGGGAAAATTGATCACCCGTGATACCGTTGCCACCGACACGCCCGACTTGCGGGCAACATCGCGCATGGTTGCTTTTGCATTCATTGCCTGCGCTCCAAAACCGCAGGCGAATTTACAGATCAACCAAGACTCTTCGATAACGGTTATGTTGCATTTTTATGAATAAATGAAACGTTTACATTGCCGGAAAACCGGGACTTTTTTCGTTTCTGTTTGGCAATGAATAAAGTGCCTTCCGCTATCGCGCCAGATCATCGGGCAAAGGGTACCAGTCCAGCGCGGCAGGCAGGTGCAAGTGCGGGGCCTGTTCAATCACCATGGCAAGGAATATCCGCGCAACCGGCGACAGGCTTTTGCTGTGCCGCGTGATCACGCCGATCTGGCGGCGGCGTTCCGGCCCCTGCAACGGCACAAAACAAAGCCCCCCGGCCCCCGACATATCGGGCAACCGGGCGGCCAGTTCGGGCAAAATGGTAATTCCCACCCCTTCGGCCACCATCGCCGCCAGGGTCAGGGTATTTGATGTTTCGACCACCGGGCGCGGCAAAACCGATACCGCCCGCGCGGCCCCCGATGCCTGCCCCGGTTTGTCGGCCCCTATACCGGTATCTACACCGCTGTCAGCCTCGCCCAAAAGGCCCGGCTGCGCCATCACAACCCCGGTTCCCGATTCCGGGCCCAGCCCGACAAAATTCTCGCCACTCAATTCCGCCCAATGCAAACTCTCGCGCACCGCAAACCGGTGATCGGCCCGGCACAAAACCCCGAACCGGTCGGAAAATAACGGGCTGAATCGGATATCGGCCATCGCCTGCCATTCCCCGGCAAGCCCGAAATCCGCCTCATTGCGGGCGACCGCCTCGTGGACTTCCCCGGCATTGCGTTCATCCAGACGCAGCCGCGCATCCGGGTGATCGGCGACAAATCGCGAAATCACAGCGGGCAAAATCCGCGTCAGAACCGACGGGGCGGCGGCAATCGTGATGGTGCCGCCAATCCCCTTTGACAGCGCGTCCAGATCATTCAACGCCTCGTCAAAATCCCCAATCAGCCGTCGCGCCACCGGCAAAAACCGCTCCCCGGTCGCGGTCAGCGACACCGTGCGCGTCGTGCGGTCAAAAAGGGCCGCCCCCGTCACATCCTCAAACTGACGGATGGTGGCGGTCAGGGCCGGGGGCGTTAATCCCAGATAATGCGCCGCCGCACTGAAAGACCCGTGATCGGCAATGGCCACAAAGGCGCGCATATGACGAATATTGAGTGATGACAGCATGGTTTCCGATGTCCGTTCCTGTAAATGTGCGCCTGCCCCCCAGGACCATAGCGCCCAATCCCAATGCGGGCAAAAAGCTTCTCATTGTTTTACATCGCCAAATGCTACTTTAAAGGGCATTCTGGTGCGCACCTTCCCTGCGGACAACAGAGAGCGACGTCAAGAGCATGACAGAAGACGGAAAACAGGAAACACCAACGCTGGAAGGCGAAGCCGCCCTCGACCTATGGCGCAAGGGACGCGACGTATGGAACAGGTGGATTGATCAACATCCGGGCTGGAATATCAGTTTTGACGGTGTAGATTTTTCAACCGAACGGAATTCCGAAGGGAAACTCTTTTTCGCAGGTTATCATTTCGGCGATGGCGACGTGAACTTCTCTGGAACCACTTTCGGTAACGGCACCGTAAACTTCTCTGGTGCCACTTTCGGCGACGGGGATGTGAATTTCAGACATGCTTCTTTCGGCAAAGGCAACTTGATCTTCTCGAATGCGAATTTTGGCAACGGTGACGTGAACTTCTCTTTCGCCACTTTCGAGGACGGCAATGTGAAATTCTCTAAAGCCACTTTCGGAGATGGTGAAGTTAGCTTCAAAAGCACTAATTTCGGTAACGGTGAAGTCAAATTCGATGACGTTACCTTCGGTGATGGCAAATTAATATTCAACAGAGCAAAATTCACAGATATAATTTTTCTTCCACACTATTTGGGGTCACTAAGTTTTGAAGCCTATGGAATTTCAGTCAATAACTTGGCTATTTTTGGTTTTTTTACCTCCGCTAGTAAACTGAAATATTTTAGTTTGGAATGGGCATCGTTTGGCGGACCTCTCCTGTTGAATGGCACTCTGGACATCGTGCCGGATCTTCGGTCCACCCGATATTCGCATCAGGTTGACCTCAGCACATTAAACGTCAAACTGCGGCGTAAATGGCATAAACTCAGTTGGCCACCGAAACTCTCGTCCGTGGCAAAACATCCAGAGGATGCAGCCCGGTTAAGACGCCTCAAAGAAATTGCTGAAACCAACAAGGACCATCAGGCCGCCTTGCGGTTTTCTGCCGATGAAAACAGGGCGCGGCGATGGCTGGAAACATCGTGGTTTGGGTCGGTTCTCGACATGGCTTTCAGCGCGTGTAGCAACTACGGTCAAAGCATCCTGCGGCCCTTTGTGGCCCTATTCGTGCTCGCCGTCGCCAGCATGGCCCTCTATAAAAAACTGGCAGTGGCAACATTCGCCGCGTGGTGGACGGGTCCGGGTTGGGGGCAATCGCTATTCTTGTCGATCAGCAACAGCCTGCCTTTCCTTCCGCAATCGCGGAGCTTGCGAGAGGGCGCGCTAAAAGCACTTTATCCCGGTGATCCGGGCTTTTGCGTCGATGTCCTCATGATCGGGCAAGGCGTTCTCAGTTTCGTTTTCCTGTTCCTGATCGGTCTGGGTCTGCGCAACCGTTTCCGTCTATAGGGCAAAACACCCCCGTCAAATGCGTCCCCCGATATCGAACGGATGCGCCATCACGGCGGCTGGTTTGGCCGCCAATTATTCACTAAAAATGAATAATACTTCATAATTTTCAATTTGTATATTCAATGCCGGTGCGGTCAAATGGGGGCAGAGAGAGATTTTGCGAGCACCCCATGATCCCGAAACTGACCCCCGACCGCAGTCTGGATGATCTGAGCCTGGCATTTTTGCGCACCCTGCAAAACGAGGGCAAATATCGTGGCGATATCCATGCCGATTATCCCGCCCGCCTGATCCATGCCACCGATAACAGTGTGTATCAGGTAATGCCGGTTGCCATTTTGCATCCGCGCAGCGGCGATGACATCACCGCCATCATGGAACTGGCCGGGCGGCCTGCCTTTCGCGGCATCAAACTGACGCCGCGCGGCGGCGGTACGGGCACCAACGGGCAATCGCTGAACAATACCGTGATTGTCGATACTTCCCGCCACCTGAACCGCATTCTGGATTTTGATGCCGAAAAACGGCTGGTGCGGGTTGAACCGGGCGTGGTTCTGGAACAGCTCAACGCCTGGCTCAAACCGTACGGCTTTTTCTTTCCGCCCAATGTCTCCACCGCCAACCGGGCGACGATTGGCGGCATGATCGGGTCCGACAGTTCGGGCAAGGGATCACGGATTTACGGCAAAACCAGCCATTATCTCCATGAAATGACCACGGTGCTGGTGGATGGCACCGAACTGGTCAGCCGCGCCCTTGACAAAGACGAAGCCGACCACGAAGCCGCACGGCCCGACCGCATCGGCGCGATTTACCGCAAGGTGCGCGATGAAATCGCACCGCGCCGCGCCCTGATCCAATCGGTATTCCCGGAAATGAATCGTGGCATGACCGGCTATAACCTGAAAGAAGCCGTGCGCGATGATGGCGGCATGGATCTGGGCTTTTTGATTGCCGGGGCCGAAGGCAGCCTTGGTCTGACCCGCGAGGTCACCTTGCGGGTCATTCCCCTGCCAAAATTCAAGGCCCTGACGGTTCTGCGATATGACAGTTTTGATGCCGCCCTGCGCCATGTCGGGGCCTTGTTGAAATTTGATCCGGTCGCCATTGAATCGATTGACGACAAGGTGATGGCGCTGGCCCAGCAGGATGAAAGCTGGCACTTGCTGGCAAAATTACTGGGGACCGAGGGCGAAGCGGTGCCGACACGCGGCTTTAACGTCGTCGAATTTGCCACCGACGATGCCGCTGATCTTGCCCGTCAGCAGGCCGCATTGCAGGCCCATCTCGCCGCCCATCCCGATGCACCGCACGCGCCCACCGGCTGGGTGCAGGCAACCGATGCCGGGCAAATTGCCGCCATCTGGTCGATCCGCGCCAAGGCGGTCGGGTTGCTCGGCAATCTCGAAGGCAAACGTCGCGCCACCCCCTTTGTCGAGGATACCGCCGTTCCGCCGGAAAACCTTGCCGATTTCATCGCGGAATTTCGCGCCTTGCTCGATGCAGAAGGCCTGGATTACGGCATGTTCGGCCATGTCGATGTCGGCTGCCTGCATGTCAGGCCGTTGCTTGATATGTGCGACGATGAAGACGAAGCCCGCCTGCGCCGGGTGTCGGACAAGGTTGTCGCCCTGACCCGCAAATATAACGGCCTGATCTGGGGCGAACATGGCAAGGGATTTCGCGGTGAATATTCACCGGCCTATTTCGGGCCGGAACTGTATGATGTGCTGCGCCGCATCAAGCAGGAATTCGATCCCGAAGGCCAACTGAACCCCGGCAAGATCGCCTCGCCCTTTTCGCGCGATATTCCGATTACCGCGATTGACGCCGCCCCGTTGCGCGGCCATTTCGACCGCCAGATCGACGCAAAACTGCGCGATGAATATCTGAATGCCACACGCTGTAACGGCAATGGTGCCTGTTTCAATTATGATCTGGCCGATGCCATGTGCCCGTCTTACAAGGTGACGCGCGACCGCGTTCATTCGCCCAAGGGCCGGGCGGGCCTGATCCGCGAATGGATCCGGCAACGCAGTGTCGGCAACGATGCCGATGCCCCCGAACTGGCCTTTGCCAATGCGCGGGATTTTTCCCATGATGTCTATGATGCGATGGCCGGGTGCCTGTCGTGCAAGGCATGTGCGGGGCAATGCCCGGTCCGGGTCGATATCCCCGAAATGAAATCACGGTTTCTCGAAGCCTATCACCAACGCTACAAACGCCCGATCAATGATTATGGGGTTGCACAGCTTGAAACCCTCGCCCCCCTGATGGCAAAGGCCCCCTTGCTGTTTAACACCCTGACCGGCCTGCCCCCGCTGCGCTGGCTTCTGGCCCGCACCATCGGGCTGGAAGATTTGCCGATGCTCAGCCGCCGCAACCTGAAATCCGCCCTGCGCGACCGGGGCATTGCGCCGTTTGATGCGGCACAGCTTGCCGCCCTGTCACCGGCACAAAAGGCCGGATCGGTGATGCTGATTCAGGATTGTTTCACCAGCCATTATGACGCGGATGTGGTGATCGCCCATGTCGATCTGCTGCAAAAACTGGGCTATCGCGTGTTTGTGCCGCCCTATCGCCCCAATGGCAAGCCATTGCATGTCAAGGGCTTCCTCAAACGGTTTGACCGGCTGGCGGCCCGCAATGACGCCACATACCATGCCCTTGCCCAACAGGGCATTGCGATGATCGGGATCGAGGCCAGCGTCACCCTGACCTATCGACAGGAATATGCCCAGCGCCTTGAAAACCGCCCGGATTATGCCATTCGCCTGTTTCATGAATGGCTGCATGATGAAATTGCCACAGGCCGCCTGACCCCGCCCCCGGTCAAACCCGGCGCCGGTGTTAATGGCGTTAACACTGCAACCGCCAACGCAACCACAAACGCCACCGCCACCCTGTTCCCCCATTGCACCGAAAAAACATCGATCCCCGATGTCACGGTGAAATGGCAGAAAATCTTTGCGGCCTTTGGCCTGACCCTGAGCGGGGAACGCACCGGATGTTGCGGCATGGCCGGGGTCTATGGCCACGAAACCGCCCACCGGGAAACCTCCCGCGCCCTTTATGATCAAAGCTGGCAGAAAAAAGTCGCCACCACCGGCCTTGAAAACATGCTGGTCACCGGCTTTTCCTGCCGCTGTCAGGTCAAACGGTTTGAGGGGGCAAAGCCGAAACATCCTGTTGAATATCTGTCGGCTCTGCTAAACTGATTCCGTTATTCTGGATAACCGACGCCGGTGCAGATATGAACAATGCAGATATGAACAATATGGATGTGCGCGATATCATCGCGGCCAAAGACGCAAACAGCGGCGGCCATGCCCTGCCCACCGCATATGCCCGTCGTATCTTCATGGAAATTGATCCTCCGCTGACCGTATGGCGCGATTATCGCGGCATGACGCAGCGCGACCTTGCCCGGAAAGCCGGGATTGCACCCGGTTATCTGTCGAAAATCGAAAACGGCAAAAAAGCCGGGTCGCTTGACGCATGGCGCAAACTCGCCGCCGCCCTTGATGCCCCGATTGATGCGCTGGTGGCCTGACAAAGGAAAAACCCCGCCGTGATCCGCCATATCGTCCTGATCAAATTCAAACCGGATATCAACAAAGCCGCAATCAACAACCTGTTTGACGCACTGGCAACCCTTGGCGACCAGATCGCCGAAATGCGCGGCTTTGACGGCGGAATATCGGTCAGCCCGGAAAACCTCGAACAGGGTTTCCGGCACGGCTTCAGCATTGATTTCGACGATGCCAAGGCGCGGGATGCCTATCTGGCCCATCCCCGACATCAGGCACTGGGCGCAGAACTGGTCAAGGCCGCCAATGGCGGGATTTCAGGGCTGATTGTGTTTGATTTGGAAGTACAGGTGTTTAGTCCCCGCCTTTGATGGTGCGGGTCGCCTGTAAACCTTTCGGGTTCAGTTATCCGGATTATGCAGATGGCGTAATCGATAGCCGTATTGTCATTGAAGACTTCTTCCTTGGCGGTAACAATGTCGTTGAATTGCTGGTTGACGAAAATCAGCAAGCCTTTGACCTTACCATATTTCTCTAACTGAGTTGCGCGAGCACTCTCCGATCTTTAGCCATAGGATCGGGGAGGTTCCTGTCAGCCACTCTACTGGCACGAAAATTGCTGATTGCGAGCACAACCTGAATGAGAACACAGGAGGTCAAATTGACTGCAATTTTCGCATCGCAAAATTTCGTCCACTTAGCGCAAGTGTCTGAGGGTCATATTGGACGACCGACCGAAATGGCCAATGAAATGCTCGCCCGCGAGAGAGACCATCTCCGTGCCAAGATCGAATATGACAGCAAAGCCCAACTGGAATGGCAAAATGCACAGCCAATCTATTCGGGTTTCCGGTTGAATGGTGAACTGGTTGGTATGATCGGTGTGAATACCGGGTTTACCGGCAGCGGCATTTCCGATGGTGGCGCGTACCAGCGCGCAATAGAAGTTGCCAAACAAACAGGGTTAACTGGCGAAGCCTTTGCCAAATATGCCACAGATCAGGTGTCCCAGGCACTGAAAGCCCGTTATGGCGACCGTATCGAAGTCGAAGTCTATGATACAGAAAATCGTCCGACATCCGGTGAAATGCACACAGAAATGTTCGGCCCGCCCGCCTCAACACCGGACACTCCCAAATTCAATGACAGCGAACTCGCCTGGATGAAAGTCTTCGCGCAACTCTATTCGCAAAATTTCGGTGAGGATCCGTTTGCCGGTTTGGATGTTCCGTACGACCAGTAGGTCATCAAGCCGACTGAAACCCGAAAAACCCGACTTCTGACATGCCTGATGACAATGAGATGGAGGCAAAAATGACAACTATTTCTTCGACTGTGACTATTGGACAGCAAAACCGGGTTCAGGCAGAATTCAAATCTGGTCTGGATGATTTTACCAAAGACCTGATGGTGCAACAAAAAGAATGGTTGGCAGCAAAACTTGCATATGACGGTGAAGCTCAACGGGCTTCGCAAAATGCTCAACCAATACATACGACCTTTCGGCTGAACGGAAAACTGGTAGGAATGATCGGTGTGAATAGCGGTTTTACTGGCACCGGAATTTCCGATGGTGGTGCGTATCTGCGCGCAATAGAAGTTGCCAAACAAACAGGGTTAACCGGCGAAGCCGCTACCGATTATGCAAGTGAACAGGTGTCTCAAGCATTAAAAGATCGCTATGGCGTAAATATAGAAGTCGAAGTCTTTGAACCGGGAAATCGTCCGACAACTGGCGAGATGCACACAGAAATGTTCGGTGAGGCAACCTCCCTGTATGAAGGGATGAGTTCAGACTGGATGGCCTATATCAAGCATTTCGCTCAGACTTACGCCCAGACTTTTGGCGAAGATCCGTTTGCCGGTTTGGATGTTCCGTATGACGACCAGTAGGTCATCAAGCCGACTGAATCCCGAAAACCCGACTTCTGACATGCCGGTTGGCAGGATGCTGACCGGTTCGTTTTTTCCTACACCAAGGTATTGGCTCAAAGGTGTAGGAATAATGTGCCTTCGATCATGCATTTCTTTGCCCCCCTCTCGCCCGATTGAGCAAAAGACATATTGAGATGATGCTCAAAACTGTTTCTGTTGCTCCGGCTGGTGACCTGCTTCCGCAAAACCAGCCAGTGAAAATGCTGCACCACAGATACCCTCCCCTGACGGCGGTGACGACGACAAAGGGGCAATCCGGCCAAAGCCCACCCACCCGTCTTTCCGGCAGAGTCCGTGCCCGCAAATGCGAACGCAGGACTCCCTGCCGCCGCCGGGCATTTGTCCCCTCGCCAACCGGACCCGCCGCAAGACAGCCCCCGCTTTCGGGGCTGTGGCAACAAAGGCGCACCCCGCCCAAAGCCTGCCTTTCCCGTGACCACGGGCACCGGACAAACCTCGGGCATCTGCCTGCCTCGCCAACAAGCCCGCCAAAGGTCCCGTCGCCCGCTCCCGCCCCTCCCCGGTCAGGCCCGACGCTGCCGGATCATGCCGGATGCCATTCCGGGCAGGCAAGCCGCCCACAAGACGCAATTCGGGCGTCTTGATCTTTGGCCGGGTCAGACCGCCTACGCACTACCCCCGTAATGGCTTTTCCACCCGCCGGTTATGGTCATGCGATTTCGCTTTCCAATCTGTCTGTCATTTTGCCGCTGCATCATCGTCTCTTTCATCTGGCCCAAACGCAAAAACCCGCAAGGTACAAGCCTTGCGGGTTTCGGTCCGGGCGCATTTGCCCCGTTGATTTTTCTGTTATGCCACAACGAAAAGAACAAAGCAAGAACTTTTTTCAAAAAATCTGAAAAAACTTTGCTTGCGCACTGTCGGCCGGTCAAAAATGATTTAAAAACAATATGTTGAACATACACACAGAAGGCAAAAAACATGTCGGCATTCTCTGATCCGGGCGCAAAGGGAGCAGTTTGCGCAAGATCAAAGACCGGAACAACAGTTTGATTTAGAACCACTCCTGTTTGCAAAATGCCGAGGGGCGTTTGGGATGTGGTCCTGCACCCCACATTGATGACCATCAGTCATCAACCCGGCATTTTGCGTGGCACCGCCGGACGATTTCAGGAGCGACAATGAAAAGCCTCAAACGGATAGTGATTGTTCTGGTGTTGGTGGCGGTGGCCGCCGGGGCCGGGTATTATGGCTGGCAGCAACAACAGGATGAGTTGCCCCGCTATATCGCGTTCGGCAATGGCCGGATCGAGGCCGAAACCGTCCATATCGCCGCGAAATATGCCGGGCGGGTTGCCGATGTTCTGGTGCAGGAAGGCGATTCGGTCAAATCGGGCGATATTCTGGCACGCATGGATACCGCCGAACTCGAAGCAAGCCTTGCCAAGGCCCGTGCCGAGGTCGCCCGCGCCGAACAGGCGGTGTCGGAATCCCGCGCCGAAATTGTTCAGCGCGAAAGCCAGTTGAATTTTGCCCGGCAACAACTGGACCGCGCCACCGAATTGCTGAAACGCGATAATATTTCCCGCGAACAGGCCGAACAGCGCCGCTCCGAACGCGATATTGCCGAGGCGGTTCTGGTTGCAGCAAGGGCCCGTCTGGTCAGTTCCGAACGGTCGGTCGAGGCAGCAGAGGCCGAAGCAAGGCGGGTGCAAATCCAGATTGACGATTCGGTCCTGAAAGCCCCGCGTGCCGGGCGCGTGCAATATCGCCTTGCCGAACCGGGCGAGGTTCTGGCATCGGGCGGCAAGGTGATCACCCTGCTCGATCTGACCGATGTGTATATGACGGTGTTTTTGCCAACCAGTCAGGCGGGTCTGACCTTTGTTGGCAATGAAGCCCGCATCGTTCTGGACGCCGCACCCGATTTTGTCATCCCCGCCCTGATTTCCTTTGTGTCGGCCGATGCGCAATTCACCCCGCGCGAGGTCGAAACCAAAAGCGAACGCGAAAAACTGATGTTCCGGACCAAGGTGCAGATCGATCATGATTTGCTGGCCGCCCATATTGAAAAGGTCAAAACCGGCCTGCCGGGTGTTGCCTATGTTTCATTGGGGCGTGGCGGGGAATGGCCGGAATTCCTGACGGTTGCCCTGCCGCCGGAGGCCGCGCAATGAGCGAAACCGCCCCTTTTGCCGTGCGGCTCAGGGATGTTTCGCATCATTACGGCAAAATCACTGCCTTTGACACGGTGACGCTTGATCTGCCCGGCGGCAAGACCATCGGTTTTATCGGCCCCGACGGGGTTGGCAAATCAACGATCCTTGGCGTGATTGCCGGGGCGCGCAAGGTACAGGCCGGGCGGGTGGAAACACTGGGCGGCGATATGGCAACCGACCGCCACCGCAACGCGGTATCGCCGCGCATTGCCTATATGCCCCAGGGGCTGGGCAAGAATTTGTATATGGATCTGACGATTGCCGAAAATCTGCATTTTTTCGGCCGTCTGTTTGGGCAGGGCAAGGCAGAACGCAATCGCCGGATCGAAACACTGGTGCGCAGCACCGGGCTGTCGCCATTTGTCAACCGCCCGGCGGGTAAATTGTCCGGCGGGATGAAACAGAAACTGGGCCTGTGTTGCGCCCTGATCCATGATCCGGATTTATTGATTCTGGACGAACCGACAACCGGGGTCGATCCGTTATCACGCCGCCAATTCTGGGAACTGATTGACCGTATCCGGGCGGAACGCCCCGGCATGACCGTGATTGTCGCCACCGCCTATATGGACGAGGCCGAACGGTTTGACCTGCTGATTGCCATGAATGACGGCAAGGTTCTTGCCACCGGCAGCCCGGACGAAATTCGCCATCAGGTCGGCGCCGACAGTCTGGAAAGTGCGTTTATCGCCCTTCTGCCCGAACAAGACCGCCGCAACCATCATCAATTGCACATTCCGCCGCGCCCCAAAGACGACGGCACACCGGCGATCATTGCCGATGGCCTGACCCGCCGTTTTGGCGATTTTGTTGCGGTGGATCATGTCAGTTTCCGCATTCAGCGCGGCGAGATTTTCGGGTTTCTGGGGTCAAATGGCTGTGGCAAGACCACCACCATGAAAATGCTGACCGGGTTGCTCCCGGCTTCCGAAGGCACGGCGCAATTATTCGGGCAACCCGCCGATGGCAATGATTTCGCCATGCGCGAACGGGTTGGCTATATGTCGCAGGCCTTTTCGCTTTATTCCGAACTGAGTGTCCGGCAAAATCTGGATTTGCATGCCCGGCTGTATCATTTGCCGCGTGCGGGAATCCCGGCCCGCATTGAAGACCTTCTGACGCGCTTTGGCCTGACCGAACATGCCGATGCGATGGCCGATGACCTGCCTTTGGGGGTGCGGCAACGCCTGTCTTTGGCGGTGGCGATCATTCATGACCCGGAAATGCTGATTCTGGATGAACCGACATCGGGGGTTGATCCGGTGGCACGGGACCAGTTCTGGCAATTATTGATTGATCTGTCGCGCAAACAGGGTGTGACGATTTTTATTTCCACCCATTTCATGAACGAAGCCGCGCGGTGCGACCGCATATCGCTGATGCATGCGGGCAAGGTTCTCGACAGCGACACCCCCGCTGCCCTGACGCAAAAGCGCGGGGCGAAAACGCTGGAAGATGCCTTTATCGCCTATCTGGAAGAAGCCAGCGGCCCCGCCACCCCGCAAGAAGATACCCCGCCCACAGCTTCAACCACAGCCAATGATGCCCCCCAAACACCCCATACCGCCCCGCGCCGGTTTTCATCACGTCGTCTGCTGGCCTACAGCCTGCGCGAAACCATGGAACTGATCCGCGATCCGATCCGCCTGACCTTTGCCTTGCTGGGTACGGCCCTTTTGATGATGGTGTTTGGCTATGGCATTACATTCGATGTTGAAAACCTGAAATATGCGGTGCTGGACCGCGACCAGACGCCGCAAAGCCGCACCTATCTGGAAAGTTATGCCGGGTCGCGCTATTTTGATGAACAGGCCCCCTTGCGCGATCATGCCGATATGGACCGGCGGCTGAAATCCGGCGAAATTACGCTAGCCCTTGAAATTCCGCCGGAATTTGGCAAAAAACTGTTGCAGGAACGCACGCCGGAAATCGCCGCATGGATTGATGCCGCCATGCCGTTTCGTGCCGAAACCGTGCATGGTTATGTACAAGGATTGCATCAAACCTATCTGGGCGAAATGTCGCGCCAGATGACCGGCGATATCCCCGATTTCCTGCCTGCCAATATCGAAACGCGCTATCGCTATAATCAGGATTTCAAAAGCGTCTTTGCGATGGTGCCGTCGGTGATTGCCCTGATGCTGATTTTCATTCCCGCCATTCTGATGGCGCTGGGCGTGGTGCGCGAAAAGGAACTGGGATCAATCACCAATCTGTATGTCACACCGGTCAACCGGCTGGAATTCCTGCTCGGCAAACAATTGCCCTATATCGTGCTGGCGATGATCAATTTCGGCATTCTGGTGGTTCTTGCCCTGCTGGTATTCGGGGTAACGGTCAAGGGCAGCTTTTGGGCGCTTTTGGCCGGGGCGTTTTTATATGTCATCGCCACCACCGGCGTCGGACTTTTGATTTCGTCTTTTGTCAAAACCCAGATTGCCGCCCTGTTTGGCACCGCCATCCTGACGATTGTGCCCTCGGTCCTGTTTTCGGGCATGATGCAACCGGTATCGTCGCTATCGGGCGGGGCAGCGCTTATTGGCACGATTTTCCCCACCAGCCATTTCCTGACGATCAGTGTCGGCACCTTTACCAAGGCACTGGGATTTTCCAGTTTGATCCCGGAATTCCTCGCACTGGCAGTTTTCCTGCCGGTCCTGACCATCGCCAGCGTCCTTTTCCTTGGCAAGCAGGAACGATAAGATGAAACGCAGCCTTGAAAACATCTATCGTCTGGGGGTCAAGGAACTGTTCAGCCTGCGTTATGACGTGGTGTTGCTGATCCTGATTGTCTGGTCCTTTTCCTTTTCGATCTGGTCGGCGGCGACCGGCATGTCGCATGATCTGAACAATGCGGCAATCGCCATTGTCGATGAAGACCGCTCGCAATTGTCATCGCGCATCACCGATGCGTTTCTGCCGCCCTATTTCAATAGCCCGGCTAGGATTGCCTTTGCCGATATTGATCCGGGTATGGATGGCGGGGAATATACCTTTGTTGTGGTGATCCCCTCAAACTTCGAGGCCGATATTCTGGCTGGTAACAAACCCGATATTCAGGTCAATATCGACGCCACTGCCATGATGCAGGCCGGGATTGGCGCCACCTATATCAGCAGCATTCTGGCACAGGAAATCAGCCTTCTGGTTTCCCCAGATCCGGCGGCGCAAACCGACCCGATTGATCTGAATATCCGTTATGCCTTCAATCCCAATGTGACCAGTTCCTGGTTCACCAGCGTCATGCAGATCATCAACAATGTCACCATGTTGTCGATTGTGCTGACCGGGGCCGCCCTGATCCGCGAACGCGAACATGGCACGATTGAACATTTGCTGGTGATGCCGCTCGGCCCGTTTGAAATCATGATGGCCAAGGTCTGGGCCAACGGATTGGTGATTCTGGTTGCCTGCGCATTTTCGCTGTTGCTGGTGGTGGAACTGATGTTGCGGGTGCCTATTGCCGGGTCGGAAATGCTGTTTTTCGCCGGAACCGCGCTTTATCTGTTTTTCGCCACCGCCCTTGGCATTTTCCTTGCGACACTCGCACGTTCCATGCCGCAATTTGGCTTGCTGTTCATGCTCGTGATCCTGCCGATGCAATTGCTTTCCGGCAGCAACACCCCGCTTGAAAGCCAGCCACAATTACTGCAAACCATCATGCAGGCGGTGCCCTCCACCCATTATGTCAGCTATGCCCAGGCGATCCTTTATCGCGGGGCGGGGATTGATATTGTCTGGCCGCAATTTGCCCTGGTGGCCGGAATTGGCGGCCTGTTCTTCATTTTCGCCGCCCTGCGGTTCCGGCAAAGTATTTCGGTGTTGCGATCCTGAACGAAGATGCCGGTATCGACAGCCAATAATTATCCGTGGCGCAGCTTGAAAAACAGGATGGTGGCGGCAAGGATGAAGGTCAGACCATTGGCAATGATCACCGGCCAGTCGCCCATCATCAACCCATAGACAAACCACAGCGCAATGCCGGTACACAGCACCAGAAACATGCCCAGCGAAATATCAGCGGTGGATCGGGTGCGCCAAGTGCGGATGACCTGCGGTAAAAAGGCGATGGTGGTCAGCGATCCGGCCAGAAGCCCCAGAACGGTTTCAAATGTCATCGCCCAATCCTTCCCCATGCCGAGTAGCATCAACCACACCTGATTTGAATGCATTCAACATAGAATTTGACGACAGGCAAGCGGGAAAAAATCATGCCCGCCTGGCGGCAAAAGCAATTGCGAAAAACGTCGTAAAAACAGGATCACAGCCCGGAAACACAAAACCCCGCCGGAGACCGGACGGGGTGGGGATGGTGGGCCTAACAAGACTCGAACTTGTGACCTCTCGCATGTCAAGCGAACGCTCTAACCAACTGAGCTATAGGCCCCCGGTATTGTATCAAGATTGTGCTAAAAGATGGTGGGCCTAACAAGACTCGAACTTGTGACCTCTCGCATGTCAAGCGAACGCTCTAACCAACTGAGCTATAGGCCCTTTTATCCATCTTTTATATGCGCTCAGACACCGGAAACAGACTATGCTGTTTCAACCATCCAAGGCGCAGCGGTATTTAGCCCAAGCCTTGCAGCGGCGCAACCCCCCAATTGGCTTTTTGCCAAAAAATCTTCATGACAGGGCGACGTGCCTGCAACAGATTGCTATGATGTGTCCTTCCGGGAAGAAGCAGCACCAAGAAAACCATATGAACAATTTGCCCAGCACCCTTTCTGCCCGCGGCCCGGCAACCGTTATTTTGCCAAGGCAGCAAACCCTGCCGGTGATTTTTGCATCCCCGCATTCGGGGCGCAATTACCCCGATGACATGATATCGCGTGCACGCATTGATGCCTTCATGCTGCGCGCCTCCGAGGATGCCTTTGTCGATCAGTTGTTTGCCGCCGCCCCGCGGCTGGGTGCCCCCCTGTTATGTGCTAATTTCCCTAGGGCTTATGTCGATGTCAATCGCGGCGCGATGGAACTTGACCCGCGCATGTTCGAGGGCCGCCTGCCCGATGATGCCGATATTCATTCGATGCGCGCCCTGTCGGGGTTGGGTTCGATCCCCCGTGTGGTGTCTGGCGGGGTGGAAATCTACAAGGGGTTGCTGCCAGTCGATGAGGCGCTGGCGCGGATCGAAAAATGTTATTATCCCTACCACCAGGCGCTACAGCATCTGATTGACACGACCCGTCGGCAGTTTGGCTATTGCATTCTGATTGATTGCCATTCGATGCCCGGGGATTCAACCAACAGCCTGAAAAATCGCGTTGATCTTGTTCTGGGCGATTGTTATGGAAGATCGTGCCATCCGGCGTTGACCCGTTTTGCCGACGACTTTCTGCGCCAGACCGGCTATGACCCGTCCCATAACGATCCTTATGCCGGGGGATATTGTACCCGGCATTACGGACAACCGGACCAAAAGGTCCACAGCCTGCAAATTGAACTGAACCGAACCCTTTATATGGACGAAAGCACCATCACGCCCCATGACGGTTTTGACGTTTTGCGCGGCCAGATGAGCGATCTGATCGCCCATTTTCATGACCTTGACGGGAACTTTTTCCGATGACCCTGCAAACCGACCCGCAATTAGCCAATCTGGTCATCCGCGAGGCCCGGCCCGAAGATTTCGCCCGCATTGCCGAAATTTACGGCCATCATGTTTTGCATGGCCTTGCCTCGTTCGAGGAACGCGCCCCGGAAATCGCCGAACTGACGGCACGCTGGCAACATGTCCGCGAACGCGGCCTGCCCTATCTGGTGGCCGAAATGGATGGCCGGGTCGAAGGATTTGCCTATGCCGGGGCCTATCGCCCGCGCCCGGCCTATCGATTTACCGTCGAAGACACGATCTATATCGCGCCCGACATCGTCGGCAAGGGGGCCGGTCGCGCCCTGCTATCGGAACTGATCACGCGCTGCACCGGCCTCGGATACCGGCAAATGGTGGCCGTAATTGGGGATTCCGCCAATGTCGCCTCGATCGGCCTGCATGCGCGCCTTGGATTTCGGGTGGCAGGCACATTGCAATCGGCGGGGTTCAAGCTGGGCCGCTGGGTCGATAGCGTGATCATGCAGCGCGGTCTGGGCGATGGTGATGGCACCGATCCCCTCAAAGACCCGGTAACGACATCACTGGCGCGATAATGACCGCCGCCCTAGCTTTTCTGAAAAGCAAGATGAACACCGAGCCCGACCAGAACCGAACCACCAACACGTTTCATCAGGCGTTGTGCCGATCCTGAACGGCGCAACCGCATCAGTACCGCCCCGGCCAGCAAGACACAGACAATATCGGCCGACGAAAACATCAGGTTCACAATCACACCCAGAATGACGAACTGCATCCAGACCGGGAAAGCCGCCGAGGCATCAATGAATTGCGGCAGAAAGGCAACAAAGAAAATCGCCGTTTTCGGGTTGAGGATTTCGACGGCAATGCTTTCAAAAAAGGCGCGAAGCCCCGATTTCGGCCTGGTCCCGGCCAATACAATATCCGGCGAGACCTTGCTGCGAAACAGCGAAATGCCAAGCCAGATCAGATAGATCGCCCCCATCGCCTTGACGATTGTATATAAAATCGGAACGGCATGAAACAAGACGGACAACCCGGCAGCAGCAGCAAGCACATGCACATAACCGCCAAGATGAATGCCAAAAGATGCCATCAGACCGGACCATCGACCTCGCGCCACGGTCTGGGCAGCGGCATAGAGCATGGCTGGCCCCGGAATATAGGCAAAAATCACCGTTGTTGCCAAAAACGCCAGCAGTAATTCAGTCGATGGCATGGGATCCTCCTGTTGCGGCATCCGATAGGATCATATTACCGATACACAGGCAATCCTGACAGATCACCGCCGCCCCCGAACGACACCCCACCCTGGCGCACACCGCAGCGCACAATAACATCCTGAAGTTGAATCACCAGACAAAAAAAAGGCTGCCTGTGACAGCAGCCCAAGTCTAGGGAGGAAACGTCCAAGAAACGAGCGACAAGTCGCTCGCCGGAGTGTGCTGCGTCCTACCGCAGCGCACAAATGGACATTACCCATAAAATTTGTGCCTCGCAACAATTTTCTGACTGTTTTTTTATCATTTTATTTTATGATCATTTTTTAATCATAATTTCACGCAAATGACACTTTTTCAATCCGCCGATGCCACAAAATCCGGCAATTGACCCTGTGTCATCATCTGGTGGCACAACGGGAATCGGAAAAAATCCCCATCAAATAAGTGCGACTCTGAACCGGTTTTCCGCATTCAGGTCCTTTGAAATGATATTTTTTGATAAAAACACGCGGATTTGAACATAATTCAAGGCCAATTTGCACCCGATTCGCTCCGCCCGCCAAAAGAAAACCCCGGTCACCATCGGAAACCGGGGCTTTATCGATCATAAATGCGGGTTATCCCCAAAGGGCGCGGTCCGGTAGCCCCATAATACCCCGATCAAAGGACAGGCCATTTTCGCGGTCTTTGGCCATCCAGAGCGGACCATCCAGATCGACGATACGCGCACGGGCCGCCACCACCATTGCCGGGGCCATTGCCAATGACGTGCCAACCATGCAACCCACCATCAACTGCATACCCGCCTGCTCCGCCGCATCAGCCAGTTCCAGCGCCCCGGTCAGACCACCGGTCTTGTCGAGTTTGATATTGACCATGTCATATAACCGCGACAGGCGTGGAATATCGGCGAGGGTATGAACCGATTCATCGGCACATAACAAAACCGGGCAATCAAACCCCGCCAGACCGTCATCCTGCCCGGCGGGCAAGGGTTGTTCGATCATATCAACGCCCAGCGCATCCAGTTCCGCCCCGATATCGACCAGAAGGTCCAGCGACCACGCCTCGTTGGCATCGACGATCAGGCGGGCATTCGGTGCCCCTTCCCGCACGGCACGCACCGATTCCAGAACGTTTTCGCCATTGAGTTTGAGTTTCAGCAAGGGTGCGGATGCCGCCTTTTTCGCGGCCTCGCGCATGGCATCGGGCGTATCAAGGCCCAATGTTTCGGCGGTGATCAGGCCCTGGGGTGCAGGCACCCGGATCAGCTCCCACGCCCGTTTGCCATAACGTTTGGCCTCCAGATCCCAATACGCGCAATCAACCGCATTGCGGGCCGCACCGGCCTTCATGGCATTCTGCAATTCCTTGCGGGTCATGCCATGCGCCATTGCATCGGATATTGCCTGAATATCGGCAATCACACCGTCAACGGTTTCGTCATAGCGGGCATAGGGCACACATTCGCCGCGCCCGGTAAATTCGCCGTCCGACAGCATGACCACCACCACATGGGCCTCGGTCTTTGCCCCGCGTGAAATTTTAAACGCGGTGCGCAGGGGCCAGACTTCGGAGACGACCTGTAATTCGGGCACGTTAAATCTCCAACAGCTTGTCAACAATCGGGGCAACGCCGGTCCGAACCGGATCAACGCAAGGCAATCCGAATTCCGCGGCAACATCGGCCAAAAGCCGGGTCGCGGCGGCTTCGTCCAGCGCCTTGGTATTGATCGCAATCCCGACAACCTTGCAATCCGGATTGGTCAGGCGGGCATGAGTCAGGTTCAATTCCATCGTGGTTTTCAGATCGGGCACCTTATATCCCGGCAGACCGCGCATATGGGTGCGGGTCGGTTCGTGACAAATCACCAGCGCATCGGCCTGTGCCCCATGCAACAACCCCATCGACACCCCGGCAAAGGAGGCATGCGACAGGCTGCCCTGCCCTTCGATCACGTCCCAATGGTCCGGCTCATTGGCCGGGGCGATGGTTTCGACCGCACCGGAAATAAAATCCGAAATCACCGCATCAACCGAAATGCCTTCACCGGCAATGAAAATGCCGGTCTGGCCGGTGGCGCGGAAAGTCGCCTTTTGGCCGCGTTTTTTCAATTCGGCCTCAATCGCCAGCGTCGTATACATCTTGCCGACCGAACAATCGGTGCCAACCGCCAAAGCACGCTTGCCCGGACGTTTTTCGCCATTGCCAACCGGCAGGGTGCCGTCGAAATGGCGCACATCAAACATCGAACAGCCTTTTTCGCGCGCGCGTTCCACCAATTCTGGTATGGTTGTCAAACGGGTATGCAAACCGTTGGCGATATCCATTCCGGCATCAAGGGCAGCCAGCAGGGTTTCCATCCAGGCAGGGCCAATAATGCCGCCACGGTTGGCAACACCCAGAACCAGAGTCCGAACACCGGCCGCCTTGGCCTCGGCAATGGTCATATCGGGCAAACCAAGATCGGCCTGACAGCCGGTCAGACGTAATTGCCCTTTGCACCATTGCGGGCGCCAGTCCGCAATACCGATGGCGGTTTTGGCGGCCAGTTGATCGGGCGCATCGCCCAGAAACATCAGATAGGGATGATCGATTTTCATAATTACCTCCTTGACCAGCGTCCAGCCGCTGCCCTTATAATCTTTGACCGACTATAACGCGAAACGGATGTGACCCGCCAGATATTGTCTTTGGGCTTATTCTGCAAACAGCCCGGATATCAGCAGTAAATTCTGAAATATCAACCAAATATCGAATTTTTATCGAAAATTATCGCACACAAACCTCTTTTCTTGCGTATACATCCCGTAAAAACCGATAAAAACGCAAGAAACTGCAATCATTGAAGGACTGGCGTGAAAGCGCCCGACTAAATATGAGCACCGACCTTAATCAGTGGCTAACCGAACGCGGCATCGAAGAAGTCGAATGTATTGTGCCCGACATGTCCGGGGTGGCGCGGGGCAAGGTTTTGCCAACGGCAAAATTCCTGCGCGGCCTTGAAAATCAGAGCCTTGCCATCCCTGAAGCCATTTTCGCCCTGACCGTGACCGGCGGTTATCCCGAGGATACCGACGCCTTTCTTGATCCGGCTGAAAAAGATGTTTTGATGGTGCCTGACCCGGAAACCATCCGGGTTGTGCCGTGGTATGAAGAACCGACCGCCCAGATCATTTGCGACTGTTATCATTTTTCCGACGAACCGGTTTCGATTGCCCCACGCCATGTTCTCAAACGTGTTCTGCACGAATTTGAAAAACTGGGCATGAAGCCGGTAATCGCTCCGGAACTGGAATTTTATCTGGTCGCCAAAAACACCGATCCGGACAATCCGCTGGAACCGCCGATTGGCCGATCTGGTCGCCCGGAACGGGCATCGAACGCCTTTGGCATTGATGCGATTAACGAATTCGACCCGTTGATCGAGGATTTGTACGATTATTGCGAGGCGATGAATATCGACGCCGATACCATGAGCCACGAATCGGGCCCCGCCCAGCTTGAAATGAATTTCAATCATGGCGATGCCCTTGAACTGGCCGATCAGGCGTTTTTGTTCAAGCGAACCTTACGTGAAACCGCCCTGAAACATGGTGTTTATGGAACTTTCATGGCCAAGCCGGTCGGCAATCATCCCGGCAGTGCAATGCATATCCATCAAAGTCTTGTGGATTTGAATACCGGCCAGAATTTGTTTGCCAATGCCGATGGCTCCAATTCCAAGCTGTTTTTGAATTTCATCGGCGGCTTACAGCGATATCTGCCTGCGGCCATGCCGCTTTTGGCCCCGAACATGAACAGTTACCGCCGGTTACAGCCATGGTCGGATGCGCCGATCAATATGCACTGGGCGCTGGATAACCGCACCGTCGGCCTGCGTCAGCCCAATGGCCCGGCCAGTGCGCGCCGCATCGAAAACCGCATTCCCGGTGCCGATGCCAATCCCTATCTGGCCTTTGCCGCATCGCTGGCCTGCGGGCTTTTGGGGATCGAGGAAGAAATCGATCCCACCGCCCCGATTGAAGGATCGGGTTATGACCGGGCGCATTCCCTGCCCCGCCATATTCACGAGGCACTGGCGAAATTCAACCGCTGCAAACCGTTGAAAGACCTGTTGGGCGAGGAATTTTCCGCTGCTGTGCAGGCGGTAAAGGAAGCAGAATGGGATGCCTACCAGACCGTGATCAGCGCCTGGGAACGTGAACATTTGCTGCTGAATGTCTGATTGAAGTGTTGCGCCAGACATTTTATTCTGGCGCAACAATCTTCCATAAAACAAGGTTGCATCTTCACTTTATGCGAAAAACACCGATAATTCGCATCTTGTGTTTGACAAAAACCTGATGCATTTCAAGGATTGTAACCGGGAACTCTTCCCAAGTCCTTGGGGGGAAACGGAAACAAGATACGGTTTTTCAAACGCTGCCACATGGGAGGCACTGCGAAATGAAATTTCTCGCTAAAAGCACCAGCCTTGTTGCTTTGGCTGCGGCCTTGTCGGGCATGAGCCTGTCGGCATCGGCCCAGGAAGTCCTCAATATCTATAACTGGTCCGATTATATCGGCGAAGAAACTGTCGCCAATTTCGAGGCCGAATACGGTGTTAAGGTCAATTACGACGTTTATGACAGCAATCAGGTCGTCGAGGCCAAATTGCTGGCGGGCAATTCCGGCTACGATCTTGTCGTGCCGACCCTTGCCGATGCCAAACGCCTGATCGAAGGCGGTATTTTCCAGAAAATCGACAAATCGAAACTGGAAAATTACGGCAATCTTGATCCGGTCATCCTCAAACAAACCACCAAGGACGACCCAGAAAATGCCTATGCCGTTCCTTATCTTTGGGGCACCAACGGCTATGGCTATAACGTTGCCAAGGTTAAGGAACTTCTGGGCGATGATGCACCGGTCGATAGCTGGGCGCTGATTTTCGATCCGAAATATGCCGAACCGCTGTCGAAATGCGGCCTGACGCTGCTCGATGATCCGGGTGAAATCGTGCCGCTGGTCAATTTCTATCTGGGTAATGTTACCGACGGCGCACCAACCTCGGAAAGCATCGCAACGGCAATGGCCGAGCTTGAAAAAATCCGCCCGTTCATCACCTATTTCCACAGTTCGCAATACATCAACGATCTTGCCAACGGCAATGTCTGCGTGTCTGTCGGCTGGTCGGGCGATGTCGGGCAGGCATCCACCCGTGCGGCCGAGGCTGAAAACGGTGTCGAACTGGAATATGTCATCCCCAAGGAAGGCACCCTGATCTGGTTTGACATGATGATGATTCCGGCCGATGCCCCGAATCCGGATCTTGCGCATAAATTCATCGATTACATCCTGCGTGCCGATGTCGGTGCCGATCTGGTGAATTATGTCGAATATGCCGGTCCGAATCTGGCCGCAATGGACCTGATCAGTGACGAGATCAAAGAAAATCCGGGCATTTTTCCAAACCAGGAAGTCAAGGAACGCCTGCGTTCCAAGGTTGAACCCGGTCCGCGTGAACTGCGCGAACGCACCCGTTTGTGGACGCGCCTTAAAACCGGTCAGTAAAGCCTGAACGGTTTGGATCTTTCCGGCAAGGCGCGGTTTTTACCGCGCCTTGTTTTTGCCCGTGCCATGACTCGTCATCGCGATTTGGGTCGTTGCCGAAAAATATCCCCGAACCAGCCCCAATATCTGCCTATTTTCTGAACAGCGGCAGGACTGCTCCCCGGTTTTTCAGCACAAAAGATCATAATTTGTTCAAAATTTCGCACAGCCCTCTTTACAGATTGCGGAATTGCTTCATCCTGATAAGCAAATCAAATCAGGACAATATCGGTAACATCAGACGGGAGATGCTGGGTGTCACAGGGGGACAAACAACAGGCACAGGAATGTGTGCAAACAAGCCAGCCTTGGAATAATCCGGATGCCGTGCCTTTTATCCGGTTTGAACATGTCACCAAAAAATTCGGCGATTTTTTTGCCGTGGATGATGTGTCCCTTGATATTTATCGTCATGAACTGTTTGCCCTTCTCGGCGGGTCGGGCTGCGGCAAAACCACGCTTTTACGCATGCTGGCAGGGTTTGAAGAACCCAGCGATGGCAAGATTTATATCGATGGGGCCGATATGTCGGGCGTTCCGGCCTATGAACGCCCGACCAATATGATGTTTCAGTCCTATGCCCTGTTCCCGCATATGAGCGTCGAACAGAATGTCGCCTTTGGCCTGCATCAGGATGGCTTGCCAAAATCGGAAATTCGCGACCGCGTCGAAGAAATGCTCAATCTGGTGCAGATGGGCAAATTCGCCAAACGCAAACCCCATCAATTGTCCGGTGGCCAGAAACAGCGTGTCGCGCTGGCGCGATCGCTGGTGAAACAACCCAAGGTGCTGTTACTGGACGAACCGTTGGGTGCGCTGGATAAAAAGCTGCGCGAACAGACCCAGTTTGAACTGGTCAATATTCAGGAAAAGGTCGGCACCACCTTTGTCATGGTCACCCATGATCAGGAAGAAGCCATGACAATGGCCTCGCGCATTGCCGTGATGAATGAAGGTGTGATCAAACAGACCGGAACCCCGTTTGAGCTTTATGAATATCCCAACAGCCGCTTTACCGCCAATTTTGTCGGTCAGGTCAATCTGCTGGAAGGCATTCTGGTTGATGATAACGAAAAATATGCAATCATCCATTCCGAGGCCGCAGGCGGCGATATTTACATCGATCACGCCGTTTCGGGCCATGAAGGCATGACATTCTGGGTCGCCTTGCGCCCCGAACGGATCCGGCTTTCCGACAGCCAACCGGCGGAAACAAAATATAACTGCCTGCCCGGCAAGGTCGAGGAAATCGGCTATCTTGGGGGGCTGTCCACCTATCATGTCCGTCTGGACAGTGGCACCCGCATTAAAATCAGCGAACCGAATTCAACCCGGCATATCGAACCGCGCTATACGTGGGAAGATCGCGTCTGGGTCTCGTGGGAGGCCGGTGCAGCAACGGTTCTAAGCCAATGAGCGGAACAGCCCCAACCCCCAAACAACGGTTCGACCGCTGGATGGTGCGCAATGGCCGCTATCTGGTGATTGGTATTCCGTTTTTCTGGCTGATGCTGTTTTTTCTGGTGCCGTTTCTGATCGTCCTGAAAATCAGCTTTGCTACCGCCGAATATGCCCAACCGCCTTATAGCGCGCTGTTTCAATGGGTGGATCAGGGCATCAATATTGCCCTGAATTTCGGCAATTACCTGTTTTTGCTTAGTGACAGCCTGTATGTCACCGCCTATCTGAATTCGATCCGGATTGCCGCGATTTCAACCGTAATCACGCTTCTGATCGGCTATCCGATGGCCTATTACATCGCCCGCTCCAGCGGCACGGTGCGCAGTGTATTACTGATGTTGGTGATTTTGCCGTTCTGGACCAGTTTTTTGATCCGGGTTTATGCCTGGATCGGCATTCTGGACCGCGAAGGGCTGATCAATGCAGCCTTGCTGGGTCTGGGCATTATTTCCGAACCGCTGATCATGCGACAGACCGAATTTGCCGTCTATATCGGCATTGTTTACACCTATCTGCCTTTCATGATCCTGCCGCTTTATTCCACGCTGGAAAAAATGGATGGCAGTCTGGTTGAGGCCGCCCTTGATCTGGGTTGCCGCCCGTGGAAGGCCTTTGCCCGGGTGACGCTACCCCTCTCGTTGCCCGGTATTCTGGCGGGATCGCTTCTGGTTTTTATTCCGGCCGTTGGGGAATTTGTCATTCCGGAATTACTGGGTGGGCCCAATACCCTGATGATTGGTCGGACCCTGTGGGATGAATTTTTTGCCAATCGCGATTGGCCGATTGCCTCAAGTGTCGCAATTGCCATGCTGTTGTTTCTGGTCGTGCCAATCATGTGGTTCCAGAATCTTCAGGGATCGGAAAAGGGGGACGGGAAATGAATGGCAAACGCTCCACATTTCTGTTCAGCGCCTTGGTTTTCGGATTTGCTTTTTTGTATCTGCCGATCCTGCTGGTGATCATTTATTCGTTTAACGAAGGCAAACTGGTTACTGTCTGGGCCGGGTTTTCGTTTAAATGGTATGCCACGCTGTTTTCCAATCAGGGCATGATTGACGCCGCCTGGAACAGCCTGCGCATTGGCGTGTTATCGGCCACCTTGGCCCTTGCCATTGGCACGCCTGCGGGCCTTGTGATGGCGCGGTTCGGGCGTTTCAAGGGCCGCACCCTGCTGTCGGGCATGGTTGCCGCCCCATTGGTGATGCCCGAAGTCATTACCGGTCTGTCCCTGTTGTTGCTGTTTGTGACACTGGAACAACTGGTGGGCTGGCCCGCCGGGCGCGGCATGACAACCATTGTGATTGCCCATACGACATTCTGTTCCGCCTATGTCGCAGTGGTGGTGCAATCACGCCTGTCGGGGATGGATATTTCGGTTGAAGAAGCCGCCATGGATCTGGGCGCACGACCGGGCAAGATTTTCTTTGTCATTACCCTGCCGATGATCCTGCCTGCCCTTCTCGCCGGGTGGCTGTTATCCTTTACCCTGTCGCTTGATGATCTTGTGATTGCCAGTTTTGTGGCCGGGCCGGGATCAACCACCTTGCCAATGCGGGTGTTTTCATCGGTGCGGCTGGGCGTTTCGCCCGAAATCAATGCGCTGGCAACCCTGATCATTCTGGCGGTGACCATCATGATCGTGATCGCCAGCATTCTGATGGTCCGGTCTGACCGCCGCGCCCGGGCATCCCGCGCAACATCGGGCACATAAACAGACAAAATACCCAAAAACAAACGGCGCCCGGCATAATGCTGCGGGCGCCGTTTTCATTGCGGGCGGGTAGGTGTCACACCTTGTTTTGCTGGATTTTATCCATGCAGATCGTTCGATGCATATGCGGGATTTGCGCCCGCCAGAATTCCAGAACGGCGGTGCGGGCCGCGGTAGGGAAATCCAGAATGAAATCATCCAGCGCATTTTGCCGCATCAATCCGATCACCCGATCAGGCAATTGCGACATTTGCCACAACCCCAGAATCAGCGCATAGGAATTGGTCATCAAAAGGCGCGCCTGCTCCGGTTTCACATTGTAAATTTCCGAAATCCCTCCGGCGAAACGCTTGACCATCCCGGCGACAAACCGTTTGTGGATCAACAGGTTTTCGTCATCCGTCCCCTGTTCCAGAACCCCGTGCGACAGGGATGCCAGATGCATGAATTTGGAACGCGCAATCAAATATTCGACAAAGGCACTGGCAACGCGGGTCGCGTCACGATCCTGCGGGGCGCGCAAACATTCCTGCTCGATCACCGCCAGATTGTTCTCGCACCAGCTTTTCATATGCCGCTGCAAAACTTCCAGAAACAGCGTTTCCTTGCTTGAAAAATAAAGATAAAGCGTCCCTTTGGCCAGATTGGCACGTGTTGCCACATCGGCCGCCGATGGTAATTGACCATCGCCTTCCAGAAATAACGCCTCGGCTGCATTTAGAATATCAGTCCGCCGTCGCAGCTTTTGTTCATGACTGCGCGCCCGGACCAGGCATTCCTGTTCCATCGTTTATATTCCCCCAACATTCTCCCTGCTCTATTAATGCCCTGTTGGGGGGCCTTGAGTCAAACATCCTGTCCATAAGTGTGGCAATCGCCATCCACCTGTCCTCAAGTCGCAAATCAGACGGGCAATTCGGTCGTGCGTTTGACTTCGCGCAGGGTGATGACGGTTTGCACCCGTTCGACACCAGGTAACTGGGTCAGAACTTCACTGTGGATGCGTTCATAATCAGCGGTGTTGCTATAAACAACATGCACCAGATAATCGCTTTGCCCGGCCAGAAGATAACATTCCACCACCTCGGGCACGGACTGGATTTCCTTTTCAAATTCTTCCAGGGCCGCTCGTGTCTGACGGGCGATGGAAATATTGACAAAGGCATTGCCCGGCTTGCCAATGCGGACCGGGTTTAACAGCATGGCATAACGGTCAATCAACCCGGCTTCTTCCAGAAGGCGCACCCGGCGCAAACAGGCCGATGCCGACAGATTGACCTTTTCCGCCAGTTCGGCGTTGCTGATCCGTCCGTCGCGTTGCAACAGCCGCAGGATCATCCGGTCACGATCATCAATCTGCATTCGCATATTCCCTAATTCAAATGGCCATACCTTAAAATATTCTGCCAACAATACCACTTTTCAGGAGCCAGATTGAAGGGAAATTGCCCTAAATTTGCGGTATCCTTCAATAATAACCATAAAAGCCGGAAACCTTCAGATCAGGGAGAGAGCACCATGTTGATCGGTGTGCCAAAAGAAATCAAAAACCATGAATATCGCGTTGGCCTGACCCCGACATCGGTCCGCGAAGTTGTCGCGCATGGCCACGCGGTGCTTGTTGAAACCAATGCCGGGGCGGGTATTGGCTGTTTCGATGCCGATTATGTTGCCGCCGGGGCCAAAATTGTTGCCAGCCCGGCTGAAATTTTTGCCACCGCCGATATGGTGGTCAAGGTCAAGGAACCGCAAAAGGTCGAATATGAACAACTGCACAAGGGCCAGTTGTTATTCACCTATTTGCATCTTGCCCCCGATCCGCAACAGACCGCAGGCCTGATGAAATCCGGTGTGACCGCCATTGCCTATGAAACCGTGACGGACCGCAATGGCGGCCTGCCGCTTTTGGCCCCGATGTCCGAAGTGGCCGGACGCATGGCCGCTCAGGTTGCCGCCGCCGCCCTGCAAAAGGCCAATGGCGGATCGGGCATTCTGATGGGCGGGGTGCCCGGTGTTGCCCCGGCCAAAGTTGTTGTGATTGGCGGCGGGGTGGTCGGTATCAATGCCGCGCGGATTGCGGCCGGCATGGGGGCGGATGTCACCATTCTGGACAAAAACCTGCAACGCCTTGCCTATCTCGATGATGTGTTTGGGCCACGCATCAAAACCCAATATGCCACGATTGACGATACCGAATCTTTGGTTCTGGCCGCCGATGTGGTGGTTGGGGCGGTCCTGATCCCCGGTGCGGCGGCACCCAAGCTGGTCAAACGCGATCAGCTCAAACGCATGAAACCGGGATCGGTTCTGGTCGATGTGGCGATTGATCAGGGCGGCTGTTTTGAAACATCGCACGCCACCACCCATGCCGACCCGATCTATATCATTGATGATATCGTGCATTATTGCGTTGCCAATATGCCCGGTGCCGTTGCCCGTACATCAACCTTTGCGCTGAACAACGCCACATTGCCCTTTACGCTGGCGCTGGCTGACAAGGGCTGGAAAAAAGCCTGTCAGGATGATCCGCATCTGGCCGCCGGGCTGAATGTCCATGACGGACAAATCACCTATGAAGCCGTCGCGCGCGATCTTGGCCTTGACTATGTGCCGTTGGCAAAAATTTCGGGCTGATCGCGGTCACCCTCCACCAGAACGACAGGGCGGCAGATCAATTCCGCCCTGTTTGCTTTTCACAGGATTGTGTTAGCATCGCCGCGTCATTGGAAACGTAATCAGGGGGCATCATGGAAATTTCAATGCTGATCGGCGCCATGGTGGCAGCGGCCATTTATACATTGACCCCCGGCCCGGCCTTTCTGGCGATGCTGGGCATCGGGGCGGCACAGGGGCGCGGGGCCAGTGCCGGTTTCCTGTTCGGGCATTTTGCCGGGGACATGATGTGGGCCAGTCTGGCCCTTGTCGCCATCATCGGATCACGGGTTTTAAACCCGATGATGTTTGATATTCTGGCGATGATTTGTGGGGTTTATCTGTTCTGGCTGGGGGTGCGGGCCGTGATGGCAAAACGCCGAATCGATGGCAGTGTCGATATCATCGTCAAACGTCCGTGGCGGCGCGGCTTTATTTTCGGCATCACCAATCCCAAGGGATATCCGGTGGCGGTGGCGATGTTTACCGCCCTTTTGGCCAAAGATGCCGCCTTTCTGGATTGGAGCAGCATGACGGGGCTGCTCAGTGCGGCAGCAGTTGGTTTTTTGCTGGCCGATATGATCCTGATCTGGGTTGTCGGCCTTGGCGTTTTGCGCCGGTTTTACCAGCGCCATGAAATCTGGATCGTCCGGGCAACCGGCGTCCTTTTCATCGGCTTTGCCATTCAGGCGATCATGAGTTCCCTGCCCGGCCTTGCGGGCTGGCGCAGACCCTAATCCGTCATTGTCGCTGTATCGGCGGCGAATTGCCGGGCGGCATCGACAAAATGCCGTACCACCGGTGACATGCTGTTGATCGGCCATGCCAGTGACAAATCCACGGAGTCGCCGGGTAATTCCGGCATCGGCGCATAAACGACATCAGGATGGGGCGTATGCGTCACCCAGTTCGGTGCAATACCCACCCCGATTCCGGCGGCAACCATTGCCACAATCCCCATCGTATGCCCGATTTCCTCGGTGATATTCAGGTTTATGCCGTGACGGCGGGCATATTGCATCACAACATTCTGGTAACTGATGCCCAAAATCGGTGCATAGGCCATATAAGGCAGTCCGGCAAAATCGCGTAACGTGATGTTTTTCTTGTCCGCCAAGGGATGATCCGCCGGGATCAAACCGACAAATCCCTCGCTGAACAGATGTTCGATATTTAAATTCGCCTTGGTCCGTGGGGGGCGAATAAAGGCGACATCAATTTTATGTTCCGCCATCAGGTCCAGTTGTTCATTCGTCGTCAGGATTTTGATATCGATCCGTGTATCCGGGCAGCGTTGGCGAAACAGCCGGATGATTTGCGGCAGGCAAATATGGATAACCGGCGAAACGCAGCCAATGGTCAACTTCCCGCTAGCCTGCCCCATCACCAGACGCGCCGCATCAACGCCGATTTCCACCTGGGAAATCGCGTTACGCGCCTTTTCCAGAAAGACACTTCCGGCCTCGGTTAACTGCACACTGCGCGTCGTGCGTTCCAGCAATTGCACGCCGATGCGTTCTTCCAGTTGTTTGATTTGCTGACTGAGCGGGGCCTGCGCAATGCCCAATCGTTCAGCGGCACGCCCGAAATGCAGTTCGTCGGCGACACAGATAAAATAGCGCAAATGCCGAAGTTCGATGCGATTATTGATACTCATTAGATATAAATACCATCAATATATATATTGGACAAGATCAATCCAGTTCGGTCTATTAACCGTCAGAGAGGCGATCATGCCCAGCCATAACAATCCGGCGGGACTGATCCACATGGAGACGTGAAACAATGCAACAAACAGAATCCCCTCCGCCCCAAAAGGCTACCGACCTTGCCCTGCCGTTCAAAATTCTGGTCGGTGCGGCACTGGCGATGATTGTCATCCTGACGTTGTCGCAGGTGTTTTTCCGATATTTCCTGTCCAGCCCCATTCTATGGAGCGAGGAACTCAGTCGCCTGACCGTGGTCTGGATGACTTTTATTGGCGCCGCCGTTGTGTGCTGGCAGGGGCGTCATCTGGCCGTTGATGTGTTTGTCGCCCGGTTACCCACCCGCGCCCGTCAGATCCTGCGCCACGTCAACCAGCTTTTGGCAATCGGGTTTCTGGTGATCATGACCTACAAAAGTTTCCGGATCGTCCGGCTTGAAAGTTTTCAGGATATGAGCGTCCTGCCCCTGCCCGGCGGAACGGTGCGGCTTGCCGCCACGGTTGGCGGCATTCTGATGATTGTCGCCCTGCTGGCCCGTTTGTTTCTGGCCCGTCGTTTCCGGTCATCCGCACAGGATGACTATGATTCTTCTGCAATGTAAGGGCAGGCAAAATGACTGTTGCGCTTATTCTTATCCTGCTTGTCATTCTGTTGCTGATGGGAATGCCGCTGGCATTTGCCATGGGGGTGACGACCACGGCCTATCTTTATCTGACCGGCATTGATGCCGGGATGCTGACCCAGCGAATGACCGCCTCCATCGACAGTTTTCTGATCCTTGCCATTCCGTTTTTCTATCTGGCAGGCGAACTGATGAATGCCTGCCGCCTGACGGACCGCATCATCGGCATGTCCCGCGCCTTGGTCGGCCATATTCATGGTGGTCTGGCACAGGTCAATATTTTCGCCAGCATGATCTTTTCGGGCATGTCCGGTTCGGCCACCGCCGATACCACCGCCCTGGGTTCCGTCCTGATTCCGGCGATGAAAAAAGAAGGCTACCCTGCACCGTTTTCTGCCGCTGTCACCGTGGCATCGGCGCTGGTGGGACCGATGATCCCCCCCAGTGTGGCATTGGTGATTTATGGTACGCTTGCCAATGTCTCAATCGGACGTCTGCTGATTGCCGGGGTCATTCCCGGCGTGGTGATCATACTGACCCAGATGGTTTTCACCTATTTCGTCGCCCGCCATCACAATTATCCGCGTTATCCCCGCGCCAGCATCGGGGAAGTCACCGATTCACTGCTCAAGGGCGGGCCTGCCTTGCTGTTTCCGGTGATCATTGTCGGCGGCATTTTGCTGGGTATTTTCTCGCCCACGGAATCGGCGGCAATTGCGGTGCTGTATGGCGTTGTCCTTGGGTTTTTGTATCGTCAGATGACCTTGCGCAAACTGGGTTCGGTTCTGGTTGATGTCGGGCTGGGCAGTTGCCGGATTTTGCTGATTGTCGCAGCATCCGCCGCCTTTAGCTGGGTCATGGTGCGTGAAAATGTGCCGCAAGGCATCGGCATGGCCATTGGCAATATCTCCAGCGATCCGTTGATCGTTCTGACCATTATGCTGGTGGTTCTGGTACTGGTCGGACTGTTTATGGTCGCCTCTTCGGCCGAAATCGTCCTTACCCCCATTCTGGTGCCGGTCATCCTGCAATTTGGCATTGATCCGGTTCATTTTGGCGTCCTGATGGTTTTTACCCTGATCATTGGCGGGGCAACACCGCCGGTCGGCATCCTGATGTTTATCGCCCAGGATATCGCCAAGATATCCCACGGCCAGATGGTCCGTGCGATGGTGCCGTTTTACATCCCCCTTTTCATCGCCGTGGTCTTGCTGGCTGCTTTCCCGCAGATCACCCTTTTCCTGCCAAACCTTGTGTTTGGTTCCTGATCCTGACTGTTTTCGGAGACTTGAATGTCGGTTGCATCGACGACACACAAACACCTGCTTAAAGACATGACCTTTCTGGAATTCCAGGATCGTCTGACCGAAGATCCGGTAATCTTGGTTTCGCTGGGGTCACAGGAAGAACAGGGTCCGGTTGCCCCGATGGGTGACTATATGCTGACCGATGTTCTGGCAGGTCGCATCGCACAAAAATCCGGGGCGATTGCCGCCCCGATTATCCCGTTTGGCTATGCCGATTATTTCCGGACGGTGCCCGGCGGCGTGCAACTGCGTGCAGAAACCTTTGTCGCCGTTCTGACCGACATTATCGAAAATTTCACCGACCACGGCATCAGCAAAATCGTCATTCTGAACGGTCATAGCGGCAATTACCCGCTGATTGATCAGGTAATTCGCAACATCAAACGCGAACAGGGTCTTTTGATCCCCTGCCTGAATTTATGGCGGCTGATCCCGGCTGCGATGTGGCAGGAACTGCATCCTGATCTGGGTATGAAGGCATTCGGTCACGGTGGCGATCCCCTGACCTCGGTTTATTTGCATCTGTTCCCGGAACTGATGCGCATGGATCTTCTCTCGCACGAGGAGAAGAAAGGCGATCTTCTGGGCCTTCCCACTGCCGGGTTGGCCGGAATTCGCTTCAGGGACAGCGAGGTTGCCCTTGCTGTTGATGTGACCGATCGTTGCGGCAACGGCATCGCAGGCGGCGCGCCGGAACATTCCAGCGCCGAAAAAGGTGAAAAAATCGCCACCTATCTTGTCGATTATTGCAGCGATTTCATCACTCATTTTGCCACACAAAATCCACGCACTGAAACCAAAAAAAACGGGAGTCTTCGGACATGAATACGAAACTGAAAACAGCCCTGTTATCACTGGGGCTTACTTTTGGCGCGATAAGTGCCAGTCAGGCTGCCACCGAAATCCGCTATGCGCTGTGGGCCAATCAGGGAGAAGCCCAATATGAAGGCGCGCTGGAATTCAAGCGCGTCGTCGAAGCAGAATCCGATGGCAAATATAGCGTCACCGTTTATGGCGGTGACCAGTTAGGCACACCGCGCGAACTGTTTTCGCAACTGGCGCTTGGCATTACGCAAATTTCTGCCAGCGGCGATCCCGGTATGAAGGAAATCGAATATCTTGCTATTCCCTATCTGATGAAGGGGCTTCAGAATTACGCCGAAGTTCTCGAAACCGATTTTGGCAAGGCCTGGAACCAGCAACTGATTGAAGAACGCGAATTGCGCCTTCTCGGCTTTATGCCGCGCAATCCGCGCCAGATCAGCGCCAATATTGAAATCAATTCGATTGACGATCTCAAGGGGCTGAAATTGCGGTCGCCGGAACGCGATTACTACGTCAAATCACTCTCAGCATTGGGGGCCAACCCCACCCCGATGGCCTTTGCCGAAGTTTATACCGGTTTGCAGGCCGGGGTTGTGGACGGGCAGGAAAACCCCGTCGAAACGATCCATGCCGCCAAATTTTACGAAGTCCAGAAATCCATCGCCATGGTCGATTACATCAGCAAACCGGCCTATGTGATGATCAGCAATACCTTCTGGGAAGGGTTGAGCAACGAAGACAAGGCCCTGATGACGCGTGCCAATGATGCGTCGAACACTGTGATCAACGGGCTTCTGCCCAAACAGACAGAACAAATGATCGACGAAATGAAAGCCGCCGGGATTACCTTTACCCATCCCGATCTGGCACCCTTCATCGCAGCGACCCAATCGGTCCGCGATGAACTGGGCACGGCCACTTGGGGCGATGATGTCTATCAGCAGATCGTCACCATCGGCCAAAAAGACTTCAATTAACCCGATACCCGGCCCGTTTCTGACAGGATAACACGACCATGACTTCTGCCCCGCTTGAATTGCTCATTGATGATATCGTCGATGAAATTTCAGACAATCTGATTGCCATCCGGCGCGACTTGCACCGGTTTCCCGAACTGGGCTTTGAGGAAGTCAAAACCTCAAGGAAAATTTGCGATTATCTTGAAGACAATCGCATTGTCTATCGTTCCGGATTTGGCAAAACAGGGGTGGCAGCCGTCATCAATCCTGATGAAACGGGCCGGATCATCGGTGTGCGCGGCGACATTGATGCCCTGCCCATCCTTGAAAAATCTGGCCTGTCATTCGCGTCGGAAAATTCCGGCGTCATGCATGCCTGCGGCCATGATGCCCATACAGCCATTGCGCTGGGCGTTGCCACCGTCCTGTCACGGCTTGCAGACCGCCTTCCCGGTCGCGCGATGATCGTCTTTCAACCAGCTGAAGAAGGTCTGGGCGGGGCGCGGGCGATGCTGGCCGATGGTCTGTTTGACTGGATGCGTCCCGATATCATGCTGGGCTATCATAACTGGCCCCTGTTGCCCGGTGGTGTGATTGGCTGGCATCCAGAGGTGTCGTTTGCGTCGTCTGATCCGTTCGATGTTGTGATCGAAGGGATATCAGGACATGGTGCCCACCCCCATTTGTCGGTCGATCCCATTGTTGCCGCCGCCCAGTTCATCTTGCAGGCACAAACCATCGTCAGCCGTGAAATCGCGCCGCTGAGTGCCGCAGTCGTTACAGTTGGCCGCATTGATGGCGGCAGTGCGCGTAACCAGATCCCGGATCGGGTCACCCTGCAAGGGGCGATCCGCACCCAGTCCGAAGATATCCGCATCGCAACACAGGATGCCCTGAAACGCATCGCCAAGGGTATTGGCGATGCGACCCGCACCAAAATCCATGTTGATTTCCTGCAAGGTGTTGGTGTGGTCCGCAGCAACCCGGTCATTCTGGAATCGGTGGTCGATACCGCCCGCGACATTCTGGGCGATGAAAATGTTGTCTGCCTGCCACAGGGATCAATGGGCAGCGAGGATTTCGCCGAATTTTCGGCCCTTGTCCCCAGCGCACATTTACGGATTGGTTCCAAAGCCACCGACCGCACCACGATGCTTCATCGCAGTGATTTCGATCTGGATGAACGGTGCATTGCAACGGCTGTCCGTGTACTTAGCGCCGCCGTTTTCCGCCTGATGCATGCAAACAACACATAACCGGACACCCTGGGAACGGACCAAGTCTCCCCCGTTCCTAACTGAAGCCGGGCCATCTTTTTAAGATGGCCCGGTCTTTTTAATCAGCCTTCAACCTGCGATACATCGCGCACAGCGCCCATATCGGCGCTGGTTGCCATGGCGGCATAGGCGCGCAGGGCCGGGGTGATTTTGCGCGGGCGCGATTTCACCGGTTTCCAGCCTTTTTTGTCCATTTCCTCACGACGTGCCGCCAGAATAGCGTCATCCACCGCGATTTTGATGGTGCGGTTCGGAATGTCGATATCGATCATATCGCCCGCTTCGATCAGGCCAATTGCGCCACCGGCCGCTGCCTCGGGCGAAACGTGACCAATCGACAGTCCCGACGTACCGCCGGAAAAACGGCCATCGGTAATCAGCGCACAGGCCTTGCCCAGCCCCATCGATTTCAGATAGCTGGTCGGATACAGCATTTCCTGCATACCCGGCCCACCTTTGGGACCTTCATAGCGAATGATGACCACATCCCCCGCCTTGACCTCGCCACCCAGAACCTTGGCCACCGCCTCGTCCTGACTTTCACAAATCACGGCCGGGCCGCTGAATTTCAGGATGCTTTCATCCACACCGGCAGTTTTGACAATGCAGCCCTTGGGTGCCAGATTGCCAAACAAAACGGCAAGCCCGCCATCCTTGCTATAGGCATGCGCCATATCGCGAATACAGCCGTCTTTTTCATCGATATCAAGGCTGTCCCAATAGCGTTCCTGACTGAATGCCACCTGTGTCGGCACCCCGCCGGGGGCCGCGGAAAAGAATTTATGAACCTTGGCATCGCTGGTGCGGCGGATATCCCATTTTTCCAATGCCTCGGCCATGGTTTTGCTATGCACGGTCGGAACATCGGTATGCAACAATCCACCGCGTTCCAACTCGCCCAGAATGCGCATGATACCACCAGCCCGATGGACGTCTTCCATGTGATATATCGGATGGCTCGGTGCGACCTTGGACAGGTGTGGCACCTTGCGCGACAGGCGATCCATGTCTTGCATCGTAAAACTGACTTCGGCCTCAAGCGCAATCGCCAGCAAATGCAAAACCGTGTTGGTTGACCCCCCCATCGCGATATCAAGCGCCATGGCGTTTTCAAAGGATTTGAAGGTCGCAATACCACGCGGGGTCGCGGTGATGTCGTCTTCTTCGTAATAACGTTTGGCCAGACGGACCGATGTCCGGGCGGCTTCAAGGAACAATTCCTGACGCGCCGCATGGGTTGCCAGAACCGATCCGTTCCCCGGCAAGGCAAGGCCAAGGGCCTCGGCCAGACAATTCATCGAATTGGCGGTAAACATGCCCGAACAGGACCCGCATGTCGGACAGGCCGACCGCTCAACGGTTTTGACCTGTTCATCGGAAATCTTGGGATCGGCGGCCTGTACCATCGCATCAACCAGATCAAGGTGGTGTTCCTTGCCATCAATTATGGCTTTCCCGGCCTCCATCGGCCCACCCGAAACAAAAACAGCCGGAATGTTCAGGCGCATCGCCGCCATCAACATGCCCGGCGTGATTTTGTCGCAGTTGGAAATGCACACCATCGCATCGGCGCAATGGGCATTGACCATATATTCGACGGAATCGGCAATGATTTCACGCGACGGCAGGCTATAAAGCATGCCGTCATGGCCCATCGCAATACCGTCATCAACGGCAATTGTGTTGAATTCCTTGGCAACGCCACCTGCGGCCTCAATCTCACGCGCCACCATCTGCCCCAGATCCTTGAGATGGACGTGACCGGGCACAAACTGGGTAAAACTGTTGACGACCGCAATGATCGGTTTGTCGAAATCTTCGTCTTTCATACCCGTGGCGCGCCAAAGGCCGCGCGCACCGGCCATATTGCGACCATGTGTTGTTGTACGGGACCGATATACCGGCATGGAACGAACCTCTCTCTTTCAGACTGATTTTATTTATATGCCTTCTAACACGGACATGGCGCATTTTGACAGTATTTTGGCCGAAAGTTTCTGCAAACCTGCCTTGCGGGTATTTTTGATACAGACCGGATTTGCCCGCAGAGGCCCTTGACGGGCCTTTTACACCAAATCCTACACCAAATACCAAGCATCCCACCCCATTGGATAGGAGATATCGGAAAACAACTCCCGTATTCTAAGGTCCGATTATCGCCGCCAGGCGATTCTCCCACTCCCATTCTCACCCCGCCCTGCTTGCAGGGTCGGGGCTTTTTTTGTGTGGCCTGCATACCGATAACTGCAAATTCCTGCTTTATTTATGCTACGTTATCCCTGACAAGAAAGAATGATCTTTAAGGTAAGCGAAGCCATGACGCCCGAAATATCGACGCTGCTGCGGCGGGGTCTTGCCGCCCATGAAGGCAATCGTCCGGCCGAGGCCGAACAGATTTATCGCCGCGTCCTTGTTCTTGCCCCCCGTCATCCCGAAGCCGAACATCTGCTGGCGACCATTCTGACCCGTAATGGAGAACCGCGCGAGGCGCTGGAACTGTTTGAAAGCTGCCTGCCGCGCATGGGGGCCAATCCGGCCGCAAGGTGCAATTATGCCATTGCGCTGGAGGCCGTCGGCCAGACCGACAAGGCGCTCGACGAATTCCGGCTGGCGATCAGTTATCACGGCGATTTCCCCACCGCGCTGTTTCATCTGGCCCGGCTGGAAAAGGCACGCGGCAATTACGGCCAGACGGTTGATTTGCTGGGGCGGCTTTTGAATTTGCACAAGGCCGATCATGCGGCCTTTTTGCTGTTTGCCGAAGCCTTGCATGCACTGGGCCAGACAGAAGCCGCCCTGAAAGCCTTTGACAGTGCCGCAGAAGCCGCACGGCTTGAGGCCGACAAGGTTAATGCGGTGGGCGAGGCCCTGTTGAGGTTGCGCTATTTGCCTCAGGCCCAAAACCTGTTTCAACGCGCCATCAGCCTCCAGCCAACCCATGTTACCGCCCTGATCAATCTGGCCGTCTGCCTGATGCATCAGGGCCAATCGGGCAAGGCGGTTGCCCTGCTGCGCGCGGCACAATCGATTGCGCCCAACCTGCCGGAAATTGACGCCCATATGGCCGATATCCTGATTACCACCGGGCAGGTGGCCGAAGGAACCGATCTTTTGGCCGGGCTGGTCGAACAACATCCGTTGCGGGCAGATTTGCATCGCAAGCTGATAGCAGCCCTGCTTTACCGACCGGAATTTGATGGTCCGAAATATCTTAAACAGGCCAGATTATGGGCGCGCAGCCATTTACAGCCTCACCAGCCCGCAAAATTCATCCATAACAACCATCCGGACCGGCGGTTGCGCATTGGCTGGGTATCGCCGCATTTTTACGATCATCCGATGCGCAATCTTTTGATGGATATGATCCGCCATCTGAACCGCAACGAGGTTGAACTTTATTTTTATGCCGCCGTGTCTCGCCCCGATGATGTCACCCGGCAATGGCAGGCTATCGCCGATGGCTGGCGCGATATTTACAATCACCCCGCCGATCAGATTGCGGACCGCATCCGCCGCGACAAAATCGATATCCTGATGGATCTGGGCGGTTATGACGATGAACAGCCGCTGGCGGTATTCGGATTGCGACCGGCCCCGATTCAGGCCAGCCTGTCGCGGGCCTCGACCGGCATTTCACAAATGGATTATATCATCACCCATGCGATGGGCCTGCCCGATGGGGCAGCGGAAAACCGCCTGTATGGCGAAAGCGTTTATCGTCTGGCGAATTCCTGTTTTGGCTATACCAGTCATGATGAAGACCGGTCGATTGCCCCGCTACCCGGCATGATCAACGGATACATCACCTTTGGCAGTTTTGCCCGACTGGCGAAAATCAGCGATGCGATCCTGAATTGCTGGGCGCGAATCATGAACCGGGTGCCCGACAGCCGCCTGATCGTCAAGGCGGCCGGGCTGGATGACACATATTGCCGCCGTCATTTTCTGGACCGCGCCCGTCAGGCCGGGTTGAACCCCGACCGGATGGAATGCTTCGGCCATCTTCCGCGTGACCGACATCTTGCGCTGTATGGCCGGATCGACATCGCGCTGGACAGCTTCCCGCATAGCGGGGCGATGACCAATTGCGAATTTTTATGGCATGGCGTGCCTTGCATCACCCTTGCCGGGCAGGGACAGCATGCCCGCACCGGGGCGTTCGTCTTGCATGATATCGGGCTGGATGCGCTGATTGCCAATACACCGGCCGGATATGTGGACAAGGCGGTATTGCTGACCGGGGATATTGACGGATTATCGGCCCTGCGGCGCGGCCTGCGCCAACGCATGGTCAAATCACCCCTGATGAATTATCGCGCCATTGCCGCCGGATACGAAGAAGCATGGCGCGATATGTGGGCCATCTGGTGCAAAAACCAGAATAATCTGCTTACGCCTGAATAAATCCATCGGCAAACAGCCGGTCCACCGCCGCGGCCAGATCATCGGCAACAAACCGGGCCTGTGCGGCGCCGGGCAAATTGGCCTCGACCGCACCATGCCCGGTACGGACCATCACCCCGTGCGCCCCGGCATTTCGGGCGGCTTCCAGATCGCTGATTTTATCGCCGATAAAAATGCTGTCTTGCAGATTGATGGCAAATTCCTGGGCGGCGGCGTGCAACATTGCCGGTCCCGGCTTGCGGCACGGGCTGTCTATGTCATAGGGATCAAGGCCATCGGGATGATAGGGCGAATAATAAATCCCCTGAAGGGTCGCATCTTCTGTGGCCAGCATCCCGATCAGGGCTTCGTGCAGATCGCGCAGACCGTCTTCGGACAGCATGCCGCGCGCCACACCGGACTGGTTGGTGATAATAATCACCGGCACCCCGGCATCGTTCAGCCGGGCAATTGCCGCAGCCGTGCCGGGAATCAGGGCCAGATCCTCGACCTTTGACAGATAATCGACTTCTTCATTGACCACACCATCACGATCCAGAAACACTGCTGGCAATGGATGGCGCAAATCGCGCCAGCGCGGGGCCGGATCGATAAAATGGCGGCGTACAAAGGAATAATCGGTTTCGGTCATTTGATGGCCTGCCCTGTTATTTACACTCTCCTCAAAATGGCCTTGTCCCCCGGCCACGGCAAGCCTGCAATTATCAAACACCCGAAAAAATCGTTTCGCTTTGCCATAACACCTCCTCCCCCGACAGAAAATTGCAAAATGGTATTACCATTATTCACTTGTCTTGGCGGCGCACCTCATGACAATTTCGCAAGGACCAATCTTGCCGTGGGGATGACACATCATGTTTGCCGATATTTTTGCCATTCTGGCCCCTGTTTTTATCACGACGGGGCTGGGTTTTTTCTGGGCGCGGGCGGGCAAACATTTTGATACCTCGCTGGTGACCTCCATCGTCACCTATTTCAGCACCCCCTGCCTGACCTTTGCCGCTCTGGCCTCGGTCGAACTGGCGGGCGGGACATTGTTATCGATGGGGACAGCGGCGGTGGCGGCCAATATTGCCTTTGTGCTGATTGGCTGGCCTATTTTGAAAATCTTCAAATTGTCGCCGCGCACCTACCTGCAATCCCTGACCTGGCCGAATGTCGGCAATGTCGGATTGCCTCTGTGCATGCTGGCCTATGGGCCCGAGGGGCTGGCGCTGGCCGTGGCGTTTTTTGCCGCCTATATCGTGTTGCAACTGACCGTCGGGGTGGCGTTTGTCGCCGGGACCTTTACCCTGAAATCCCTGATCCAGATGCCGATCATTCCCGCCACCCTGATTGCCGCCGGGTTTCTCGCCACCGATACCACGGTGCCGGTCTGGCTTTACAACACCACCAATCTGATCGGGCAACTGACGATTCCGTTGATGTTGTTCACGCTTGGCGTCTCGCTGGCGCGGCTCAAACCGGTCAGTCTGGCCCGCAGCACCGCCCTTGCCGTCTTGCGGCTGGCGATGGGATTTGGGGTTGGCGTCGGAATTTCGGCGATCATGGGTCTGACCGGGATTGAACGCGGCGTTGTCATTTTACAATGCACCATGCCGGTTGCGGTGTTCTGTTACCTGTTTGCGCAGCTTTACAACCGCGAACCCGAAGAAGTGGCCGGCATTGTCATTGCCTCAAGCTTCCTTGCCGCCGTGATTCTGCCGGGGTTGCTGTGGTATGTGCTGTGAAGCATATGGCGAAACAAACAGGCGTGATTCTCAGTTCCAGCCCATTTTTTCAAAATCATCGCGCCGAAACACCGCATCGCAATCCAGATAATATTCGTCAAGCTGCGGCGGTTTGACAGATGTGCCGGACAGCATCGCATGTACCTGTCCGCGATGATGGGTTTGATGAACAAACAGATGCGACAGGGTGGCGGCAACGGTTTCATGCACAATGTTGCCGTCGCCGCGCTCAATCGCAATCTGGCGGGTGGCATCCACATCTCTCAGGCCTTGGCAAAACGCCATGATGCGATCATCCTGATCGCGTTGGGCGGCGGAAAGCTGGACGACATCATCGAACGGGTTTTCAATTTCAAAAACCGAATATCCCCGCCCCTGCCCGGTCAGGGCGTCAAAATAATACCAGTCCACCGTCAGCATATGATTGAGTGTTTGCAGGATGCCCGGAAAAAACGAGGTGCGCGGTGCGATCAGTTCAGCATGGGAAAGCTGCTGGCATGCCGCCAAAAGCCGGTAATTGGACCATGCATTGTTACGCGCCTGATCATAAAATGATGTGCCGGGCATGGGCTTCTCCGCTTGCGGTCATCGGGTAAAACGGTCCAAAATCAGGGCCAACTGTCCCATCGGGTTCAGGATCGGTTTGATCCACCATTTTGCCAGAAATGCAGCCATGACCGAAACACCAAAACTCATCCCCCGCCTGCGCCTGAAACTGGGTGATCAAATCGCCCTTGGGCCGGGCAAGGCGGATTTGCTGGACGGCATCGCCCGCACCGGGTCGATTGCCGCCGCCGGGCGCGAGATGGGGGTCAGTTACAAACGCGCATGGTTGCTGATCGAGGCGATGAATGCCTGTTTTGGCGCACCCGTGATCGAAACCCGCAAGGGCGGCAAAACCGGCGGCGGGGCGGGTCTGACCGAACTGGGCACCGAAATCCTTGCCCGCTATCGAAATATTGAAACCATTCTGGAAAATCAGGCTGCGGCTGAAATCGCCGCCTTGCAGGACCTGATCGCCCCCTGACATGTCGCGCAAAACCATTGACTTTGACAATCCGGCAAGCGATAGGTTTATTCATACATATCGATTGGGATTTACGATGATGCGATTGCGCCCCCGCCTCATACTGGCGATCCTGCTTCTGACCGGGTTGCTGAATGCACGGCAATCGATGGCACAGGAAGATGTCCCGTCAATTGCCGCGGCGGCGTCCATCCAGTTTGCCCTGACAGAAACGATCCAGGCCTTTCACGATCAGACCGGCCGTGTTGTGCAGGCGACATACGGATCATCTGGCAATTTTGTCCGCCAAATCCGGCAAGGTGCGCCGTTTGAGATGTTTTTATCTGCTGATGAGAAATTCGTGCTGGATCTGGCCGCAGATGGCCTGTCCCAAAACGACGGCGATGTTTATGCCACCGGGCGTCTTGTGATCATGGTGCCGCATGGATCGCCCCTTGTCGCCGATGGCACGCTTGAAGATGTGCGCGCCGCCCTTGCCGACGGGCGACTTGGTCGTTTTGCCATTGCCAATCCCGAACATGCTCCTTATGGCGCACGCGCCAAAGAGGTCCTCAGCCATGCCGGGTTGTGGGATGCCCTTCAGGACAGGCTGGTTTTTGGCGAAAACATTGCCCAGACGGCCCAATTTGCGACATCGGGCAATGCCGAAGGTGGATTGATTGCCTATTCCCTTGCCCTGTCGCCAACGGTTGCCCCACTTGGCACCTTTCAGCTTATCGCGGAATCGTGGCATACCCCGTTGCGGCAACGCATGGTGTTGCTGAAAGACGCAGGCGAAACCGCGCAGATATTCTATGATTTTGTCAAATCGCCTGCGGGGCAGGCAATTCTGGCAAAACATGGCTTTGCCGCGCCCTAAGATCGGGAACCGGACAATATGGATTGGCAAGCACTTTGGCTGTCGCTGCGCCTTGGGGGAATGACCGTCGTCATCCTCATGCCGATTGCCATCCTTGTCGGGCGCTGGCTTGCCGTCACCCCGATCCGGGGCAAGGGAGCGCTGGAGGCAGTGTTGGCTCTGCCGCTGGTTCTGCCGCCCACGGTATTCGGGTTTTACCTGCTGGTCGCATTCGGGCAGACCAACTGGGTCGGGCAGACATGGCGGGTGATTTTCGGATCGTCGCTGGTCTTTTCGTTTGAAGGTATTCTGATCGCATCCATCATCGTCAATATTCCCTTTGCGGTGCAGCCGGTGCAGCGGGCCTTCGAGGCCATCGGTCCCGAATTGCGCGAGGCGGCGCAAAGTTGCGGCCTGTCTTTCTGGCGCGGCCTGTGGCGGATTGAATTGCCGCTGGCATGGCCGGGAATTTTGACCGGCATGGTCTTGACCTTTGCCCATACTCTGGGCGAATTTGGCGTGGTTTTGATGGTGGGCGGGTCGATCCCCGGCGAAACCAAAACCGTCGCCATTGCCATTTATGACCGGGTGCAGGCCTTTGATGATCAGGGGGCCGCAATCATGTCGGCTGTGTTGCTGGTTATTTCACTGGCAACGATTGCCCTGACTTTTATTCTGACACGACGGCTGGGGCGGCGATATGACTGATCATGCTGATCATGCCCCCGGCCTGTCGGTTTCCCTACGGGAAAACGCCCCCATTCCGCTGGATCTGGCCTTTTCGGTCCGCCCCGGCGAGGTTTTCGCCCTTGTCGGCCCGTCAGGCAGTGGCAAATCCACGACCCTGCGCAGCATTGCCGGGCTGTATCGTCCGCAATCGGGCAGAATCACATCCGCGAATGATTGCTGGCTTGATACCGCGTCAAAACACTATGTTGCGGCCAATCGGCGGCGGATCGGGCTGGTGTTTCAATCCTATGCCCTGTTTCCCCATCTTGATGCCCTTGCCAATGTGACCGAGGCAATGGGCGACCGTCCGCGTTCCGAACGCCATGATGCCGCGATGGCCCTGTTGGCGCGGGTCCATCTGGACGGGCTGGAAAACCGCCTGCCCCGGCAAATTTCAGGCGGGCAACAACAACGGGTGGCGGTGGCCCGTGCCCTTGCCCGGCGACCCGATGTGCTGTTGCTGGACGAACCCTTTGCCGCTGTGGATCGCATGACACGCACCAGTCTGCAACGCGAACTGATTGGCCTGCGGGCCGATCTTGACATGCCGGTGGTTCTGGTCACCCATGATCTGGACGAAGCCGCCCGGCTGGCCGACCGCATCGGGGTGCTGGTGGCGGGAAAATTATTGCAGACCGGAAATGTAGCCGATGTGATGCAACACCCCGTCTGCCCGACCGTGGCGCGGATTATTGGCCTGCCCAATATTTTGACCGGGATTGTCACACAGACCGCCGATGGCATCGACTGGAACGGTCAGATTTTACATACCGATGCCATCCTGCCCCTACCGGGCACGAATATTTCTTTTTGCCTGCGGCCTGATGCACTGGATATTGACCCCAAAGGCACAATCCCCGTCACCATCATGGAACGGACGGTTTTGGGGGCGATTTGCGAAATCCGCCTTGCGGTGCAGGATGACATTCTGACCCTGCATGTGCCGCTGCGCGATCATGACCGGTCGGACTATGCGCCCGGCACCGTCACAAATCTTGCCATCCCCGCCCACGCCATTCACGTCATGGCAAACGACGGTTAGGCGGTTATTCGCCCGTCACCGGATGGGCATGATTCAGCGGGCCATTGCCCTTGCCAAAATTCGGTGCGGTGCGGATCGCCTCGCGGACAAAGGCGCGGGACCGGGCAACGGAATCCGACAGGCTCATACCCTGGGCAAGGCCGGTGGCAATCGCACTGGCCAGTGAACAACCCGTACCGTGATTGTTTTCCGACGGAATACGATCATCCTCAAACCCTTCGATCACGCCATCCTTGCGCCACAGAATATCGACGATTTTTTCGCCCTCGGCATGTCCACCCTTGACCAGAACCGCCCGCGCCCCCATCGCGCCGATTTTTTCAGCAGCAGCAATCATGTCGGTTTCAGAGGTGATTTTAAGTCCCGAAAGCACTTCGGCCTCGGGAATATTGGGGGTCAGAACGGTGGCGCGTGGCACCATCAGCCGGATCAGGCTGTCCACCGCATCTTCGTTCAATAACCGTGATCCGCTTTGCGAAATCATCACCGGATCAATCACAGCCGGAAGGCCTTTGGCCTTGCCATCCAGCAATTGCGCCACTGCCTCGATCACCGGAACGCTGTGCAACATGCCGGTCTTGATCGCATCGGCACCGATATCATCAAGCATCAATTCCGCCTGTTGAAGAATAAAGGCCGGATCAATGCCCAAAACACCAAAAACGCCCCGGGTGTTTTGCGCTGTCAGGGCGGTAATCGCCGTCGCGGCATAGCCACCCAGAACCGTGACGGTTTTGATATCGGCCTGAATCCCGGCCCCGCCGGAACTGTCCGATCCGGCAATGATCAAAACGCGACCTTTCATCGGAATTTCCTTTCAGTCAGAAAATCAGGCAGACAACGCGGTGATTTCGGCAATGATGCCATCGACAATCCGTTCAACCTTGGCAGCATCGTCGCCTTCGGCCATGACGCGGATCAACGGTTCAGTACCCGATTTGCGGATCAGAACGCGACCATCGCCGTTAAATGATTTTTCGGCGTCCGTAATGGCAGAAATCACGCTGTTGGCAGATAACGGGTCGCTGCCTGCGACATAGCGCACATTTTTAAGAATTTGCGGCAGGGGTTCAAACACCCGCGACATTTCCGAAACCGGGCCATCGCCCGATGCCATGACCGCCAGAACCTGCAAGGCCGCCAGCAAGCCATCACCAGTCGAGGCATAATCAGACAGCACAATATGGCCCGATTGTTCGCCGCCGACATTGCAATCAAGGGCGCGCATCTGTTCGACCACATAGCGGTCGCCAACCTTGGTGCGGATCAGGCGCACACCACAGGTTTCCAGAAACCGTTCAAGTCCCAGATTCGACATCACGGTCGCCACCAGCGCATTGCCACGCAATTTTCCGGTTTTTTGCCAGTGCGCAGCAACAAGGCCCATCAACTGATCACCATCAATCAGGCGACCGTTTTCGTCGCACATCTGCAAGCGGTCGGCATCCCCGTCCAGTGCAATGCCCAGATCGGCCTTTTCGGCCAAAACCCGTTCGCACATGGTGGCGGTGTGGGTCGAACCGCAATGATCATTGATGTTAAAGCCATTGGGATTGGTGCCAATGGTAATCACATCCGCCCCCAATTCGCGCAAGACCTTGGGCGCGACGCTATAGGCCGCACCATTGGCGCAATCCAGCACAATGCGCAGGCCCTCAAGCGTCACATGCGGCGGCAACGAAGCCTTGACCGCCTCGATATAGCGCCCCGGCGCATCGTCGATGCGCTGCGCCCGGCCCAGCTTGTCGGCCGAAACCAGCATCGGCGACAGGTCGCTATCCATCATGTCTTCGATTTCAAGTTCGACCTCGTCCGACAATTTGAATCCATCGGGGCCAAACAGCTTGATACCGTTATCCTGATAGGGATTGTGGGATGCGGAAATCATCACACCAATATCGGCCCGCATGGATCGGGTCAGCATCGCCACCGCCGGGGTCGGCATCGGCCCGACCAGCATCACATCCATACCCATCGACGTAAAACCGGCAACAAGGGCGGGTTCCAGCATATAGCCCGACAAACGGGTATCCTTGCCAATCACCACACGATGGCGATGATCCCCACGGGTGAAATAACGCCCGGCGGCCATGCCGACCTTTAAGGCAACCGTTGCCGTCATCGGGGCTGTATTGGCAGTGCCACGGATCCCGTCCGTACCGAAATATTTGCGGCTCATATTGCGTGTTCTCTTGTTTCTGCGTGTGCGAACCAAAATCCGCAGACATTTCCGACCTGATGGCGGTTATATCAAAGTAACCGGTCAATTCTAGGGGCAAACACATTCAAAGAGATTAATCGACGCCAATATGCCAAGCCTGTCTCAAAATAAATGACAGATCGCATGCTTTGCGGCTAACTACCGGCAGGGGAATCCCGCCTAACAAGGAAATCACGATTGCCGGGCATGCACAAAACAGGGCCAGACAGAATAGCCGCACAAAAAGTATCGCAGGGGCGTGCGGGGTGGGCCAATGCCTTTGCTGTGTTTTTTCTGATCCTGACCTTGAACAACATTTTTCCAGCATCCGGTTTGGCGACGGAGGTTCCCGGCCCGGCTGTTGTCCTTGATGGCAATACCCGGCTTGATCTGACACCGTTTCTGAAACGGGTTCATGATCCGGAAGGAAGATGGCAGATCCAGGATATCATTGCCCTGCCCGACACCGATTTTACCCCGCTGCTTCATTCACCTGCCCCCGGCTATACCCGCGATATTATCTGGTATCGTACCGGTTTTCACATTCAGGTGCCCGATACGCCGTCGGACGGGCCCCACTTTATCGAAATGTCCCCGGCCTTTCTTGATCAAATCGATATTTTCCTGATTGATCCGGCAACACAGGAACCCGTCTGGCAAAACCGAACCGGCGACAACAACCCGATCACCGATGATAGTGTGATCTCCCCCCGGCATGCCGTGGCCCTGCCCGATCTTGTCCCCGGGGATTACACGCTGGTTTTTCGGGTCAAAAGCAAAAGCACGCATCTTTTTGAAGCCCGGATCAAAAGCGACGCCGCCCTGATTTCGGACATGACCTCGCCCCTGATCCTCAGCGGGTTTTATTTCGGTATTTTGCTGGTCACCGCCCTGATTTATTTCTGGGCGGGAATGCTGATCCGCGATTTTGCAATCATCTGGTATGCGATTTATGTATTTTCGGTTGCCACCGTATTGTTGGGCATGTCGGGGTTAAGCCTGATTTTTGTGACTCCGATCTGGCCAGCGGCGAATGATATCATGACGGGGGGCGGTGTTGTGATGTCCGTCGCCTCAAGTGCCATCATGTGGGCGACCATCATGCGGAGCCATAAAATCCATCGCGGATTTCATCTGACCTTTTGGGTTTATGGGATGATTGTCGCAACTTTCGTCCTGATATCGACATCGGATTATTTCATCTATTTCGGTCGCATTGTGCTGCCGGTTCATCTGATCATGATGTTTGTATTGCTTGGATGTCTGCTCCATGCCGCGTGGCGATCCCCCGATCAGAAAATTCTGATTTTTTATGTTCTGGCACTCTGTATTCCGATTACGGCGGCCATGATATTTATTTTGACAATCATCGGCATCCTGCCAACGCAGGGCGTAACCCTGAATGTTTATCAGGTCGGATCGATTTTGCACCTGATCATGATGGGGATTGTGATGGGCTATCGCACCCATCTTCTGGAACGCGAACGGATTGCCGCCGTCAAGAACCGCATTCAGGCCCATCATCTTGCCCGCGAACAGGGGGAATTCATTGCCATGCTGGCCCATGAGTTTCGCACCCCGCTGGCGATTATCCGGCGTGCGGTTGAATTGATCCAGCTTCGTATTGGCGATGCCGGGCAAGGTACAATCGACCGGCTGGAACGCATTCGCGAACACGGGGCAAAATTGTCGGGGCTGGTTGATGTGTTCCTGACCAAGGAAACCCTTGACCGCGCGACCTTTGCTATCACCAGACGCCCCGTCATCATGCCGGTTTTGCTGACCAGTCTGGTCGCGGCGATCAAGACCGAAAACCCTGAATTACCCCTGACCCTTGAAGATGGCGGCGATGCCGTCATTGACGCCGACCAGACCCTTCTGGAACTTGCCATTGGCAATATTATTGAAAATGCCCGCAAATATGCCCCCGGTTCGCCGATCAAAATCGATTGCCATCATCGCGGGGACAATTTCACCTATCTGCGCATTGCCGATTTTGGGCCCGGCATGAGCAACGAGGAACTCACCCAGGTCACCCATGCCTTTTTCCGTGGCAAGACAGCCGGCAATACAAGTGGCGTTGGTCTGGGTCTTCATATCACCAGCCGCATTGTCGAGGCCCACGGGGGCACGATGATGATGACGGTTGGCGAAAAAGGCGGGACCACCGTGTTGCTGAAACTGCCGATTAACCGGGCTCTGACCATCACCCGCATTCAACAGCGCAAATTTGCCGAAAGCCTGCTGTCCCACGCCAATCTTTCGCCAAAGACGGGGGATTTGTGATGTCAGGGCGGGCAGGCATGGCAAAATGGCGGGGTTTTCTGGTTTGTCTGGGCATGGTTTATGCAATCCTGCTGGCAGGCACATCATTCGCAATGGCCGACACCGGCGGGATCATTCATCTTGCCCCGTCATCGCCCGACATCATTTCGCTCAATACCGCCATCGGCAGCCTTGAAGACAGTGATTTGTCACTTGATCCCGAAACGGTCCTTGCCCTGCCCGCAACAGATTTTGACATCATCAATGGCATTCCGTCTGGTGGGTACAGTCACAGTGCCTTCTGGTATCGCATCATGCTGGAAATTGAAGGCGATGTGCAGGCCAAACGCTATCTCGACATTCGGCCCGGTTATCTCAACAGGATTGACGTTTACATCGCCCAAACCGGTTCAGGTGACATTATCTGGCAGACCCGCATGGGCGACCATCTTCCCGCCAGCCAGCGCCCGATGATCACCCAAACCCACATTACCCCCTTCCCGGATTTACCCGCCGGTTCCTATGTCTTGCTGATCCGGACACAATCCAACAGCACCCAGTTCCTGATCGCCGACCTCAAAACCAGCCAGGCCCTGATCCGCGAGAAGGCCAAATCCCTTGCGACCAGCAGCATCTTTATCGGCATCATGATCATGGTTGCACTGGTTTACATCGCGCTTGGCTGGATAACACGCGACCAAGCCATCACGATCTATGGAATCGGCATGGTCGCACTGACCGGGCTCAGTTTCGGGCTGGATGGGTTGTTGCTTTTGACCGTGCAACCCGAATGGCCGCTGGCCAATGACCTTCTGGTTGGTTCCAGCACCGCCTTGAATACGGCCAGCGCCATCATTTTGTGGGTTACTGTTCTTGAAATCCACAAACAATATCCGCGTTATGCCAGAATAATTTACGTCTATTGTATCATTATGGCGATGGGGGCACTGACCGCCACGACACCATGGTATGTTGAATTTGGCCGATACGTCCAACTGACCCATTGCCTGATCCTGCTCTCCTTTGTCATGATTTTGATGGTGCGCATTGGCCGTAATCCCGCAAAGATTATTTTATGGGTTTATTTGCTGGTTCTGGCCCTGCCGACCATCGGCGTCACGGTTTATATGCTTGCCCTGATCAAAATCATCCCGATGTCTCAGGCCGTACTCGCCCTCTATCCGATCAGCCTGACATTTCATCTGTTCCTGATGAGCATTGTCATGGGATTCCGCGTTGCCGGGATTGATCGCGACCGTTTGCGCGCTGCCAAAACCGCCGCCATCACCCAACATATGGTGCAGGAACAGCGCAAGCTGGTATCAATGCTGTCGCACGAATTCCGAACCCCGCTTGCCGTTATTCAGCGATCCGCCGAAATGGTGGCATTGCAGTTTAATGCGTCCGATGACGGTATCAGCAACCGTCTGGCCCGGATTCAGGATCAGGCTAAAAAACTGTCGCGGCTGGTCGATGTGTTTTTAAGCCGCGACAACCTGGATGGCGGAAAACTTGCCCTTGCCTGCGAACTTGTCCCGGCGCAGGAATTTCTGGCCCAGTTCGCCGACAACCACACCCGCGAAAATGCCGACATCCTTTTTGAATTTAACGGCGACGGCGATAAGGATTACGATCTTTATATTGATGTGACCTTGCTGGGCCTGGCACTCAACAATGTCATTGAAAATGCCCGCCTTTACAAACCGGGACAGCCCGTTTTGATGAATTGCACCATCTTGACCGGGCCGGTCATCGCCATTTCCATTCCCCATCGCAGCGATGCCATCACCGAAACAGAAATCAGCCGAATTCGCAATTCGCTGTTTCGCGGACGCAATGCCGATACCGGCTATGGGTTGGGTCTGCATATCACCCAGCGCATTGTCACCGCCCATGGCGGCCATGTGCGCGTTGATGACAGCCCCGAAGGCGGGGTTGATATCAATCTGTATTTACCGGTGGAATATGCCGATCCGGAAACAGACGCCGCACCGCAATAAGGCCCGATCAGAAAGCAGCAGGCGTTTCACCATCATTTTCACGGATGATCGTCGCCGGTGCGGTAAAGGCATATCCCCGGCCATAGGCCGTGCGGACCGGCAATTCAGTGCCGATATCGCGCAGGATTTTCTGACGGATGCGGCGAATGACCGTATCAAGATTGCGACAATTTTCCGCCGTATCGGCCTTGCCCAGCGAAACAACGATTTCCGTCCGGCTAAGCCAGCCGCCATTGGCCTCGATCAACAGGCCGATGATGGTGCGTTCGGCAGCGGTGATGACCGCACTGCGCCCGTCAGGATCAATCAGCATCCAGTTCAAAAGATCCAGCCGCCATTGGGGTGCCGTTGCAAGACCGGCAGTAACCGCATCCGGATCATCACGCCCAAGCCTGCGCAAAAGCGGGCGCAAGGCAGCTTCGATCACCGATAGGGGACTATCCTTGGTCAGATAAACATCGGCACCGGCCTGATACCCGGTCAGATGGTGATCCATGCCCGACAGGGATGTCAGCATCATCACACCGCAATCAAGGTTTTCCCGTGCATAGCGCGCCAGATCAAACCCGTCCGCATCGGGCAACATGACATCGAGAATAACCGCCGCAGGACGATATTCTTCAAGGGCACGGTAAAAAGCCGCACCGGTTTCACATCCAACGACGTCAAATCCACACATTTCCAGATATTCACACAAATCCCGATTGAGATCGGTGTTATCTTCCACAACGAATACGCACGCGGCCATTCATTTCCTCCGGCACGGTGCCATCAACCGACGGTTTGGCACTTCTGCTCTCTGTCACCGTCAATTCCGGTTTCCAGATATTTGCTCGTATCTATTTTATTATTCTACAATGCCTGTTTACCCTGACTGTCAGGATGTTCAAGCACCAAGGTTGTACTGTCAGAAATTGACAGATTCTGACAAAATTCAACCACACAAACAAAAACGATATCGCGGTGGATATCGTTTTTGTTTTTTATTCAAAAGGGTTTGCAATTTCAGACTGCCGACAATGCCGCCGCCACCGCCATTGCCTGCGCGGTTTCGCGCACATCATGGACCCGCAATATCTGCGCCCCCTGCCGCCAACCGGTGATGGCGGCCGCAAGCGACCCGCCAATCCGTTCCTTTGGCGTCGCCGCCGGGTCAATCTTGCCAATAAAGGATTTGCGCGAAGCCCCCAGCAACACCGGGCAACCCAGACCCTGAAAAATCGCCAGCCGCGACAGCAATTCAAGATTATGCGACAGGGTCTTGCCAAAACCAAGGCCGGGATCAACGCAAATCCGGTGGCGTGAAATACCCGCCCGTTCACAACTTTCGATACGGTCCAGCAGATAATCATACACATCCAGTACCGCACAGTCATAATGCGGGTTGTGCTGCATCGTTCCCGGTTCACCCTGCATATGCATCAGAACCACCGGTTTGCCGGATTGTGCCACGATTTCCATCGATTGCTCGTCGCCTTCAAGGGCGGTCACGTCATTGATGATATCGACCCCTGCGGCAATCGCGGCCTGCATCACCCCGGCATGGCGGGTATCGACAGATACACAATGACCATCGGCAACCATCGCCTCAATTACCGGTACGACACGGGCGATTTCATCCTCCTCGCGCACGGGTTCGGCCCCCGGACGGGTTGACTCCCCACCAATATCAAGAATGGTCGCCCCCTGTCCCGCCAGATCGCGGGCATGGGCAATCGCCTGTGCCGGGGCGGCATGATCGCCACCATCGGAAAAACTGTCGGGCGTGACATTGACAATGCCCATAATGTGGCTGCCGGTCATGTCCAGCCCGCCAAAGGCGGGACGCGCCGTGGTCAGGCGATGCAACACATCATTGATTTCCGCCACCCGGCCGGAATTTTGCACCCAGCCTTCAAGCGCCAGCAACGGCAAAATCATGCTTTCGGCCCCGCCACCGTCGCGGCGGCGGATGATTTCAAGGGCGGAAAAACCCCGTCGCCCTCCGGCCAGCGGCAGGGTGTTGGGATCATCGGCATGGTCGATAAAGGCGGTCGGCGAATAATAAAGCGGTCCATCAAAATCAGCAAAGCCCCGCACATCGGCGGGGCTTCGCAGGACCGATCCTTCGATCTTGTCCATCAGTTTCTTTCGTCTAGCTTCCGGGTTGCGGTTCAGGCGACAGATCGCCCGTACCTTCGCCGGGATTATCCTTGCGCGGCGCACCCGTGGTCGGCACAGTGGAACGGCGTCCGCCGCCATCCTTGCCGGTGTTGCTGGAATGGCCGGTCCGGTTGATTTCCTCGCCGCGCAACAGGGCATCGATTTCCTTGCCGCTAAGCGTTTCATATTCCAAAAGCGCCTTGGCCAGAATATGCAGATCGTCAAGATATTCGGTCAGAACCCGTTTGGCGAAGGCAAAACCCTCGTCCGACAGGCGTTTGACTTCCTCGTCGATCAGCTGTGCGGTTTTTTCGGAAACATTCTTGTGCTGGGCAACGCTGTGGCCCAGGAACACTTCTTCCTGATTATCCACATATTTGACATTGCCAAGCTTGTCCGAAAAGCCCCATTCCGTGACCATCTTGCGGGCATATTGCGTCACCATATTGATGTCCGAAGACGCGCCGGTGGTCACCTTGTCCTTGCCGAAAATCAGTTCTTCGGCAACACGCCCGCCCATGGCAACCGCCAGATCGGAAATCAGTTGTTCATAGGATTTGGAAATCTGATCGCGTTCCGGCAGACGCATCACCATGCCCAGCGCCCGTCCGCGCGGAATGATGGTCGCCTTGTGGATCGGATCGGATGCCGGGGTATGAATGGCAACCAGCGCATGACCGGCTTCGTGATAGGCGGTCAGTTTCTTTTCGTCGTCAGACATGATCATGGAACGACGTTCTGCGCCCATCATCACCTTGTCCTTGGCGTTTTCAAAATCCGCCATGGTCACGACGCGCTTGCCAAGACGGGCCGCCAGCAAGGCGGCTTCATTGACCAGATTGGCCAGATCCGCCCCCGAGAAACCCGGCGTGCCACGCGCAACCGTGCGCAATTCCACATCGGGGCCCAACGGCACCTTGCGGGCATGGACGCCAAGAATATGTTCGCGGCCTTCCAGATCGGGATTGGGCACCACCACCTGACGGTCAAAACGGCCCGGACGCAGCAGGGCCGGGTCCAGAACGTCGGGACGGTTGGTTGCCGCAACAAGGATCACGCCCTCGTTGGCTTCAAACCCGTCCATTTCGACCAGAAGCTGGTTCAGCGTCTGTTCGCGTTCGTCATTGCCACCGCCAAGACCGGCACCACGATGGCGGCCCACGGCGTCGATTTCATCGATGAAAATGATGCAGGGCGCGTTTTTCTTGCCCTGTTCAAACATGTCACGGACACGCGACGCACCGACACCGACAAACATTTCCACAAAATCAGAACCGGAAATGGTAAAGAACGGCACATTGGCTTCGCCGGCAATGGCACGCGCCAAAAGCGTTTTCCCGGTCCCCGGAGGGCCAACCAGCAACATGCCTTTGGGGATTTTGCCGCCAAGACGCTGGAATTTTTGCGGGTCGCGCAGGAAATCGACCACTTCTTCAAGTTCAGCCTTGGCTTCTTCGATCCCGGCAACATCGTCAAAGGTAACGCGGCCCGATTTCTCGGTCAGCAATTTGGCCTTTGATTTGCCAAACCCCATCGCCTTGCCGCCACCGCCCTGCATCTGACGCATGAAGAAAATCCACACACCAATGATCAGCAACATCGGGAACCAGCTGATCAGCGCGCTCATCAGCGGCGACAGGCTTTCTTCCGGCTGTGCAATGATGCGGACACCCTTTTCATTCAGGCGGTCCACAAGGTTCGGATAATCCGGCGTATAAACCGTCACAGCACGACCATCCCGGGTTTTTGCGGCAAGGTTGCTGCCCTGAATGGTAACTTCGGAAATTTGTCCGGAGTCCACTTCTGCCAGAAAATCCGAAAACGCCAGCGTTGATTGCGGCGATCGTCCAGATGGCGACTGAAACAGGTTAAACAGCGCCACCAGAAGAATGGCGATGATAACCCACAGTGCGAGATTTTTTCCCATATTCTTTCCAAGCTGCTGGTCGCGAATTGTTTCCGCCAATACGCGGCCCCGAACCCGCGAGATGACCTGCCCCATCAGATAATAACAAGGCGGCCCTGCGCAAGTCCGAAGTCAGAGTTCTGCGACGATTTTAAATCCACCACCCCATAACGGAGCCGGTGGCAAAAATCGCCAAAAAATGCCGGTCGTCTTTTCCGCCCCCCGAAGGGGCAACTGACAACCGGCGGCGGATAATACGTCGGAACCGCAGCAAATCTCAAGAGGAGCGAGAAATAAACCTGAATCCCTGTAAAAAATCACCGGCAGAACATCCATCGCCTGCCGGGGAAGCCCGCCCGGAAATGCGGAAACCCGCGCCAAAGCCGCCCGAATTTCCTTGGTGTGACTTTGGTCACAAACCCCAAGCGGCGCAACCGCCAAATCGTCTGAAATGCCGTTTTGGCCGAATTTTTCATCCCGCAACCGGAAAAATTCAATTCGCCCGTCCCATAACAGGGGTCGCTCAGGCGTCAGGATATGAACCCGGACATCCATCCGGCCAAATTCCCGACAAATCAGCCCCCCCCCCCCGCGCCGATGGATCAGACACCCGCCCAGCGACATGCGCCGGGGCGATATATCCGGTGTCGCCTGCAAAATTGCCAGGGCCTTTTGTGTTGCCGCCTGTGCCGGGGCATGATCGGCCCCGCCGACAACACGCAAAATATGGCCCAGCGCATAACCGGCGATATCGGGGTTATCCACCGTCGTTTCCCGCCATTGGGCAAGATCAATCACCGCCATCCCGGTCGCGTCTATCGATACAGACCGCGCCAGAATCTGCCCGATACGGGATTCGGCCTGCTGACGGGTGATAACGGCGCGGTGAATATCCGCAGGTTCGACTCCCGCCCCATCTTGCGCCAGATCCTTGCGGATGCGGACCCGCTCGAAACGAGGATTGATATTTGACGGGTCTTCGATCCAGTTTTGGTGCCTGCCGCGCAGATATGCCATCAATTCGGCCTTGCGAAGGGTCAATAACGGGCGCAACACCCGACCATGACGCAAATAGCGCACCGCACTCATCCCCGCACGGCCAATATCGCCACTGTTGCGCAGGCTGCGCATCCTGCGGGTTTCGTCCTGATCATCGCGGTGATGGGCAACCAGCAAATGCAAAATGCCCAGCCGGTGCAGGGCATCATCCAGCAAGGCATAACGCGCCTCCCGTGCATTTTCCTGCAAGGCCGCCCCCGCACGGCCTTCCTGCCAGCACAAAATATGATGTTCGATCCCATACGCGGCCAACATCTCGCCAACCTGTTGTGCCTCGTCCGCCGATTCGGGCCGCAACCCGTGATCCACCGTCAGGCCCACCACCCGCCCGTTCCGGGCTCGCGCCCAGTGATCGGCCAGCAAAATCAGCGCCATGCTGTCAGCCCCGCCCGAAACGGCCACCGCCAGACAGGGCGATTTTTCAAACGGCCCCAGTTGCGCCATCGCAGATTCAAAAAAAACGACGTCGGGCACATGCTTCCCGGACGTCGTTTTTGGGGGTTCAGATGTCGGCATCGGTTGGCACCGTGCGCCTAACATTTGCGGTTTTTTTGTTCCTGACGGGCGCGATCAAGAATAACCGACGATGTATTCGGGAAATTTTCCAGCAAATGGGCAAAGGTTGTGCAGGCGTCTTCGGTCTGTCCCAGATTGCCTAGCGACATGCCCAGTTTCAAAAGATTGTCCGCGGCCTTGGAACTGTCGGGATAGGTCTGGAACCCTTCGGTAAACGCCACAGCGGCCTGCTCAAACTGCCCCCGCACATAATAGGTTTCCCCCAGCCAATATTGCGCATTCCCGGCCAGCGGGTCCTCGGGATGGGCTTCGACAAAGGCACCAAGTGCGGTTTCGGCCTGGGCAAATTCCTGACGGCGCAACAGATCAAAGGCATAACGATATTGTTCTTCGGGCGTGCCTGCGGGCAAGGCAGAACTGCCTGCCGGTGCGGCCGCGGTCTGGCTGGCCGGGGCCGGTGTGCCGGACGGAACGGATGCTGCGCTGCCCTGGTTTTCAATGACGCCGAACAAACGGGTGCCGCTGTTATCCATCGGTTGTCCATTACCAGACGCAGCCGGGGCGGCGGATGTCGATGCCGCCGGGGCCGAACCGGCCGCATCCGGTGCTGTTCCGTCCATCGGCGCAGCACCAATTGTACCACCTTCAAGCTGGCTGAGGCGGAAGTCAACATCACCAACCAACCGTTCAAGACGGTCTTCGATTTTACGAATCCGGAAATCAAGTTCTTCGATCTGACCGGTGACCTGGGTGATTGCGCCCTGCATACCGTCAAGCTGCACCTGCTGACGGGCTGCGGCGGGGGAACCACCACCTGCTGCCGGGGCACTCGCCCCTTCCGGCACACCTTCGCGATAGACGTAACGCTGCAACAGTTCCATGTCCTTGCGCAGCTGTTCAATCTGCCGGACCAGTGCATTATCCTGTGCGGCGGCCTGTTGCGGCTGCCCGGTCAGGACAATGCCCAGAATGGCCAGACACCCCAAAGAGCGGCCAACCCAGCGTCGTTGATGGTTCAATCGGGTCATGTTCCGGTCCTTGATCCTTCAAAATCAGACATATACTTCGCTACAGCATTGATGCTGATGGTGTCAAACGGCAAAAATAAGGCGCCTGCCCCCGATTAAACGGATGACAGGCGCCTCATATCATCAGGCCGGAACCTGCGTGACGTTAACGGATAACCGAAACGCCGCGACGGTTTTTGGACCAGCTTTCTTCATCATGGCCAACAGCGACCGGGCGTTCTTTACCATAGGAAATGGTTTCGAGACGCGACGGATCAATGCCAAGCGCAATCAGGTAATCTTTTGCAGAATTGGCGCGACGTTCGCCAAGTGCAAGGTTGTATTCGCGGGTGCCGCGTTCGTCGGCATGACCTTCAACAACCACACGGTACTGCGGGAATTTCTTCAGCCATGCGGCCTGAAGTTCCAGCGTACGACGGGCTTCGCCCGACAGGTCGTATTTGTCAAAACCAAAGAAAACGCGATCGCCAACATTGGTTGCAAACCATTCCGGGCTGCTTTCCGACATTGCAGTGGTTTCGGTGGACTGACCAGCGGTCGAAGCACCTGCACCCTGCGAAGAAGCAGAGCTGTCCGGCGCCGTTTCACAAGCAGCCAACAGAGCCGCAGCAGCAAAAATACTCAGAATACGAAGTTTCATTTAACTTTTCCCCTTACACCGGACACAGCGTCCGAGTTGGTATGCTTTCCATGTCCCGCGACGCCGAAACATGCTCGCGGTAAACGCGAATCGCATTAATATGCGTCGCATCGACTATACTCTTGAGATATCAGGGAATCAAGGGCGACCATGCCGGGTCCGATCCATCCGCCGGTGTAACGATCTCTCGTTCATTGAAACCGGTAAGATCAATCGAGAATAATCGGAAGGTATCCTTGGTTCCGTCTCTGGACGGGTTCTGGCGATGATACATCAACACCCGGCCATTGGGCGCCCATGTGGGCCCTTCGACAAGGAAACCTTCGGCCAAAAGCCGTTCTCCGCTGCCGTCGGTCCGCATGACCCCAATATAGAAACGACCTCCTTGTGACTTGGTGAAGGCAATCAGGTCTCCGCGCGGTGACCAGACCGGTGTGGCATAAAGACCACCCCCGAAACTGATCCGCTGGACTCCGCTGCCGTCCGCGTTCATCACGTAAATTTGTTGCCCACCACTGCGGTCGGAGTTGAATGCCACTCTCGAACCATCCGGCGAGTACGACGGCGATGTATCAACAGCCGGGTGTCGCGTCAACTGGCGTTTTTCGCGGGTGCGTAAATCCAGTGTGTAAATTTCACTATTGCCATCAAGTGCCTGGCTCATAATGACTGAATTGCCATCCGGCGAAAACCGCGGGGCAAAGGTCATGCCGGGAAAATCCCCAAGCAATTCAAGCTCTGCGGTATCAATATCAAGCACATAGACGCGCGGCTTGTCGTTAAAATACGACATATAAACCACTTCCTGGGCTGTCGGCGAAAAACGCGGATTGAGCACCAGAAAACGACCATCCGACAGGAAACGATGGTTCGCACCATCCTGATCCATGATGGCAAGTCGCTTGATACGGCTTTGCGCCGGTCCCGATTCGGAGACATAAACAACACGGGTATCAAAATAACCGCTTTCGCCCGTGATGCGTTTATAGATTTCATCGGCGATCTTGTGCGCGATCCGGCGCCAGTTATCGGGCTGGGTCCGATAGGCCATGCCCGCCATCTGGTTTTCCGCCAGAACATCCCACAGCCGGAACTCAACCCGCAACAAGCCATTGGGTTCAGTCACAATCCGGCCATTCACCAGCGCCTGGGCACTGATTGCACGCCATTCGGCAAAATTCGGGCTGACCGCCAATGAACTGGCACTTTGAATAAAAGCCCGTTCTTCAATTGGCCGGAACAGGCCTGATCGCGCCAGATCATCACTGATGACCTGGGTAATGTTCTGGCCAACCTCGGTTTCCGCAACGCTTTCGCCCGGAAACCGGGTTACGGCAATCGGCATTGGCTGCACTTCGCCGCGCGTAATGTCGATGCGCAATTCTGCCTGTGCAGGACCCGTTACGGCAACAGTAAGGCCAACAGCCACGGCAAGTGCGCATAGCCCGGCAATATGGCGGGCAACCCATTGTCGTTTGTTTGCTCTGGTCTTGATAGTCATCCTGCCTCGCTCTTTTCCACGCGTTACAAGTTGTTGATTAACAAGTTGCTAGAGACCCAACATTTCACGCATGTCGAAATTGAACGTGAATGTGCGCCACATATCATATTTATCCAGCGGCAGCTTTAACGGGCTGCATTGCGGATTTTTCACAGCGCGCAACGCACTTTCGGCAATCGCGCGCCGCGATGGATCGCCCCCGATTTCCGATGCATTGGCGATTCGGGCCGATTGCACCGTTCCGTCAGACCGCGCCGAAACAAAAATCTCGACCGCGAATTCACCTGCCGCCCGCGCCCCGGCAGGCGGGCTCCAGCATCGTTCGATCTGGCGTTTGACCGCATCAAGTTCGCCCATGGTCAATCGCGCATCCAGACGGGTTGCCACCACTTCGCTGCTGTTTTCCTCGGGTGTCGGATCGGGATCAACCGGTTCCGATTTCGGTGCCGTATCTTTCAGCTTGGCGACGTTTTTCAGAACCGATGACAGATCGCGTTTCGGTTCCGGCTTGGGTTCCGGTTTCGGCTCGGGCTTTTTCTCGGGCTTTGGTGCCTCGGGCTTGGCCCGCGGCGTTACCTCTGCCACTTCCTTGGGCGGTTCCGGTTTCTTTTCGACATCCTTGGTCGGCAATGGTTCCACTACCGGTTTCGGCTCGGGTTTGGGTTCCGGCTTGGGTTCGGGTTTCGGTGGTTCCGGTTTTGGCTCAGGCTTCGGCTCGGGCTTCGGAGGTTCTGGCTTGGGCGGTTCCGGCTTGGGTTTGGGTTCCGGTTTTGGCGGTGTTGGCGTCGGCTTTTTGTCCTCAACCGGTTTCGGTTGGGCCTTGGTCGGCGCGCCCGACAATTCCGAAATATCGACAACCTCGACAGAAATAGACTGAAGTTCGACCGGCGTTTCCCTGAACAAATCAGGCAAACCAAAATAGGCAATCAGAATGATCACCACATGTCCGGCCAAAGATATCAGCGCATTACGATACATGCCAGATCACCGGTCACTGTTCGGCAGTTCGGCGACAAGCGCCACTTTGGTAAACCCGGCAGCATTGATCATGCCCATGACTTCCATCACCCGGCCATAATCAATCGCCCGATCCCCGCGTACGAAAATACGGGTATCAAGCTTGTTTTCGCTGATGGCTTCCAGTCTGGCGGTCAGGCTGTCATTTTCAACTTCGCTGTCCATAATATAGATCGTGCCGTCACTGGAAACCGACACCACAAGCGGTTCGTCCTGTCCGCTCATCGGGGCGGCCGTTGTTTCCGGCAGATCAACATCCACCCCGACCGTCATCAGCGGGGCAGCAACCATGAAAATCACCAGCAACACCAGCATCACATCGACCATCGGTGTGACGTTGATGTCGCTCATGGCGGCCCGGCGGCGCGACCGCCGTCCGCGACGACCGCCGCCGCCTTTTCCCGAAGCGAGTTGCGCGCCCATAAATCAGTCCCGCCTTTCGTCAAGCTGGCGCGAGAGGATCGAACTGAATTCGTCCACAAAGGCCTCCAGCCGGTTGTTATAGCGGCCCAGATCACTGGAAATCTTGTTATAGGCAACCACGGCCGGAATAGCCGCAACCAGCCCCATCGCCGTTGCCAGCAGCGCCTCGGCAATACCGGGGGCAACCACGGCCAGCGATGTGTTTTTCGATGCGGCAATCGCCTGAAACGAAATCATGATGCCCCAGACGGTGCCAAACAGGCCGACAAACGGTGCGGTCGATCCGACCGACGCCAGAAACGTCATATACCGTTCCACCCGGTCCATTTCACGACCAAGGGTGACTTCCATCGTCCGTTCAAGGCGTTGTTGCATCCGGGCGCGCATGGTTTCACCACTGACACCCTTGGCATTGGACCGCCGCCATTCGCGCATCGCCGATACAAAAATCGCCGACATCGGGTCTTTGGGCTGATCGGCAATCCGGTCATACAGATCTTCCAAAGATCCGCCCGACCAGAAAGCTTCTTCAAAACGGTTGGCCTGGGCGCGCAATTTGCGCAACCGGGTCAGTTTTTCAAAAATGATCGCCCAGACCCAGATAGAGGCCAGCATCAGGCCGATCATAACAGTTTTGACAACGATACCCGCCTGAAGAAACAGCCCCCACATGGACATGTCATGCGCCATAACGGACTGGCCCAGCGTTACAGCATCGACCACCTGATTTTCCATATTGTTTTCAGTCCTCGCTCACATTCAGATAGCCACAGAACACATTTCTCAATTCATCCGGCAAACGCTGTGCCCTATGGGTTTCGAGCGACATGCAGGCAAGAAAGATTTCGATAGTCACCAATTCCTCGTCGTCACGCATGATTTTCTGTTCAAACCCCAGTGATGCGCCGCCCAGCCGGATCACCTTGCTGTCAACATGCAGGCGATCTTCCAGGCGCGCAGCCCGACGAAAATCGACCGTACAGTGTCGAACCGCTATGGCAACTTTGTGGCGCTCTGCCACGTCTCTGTTCGTAAAGCCCAACAAATTAAGCATCGCGGTCCGCGCCCGTTCGGCAAAGGCCAGATATTGGGCGTGATACACGATGCCACCGGCGTCAGTATCCTCGTAAAATACGATGAAAGGGTAAATGTGGCGTTTACCGTCGATCCGGCCCAACAACGCATCGGTCATGTCGGTCATTCTGCGTTTCCATCCGCATTGTCATCAAACAGATCGGCCAGCGGTACCCCGCCAATCTGGCGCGGCGGCGTCAATCCCAGATGGATGAAACCTTTCATCCCCAGAACCCGCCCCCTTGGGGTGCGTTGCAACAGGCCCTGCTGCAACAGATAAGGTTCGATGACTTCTTCGATGGTATCGCGTTCTTCGGACAGGGCAGCGGCCAGCGTATCCACCCCGACCGGCCCCCCGCCATAATTGCTGGCGATACAATGCAGATACCGGCGATCCTGACTGTCCAGACCAAGATGGTCCACTTCCAGCCGGGTCAGGGCGGCATCGGCCATCAGTTTATTAACCGGCGATTTGCCCGCCACCACGGCAAAATCGCGCACCCGGCGCAACAAGCGCCCGGCAATACGCGGGGTCCCGCGTGACCGGCGGGCAATTTCCATCGCCCCGTCCCGGCTCAGATCAAATTGCAACAGCCGCGCCCCGCGGGCGACGATTTCCACCAGTTCTTCGGGTTCGTAAAAGCGCAGACGCAACGGAATACCAAACCGGTCACGCAGCGGCGTTGTCAAAAGCCCCGACCGGGTCGTCGCCCCCACCAGAGTAAAGGGCGGCAAATCAATGCGCACAGAACGTGCGGCCGGTCCCTCGCCAATGATCAGATCCAGTTGGAAATCTTCCATCGCCGGATATAGAATTTCTTCAACCGCCGGGCTCAGACGATGGATTTCATCGATAAACAACACATCGCGCGGCTGCAGATTGGTCAAAAGCGCTGCCAGATCGCCCGCCTTGGCAATCACCGGGCCGGATGTGGCGCGAAATCCAACACCCAATTCAGCCGCAACAATTTGCGACAATGTGGTTTTGCCAAGGCCGGGCGGCCCGAAAAACAAAACATGATCCATTGCTTCTTCACGGCCCCGGGCGGCCTGAATAAAAACATCCAGATTCTCGCGCACTTCTTTCTGGCCGGTAAAATCATCCAGCCTGCGTGGACGCAGCGATCCGTCCTGAATATCTTCGGCCCGGCGTTCCCCCGCCAGTAAACGGTCCTCTTCGTCGCTCACGCGCTCAGCTCCTTAAGTCCCAACCGGATCAGGCTATCAAGCGATGCCTTCCCGTCGGCCTGCTGAAACGCCTTGCCCACTGCGCCAAAGGCCTCGGAACGGCCATAACCCAGATTGACAAGTGCCGACACGGCATCACCCAGCATGGCGGCGTTCTCATCGCTATCGGGTTCGGGCATTTCGCTGACGGCCGGCATGCCCTTGCCTGCCGGTTTGGCTTTGCCCGCCGATGCCTCTGCAACGGCTGGTGCAGCCACCGGACCAAGGTTCAGGCGCGATGCCTTGTCTTTCAATTCGCCAATGATCCGTGCCGCCACCTTGTTGCCCACCCCCGGCGCCCGGCAAAGGGCGGTGGCATCCTGTGCAGCAAGGGCGCGCAGCAAATCGGTGGGTGACAGAACAGACAACAATGCCAGTGCGACCTTGGCCCCCACCCCCTGCACGGTGGTCAAAAGGGCGAACCATTGTTTTTCGCCCTCGTCGCCAAACCCATACAGATGAATATGATCTTCGCGGACATGGGTTTCGATCAACAGGCCCGCATCGCCACCTTTGGGGGGCAACATCGACAATGTCCGGCGCGAGGCAAACACCAGATACCCGACGCCATGAACGTCAAGGATCACACTGTCCTCGCCGACAAAATCAACAATTCCGCGCAGCTTGGCGATCATCGGTTGCGTCTCCCATATCCGGTTTCCATGCTGGCCAATGCCCGTTGCCCGGCATGCTGGGCATGACATATGGCCACGGCCAGCGCATCGGCGGCATCCGCCCCCCTGATCTCGCACCCCGGCAGCAAGGTCGATACCATCATTTCCACCTGTTGCTTGGCGGCATGACCGGCCCCCACCACCGTCTTTTTGACGGCATTGGGTGTATATTCCGTTACCGACAGCCCGCACAGGGATGGCACCAAAAGCGCAACCCCCCGCGCCTGCCCCAGTTTCAGGGTCGATACCGGGTTTTTATTGACAAAGGTTTCCTCAACGGCGGCTTCATCGGGGGTCCAGATTTTGATCACCTCCATCAGCCCGTCATGCAATTGCCGCAACCGTTCTGCCAGCGACAGGGTCTGGGTCGATGTCACCACCCCGTTGGCGACATGGCGCATATGGTTGTCGCGAAGGTCAATGACCCCCCAACCGGTTCGTTGAAGACCGGGATCAATCCCGAGAACCCTTACCACGCAGCATCACCCCTTGTTCGATGTGCAGATACAATACGCCCGCCATTCAAAAGCGAATGACGGGCGCAATCAAGATCAGTTATCGAGGGCAGCGACGATTTCGTCTGTCCAGTCAACATTGGTCCAGACATTCTGGACATCGTCATTGTCTTCCAGAACATCGACCAGCTTCATGATGCTTTGCGCCTGATCGACCGAAACTTCGGCCAATGTGACCGGGCGGAACACCAGTTTGGCACTTTCCGGATCGCCAAATTTGACCATCAGGGCTTCGCGCACCTGATTGAGGTCTTCGATCTCGGTTTCGATGACATGGCTGTCCTCATCCGATTCCGCATTGGCGGCCCCTGCTTCAAGGGCGGCTTCAAACATGGTTTCGGCATCGGCCTTGCCCGCCGGATAAACAATTTCACCGACCCGGTTGAACATAAAGCCGACCGACCCGGTTTCGCCCAAATTGCCGCCGGATTTGGCAAAGGCCGACCGGACTTCGGAGGCCGTACGATTACGGTTATCGGTCAGGGCTTCGACGATGACCGCAACCCCGGCAACGCCATATCCTTCGTAACGGACTTCTTCGTAATTGCCTTCATCGCCCGCACCGGTCGCCTTTTTGATGGCGCGCTCGATATTATCCTTGGGCATGTTCTGGCCACGGGCGGCGATGATGGCAGCACGCAAACGCGGATTGCTGTCCATATCTTCGCTGATTTTCGCCGAAACCGTGATTTCACGGGCCAGCTTGGTAAAGATCTTGGCGCGCTTTTTATCCTGCGCGCCTTTGCGGTGCATGATGTTCTTGAATTGGGAATGGCCGGCCATAACCTGAAACCTGTATGCTTTGTGGGTTGTCACGCGATGCGGGGCATCGTGCCGACAAGCCTGCGCCATCGCGCCATGCCTGACCGGCCTTGATAAATTATGTCTGCGCCTGCCACCCGAAACCGGGGCCTTGCGGGCGCAACGACCGCTCTATAGCCTGTTTGCGGGCACAGGTCCAGCCATCGCGCATCATGATTGCATTATAAGGGTTGCCCTGTATGTACATCAGGACAGGTTCACTTTTATAGTAACTTTCCCTAAATAATACTTTGTATGTAATTGCCCACAAAATCGCTTAGGGCTTGTAAGTCGGTTCACGATGAATCAATATCGTCATACGAATATTGATGACATTGATAATCAGATAATTGCGCAACAAAGCGCAAAGTCGAAACGAACAATATCGATCGGCCTGTTGTGCGACCAGATTTTGGCGCATTCGGGGACAGACCGAAACGTAAAAAAGGGTAGGAACAGAATGGGAACGAAATTCGGGGTCCAGGGAAAGTTACTGTTATCGTTTGCAATGGTCGGCCTGATGGCCGTTCTGGCGGCGGTTGTCGGCGGGTTTTCCTTTAACCAGTTTGGCGCGACACTATCGGAAATCACCGAAGAAAAACTTCCGCCGATGTTTGCCGCCCAGCAACTGGCGACGGAAAGTGCGGAAATTGTCGCCATCGCGCCGCGCATTGTCGCTTCCAAATCGCCGGAAGAAGAACTGGCCATCAAGGAGGAACTTGATTTCCGCCTGATGGAAATGTCCAACAAGATTGAAGCCCTGCAAGCAGACGGTCTTGCGCCTGAAATTCTCGATATGATCGACACCAACCGCATCCTGCTTCAGGAAGCACTGGCCGGTCTTCATAATGTCACGCAGGACCGTTTTGCCATTGCCGCCGACAAGGACGCGAAACTGAAAGAATTTCAGGATCACGCCAAACGCTATGCCGATACCCTCAAACCGCTTTTGTCCTATACCCAGAACGATATTGCCCAGGCAGATGCCCTGGTCAAAACATTGCGGGATGATCCGGTTGAACGGCTGACGAAATCCAAGGATGAAATCCTTGAAGCCTTTTACAAATTCAATGACGCCATTACCACCCGCACCCCGATTCTTGAAATCGAGCGGCTGGGCGGTAATGCCGCCAATATGATCATTTCATCATCGACCGAAACCGAAGCCGTCCGGCTGTCGATTGTCGGCGTGCGCATGCGTGGCACCTATTCCGACATCACCGCGCTGCTTGAAAATCTTGATAACGAACGTCTCAAGGCGTTTTACGTTGATCTGGTCGGAAAAATGAACGCGCTTTCGGTGGGCGATGGCAGTCTGCCCGATCTGCGTATCAAGGAACTGGAAACCGAAACCAATGCCCTGATGTATGTGCAGCAAAGCAGCGAATATGCCGACGCCATGCGTACCAGCGTGACCGAACTGGTCGATGCGCTGCAAGGTGATGTCGATGCCGCATCTGATCAGGCAAAGGTTCTGCAAGAACAAAGTTCCATGATCCTGTATGCGGTCGCCATCGCGGCGATCCTGCTGTCGCTGGCGATTTACGTGATCTATGTCCGGGGTAATCTGTTGCGCCGTCTGGCCGGGTTGCAAAACACCATGGTCACGCTGGCCGATGGCAATCTCGATATCGAGGTTCCCGTGCGCGGCAATGACGAAATCACCGCCATGGGCCGTGCGGTCGAGGTCTTTAAGGAAAATGCCCTGAAAGTCCGCGAATTGCAGGAAGAAGAAGTCCGCCTCAATCGCGAACGCAATGAAGCCCTGCGCGATGAATTGCTGGGTCTGGCCGATACGTTGCAAGGCGAAGTCGAAAGTGCGGTCGGTGAAATCGCCGCCCTTGCCGAACAGTTGCAAGGCGTTTCGGGCCAGATGAGCCACAGCGCCGAACTGGTGTCGGGACAAAGCGAAGAAGTCGCCAATTCTGCACAGGAAGCCACCGGCAATGTCGAAACCGTCGCCGCAGCAACCGAACAATTGTCGGCATCGAATGCGGAAATCAACCGTCAGATGGCGGAATCAACCCGCATTTCCAACAATGCCGCCACCAAGGCACAGGAAACCAATGATCTGGTGGTCAGCCTGTCACAATCGGCCAACCGGATTGGCGAGGTGATTGCCCTGATCACCGGCATTGCCGAACAGACCAATCTTCTGGCCCTGAACGCCACCATCGAAGCCGCCCGTGCCGGGGATGCCGGTAAAGGCTTTGCCGTGGTTGCCGCCGAGGTCAAGAACCTTGCCAATCAGACCGAAAAGGCGACCGAGGAAATTTCCGGCCAGATTGCCGGTATCCAGAAATCCACCGGGGAATCGGTTTCGGCAATTGAGGCGATCAGCAAGATCATTGAAAACATCAATGAAATCGCCACCACCATCTCGGCCGCGGTCGAGGAACAGGGTGCGGCGACCAACGAGATCACCCGCAATGTGCGCGGGGCGGCGGACCGTACCCGTGCGGTATCGACCTCGATCACCGATGTTGCCAATGAAACCGGCAAAACCGGCGAATTGTCCGGTCAGGTCTTGCAAACCGCACAACTGGCATC
>NZ_JAUYHK010000021.1 GCF_030690045.1 Thalassospira sp.
CAAAATCACACTCCGTTCTCATGCTGTGTTTCGACGGCCCGGTGGCCATAGCGGCCGGGAACCACCTGATCCCATCCCGAACTCAGAAGTGAAACCTGCCTGCGCCGATGGTACTTTGTCTTAAGGCACGGGAGAGTAGGGCACCGCCGGGCCTTCAAAACACAGCATCAATCCTTATTCCCTGTTCAAGACAAACATCAACGCCGCTCCCGCAAAGAGTGGCGTTCGTCTTTGGTAAACACCAGATACCCAGGACAAACCTTCCTTGACGCGGGGTGGAGCAGCCCGGTAGCTCGTCAGGCTCATAACCTGAAGGCCGCAGGTTCAAATCCTGCCCCCGCAACCATTCTTTCTCTTCCCTGGATGTCTTAGATATAGACTCCGGGGATTCAACCGACAAGAGAAAAATGTTCGCAGGCGTCGCCCCTAACGAGGGAGCGGCACTTACGAGGTAATATTTTCCCAAAGATTTCAATAGCTTATAAACAGCAAAAAACCCGTCGGCTGCAACCAACGGGTCTTTGAAAGGCTTGAACTGCCCAGCTGAAATATGGGTCCAGTTTAGGTGACGGGACCGCTTTGTCAAGCGCAAATGCGCTGGAAAAGCGTGATTTTATGCCTTCGCCGAACATGAATGACGACGACCGAATCTATCGGCAGCATTCCAAATGCTGCACCGGTGCCCCGGGGACTTGCAGACCGGACAGACAGCTATCCGGAACTCCTGTCACTGGCCGACAGCTTTACCGGCACAACAGAGGTGACGACGGCATCCGTCGTCGGTCTTGTATCCCGTGCTGTGTCCCAACTTTCCCCCTGTATGACGGATTTGTCCGTCCGCTTGCTGATCATTCTGATCGAGCATGTCTATGATGAACGGGCCTGGCGCACCGGACGATTGACCGTCTGGCCCGGCAACCGCCGTCTGGCGGAGATGACCGGCAAGAATGAGCGGTCTGTCCGGCGTGCCCTGTGTCAACTTGAAGCCAATCACTGGATTGTCCGGCGCTACAGTTGCACCAATCGCCGCGCCGATGGCGGGGCGGGGATCGATCTGCGACCAGTGGCCGCACGGCTGCATGATTTGCGTCAGGCGGAAATCTTCCTTGAGCAAAAGATTGAAGCCACTCGCGAGCAGGCCCGGGCGGAGAGAGACGATCTGGCCCGCCTTGCAGAACAGCAGGCAAGAGAGCAGGGCAGTGCCAATGAACACAAAGAGTCCGGGGAGGCGGACAGTTCTGTCCACCGTAAATCCTACAAGTTAAATCCCGGTTCTACGAACCTTGTACAAAGCGGGGCTTCGCAAGCAACCCCGGGGCAGAGATCGATCAATCGGGTTACCGGGCCGGTTTCCGGGATCGATGTGGATAGCGAGATCCTGTTCCTGATGGTTCAGGCGTCCCCCACCCTGCAAAAACAGCTCAGTGCTGCCGAACTGTGCGATCTGGTCGGGCCGGAGCCGTCTTCGGCCTCGATTGAGGCCGTTGTGTCGGCCGTCCGCTGGATCATCACCCATCAGGTCAAGCTGAGGCCTGCCGTCTGGCGTGTCGGTGTTGAAAAACACGGTTGGGCGGCCCTTGCCGCTGTTGTTGTGGCGGCGGACCGGCAGGGTGTTCGCGATCCTGCCGGATATCTGTATTCGATGCTCAAGGCGGCAAGGTTGCGCGATACCGTGCGGCATAGCCTGCGGGCGCTTGAACAGCAGGAGAGCGGCCATGCTTGAGGTCATGCCTTCTGATTTTTCCCAAACCCTTCCCGACCGGATGGCCCTGTTTCAGGCCAAGGCACGGGCCCTGTCACGTCTGCGCCGCTGGAACGGTGCATCCGATGTCACCGTGGCACAGCATCTGGTCGATGCCTGCGACCATGCCCCGCTGGCGGTCAAGGGCCATATCCTGCTGCACGACATTGAGGAGGATGAAACCGGCGATCTGATTACGCCGGTCAAGCATCGGATGCGGGCCCTTGGCATCTGGCAGGTGTTTGACGCAGAGATCGTGCAACCCGTGCGCCGCAAATATACCGCCGCCGCCGGTTTGGGCTGGCCTTGTCCGGTGCGGATTGAGGCGACGATCAAGGAAATTGATCTGCGGCTGAAGGTGACGGAATACCGCGATACGGTGGACCGGTCGATTGTCTCATTCACCCCGCCGCCGGGCATTGAAGCCTATTGCGATTATATGCTTCCCTGGTCGCCCCAAAAGGCCGAAGCGCAGTTTATGGATCGGGCCGTGCGCTTTCTGCCAGCTTTGCGGGGGGCGAAATGACCCTGCATCCGGCAAATATTCCGGCCCCGGCTGCGACCCTGACCCCGGCCCCGACGCCGACAGTCGAAACCTATGCCGAACTTCAGGCGGCATTCGATCATTTCAACAGGGCGATCTTCGATCACCGATTGCCGCCCTGCCTGATCACCCTTCAGCGGTACAAGCGCAGCTATGGCTATTATTCCCATGAACGGTTTGTGTGCGGGGAAACCGGCGAACTGACCGACGAGATCGCCATGAATCCGGCCTATTTTGTTGCGAGATCAATTCGCGACACCTTGTCCACCCTTGTTCACGAAATGGCGCATCAGTGGCAATGGCATTTCGGCAAGCCCGGGCGGCGTGGATACCATAACCACGAATGGGCAAACTTCATGGAGCAGATCGGATTGATGCCGAGCAATACCGGGCAACCGGGCGGCAGGCGCGTTGGCGAGCAGATGACGCATTTTATCATCGACAACGGGCTGTTTGATCTGGCGTGTGCGGATCTGTTGACGACGGAATATACCCTGTCATGGTTTGACCGTTTCCCACCCATAGAGCCGCAAGCAGCCGATCCCGGCGACCCGTCGCGCAAACAGGCGCTGGCGGCCATTCATCCCGTCACGACAGAAAACAAATCCAACCGCGTCAAATATCGCTGCCCGTCCTGTTCGGCGCAGGTCTGGGGCAAGCCCGACCTCAAACTCAATTGCGGGGAAGAGGCCTGTGGCGGTGTCGCATTCAAACCTGTCGGGATGGAGGACACAGCATGACCAAAGCAGAAAACATCCAGTGCCAAACCGGCAAAATCCTGCCGGTTCTGATCCGTCATTCCTTTTTCCGGATGGGGGATGGACAATCCGCTACATCACGAAAACTAGTATATAAAAAGCACAGAAAAAATATCAAAAAAATATCTGATAAATATATTATCAGTATTTTTTCTGCATGCGTTGCCGCATCAATTTTCTTGGGTGCCGGAACCAGCCATGCCGCCGAATGCCATGCATGGCCCTTGCGCGAAAGCAGGGGCGGTTATGCCTATGATGGCGATACCATCTATATCCGGATGCCGGGCCTGCCCGCATCGATAGCCGATATGTCTGTGCGGGTCGCCGGGATCGACACCCCGGAGATTCGGGGGACGTGTGACGCGGAAAAAAGCCGGGCCATTCAGGCGCGGGATCGCGTTCGGGATCTTCTGGATCAAGCCGTTCAATCTGGCACCCCCATCCTGTTCTGCGATCCGCAATGGGGCCGTTATGGCGGTCGTGTCGTTGCATCGGTGGCGATTGGTGGGGGCTGGTTGCATGACCTGATGATTGGCGAAGGTCTGGCTCGCGCCTATGACGGCGGCAAGCGCGAGGGCTGGTGCGGGGCACCGGAATGACGAAAGTAACAGGATTTAATCAGTACAGAAAAAATACATTATCAACATATAAAATATGCTTGCGGGATGTGAAAGTATCAGTATATTAAAGGCACAGAAAAAATATATTATAAATATATATAATATATAAATATGGTGCCTGGTAAATACCGTTTTGAAGGATGTTTGAACACACAGGAGCGGAGGCGAGTTTGGTTGAAGACAGGAAATCTGGCAGCAATCTTTGGTCGGCAGGGCGCGCGGTTACAGCAAGGCCGTTTGAGTTGAATGCCGCCAAAGAGCTGCAAGCCTTGCTGCGCGACAAGATAGCGATCCTGCCGGTGACATCCAACGACAGGATAAAGCCGTTCCAGATCGGGGCGCATGACCTTTTTTGCGATCTGGCAAAGCCGGAGGTGACGCTTGCCGATCTCAAGCTGGCCTTGCGGCGATATACCGCTGCAACCGGCTATCTGATGGCCCTGGGGCGCGATGACAGCAGCCGCTATCGCCTTGATGGTTCGGTTGATGCGCCGGTGTCTGACGACAACCGCGAACATGCCCGCCAGATCGTCAAACGGCGGTTTGCAAAGATGCAGCAAAAAAGAGTGGCACCGGCCCGGGATGCGCCGCCGGTCGCACCTGTGGATGAACCGGCAAAACCGGTTCGGGCCATTCTCACCATTCCGCACAAATCCGGTGCGAAATAAATACATTTTCGGTGCCGGTTATAGATTGATTAAAGACAGGAGAAATGCTGTGATTGTCATGTTTGGAAGCCGCAAGGGCGGATGTGGAAAATCGACAACGGCGGTCAATGTGTGTGCCGCGCTCGCAAGGCAGGGAAAAGATGTCGTGCTGGTAGATGCAGACCGTCAAAGCACGTCGGCCAAATGGGTGGCGGACCGGGATGAGAACCCCGATCTGCCCAAGGTTCATTGCATCCAGAAATACGACAATATCCGCGATACCCTGATCGATCTGAACAATCGTTATGAACATGTCATTGTCGATGCCGCAGGCAAGGACAGCCGGGAACTTCGCACCGGCATGACGGCTGCGCACAAGCTGATTGTGCCGTTCAAGCCGTCAAATGCCGACCTGGACACGCTGGCCGACCTTGAGAAGATCATCATCGAAGCACGGGATTTTAATCCGGGGCTTGAAGTTCATGGCCTGATGACGATGGTGCCGACCAACCCGGTGATTCGGGAGCGGGAAGAAGCCCGGGAATATCTGTCGGACTTTCCCGAGATTGCCCTGCTTGGCGAGGTGATTTGCGAGCGCAAGGTTTACCGCGATGCCTTGCCGGAAGGGCGCGGGGTGGTTGAAATGGATAATCCGAAAGCGGCTTCGGAGATCAATGCTTTGATGCAAAGGATATTTTAATGGTTAAACGACGCGACCCGAAAAATGCAGAAACCCCACAGGTCGATCCGCAGAAGATCGAGGATTTTGCCAGCCGGGTTGATGATGTTGCCCCGCCCGCAGAAAGGGGTCGCCCCAAGCTGCCTGCAAGCGAGAAACGAAACTTCAAATCGATCAATGTGACCTTCAATCAGGCCGAATGGGAAGTTCTCGAAAAGGCCGCCGCGAAATCGGGCAGGCCGAAGAACAATTTTATTCGCTGGGCGATTATGGAGAAAGCGAAAGACCTGTAACGATCAGGGGCATGAATGGAAAATTTTTAAGGTACAGATAAAGTATTTTAAAAATGTATTTTCTGTGTCGCGTGTTTTATTGATCGCATGCAATTTTGGGTTCATCGTGATATCTTATGCACACGTTTATTTCATATATAATCGGTAAAATTTTGCCGGTTAGCGCGTGATTGAACGATATCTATCTGGAGGGGGGATGGAAAAATACTCTGGTCTCACGCGGACCGTTAATGGGTAAGCTGTCTGGACTGTAACCGTCACGTTCCTTAGAGTGTCATTTCGCCCCCAGCCGGAACCGTCCCCAGTAAGTCTCGCGAGATACCATGCGTGAACGGCCATCTTACAGATAAATTCCGTTAGCATGTGAATCTTCCACTCCTTTTCGGAAGTCGATCTTGTGGTAACAGAAAGCCGAACTTACGTCATGGAGCCTTCGGCTTCGCAGGTAACGCTGACACTTTTTGCGGGAAGTCGCTATTAGAGAGGGTTGTTGGGCGATAGGATTGGCAACCGGATAATAAACTCTGCCCCTTCGCCTTCATTGCCGATGACATCAATGGTGCCACCGTGCTTTTGGACGACTATATCCTGGCAAATAGCCAAACCTTGTCCGGTTCCTTTTCCTGGTTCTTTGGTCGTGAAGAAAGGATCGAAAATACGTTCACATAGCTCTTTATCTATTCCGGTGCCCGTGTCTGATATCCGTACTTCAATAGAGACTGTGCTTTGTGCCGTCGTAACAAAAATCTTGCCCGGATAAGGCTTTCCCGATTTCTCGATAGCATGGGCTGCATTTACAATCAGATTGAGAAAGACCTGATTTAATTTGCCAATATCGCACAGAAGATGGGGCAAGTTTGGATCAAAATTTTTCTCAAGCGTTGCAACATGTTTCCACTGGTTCTGAGATACTGTTAGCGCATTTTCCAAAGCCCGGTTTATGTCTGCTTCAATTCTGTCGGTAACCCCGGGATGGGAAAACTCCTTCATAGAAGAAACAATATCGGAAATATGTTTTATGCCTTCGCGAGACTCAGAGATGGCAGCGTCAACTTCTGCCAAATCTTCCTGCCAGGGAGCACATGCCGGGTCTTTTGCCATGTTTTCGGCAACAGTTCGAATGAACTGCAGATTGTCACCAATATATTGCGCAGGCGTATTGATTTCATGCGCGATGCCCGCGGCCAACTGTCCAACAGCGACGAAGCGAGCCGTATGGGCGGCTTCTTGCTGAATCTTTGCCAATTGTTGGCGTTCACTCATATATTGCTCGACAGCACGGGCCATTTCGCCGATTTCGTCGTCACCGCTGACTGGCACGCGAGAGTCTATTGATATGTCTTCTCCGCCTCTGCGTAGATGATGACTCACCTTCTGAAGGCGGGATATGACAACTTTCCCCAGGAAACGGGTGGATATAAACCACGCTACGACCAGAGAAATAGCCAGCAGAGCCAGAACCTGAATACGCCGTTGTTCCGCTTTTTGAGTCAATTGCTGCACAGATTGGCGATAGTCAGAGGTGAAATCATCAGAAAGGGCTTCTGAAGCAGCCAGAAGCTCTTGCCCTTGCTGAGCCAGGTTTTGATTGAAAAGACCTAATTTGGTCGTCAAAGCCCGGTTCTGGCTTTCCTCAATATCGCTATTCAAGGCCTGATCGTGCAGCTTGGCGAGTATGTGAACGGTTCCTCTAAACAGCTGTGCTGTGTGTTGGAATGCCAGAACAGAGACATTGGTGCCAGCCTGCCCCAAATTGCTGACGAGGTCGTCCATCTCGTCAAGATGAACAAGAATCTGGTTGTAGTGGTTCCGCATTTCTGAAAAAGCGGGAGCCATCTGCATCATCCGGGCTTCTTTCTCAATCAGTAGAGCCGTACGCACCAAGGTCTGCGCGTCCTCCATATGTGCGAGGCGCTCTTCACTTAATTGACCGGATGCATTTACGGTTTCGTCGAGGGACCGTATGCCAATGAAACCGATTGCGAGGATCAGGAGAGTCAATCCTGCCAAAGCAAGATTGAATTGCCCTTTCAGGCTTTTGGGCCATGAAACACGAACAAACTTCAAGGCATCCAAATCCCTAGATAAATGTCCCGGTAACCATTGTCGGGATCAAAGATGAACTCCTGTCCGCCATCGAAGCTCACGTTCTCCGGCGTTACCAGATGCACAGGCACCACGTGGCCATCGATATTGTCACCCGCAAAGAGACGATTGAGCTCATCAACCAGTTGCCAGCCATGCAGATTCAACGGTTCGGCGACGGTACCCACCTGAAAGCTTTGCGCGAAGATGCGCTGAAAAGCCGCAGCACTGCCGTCACCCGCCGAAAGTAAATTGATATCCTGAGCATTCGTGCCCTGTTTAATCAGCTCCGGCATCATGTAGTCGAAATAGATATCGTTGATTGCCAGAGCGTAAGTCCAATCCTGACCATACTTCAATAATAGATCCTGTGTAGTCCCGGCCATTAGGGAATGACTGTCCGATATCGCAACATCCCGGATTTCCAGTAAAGAACATTGGTGGCAGGCTTTGATGACTTCGGCCATGGCATTGGCTTTGGATATGGCAATCTCGAAGTTTGAATCAGTGAAAATGACAACACCGGCCTTTCCCTGCGACTGGATAACAGCAGCCATTGCCGTGATCTTCGCTACTTCCAGTGGATCTGTCGACACATTCACCGAGACAGGTGAGTTTGTCATAACGCCAGCTTCGGGACCGACATGCCAGCCAACGATTGGTATGTTTTGTCGGGAGAAATTGGAAAGCTGTGGTCGGAGTGCCTCTGCATCGGAGCCGATCAAAATCAAACCGTCAAATGCACCGGATAACACTTTTTGTATCGCTTCAACCCGTCCTTTTGGGGTTCCACCGGCATCAAAGATCTTAAGTGGCCACTCCAGAATTTTTGCTGCTTCAGCTACGCCTTGTGCGACCCCGAGAATGCCACCATTCCTTAGATCCTCCGCAATAACTGCGATGCGTTTACCCTTCTGAGCAATGGCACCTGTTGTCGGTCCTGTCCAGGGAGGATTGGGATTGCTGGCTTCTGCTACCCGCATCTGCATTTCTTCGAGTGACAGCTCGTTCTCGGTCGACAATGCAGGAACAGGTACAGCCAAAAAACACATCAATGCGATCCATAACATGGAAGACTGGTTGATTGTGCGCATTGCATCCTCCCGAGCATAATTGGGAACGGTTAAACTCACCGTTCTTTCGTTGACAATTTCAACGACAAAGGTCGATATATCCTTTAGTATATATAATAACTACCCTTTTGGGTATCAATGGCTGAAAGTGGAAAAATATAACGCGAAAGAAGAGGGGCGATATTTCCACGCAGTACAACAATGTAACCCTAGGGTGAAAGCTGAATGGAGTACCGAAGGGACGAAAGTTTATCGGATGATAGCAATATAAAAGCCCGTACCCCATATGATAAACTATCTTATGTGGTCTCAATCAGGGGGAGGAGCTGCGCAATGGAGATAATTGGGGAATCTCTTTTGTCGTCAAGGAACTATCCTTGCGTGCTTTTTGTCGATGATGAGGAGGCTCTTCTGGCTTCTGTTCGGCGCATGCTGCGTACCCAATGTATCCTGAAAACCTGCAGTGATCCGCATGAAGCCCTCAAATTGCTTCGGCAGTCTCCTGACCAGTTCGATGCTATTATTTCCGACATGATGATGCCGGGATTGAACGGGGTGGAGTTTTTGGCGGAGGCCAGATCCGTATCTCCCGATACGCCGCGCATACTTCTCTCCGGCAGTCTTACGGAGACGGCATTGAGGGAGGCAATCAATAAAGCCGGTATCACGCGTGTTCTGGTAAAACCTATTCCGGCGCATGCTATTTTGAATATTGTTCGCGATATAGTGTCTGACGAGAATGGCGAGGTTAGGCCGTCCCGCTTGATGATTGAAAGAATGCGAACCGCACTAAAAGAAGATCATACGGTCGTCTTTCAATCCCGTGTTGATGCCCAAAACTTCGGTGTGATCGGTATAGAGGCACTGAGTCGGTTTCCCGAGTTGCAAAATACCTTTACGCTCGAAGAGATCATTACGGGGGCAGAAGATCATCCGGTGATCGGGGCTCTAACCTTTAAAGTCTTGGATTTTATTATCCACCATCGGGATGTGATCGGCTCCAGATTTGGTGCGGTACCAATCTCGGTCAATCTGTCGCCGCATTCGATTTCTGATAGCAATTTTGTGAATAGCTTGCTGGATTTCCTGTCTACCTGTCGGAATTTGCCAAAGATAGAGTTCGAAATCACTGAGCAGAGCAATCTTGCATTCACTGCGGAATTTCAGAAGAATCTACCCCGTTTGCGCGCTGCGGGTTATCCGGTATTCATCGATGATTTTGGTGCGGGCAACAATTCGATGTCATTGTTGCGGAAGGGGCATTTTTCCGGACTGAAGCTCGACAAATCATTGATCGCCCGTCTTGATGATCACAATACAATCGACAGCTCTTTTGTCGAGTGGGTCACTCACGCCGCTCACCAGCTTGGTATGACTGTCATCGCAGAAGGGGTAGAAACGCTGGATGCTGCAACGTTCCTTCAACATATAGGTGTCGATGAACTGCAGGGATATTTTTTTGGGCATCCGGGACCCTTGCCGTCGATAAATTGAAAGAAAAACCAGAAAAGAACTATTCTCGCCAATACACACTTATCCTCCGAATGCTCTTTCGTTGGTGTTTGGCAAGGTGCCATCAGTTGATGTGACGCTCCAGTACGTGTCGCATGAAAATTCGGTTCCTATGCTTCCCAAGAGAGCGAAACAACTCTAAGTGTTATGTATATGAATTTTGGCTGGCGGAGGTAGCGATGAATAAAGTTCTTTTCGTTGATGACAACACCAATGTTCTGAATGGATTACGCCGTCGCCTTCGTGCCGCCTGCCCCTCATGGACGACATCATTTGCTGCCAGCGGTGCTGAGGCACTTGCTCTTTGCGAACAAAACTCTTTTGACGTTGTTGTCACAGACATGAGAATGCCGGGCATGGATGGGGCTGAGCTTCTTGGTCATGTGCGAAAGTATATTCCGGATGCTGCACGTATTATCCTCTCGGGTTTTTCAGAAGATGAAGCTATTTTGCGGACAGTTGGCCCAGCGCATCAATATCTCGCCAAACCCTGTGACGACGAATTACTGATAGAGACAATTCAGCATACGCTTGAGTTGCGCAAGATTTTGACGACTCCCAAGCTCCGTATGCTGATTGGAAACATTGAAGCTTTGGCATCTCCTCCCGATACTTACACCCGGCTCGTTCAGGCCCTTGAAGATCCGAGGGTCGGCCAGGAGCGTATCACGGCAATCGTTTCGTCTGACATTGCGTTGACCGCGGAAGTGCTGAAATTGACCAATTCGGCTTACTTTTCGTTACCTGCAAAAGTGACAACTATTTCTCACGCTGTGCGCATGATTGGTACTGAAACCTTGAAGTCGCTTGCTCTCTTTGTTGGAATATTCAGGACTTTTGAAGGTTCGATCGGAACGAACCTTCAAATCAAGAATCTTTGCCAAAGGTCTCAGCAAATAGGGGTTTCTGCGGCATTGATCGCGGAGAAAGAGAAGCTTGATAAATCGACATGTCAAATTTTGCCGGCAATCGGGATGCTTAGTCATGTTGGCAGTCTCGTGCTGTATCTGAATTATTCGAAGCAAATGGAAGAAGCTGTTGCCCTCATTGAACGGGAAAAGATCACGATTATTGAGGCGGAGCAGCAACAGTTCGGTGCCGCGCATCCGGAAATCGGAGCCTACCTTCTGGGGCTTTGGGGCTTCCCGGAGCAGGTTGTCCAAACCGTTACCTATCATCATCGTCCGTTTGATTTTCCGCACAATGACATGACCGGATTGACAGCCATATATGCGGCCCAGCTTCTCTCGCGGGAAGTTGCCAAACAAGGCTATGATGTTGAGGGTGATATCGAGACCAAAATTGATATCCCATATTTGACGCGTATCGGTAAAGTTGATCGCATACCTGTCTGGCGTGATATCGTCGCCACCGTCCTGAAAAGTTATGAGCGGATGGATCATTAGAAACTTACGGAGATGCCTCTCATAGCGAAGCGGAACATTCTCTTTGTTTGATGACGACAACCTGCTGATGGCAATCAGGCGTCAATTGCGCGGAAAATTTGATCTTCTGACATCGGTTGGCGGTAAACACGCGCTTGATCTGTTAAAGGAACAAGAGATTGCCGTATGTGTAGCCGACATGCGCATGCCCAATATGGATGGCCTCCAATTGTTGGAAAAAGTACAGCAGATCAGTCCGGAAACGGTTCGCATCATGCTCACCGGCAATGCGGATCAGGCAACGGCGATTGATGCAATCAATAAAGGCCGAATATTTCGCTTCTTTTCCAAGCCCTACGATAGCGACCTTCTCGAGCAGGGGCTGAACGATGCGTTACGTCAGTACCGACTGGTTACGGCCGAAAAGAGCCTGATTGAAGAAATATTGGCTGGCAGCGTCAAGGTGTTGACAGATGTTATGGCACAAATGAATCCAGCAATCTTTGGTCGGACGATGAAGATCAAGAGATGGTGTGACCGGATTGCACCGGAACTTCAGTACCTCTGTTCATGTGTAGAGAATTGCACTCATCCATGGCCAAACTCGCACTCATCGCGTTTTTTGGGCCCCGCTTGTGTGATTTTATCACCATCGCTCAAATCACATTAATTGCGAATGAGATCAGATTATCTGCCACCAGATCGCAATCGTCTCGGTGAAATCACTTTAACCTTCAAAATGCACCTGCCACTGATCCATAGATGTTCTGTATATTTTTGGAATTTCTAGCGGTAACTAAGACAAATTCTTCCCTCGCTTATGCTGCTATTTTTACGCATTTTTTATGCTTGGCATCGGTTCAGGACACGTTTCTGCCATCGCATTTTTACGGTCCTCCCTCCTAGCCTGTAGCGGTTGATGCGAACACTACAGGAGTATCCCATGTTCGATCTGATCTATGCCGTTCTGGCATTGGGTGCCTTTGCCATGTGCGGGCTTGCGGTACGCGGCTGCGCGCGGATTTAGGAGGTTCCATGATCAGTTACATCCTTGGCGGTGCGGTATCAGCTGCGCTGATTATCTACCTGTTTTACGCCCTGATCCGGGCCGAAAAATTCTAGGACGGAGTTCCCGATGACAACCGATCTCGGCCAGTTCGTGCTTTATTGCGCGATCCTGCTGGCGTGCGCCCCGTTGCTGGGCGGGTATATGTACCGGGTTTACAGCGGACAGGCGGTTTTGCTGTCCCCCGTTTTCAAACCGGTTGAGAAAGTCATTTATCGCATCTGCGGCATCGACGCGCAGGCATCGCAACATTGGTCGCGCTATGCCGTGACCCTTCTGGCCTTCAACGCAGCCGGATGGGTTTTGCTGTTTGCCATTCTGCGTTTGCAGCATCTTCTGCCGTGGAATCCGGCTGGATTGCCGCCGATGTCGTCCGACCTTGCCTTTAACACAGCAATCAGTTTCGTGACCAACACCAACTGGCAAGCCTATGGCGGCGAAACCACATTGTCCTATTTCAGCCAGATGGTTGGCCTGACCATGCAGAACTTTGTCAGTGCATCGACGGGCATGGCGGTTGGCGTTGCCGTGATCCGCGGGTTTGCCGGTCGCAAAATTCGTGATCTTGGCAATTTCCACGTCGATATGACGCGCGGGGTTCTTTACATTCTGTTGCCGCTGTCGATTGTGGCGGCAATTTTCCTGATGTCGCAGGGGGTTCCGCAGAACCTGAATTCCTATGTCGATGCAACCACGCTTGAGGGTACAAAGCAGGTTCTGGCGCAGGGACCGGCCGCATCGCAGATTGCGATCAAACAGCTTGGCACCAATGGTGGCGGTTTCTTTAACGTCAACTCGTCGCATCCCTACGAAAACCCGACACCGCTCAGCAATCTGCTTCAGATGGTTTATCTGCTGCTGATTCCCGCCGCCTTCTGCTTCCTGTTTGGCAGGATGGTCAATGACAAGCGCCAGGGAATTGCGATTTTCGCCGTGATGGCCGTGCTGTTTGTTGCCGGTTTTGCCGCAACCTATAGTGCTGAAAAGGCAGGCAATGCGTTGCTTGCCAATAACAGTTCGATTATCGCCGATCCGGGCAATATGGAAGGCAAGGAAACCCGATTTGGTATCCTGAATTCCACCCTGTGGGCGACGGCGACGACGGCTGCGTCGAACGGATCGGTCAATGCCATGCATGACAGCATGACACCGCTTGGCGGTATGGTCGCGATGTTGAACATGCAGCTTGGCGAGATCGTTTATGGCGGTGTCGGTGCCGGTTTCTACGGCATGTTGCTGTTTGTTGTTCTGACGGTCTTTATTGCCGGACTTATGGTCGGGCGAACGCCGGAATATCTTGGCAAGAAGATCGAAGCCCGTGAGATCAAGCTGGCGGTTCTCGCCATCCTGACCATGCCAATCGGCATTCTGGTCTTCGGGGCCTTGGCGGCCACCGTTCCGGTCGCCCTGACGGCGGTGCAGGATGCCGGTCCGCACGGGCTTTCGGAAATCCTGTATGCCTATAGCTCGGCGACGGGCAATAACGGCTCGGCCTTTGCCGGGTTCGGGGCCGGAATACCGTTCCATACCACCTTGCAGGGCATTGCGATGCTGCTGGGGCGCTATGGGTTTATCATTCCGATCCTGGCGATTGCCGGTTCCCTCGGGGCGAAGAATGTCGTTCCCGTTTCGGGTGGGACCTTCCCGACCCACGGTCCGCTTTTCGTTGCCCTTCTGATTGCCGTCATTCTGATTGTCGGTGGTCTCACTTTCTTCCCGGCACTGGCACTCGGCCCGATTGCGGAGCATTTCGCAATGCTGGCCGGAACCGTCTATTGACCGGAGGAGTACAGAAAATGAAGAAAACAGAAAATACCCGTCTGCTGGACGGGGCGCTTGTCCGGACCGCCAGTATCGCGGCGTTTCGCAAGCTTGATCCGAGGATCATGATCCGCAATCCGGTGATGTTCATGGTTGAGACCGGTGCGGTGATGGCAACTGTCATCAGCATCCATACCGGCATGACGGGCGGGCCGGATCTGTCCACCCTGATGCAGATTACGCTCTGGCTGTGGTTTACCGTCCTGTTTGCCAACTTTGCCGAGGCAGTTGCCGAAGGACGCGGCAAGGCACGGGCCGACAGCCTGCGATCAACCAACAAGGAAACCCAGGCAAAAAAGCTGCGCAACGGGGAAAAGACCGCCGTTGAAATGGTCGCAAGCAGCCGCCTTTCACCCGGTGACTTTGTGCTGGTTGAGGCGGGTGATGTTATCCCGGTCGATGGCGAGATTGTCGAAGGGATTGCCTCGGTCGATGAATCTGCGATTACCGGGGAATCGGCCCCGGTCATCCGCGAAAGTGGCGGGGATCGGTCGGCGGTCACCGGCGGGACGCGGATTGTGTCGGACTGGCTTAAAGTCCGTGTCACCGCCAAGCCGGGCGAAAGTTTCCTTGATCGCATGATCGCGATGGTCGAAGGCGCGCAGCGTCAGAAAACACCAAACGAGATCGCGCTCAATATCCTGCTGGTCGGCATGTCGATCATCTTCCTGATCGTTGTCGTAACCCTTGAACCCTTTGCCCTGTTTTCGGGGACGTCGATCCCGATGGCGTTTCTGATTGCGTTGCTGGTTACCCTGATCCCGACGACAATCGGCGGTCTGCTATCGGCCATCGGGATTGCCGGTATGGATCGTTTGGTCCGGGCTAATGTGATTGCAAAGTCGGGTCGTGCGGTTGAGGCCGCAGGCGATGTGGATACGTTGCTGCTTGATAAAACCGGGACGATTACCTTTGGCAACCGCATGGCGGACGCGTTTGTTCCGCTAAAGGGGATCAGTGATCGTGAACTGGCCGAAGCCGCAGCAATTGCGTCGCTGGTCGACGAGACGCCGGAAGGAAAATCGATTGTTGAACTGGCGGCAAAACTTTTCGATTTTCATGGCGATAAATCAAAACTTGCCAGGGCCATTGCCTTTAGTGCCGAAACCCGTATGAGCGGGGCGGATATTGGCGATGATGAATATCGCAAGGGGGCAGGTGATGCAATGCGCGCCTATGCCGAAGCCGGACCTGTCGTTGCAGAACTTGGCCGGATTGTTGACGGTATTGCCAAAACCGGCGGCACCCCGCTTGTCGTGGCGAAGAACCGCAAAATCATGGGTGTCATTCACCTGAAAGACATCATCAAGCCGGGAATTCGCGAACGTTTTGCCGAATTGCGGGCAATGGGTATTCGCACAGTGATGATCACTGGCGATAACCCGCTGACAGCCGCAGCGATTGCGGCGGAAGCCGGTGTCGATGATTTTCTGGCCGAGGCAACACCGGAGAAGAAACTGGAACTGATCCGTCAGCAACAGGAAGGCGGGCGTCTTGTCGCCATGTGTGGTGACGGGTCGAACGATGCACCAGCACTGGCACAGGCCGATGTCGGGGTGGCAATGAATGACGGCACCCAGGCAGCACGGGAAGCCGGAAACCTTGTCGATCTTGATAGTGATCCGACCAAGCTGATCGAGATCGTTCAGGTCGGCAAACAGTTGCTGATCAGCAGGGGCGCATTGACGACATTTTCAATCGCCAACGATGTCGCCAAATATTTTGCGATCCTGCCCGCCCTGTTCATCGCCACCTATCCGCAACTTGGTGCGCTGAACATCATGGGGCTTGCCAGCCCGCAAAGTGCGATCCTTTCGGCGGTGATCTTCAACGCCCTGATCATTATCGCGCTGATCCCGCTGGCACTGCGCGGGGTGCGGTTTGTGCCGGGCAGTGCGGCGGCTCTGTTGCGTCGGAACCTTCTGATCTATGGCCTTGGTGGCCTGATCGTTCCCTTTGTCGGCATCAAGGTCATCGACCTTCTGATCAATGCCGTCGGTCTGGTTTAACGGAGAATTTGTCATGTTGAACTTGTTACGTCCGGCCATTGGTATGGCCGCAGTGATGACAGTGATAACCGGGGTTGCCTATCCGTTGGCAATGACCGGGATCGGTCAGGGACTGTTTGCCGAGGAAGCCAATGGCAGCCTGATTGAAAAGGATGGTGTCGTGGTTGGTTCGCGTCTGATCGGCCAGAAATTTGAAAGCGATCGCTATTTCCATCCGCGCCCTTCCTATGCCGGTGACGGTTATGAGGGGGACAATTCCGGTGGTTCCAATCTTGGGGCGACCAGCCAGGAACTGGTAAGCGGGATCAAGGCCCGTGCCCTTGACCTGTCAGCGGAAAACGGTAATCGCCCGGTGCCGATAGATTTGCTGACGGCGTCGGGCAGCGGTCTTGACCCGGATATCTCGCCGGAAAGCGCCCGCTTCCAGATGGAAAGGGTGGCGAGAGCCAGAAACATTCCACTCAATGATCTCGAGGAACTGGTTGCCGCCCATATTGAAGACAGGACCTTTGGCCTGATCGGGGAGCCGCGGGTCAATGTGCTGATATTGAATCTGGCTTTGGACGAAATGTCGTCCTGATCCGATGGGCCATTCCAAAAATACAGGGTACCGGGCTGTCTTTGGACAGTCCGGTGCCCGGCAAAGAAAGCTGCTGCGCGAGGCCGAGGAAATGCGTGCTGTCTGGCTCCGTAACACAGTGCTGTCAGTCTATCGGCGATTTATCCGCGCGATCCGCCGATGGTTCTGATATGACAGGATAAATACGAAAGGCTTTGATCGACCTGACATGACCGACGAAGAGGATCGTCCATCCCCCGAAGCCCTGCTGGAACAGACCCGCAGAGATGATCGGGGCAAGCTCAAGATATTTCTGGGCGCCTATCCCGGCGTCGGAAAGACTTATGCCATGCTTCAGGCCGCGCAGGAGCGGCGGAAGGAGGGGCGGGATGTCATTGTCGGCATCGTCGAAACCCACGGGCGCGTGGAAACCGAAAACCTCTTGCGCGGTCTTGAAGCATTGCCGCGCAAGAGGCTTTTGCATCGGGGCCGTGTCTTTGGGGAAATGGATATTGATGCGATCATCTGGCGCAAGCCGGAAATCGCCCTTGTTGACGAACTGGCGCACACCAATGTGACGGGAAGTCGCCACGAAAAGCGTTATCAGGATATCGATGAACTGCTTGATGCCGGGATCGATGTCTATACGACGCTGAATATCCAGCATCTTGAAAGTCTGAACGATATTGTTGCACGGATTTCACGTGTTCGCGTACGCGAAACCCTGCCGGACAGTTTCCTTGAAAAAGCCAATGAAATTGAACTGATCGACCTGCCACCCGACGATCTTTTGCAAAGATTGCGCGATGGCAAGGTCTATGTCATCGATCAGGTCGGACGTGCGCTTCGGCATTTTTTCAGCAAGGGAAATCTGACCGCGCTTCGCGAACTGGCGATGCGCATTGCCGCGGAACGCATTGATGCGCAGATGCTGGAATATATGCGTACCCACGCGGTCAGCGGTCCATGGCCGACACAGGACCGCCTGATGGTGTGCCTCAATGAAAGTCCGGTGGCCAAGAAACTGGTTCGCACAGCCAAGCGGATGGCAGAACGCCAGCGTGTGCCCTGGATCGCTTTGCATGTGGAAACACCGCGTGACGACCGGATGTCGAATGCCGAAAAGGATGACATTGCCGAAGCTCTGCGTCTGGCGGAGCAGCTGGGTGCGGAAATTGTCACGCTTCAGGCAGAAGCCCATTTGGCGAAAGAGATTTCTGCATTGGCGTCCAAACGCAATGTTACGCGCCTTCTGATCGGGCGGCCAAGGCGAAGACGCTGGTCCGGATTGTTGCGCGAGAATGTGGCGCGCAGGCTGCTTGAGAATGCCGAAGGCTTTGACGTTACCGTCATTGCCGCGGATGCAGACGAGAAAAAGCGTTCGCTGATCTCGGACAATCCGTTCGAGCGTGGAAGTTGGCGATCTCGTAGCTTTTCGTGGGTTTTTGGTAGTGTTACGACAGCAACCGTTGCGGCCTTGTTTGCCGACCGGTATGTGCCACTTGGCAACCTGTCGCTGATTTATCTGCTGGCGGTGTTGCTAACTGCGATCCGTTGCGGCATGTGGCCGTCGATTGCGGCCAGTTTTCTTGCTTTCATATCCTATAATTTCTTCTTTACGGTGCCCTATTACACCCTGTCGGTGTTCCATCAGGAACAGCTGATTACCATCGTGTTTTTCCTGATTGTCTCGGTCATTGTCGGCAATCTGGCAGGACGTCTGCGCTTGCAGGTCGATGCGATGAAAACCAGCGGCAAACGCACGGCCAATCTTTATGATTTCAGTCGCAAGATTGCGGCGGCGGTTTCGCTTGACGATGTTTTGTGGGCAGCCGTGCATCATGTTGCCGCGACACTCGATTGCCAGTCGATGGTCTTGCAACCGGGCACGAACGGATCGCTGGAAATTACCGCAGCCTACCCGCCAGATGACCAGTTGGGTTTGAAGGATTGGGGGGCAGCCGAATGGGCGTGGGAGCATTCCAAACCGGCCGGTTGGAGATCCGAAACGCTGCCGACAGCGGAATGGCTGTTTATGCCAATGAATACGCAGCAGGGGCCGTTTGGCGTTGTCGGTGTCCGGTTCAAGGCAGACGCAAGGGCGCTGGGGCCGTCCCAGCGTCGCCTTCTTGAGGCGCTTGTCGATCAGGTTGCTGTGGCGGTTGAACGGACCCGGCTGGCAACCGACATCGAAGAAGCCCGCCTGTTAACCGAGACGGAGCAACTCCGCGCAGCACTTTTGTCCTCTATTTCCCATGATTTGCGCACGCCACTGGTTTCGATCATCGGATCGGCAACAACTCTGACAAGCTATGATGACTTGATGGGCAGCGAGGACCGACAACAACTGACCCAGACCATTCTGGAAGAAAGCGAACGGTTGAACCGGTTTGTCCAGAATCTGCTGGATATGACCCGGCTTGGCTATGGTGCGCTACAACCCAAAAAAGAATGGTCGGATCTGGCCGAGATCATCGGTCGGGCGGTCAAGCATGCCGGAAAGTTTGCCGGAATGCGGTCTGTCGAGGTCCAAATTTCGCCAGATCTGGCCCCGATCCATGTCGATCCGGTTCTGATTGAACAGGTATTGTTCAACATTCTCGACAATGCGGTAAAACACACGGCGTCAGATGGCGTGATCACGATCCGCACCAAAACCGGGAGCGACCGGGTGGTGATAGAAATATCAGATGATGGCGTTGGCATTCCTGTCGAAGCGCGCGAAGCCGTCTTTGACGTTTTCTACCGCGTACGGGCGGGCGACAGTCAGGTGGCGGGGACGGGGCTTGGGTTGTCGATTTGCCGTGGTTTTATCGAGGCGCACGGAGGACAGATCGTGGCGCTTGATGGCCCGCAGGGACAAGGAACAACCATTGCAATAACCCTGCCGATAACCGTGATGCCGAGTGTCGCAGAGGATGATGAGGATTTGCAGGATGGCAGAGCGGAAGGAAGCTGATGTGAGCGATCAAGCGAGGGTGTTGATCATTGATGACGAACCGCAAATTCGCAAATTCCTGCGGATCAGTCTTGGCGCGCAAGGCTATGAAGTGATCGAGGCTGAAAACGGCCAGTCCGGCATCGAGAAATGCGCCCTTGAGGCACCGCATCTTGTCATTCTTGATCTTGGATTGCCCGATCTGGACGGGCAGGAAGTTTTGGCGAAAATCCGGGAATGGAGCGAGGTTCCGATTATCGTGCTTTCCGTGCGCGCCAATGAAGAAGAGAAGGTGAATGCGCTGGACCGCGGTGCAAACGATTACGTGACCAAGCCGTTCGGCATTGCCGAATTGATCGCACGTGTGCGGGCTATCTTGCGTGGCCGCAAATCGGATGATCCAACCAGTAGCGAGATTGTTTCGGGTGATCTGAAGATCGACCTGGCCGCGCACAGGATTTTCAAGGGCGATAACGAACTGAAACTCACAAAAAAGGAGTTTGCGTTACTGACCCTTTTGGCGCGTAACGCGGGCCGGATTGTGACCCATCAACAGATTTTACGCGAAATCTGGGGGCCCGCCCAGGAAAGTGAAACGCATTATCTGCGTATCTATATCGGCCATCTGCGCCAGAAACTTGGAGATGATCCGCTTAACCCGACCTATATCGAAAATGAACCCGGTGTTGGTTATCGATTCCTGCGTATTGAAGAGTAGGGCCGTGATCAGATTGGCGATGGCGAAACCGGTGACGGCGCCAAGCAGGAGCGGTCGTCTGCGCCAGCTTCGCGTCGTCGCCGTCAGGGGGATTGCTGCGAGCAGCGACCCCAAGGCATAGATGCTGATCCATTGTCCGGCCATCGCCTCGCTCACCCCCAGCGATGCCCCGATCTGCGGGAGCAGACCAGCGGGCAAAGCCTCCGTCAGGATCGTGACGAAGCCGGCAACCGCCAGTGCGGATAGCCCCGCGACTGGCAGCCTGTCGATCCGGGCCGTCACACCGGGGCCTTCGGCAGCACAAGATCACCAACAGTGTAGGTGTGAAACTCGCTGGACGAGACCGTGTCGAGTTTGTGGAACTTTTCGAGGAACACTGGATCGGAGAAGAAAATTTCGACATCGCCTGGATCGGAGATTGCCTCGATATTCACGACGGTCAGCCCATCGGTGCTCTTGGCGAGGTTACTCCACAGGAATCCGGGCTTCCGCTCGGCGACATAATGGACGACATCCTGGATCAGTCGAAACGCTTCCTCCTGCTTGCCGGGGTGAACGTGGATCACGTTGACGATGAAGGTCGTTCGGGTGGGCTGTATGGTGAATGCGGGGATCATGTTCGTCTCCTTGGTTTCGGAAAACCAAGGGATAGCGGACGGCTTGTTACGGAAAAACAGGCTATCATTCCGGTGACAGCGGAATAAAATTCTTGTAATGGTCAGGGCATGGACAAACTCACTGCGTTCGATGCCTTCGTGCAATCAGCTGAAACTGGCAGCTTCGTCGCAGCCGGTCGCAAGCTCGGCCTTTCCGCCTCGGCGGTTGGCAAGGCGGTGCTTCGACTGGAGCAACGGCTGGATGTACGCCTGTTCCATCGCAATACTCGAAACATGACACTGACCGAAGAAGGGAGGCTGTTCCTCGAACGCTGCCGCCGCATCTTCGAGGAGGTCGAGGCTGCTGAGGCCGAACTTGCCCACTCCAATCGAACGCCAAGAGGGCGGCTTCGCATCAGTCTGCCGCTGGTCGGCATGCTGCTGACACCGGTGATGGCTGATTTCATGCGGGCTTGGCCCGAGGTGCAACTTGATCTGGATTTTTCAGATCGACTGGTGGACGTTGTCGAGGAAGGGTTTGATGTGGTCGTTCGCACCGGGCAACCGTCTGATAGCCGGTTGATGAGCCGTAATGTCGGACGGTTCAAACTGAAAATCGTCGCCTCACCCGACTATCTGGCGAGATGCGGTGCGCCAGACACCCCTGATGATCTGACGCAACATCAGTGTCTTCACCAACGATCGCCCAGCACCGGTAAGCTACGACCCTGGCCGTTTGCGCGCGCGGAAAGACAGGGAAAGATCGTCCTGCCCGAACGGATGAGCGCGACGGCGGTCGATCCTCTGATCGAGTTGGCGATCGAGGGAATGGGAATTGCCTGCCTGCCGCCTTTTGCGATTCGTGGTGAGATCGCTGATGGACGCCTCGTGTCCATTTTGGACGAATGGGTGACCGAAACAGATCAGTTCAATGTTCTCTGGCCAGCCAGCCGCCAAATTACACCCAAACTGAGGGCCTTCATAGACTTCATGGCCGAGCATCTGCAGCCGCAATAGGACATCGCATACCGCACCGACAAACCAGAGGTAAAACTCGCGGCAACAAGACGCTGCTTTTCTTCTGCCGTCAGACTGCGTCCATTGATAAGGTCATAACTGCATATGTGGGCCAATTCCGGATTTCCCGAGCAGTTCGGAGCTATGCTCCCTCTCGCTCTCTAAATCCGATCTTTCGCTCTCGTCCGCAAGGTAGCCGTGAATGGACGGTTACGTCGCATCGAAATCCATTCAAATAAAAACGCCGTGCCCGGCGGGCACGGCGCGTGACGGAGCGAGCCGATTCAGATCAAGATCTGAACTTCACGCTATTCCGCTTCGATTACGATTGACTAGGCCATCAGCGGATAGTCTGTATAGCCTTCTTCGGCACCGCTGTAGTACTTGGAAGCATCCGAGGTTGCCAGTGGAGCGTTTTGGCGGAAGCGTTCCGGCAGATCAGGATTACTGATAAACAGCGTGCCAAATGTGACTGCATCAGCCAGGCCGCTTTGCAGCACCTGTTCCGCAGACTTCCGGTCGTAGCCAACATTCAATACGAAAATCCCTGAGAATCGCTTGCGAGCCCCGGGCGCCAGAGGTTTAACGCCTTCCGGCAGCGTTCCCGGCTCCATGAAATGCAGAATGCCAACGTTTTTCTTTTCCAGCGCTTCCACCGCGTACATGTAGGTCTGCTCGAGATTGGAGTCGCCCATGTCATTGTACGGAATGCGCGGAGACAGCCTGACCGAGACACGGGCCGGTCCGAAGACCTTTATCGCAGCATCAGTGGCCTCAAGCAGGAACCGCGCCCGCTTCTCAGCGGTGCCACCATACTCGTCGGTTCGCTTGTTTGAACCATCTTCCAGAAACTGCGCCGGCAAGTAACCATTGGCACCGTGAACCTCGACGCCATCAAAGCCTGCATCTTTCGCGGCCCGCGCAGCCTTCTCATAGTCTGCGATGGTGGATTTGATTTCATCAAGGGTCAGTTCGCGTGGGGTCACAGAGGGCTTGATGCCTTCTGGCGTGAACGCCTGGCTATTGAAGGGGACCGCCGATGGCGCGACTGGTAGTTCTCCACCATGAAAATCAGGGTGAGATGCTCTCCCGGTATGCCAGAGCTGGGCGAAAATGAGACCGCCGACTTCATGAACTGCCTGGGTTACCTTCTTCCAGCCCGCAATTTGTTCGGGAGTATAGATTCCTGGGGTATCCGTCCACCCGACCGCCTGGGCGCTGATCTGGGTGCCTTCCGTGAAAATGAGACCCGCCGATGCGCGCTGCGCGTAATACGTTGCAGTCAATTCGTTGGCCACCTGATCCTTGGATCGACCTCTGGTCATCGGCGCCATGAATACCCGATTCTTGAAGGTGAGCTCTTTATTGCTCAAGGGGGTTAAAAGCTCTAGGTTTTCCATATTTTCCTCATATATTGAATTTATTGATGTCCGCCCGCGCTCAATGAGTAGTCAGGCGCGGCTTGACCAAAGAAGTGCTTCCTGTCGAATGAACCATTGGCGGGTTGCAACTCGCCGACAAAAGTGACGAACGAAGGTGACGGCTCGGACCGCTTGCCTCAAAGTGAGTACCGCCAGAATGGTATATGAAATAAACCTAGTGTCTATTAGGCACTTTGCGTCGCCCTAGTAGGTTCGAGGAAACCTACTGCCCGAGAACATTCGTCGGCGCTTGGCTGTTGAGCCATCGATAGATGGTCTCGCGCGCAAGAGCAGCGGCGGCACTCTCTGTACTCCTGATCGAACGAGCCTGAGCAACCAATGTGTAGATCTGGTCGAAGTTGGCCGAGATTGACTGTACCGAGTCCGAACTGGCAGAGCCCGCATACCGACCGGACGAAAACCGCTGGCCGCGCTTCCATCTGCGTACCAGGTCACGCCGTTCCATAGACATGTCGGTTGGCCTTCAGACATCAGATTACCGATGCACGATCGGCCAACGGCGCGCTCATGCAATCGAGTGAAGCAGCCTTCCCTGCGGACTTTTCGCTCCGCTCGTAGCGGCGTCGAACGTTTGCCGGGCAGCATCGACCTCCGGCAGCTTCGCGAGCGTCCATTCGTGCAGCGCTCGAAAAGGCTGTTGCAGCGTACGACCCAGCGGCGTGATTTGATACTGCACCGCGACCGGCGAAAGCGAAATCACCTCTCGCGATACCAAGCCGTTGCGCTCCAGCCGGCGTAGGCATTGGGTAAGGGCTTTTTGGGTAACACCTTGAAGTCGACGACGGATTGCGTTGAAGCGTTGCGGACCGTCATCAAGCACGGCCAGCACCATCATCGACCACTTGTCAGCGATCTGGTCGAACAAGGCCCGGCTAGGGCAGTCGGACGAAAAGCAGAGCGGTTCGATTTCAAGCATGACGGTTTCCTTTTAAGGATCTAGGCGATCTAAGGCGCTTATCGACGCCAAGTTTACACGATATACCGCCAATGTCTATCGAGCGCTACCGAATGCCTATTCAACCCGCATCTCAATACAAGCAGCTTGTTTCGTCCCTTCGCCATCCGGTCACTTGAGTTGAAAAACCGAATCGTGACAGCACCGATGACGCATCTGTTCGTTCCTGAGGGTATTTCGGGCTCGGCCTACTGCAGAATCGGTGGGCGGAAGTTAATGTTGGAATAATCCTGTCGGAAGGCACTGTGGTCGGCCGTCCCGCATCGCGCAACGATGCGGGAATCCCATTCTTCGCGGTAATGCGGCGTTGGCCGGATGGAAGAATGTGGTCAATGTGGGTCCATCCTGCTGTGGCCGCATGAAGTCACAATCTGGCATACCTGAACCACCCGCTATATCAACGACTGGGAGCCCGATGCGCCGGTGGAAAGCCCATCCGGCCTCAACGCGCAAATACCTCAGCATCGTCCTTGAGCGCATTGCAGATCATCCGATCAACAAGATCGACGCCCAGCTTCCTTGGAACATAGACCTCCAGGACTGATCCACTCTCCGAAAGGATATCGCAGGCCCTGTCAAGGTAGCCGTGACACGACGCTTACTCAATATCAGGATTATTCGCACAAGGTTTTCAGTTGTTCAAGCTGGGAAGAGACCATCTGCTGCCATAGAACATCATCGTCGCGGACGGAATCACGTAACATTGATGCCGCATTGGCAGCGACGGCTATCGGCGCAACTTCGACCAAGCTTAGCAAGGCGTCGAACAGGCAGCAAGATTTGAACTCTAACAGCGATTCTCCGAGCAAGTTCCGTTGCTCTGAGATCTGGTTCGACAGATCGTTTATCCCTGCACCTGTTCCACTGGACACTTGAGATTTAATGGCGGAGAGATAATTGGTGACGAGCGCTTTCGTTTCATTGGACAGCTTGAAACTTGTCAAAGATTGAGAAATTAACTCAATACCTGACAGCACCGATGCATGTGGCGACAGTAAACCGGTATCCAGTGAGAAACGGACCCGGTCGATTGTCGGCATTCTCTTTTCCGTGAGAATGTCGAGCATTGTTACCTGCGTTCTCGTACCGAACAACTCCGAAACCTGCTTTCTTGAATAAGCATGGCAAGCCAAACGTGTGGCTTCCTCCAAGTCCAGAGATGAACGTGGTGCCGTGTCGGACAATCCTGCCAAATGACTGGAAACATCCGAGACGGGCCGGTTCATTATTGCATCGGAATCATACCCAATTAAAAAATAAAGATCGGGATTACCGCTCTTTGGCGTCGAGCATAAATTAGAGTAGGTGCTGTCATATTGCCCATAGGTATACCCATCCCCATATTTCTCCGAATTGGTAAATATGATCGAGGCGCTGTTGCTTTTGTTATAAGGAATATCCCATTTAATTTCAAAAATGGCACCCTGATTATCGCTGTATTGCACAACGCCTTCAGTGCCGGTTGCGGTGCTTTTGGCACCTTGTGGTTTAAAGTAGCCTTCGACGTTATTTGCGATTTGCGTTGGCGGCTCCGTATCGTACTTTCCCCAAGAAAGCTGGCTATCTCTTAACTTTAATCCTCCGCCGGTTTCGTTTTTTAGATGAATTTTTGCATATGTGCTTTCAGACATGCCGTGTATCCTTCCAGAATACTAAAATTTCTATTCGCGATTAAGAAGCGAGCTTGGCAACAGGACTTGGGTTTCTTCATTTGCGCTTGATTGATATCAGATTAATTTTCATAATAATTCTTTTCAAAAATACTAATTAATTCGGGTGGTCTTGTTGGATACTCCAAATGATCAGGAGAAAAGAAAGATATGCCAAATTTTAGAGATGTGAATCCGGCATCTTGCATCATTATTTTATCGTCTAATTCCATAAACCATTTTTTGATAATATCAAACGACTGATCAAATAGAGTAACATCCTTAAAAACAACATTTGATAAGTTGTCGACCTCTACAAAGCAAACGTTTCCACATTTATTATAGTGAACCATGATTCCAAAATCTGAGAAGTAATCTTTAGCATCAATTTCAATTCCAGATATCTTTGATTTTTCTTGATGTTCAAAATTACATTTAATAACATCCCTGACATTTTCTTTTGTCATTGATAGCAGAATTGGTCCTATTGATTTATATGGTTCAATATTTAGTAACATTTACCGCAATCCTCATAAGCCATATTTCTTTTTTAGTTCATTGAACTTTGCATCATTTAACCTTTTCATTTTCTTGGAATATTTCATTCCATCCAATGTCGCCTTCTTTTGTGCCTTGGTATTTAATAAATTATCATCTCTGTAGGCCTTAAGATTCATATCAAGGGCTTTATGGAACTCCCCTTGTTGCATATACTGACGCTGTTTATCCCTGAATTTTTGAGATTCCTTTGATGATCCAGTGGTAATGAATTGTCTGTGTTCTTTATAAGTTAAAGTTCTGGCTGACATGTTGTTCCGATTGTCATCGTATATAGTACCAACATAAGTGCTCCTGGGAGGAAAGTGGTCACTTTCAACTTTTTTAGATTCAGATTTTTGTTTTGTATCTCCATGCCTTCCGCCAACGTTTACTCTTCCGCAATTCGGAGGATTGTGTACGAGAAACGAATTTTCACCAACATAGTAATTATGGTTGTTAAGAACCTCGAAGTTAAATACTTTAACTGGTCCGTCGAGAGTTTCTTTTGCGGTGATTTCGACCAGCTGTCCATCCAGACTAAGAACTTGGTCATCGGCGGTCAGGTCAGACGCTGGCCGCCACTCATTTTCCATCGGTAAATAGAATGGATGGTTAGGTGTCGCCTCTACTGTTGTGCCACCAATGGTCAAAGCAATAAGCGCAGAAGCGACCCGTGTGAACAACCTGCTGACTGGCTTCAGTTCCACCTGCTCTGTCGCATCATTCCTGCTCCACACCAGATCCCCAACCTCAAGTTCCTCAATCACCTTTGACCGATCCGCAGTGGCAATGGGCGTCCCCGCTGGTAGTGACATCTCACACGACGAGGTTGCCGGTGGCATGCTGGCCATATTCTGATGGACGGCATTAGAAAACAGTCGTGAAAATGGCAGTTCCTTTATCTCGTTGGGCTCTGCGCCATCACCAACCTCCGCCTGCCGCGGACCTGTTACCGCCATCGGCAGCGTATCGTTGTTCGGGAAGGCAGAGCGGGTAGCCGCAATCGTAACCCCGGAACTGGTTGCTGCGGCAGCAGCAGCGATGTCCGGAGTATGGGACGCGATTTCCACCTTGGTCACCAACCCCGATGTATCGTTCGGAGACGTCCCGTTGTGCCGCGCGACCTCTGACGCATTTGCTGCGACGAAACTTCCGGCTTCTTCAGTTGAGTTTGCTGCAATCACGAGCTCGACCAGAATCGTCAAGATTTCAATGCCATCATCAAATCCAGCGGCCATACCGTCGGGATCTGTGAGCGTTAGCGGGTCGTTCGCCGCATAGATATAGGGGCTGTCAAACTGCCCGGCCGGATCTGGTGTTGTAAACCGGCCCATCTGCGGATCGTAGTAGCGTGCACCAAAATAATACAAACCGGTTTCAGGATCGTATTCCTTTCCGGTGAATTTTGGTCGTATATCTACAGTATCTGAACCAATCTGCTGATCAATCTCGCCATAGGGCTGATAGGATATCGTATTTGTCTCGGCACCTGTTCCGTCCGTAACCAACACGGTGCTGCCGATCTGGTCCTGAGAGAGATAGTGCACCGCCCCGGATGGGCCGACGCTGGCGATGACGCCCTGGGGACCGTAGATGTAAGTGTCGGCAAATGGTTTCCCCCCAACTGGTACGGTCAGCACATAGTACGGGTCAATATAGTGAGTCTGCCTCCCATCGGGCCCAGTGGACACCACGCGTTCCCAACCATCACCATAACCAAACAGACTGGTGACGCCTTCCGAACCGTCGCCGTGCTCCACAGATGTGAGGTTTCCCTGAACATCATACCGGTACTGCCAGACATTCAAGTTGTCTCCAACAACGGGCGACTGGGTCTTCGCAACGAGTTTGCCGGTTGCGTCATAACTCAGATTCCAGCCTGACTGATTTGCGCCTGTCCCACACCCCTCCACTGGACAAATCCGATCAAGCTGATGTTTCCTTTGCTCATTATAATAGTATGTAAGGCCGTTTGTGCCCGTAATATCGCCCGTGAGGTTATAGTTGTAGGCTAACGTGCCATACGTGCCGTTAGCCAGAGTCAAAAAACCCATTGTGTCATAGGAGAAGGTTTGGTTGAGCGTGATGTCGGCAGAGGGACGTGTATCGTCGAGCGCGATCAGCTTGCTGGCGCTGTTCCACTGCAAGGCGACGTTCCGATGCACCAAGGCTTTACGGACAATTTTGCCATGCGTCCGACGACCGAGGTTGTCATACTGATACGTTTCCTCAACGCCATTTCCATAGCTTAGCTGTTGGTTTTGTCCCAAGGCGTTATAGTCACTATAAGATGCCAAGGTTTCGAATGTCGTTTCCGAAGGAGCGCGACGGGATATGGAGGTTAACTGACCGCCGGATCCATAATCGTACCGGACCTCGCTGTCATCTGGATAGCGAATGGTCTGCGGATTGCCCAAGGCATCGTAGGTGAACCCTGAGGTAAAGCGGCGTTCTTCCCCCGAGATCTGCGTGACAGTGGTCCGTTCCGTGATATTGCCGAGAAAGTCATAGGAAAATTCATATGCCACGTCAGGTGTTTGCACCGTCGCCAGCCATCCCTTACCATTTTTTGCACTGTCGTAGCGATAGGTGACCTCACGTGTCAGCTTGCTGTCGTGAGCGAAGTCGCGAACGGCAATAACTCTTCCCAGCGCGTCATAATCGAAAGCCTGTTTCTGCTCGTTCGCATCTATCGTCGTTTCGACCAGTCCCGTATCGGTATAACTATATGTAGATGTCCCGACATCCGGACTGGTAGATGCAACAACCTGACCAAGGGAGTTGTAGCTAACAGAAGTAACCACACCCAATGGATCAATACCCTCTATTGGTCGTCCCAGCGCGTCATACCGATAAGTACTAATCCCGCCATTCGGTGCCACGGACGTGCGTAACCGACCACGGCTGTCATAGGTATCGACGGTAGCAACGGGCGTGGTTGCCCCCGACACGGCTGTCTCCGACGGATTTGGCATTTCAGTGGTGACAATATTGTTGTCCGCCGGGTCATAGACCGTTCGGTATACAACGCCTTCAGGCAGATCCGTTCGGATAATGCGCTGCTTGATGTCATGCATGTAACGCACCGTCTCGGCCTTCTGGCCGTCAAAATGCGGCAGCGATTGTTGGCTCAACTGGCTGTGGCCGTTGTAAGCCGCCTGACTGACTATGGGGGGGGCTATGTCCGGTCCGCTCTCCTCCATCCTGACTGGTTGCCACAACCCGTTATATCGAGTGTTCTCCCAAAGCCAGTTTTCGGTGTCATCCTCATCCCATGCAGTGCGGAACTGTAGTTTGATGCTAATCCCCACAGGACTGGCTTTGGAGATCTGCCGCAACAGTACGGGCTTCAACAATCTGCTATCAGGCTGGATACTGTCCAGGCGAACAATCCCCCCAAAAGCATCGAGACCACCCTCTGGAACCTCTGTCACCAGATTGCCGTTCATATCCACCCAGCGCATCAGATTGCCATAGAGCGGTTCATACTCGGTTTCAACGGTCAGAGGCTCGTGGCCCGTTAGCGCCGGAGGAAGGGTGATGCGGGCGGGAAAACTGTGATAGACGGTATCATATGCAATGTTCGTTTTGGCTCCAAGCGCATCGGTTTCAGAAACCGGATTACCAAAGCGATCATAGTCCAATAAGGATTCGATCCATTTCTGTTTTGTACTGTCCCATAGCGCCAGGCCAACCTGATTCATTCTGTCGTCATAGGATATCCGCTGTAGCTGTAGATCATCCGCTTCCGACCAACTCACGACATCGGTATCACAGGCTGCCGCACTGCGTGTTGTCTTGCGGACCACCGGAAAGAACCCTTTCCACCATTTCCCGTCATGCGGATCATGGTAACGATAACAGTAGTGAATACTGTCATCATCCGTGTTGGTCAGATCGTCCACCCGGATGATGTTCCTGTAATCCGCGTCATAGGTGTAATTCAACGACAGTGTATAATTTTCGGTGCCGTCACTGTAGATCCGGTTTTGTACCATCTTCTGATAGACAGTCGACACGCCCTCGGCTGAAGATATATAGTCGTTCTCACTTCGGTTTTCGGCGAGAACCGCTCCATCCGACAGACGGGTTACCTTTTGCTCTCGGAGCAAACCTATCAATGGATAGTCCTGATGGAAGCTGTTCTGCGTTTTGGTCTGCATCGCGGGATCGTCGATGCTACGATCAATTACATCGATTTCGGCGAATCCGATCCAGCCGCGGCCTTCCAGGTTCACCTTGGCACCGTGATAGACATAGTCGAATAGTGAGGAGATTTCGCTATCCGCCGATCCGACGCGCTGACGGCTGACCACATACCAGGGCGCGTGCAGCGCCGGATTGGGATAGGAACTATCCACCGGCGGGCTGTAAATGGTGAGATCGGTTAGCGGCTTATAGTCGAACGAGGCAAAACCTCCCACCCCTGTGGTCACGTGCGTCAACAGATCTTGATATGATATGGCGGGGTCGGTGACATCTTCATCCGGCACGGCTACATGCATCTTGATTGAGACTGTTCCACGGTCATTGGCGACCAGGGCAATGTCGGTCTTCCCGTCGCCGCTAAAATCACTTGGAAAATAATCGTGATAGTCCCAGTTTCCTTTGAATTCCGACCAGTCCTGCGCGGTGAATCCTGTCCCGGTGGATATGTTAACCGACATAAGCATGCTGTTGGCTCCGGAATAAGCGATATAGTTTACATCAGCCAATCCATCGCCATTATAATCTCCGGGTTTGATTGCGCTGGTCTCGCGCCACCGGATCTGACCCTTCGACCAAATTTCGCTATTGAACATCTCGCCGTCAGACAGGAACGTCCTGACCGTGACATAGCCCTGTTCATTGTAGAAATACGCAATATCGGAACGACCATCCCCATTGTAGTCGTTGATACTGACCAGATTGTCGGAAAACCAGCGCGGCGAGTTATCCAGCCATGCTGCAACGGAAAAGCCGGTTCCGGTTGACAGGTAAATATCGACCGCCATCATACCGGCATCGTTATAGATCAGCGCCAGATCAGAGAGACCGTCGCCATTGAAGTCACCCGGCAGGAAACGCGCATCTACCCAGCGCCGGGACGGTGTGTCCCAAGATGCCGGTTCAAATCCGTCTCCGTTAGAGAGAAAAATCCTAATATCGTTTTTACCCGATGCATTCCGAATAATCGCAAAATCACTGAGCCCGTCACCGTTGAAATCGGCAAATACATCCTGATCGTCTTCTCTCCATGATTGTCCGCCGCTATACCATGTTCTTTTTTCAAATCCATCCTCAGTCGACAAAAAAACGTCAGCGTTCATCGATCCCATTTGATTATAAAGATGGCCAATATCACTTCGACCATCTCCATTGAAATCTGCCGCCGCAAAACGAGTACCGTTCCATCGGGTGCCGCTGGGTGACCGGTTCTCCAAGGTGAAAGCCTCTCCGGTCGATTCATAAACAGAAAGGCCTAGCGCGCCAGAATTGTTGTTTAAGTAAGCAATATCGCTTTTGCCATCACCATCGAAATCACCCACTACATTGATGTAGTCTTCCGCCCAGCGGCCTTTTTGGCTCCATGAGTCAGCAGTAAAGGTGTTCTTCGTGGCCACCTTGTTGTCCCAGTCGAACCGGGTTGGAGGAAAGCATTCTTCTCCGAGACCGCAAAGCTGGACGGCATCAAGCAAACTTCGATGAGAAGTGGCGCTTTGATGGTAGCTGAAATTATATGTGCTGACCTGCTGAGTTTTCACCCAGGTGGAAATCTGTTTTAACCGTTTCGTGGTTCTCACCTCGGAGCCGTTCAGATAGGCAGATTGCGGGTCTGGTCGATCTTCGTAGGAAAACCTGACAAATCGCTGAGGCATCAGGGACCCGGCGTCATTTCCGGTGTACTGTATCTCCGTGGGATAATACTCCCCCCGGGTGCTATCACTCTGGTATCGGATCTGGATATAATTGCCGTTGCGGTCTGTAACTTTATTCACGCTCCATACACGTACGGTTTCGGTTCCACTTGCGAGAATACGCGCATCGTCGGCAACGCCGAACTCAAGATGCTGCCCCTCCGGCGTGGTTACGCCGAAAGCGCAGGGTCCAGAACCACAGTGCCCCATCGATGTAACGCGGATCCAGCTTTGCCGTTCCGTATTATAAAGCGTACCATCTTTACCATAGTCACCCGACACCGCGACAAGGCGCTTCCCGTCCAAGCAGAAGCGGTCGTAGGCGTTCAGACCAACCCCCCTCGACAAACCATCCTGTGCAATGGTCTGAGGACATCGTGTAATCGATGCAATGCCTCTCACACTCCAGCCAACGCCCAGTAACCCGTCGTTTTGATGGCTGTTGTACAGTAAGGACAATTCAGGTTGCTGCCCGCCGGTTCCAGGGGGAACATCTAACGGTATGGTATAAATGGTGCTTCCGCTATTATCTGTTGCGACACTTCCATCAAGACTACCGGCAGCCAATGTGTTTTCGGCACCAACAGCCGATGGTCCTGTAAAGGGGGAGCCCAGACTGAATAGGCAGACCAATGCTATGAGATGCCGCATCAGATTTCTTCACTCCCAACGGGTTCAACCATAAGATAAGTTATAGATATTTTTTTTGAACCTAAAATTGTACTCAATGGTAGTTCTAGTGGTGGTTCGACCTGCAGTCGATACCCTTACGATAGATGTGAATCCTCGAAGGTATAGGAAAATTTGATTTTGCGTGGACCAGCCCGTTTTCGCAATTTTCTGCGAGACACCTGCGCTAAATCTGATCAATGGTGTTTTGACTACGATAGAGGAGAAGTTGAATGCCGCGTGGCAGGAACATTTAACAAAAGGTTCTGAAATGACAGGAACTGGTTTTCAAATTAACGATCGACGATCTTTCGTTGGTTACAGGTTTTTGCGAAAGGGCTCTGCTGGATAGTGTTCCTTACCGCAAGGCGGGGATATCTTCCCATCTTGTCGTGAAGCAGGGTGACCGGGTTTTGTTCCTCATGAACCAGTCGGACTTTTCTGATCTGGTTGACCTGCCGATTGTGACGGTTTCTTGTCAAACCGGTATTCCAGCCGGTCAAGGGCTGTCATGAGCGGGTTTTCATTGGCTACATGTTTGTAAACAAATCCCGTGGCGCGTCCGCAGGGCTGTCCAGATCCAGTATCATAATCCCGGCCGATATGGGCTGATATTTCCCTTGTGTCGTTTGTCTTGCATGTCACTCTCCGCGAATATGGTTAACTCTGCTGATGCAGGTCCCCTATTCTGGGGTGATCAATGCTGGATCTGTTGGGCATTCCTGACGTTGTGGATTGTGCAATCTAAAACGCAACAGCATTTAATAAACACTAAATCGGTACTTATTAAATGTGCATTGTGATTCTGGTCTGTCACTCCACAGTGATGTCTGGATTGTGCAATCCAGTTGAGAATAGAGGCATTCGTTCAAGCCCGGTTTTGCTGCGTGCGGGCAACGACTGCCCTGCTGGTCGCCATCCCAGAGCCCCACGGCCATCAAAAACCGCACAACCCCCGAAAAACACCTGTGTGTGGCGATCTGCTGAAGGAAGGGCTGCGCCCTCTGCCGTCAAGCAGAATCAGGGGCCCTGTTCACGCCTTAACGGTCGTGAACATCCCATATTCAGCTTGACGGCATTCACCCCTTTTTGACGACGGGAAGAAGTTTGACCCGTTGAAAGAAGGAATTGAAGACATGACCGTTACAGACGAAGTGATCAAATTGGCCCGCATGATTTCGCAGGACTTTAACTCAGCCGTGCTGGCTGGAGATGATGCAGGTCTCAAAGCATCTTATCAGGCTTTTCGTGACCTGCTTGTCAGGACCAATGGCGAAAAGGGGAATTTCGGTTTGTATGCCCCGGACGGATCGGGAACAGTTATCGAAAAGGCAATAGAAGCTGTCCCCGGCACTGTGCCCCACTGGGGACAAAATGGCCTCTTTATCATCAACACCGTTCATGGTCGCGTTATGGTCGAGTTCTCTTGCGCGTTCAAAACGCTGGCGGGTTTCAAGTTTCATGCGGTCGATCTCGGGCAACCTTTTCTCTCTGAAACCGGATTTCACTCCTGCCTGACGACCGAAGTGTTTCCGCTGCCGGTGGATCAGGCTGCCGAGGCGGCATATTGTGCGCTGGTCGATCAACTTGGCATGCGCTTTATCGATCCTGAATATCGGGAACGCATGGCGGATGATTTGCCAGCCTTTGCGCATGTGACCAACCCCAATACACAGGGGATTGCGACCATCACCGAGAAAAATGGACAGATCGGGCTTCTGTTCTGAGATTGGCGAGGACGGGAACGACATAAAAGAAAATCAGGGCTGAAAGCGAAACCGGCAGAATTTTGCCGGTTTCATTTCTTTTGACCGAGGATACGCACCATGGCCGGGAAATCATATTCAATCGTGCAGGTACGATACCAGCATTTGCTGGTTTCATCCCAGTTTGCATGAATGTGATAGAGCTTCATCATATGCCGGAGGGGTGTCACGGCTTCCGGATCGCGGGACCAGGCACGCAGTTTTGCGATCAGGCCTTGGAACCGGTCATGGATAATGCGCAGGCGTGCTTTGTCGGGTGGCTGCACTTCTGTCAGTTTGCGCTTTTCACGATCTATTTCGAGGCGGACCAGTCGCATTCTCTCGGCATTATCCTCAAACCAGATATTGGCGGAGGCCAGATCAAGGCTGTTGAGGATGTGTTCGGCACGATCACGTAGCCCTTGCAATTTCGTTTCGGCGGCCTGAATACGGCTACCTGAACGCTCGCGTTTTTCACGCACCGGCGCACTATCATAAAAGTCCGCAATATCCTCGGGCTTGAGGCGCATTGCTTCCCGAAGAATGATATCTGTCAACTGATCGTAAGGGACAGACCGATGCACGCATTCCTTGATCATGCAGGAATAGTGATCGGCCCAATGCGCCCCTATTTTCGTTTCATGCTCTGAACATCTCAGGCGGCCTGAAAAAACGGCGGTCACGCGCCCCTTGGTTTTAATCTGGCGTTCCCGCCAGTTGCGATTCAGGTTTTTGTGTTGCTGTTTCGTCTCTTCCGAAGAGCGTAGCTTGACCATTTCCCGGTATTCGGCTGCCTTGCTGGAACGCTGATCAAGCATGTCCTGCACCTTGTCGAAAACATCGTCATCGACAATTTGCAGTTCCGGGATCGGAACGCGGATCCATTCATGTTCAGGTCTGACAACAGGCAGTTTGCGCCCTGTCGTTGGGTGCTTTCGATATTTCTGCCGGTTGAAGGTGACGATGCCCTTGTAGAGAGTGTTGCGCAGCAGGCCGGTTTTACGGGATCTGGTGCCGACCAGCGTTGTCGGGTTCCATCGTCCGCCGCCGGGGGCAACGATCATGCTGGCGTCAAGATATTCGCAAATATGCTTCAGCTTTTGGCCGGATCCATACATCTCGAAAATCTGGCGGATTATAGCTGCCTCGCTTTCGACAATCCGGCGTTTGCCCCGGACCGGATCACCGTTTGCATCAAGGGCGTGGACGATCTCATATCCGAATGTTCTGCCGCCGGGCACGCCGCCCCGCAAAACAGCAGCGACAACGCCCCTGTGTGTCTTGTCTGACAGGTCTTTGAGATAGAGCGCATTCATCGTGCCCTTCAGGCCGATATGAAGTTCGTTGATCACGCCTTCGGCAATCGTTTCAACATCGATCCCGACAAAGGCCATTTTCTTGAAGAAATGCGCGATGTCACCCTGATCTCGGCTGATCCGGCTTAAATCCTCGCAGACGATCCGGTCAAAGCGGTTGTCAAATGCCCCCATCAGCAAACTGCTTATCCCGGGGCGATTATCCATGTGGGCACCAGAAAAGGCCTCATCGAAATACACATCGACAACATGGTACTTCTGATCGGCGCAATGCTTTTGGCATCTTGCTATCTGGTCTTGGGTGCTGGTGTTCTGCCTGTCTGTTGAATGCCGGGCGTAGATCGCTACTCTCACTGCTTATACCGAATTCTTGTTATGGTTATTGGTACAGTTGCGGCTTGGTATTCAGGTCCGAAAACACGCAACTTTCGGCTGAATGGATCAAACGAATCCCGTTGATAAGCCACACCGGAATCGGATGTGCAAGCGATATGTAAACCCGGCTCATTTTGGTTGAAAATATCGTCTTTTCATGGATTTGGCTGATTTCCGCCAGTTTGCAGGAGTTTGCAGGAGTGTGCAGGTCTTTGCAGAACTTTGCACAACTTTACCCTGTCGTCTCTTAGGCAGGACATGTTCAGTACCGGTACTGAACGATCATTCCATGATCTCCTGCCTTATTCGCATGGCAAGCCATGCTCAACGGATAAAAAGGGAACTGACACAAGGCTTTGCTATCGATAACATCAACTGTGGGCACAGTTTGATGTGACAGGGATAGCAAGGAGCCCGGAATCGTAAGTGAAATCATCCAATTCAGGTTTGACGACGTGGATTTTCTCGGCCTGGATGTTGCGTGGTGGCAGCGTAGGGTGAACCGCAGCAATTCGGTACACTAACGACAGAACTAATAGCATTGAGAGGAAATGTTGTGGCGGAACGTGCGCCTTGGGGTGATTTTCCGGCTGTCATTCGAAATGGCGATCTGGGAGAACTGCAACAGCAGCCAGAATACACTCAGGCGAAAGCTGGTGATCCGGACGCAGCCAAACATATGGCCGAGCGTCTGGTCCGTACCGAAATGCTCGATCAGATAGGACAGCAGATCGGGAATGATCGCCCCCGGATCGTTCCTGTACTGGCTGTGGAAGCCGCCGGATACAATATGATTCCGCTGGCGATGGCGTATGTTGTTGGTAAAAAGTTAGGTCTGGAAGTTGATACTTCCATCTATCAGATGGAGCGGGTTGCCAGAACGGGGGAGGGTGCAGACCATCGGCTTGCTTTCAACCCGGCCTTTGATGGGCCGGTCGAGAAGGGTGGGAAGTATCTGGTGTTTGACGACACTCTGACAATGGGCGGAACGCTAGCCTCACTGCGCGGCTTTCTGGAAAACCGGGGCGGACATGTTATGGCGGCGGCGGTAATGACAGCATTTCCGAGTGCGTTGAATATAGCGGTCAAACCGGGTATGATAGAAGCTATCAATCAGAAGCATGGCTCTGCCATGGATGATTTTTGGAAGGAGACTTTCGGTTATGGTATCGACCAACTCACGCAAGGCGAAGCTGGACATCTCCGAAAATCCCCTTCGGTTGACGCCATCCGAACTCGAATCATTGAAGCACGTCATGCAGTCTTCTCTCAAGCGCATGCAAGAGATCGACTTGCAGAAGAAAGCCTGCGCCGACCAGAGCCGGAAAATCGCGTAACGTCCGAAATCCCCCGGCCATTGCAGCCATATCATCTGGCACTGAAAAAGCTTGAAGGCATTTCTGCACCTGACCACGAGATTATCGTGGCGCAGCGAAAGTTGGCGATAGCAAACGACCTTTATGCAAAAGGCGAACTGGATGTGCCAGGAGCACATTCTGGCAGGATTCGGGATCAGGCGCATGAAGAGGCGCGGAAAATCATGAGTGATCCTGAGTCTCAGGCATTGCTTTCACCAATTCGATCAGATGAAAAAGCCGAAAAGAAAACAACGAAGAAATCTCGGGAGCCGGGGTTGGAAATTTGACCACTGAATTTTTTAGACTGGGATTTCATCCTCGATATTTGGACAATTCAGGTCGGTCATGATTTGCCAGCTACAAAAGTTTCATTTACTGGATTATTCATACCTCTCGTCTCTGTCTTCCTGATTTTCTCGCTCTCTTTGGATTTCGCGCTCAATTTCACTGTCCAATTCATCACAGAGTTGTTTTACCCATTCCCGGATGACGGGTTCAGTGTTCTCGTCTAGTTGCGCGACAAGCTCCCTCCGAGATTTTAAGACATCAGATAGATTGCCCGACCAGTTCCAAGGGTGGAATGTACTAGAGACAGCATCCAGATATGATTTTTGTCCGGTGCAATTTTGAAAATCGTGTCGAAAATTCCACACCATTCGAAAATGTGATCGTCCTTAATGTTTTTGAAGAAGACCATCTCTCGGGTGCTCTGCGCCCTTTAAACTGGATCGTTTTTTATTGGAGTTTTCCGCACTATGCTCTGGGGCCCAACGTTAGGTCCCAGAGCATAGACAGTAAGCACACGTCGTACACTTCAGAGATTTAGGTTCATATGTTGAATAAGAGATTTGAGTAGATGGTAATGCATGATCTCATTGCCCGCTGGCCCGGAAAAAGCGCACTCGAAAACGGGATCGAACATCCGGCAATCTACCACATGCTTGATGTCGCGGCTGTGGCTGAGGTCCTTCTTGATTGGACGTCCCTGCCACTGCCGAGGAAGCAGGCTTTTATCCTGCTGACCGGCTTACATGATCTTGGCAAGCTGAATGCTGGTTTTCGCTCTATGTTGCGCGGCGAAGGTTCACAACGATTTCGGCACTGGGAACTGACAGAAATCTATTTGGAAGCACATCTCGACTTTCTCGCCAAAGTTCTGAAACCTGAACGACCACGACGCTTGCGTCCCTTGATCTCCGCAACGGCCGGACATCACGGACGCCCCTCGACCCTGAACCAAATTGATAAACAAAGAGCCGCGAAAACACTCTGCCCCGATATAACGGAAACCATCGAAGCCTTCTCTTCACTTTGGCTCAATGCCTCACTAGAGGCGATCAATGAAGCGCAATCTTATGAATTGAGCTGGTGGCTTTCCGGACTGGTTACCGCAGCTGACTGGATCGGGTCGAACGCGGACTGGTTTCCGCCCGAAGAGCCCACCCACGGTCTGTCCGATTATCTGGTTATTGCGCGCGAACGTGCTGGCAAAGCAGTCGTCGCGTCCGGGATATTGCCTGCGCAGCCGACAGCAACTCAGCTTTTCAATTGGCCGACCTTTCGCCCTATGCAAATGGCCTGTCAGTCAATCCCGCTTCCCGAAGGTCCGATGCTTACCATCATCGAAGATGAAACAGGCGCAGGCAAAACGGAAGCGGCGTTGATGCTGGCGCAACGAATGTTGTTAGCTGACAAGGGGCAGGGGTTGTTCTTCGCCTTGCCAACCATGGCGACTGCGGATGCGATGTTTTCACGGGTCAGCGAGTCAATCGGAAAAATGTTCGATCATCGGCCATCGGTAACGCTGGCCCATGGCCGGGCAGGTTTATCCCAGGATTACCGCGACATCCAGCAGGGCAACCCCAATGCACCTGAAGACATAGGTTGCACCGAGTGGCTTGGCGATAGTCGGCGGCGGTCCCTTTTGGCCAATGTCGGGGTCGGAACGATCGATCAGGCCTTGCTTTCAGTGTTGCCAGTTAAATTCCAAACCTTGCGTCACTTTGGCCTGTCGTCAAAAATCCTGATCGTCGATGAGGTCCATGAATTGGGGGAGGCCTATATCGCCGAAATTCTCACGGCGCTTCTCAAATTCCATCGGGCGGCAGGCGGTTCTGCAATTCTGTTGACGGCAACCTTGCCGCTATCACTTCGTGCCAAACTGCTTGCGTCTTATGAAGGTGTGGACGACGGCAACACCGCTTACCCCGCATTGACCATCGCCGGTGGCAAAGCTGTGCATAATCTTCCCCAAGAGACTGGAGCGAAAGGGCCAGTCAAAGTCGAACGGCTGGCAACGTCGGACGCGGCGATTGCCCTGATCAAAGAAAAAGTGGGGCAGGGCGCGGCCTGCGTCTGGGTGAGAAACGCCGTGGATGATGCGATTTCCGCAGTAGAAAAGTTCCGCGCCGAAGGTATCGAGGCGGACCTCCTGCATGCTCGTTATGCCTTGGGAGATCGCAAACGGATTGAGCGCACCATACGCAACAGGTTCGGCAAAACAGGAACCGACAGGGCCGGTCGTGTTTTGGTTGGTACGCAAGTGCTGGAGTCGTCACTCGATCTGGATTTCGATGTGATGGTTTCGGATCTCGCTCCGATGGCCGGTCTGGTACAGAGAGCAGGGCGGTTGTGGCGGCATATGGATATCCGTCCGGCTGCCAAACGACCCGTTAGGGAACCCATCCTTTATGTGGTCTCTCCAGATCCTCGGCAGGTTGATCATGATCGCTGGTTGATGGATGTGCTGGATCGCGGCGCATATACTTATTCCGCCGACCTCATGTGGCGCACCGCATGTCACCTGTTCGATGAGGGGCGGATCGTTGCTCCCTCCGGTATCCGGAGTCTGATCGAAAGGGCCTATTCCGCCGATCCCGAAACCCCTGAAGTGTTGGATGCCTTCGAACGCAACCGGATCGGTAAAGAGATGAGCCATGGATCGTTAGCGACCCAGAACATCGTGGATATCACTGCTGGCTACCGTGAAGGCGGGCAGGCTCATGATGACGCCCGCTATCCAACCCGTCTCGGGATTGAGCAGAGGATACTGGTTCTGGCGAGAGAAGTTGATGGGGTTCTGGAACCTTTGTTCTACGGGCCTGATGGATGGATGATGTCCGAAGTGAGTGCGGCGAAACACAAAATTGATAAACTGGCCATTCCAGATCAGGGAAGCAGTAAGATTGTCAAAATAACAAAGACTTGGAAAGAATGGATGCGCGGGAGCTACCTGCTTTGTCCCGTTGGAGAGGATGGGGGAATCTGTGAAGGTCTCTCCTATTTCAGCGATAAAGGATTAGTTTTTTCGACTGATAAAGATTGAGTGCTTGCCTAGTGTGGTTTCCGCCTTAAAGTAGCATTGTCTATTGCGAATTCACGTTGAACGGAAACCATTGTGCCGTTAAATCTAATCACCGATCCTTGGATCCCTGTCATTGACAAATCTGGAAATCGCCGGATCGTTGCACCGTGGCAAATCGCTGATTCTGCGCTATTTCGCCCCGACTGGCCTCGAGTGGATCTGAATATTGGCTGTCTCGAGCTGCTGATCGGTTTGGTCTATATGGCAGATCCTCCGACCAGCGGTGATGATTGGGAAGATCGTGCAACCCCTGATCCTGAACGCTTGCGTGAGAAACTGGCGGCATATGCGCCTGCGTTCAACCTGATCGGGGATGGTCCGTTGTTCCTGCAGGATCTGGAGCCGCTGGGAGGGGAGCCGAATGCGCCAGATATGCTGTTTATTGATAGCGCGGGGGTGAATACGGCCTATAAGAACGCGGACCTGATGGTTCACCGCAGGCGTTATACCGGTCTGGATCTTCCTCTTGCGGCGATGGCTCTGTTTACCATACAGGCATATGCGCCATCAGGCGGTGCTGGGAACCGAACTTCGATGAGGGGCGGCGGACCGATGGTGACGCTGGTTGACCCGGGGCTTGGGCTTTGGTCGATTATTTGGGCCAATGTTCCGAGCAGTACGCAGGCTGCGATGTCCGAACTTCCGTGGATGTACCCAACACGAGTGTCTGACAAGAATCTGAAAACAAGACCGCCGCAAGGTCAGAAGTTTTCGGTCGAAGCGTTTTTCGGCGCACCCCGCCGGTTACGCTTGGTAGCCGAAGGGGATGTTATTACGGGTGTCATTCAAAAGCCCCATGGCACCGATTATGCGGGCTGGGTGCATCCGCTTAGCCCTTATTATCGGATGAAAGTGGAAGATTTTCGATTGCCGGTTCACCCCAAAGCAGGCACGTTTGGCTATCGTCATTGGTTGGGTATTCTGGTTCAATCCAGGGATTCCGAGTTGGCAGAGCGGGCACATTGTGTCGATCTTTGGCAACAGCGTTCTGATAGGCCCGCTAGAGTAATCGTCGCTGGTTGGTCGATGGCCAAGGCTACCCCCGCAGATTTCACCTATTCGGTAGAGCCGCTTATCGATTTGACTGAGGATCAGTCCTTGACCCTGGCCGGACTGATTTCTGCCGCAGACAATGCCGCTGTTGCTTTGCGCGGAGCCTTGGTGCCTGTTTTGGCCGAAGGCGGGGCGAGAGAGGCAGAACGGGAGGCGTTCTACATTGCTACTGAAACTGCCTTTTTGGCCCGTTTGACTGACCTTAAGTCCGGGAAAACCGCCAGGGACATTTGCGCTGCATGGCTCGCAGATTTGCGAAACGAAGCCATCCGGCGGTTCGACGCGATTTCGCTACCTTCGCTCGACCAACGCGATACTTCGGACATCCAGAAAATCGTCGTGGCCCGCCGTAATCTTGCCGGGACATTTGCGGGCTACGGCAAGTTCGGAAAACTTTTGTTCAAGGCATTGGACATGGACCCCCCATCCAAGAGAGGAAATGCGGCATGAGCGAGCATGGCAATACCATTCTGAAATGGTGGGGATCGGCGCTCGGCCGTGAGACTGCGCAGGGCAGGGCGCTCTCGGCGCGACTGCGACGCGCGACGCCAGTCGAGGTGATGTGCGAACCGCGCGTCCATGATCTGGCGTGTGAACTGGGGATAAAGGATGCGGAACGGTTGGTGCGGCTTGTATCCCTGCTTGCCGAGGTTCGGGAACATGTCTCCCAACCCTTGGCGAAAAATTTAGGCAGCGGGGATCCGAAGCCGTTTTCCACGCTGCGGTTTCAGAAACTGATGCGGGCGACTGGTGACGAGCTTGTCTCTGGCATGCGTCGCGCGATCAAGATTGCGGGGCATCGTTGCAACGTTGCGGTCTTGGGCGAGGATCTGATGTTCTGGTCCGAACAGACCCGCATGACCTGGTGTTTCCATTATTTCGGGGCCGACGCGCCCAAACCGATTTCCGGGGAGAAGGTTGAATGACAGTCTTTGTGCAATTTCATGTGTTGACCAAATACGGCCCGTCGAATCCCAACCGCGATGACCAAGGCCGCCCTAAACAGGCCAATATCGGTGGTTTTCCGCGCTTGCGGATTTCGTCTCAGTCCTCAAAGAGGGCGATCCGCGGGAGTACGTTCTTTGCACTTGATTTGGCTGATCATCTGGGCACCCGCACGAAACGGCTGTTTGAACGGCTGCGTGACAAGCTGATCACGGATGGCGCAGAACCAAATGATGCTGCCGCCGCTGCAGGGCAGGTCGCAACCATTTTTGGAAAATTGAAAACACCTGAAAAAAACGCGCAGGAGGAGAAGATCGGAACAACGCTGGCTTTCATCTCTCCGGCGGAGTGGAAGCTGGCCGAGGACCTTGCCGACAAGGTGCTTGCAGGTGAAGACTTGCCCAAAGACAAGGAACTCAAAAAGATTGTTTTGCGCAAGGCCGATGGGGCAATCGATATTGCCATGTTCGGTCGGATGCTCGCTGATGATGCCGACTTTAACCGTGATGCGGCTGTTCAAGTGAGCCACGCCATCACAACTCACACAGCCGTTGCCGAGGATGATTGGTATTCTGCCGTCGATGATCTTAACAAGGCCGGGGCAGGGCACCTTGATGAAAGCGGCTTTGGATCTGGTATCTATTACCAATATGTCTGTGTAAATGTCGATCTTCTGGTTGAAAACCTTGCCGGTGATCGGGAGTTGGCTGCTAAAGGGATCGAGGCATTGGCGCGTGCCGTCGCGATGGCGACACCGACAGGAAAGCAGAACAGTTTTGCCAACCGTCCGCGGGCCTATTTCGTGCGTGCCGAAGTCGGCAGCCAGCAACCGCGTGACCTGACGGGGGCGTTTTTTACCCCGATCAAAGATCAGCCGTGGGAGCGTTCATCGGTTGAGGCGTTGACCAAGACCGCTGCAAACATTGACCGTGCCTATGGTAAGGCCTATGACGCTACCGTTGTCATGGACGTGCCTGCGGGCATTGGATCCCTTGATGAAATAGTAGCCTTTGCAACCGCTGCGGTGAAGGCGGACGCATGACGCAGTATCTGGTTTTTACGCTGTCTGCCTCAATTGGGGCGATGGGCGATCTTGCCGGACATGAACGGCGCGGGTCGCTCCTTTGGCCCGGTCGGTCAGCGATTACGGGGTTAATTGGCGCTGCCTTGGGTCTGCGGCGCGAGGATGATTTTACGGTGCTGGATGCTTTTGGCATGGCGGTCGCACCGTTCCAGCACCGGACGGATAGCGGATTTCGTGATTACCACACTGTCGAAACTGTCCCGTCGGCCAAGGCAAAATCCCCCAACTCCCGACCAGAGGCCTTGCGCATCGCGGGGCGTGATACGAACACCACGATTACGCTCAGGGATTACCAAACCGGGCCGCTCTTTGGTGTGGTCATTTGGGGGGAGGGATTGGAGACGCTACAGTCGGCTCTGAAGTCGCCTGTGTTTACACTCTATTTCGGGCGAAAATCCTGCCCTTTATCGGCACCGGTTGATGCACGGATCATACAGGCGGAGACCATAGAAGACGCCATGACCCAAGTCCGCGTTCCCGAATGGCGGCAAGGGGTGACGGCGACGCAACTGATTACGGATGCGGAAGATGGGGATACCCATATTGAAGCCCGACACGATCAGGCGATTGATCGTAAGCACTGGCATTTCGGGTTGCGGCAGGTGGCCTTCAGGCAAGTCCATATCGAACCGGAGGTTGCGCGATGACGCTGTTTATGTCCCGTGTTTCAATCTCCAGAAAACCATCGATTCAAGCGTTGAATGCATTGCTGTTGCCAGATGATGCGGGTGATCGGACCGATGCGCATCACCGGTTGCTTTGGACGCTCTTTGCCGATGATCCGGATCGACGACGGGATTTCTTGTGGCGAGAAGAGAGGGCAGGAGAGTTCCTGGTTCTTTCGGTGCGCGAACCGATGGCGTGCGACCTTTTTTCTCGAGTGGATGTGAAACCCTATGATCCAGTCCTCAAGGCAGGCGACCGGTTGTTCTTTGCCCTTCGTGCGAATGCAACCCGCACAAAAAAGGGGGGAGGGCGCGTGGATGTCGTGATGGATGCCTTGTTTGCCCTTCCAAAGGATAAACGGGCCGCACAGCGGATGGACATCGCGCAATCTGAAGGGGCTTCCTGGCTAGAGCGTCAGGGGGACCGAAACGGTTTCCGCGTTCTGAAATGCGAGGTAACGGATTATTCCGTCCGGGCTCTTACAACACATCGTGGTTCCCGCAAGGGACAACCGCAGTTCGGTATCCTGGATCTGCAAGGAGCCTTGGAGGTTACGGAGCCGGAGGCATTTCGGCAGATTCTGCAAATCGGGCTAGGTCGGGCCAAGGCTTTTGGCTGCGGCCTGATGCTGGTGCGTCGCGCGGTATGAGCACGTTGTCCGGTTTGTCGCCCCCGCGTCCGATCCCGCTAAAAGATCGGGCGCAGCTTGTCTTCGTAGAACGGGCACAACTGGATGTTGCGGACGGCGCTTTTGTGGCTGTCAATGCGGATGGAACGCGGACCCAGATACCCGTTGGTGGTCTGGCGGGGCTCATGCTCGAACCCGGTGCGAGGATTTCTCATGCGGCCATAGCTTTGGCGGCCCGTGTCGGCACCCTTATCACTTGGGTTGGGGAGGGCGGTGTCCGCCTTTATTCAGCCGGTCAACCGGGTGGGGCGCGATCCGACAAGCTTTTGTGGCAGGCCTCAATCGCGCTCGACGATGCGGCCCGATTACGCGTAGTGCGTAAAATGTATGAGTTGCGTTTTGGCGAAGAAGCCCCCTCGCGCAGGTCGATAAAGCAACTCCGTGGGATCGAGGGCGTTCGTGTGCGTGAGACCTACGCGCAACTGGCCCGGCAATACGGCGTTGAATGGAAACGTCGCTCCTATGATGTTGCCGATTGGGAGGCCGGAGATATTCCGAACCGATGCCTGTCCGCGGCTACAGCCTGTTTACACGGGTTGACGGAGGCGGCCGTTCTTGCCGCAGGCTATGCTCCCGCCATCGGCTTCCTGCACACCGGAAAACCACTGTCTTTCGTCTATGACATCGCTGACCTCTACAAACTGACCACTGTCGTGCCCGAGGCCTTCCGCATCGCGGGGCAAGCGGCCCAAGGGAAGCTCGAGATGCATCCCGACCGAGCGGTGCGTCTCACTTGTCGGGATATGTTCCGTCGCACGGGGCTCCTCGGGAGCATTATCCCGATGATAGAGGATGTTCTCTCTGCCGGAGACCTGCCGCGTCCCGATCCTCCGCCAGAAGCGCTCGGTCCTGCCTTTGCTGCCCCGGAACAGACCGGAGAGGACGGGCATCGATGATGGTCGTCGTGATTTCCAACGCGCCACCTCGGTTACGGGGCAGGCTAGCAGCGTGGCTCGTCGAAGTGAGGGCAGGGGTTTATGTCGGTGACTATAGCGCCCGCACCCGCACGATGATCTGGCAGCAGGTCACCGATGGCATTGAAGAAGGTGACGGTGTAATGATCTGGAAAGCCCCGACTGATCAGGGTTACGACTTTCTTACCATAGGCCGGAACCGCCGCATGCCGGTCGATTTCGACGGCCTGAAATTGGTTAGCTTCTTTTCCGAACCCGTTTCAAAACGATAGCTGTGAAGAGGGGAAAATCCGGCCCCTAAAAGCCGGTGCGTTTTTGACGGTTGAATAATCGTTGTAAATCAATCATCTGCACGAAGACTGTTCCCCACGTGCGTGGGGATGAACCGCCAAACGCCCGCGTGGCCCTCGATCTCGACGCCTGTTCCCCACGTGCGTGGGGATGAACCGACCTTGCCGCGAAATATCGTGACGATATCGGCCTGTTCCCCACGTGCGTGGGGATGAACCGACTTGAGCGCGGCGAGAGGGAATTGCGCCCTCCTGTTCCCCACGTGCGTGGGGATGAACCGCTCTTCACGATGGTTCGGCTTACGCAGCCCAGCTGTTCCCCACGTGCGTGGGGATGAACCGAACCCGATGTTTACGGGTGAAAGCGCTGTCGTCTGTTCCCCACGTGCGTGGGGATGAACCGTCCCTGCCGTCGATGTCGAAGACAATCCCGTACTGTTCCCCACGTGCGTGGGGATGAACCGCCCGCCGACAGCCACGAAATCGAGGATGTAACCTGTTCCCCACGTGCGTGGGGATGAACCGCCAAGTCAGACCATCCAATTGAGCATGGCCGCCTGTTCCCCACGTGCGTGGGGATGAACCGGATGGCCGGGATCTGGGTCCGGATGCGCGCAACTGTTCCCCACGTGCGTGGGGATGAACCGATTGCTTCGTGTTTCATTGTATTTCCCCGTGTCTGTTCCCCACGTGCGTGGGGATGAACCGCAATTTCTCCGATCCCGCGCCGCCCTGCTGCTCTGTTCCCCACGTGCGTGGGGATGAACCGATCGGCCTGGGTTGGTGTCAGATCCTGACACACTGTTCCCCACGTGCGTGGGGATGAACCGTCCGCGATGGGGGATCGTTTCGACGCCATCAACTGTTCCCCACGTGCGTGGGGATGAACCGCCTGAAATGGCGAGCACACCGCACCACATTTGCTGTTCCCCACGTGCGTGGGGATGAACCGGCGCTGGTCATCCAGCAGGCGTGTCATGTCAACTGTTCCCCACGTGCGTGGGGATGAACCGGATTTGACCATCCTTGTTTGTTTGGCTGTGCGCTGTTCCCCACGTGCGTGGGGATGAACCGCTATCAAACGGTCTGGCAAACCATCTGGGGCGCTGTTCCCCACGTGCGTGGGGATGAACCGGCCAAACGGTCAACCTTCTTGAGGCGGTCAGACTGTTCCCCACGTGCGTGGGGATGAACCGGCCACCAAAAAAGAACCGTTCGAGCGATACACCTGTTCCCCACGTGCGTGGGGATGAACCGATCGATGCCGATCTGGGATGTTCCAGATGGCGCTGTTCCCCACGTGCGTGGGGATGAACCGCCGCGACAACCTTCCCGAACAGGTAGGCGACACTGTTCCCCACGTGCGTGGGGATGAACCGCATTTGCGCCAAACGGCGCTTCTATCAGGACACTGTTCCCCACGTGCGTGGGGATGAACCGATCATTCAGGACAAACCGCCCCGGCTTGAGGACTGTTCCCCACGTGCGTGGGGATGAACCTCTGCTCTGGTGATGCAGAAAAACGGGTGTAAACTGTTCCCCACGTGCGTGGGGATGAACCGCAAACGTTGCCGCTCACCTCACCATATTTCGCCTGTTCCCCACGTGCGTGGGGATGAACCGTGATGAATCTCTTTTGGCCCGCTTGCTCGACCCTGTTCCCCACGTGCGTGGGGATGAACCGCACACGCGAACCGAATTTCCCGGCGCTGTTGCCTGTTCCCCACGTGCGTGGGGATGAACCGCGATTGGCCGAAACCTGAACCAGCTAATCCGCCTGTTCCCCACGTGCGTGGGGATGAACCGAGACGGGGCACGGTGCCTTGAATCTCCCCGGCCTGTTCCCCACGTGCGTGGGGATGAACCGTTACTGCGCAGGAGGGCAAGCCGACGTTCGGACTGTTCCCCACGTGCGTGGGGATGAACCGGGAATGGCTTCCCGTCGCCCGCGTTTTGGAGTCTGTTCCCCACGTGCGTGGGGATGAACCGGCACGCGGCACGGCGCACAGCCGGGGCTATGGCTGTTCCCCACGTGCGTGGGGATGAACCGCATTCCCGCGCCACTCTTACAATATGATCCTCCTGTTCCCCACGTGCGTGGGGATGAACCGGGGCTGGAAACAGGGTGCAATCGCGCCTGATTCTGTTCCCCACGTGCGTGGGGATGAACCGTGCCTTATCCGCCTGAAATGGCCCTTAATCGCCTGTTCCCCACGTGCGTGGGGATGAACCGTCCTTGATATTCTGCGTAATCACCGTCATGGACTGTTCCCCACGTGCGTGGGGATGAACCGAGCCAACAGGTCGCAAAATGCGGCAACTCCGTCTGTTCCCCACGTGCGTGGGGATGAACCGACTGTTGGATCGGTTTGACCGGTAGCCCCAAACTGTTCCCCACGTGCGTGGGGATGAACCGGGGTCCGACACATCCGTTGAGCGGATGCAGGCCTGTTCCCCACGTGCGTGGGGATGAACCGATTTTTCGGATGGTGACGACGCAATCGCCATCCTGTTCCTCGCATGTGCAGGTAGGGGGCACGTCCGTTCAAGCGACGTGCAGAAATTTGCCACAGTTAAACAGGATACTGTGCAGAAGACCAAACCCATGCGGCGCAAAAATACACCTGGAATGGAAATGTAGCATCTGCCGGACAGGCTATTCTCCCGGCCCTGCCGACACAGACATGCCACGCGGTTTGCGTGATTGGTCTTTTTCCGGCTTTTTCTTTTTGCCATCGCCCTCAATACCGGCCTCCTTAAGGGCGGTTCTGACGGCCTCGATCTGTCCGGATTTCAACAGATCAGCAAAAGACATGCTGTTGCGCTTCCTGTCCTGATCGGAAAGGGGAGGAAGCATCACATCACCATTGATGGCAGAAGCGGCTTGCTTCGCATGCGCAAGCGGCCTGTTGTCGATGGCCATATGCGCATCCATTGCCGCGAACAGGATATTGCGATCCGGATGCAACCGGCGCAGGCTTTCTCCGACGGCTTTCAGGTTTTCGGAATCAATCGACCACACAACCGGCTTTTTCGTAATCCGGTTCAATTCTATCGCGCTGGTCAGATCATCAGCGATCAGGATCGGTTCGTCCTTGTCCTTCGATATCCGTCCACCGACAACATGATGAAGCCCTTTGTCGCCACCGGCGCCAGCAATGATTTCACCGGTGCCCGATGAATCGAGACGATAAACCGCAGCAAGGCGGTTTCCGCCGCCCCTGAGTGGCACCAGAACATTTCCATCCTGATCTACCCGATATCCGCGCCACGCTTCCACAGACCCGATTTCCGGCCTCGTGCGCGGCCATTCCTTATCGGGCAGGGTTGCGGCCTGCCACGCGGTCCATCCATCATCACTGACCGGCAGGGCCAGTTCGTTGCGCAAAGTGATCATGGACGGTACGGTTTCGGGATCAGGAAGAATGACAGCCTTCCAGATATTGCGATGTGTCTGGACGGTCCTGGTTTGCCATTGTCCGTTCTTGTCGCGATACCGTTCTTCAACCGTGACCTCTTTCTTCTTGGCAATATCAAGCGAGATCCAATCACCCGGCTTCGCCCCGGACGCTTCCACTGCATCGGCGATATCCACACCCCAGACAACACGTTCTGCTCCATCGGGACCTTGCAGCTTCGCATAACCCGATTCCGACTTTTCAGGATTGAAATCATAATGATCAATCCCAAATGCCAGCAGCCGGGAGCCGGGCTTGTCAGGTTCACGCGCCGCATATTCCTTGAATGCCACTGCACGGGCAGGCCGCACAATTTCGACAGCCAACTTGTTCGCTTTCTTTTCGTCGTCATCATTACCGACCGCATCAAGAGCGACAACAATTTGGGCGTCGTTAAATCGTTGCCGGACTTGTTCTGCGACTTCTGACCACAGGTCCGGACGTTCCGGTACCACGACGGGACAGCGGGTTGCCCGATGAATGGCCGCCGCATCCGCATAATCCCGGGCAATGACGATTGTATCCTTGTCTGAACGCCATTGCGGATCGATTGTGTGATAAAGAGGACGTTCCGGATCGGCATCAAGGACAAGGCTTTGCTTTCCCTTTTTGTCGATCAGCATGACATTTTCAATCCGGCCAGAACGATCTTTAAGCGGGACCGCTGCGCTGCCATCGGCCGAGTTTTTAACACCATAACCGCGCAGACCGGCTGCTTTCAGCCAAGGTGAATTACCCGGTGTGGCCCATTCCTTACAGGCGTCCCACTCGATAAACGCATCATCCCCAATCGCGTGAGCAAAGGCGCGACGGATTTCCGTCACATCATCCTCATGCGGCATTGCAACCTTTCTGATACCCGGCTGGCTTGAAGCATCGTTGCCTGCAAGGACAACCGGCCTGATCGTCGGATTGCGATAACGGTGCTGTCCGATAACCTGGCGCAACTCTTTCGGATCGGCGACAACAACAACAGGACGGCGGGTCGCGTCATGGATTTTAACGCCATCGGCGTAATCGGACACGAAAATGACAGGCCCGCTTTCGATCTGCTTTCTTGTATCAATGATATGGGTAAGGCCACGGGCGTTTGTGTTCCCGATCTGCATCGTTTTGCCGTCTGGCGAATATAGTCGCACCAACTGCATGAAACCGTTTTCGTCCTTGAATGGCACGATCAGATTGCCTTCTTCATCCAGTCGGCAGCCCCGACCGGTGGAACGTGTTTCGGCTATCCAGTTGAGCGATTTTGCATCGGCCCACTGACTGGCATTCCGCCATGCGGCGAGGGCAGGGGCGGCGAGTTTGGAAACCGGCGTCGGTTTGTCGTCGCCAAAGACCAGATGCAGAAATTCCTGTTGGGCCAGAAGGAACACCACAATCAAAGGGTCTTTGTATGCCTCACTGAGCAGGAACAGTTTCCAGTTGGAAATGGTTCGGCGCAGAAAGGTACTGCGTTTGTGTTCCGGTTGCCGAATGTTGAGATACCGCCGCCACAAGGGCGACAGTCGGGGATGACGCATCGTGGGCCGTTTCTTGTAACGATGGCGGGGGCGGGGAGGCAGTGCGTCTTTCCGGGGGATTTGGGCGGCTGGTGGCTCGAAATCGCCCAGCTTCTTTTCAAGGGCGGCTTTGCTCATAGAGCGGTCAAGGGCCGATGCCTTCATGCCCTGACCGTCCGGGCCGACCAGAACAAAACCGTTACCGCGCTTTTTCAATTCAATGTCGTATTCGGCAAGGGTTTTGTGCAGATCGGCCCATGCTTCTGCATCATTGATTTTTTCAAGGATGGCTTCACGGTGCTGAAGCACATGGTTCTGGAAACTCTCCTGCCATGTATGCGTCTCATAAGTGCGGGCGGACGGTGACAGTTTTGGCTGGTTCAGGGCGTGTTTGCCCTTACCCTTATCCACAAAGAGGCCATATTTCTTTTCCAGTTCGCGAGAGACGCGATCACGTTTGCGGTAATCGTGTGACGGGGAAACAACCTGAAGCGTGGCCGGATGCACCTTGTTGATCGCCAGATGCATATGGAAATTGTCTGTGTTGGTATGGGTCCCGGCCACATATTGATGTTCTGAAAATCCAAGCGCATCAATGTAGGCTTTTGCGATGTCTTTCAAATCCTGTTCGGACAGGCGTTCCTTTTCACCCGGGCGAAACGAGACCATCATGTGATATGTTTTGTCATCCACGTTGGGTTTTAATCGGCGAACCGCATTCACTTCGAGAATGGCAAGGTCCAGATCATCCAGCGTTTCGCCAGCGCCACAATTGGCGATCCAGAACTTGTCCAGCTTCTCGCCCGGTTCCTTTGCAGCGGCGATATATTCGGCCAGCGCCTTAAAGTTGTCCGGTTTGTCCGGGTCTTTGGGGATTTTTTTCGTGATCATTTTTTCCGACCGATTGAGGCGTCAATTTCACGGGCGATCTTTTTAAGATCGTCCTGGGTCGCCCGGATATCTGCCGTCAGTTGGTCGAATTTGCGCAAAAGGTCTGCACTTAACGGTTCATCCATTGCCAGCTTCAGAAGATTGCCAAGACGGGCCTGATCGGCATTGACCTGCAACAGATCGACAATGCCCCGGGACGCCTCAAACGTATGGGCGTTTGGTAACGGAGTGTTCATTAGCAAACGACGTAGAAGTTCTGAACGGCTCAATTTCAATTGCTTGGATAGCTGATTGAGGCGAGAAAATTCTTTTTCATTAAGATAGGTTTCGATTTTAGTACGGTCTGTTGCCACGCCTATATTCCCTAAAAAACAGGAAGAAACCGGCGACGTTGCCGCCGCCGGTTATCAGGTCAGACAGTCATTTGACTGCTTTGCGAGACTGCTTTGTGTTGTGGCGTAAGCTGTGCCACCTGTTTTTGCGTGGCTGTCACGCCCAACGCTGCAAGCTGTTTCATGACATCCTTGCGGAATTGATCGAAGCCCCGCGCAACTTGCAGATCGTTGAAATCCGTCAAGCCGCGCTGCTTTTCATTGGCGGTCAAAGCCGGTTTGAGGATCGGCGCATTTGACCGTTCAGCCGCCCGCTCCGCCGCCTTCAGGCCGGGATTGAAACCCATTTTTTCGACTTGCATGTGATCGTCGTCGGACGCGATCACAAATGGTCGGGCCGGGTTCTCTTTCCTCAGAGATTCGGCCACGACCGGCAAATTACCCCCATCGAATGCAACCACCGTCGTAAAGCCTGTTGCGGCGTGCAGGCTCTTGGCCGTCGCATAGCCTTCGGCAATGATCAGGGGCGAATCTTTCTTGCCGGGGATGATGTGCATCAGTCCGGCTTTCCGACCCCCTTTCAGATACATCTTTGTGCCATCGGCTTTGATGGTCTGAACGTTTTCAATGAAGCCTTTTTCATTGGCCATCGGCACCACGAGATTGCCTTCACGATCAATGCGTAAGGTTTCAGCCGATACCTGCTTTTTCTGCAAATACGGGTGGTCATTTGTCGCTTCGATTGCGTTCTTGAAAACGGCATAGGCGCGTTTGGCCGTTTTCTGTTGTTCAAACCGAAGTTCCTGCTCCTGCTCCGCCTTTCGGGCGGCAGAGCTTGCCTTGATCCGTTCAAGTTCTTCCGGATCGATCTTGGTTCCGGTCGAAACCCATTTGACCGGTTCGGCTGCCTTTTTGTAGTTCATGATCTGACCGGCGGGGACACCTTCAAGAAATCCCCGGTAACTGCCGTTTGTCCGGCCTTTGGCATCGCCATCAACGGCGACGCGGTGCCATTTGCCATCCATACTTGGCAGACCTTCAATGATCAGACCTTGCTCCCGGCAAGCCATTGCAAATTCCTGTTGCGGGTCAATCTTCGTCTGGGTGTCTTCCACTTTCTCCTGCCATTTTACGAAGGGCTTCATGTCTGTGCCTTCCGGCACAAACCATGCTTTACCGCGCCGGTCCCACTTGGCACCGGCCTCTTTCGCCTCATTTTTGTCGGAGTAGGGAACATTCAGAAAGACACGTTTGCGGTCGGTTTTTTCCATCACGGCACCTTTTTCCTGCGCCCGGGCCGCCCGGATTTTGTCTTTTTCCAGCGTATCGGCCATTTCAGCTTTTTGGGTCTGGATTCTGCCAACCTCACGATCCAGCGATTTTTCGACTTCCTTCCCGGAAATCTCGATGGGCTGGCGTTCAGGAGAGAGCTTGCGGTCCCTATGCTCCTGATGGAGATTTTTCACCTCGGCAGTCATGTACCAGTATCGGTGATTTGATCCGTCATTGTACCAATCGTGGCCCAAGACCGTTGTTATCTCTGCCCCGTCATGACGGTGAATGCTGTTCATGCCATTGTCGTGACGGCTAACAAATTCCTTAACGGCGGCAACAATGCCGTCAAAGAAAACGGATTTTCCTTTTTCGCCGGTTTCCACCTCATAACGGGGTTGCTGTGCGACCGAGGCATTGAGAAGGGATTTCACCGGATCGGCTCTGAGTGCCTGGATGGCCGGGTATTTTCGCTGATCAGCCGGGACGTACCACTTTGAAGCGTCTATAAAGAATTCACCGGCTTGGCGCTCGTGAGTATCGAAGAGAACGGACAGGAGTTCCGCGTGTTTGACGGATCGGCCCGCCAGCGTCAGCAATTTTTCTTCCGTCTTTTTATTGCGTTCGACAGCCTTCGTCGCCTGATCCTGATTGTCGATGTAGTGTGTCCACGCATCGACACGGTGAAAAGCTCCGAAAACTTCGCCCAAGTCTTTTGCGTCGGTCATCCCTTCAGATTGGGCGACATGAAGCAGCCAGTTCGCCTTAATATCTTCGGCGGAAATGTCCTTGACGGGCTTGAATATCTCTTTGAGATCGATCTCACCGGGGCGCTGTACTCCTGCCTTCAAAAGCAGAGATTTTTCGGGATCAGTGCCAAGAGCCCGTATAACTTCGTTTGTGCGGCTGTCAGGTGGAATATAGTAGTCTGGCCGCTTCACCTTGTCGGGCGCATAGGTATCCCACATCACTGAAGCCAATTCTCTATGGGCCCGCGACTGACGATCGACCACATCCCTGATGCTGTAGGCAGCCGATTCCGACGCTCCTGTCTCATTCCAGTTTGTCGCGCTGAACGTCTTTTGCAGGTAGGCGTTAAATGTGGGATAGCTAATGCCAGCCTCTCGGCCAGCGACTTCAACCCAACTCGTGCGAATTTCCTCTATCTCTAACGGTTTGGCGTTTTGTTCTGCCCGTGCCTTTTGGTTCTGGGCAACCAGTTTTTCAGCGATATAGTCTGCGGGTTTGACACCGATTTCCTTCGCAATAGCGGTTGTTCGCCGATCCGTCGGGATGTACCACTTTGATGCGTCGATGAAGTTTTCACCGGCTTGCGCCTCATGAGTATCGAACAAAACCGATAACAGTTCCGCGTGTTTGACGGATCGGCCCGCCATTACCAGCAATTTTTCTTCCGTCTTTTTATTGCGTTCTTCTACATTGTTCCGGGTATCCTGATTGTCGATGTAGTGTGTCCACGCATCGATACCGGAAAAATCCCTTTCGACATCGTTCATTTCTTTCGCGTCAGGCAACCCCGCCATTTCGGCGGCATAAAGCATCCAGTCGTTTTTAATATCCTTTACCCGCATGTTTGGCACAGGATCGACGGCAGCCTTTTGCTCCATTGTCGCAATCTGAGGCTGGTTCATTTCCTGTTGTTCCAGTTCTTGCGTTTGTTCCTTCGCTTTGACCGGCGTCAGGGCGAGACGTTTTTCCGGTTCCATGATCCAGGTGCGGATGTTTTCCGCATCACGGGCTGCGGTAAACAGAACGTTGCGATCATCCTTGATCGCCTTCATCCATGAGCCGACATAGCTGGCATGGCGTTCTGGATAGTGACCAAGCCCTAACTCCGTCGTCAGCATGAAGCTGGCGATTTCCGCCCGGAGTTCTTCGCGGGCATAGGATTCCGATCCGAACGGCCCACCATCACGGGCCATACGCGAAGAATGGCCGGTCGCATGGCCGCCTTCATGAAGCGCCGTCGCATAATATTCATACTGGCTCTTGAACCAGCCTTTCGGCGGCAGATGAATTTCATCCGTGCCGGGCTGGTAGAAAGCCCGGTCGCGCTGGTCATGATGGATCGGCACACCCAACTGCGAAAGCGCCTGTTCCGCACGTTCCACCGGGTTGAAATCAGGTGCCATGCCAACATAAGGTTCAAGGCCGTCGATCTGTGAACCATTGAAAACGACAGCATGAAAGACCTTCGGGCGGTCCAGCTTCACTTCCTGATATCGCTGTTTTCCATCAATGCCGAGGACAGGTTTGCCCGCGCCATCTTTCATCGGCTGGCGGTCGGCCCATTGCCAATATTCGATCTTCGTTCCACTTTCGCCCTTGCGAACCTGATAGCCGTTCGCCTGGGCTTGGCGATACGTGACCCAACGTGGATCCGCATAGCCTTTCGATTCAAGCCAGATCTGGTTGATACCGCTATAGGCATTGCCTGTGGTCGGGTTAAAGGCCGGTTCGCGGACTTTGCCCGGTTCCCACGGCTTTTGCCACGACGCGGTGCCGCGTTCCATTTGCTCGATGAGGCTTTCAACGACCTGATCGCGGAAGTTTGGTTTAGCCATTGCCCTTTACTCCCTCAATCGCGGTCGGATCAACGCCGTCAAAATGGCTGTCCAGAGCGTCATCTATCGGTAAGGCTTCTTCGCCGAATGCGCCCATCGCGTCGGCGACATCGGGATCGACCGGCACCGGCCCGCCATCACTGGCAGCAGAGACGGCCAGAGCGGCCAGCTTCAGATATTCGGGTTCATTCAAGCGGGCATCCGCGCCCGGGCTGTTTTCAGGCTGCTTCATGGGTTTTCTCCATTGTTGAAGAGACGTTCAGATTGACAGGGGTGTTTGAAAAATCCGGCATCTTCGGGGGGCGGATACTGGATTGGCCGTCCAGTTCCGGATCAAGGAAGTAAAGCCGCTGCTTGCCGTAGATCGGCGGCTGGCCCCCGACAAAAATCAGCATGTCACCGGGTTTCGGCTTGTCGATGCCGTCCGGATCAATGTTGATCATGGGAATGCGCATGATTTCGTCAGCCGTCATAAGATCGCGGCTGGTTTCATGGATATTGTCCGATACAGAACCGCTCATCTGTCCGGACTTTCCGGATTGCGACCGCCGCCGTTGAACGACCGTCACTTTGCCGAGCATTTTGGCAAGATGTTCGGCGGTTTCCGGATCGTTCGGCACAAAGGCCGTGCGGATATGGCAGTTCCCCATGATGGAGGTATCTTTGCCATAGGTTTTAAAGAGTTGTTTGATGTCCTGGATGATAATGTAACAGCGGATGCCGTAACCGGCGAGGAAGGCCAGAGATTCCTCAAAGACATCGAGTTTTCCGGTAGAGATCAACTCATCGAGCATCAACAGAAGCTTGTATTTATAGCCTTTGCCGCCAAGAAAATTGCCGCCCTTTCGGCGGAAAGAAAACTTCGTGAGCAGTCGCTTGAAGCCGGATTTTGGCTTGCTGCCTTCCCCAAACTCCATTTCTTCGGTCAATCGCCGCAGGAACATATTGAGCATGATCCGGATCAGGGGCCGGATACGCGCAATGTCACTTGGGCTGAAGACCAGAAACAGCGACATCGGCTTATCGCCATTCATGATGTCACTGAGTTTGAAATCACTGACCGCTGTGTTGCGGGCAATGATCGGATCGGCATACAGGGTAAGCTGCGTTTTGGCGTTGCCATGCACGCCGGATCGCTGTTGCGGTGCCATAATTGCGAGGCTGTTCGCTCCACCCCGCACAACCTTGTTCACATGCGATGATCCATGATCGTAAGCGGCCATGCCGTTCAGGATTTTGACAAAGTTATCCTCGGCCGCCATTGCGTTTTCTGTGGCCTGAGTTTCTTTGCTGGCCCCTTCACGGGCACTCTCAATAGCCTCTGCCGGTGGCTCGACTGTCATAATGCCCGACAGGAACGTGTTCACATCATCAAAGCAGGCGATGCGCTGTTCTTCTTTGCGGACCTTGTAAATCACATGGAGCAGGACAACTGAAAGCCAGCCCCAGCCTTCCTGACGCCAGTAATCGTAGAGACCCTTGCCGTCCGGATCGATCACCATGTTTGCGATATTCTGGCAGTCGGCCACGTCGCGCATCGTGCCGGTGCGGACTTCTGCCAACGGATTGAACCGCATGGTATTGGTTGGATCGATGGCGGTCGGCTCGAACCGCACCACAAAGTTTCCCAACTTCGCCAGCCAGCCCGCTGTTTTGGCGTAGTTCTCACCCTTGATATCAAGGGTCACAGAACTTGACCGCCAGCGCAGAAGTGTCGCGATGATCAGACTGACACCTTTACCGGTTCGGGTCGGTGCAAAGGCCATGACATGCGACGGGCTGTTATCCCGCAGTTCAAGGATTTTGCCGAGCTTGGCCGGGAAGCCGCCGACCACAACCCCGGCTTTGCGCAGCAGACGGGCCTTTTTGATATCCTTCAGCTTTGCCCAACGGGCCGAGCCATAAAGATTTTTGCTTTTATGTCCACCCGACATTGTTTCGTTTCTCGCCCGGGTCATTAAAAACCCGACGACAACAAAAAGCAGACCGGCCACGATGGCCGTCAGGAAGGCCGGTTTTAGCAATTCATCGGGCAAGCCTTCCGGGTGAATGGAAGCCGCCCAAAGCCATTGCCACCATGCCGGGTTTCTCGGATCAAAACCGACCGAGAGATACCACTGCCCCAGAATTCCACCGACCAGCCCCAACAGGATGAGGAACAGGAAAAATTGACCGACACGCTGGTTCATGCCGCTCTCCCGTTTTTGAGGATGTAATTGTCATTCCTTGGCTGCCAGATATCGGTGATACGCCGGAAACTGTCCTCATAGCGTTTGACCTGGACAACCAGATCAACCATTTCGCTCAGGAACTCCGGAATCCGGTCCATCTTCATTCCAGCCCATGCGATGTTCTGGTCGAACTTGCGATGGATGGCGTGTCTGGGATCGGATGAATGGATCGTGAAACTCACGCCGGTTGCACCGGCATTGAGCGTGCCCAGAACGGCAAAGGCATTCTTGGTGGAGATTTCCCCGAACGGCACCCGGTCTGGGGTAATGCGGTTGACATGATCGAACAGCACACGCCAATCGACCATGCCGGTATTGGTTCCGCTTTCCCGCGCCGCCAGAAGACCGTTGCCGTCCCAAAAGCGGTCGAGAAACAACTCGTTGCTATCTTCCATCCCAACAACGCGCACGTCATCGGCGACCGAGGACAAAAGAAGGTTTAGCAGCGTGGTCTTGCCGGTATTGGTTCCGCCAGATATCCCGATGTTCAAGCCTTTGATCATCGCTTCAATCAGCAGGTCCTTGATTTCGCTTTCGCACTTGATTTTAGTCCGCTCCATCGCGTCATCAAGGAAGTCACGATCCCCCTTTTTGGTGGCGGCAATCAGATCGCCCCATGTCGGGGTGAAGGGATGCTTGCAGCGGATCGCAAGACTGAGGCCGGATCGAACCGATGGCCCGACCAGACATTCAAAGCGATGGCCCTCATCTAGAGACGTAGAGAGGATCGGGTTGGCGTCCGGATCGAAGTTCAGGCCCCGGACGTTTGACAGGCTTTTGCAAAGCCCTTCGATTGCCGCCTGTGTCAGAGCGGGATCTTCGATCAGTTTTTTGCCTTCGCCGCGCCGATCCACCACGATGCAGCCCGGCTTGTTCAGCCGGACTTCAACGGTTTTCGGATCGTCATAGTATTTGGCGAGGGGACGGACGATTTTTTTGTATAGGGGATTGATGGTTATCTGGTTCATTACCACCATCCCCAATTGCCGAGGCAACCTGACTTGACGCTGTTGCTGTGGCTCGGGAAACCGGGAACGCTACTATTGTAGACCACATGCCAACTGGAGTTGGGGGTGCCCTGATTTTGGATTGAAGGACTTCGGTTGGTTGCTCTGCAATTATTCGTTACAGCATCGCCGATCTGAACGCTGTCTTCGCGAATGATGGTTTTTGTTGCGACCTGATCCGTCCATGCACAATGATCAGGCGATGTTGATGTCCCTTGATGGAGTTGTGAACCTGGGCCGTTATCACCTGTATCGGTTCTGTAATAATAGGAAAGTGTCGATGTACCGCATTTGTTTGTTCTGTCGCTCGCGCGCATGGGCTGTGTGAATCTTGATGTTGAGCTTGTACCCCACACGATCACTGGATCACAGGCACTGCCCACATTTACGGGAGTGTCTTCGTCTACCTTCAAGTTGTAGGTCGTGCCATCCGGGCGGGTATAGGCATTGACCAGATCGCGGCCTTCAAAGCGGGTGCATTCTTCATAGAAGACTTCACCATTGGCCTTGGGCGACTGACCTTCATAGGCATAAGGAATTTGCGGATCACCGGCCAGAACCTGGCTGGTTGCGATGTTGTAACGGCCTTGCGGTGTGCCTTCGATGTAAAGCGTAACCAGACGGTATGAGAACAGTTTGTCATCATGGTTCTGATAGCCGGTGGTTTCCTGCTGGTGGGCATAGATAACATCGTTGTCCTGGCACTCGGTCACAGCTTCCTGTTTGCCATCAATCAGGTAATAGAACCGTTCGCTGCCGATACTCTGGCTGGCGGTGATATTGTGGGTCCATTTGGCCGGGTCTTCACATCCTGCCGTGGTGGATTGAATATCCTTGGCCGTCGTATCGGGCGTGCAGGGGCTGCGATACAACTCAAAGCCGTTGACGTTAATCATCACCCGGCTTTGCAGTGTGACCTTGCCGCTTTCGCGATTGATGATCGGTTCGCAAACCTGATCGCCATTGGCGGTTTTATAAATCGTGCTGTGCGGATATTCCTCGTCGTTATCCTGACAGGAGGTATCCCAATCGCGGCCATCAAGGGTGTAGATATATTTCGACCGGCCAAAGGACTTGCCCGCAATGAAATCATCGCGGATGTCGCAACCTTCCGTGGTTTGCACCATCGGAACCGGATCGACTTCGATTGATGCCGCGCAATCGGCAACCGGGATCACTTTGCCGTTGTGGTTGGTGTAAACCAGCTTGCCTTGCGGCACGGCCTGAAGGTTGGTGTAATCAAGATAGACATTGCAGGCGTTGCGATCTTCAACGATGTCAAAGATTTTTTCCGCGTCGGGCTGGCAATCGCCGATTTCTTCCCGATTGCCGCCGCCATCCGTGTAGTAATAGATGAACTGTGCGGTTGCCGTCATCGCCTCGACATTTTCATCGTAAGAACACACGGCGTAAGACTGGCTGATCTTGAAGCGTTCGGCCCCATCGGCGCACGCGCCATATTCGGGTGTGCCGTCCGTCGTCGTCACCACACGGGTTTGCTGGATGGCCTGCAACTGATCGAGATCAACCCGGATATTGCAGCCTTCTGTCGTGATGTTTGAACTGATCACAGCTTCCTTGCCGACATCCAGTGCGCCCGGTGTGCTGTATCCTGAAGCATCCGGATTTGAGGAGGCATTCGACCCCACCTTGCCGTCAGAAGCGCCAACCCCGGCATCGGCAAGTTCATCTTCTTTTGCGGCTTCTTCCGGTTCTTCCTGTGCGGCGGCCAGCCGTTCGAGGGCGGCCACAAGTTCCGGCTGATCGCCTTCAATCGTGATCGGGGACGATGGATCAAGCGAGGTTTGATCCAGATTGAACTGCGCTGCAAAATTGTCCGAATTGAGCGGTTCAGTACTGTTTCCTTTGCCGACACTCGACAGCACAAGCTGGCCGATCAGCATGTCATCGACCGACACATAGCGGGCGTAGGCTTTCGCCGTCACACCCTCGGTCAGAGACTTTGAAACGCCCGGCACATCGACAAGCCCGAGATCCAGTGCAATCGGATCATTCTCGGGCAGTTCGGTCAGGGTTTTGGTGCGGGTCAGGATATTGACCTTTGCGACCATCGCATCGATCCCGGCAGCGGACGGATCGGCGACCGGGGCCGGGGGGTGTGTTCCGGTGTCCTCTGTCATCTGCGCGGATACCGGCAGGGCAAGACATGACGACACCAGAAGCAATGCAAGCCATTTGCTTTTCATGATTGTTACTCCACTTCCTTGATATACCAGTCCGTTGCCGGACGGATTTGCAGGCGGGTGCCTTGCGGGATCGTGATGATCGGTTTGAGATCAATCGTTCGCTCCAGCATGTCGGCGGTGATTTCCCCGAATTTGGTTGAGAGTTCTTCAGACGCCTTTTCGGCAGCGGCGGTTGCCACTTGCCCGTCGGCATCTTCTGTTTTCGTGCTGGCGGCGGCATAGCGCACCGCAGTTGAAATCCCGGTCAGCAGGAAGGCATTGCCGTAGCGTTGCCAAAACCGGTTATCGACTTCCCCGGCGACCCCCAACCAGCCTTGCTGATTGGTGACGTTGGATGCGACCTGGATGATTTCGGCGCGATGGCCCGCAATCAGAACGCGGTCGCACTGGATCGAAAGCTGTGAACTGCCCATATCTTCGGGCGGCTGATAGCTGCAAATCATCCTTGAGCCTTTCGGCAGCAGGACCATGCGCCCGTGATAGCCAAACACATCACGGGTTGTTTGCAGAATCACCGAACCGGGTTGATCCCCCCCGACCTGACTGTTGATCCCGGTTTCCAGTTGGACAGAGATGTAGCGGTCCTGGGCGATCTTCCTTGTGTTATCGACCGGCAGGGTCGAGTACCGGCGCGGCCCCTGATAATCTTCCGGTTCCTTCCCCACATCCTTCAGATCAAGCGGATCGGGTGCAATGCGGCGATCCATTTTCGGGATTGGCGCGATATTGGCTCCGCTATCCCCGCTATCCATTGAAACCGCAGGATCGTGATAGGCGGCAAGGGTCAGGCTTTGACTCTGTACCGCCCGCGACATGGCCGCCTGCAAGGCCAGCCGGTAAGGGTCTGGTGCAGGCATCGGGGCGGGTTCCGGTTCCTTCACAGGTTCCGGTTCCGGAGCCGGTGGTGGTGGGGGTGCCGGTGGTGCGGCCTGTTTGATGATCACGGGCGGAAAACGCGGCGGCGCTGGTTCCGGTGCCGGAGGTTCGGGCGGCGGCGGAGCCGGTAAAGCCCAAGCCGTTTCATCGTCAGCCGGTAGCGTCGGCGGGGCCTTGGCCTGTTCCGGATCGACACACAGACCATTGAAGGTCAGGCCGATCACCAGCGCGATGTCACAGAGCGCACTCATGCGCCACCTGTGTATTCAATGCACATATATTTGAAGCCGCTTTTCAGGGTAATCAGCTTCTGTGTGCTTTCAACGATAAAGGTTTGACCCTGTACGCGGGTATTGACCAGTTCGTCAAATTCATCAACGACCACATAGGCGGTTGGCAGTTCAAGGTCCTTCCATTTGTCGCCAAACCGGATATAGGTGAAATGGTCATCGCGAAAGACCGTGACCGGCTCAAGATCGTCATCCCCCCAGAGCTTGTATTGTCCCCAACCGCGCAGCGCGTTGGGATCAAACTTCGCTTCGGCGACAAAATCGCCCTCGGGCGTGCCGGGATTGGTGTTGGTCAAACCATTGACCGCATCCGCAACCTGGTCTTCTCCGTCGATCTTCATCTTTGGAACGGTCGCGGTCGCGGTCACGGCATCGGAGACATTTGTGCCGGCTGCGGTCGCGTCACTGACCGGCACCGACAGCGACTTGTCGATCTGGACAACCCCGGCAATGCGAACGACCAGATCGGGCAGATTGGTCGAGTTCACGCCTTCGGCCCGCAGATAGATCGGATAGACCGCCCCCGATGCCCCATAAACCGCCATTGATGTGTCGTATCCATAGCCATGCGGGCGCACGGCAATGCGGCGCTGACCGCGTTCGGCAATCGTCCAGTTGGATTTATCGCCGATATCAATGGCGCTGATCACTTCGCCGCGCGGCAGTTCAATCACCGTCACCAGATATTCGCGAGTGCGGACCCGATAGGTGCAGTCCGCGCACATATCGGTGGTGTAAACGCCATCTTCCTTGCTGGCGTAGTCCCAGACTTCCTGCACCTGACCCGAGGTGCGCGGGCGCACCAGCGTTCCGTATTCACCTTCAGCTTGCAGTTTCGCCTGATCGACAATGCTGTCAGGCACCGGCATTTGTGCCGAGGCGGTCGGGGGTTGAACGGATTGACCACCGGCAAACGGTGCTTCCTGCCCGGGCATGGCCGGGCGGGGTGTTTGCGCCATTGCATCAAGTGCGGCCATCCCCAAAAAGATCAGCAGGCACAGGAAGAGAATGACGTGAATGGCAATCCGGAGGGGTGTGGGTATTTTCATGATGCACCTCGTGAACGTAAAATCATGTCCGTCACGGTGATGCCGAACGGATTGATGTATTTCTCTTCAAGTGAAACGCTTTGTTCGCTTGTCACCATCGATACATAGGCCCGGAGCTTTGTCGGCTCTCCGACAGGCTTGCCGTTGCGGGTGTCGATCCGGGTAAAGTCGATGGCGAATTTGTAATCGCCCGTCAGGCTGGCAATTTGACTGGCACTTTCGATTATGATTTCCCGGCTCAAACCATCCCTGATCGCCTCGGTGATCTTTCCGCTGTCGATCCATTCCTTCTTGAAATCGGACCATTCCTTTTTTTCGGTCATCCGGGACACTTCGCGCTGGCGCTCTTCCTGCGTCACCCCGTCAATCTCAAGGCGGGCCTTGACATAGCGCCGCGCCTTGCCTTCCAGTTCGACATCAAAGGCTTTGACGTTTGGCACGACGGGTTTGATCTGGAAACGAACCTCGTCTTCCGTGGCCGGGATGATAAAGAACGGCACTTTTTCTTTCAGAGGCACCATTCCGGCGATCACATTGAAGGCGACGACAAGGCAGGCGATAAGAGCGATATTCATGCCTGCCGACATTCTCAGCATCCATGCGGTTCGCCGGTGGGAAGCTTCAAAAGCAAACGGGTCCGAAGCCGCCACAGAAGCATGGCGCCCGGGCTTGGGCTGATCGAATTGCGGTTCTGTGCCTGTGGCGTTCCTGTCAAGAAAGGCGGCTCTGCGGGCCTTTACACCTTGGAGGAAACCGTTTAGCCGACCCATTCAAAACCTCCACTGTTGAATTGGATCGGATCGCAAACGCACGGGCTTTTCTTCATTTCATCGGTGCCGGTACCTTCCTTTGGCAGTTCGACATCCTTGCCGGTCACGCAGCCCGACAGCAGAACGACAGCGGTAAAGGCGATGATCAGTTTTTTCATTTCTCAGGTCCTTTTTGAACTGTTGGAGCCGCCCCGGCGACCATCAAAGGCAGGGATTTTTCAGGCTTGGAAATCCCGCCAAAGATGAACAGACGGGTGCCGATATAGATGAAGAAAAAGCTGGTGTAGATTGTCAGAACCTTGATCAACCGGGCCTGTATGTCGGTCGGGGACGCCGCTGATAGCTGGTTCAATATCCGGAAGGTTTGATCCGGATCGATGAGCAGGCCGAGAAACGGCACCATCACGATCAGCAGGACCAGCCCCTGAACAAACGAACTGCAAATCCAGATCACGAAATCGATCAGGTCGATCACGGCCATGCCAAAATTTCTGGCGAAGATCAAAACGCTCTTTCTGGTCAGGAGAAAGGGCGACAGGCCCGCCCACACGGCAATACGGAACAGCGTTGCCATCATTTGTGAGAAATAGCCGCGGATCAGATTTTTCATTTGGCACCTGTGTCGTTGGATTGATTTTCGGAAGAACCTTTCGCCCGGGCGAAAGCCGTGATCCGGCCAAAAATCAGAAGTTGAACGCCTGCCAGCACGAAGGCATAAAGCAGGGTCAAAAGGGCGGCCTTGTTGAGAAGGTCTGCCATGTCGAGGACTTCAAGGCTGGCGAAAGCCGTGACAACCAGAACGACGAATTCCGGATCGAACAGCAGCGCCAGCCAGCCCACCAGAAGGCAGGCCAGCACGATCCCCCGAAGGGAGCGGACGGCATGGCGGACAACGCCGCCATAAACCGTCAAGAATGTCTTGAGAGACTTGTTCATCTCGAAATCTTTCATCCGTTTTTGGAAACGCCGCCGCGCCGCAACGTGTTCAGGTAATCGTCGAAACTTCCCGAAGAGGATCCGCGACCGAATTTGCCCAGATCGTTGACTGCGCTATCGTTGAACAGCACCTGCCGGGTTGCATCCAATCCTGATTGTGCGGCACCGGTTGCCTTGTCTGCGAAATTGAGGGCTTGTCTGAGACCCGGGGGGCCAATCTTTTTCGCCATATACAGGCCAGCCCCCATAGCCGCCCCCGCCATCGATGCGGCAGCAGTATTGGTGAACTGTGATTCAGCGATGGAATTGGCGACGGCTGTGGCTTCGGTTACGAAAACCGTCCCCATCACGCCCAGAATGACCGCCAGAAAACCGTTGCTCGTAAAGAACGATCCGGGATTAATGCCAGTGTGAATTTCAAGACTTGAAACGGCATAAAGGCAGATGCCGATTGCAAGCGTTGACCCGTAAAGAACCATTCCCGCCGCCATAAGGGATTTAAGCCCTTTCCAGACCATCCCCTGACTCCACTGGAACCCGACACCAAGCATGACGAAAGGAGCCAGTCCGGCGATAACGGCAACCCGGAACAGCGTCACCATAACCTGACTGAAATAGACGACGATCAGCAGGAACCACGGAATGATGATCAAAACACCGGTCAATGGCCCCGTCAGGTTGCCAACCGATAAGGATTTCCAAAGCTCGAAACCGACATCAAGGACCTTCATGAATCCGCGTTCGGAGGCAAAAACAAGAAGCGTCACGCCGCTATAATGATCTGTGCCGCCTGCCGTCCAGTCGGTGCCGGAAACATTGCCAGCGGCGATCAGCACGGTACTGGCCGCCGCCGTCATCGATCCGATAGCCATGTCATAAATGGTTATGACCAGACCGGAACCCTCACCGGCGAGATCTACACGCTGGCCTGCGAGCAATCCTCCTGCTAGAATCACGAAGAATATTTCTCTACACAGACTTGCAAGATCAGCCCGGCCAAGTATCATCTTGATACCCTGCACCATCAACCAGACAGCGACGACGGCGATGAAAACCTTGATCATTCCATCCGACAGAACATCGGACAGCGAAACCACGAAATCCTTCGCTTTTTCCACATATTTCTGCGCGACATCACAGGTTGCGCAGAAGGGGGCGGTTATGATTGTTTGTTCAGGGTTTCTGGCCATTATGTTTTCCTTCTTGCAAATCGAAACAGCACAAGCGCGGTTCATGAGCGGAACACCGCAACACAACGATTTTTTCGATTTTGACCGGGCTGTGTCGTTCTGGAATAATTTGAAAACAGGCGAGCAGTACGACGCTGAATATGCGAAATGCAGTGAAAATGAAGATTACAACCGCTGGGATTCTCAATGGCTTTCGCGTAGCGCCACCACTATTGAAGACCTCACCCTTGAAGGTGAGGATGACCGCGAACTCATGGAATACTGCCACGACCTGAGCCGCACATATGACTTGTGGGCCAGCATCTACAAGAACATCATTGGCCTGATGCAAGATAGCTGGACGGGCCATCGCCCGGTGGCTGATGCCTGGAACGAGTGGTCTGCAAAAGCCTGTGAAACACGGATTTATGTCCATCCGTGGGGAGCGGAACATGGATATTACAATGCAAATATCTTCACCGGCGAATGCAACGATCTGCCCGACTGGCGTTTGCCAGATCAGGTGAAGGAATACGACACGATCCTTGCCAACAGTGTTATTCGCAGTGGCAAGAAGAACGAACAAAGTCGCGCTGTCGTCTCGAACTATCTTGCCAAGCATGGCGATACGCTCAGTCAGGCCGACCGCGACGCACTTGAAACGATCATCAAGGACCTTCAGTGAAGTGCCGTAAACGCAAAGAGGGATCATTCACCACCTCCTGCGCTATTGCTGCCACCGGGAGCGTCAATTTTGCCTAATGCTTCATCAAGCGTTGCCTCGGGCGGCATCAGCTTCATCAAGGTTGCCGCCTGAATGCGAATGAGTTGGGCGCGTTGCTGTTGGGCCTGCACTTGCTGGCGGTTCTGATGCAGCAAAATCTTGTTCTGGACGGCGAGAAGTTCTTTCACATCCTCCGACGCATCGGCCTCAGCTTCCAGTTCCTGGACAGTCTGTTCGTTGACCTCAACCTGATCAATAATCTGATCGGACTGTGAAAGGCCGGTATTGATGGCGTCTTTGACGATCACATTCTGGCGATGCAGAACCTGTTCGCGGGCGCGATCCCGGGCAATTTTGTAAGCGATTTCTGCTTCTGGCGAGGCATCCGGGTTTTTCCAGTCTCCGGCATTGATATTCGCGCCCCAGTTTCCGCCTTCAGGAAAGGACCAGTCTTCAGGAGCGGAGCCATCATCGAATTTCCAACTGTCAGGATCATTCGGATCGAACCACAGCATTTCCTGATAGAAGCTGCGGCGGGCGCAAATGCTTTCCCAATCAAGTTCGTCAAGATTGATCCCCGGCATCAGGCCCGAGAGATCGGGCAGCAGGCAGCGGGCATCTTTTGAAACGGCCATCCCCAATTTGGCGAGATTGACAATTGGCATGGTGATGTTGCCAAGCTTGCCGATTGAATCGATCTGGTCCTGGGCAAGCTTGCTCATTTTGCCAAGGATTTCAGTTTGCTTCATCATCTGATCAAGCTGTTTTTGCAGGCTGTTGAACTGCTCCGTCAGCTTGACAAATGATGTGGCATCAAAAACCGGATAGGTGGCAAAGGCCGCGACCGGGGACAAAATCAATGCCCCGGCCAGCAGAAGGGTTTTCAGACCGCGCCTTTTCAGATGTGGTTTGTCCATTCCGGGCCCCACTTCTGTTTGAGTTGCGCAAGATGGTTGTTTGCACCCGGCCCGCTCTTGTAAAACCGGGCTGAATTGCCAAGCGGCGTCAGATCGACATCAAGGATGACGCTTTCCTCGTACCCGCTGGTTTCGTCGCGCTTGATGATCAGAACACGTCTGTCGTTCTTTTTGCGGCTCCGGGTACGGCCCCGAATGAACTGAATCTGTTCTTCATTGAGATTGAAGGGGATCAGGCTTTCTTCCGTCACTTTCGAGTTCGGAAAAAAGATAAAGGTGGCGGTGTTCTCAATGATGGCTTCATAGCCCTCGGATTTTGTCAGGGCGGCAGGATCCTGAAACACCATGCCGACCACACCGCCAAGTTTGCGGTATTCGCGATACATCACGCTGCTCAAATCCCGGAAGCCCGGGTTTTGACGCAAACGCGCCGCTTCTTCGATAGTGATGATAAAACCACCCCGGCCTTCCCCTGCCGCTTTCGCGATTTCGGTAGCGGAATGGAAAATTGCTTCGGAAATATGCGCCACAATTGGCGCACCCAAACTGGGGTCGGCCAGTGCCTGGTTCATGTTGATGCCAACCATATGTGATTGGCTCAACATTCCGGACAGGCTGTCATGAGGCGAATTAAAGATATGGCTGCGAATGCCCTTGTTACCCTTGTCGTCAACCACCCATTGCGCGTATGCGTCGCGCAAATTGGACCGGCGGGCAAAAGCATAAGGGTAAATTGCACTTAAGGTCCGGTCTGGCGGGTTAAGTGTGAACGCCAGTTCAACCGCCTTGTCGAGTGCCTTCATATCGTCGCTATCAAGATCGATAGCGGCAAGGGACTTAAGAATAAACCGGATGCGTTCCCGGTTTTTAGGCGTGTCTTCGCCAACATCCAGTGCATTCAGGGCCAGTTCGTCATAGCCCATGTAAATGCCGCCCATCGCTTCCACCATGAAGCGTGACCCTTCCTGAGAGTCAAAGAGGTAGGAACGGACATTCCTGAATTTCGCAAGCCCGCCCAACAAATGCATCATCAGGGTGGACTTGCCGCTGCCTGCCGGAGCGAACACAAGGAAGTTCGCAAGGGATAGCGGTTTGTTGACGACGTGGAATTGAAAAGAATAGCTTTGCCCTGACGGCGTGGAAAACCACCTGATTGGTTCGGGGCCAAGAGGACTTTCTGCAAGGCCGTTGGGGGAGTGGGGAAACGCCCAGACGGAGGCAATATTCTGGTCGCGGAGGTCAAGGCTTGCCATCATCCGCCCGCCCGGTGGCAATAATCCACCTTTGGTCGGTTTGGGCAAGCGGTTGAACCAGCACGACGGCGCACCAGCCGTCTGGATGGAATAACCTATCCGCCGATCACCAAGGATAATGCAGATTTCGCGAATGAGTGCGTCGAGAGCTTCTTCGTTTTCTGCACGGGGAATGATGCAAAATTGCGTTGCAAAGAGAGAGGTGTGGTTCTCCTTCAACAGTGAAATTATGGCCTGCGTTTCCTTCGCCGCCGCAGGGTTTCCAAAAAATTTGCCAATTTCAGATTGCAGGCGTCGGGCGAAGAAAATGGATGCCTGTTCCCGCCCCCAAGGTTCGCAGACATGGCTGATTTCCATGTCCCCCTCAAGGGCCATGATTTCGCTCAGGAATTGCGCCGTCAGAACTTCAGGCCAGTGGGTGACAGTTATGATTTTCTGAACATGCTGTCGCGGCACATGAGTTGTTATAGTGCCGCTTATTTTGTCAAAAGCGATATCTGAAGCAGGCAGGCAGCCCGACAGATTGCGACTGGACGCCCGAAGGTCACGGCGATAGTCGCCACTGACCAGACCGTTCAGGAAACCGGTCAACAAACAAGGTTCATCTTCGGCCTCGGGCTTTTGAAGCAAGACGGGACGATAGGCCGACATTGTTGCCTGAATCTTGTCATCGGCGTCGGCCAGAGCCTGCATATCCGTGCCTGTCAGCACCAGATACCAGTCGATAAAATAACTGGATTTAAAGCGGCCAGCTTCGGCCTTGCCGATTTCATCAAGTACAGAATTCGGCCATGCAGCATGACTGTCGATAAAGCGTCTTCGCTTTACGCTGATAAGGCGATGTGACAATCCGGCTTTGCCAAGATCTGAGAACAAATCGGATCGCCCAAGCATCATGGTATGTTGTTCAGCATCGACCCGGGCATCGTAACTCGTGCCTTCGATGTGCCAGACACGGAAGAGCGAACCGTCTTTATTTCGACCGGTCACGGCATCGTTGTGATCGATGCAAACCAGTTCAAGTTCGTCTTGCAGCCAGTCCCGTTTCAGATCGCCGAGCATGAATTTACGGCTTGCCGGGATGACAAGACCGGCCCCCATGAGAGAAACGAGACCTGTTGCGACAACTTCGGTCCAGATCATTTGCGACATCCTCCTGTTGAAAGGATGCTGTTCGTCCCCCGACGCTTCGTCCAGAAGCGCGGCGCAAGCATCAGTTCCTTGTCGTAAAAGGGGTTTTTGCGATATCTGCCGAGCAATATGAACCAGCTACCGGCGATGCCAATGACACCGCTTGGAATGGCAATTGCCAATGACCGCAGTAAAAGCGGAATAAGGAGCGCCAGCGCCCCGCCAATCACGACCAGCACAATCAACCTCATTGGCAAACCGGCCAATGTCATTTCATGCTGAATGTGAACCTGCACTACACTTGCCGCCTTCATCTCACGCTCCTGTTAGCTGATGAAGGAAAGCATTTGTTCGGCAATCGTCGGGGATGCCACACCAATAATCCCGCCAATAACCCTGGTCAGTGCCTGTTGTGCATCAAGCCTACCGGTGACAGCTCCCCAGCCCCCCCAGACACACAATCCGAGGCCAAGAAGAACGACGATAATCGCTCCGCCACCTTCTGAAATCAGTTTAAGGCCCTCGACAATGAAGCTGTACCATTTGGTGTCACCGGAACTGCCTCCAAGGTCTATGCCCTGAGCAAGTGCCGGATCGGTGATGGCAATCGTGGCAATCGCCGCAAGGGCCGCTATCGTTAAAAGATGTTTGGTCTTCATTTTTTCCTCGTCGTTTTTCAATTTTGGGACTGGTGCTATCGGATGGTTATGAACAGCACGCCGAGCGTGAAGAACGCGGCGAGCAAGTTCACGGCGGTCAGGATTCCCAGAGCGAATAGGGATTTTTTGAAGTTGGCCGTCGCACGGTCGGCCTGTCTCGCGGCCTCGTTCATGGCTTCGACACGTTCGCGCACCACATCGCCGATGGCTTCATTCTTGAAGGTCTGGATCGAAACATTTACGTCGCGGGTGAAACCGTCCGCCGCAGCCTGAACAGCTTTTTCGGTATCCCGGCGTGTGCGTTCATTCAGCTTTTCTTGCTGATCGAGAGCGATGCGCAACATTGTGAAAACAAGCAGGATCGGATCATCTTTGCCGACCGAAACCTCATGTTTTTTCCACAAGAAAGTGCGCAGTTCATCGGACGTGTCGATGCTGTCTGGAAGTGGCGGCATGTCGTCGAGAGAAGACATCACAACATCGCCTCTTCCATGATATTGAAGAGCGTGCGCCATGTCGTTTTCAGGCGCTGTTTTGCCATGACCTTGAAATGTTCAGATCTGATCGCTTCGTCGAACGTCAGACGCGCTTGAGTCATCTGGGCAATGTCATGGCCATAAGTGGACTGACGCACTGCCGGAAGTCGAACAAGGCTATGAAATCGGGCACTGTTTTTCTTGTAGAGCGCCGATTGTTCAAAGCCTTCCGGCTCTGCGCCGGGTCGGGTTCTCGCAACCCGGCCATAAACGAATTCATTGATCCACACGACAACAGGGATATCGGGCAGGTGAACAAGAACTTCGGCAAGCCCGCGCATGGTGTCATCAAGGGCTTGGCCGCCGACAAGTACGCAATGCAGTCGCACGTCATGACCTGATTCACGCAACATCGTAAGCACTTGTGATTCAAGCAGGTAAGACAGTAACGGAAGGAACGTGCTTGATCCGTTGTCGATGTTTGCGACCGCGTTTTCTGGCAGTGCGACAAGGTCTTCGATCAGATCATCGAAAAATCGTGGATTGATTTCATCTTCGCGCTCGCCAAGAATGACGACCTTGACCGGGAATGCCTTGTAACCTGCAAGGGTCTGATTCACCGGGTCGGTATCGAACCCGTGTGCTTCAATGTTTTTTTGATGGTAATATTGCATCAACAGGCTGTTGATGAATGATTTCCCAACGCCGCCTTTGCCCTGCAAGGTGATGTTAATCAACGCCATCGGCGATAACTCCGTCTGAAATGATGATTTTGATGCCAAGCTCGTTGGCGAGTTTGAATAGCTTTGCGGCATCCAGATCACCGACGCCATTTTCAAAATTGCGATAGGTTCGTTCGGACACGCCAACAATGGCGGCAGCCTTTGGCTGCGCCAATCCAAGTGCCTTGCGCTGCTCCTGGATACGACGGTGGAAGGTCAGATAATCGCCCTGCCAGCTCATTCGACCTCCAATGGCAGAACTGGTGCGCGACAAATATGCTTCATGAATTTCCCCTCTGGTTTTCTGTCCTTATCGCCTGAAACCTGACTGTGATTGCCCGGGAAGAGGGGAGGATCGTTGCCGCAGGACATAACCACTCTGGTCATTGTTCGGCCTCATTCGGTTGCGTGTCGTCGTCCCAGAACTCTAAGGAAACTGGCGTCATGCGACCTTCAATTGTTGATGAGTTTGATGGCCCGCTGGGTGAGGGCATACGCCTGGGCAAAGACGAAACGGGTGCAGTCACCTGTTTCGATGCTTTTAGGACGGATTTCGGGAGAGAGATGGAGGAGGGGCTGGACAACAGGGTGTTGAACCAGAAATAGAATGATCGCTTGGACATGGTTATGCGACCCGCCACGCGCAGATCGTGGTAAATCCGATGTCTGGATTTACCTTTCCCATGCTCATCAAAAATCTCACCGCGCAAGGCGATGAATTCGATTTTTGCCTGCCCCCAAATGGCGACCATCTAAAACCCCATCAGGTCATTAACGACTTGACAAGGAAGAGCGGTTTAGGGTTGCATCGCATTGCGAGTGAAAGTTTTCTTTAGGGATATATCCCTAACTCGCAGGTCTTAAAATCTTTTGGGCGAACGCCCCCGCAACCAACATCAAAAAGCTCGCCCTCGTGGCGGGCTTTTTTATTGTTCGTTTGCCGGGTGCAGATGGATGGGAAGATCGCAAACAGGCCAATGCCTGTTTGCCAAGGTTCTTTGCGGAGCCCATAGGGCGGAGCTGGGCGACCGAAGGGAGACCTAATCCTGCCCCCGCAACCAATAAAAACCCTGTCACTTCATCGGTGGCAGGGTTTTTGTTTGGGGCTCCGGTCAGTACACCTGTTTACCGTCCCGGCGCATTCACGCCCAAATCCCAGAATATCCCGGCCATGATTTGAAGTGCCTCGCGGCTCAGGCTTTTGAGGATATGTTCGTTGGGGGCGTGTTGCGAGCAGGCGGCATAGGAATGCGGGATCCACACGGTCGGCATGCCAAGGATATAGGCAAAGGTTTCGTTGGGCAGGGATCCGCCCAGATTGGGCAGAACTGCCGGGCGCAGGCCGGTGGTCGTGATGATTGAATTTTTCGCCCATTCAACCCACGGGTGATCGGGATCCAGGCGGGTGGCGCGGAAAAAGCCCTTGTCTGCCGGGATGATCTCGACATCGGTAAAGCCGTGATGATCAAGATGACGGCGCAGGGCGGGCAGGATATCTTCGGGATCGGTGCCGACAACATAACGCAACTGACAATGGGCGATGGAGTCCGGAGCAATCGCATTGACAGGCCGGTCGGCATTGCCGGTTTTCGTGGCCAGCACGGCAAAGCTGTTCCAGCCATAGACCTTTTCCGACAGGCTGAGGCTTTCTTCGCCCCAGTCCGGGTCGATGGCCGGGCCGTTTTCGCTGTCGCGGATCGGGCAATCCTTTAAGGCCTCGCGCACTTCGGGTGTCAGGCTGTCGGGACGCCATTCGGGGATTTTGATCTGGCCGCGCCGATCCGTGATGGTGGTCAGCGCATGGGCCAGCACAATGGTCGGATCGCGCAGCAAACCGCCCCAATTGCCGGAATGATGGCCGCCATCACGATATTTGATCGACAGGGCAAAATTGATCGCGCCGCGTGATCCCATAAACAGGGTCGGGCGTTCCGGGCTGAGGCGCGGGCCGTCCGAGGCAATCAGAACATCGGCAGCAAACAGATCGCGATGTTCGGTGAACAATTCGGCGAGACCGGGAGAACCGGTTTCCTCGCCGGTTTCGATAATAACCTTGCAGTTAAATCCCAGCGTGCCGCGTTCCTGAAGCACGGCCCGAAGGGCGGCAAGATTGATGCAATGTTGCCCCTTGTTATCTGCCGTGCCGCGGCCATAAATCCGGTCGCCTTCGACGGTAATTTTAAAGGGATCCAGACCATCGCGCCATTGACCCTGCTGGGCATGAATGACATCGCCATGCCCATAGATCAGAATTGTCGGAAAGGTGCTGTCTTCGTGGCGTTCAGCAAACAGGAACGGGCCAAAGCCGGTTTTGGGATTTTCCATGACGCGGGTTGAAAATGCCATCCCGGACAGAAGCGGGATCATTTGTTCATCGAGATACCGGTACAGTTCGGTGATGCGTTCGGGCTTCTGGCTTTCGGTCGGGATTTCAACCAGACGGGTCAATTCGTCCAGAAAGCTGCCATCATCAAAATAACGGGTGATGGTATCAATTGTTTTGGCGCGCGTTGTCATTGCGTTTCTTCCTGTGTGTTTTCGGCGATGGCATCGCCCCAGGGCGACATGATTTCGGTGGCGCCCTGATTGGTATTGCCCCGGCGTTCGACCCCGGCCGGACAGGCAAAGGCATAAGGGAAAACAGTGCGGCGTGTGGTCACGCATTGGTGCTGGTCGCGCAGACGGGCCAGGATATCGGGCGACAGGTTTTGATCGGCAATCACGGTATCGCCGCCACTGCTGTCGATGCGAGGTTGATGAAAGGCATCCTCAAGGCTCATGCTGTAATCCATCATGAAAGAGGTCAGTTGCAAGACAGCGGGCAATATCTTGCGTCCACCCGATGCCCCAATGGCAAAGCGCCGATCCCTGATCTGTCCAATCGCTGGGCAAACATTCATCAGGCACCGTTTGTTTGGTGCCAGCGAATTGGGTTTGCCGGGTTCGGGATCGAACCACAGAATGCCGTTATTCATTAAAAGGCCGCTGCCGGGCAGGACCACCTTGGAGCCGAAGATCGACAGCAATGTCTGGGTGACGGCAACCATATTGCCGTGCCGGTCCACAACGCTGAAATGGGTGGTGCAGGTTGGCGCACGGCTGTCATCCATGTCGCCCATCGTGCCCAGACGCCGGTGATAGGTGCGTTTCAAGGCATCGATACAGGCCAGATAAAATTCTGCCGTCGGGCGGTTTCCGGTGAAAGTTTGCTGGCCCATCATTGTCAGGCATTCAGCCAGATTGTCCCCGGCTGTCAGTGACGGTGCGGCAAATACGGTGCCGTCGCGATAGGGGACTTCCAGCGGGTCCTGCCATGTTGCACGGTATGATTTAAGGTCATCAAGGGACAGGCAGCCGCCCGCATCCTGAACCTCGGCAGCCATCTGGGCGGCAAGATCGCCCTCGTAAAATTCGCGTGGCCCCCTGTCGGCCAGACGGCGCAGGGTTTGGGCCATGGCGGCAAGATGGATGCGTTTGTCCGAAAGGGCCGTCCAGCCTGCAATGGTCGGCCAGATGCCATCTTCGAGAAAAACCGCCGCTGCCGCCGGATTAGCCGCCAGTTCGCGGGTGCTTGAGGCAATGATCAGGGCGGCATACCAGTCAACGGCAAGGCCTTTGTCGGCCAGACCTGCTGCCGGAAGGATCAGATCGCGCCACGGTCGTGTGCCAAATTTGTCATGGGCCAGTTCCATGCCCGCCACAGTGCCGGGGACGGCAATGGCAGTTGCCCCCAACTGGTTGCGGTCATCGACAACGCGGGACCACGGAAACAAATCCCCGGCCTTGCCGGTTCCGCTCAGGGGATAATCCGCCGGGTTCAATCCCGCCGGGGACCGCATGCCGAAATTAAGGGCATAGGTGCGGTTTTCGTTGGCGCGATAAATCATCATCGCCCCGCCCCCGGCCGGGCCACTCATCCAGGGTTCCAGCACACCCATGGCAAAGGAGGTGGCGATAGCGGCATCCACGGCATCGCCGCCATCGGCCAGAATGGCAGCACCAATTTGTGCCCCGCCTTTGTGCTGGGCCGCAACAATGCCGCCATTGACCTTTGTCACCACAGGTTTTCGGGTGATCTGGGAATTGGAGAAATTATCCATCAACGTCACTTTGCAGAATGTCGGAAAGAGAGGCAAAACCGGTTTGAGGGGGTGTTAGCCTGGCGCATAGAGATGGCATTCCACCCGATGGTCGTTTTGCTGAAAAGAAGGCGGGGCCGTTTTGGGGCAGGCATCCATGACTTTGGCGCAGCGCGGATGAAAATGGCATCCGGTTGGCGGATCAATCGGATTGGGAAAGACCGCCCCCAGATGGGTTTCGGGCACGCCCAAATCCGGATCGGGGGTCAGAACCGATTCCAGCAGGGCCGTGGTATAGGGATGTTGTGGCCCGGCAAACAGCGATGCGGCGCTGGATTCTTCGACGACACGACCCAGATACATCACCGCGACCCGGGTTGCCAGATGTTCGATCACCGCAAGATTGTGGCTGATAAACAAATAGGTCAGGCCCAGCTCATTGCGTAAATCCGACAGAAGATTGAGAATTTGCGACTGCACCGACACATCAAGGGCCGATGTCGGTTCATCGCAAATAACGATTTCCGGTTTCATGATCAGGGCGCGCGCTATGGCGACACGTTGACGCTGCCCGCCCGAAAGCTGGCTTGGATAACTGTTCAGGACCCGTTTGGGCAGGCCGACAAAATCAAGGATTTCGGTGGTGCGTTTTTCCCATTCCCGGCTGTCGCCGATTTTGTGGACGCGCAAGGGCAGGGAAATGATATCGCCGATATTCTTGCGCGGATTGAGAGATGAATAAGGATCCTGAAAAATCGGCTGAATCTTGCGGGCCAGATAGGATTGCCCATGTTTGGTGATGTCTTCGCCATCGACCAGAACCTGTCCTTCGGTCGGTTTTTCAAGGCCAAGCAGAATACGGGCCAACGTGCTTTTGCCACAGCCCGATTCCCCGACCAGCCCCAGAACCTCGCCTTTGTTCAGGCGCAGATTGACCTCGTTTACCGCCTTGAGAGGTTTGCGTTTGCCAAAAAACCCCTGTTTGATCGTGAAGGTTTTGGAGACGTTTTGAAGTTCAAGAACCGCATGGGTCATGGCCGGACCTCCGGTTGCGCATTGTTATGGACGCAACGATAAAAATGGCCGGTTTTGTCAAACCGTTGGGGAATGTCACCGCCACAGGCATCGTTTGGCACATCGCACCGCCCGCGAAAGGCACAACCGACACTTTCCCCGATCAGGGACGGCACAATGCCGGGGATTGATCCCAGATGTTCGCCGGGCCTGGTCCGACCCGGAACCGGGATACAGCGCAACAGCCCGCGCGTATAGGGATGTTGGGGATTGATAAAGACATCGCGCGACAATCCCGATTCAACAACTTCGCCCGCATACATGATCGCAACCTTGTCGGCGACGCGCGCGACAATGCCCAGATCGTGGGTGATCAGGATCATCGCCATATTCATTTCACGTTGCAGATCGACCAGAAGACGCAGGATTTGGGCCTGAATCGTGACGTCCAGTGCCGTGGTCGGTTCATCGGCAATGATCAGGTCCGGTTCGCCCATCAACGCCATTGCGATCATGACGCGCTGACGCAATCCCCCCGAAAGTTGATGGGGATATTGGCCAAGACGGCTGGCTGCGGCCGTGATGCCGACCTTTTCCAGCAATTCGATGGCCCGTTCCCGTGCTTTTGCCTTGCCAACATTGCGATGGAGCAACAGGGCCTCGGTCAATTGGTCGCCGATGGTATAGGACGGGTTGAGCGAGGTCATCGGTTCCTGAAAGATCATTGAAATCCGGTCGCCGCGCAATTTGCGCATCTGTCGATTACTTGCCTTTTGCAAATCAATTCCGGCGAAATCCATCACATCGGCGGTGCGTTGGGCGCGTTTGGGCAGCAAATCCATCAGGGCAAGGGATGTCAGGGATTTGCCGCTTCCGGACTCGCCAACAATGCACAGGGTTTCCCCGCGGGCGAGGTCAAAATCGATCCCGCGCACCGCGTGCAGGGTTCCGGCGGCCAGTGGAATATCGACCTTCAGGCCGCGTACAGAGAGAATATTGTCCATCTGTCTCTCTCCTTGGTTAATTGCGGTTTTCAGGGGCGGTAACATCCCGCAGGCCGTCGCCCATCAGATTGATCGCCAGCACCAGAACAAACAGGGCAACGCCGGGAATGGTGATCATCCAGGGTTCAAACAGCAGCATCTGCTTGCCTTCGGATACCATCAGGCCCCAGGACGGGGTTGGCGGCTGAACACCCAGCCCCAGAAAGGACAGGATGGCCTCAAGTAAAATGGCATGGGCCATTTCAAGGGTGACGATGACAATCAGATTGTTCAGGATGTTGGGCATGATCTCGCTAAAGATGATGCGCCGGGTGGAGCATCCGATGGCACGGGCCGCCGTGACATATTCCATCGATCGCAGTTGCAATGTTGCAGACCGCATCACCACGGCAAAGCGATCCCACAATAACAGACCGAGAACCATGATGACGATCTGAAGCGAACCGCCAAACAGCGCGACAACGGCCAGGGCAACCAGAACGACCGGCATGGCCAGACGAACATTGATCAAAAAGGTCACAACCATATCGACCTTGCCACCGAAATACCCGGCAGCGATCCCCATTGCGGTGCCGATCAAGCCCGATATGAGGGCGGCGATCAGGCCAATCGCCAACGAAATGCGGGAGCCATAGATCAGCCGTGACAGATAATCCCGGCCCAGATGATCGGTGCCCAGAACATGTTCCCATGTGCCTTTGTCGTACCAGACCGGCGGGCGCATCCGGATCATCAGATTTTGATGATAGGGATCATGCGGGGCCAGCAACGGGGCAAAAATTGCAACCAGAATGACAAACAGCAAGACAAGCCCGCCGATCATCAGGCCGCGATGCCCGAAAACCTTGGATCGCATAATTTGTCCCGGTGTCGGACCGGACAGTTCACGGATCACAGTTTCAACAGTTTTTGCCATGTCAGCCCACCCTCATGCGGGGGTCAAGCCACGCATTCAACAAATCGGAAAGGAAGGTAAAAACGATATAGAAAAGCGAGAAGATCAGGATCAGCGCCTGCACTGTCGGCAAGTCGTTACGCCCGATGGATTCCCATGCCAGATAGCCCGCCCCGTGCAGGGCAAAGATTGATTCCACCACAATTGATCCGCCCAGCATGAAGCCCATTTGGACGGCGGCCAGACTGACAACCGGGATGATGGCATTGCGCAGGGCATGTTTGAACATTACCCGCATTTCGCTGGCACCCTTGGCGCGGGCGGTGCGGATATAATCGGCACTGAGAACATCGAGCATCCCGGCACGTGTCAGCCGCATGATGCCGGGCATGGCGTAATATCCCAGCACAATTGTCGGCATCACAAAATGCCGCCAGCTTTCAGACCCGGAAGGTGGCAGGATCTGGAACTGGATGCTGAAAATCACAATCAGGACGAGGCCAAACCAGAAACTGGGCATGGCCTGTCCCATGACCGAGATGAAAAGAGCCACCCGGTCAATCAGGCTGTTGGGACGAACGGCGGCGGCAACACCCAGCGGCACTGCGGTCAGCAGGGCAAAGGTAATGCCGCACACCCCGAGTATCATCGTGACGGAGAGTCGGTCTGCTATGAGTTGTCCGACGGGCAATTGAAAATAATAACTTTGCCCGAAATCACCGCGCACTGCATTGAACAGCCACTCGCCATACTGGACAAGCAGGGGCCGGTCAAAACCATAAAATATGCGGATGGCCTCGATATCTGAATCCGACGCGGTTTCCCCGGCAATTGCCGCCGCAGGGTCACCGGAAAGATACAGCAAGGCGAAACTCAGCATGGAGACGGCAAGGGCGACCAATAAGGCAAGCCCCAGCTTTTTAAGTGTAAAAACCAACACCGTTCGTTACCCCGTTTTTGGAAAATTATTTCCAGCTCATCTGGAAGAACCGCGGGATGTCATCCATGGCGGGCTTGTATTCCAGATCCTTGGTAAAGATGTAGTTGGAGTTGTAGGAAAACAGCGGCACCCAATAGGCCTGATCGGCGATCTTTTTCAGGGCTTTGGCATAGAATTCCTTGCGGGTTTCGGGGTCGACCGAACTGTCGGCAACATCCAGCCAGTCTCTGACCTCTTCATCACGGGCAAGATCAAGGGACCCGAATTTGAAAAACTCGCTGGTGAAGGCCGAGGCATCATTGATCGAATAGGACCCCCAAGTCTGGAACGAAATGGGCGTTCCACTCTTCATGCGCTGTTCGCGCAAGGCGGAGTATTGCAAAAACCGCAAGTTGGTCTTGATGCCGACGGCATTGAGATAATTCATCATTGCTTCGGCATAATCGCGTTCGCGATAGGCATAAAAATCTGTCTCGAAACCATCCGGATATCCGGCTTCGGCCAACAGTGCCTTGGCCTTTTCCGGGTCATAGTCATAGGACGTTACGTCTTCGGTGCAGCCAAACTGGGATGGAAAGCAGGCCGAATTGACAATGCGGGATTTACCCTTGAGCAATGCATCGACGATCGCCTGACGGTCAATCGCGTGGTAAATTGCCTGACGCACGCGGACATCCATCATCGGATTGTTTTCGGTGCCGGTCAGTCCTGCGGCATCCATATCCAGATAGCCGATTCGCATGGTGCTTTCATTGGCGACGGTAAAGCGGTCCATTGCGGTCATTTTTTCCGCCTGATCGGCCGGAACTTCCCAAATCCAGTCCAGCCCGCCGCCAAACAGTTCGGCCGCCTGGGTATTGAAATCAGGGATGGTGCGGATATCAAGATTACCGATGGTCGGCTGCCCCTTGGGGCTGTCCTTGTGATAATTATCGAATTTTTCCAGAACGAAACGCTTGCCCGGTTCGACCTTTACCACCTTGTACGGGCCGGTGCCGACCGGTTCAACACCCATGCCGGACGGGCCGACCTTGGCGTAATATTCGTTGGGGTAAATCGATACCGGCCCGGCGAGATATTCGATGGCGGCCGGGAAGGGTGCCTTCAGGTGAATGCGGACCTTGTATTTGTCGATCTTTTCCGCACTTTTCATCCAGTTGACATTGCGCTGGGTCTTGACGCCGTTCTTTTCATCGACGACCCAGTTGACGGTATAAACGACGTCATCGGCGTCAAATTCTTCACCGTTATGGAAGGTGACACCCTCACGCAGGACAAGTTCCAGCGTGACATCGTCGATCCATTCCCATTCGGTGGCAAGATTGCCCTTGTATTCGCCGTTATAAGGATCGCGATACAGCAGCCCGTCCCAGACATTGTGCTGCATGATCACGCCTTCGCGCGCCGAGTTGTAAAAACTGTCGACGCTTTCAAGTTCCTTGTTAAAGGCGATTTTCAAGGTGTCGTCGGCCTTGCCAGCCCATGCGGAACCGGCAGCAACCATGGTCAGGGCGATGATACTCGCCCCCGCAAGCAGCTTTTTCATTAATGCCTCCATGACATTTTGTGTTTTGTCTGGCATTTATGCCAGTGACACTTAGTATTGTATTATAATACAGTTTACTGTATATCGATAAACGATAGGAAGACAAAACCGGAGAGTCAATCAACAAATTCATCCGGAACGCGAAAACGAGGGAACGTTTACGACATGAAAAAGACCGAAAATCAGCGTCAGGACACGCTTTATGTGGCATCCCTTGAAAAGGGGATGCGTATTTTGTCTGTTTTTTCCGAGGATCGTTCCGAACTGGGATTATCCGAAATTGTGCGCGAAACCGGGCTGGAAAAAAGTGCAGCGCAGCGATTCGTCAATACGCTGCATCAACTGGGCTATCTCGATAAAAACCCGGAAACCCGGCGGTATCGACCGTCCCTGAAATATCTTGAGATGGCCTATAGCTATCTTTGGTCGGATAATTTGGTGCAATTGGCGATGCCCCGCCTGATTGAACTGAGCAACCAGACCCAGCAAACCATCAATATGGCCAAGCCGCTGGAAACCGACATCATGTATGTAATCCGGATGCCCAATTACCGGACCAGTTTTGCGGCATCGGTGATCGGTCGGCGGGTGCCTGCCCTGAATGCGTCATCTGGTCGGGTGATTCTGAGCCGCCAGTCCGAAGCCATGATCCGGGCCTGTGTTCAGGACTGGCCACTTAAAAAATATACCGGCAAAACCACGATGGATCGCGGGGCGATTCTGGAAAATATCCTGATGGCACGCGAAAAGGGTTACTGCCTGACCCAAAAAGAAATTTTGCCCGATGAAATCAACGTTGCCGCGCCGATCTGTTCGATTGAAGGAACCCCGATTGGGGCCATTCACTGTTCGTTGCCCGCAATCCGCTGGACCATGGAAAAGGCCGAACAGGAAATCGTGCCGCTGATTGTGGAAACCGCGCAGGCGATTGTACCGTCACGGTAAGGTTGTTGTGCGAGATGTGGGGGCAATGCGACTTGGTGTTGGTGCCGACATTCCTTGAAGATACCGGCCAGAAAAGGCATCTGACCGGTTTTTGCCACTGTGATACCGGATTGTTACCCGGCGATTTTCGCACAGAAAGCCTCGAATTCGGTCTTTGAGGCATAGGATTTCTGGGTGCCGGGGCGGGTGATGCTGTCGGCGGCATAGCGCACCGCCATATGCAGGGCGGCGTCAAGGTCATGATTTTCAACGTAATAGCGGGCAAAGCTGCCGATAAAGGCATCGCCGGCCCCGGTCGTATCAACCGGTGTGACCCGGACCGGTTCAATCTTGCGGGTGGGTTCGTTAGCGGTGACCAGCAATGCCCCGCGTGCGCCAAGGGTGACAATCACGGTGCGAATGCCGCGTGCGATCAGGCCACGGGCGGCATGTTCGGCATCGGTATCGTTTTCAACTTTCTGGCCGGTGATCGTTGCCAGTTCGGTTTGATTGGGCACCAGAAAAGTCACCGTTTCGATCTTGCGCGTATCAAGGTTCGGATCGGCCGGTGCGGGGTTAAACAGGGTTTCAATCCCATGGCGCGCCCCAAAGGCAATGGTGTGATAGATTGTTTCCAGCGGGATTTCCTGCTGCATGACGATCAGATCACATTCCCTGAGCGCATCGGCCGCCCGGTCCACATCGGCCGGGGACAGGGTGGCATTCGCCCCCTTGATGATCAGGATGCTGTTTTCACCCGACGGTTCGACAAAAATCGGGGCAACGCCGCTGGAAGTGCCCGGTACGCGGTCGACAAAGCGGGTATCAATGCCCGAAGTTTCAAAATTGCGGATGGTATTGTCGGCAAAAATGTCATCGCCGACCTTGGTCACCATCATGACATCGGCGCCCAGGCGGGCCGCCGCAATCGCCTGATTGGCTCCTTTGCCACCACATCCCATTTCAAAGCGCGGTGCCTCGATGGTTTCACCGGGGACCGGCATCCGGTCCGTATAGGTGATCAGGTCAACCATATTGCTGCCAACAATGGCGATTTTACCGGCCATCAATTCCTCCGTTCTTTTAAAATGCTTTTATGGTGCGTTCGGCCAGATTTGCATCATCGGGCGGCAGATATCCCAGCCGTACCGAAAAATGCCGCTGTTCGCCACCTTTTAGAACCTGCACATTGCCCTTGGCCTTTTCGGCCAGATAGCCTTCCGGCTCCGCCGTTGCGGGCAGGGCAAAGGCGCAGACTTTCTGATCGCTGTTGACCATCACCCAGCGCACGGTTTTGGGGAAATCGACCGGATCATAGGTGATGTAAAAACCGTCACCTTCGCGGCGTTTCATCAGACTGGCGGTTTTGCCATCGGGGCCGGTTTTGAGGCCGCGAATGTAAAAAACCTGTTCCGGGTCATAGCGCAGGGGGTCTTTCATCACCTCCATCACCGAGGGATCGGCAGCCAGACTTACCAGCAAGGCATCGTAATCGGGATTGCGCGGCACATGGGCGGGGACTTTGGTCCGGACCACGGTGGCATCGGGCGTAAAGGGGGCGGGCTGAATGATCCGTGCGCCTTCGTAAAAGGCGAAATTGACATGGCACATATACATCAGGTCCATATCCGCACCCGACAGGTTTTCAACCGACATGCCAATGTCAAACAGGGCGGTGTCGGGGCGCAAAACCACGCGCGGGCGGGCGATGTAATGGTTGCCAAAGCCCATGACATATTCACAAGACCCGATTACCGCCATATAGGGGCCATCGGCATCCTCGCCGATTTCAAGTCCCGCACTGTCCATTTTGGCGCAGGGCATTTCCCCATGCAGCGGGTGACTGTCATCGGGGCCGGGGCAGCCATTGCGCAGCAACCCTGAATGAAAGGCAAAACAGCCATAGGTGCCGACAATGCTCTCGGCCGGGCGCGGGGCGCTGAACATGTTACTCATGGTCAGATCGACACCATGAAAAACCGCATCCCAGATCATCTGCCCGAAAAAGGGCAGCACAACCAGATGACCACGACGATTGCCCAGCCGCAAGGCGGCGATGCCGGTGTCATAGCAAAACAGCCGGGCGGTTATGCCGTGGCTTTCAGCAACAAGCCGTTCCGCCTCGCCAAAGAAAGTGTCGCGCAAATGAAAGATTGTGGACATCGGCTTTTCCTGTGTCTCGCCTAGCGGGAACGACCCTTGTACGCATTCAGGGCAATTACCAGCAACAAAAACGCACCCCAGATGAAATCAATCAGATGATTGGAAAAACGGAGAATCTGAAAGCCGCTGGACAGCAGCATCAGGGCGATGACGGCAATCGAAATGCCCAGAACCGTGCCGCGCCCCCCGGCCGGATTGGTGCCGCCCAGAACCGCAATCAACACCGCCTGAAGCAGATAGGACGTACCATAGTCGGATTTCGCGGCATTGGTCCGCCCCGACAGGATGATCCCGGCCACCGATGCCAGAACGCCGGTCATCATATAGCTGTAAATCACCATTTTTTCGCGTTTCAAACCGGCAAACAGGGCGGCCTTGGGATTGGTGCCAATCAGCATCAGATTCATGCCAAATGTGGTGCGTGTCAGGATGAAGGCAATCAGGGATGCAATCACCACAAACAGTACCAGCGGGGTCGCCACCCCGAAAATCTTGCCATTGCCGATAAAGGCCCAAGCATCGGGAAAGCCGACAATCGCCGGGCCGCCGGTCAGCACAATCGCCAGCCCGGTAAAGACCTGACCGGTGCCAAGGGTTGCCAGAATGGGCGTGATCCGCACCCTGGTAATCAAAAATCCGTTCAGCGCCCCGGCGACAATCCCGGTACCCAGTGCGACAATCGCGCCCAGCATCACCACCGACAGGCCGGTATCGGCGACCCCGGCTTCGTCGGCAAATTTCTTGAACAAAATACCGGCCAGAATGCCTGACAGATTGGCAATCCCGATCACCGACAGGTCAATCCCGCCGGTCAGCATTGCGATCATCATGGCAATCGACAACAGGCCGAGTTCGGGAAAGATATAGGTGATGGATTCAAAATTGTAATAGCGCAGGAACTTGTCCGGGCTGAGTGCGGTCATGACGATAAAAATCAGGATCGTCATAAGGATCAACTGGACAATATTGTTGTCCTGATTGATCAGACGGCGGAAATCCATTGAAAATTTCATGATTGATCCCTTATGCCTTTGCCCGGTTGTCACGCCATGCGGTGATTGCGGTTGCAATCACAATGATGACGCCGACAGCCACGCGCTGCCATGTGGTGTCAATTTTCATGATGATCAGGCTGTTTTTGACCATCACCAGCATAAAGACGCCCAGCATGGTGCCAATCACCGAGCCGCGACCGCCAAAGATCGAGGCCCCGCCCAGAACGACGGCGGCAATTACATCAAGCTCCATTCCGACAAAATCACGCGGATTGGCCAGCCAGATCATGCTGCTGTGAAGCAACCCGGCAAACCCGGCCAGCGCACCGGCGACGCAATAGATAAAGAAAATCACCTTACGCAGGTCAAATCCGGCCCGGCTTGCCGCCTCGGCATCGCCGCCAAGGGCATAGACTCCGCGACCAATCATGGTGTGGCGCAAGACAAAATGCAAAAGCGCGGCAAGGACAAGATAGACAACAACCATTGCCGTCAGTCCCGATGTGCCGCCATCCGCCCTGGTCAGGGTGATGACATCGGTTTTGGCGAAATCGATCAGGACATCAGGCATTTTGTTGATGTTGATGATGCTGGTGCCGACAACACCCAGCAGAAAGCCGCGCACCATGCTGGCGGTGCCCAGTGTCACGATCAGCGGGATCATGCGGAATTTATAAACAAAAAACGCATTGAGAGACCCCAGAAGGGCACCCATCGTTGCCGCCGCGACAAAGGGTAAAAACACGCCGTTATAATCGAAATACAGCATGCCCTTGATGGTCAGATACATTGCGGCAACGGCAAAGGCGGGAAAGGATACGTCAATCCCGCCGGAAATCATGACCAGAAGAACGCCGAGCGCCATGATCCCGATGATCACATTGCTGCGCAACAGGCCAAACAGATTATCCATTTGCCAGAATGCCGGATTGACCAATCCGATAAGGATCATGGCGAGCAACAGGATGCCCGCGATGACCACTTCTGATTTGCGAAGCCAGGCCATCTTATTCCCTGTCATTTGAGTGTCCTCAGCATGGTGCTGATCTGGTTGTCGGATGTATCGGCGCAGGGTTTTTCATCCACAAAACGGCCGCGATGCATCATGATGATGCGGTTACAATTCTGGATCAGTTCCGGCACGTCATCGGAAATCATCAGAACCGCCAATCCCTGCTGAACGGCAAGTTCGCGAATTATTCGGTGAATTTCAGCCTTGGAACCAACATCAACGCCGACGGTTGGGCCATTCAGGATCAAAATTCGGGGATTGGTCAAAAGCCAGCGGGCCAGAACGACACGTTGCTGGTTGCCGCCCGACAATTCCCGAACCATTTTCTTGCCCGATGTCGTGGCGATCTGCATTTCGGCAATCATTTTATCGACCAGCATATCGGCGCGGTCGCGGTCAATGACCATCGACGGGGCCAGCCGTTCATAGGATGTTGACAGCATGTTCCGGTCAATGCCCTGGGTCAGGAACAGGCCTTCGCTCAGCCGGTCTTCGGGGACATAGGCGACCCCGGCGGCAATGGCATCCTGTGGTGTCGCCAGTTTCTTTTCCACACCGTCAATCAGGATTTTGCCCTGATAACCGGGCAACATCCCAAACAGTGCTAGTGCCAGTTCCGTTCGCCCCGATCCCAAAAGACCGGACAGGCCGACGATTTCACCGGCATGGATTTTCAGATCGACAGGGTCAAAATGCCCCGGCACGGTCAGGCCACGGGCTTCGATGCGGGGCGGGGTGGTTGCCGTATTGGGCGCGGTCCAGACATAGGGTTCGCTGATAATGTCGGCACCGGTCATATGGCGGGTGATCAGGGCTTCGTCAAAATCGCCGGTCGGGCCTTCGGCCACCTTGTTGCCATTGCGGATCACGGTGATGCGTTCGCTGATTTCCAGCATTTCACGCATTTTGTGGCTGACAAACAAAATGGCAATGCCACGGGCCTGAATGTCGCGCACGATGCGAAACAGGGTTTCAACTTCCTTGCCGGTCAGGGCGGTGGTCGGTTCGTCCATAATGATCAGGCGGGCATCGGACATCAAAGCACGGGCAATCGCCACCAGCTGCTTGCCTGCGGTGGACAGTTTTTCAACGTCGGTATCAAGGTCAAGTTCAACGCCAAGGCGGTTCACCGCCTCGGTCGCAATTTCGCGGACGCGCCGCCAGTTCAGGATTTTCTTTTTTTCACGCAACTGAACATTCATCGCAAGGTTTTCGGCAACCGTCAGGTTCCCAAACAGCGAGAAATCCTGATAGATCACCTGAACGCCGTGATCGATGGACCCGATGGGCGACAGTTTTCCAACCGGTTTGCCATCAATCCAAATGTCACCGCCATCAGGCTGGTAAACACCGGACATCACCTTGATCAGCGTCGATTTCCCCGATCCGTTTTCACCGGCAAGGCAATGAATTTCGCCTTTGCGGATATTCAGGGAAACATCGTTGAGGGCAACCATGCCGGAAAATTCCTTCCGGACGTTGCGAAGTTCGATAAATGAGTCAGACATGACAAGCCCGTCAGCTGGGATGAGAAGACAGCGATGGCTATACAGAAGGGGCGCCGGTTTTACCAGCGCCCCGATACTGCAAGCCGATTTAGAAGTCGTACTTGTCCATGTTTTCCTGGGTCACACCGACCCAGCCCTGACCATAGACCAGATTGGTGTTGCCACCTTCGGGGGTGCTGAGGTCGGTATAGCCCGGCAGGCCAAGGTCAAGACCGGCCTTGATCTGGTCGGCCTTGCCGTCCAGCGCCATGACGGCCAGCATGTTCATGGCATATCCGGCAACGGCCGGGTCCCAGAACTGGATATACTGGATGTCGCCATTGGCGATATATTCACCGGCAACCGATACCAAACCGGTGCCTGCAAAGAACAGTTTGTCCTTCATGCCGCGTTCGGAAATCAGACGACCGGCCCCGGCCGAAGTCGGCATCGGTCCGCCGACGATACCTTTCAGGTCCGGATAGGTCGTCAGGGTTTCCTTGAGTTTGTTATAGTCGGTATTGGCATCGTCATAGGTTTCAAGACGCTGGCCAACCAGTTCCATTTTCGGGAAGTTTTCTTTTTGATAGGCAACCGCGCCATCAATCCATTCGTTCTGGGATTTCGAGGTCAGGCTGCCGACGGTTGCGGCATACTGGCCTTCACCACCCATATAGCCGCCCAGAACTTCCATCAGTTTCGCGCCGTAGGCGTGATTGTCGAAAGCCTCAAGGATATAGTCGGCATTCTGGATGTTGGATGCTTCGTGGGCAATCACGATGATGCCACGGTCACGGGCCTTTTTCAGGACAGGTTCCACGGCTTCGACCGAAAACGGCACGATGTTAATGGCGTCAACACCCTGCGCGATCAGGTTTTCGATCAGTTGAACCTGGGCGGCGGCGTCGGCCTGGCTTGGTCCGACCATCCATGTGTCATGGCCGGAATCTTCGCCAAACTGTTCAACGCCTTCGCGCATGCGGTCAAACCACGCAATGCCGTCAACCTTGATCACGGTGGCAATCGAATATTCCTTGCCGGTGGCATCCGATGTCATGGTGGTGATCAGATCGGGGGTTGCCACAGGGCTTTCGGCCAGTGCTGCACCCGATACAAGCGAACCGGCCACAACAAGCGACGTAAAAAGCTTGTTCATTTTTATCTCCTTGGAGTTGTTTTCCCATGAATGGTATCGATGCGCCCGGTCTTGTCGTTGCCGGGTTTTCCTGTCGTCCGCCGGATGTTTTGGGGCATATCCATTGAGTGGCAGGACCGCAATTGCAGTCAGTCGTCCTTGATTATTGTCCGATGATCGAAATGCTTGCACTGGCGCCAATGCGCGATGCACCGGCATTGATCATCCGCAAGGCATCTTCGGTTGTGCGGACACCGCCCGAAGCCTTGACGCCCATCGTCTCGCCAACCGTTTTGCGCATCAGGGCGATGTCGGCGACGGTGGCACCGCTGCTGGCAAAGCCGGTGGATGTTTTGACAAAATCCGCCCCGGCTTCTTTGGACAGGGTGCAGGCGATGACTTTTTCATCGTCGGTCAGCAGGGCGGTTTCAAGGATGACCTTTAAAATCGCATCGCCACAGGCGACCTTGACGGCGGCGATATCATCGCGCACGGCGTCAAATTGCCCGGCTTTTAACAGACCGACCGGAATGACCATATCGACTTCGTGCGCCCCCTGTTTCACGACCCATTCGGCTTCGGCCACTTTCATCGCGGTCGATGTGGCACCAAAGGGAAAACAAATTACCGAACAGGCGGCAACGCCGGTTCCGGCAAGATCGGAAACGATTTGGGGGATGAAAATCGGATTGACGCAAACCGCCTTGAATTTGTATCGAGCCGCTTCATTGCACAGGCGGCTTATATCGGCCGGGGTGGCGTCGGGGCGCAAAATCGTATGATCGATATACTGTGCCAGATCGGACGGGGTCAGGGATGTTGCCGATTGTGACATATGGTTTCCTCCTGCTCAGGGATGTGTTATTGCCCTGATTTGTTATTTTTGTAACATTTTATGACAGAATAATTTCATTTTATCCTTGGCAGGTCAAGATGAAAACATCGATAAAGCGACAACAAGGTGGTCGTGCGATGGTGTGTCCCACCAAAGGATAAGACCGGCGCGGAAACAATGATGCGTCTTGCGACCGGGAATACATGTATTCTTGGCACAAAGGTCGGAGAAAAATCAGAATGCAGGCCGACACAAGGCAGGGAAATGTGATGTCCAAAAAAAGGGAGAGCCGCCTTGACCGCATCATGGGTCTGTTGGAAACCCATGGTTTTTTACGGTTAAAGGATGCAGCCGAATGTCTGGATGTTTCGGAAATGACGGTGCGGCGGGATATTGCGGCCAGCGAAGACCGGTTCACTTTTTTGGGGGGCTATATCAGCCCGGCCCGCAAAACGCCGGGTGGGATGGGATATATTCTGGACCGTGAACGGGCGGCGCATTCGGATTTGAAGCAGGCCGCCAGTCAGGCCGCGATTGGACTGATCCGTCCGGGGGAAACCGTGTTTCTCGATTGCGGCACCACCATCCCCTATCTTGCCAGCCTGCTTCCGGCCAACAGCGATATTACGGTGATCTGTTATTCGATGAATGTTGCCGAAATTGTCTGCAAAAAACCGGGTACGCGGGTGATCATGCTGGGTGGGTTGTATGAAGTATCGTCAGCATCGTTTTCCGGCCCGGCAGCATTGGAAACCCTGCGCGGCATGGCGATCAATACCGCCTTTTTATCGGCGGGGGGCGTGCATGATGAACGGGGGGTGAGTTGTTCAAACTTTCACGAGGTCGATATCAAACAGCTTGCCCTGTCGCGGGCGATGACCAAGGTTCTGGTGGTTGATTCAACAAAGTTTGACAGCATCAAGCCGGTATTGTTCGGGCAACTGGATGATTTTGACATTGTATGTTGCGACAATGACATCGCCGAAAATCACATCGGGCAGATCGAACGTGCCGGGGCGACATTGCGGACACCATAAACCGACCCGTCAGGAAAAGCGGCGAAATCGCCCGCGCCGTTCCCGACAGATCAGGGTCAAACCGGCCTGCCGTGCCAGATTGACCGCCGTCAGGGTGGGACCAGACAGGGTGACAAGCCCGCCAATACCACATTGTACGGTTTTGGTGACGATTTCATAGGAACAGCGGCTGGTCATCAGGATAAAGCCACCATCGGTGGCGATAGTGTCACGGGCCAGTGCGCCCAGAACCTTGTCCAGCGCATTATGCCGCCCGATATCCTCCCGCGCCAGAATGATATCGCCCCCGGCATTGGCAAAGGCGCTGGCATGCAACAAACCACCGCTGTCGCGGTTGCGTTTCTGGAATTCCGGCAGGGCATCAATGGCACGAAGTACGACATCCTGCGACATATCACCCGGCGTTACCTTGCGTGTCGCCTCCAACGACAGTGCCTCAAGTGATTGAATGCCGCACAATCCGCAGCCTGACCGGCCTTCCAGTGTGCGTTGCCGGTCCGATAACCGGTCGGCACAGATCGGATCAAGATCGGCATCAAGGACATAGCCGCGCAAGGTCTGACGCACCGATTTGATCTGCACCTGTGATGCATCATCAATAATGCCCTCGCTCAGGCAAAAGCCGGTCAGGAAATCTTCCAGATCATAGGGGGATACCATCATCACGGCATGGGATGTGCCGTTAAAGGTCAGGGCTGCCGGGACTTCGGGTTGCAAGATCACCGCGTCATCCCCGGCATCGGCCGGGGCGGCGCGGGCAGGGTCGCGATTGCGATCATCAATAATGTCGGGTGCAGAACGGTTTGTCATGATGCGGGTTGTTTGACCTTGCGGATCAGCGGGGCGGCTTTGATTACCATCGGATCAAAACCACCCCTGCCTTGTGCGATCAGATCAAAAAGCTGCGCACGCATGCGCGGTTCCCAGAAATCGCTGATATGTTGGGCGACCCCGTCAATCGCACCATCGCCGGGTTGGGATTTAAAAAACGTGGCAATCTGATTGGCCATGTAAACAAGTTTTTCAGGCGACATGAATGGTGACTCCTGTCATTCGGCAGCATCGGGGTGCGGCAGGATGCGGCGCGATTGTCTGGCCTGTTCGTCATATTCAATCTGCCAGTCGGTCGGGCCGTTTGATGACGAAACCTGAACCGCTGTCACCTTGTATTCCGGGCAATTGGTTGCCCAGTCCGAAAAATCGGTGGTGATGACATTGGCCTGGGTGCCGGGATGGTGGAAGGTGGTGTAAACCACGCCGGGGGCGACCCGGTCGGTGATCAGGGCACGCAGGCTGGTATCGCCAGACCGGGATGCCAGTTTGATCCAGTCACCATCCTTGATACCGCGTTGTTCGGCGTCATGGGGATGAATTTCCAGAAGGTCTTCGGGGTGCCATGCCACATTTTCGGTGCGGCGGGTTTGCGCCCCAACATTATACTGGCTGAGAATCCGCCCGGTGGTCAGCAATAACGGGAAACGCGGGCCGGTTTTTTCGTCGGTGGCGACATATTCGGTGACGACAAAATGCCCCTTGCCGCGGACAAACCCGCCCAGATGCATGACCGGGGTACCGGTCGGGGCCTTGTCATTGCAGGGCCATTGCACCGATCCTTCGCGTTCCAGAAGGTCGTAATTGACTCCGGCAAAGCTGGGTGTGGTGGCGGCGATTTCATCCATGATTTGTGACGGATGGCTGTATTGCCAGTCCAGTCCCATGGCGCGGGCCAGATTTTGGGTGACTTCCCAGTCGGCATAACCGTTTTTGGGCGTCATCACCCGGCGCACCCGATTGATCCGGCGTTCGGCATTGGTAAAGGTGCCGTCTTTTTCCAGAAAGGTCGATCCGGGCAGAAAGACATGGGCGTGATTGGCGGTTTCATTCAAAAACAGGTCATGAACAACAACGCATTCCATCGCCGCCAGACCGGCGGCAACATGTTTTGTATCCGGGTCGGATTGCAAAATGTCTTCGCCCTGAATGTAAATGCCGCGAAATGTGCCTTCGACGGCGGCATCAAGCATATTGGGAATGCGTAATCCCGGTTCGTCGTTCAGTTTGACCCCCCACAATTTTTCAAAAATATCGCGGGTGGCGTCGTCGCTGATATGGCGATAACCGGGCAATTCATGGGGGAAGGACCCCATGTCGCAGGCCCCCTGTACATTATTCTGCCCGCGCAGCGGATTGACCCCGACGCCCGGACGGCCAATATTGCCGGTCGCCATCGCCAGATTGGCAATTGCCATCACTGTGGTTGATCCCTGGCTGTGTTCCGTCACACCCAGACCATAATAAATGGCACCATTGCCGCCGGTGGCAAACAGGCGGGCGGCCTTGCGCAGGGTATCGGCGGGAACACCCGACAGGATTTCAATGGATTCGGGGCTGTGGGCCGGGTCGGCGACAAAGGTCGCCCAGTCTTCAAATTCGGACCAGTCGCACCGTTCGCGGATAAAGGCCTCGTCATACAGGCTTTCGGTGACAATGACATGTGCCAGTGCGGTCAGAACCGCGACATTGGTACCGGGGCGCAACGGCAGATGGGCGCTGGCCTCGATATGCGGGGTGCGGACCAGATCAATGCGGCGCGGGTCGATCACAATCAGTTTGGCCCCGGCACGCAGACGTTTTTTCAGGCGCGAGGCAAAAACCGGATGACCATCCGTCGGGTTGGCCCCGATCAGGATCACCACATCGGTATGTTCTACACTGTCAAAATCCTGCGTCCCGGCCGAGGTGCCAAAGGTGGTTTTCAGGCCATAACCGGTTGGCGAATGGCAGACGCGGGCACAGGTATCGACATTGTTATTGCCAAACCCGGCCCGGATCAGTTTTTGCACCAGAAAGGTTTCCTCGTTGGTGCAACGCGATGAGGTGATCCCGCCAATCGCCCCCTTGCCATGCCGGGCCTGAATGTCGCGGAATTTGGTGGAGACATAGGTCAATGCCTCTTCCCACGAAACCTCGCGCCACGGATCGGACGTATTGTCGCGGATCATCGGGTTTAAAATGCGGTCCTTGTGACTGGCATAACCATAGGCAAAGCGCCCTTTGACACAGGAATGACCGCGATTGGCCTTGCCATCCTTGAAGGGCACCATGCGCACCAGTTCTTCGCCGCGCATTTCCGCCTTGAATGAACATCCCACCCCGCAATAAGCGCAGGTGGTGACAACCGAATGTTCCGGCTGACCGATATTGATGACCGATTTTTCCTGCAAGGTGGCCGTCGGGCAGGCCTGCACACAGGCCCCGCAAGACACACATTCGGAATCGAGGAAATTTTCGTGCATGCCGGGCGACACACGGCTGTCGAAGCCGCGACCTTCGATGGTCAGGGCAAAGGTGCCCTGAACTTCTTCGCAGGCCCGGACACAGCGCGAACAGACAATGCATTTCGACGGGTCATAGGTGAAATACGGGTTGCTTTCATCCTTGGGCATATAGCGGATATTGTCGCCATCCCCCTGCCGGGTTTTGACGTGATTGCCGCCATCATAGCCATAACGCACATCGCGCAGGCCAACCGCACCGGCCATGTCCTGCAATTCGCAATCGCCATTGGCCGCACAGGTCAGACAATCGAGCGGATGATCGGAAATATAAAGTTCCATCACCCCGCGCCGGATGTCCTTGAGGCGACCAGTCTGGGTGTGAACCACCATGCCATCGGCAACCGGGGTCGTGCAGGAAGACGGGGTGCCGTTGCGGCCTTCGATTTCTACCAGGCACAGGCGGCATGACCCGAATGCATCGACCATATCGGTGGCGCACAGCTTGGGGATTTGAATCCCGGCCTCCATCGAGGCGCGCATGATGGATGTGCCTTCGGGCACGCTTACTTCAAACCCATCAACCTTCAGGGTTACGGTTTTGTCCGATGAAACCGCCGGGGTGCCGTAATCAATTTCTGTGATCAGGGGCATGATTTTACTCCGCTGCAATGTCAAGCGCATGAGGCTTGAAATCATTGGGGAAATGGGTCAGCGCGCTCATCACCGGATAAGGCGTAAATCCGCCAAGCGCACAAAGCGATCCGAATTTCATGGTCTGGCACAGATCGGTCAGAAGGGCGATCTGGCGTTCGGGGTCTTCGCCACGGGCGATTTTATCGACCACCTCGGTCCCCCGGACCGATCCGATCCGGCAGGGGGTGCATTTGCCGCATGATTCAATGGCGCAAAATTCCATCGCAAACCGCGCCTGTTTCATCATATCGACACTGTCATCAAACACCACAATACCGGCATGACCAATCAGACCATCGCGTTTGGCAAAGGCCTCGTAATCAAAGGGGGTATCAAACAGGTCGCGCGGGAAATACGCACCCAAAGGCCCGCCAACCTGCACGGCACGCACCGGTTTGCCGGTTGCGGTGCCGCCCGCAATATCATCGACAATTTCGCCCAGCGTCAGACCAAAGGCGGTTTCAAACAATCCGCCATATTTGACATTGCCGGCAATCTGGATCGGAATTGTGCCGCGTGACCGACCCATGCCAAAATCGCGATAAAAATCCGCACCCTTATCCAGAATGACCGGGACCGAGCACAGCGATATCACGTTGTTTACAACCGTCGGCTTGCCCAAAAATCCTTCATGGGCGGGTAGGGGGGGCTTGGCCCGCACAACGCCGCGTTTGCCTTCAAGACTGTTGAGAAGCGATGTTTCCTCACCACAAACATAGGCACCGGCCCCCATGCGGACTTCGATGTCAAACGCCTTGCCCGATCCCAGAACATCCGGCCCCAGAACCTTGTGGGCGCGGGCAATGTCGATGGCCTCTGTCATGATGCGGATCGCATCGGGGTATTCGGAACGGGTATAGACATATCCTTTGGTGGCGCCGGTGGCGATCCCGGCGATGATCATGCCTTCGATCAGAACAAACGGTTCGCCTTCCATGATCATGCGGTCGGCAAAGGTGCCGCTGTCGCCTTCATCGGCGTTGCAGACAATGTATTTCTGATCGGCCGGAGCATCAGCGACGGTTTTCCATTTGATCCCGGTCGGGAACCCGGCCCCGCCACGACCGCGCAGGCCGGAATCGGTGACCTGTTGCACAATATCGGCCGGATCAAGTTTCAGGGCCTTTTCAAGCCCGGCCCATCCGTCATGGGCGCGGTAATCCTCTGGCGATAGCGGATCAATAATACCGCAACGGGCAAAGGTCAGACGGGTTTGCTTTTTTAAAAACGGGATTTCTTCGGTTTTGCCAAGTGACAGGGGATGTTCCCCACCCGTTATAAACCCGGCGTCAAACAGCGCATCCACATCATCCGGCGTCACCGGGCCATAGGCGATGCGCCCGTTATCGGTCGCAATTTCGACCATCGGTTCCAGCCAATACAGCCCGCGTGACCCGGTCCGGATCAGGGTAATGTCGATACCGCGCATATCGGCGGCTTTTGCGATGGCGGTGGCGACATCATCGGCCCCCAATGCGACCGATGCGGAATCAAGCGGGATGAAAATTTTAAGGCTCATGACCGCACCTCTTTGATCATGCGATCAAGGCGGTCGTTATCAAGCCGGGCGACCAGTTTGCCATCGACCATGGCCGCAGGGGCGCAGGCGCATAATCCCAGACAATAAACCGGTTCGAGTGTGACCGATTGATCCGGGGTGGTTTCGGACCAGCCAATGCCCAGCTTGCGTTGGGCCTGATTGGCAATCGCATCGCCACCCATCGCCTGACAGGCTTCGGCCCGGCAGATTTTGATCACATGACGTCCGGGGGCATTATGGCGGAAATCATGATAAAAGCTGGCAACGCCGTGGACTTCGGCCCGGCTGAGATTAAGTTTTTTGGCAATGGTTTGCAGGGCACCTTCGGGAATGAACCCCCAGGTTTCCTGAACCTCGTGCAGGATCGGCAATAACGGGCCTTCAAGACCGGCCAGATCATCACAGATCGCCGTCACGCGGGTAGATATTTCCTCGACCGTCTGGGATAACGACATGCAAGCCTCTCTCACTTGGGATCGTTTGAAATTATTTTTTATTCTGAATAGTGTCGGTTATGCGGGCCGACTGTTCAATAAAGCCATTCCGTTACGCGATAGCGAAAACCTATCAAAGGGCGGGTTCCGGTTCCGATATCCGTTGCGCTTCTTTTAACAGTGCAGAAATCAAGGGCGTAAAGGGTTCGCGGCGGGCCGCGATCATTCCGACCAGATGTGCAGCATCGGGATGGGTGATCGGGATGGATTTAACCCGGTCCCGCATACCGAAACTTTCCACCATCTTGACGGGCATGATGGTCGCCCAATTGCCGGTTTGTACATGGGTAAACAGGGCAATCATCGAATCAGATTCCAGTGCCGGGCTGATCTTTGCGCCTGATTCCACAAGATGCTGATTGATGATGCGGCGATTTTGCATGTCGGGTGTTAGCAGGCATAACGGCAATTCAGCAGCTTCGCGCCATGTGATGCTATCACGATCCCCGATATCCTCAAAATTGGATGTCACCAGATGATAACGTTCAACATAAAGCGGGATCGATGTCACCCGCCCCAATGGCTCGTTCGCAAGATAGGTAATCCCGACATCAATTTGCAGATCATCCAGCAATGCCTGAATTTCGACCGAGGTGCGCGACAGGATCGAAAATGTCACATCGGGATGTTTGAGACGAAACGGCGTGGTCAGTTCATGAATCATCGCCAGTGCCGTCGGTATGACGGCAATCTGGACTTGCCCGGTCAGGCCGAACCGCATGGCGCGCATTTCATCGCGCATTGACCGGCTGCTGCCGACAATATGACGGGCCCATTCCAGAACCCGTTCGCCTTCGGGGGTCAATCCCTGATACCGGGATCCGCGCCGGACCAAAATCACACCAAGATGGTCTTCAAGATGGCGCAATGCACTGGAAAGGGTGGGCTGTGTGACCCCGCATTCTTCGGCGGCCCGGCCAAAATGCTGTTGGCGGGCAAGGACCATAAACATTTCTAGTTTGTCTATCATGGCGTATCAGGCACCGTTTAAAAGGCGGTTTTATATGGTTCTACGGGATGTCGTAAACGGGTGATGTCAGGCGGACAGGATAACCTGTTTTACCAATTGTTTTGCAATAAACCGGATGAAAAACACAGCCGACCAGAACGATCGGGAATTCCCCGACCGTTCTGGCCAAAATATGTTTTCAGGCTTCGGACGGTGCCTCGCGACCGGCTTGGGTCACTTTGGCATCGTCTTTTGCGGTTTCCATATAATGTTTGTCGGCAATGGGGCGTACCAGTGCATTTGCCACAAGGGCAATGACCAGCAAGGCTGCCATGGCATACATGGTGGTATTATAAAGGCTGGATGTCGGATCAATTGTTCCGGCCGGGGCGATTTCCATCAAACGGGCGATGGTGACGGTTTTGGCCGCAACAAGCTGATCAAGCTGGGCAATGCCCGCCCCGAACTTTTCCTGAAACGCCGCAGGATCGACCTTGGATGCCAGATCCCGGATCGAACTGGTAATTGAGGCATCCCGCAATTTTGTAATTGCGAGGGGGCCAAGAACACCGGCGGTACTCCATGCGGTCAGCAACCGGCCATGAATGCCCCCGACATATTTGGTGCCAAAAATATCGGCAAGATAGGCCGGAATGGTGGCAAAACCACCGCCATACATGGTGAAAATGATCATGGTCGCGGCATAGAACATCACAAGCCATGTGACGACAGGATTGACGCTGATTTGTCCGGCGGCATAGGGGATCGACAGATACAGGACGATGCCAAGGACAAAAAACACATGATAGGTGTTCTTGCGGCCAATATAATCCGATGTCGAGGCCCAGAAGAACCGCCCGCACATGTTAAACACCGAAATCATGAAAACATAGGTGGCGGCAAAGCCGGAATTGACGATCAGGGGCAATGTGCTGCCAAAGATTTCCGTCATCATGGTTTTGGCAACACCGATCACCCCGATTCCGGCGGTGACGTTAAAGCACAGAACAATCCACAGCAGATAAAATTGCGGGGTTTTCAGGGCCTGATCGATATGGACATTGTTCTGCGTGATCATGCGGCGATTGGCTGCATCGGCAGTAGGGGGTGTCCAACCCGCAGGTTTCCAGCCTTCGCGTGGCACGCGATAGGAAAATGCGGCGATGATCATGATGATGAAATAGGCAATGCCGAGGGTCAGAAAGGTTCCTGCGGCCCCGGTATTGCCGGTTCCTGCAACATAGACACCGGCTTCCAGCGGGATCGGCATTGATGCCACCTGTGACGCACCGGCGACAACGACTTCGACCATCTGGCCATTGAATTCGGCCATGCGGCGACCGCCTTCGGTCACCAGGCTGACGGCCCCTTCTGCCCCCAGATATTCAGGGGCCTTGAAAAAGACGCCCAGCAACCATTCCTTGATCGGGGTGGCGATCATCGCCCCGCCGCCAAAGCCCATGATTGCCATGCCGGTTGCCATGCCGCGCCGGTCAGGAAACCAGCGGATCAGGGTTGAAACCGGCGATACATAGCCAAGGCCAAGCCCGCAGCCGCCAATCACGCCATATCCCAGATACACCAGCCAAAGCTGATGGTTCATAATGCCAAGACTGCCAATGATAAAGCCACCACCCCAGCAGAATGCGGCGACAACACCAACCATGCGCGGGCCAACTTCTTCAAGCCATTTACCGGCAAAAGCGGCAGACAGGCCCAAAAAGACAATGGCGACAGAAAAAATCCAGACGACCGATTGCAGGCCCCAATCGCCCGACGATGCGGCGACAACCCCGAATTCCTTGATCAGGGGCGGGTTGAAAATGCTCCATGCATAGACAGAACCGATACAAAGATGAATGGCGATGGAGGCTGGTGGTACTTTCCAGCGATTGAAATCGTCATCTGCGACGATGTGTTGTTTCTTGAGGCGATCAAACATGTAGTCCTCCCGATATTTTGTTTTTCAACTCTTCAGGGTCGATCCGTTCAAATCCTCAAAGGTCCATTTTTGTGGTCCCCAAAACGATTTTATGTCTGATTCGGAAGGTGTTTTTGCTGCGTCGCAAAATCAAAGGTTGCAGTCGCACACAATGAGGCAGGGTAGATCAAGCCCCCGGATCAGACATGATCAGGCAGCAAACATCATGCCATTCAATGTTTTGGGCGGTTTTCTGGAATATTGTCGGGGAGGGGTTGGTGGAATTGGACAAAATGTCCAAATTCAACCTGAGATTTTATTTTCGGATGGACAAAATGTCCTGGTTTGTGCGGGGCTCAACTTGCCTCGGGCAGCCAGATTGTGAATGTCGTTCCCTGATCGGGGGTGCTGGTAACGGAAAAATCGCCGCCTTGTCGGTCGATCAGGGTTCTGCTGATGGAGAGGCCAAGGCCCGTACCTTCGCGCCGTTTGGTGGTGAAGAACGGATCGAAAATCCTTTCCAGTGTTTCGGGCGTCATGCCGGTGCCCGTATCACGGACTTCGATGATCACACCCCGATGTCCTTTGCGGTCTTCGTCGTAATCGCGCAATGTCAGTTTGCCCGGTTCGGGCATGGCGTGAACGGCATTGACAATCAGATTGACCAGAACCTGTTGCAGTTCGGTGCGATTCATCAACACAAGCCGTGTTGCGCGATGATCAAAAACAACATCAATTTCTCCACGGGTCAAAAGATGCTGAACCAGCGGCATGCAATCCCTGATGACATTGGCGGGAACATGCCGTTCGACATAACCGGCATATTCTTCGGGCCGGGCAAATTGCAAAAGTTTGGTCACGATCAGGGCGATGCGCGTGACCTGTTCATCAATCAGGCGAAATTCGGTGCTGGCGATATCGGCGCGATCACCCAGCAAGCTGTGCATGACCTCCAGATTGCCCTGCAAGACGGCGATGGGGTTATTGATTTCATGCGCGACACCGGCGGTAATTTCGCCAATTGCCGCCAGTTTTTCGGACATGATCAATTGTTTGGTCGTGGTTTCCAGTTGCCGGTTGGCTTGTTGCAATTCCCTGGTACGTTCATCAACACGGGTATTTAACTGTTCGTTCCATGTCCTTAATGCCCGGTCGCGTTCCTGAACCTGTTCCAGCAAATCATCCAGATGCACCGCGACGCGGGTAATTTCATCGCGGGCCAGCGTCAGGCCGGTTCGGGCACCGAGATCGCCGCTTTCGACCTTGGCGATGGTCTGTGTCATGCGTTCAAGCGGCTTGAAAATACCCCGTGCCCAGCGCAGGAATAACGGAACAGTAAAGATTGTGACGGCTAGAAATGCCGCAATGATCATCAACAGGGTTTCATTTTTTGTCTGGCGAAAGGGGGCCTCAAGAAAACCGACATACAACATGCCGACCCGCGTGCCAAAACTGTCGATGATCGGCTCGTAGGCCGATATATACCAGTCATTGACGACAAAGGCGCGATCCAGCCAGACGCGACCCTGCCCCAGAACGGTGTCACGTACCACTGCTGAAACCCGTGTACCCAAAGCCCGCCGGTCTTCAAACAGGCGGACATTGGTGCTGATGCGGACATCATCAAGAAACAGGGTTGCGGTGCCCTGACTGCCTTCCGGAAGGCTGGCCTTGCGGTAGACCAGATCATTGATGGTATCAATGAAAACAAGATTTTGGTTCAGTAAAATCCCGCCGATCAGGACAGCTTGCCTGCCATCTGAAAGCCTTACCGGGCTTGCGGAATGCACGACCATGCCACGGGTTTCGCTTTTGCGGCTTGTGGGAACGGCATTGGGTGTGAGAACCAGATCAAGTCGGGCCCGTTCTGCCAAATCCGGGGAAATTGCAGCCAGATCGTTATCTTCAAAAATATCAATGGCGGTGGTGGCTGTGCCGTCAAGGGCCGTGGCAATAACCGGCCAGTTCATATTTGCGTCGGGTTGGGCCCCAAAGGGCGAGGCTGCGCCAATTGTGCCATCCCGATCCGTTATATAAAGAAAATCAAGGCCCAGTTTTTTGCGGTTTTCTTCCAGCAGGATTGCCAGTTTTCCGGGGTCTTTGGTATCCATCACATTCCGAAAGGACACGGACTGGCCCAGTGACCTGATATGTTCCCCGGTATTGTCCAGAATATGGCTGACATATTGATGGGCGATGGTCAGATCGCCATTGACCTTCGAGATCAGCAGGCTGTCAAATTTGGTGTTCCAGCGGGCCATCATGACGCCCAGCAACAATGGCAATATCACCAGTGTTGGCAACAGGGCAATCGCCAGCAGGCGAAAGCGGACGGATCGCCGTTCTCCGGAAAAGATATTGTTTTTCAATAATTCAATCATTCCATGCCGCGCATTTGCGGTCGATGGTTTTGCGCGATATTCCCAACCGGCGGGCGGCCTCGCTGCGATTGCCATCGGTTTTTAACAACATGGTCATGATGTGACGCCGTTCGACATCTTCCAGTGTTTCGACCGGTTCGTCGTTGTTTTGACCAGAAAGGGACTGTTTGCGAAATTCGACCGGAAATTTGCCAAGGATCAGGGATCGTTCGATCAGATTGCGCAATTCGCGCACATTGCCGGGCCAGTCATAGGCGGCCAGTCCGGCCTGAACCGAACCGTCAATCAGGACAGGTGGCATGCCAAGCTGTTTGGACAGTTTCGCCATAAACAGTTTGGCCAGTTCAAGCGAATCATCACCGCGCTGGCGCAGGGGCGGCATGGCAATTTGCATGACATTGATGCGATAAAACAAATCGGCACGAAACCGACCTTTTTCGACTTCCTGTTCCAGATTGGCATTGGTGGCAAAGACAAAACGCAGATCAACCGGGACTTCGCGTTCCGATCCGACAGGCCGGATGCGCCGGTCTTCGATGGCGCGCAGCAACTTGCTTTGGGTGGCAAAGGGTAATTCGGCAATTTCATCCAGAAACAATGTCCCGCCCTGTGCATGCATGAACAGGCCGTCGCGTGCCGATTGCGCCCCGGTAAAGGCACCTTTCAGATGGCCAAACAATTCCGCCTCGATCATATCGGTGGGAATTGCTGCGCAATTGACGGGGACAAACGGCTTTTGGGCGCGGTCTGACAAGGCGTGGATCGACCGGGCGGTGACTTCCTTGCCAGTGCCGGATTCACCCGAAATCAGGATGGTGGTGGGCAAATGGGCGACCCGTGAAATCGTATCGCGGACCTCCTGAATTTCTGGTGAAAACCCGATCAGTTTGTCGCGCAACAAAACATGGTCGGAGGTTGCCTGCAATTCGTGGCGCAAGACATAATTTTCACTGCGTAACTGCATACGATCCAGACAGCGCGCGACCGCATTCAAAAGCTGGTTGGAGCGAAATGGCTTGAGGACAAAATCAACCGCCCCGGCCCGCAGGGCCTTGATCGCGGTGTCAAGATCGGCATAGGCCGTCATCAGGATGGCATCGGCGAAAAAACCGATCTTGCGTTGTTCGGCAAGCCATTCTACACCGGTTTTTCCGGGCATGATGTTATCAAGGATCACGACATCATAATGATTGGCATCAAGCTTGCGCGAGGCGTCGGCGGCATCGGATGCTTCTTCAAGATGTTTGCAGCGCGGGCCAAGGGTTCGGACCAGAAAATTGCGCATTCCCGGTTCATCATCGACAATCAGGATGGATGCCTGCGCCAGCCAGGGACCAAATTCCGGTCCGGTTGCTGTCTCGGCAATCTTGCCTGGCGCGGTCGATCTCATGGCGTTCCTCCGATGATATGATTTTTCTTGTTTGAGGGCAGCTTAGATGAGTCTCGCCTGAAATGTAAAATGATCAAGCAATCAGGATGATTATTCCATCAGCCCGGTTGCGGCGTGATCGCGCAATTGCCGGTGCAAAAAGTCAACAAACAGCCGGACCTTGGCTGACAGATTATGACGTTCGGGATAGACAGCATAAATATCGGTATCAAGCTGGGCGTATTTCGGCAGGACAAGTGCCAGCCGCCCGGCATGAACATGGCGGGCGATATCCCATTCGGACCGCAACATGATGCCATGCCCGTCCAGCACCCATTTCAGGGCGATTTCGCCGTCATTGCTGCTGAGTGTGCCGCGTACCTTCACACTTTCGGTCTGTGTTCCGCGCTGGAGGCGCCATAAATCATAACTTTCGGTATCCTGACGCAGGATGATGCAATTGTGACCGGTAAGGTCGGTCAGGCGTTTGGGGGTGCCGGCCTGTTCAAGATAGGACGGGGCCGCGCATAAAAAACGCCGGTTGCGGTGCAGTTTGCGCGCCGTCAGGCGGTTGTTGGGCAGGCCACCAAACCAGATGCCAAGATCAAATCCTTGTTCAACCAGATTGATCGGCGCATCGGTCAGGACCAGTTGCACCTCGACATCCGGGTAACGCCGGTAAAATTCCGATATTACCGGGGCGACATATTCGCGCCCGAACCCGAATGTCGCATTGACCCGCAGCAACCCGGCGGGGTTTTGCCGCGCCGTGGACAGGCGTTGCTCGATCTCGTCGATCTCGTGCATGATTTTGACGGCACTTTGGTAATAGGCCTCGCCCTCGCCGGTCAGGCTGACGCGGCGCGTGGTGCGGTTCATCAACCGCACACCCAGCCGGTCTTCGAGTTTCGCCAGCCTTTTGCTGATGGCAGGCGGCGACAGGTTCAGTTCAAGGGCGGCGGCGGACAAATTGCCCTTGCGCGCCAGCAAGACAAAAAAGGCAAGGTCGCTGTCTGTGGCCATTTTTAACCTGTGCGACATAATGAAATAAATAATCGGAAATTATACTGATTCGATAAAAAATATACAGTGCAAATGATCAATTGTTTTGCGTCCAAATACGGGATTGTAGCTTATGAAAAACTATCGGATTGCCGCCATTCCCGGTGATGGTATTGGCAAGGAAGTCATTGCGGCGGGTGTCGAGGTTCTGGAAATTCTGGCAAAGCGCGATGGCGGGTTTGGCCTGTCATTTGACCATTACGATTGGGGATCGGATTATTACAAACAACATGGCGTGATGATGCCCGCCGATGGCCTTGCGCAAATCCGGAATTGCGACGCCATTTATTTCGGGGCGGTTGGTGCGCCCGATGTGCCGGATCATCTGACATTGTGGGGATTGCGACTGGCGATTTGTCAGCCGTTCGATCAATATGCCAATGTCCGCCCGACCCGTATTTTGCCGGGTATTGAAAGCCCGCTGCGCAATGTCGGGCCGGGGGATCTGGACTGGGTGATTGTGCGCGAAAATTCCGAAGGTGAATATGCCGGACAGGGCGGGCGGTCACATCGTGGCCTGCCCGAAGAAGTGGCAACAGAGGTATCGATTTTCACCCGGGCCGGGGTGACGCGGATCATGAAATTTGCCTTTGACATGGCACGATCCCGCCCGCGCAAGAAACTGACGGTGGTGACCAAATCCAATGCGCAGCGCAACGGCATGGTGATGTGGGATGAAATCGCCGCCGAGGTCGCGGCAGATTACCCGGATGTTACATGGGACAAGATGCTGGTTGATGCCATGACCATGCGTATGACCTTGCACCCGGAAACGCTTGATACCATTGTTGCGACCAATCTGCATGCCGATATCCTGTCTGATCTTGCGGCGGCGTTGGCCGGGTCGCTGGGCATTGCGCCGACCGCGAACCTTAATCCCGAAGGCATCTTTCCATCGATGTTTGAACCGATTCACGGGTCGGCGTTTGACATTACCGGCAAAGGCATTGCCAATCCGGTTGCCACATTCTGGAGCGCGGTGATGATGCTGGAACATTTGGGTGAACCCGCCGCGGCCGGGCGTTTGATGCGGGCGGTGGAGCGGGTCACCGCCGACCCGGCGCTGCATACGCCCGATTTGGGCGGGGTGGCAACCACCCGCGATGTGACTGATGCGGTAATTGCGGCCATTCATGGCGACAATGCCTGATGGCCTTTTCGGGCTGATTTTTGCAAAACGATGTGTTGTAAGGAATGAATGATGACACCCAAAAGCCATAAAATCGCAGTCATCGCCGGGGACGGTATTGGCACCGAAGTCATGCCCGAAGGGGTGCGTGTGCTGAATGCTGCTGCACAGAAATTCGGCATTGATCTGCATTTCGAGACGTTCGATTTTGCTTCCTGCGATTATTACCTTGAGCATGGCAAGATGATGCCCGACGACTGGAAATCGCAAATCGGTCATCACGATGCGATTTTCTTTGGCGCTGTGGGCTGGCCCGCCAAGGTACCCGATCATATTTCCCTGTGGGAATCGCTGATCCTGTTTCGGCGTGAATTTGATCAATATGTCAATTTGCGCCCGGTACGCCTGATGCCCGGCGTGCCATCGCCACTGGCCGGACGCAAACCGGGCGATATTGATTTTTACGTGGTGCGCGAAAACACCGAAGGCGAATATTCATCGGTCGGCGGCAAGATGTATCCGGGGACGGACCGCGAAATCGTTTTGCAGGAAACTGTGATGTCACGGATCGGGGTGGATCGTATTTTGCGATTTGCCTTTGATCTGGCCCAAAAACGCGACCGTAAACATCTGACATCCGCCACCAAATCAAACGGCATTTCCATCACCATGCCCTATTGGGATGAACGGGTGGAAGAAATGGCGAAAAATTATGGCGATGTGCGCTGGGACAAATACCATATCGATATCCTGACTGCGCATTTCGTGCTTAATCCTGACCGGTTTGATGTGGTGGTGGCGTCCAATCTGTTTGGCGATATTCTGTCCGACCTTGGTCCGGCCTGTACCGGCACCATTGGTATTGCGCCGTCGGGCAATATCAATCCAGAAGGCAAATTTCCGTCACTGTTTGAGCCGGTGCATGGTTCGGCCCCGGATATTGCGGGCAAGGGTATTGCCAATCCGATTGGTCAGATATGGGCTGGGGCGATGATGCTGGATCATCTGGGCCATCGCGACGCCCATGACGGTATTTTGCGTGCAATCGAGGCGGTGCTGGTGGATGACAATCTGCGCACCGGCGATCTTAAGGGCAAGGCCGATACCGTCACCTGCGGCAAGGCGATTGCCGATGCGGTTCTCGCCCTGTAACCGGGCAAAGAAAAACACCGCCGGGCGAAACCCGGCGGTGTTGAAAATCTGTTGGTGGCCTGATCCGATCAGGCCTTGGCGGTCGCCGCACCCGACGGACCGGTCGTCTTTTTGGCATCGCCTTTGACAAATTCGGAGGCCTTGCGTTTGCCTTCTTCAAATTCGTCCTTGAAGCGTTCCTTCATTTCGGCGGCGTCAAAATCGACCGTCGTGCCACCCTTGGCAAAGTGCCATGCAAAAACGCGGCCCAGCGCATAGGTCGAGGCAGCGGCAAGGGCGGGCATGGCGACCATGCCAAACACGGAACCGATCACCGGAACGCCCCGGACCAGCGATGCGGCGGTATAGCCGACACCGGTTGCCGGAAGGACGGTTGCGATCAGGGTGCCAATGGCATTTTTAACGGCATATTCTGAAAAACGAACGTCGTAAATATCGCAAAGTTTGGCGATCATCCGGATTTGAACGGTGCTGCTGGTGGCCATTTCAAGGAACGGCACCGGTATCAATCCGCCAACAGCCGCATAAATCGCATGGCGATGAATGCAGTCTTTCGACAGCGCCAGAGTTTCATCTGCGACAGAGATTTCGTCTTCTGACACAGTCGAGGTTGCTGCTTCGCTCATAACGGCCTCTTTCCTTTGGAATTCAAAAACTGTTTTGACCCAACCGCAAGTCTAAATGCCATCATAGTGTATTCAGCTGGGTCATGCAACTAACGGAATCTATTGCAAATATGACAAATCCTGCGGTTTTATTGCGGCGCGCGCGGTGCCGGGGTTGCTTCTGATTCATTCAGGGTGCGCTGATGTTCCGGCAAGGCCGGGGTGTCGCCCTGTGCTGCGTCGGTCAGCGGCACGGGAACCTGTGGCAAGCTGGATGACGGATTCTGGTCGGTGGCGGGGCGAACCGGTGTCATTCTGGCACCATCAACACCGGGCGAAACCGCATTTTGCGGGGCGATATCGCGCAGGCGGGCATTCATTTCCGTCGGGTTGGCGGCTGGCGCACGGGAATCTTCGGTCAGTTCGGCGTCGGTTGCCGGTTGCGGTTCATCGGGCCCGGTATTGAGAATAACTGGCAGGCCATCCTTGCCGCCAATGATGATGGTCTTGCTGTTGCGCGATGTGGCAAGGGCCATCGTTGCCTCGATCCCGCGCAGTTTCAGATATTCACCGGTAATGGTGCGCGCGACGATATCCTGAAATTCCCGGATACCTTCGGCTTCGATGCGTTTGCGTTCTTTTTCTTTTTCTTCGCGGGCAATGCGGAAATCATATTCCAGCATCGCCTGATATTGTTCGGCCTTGCGTTCAATCGCCTCGGCCACCCGTTCAGGCAGGGTCACACTGCGGATCAGGACATCTTCCACCGTTACCATGCGTCCCTGAAAACTTTGATTGATCAGGGATGATCCCAGTTCATTGACCATGCGTTCGAGAATTTCGGCCTGAATGAAGGCGCGGGTTTCGGTATAGAGCTGTTCCGGGGTGTAACGCGAGATCAGTTCGCGGGCCTGTGATCCGATTTCCGGATAGACCAGAATTTCCGGGAAATTCGGCCCGACCAGTTTGTGCAGCATGCCTGCGGTATCGGGGTTGATGCGATAGCGCACGGCGATATCCACCTGCATCGCCAGACCATTGGATGAAATGGTGTCATAGATGCGCGCATTGTTTTGCAGACGCGCATCATAGATATACATTTCATCCCACGGGAAAATCATGTGGATGCCTTCGCCAAAACTGCGATCAATCACTGTTCCGCCAAAAAAGCGATACCACAATACCCCGGTATGACCGGCTGGGATGGTAATGAAAATCCGGGGGGCCAGCACGATCATGCCGATCACGATGAAAAACAGGGTGATCAGGATCGACATCGAATGACGATGGATCAGGCGTGCCACGCCATCCAGCATCCGCTGGACATGGCGGCGCAGGGAAAACCGTTTCGGAGTCGGGGTTGCCGGAATGTCCGGGCCTGATGCCGTGTTGTCGGTGTCGCGTGTGTCAGCCATTCAAAATCTCGTTCACGGCCTGTAAAATAAGGTTTTGCATAAGGGTCGTGATCCGGGGTTATTCGATTTCAGTATCGTTGATCTTGCGGCGCAGCGCACGCGAAGGCCGGGCCACAAGTTGCACCAGAAAATCGCCAAGCGGCGTGATGATCAGGGCCAGCACAAAATGTCCGATAAAGCCAAATGCCGTTTGGCGACCGATCAGGCCGCACAATATTGCAGCGATCAGATACAGAATAATAACGGCGACGTACATGATTTCCCCCTGTGTGTCCCCGAAACCGGGTCCATAGTCTGTCATCGTAGGGCCGTTGCCCGATACCGACAATCCCAAATTCCATTCCATGCAGAACGGTGCCGACTTCAGGCGGCTTTCGGGCTGTATTTTTCGGCAACGACTTTTTTGCCTTCATCGAATTTTTCGCGGAAATAACTGTCGGTTTTTTTCGGGTCGAAGGTCAGAATCGTGCCGCCTGCGGCGAAATGTTGCTGAAACACCTTGCCCAGCGCATAGGTAAAGGCGGCAGTAAAGACCGGCATTGTCAGGGCCTTCAGGCCATACCCCAAAACCGGAACCATTCTGGCGATCCCGTAAAACAGGCCCGACCCGACCAGCGACTTGCCCATCAGATTGGCCGTCAGGCTTGTCAGGAGGGAGGCGACTACTGATTTTCCACTGTTATAGGAAAACGGCACCTCGTAAACATCGCTGAGCTCGGCCAGCATTTTAAGCTGGATGGCGATTGTTGCCGATGTATCCACCACCGGTATCGGGATCAGCCCGGTGCCCAGCGCCCATAACATATTGTTACTGATCACATTATTGCCGCGCAAATGGCGGCGGCGTTCTGTCTGGATTTGCTTTTTGTCGTTTTTGTCGTTGCTCATGACCGGTTTTGCCCCAACCTGTTCAAACCAAAAAGAAAGTAAACGCTTGCACGCCGCCCCGCAATCGTTAATGGAAAACAGCACGGCTACTTGACGCTGACGGTTTGTCGGGCAAGCATGAGGTGGGGGAAATCAATGCGGAAATACCATATGACCAATGTCACCGGATTCGTATCACGCAATATCGGGAAACGATTGTGAGTCTGTCTTTCAAGATCGGGATGTCGTTGTCGTTGGTGCTGGCAGCGGCCCTTGCCCTGACCACGGTTCTGAATTTTCTGCGGTTTGATGAAACCCTGCATGATTTTCTGAGCCAGCGCATGACCGTGATCCTCAGCGAGGCAAGGCGCGAAATGCTGACGGGACTCGATCTGGGCCTGCGGCTGGAAAATCTGGAAAATCTGTCGGACGGGCTTGAACGTCATATGCGTGCCGCCGATGACATCCGGGCGATCGAGGTTTTGGGATGTGACGGCAGCCTGATCACCGGTGCTGGTGATGTTGGGGGCTCATATGCGGGTTTTGTCACACCAACGACCGATCAATGGGAAATTTTGGGCGAGGCGGATGTGATTTCCGGGGCGATTTTGCGTGACAGTGTCGGGCAATGCGCGGGTTATGTCCGCATCATTGCCAATATTGCCGATTACCGCGCCACCCTGGACCGGGCCTTTGTCAATTTGTGGCAGGCCGCCGCCCTTGGCATGATGACCATCGTGCCGGTTTTGCTGGTTCTGGTGATATTGATGCGCCGTCGTCACCGGATTTTTGTCGAATTGCAAACCGATCTTGACCGTGCCATCGCCGGGGAACAATCGGGCGGGCCGACCCATGATGGCGATGCCCTGACCGCCGGGGAACGGCAGATGATTGGCCTTTATCGCGAAGTGCGCGATAAATTGACGACGGATCATCCGTCCGGCAATGGCAGAGGGACAAAGCCATGACGGCGATCCCGGCGAAACGGAAAACCGGTTTTTTCGGCGGAACGATCTGGATTCTGCTTTTGGTCAGTGTCGTGGCGTTGTGTATTTCTCTGGTCGGGATTTCATGGCGGGCGGCCAATCTGGCCGAAAATGATTTGCGCATCGATATGGGCAAAAAAGCCCAGATTGAAATTCATGTTCTGGCGACCAAGATTGAACGCGCCGAAAGGCTGGGCATACCGATTCCCGATCTGGTCGGTTTTGCCGATTTGTTTGCCGGGATGCAGGCCGGTGATCCGGATTTGATGTTTGCCGCAATTCGCGATTCCGGCGGGATGATCCTGCATGCTGCCGGGGTGTCGAAAACCGATATTGCCAGCAGTCTGGAACAGGGGAACGACGCCGGGGATACGTCCCATATCGTCACTTGGCGGCAATTGGGCGCATATCAACTGGTGATCGGTCATGACCGGGCGGCCCTGATGCGGCCCCTGACCGATAATCTGTTTGATATTGTGGTGGTGCTGGTGGTGGCGCTGGCGCTGTCGTTTGAATTGATGTTGCTGGTTCTGACCGTCAATGTCGCCTTGCCGGTCCGGGTCGCCAGCCGGGTTCTGGACAATATGCGCGATGGCAAATTTTCCCTGCTGCACGGGCAAAGCAGCCGTGATGAAATTGGTCAGTTCATGGCCCGGATCAACGCGGTCATCACCAGTACAGCCCGCAATATTGGTGCCAAGGCCAAACCGGCCCGCGAAGTCCGTCTGATTGGCGTGCGGATGCTGGCGTTTTTGTTTGTCCTGTCCGAAGAACTGGCCCGCCCGATCATGCCGACCTTTTTTGCCGAGGTGACGGCAGGAACGATGGACGGGCAACTGGGGGCCGGAACGGTAATGGCGATCCATCTTTTGATGATTGCGATTGCCATGCCGTTGTGCAGTCTGGTGCAAGGGCGGATCGGGTCGTTGCGGATGTATCTGGTTGGGGCGGGGCTTGCGACGATTGGTCTGTTTGGCACCGCCTTTGCCGGTGGTTTTTGGGATCTGGTGATCTGGCGGGCTTTTTCGGGATTTGGCTATGCCACCACCTTTGTCGCCTGTCAGGGATATGTTCTGGACGCGACAAGCGATAAAAACCGCACCCAAGGGTCGGCGATGATGGTTAGCGGCATCATGCTGGCCGATATTTGCGGCCCGGCGATTGGCGGCATCATCGCCAGCCATGTTGGATCGGCAGTGGCCTTTATGATGGGCGGGGGTGTGGCGTTGCTGTCGGTGGCGCTGGCATTTTTGCTGATTGACGGGGCTGTTCGGGGTGACAAAGCCCCGCCGGTGCCGACAAAGGCAGCATTTCGGGCTTTGTTGCGCAATCGGCGTTTTGTGGTGCTGGTTCTGTTTGCCGCCGCCCCGGCCAAACTGATCCTGAGCGGATTTTTATATTATATGGTGCCATTTGCCCTGTGGCAGACCGGGGCCAATATTGCCGAAATGGGTCGTGTGATTATGATTTATGGTCTAGTGGCGTTGTTGTCGGGCTGGTTCATTGCCCGGTGGACCGACGCCAAACAGGCAGAAACCCGTGCGGTTGGTATTGGCGGCGGGCTGACCGCCCTTGGCCTGATCGGGGCGGGGTTGGTGCCGGGATTTGGCATGATGGCATTGGCGGTTGGTTTGTTGGGGTTGGCACATGCGACATCAATCCCGGCGCAATTATCGGCCAGCCTGAAACTGAGCAAGGATTTTGTCGATCTTCATGGTTCCGGCCCGGTTCTGGCAGTCTTGCGCCTGTCGGAACGTCTGGGCGGAGCGTTGGGTCCGATCAGTGGGGCATGGCTGGTGGTGACGTTTGGGGTGGTGGATGCGATGTTGTATATGGGGTTGTTTGCCCTGTTTTGCGTCATCTGCTTTGAAATTCTGATTGGCAAGGTGCCAAAAGACACCACCCCGCAAGCGGAAGGTACAAAATGATCCGCAAAATTGTCCGATGCGTGTTGCTGGTTGGGGTATTACTGGTTATGGCGGCCCCGGTGTTGCGGGCACAGGAAGCCGATCCGTTTCGCATCGCCCTGATTTTGTGGCGGGGCGAGACCGAGGTGGAGAAAGGCTTTCACGATTATTTCACCAGCCAGAACATCCCGGTTGTCTTTGAAACCTACAATCTTGATCGCAATATGGATGCGATGCCGGGCATTCTGGAAACCATCCGGCGCGATCCGCCCGATCTGGTCTATACATGGGGAACCGGCATTACGATGGCGGCGGTCGGACCGCATGACGCGGTTGATCCGGCCCGCCATATCACCGATATCCCGGTGGTGTTTGTGATGGTGTCGGCCCCCTGGCAAACCGGCATTGCCGCACCGCAAGGACAAACCCGCCCCAATGTCACAGGGGCGGCGCATATCGCGCCGTTATCGGCCCAGATCAATGCCATTCGCGCCTATCGTCCGATGGATCGTCTGGGGGTGGTGTTTAATGCGGACGAGGCAAATTCGGTCGCCAATATCGCCGATCTGACGGCATTGGGACAGGAAATGGAGTTTGAAGTCCTGCCCGCCCCGCTGGGCGATGGAGATTCCCCGGCCAACCCCGAAGACATTGCAGGCAAAGTGGCAGAACTGGCGAAACAGGGGGCCGATTTTTTATATATCGGGCCGGATAACTTTATTGGCACCTATCGCGATATTCTGACCGGGGCCGGGTTTGACAATGGTCTGGCAACCTTTAGCGCCACCGAACTTGAAATTCGTGATGGGCAGGCCATGTTTGGACTGGTCAGTCGTTATGAACTGGTCGGGCGACTGGCGGCGACCAAGGCGGTGCAGATTTTGCGCGACAATGTTGCACCTGGCGATATTCCGGTGGAAACACTGGAAAGGTTTTCCTATCTGATCCGGCTGTCGGCGGCCAAACGTCTTGAATTATACCCGCCTCTGCCCTTGCTTGATTACGCGGAAATTATTGAATAATGCAGATCAAACGCCTGCAAGACCGGCATCTGGCCGATATTATCGCCCTGCATCATCTTGTGCTGGCCGGAATTCCGGCGGGGTTTGCGGCGCGTGAAAGCGATGATTTTTTTGCCGGTCATCTTGACCAAAGTGGTCGGATTTTTGGCATTTATGCCGAAGGTACCCTGATGGTCTATGGCGTTTTGGGATTGCCCAGACCGGGTGATGCCAATTTTGGCAATGATCACCATCTGCCCACAGAACTTTTGCCCAAGGTTGCCCATATTGACGGGGTGGCGGTGCATCCGGCATGGCGCGGGCAGGGATGGCAACGCAAAATGATTGCCTTTCGTCTGGCACAGGCTCCCCAATTTGGGCGCGACATTGCGTTATCAACCGCCGCACCGGCCAACCGGCCCAGTGTGATCAGTTTGTTGTCCTGCGGGCTGAGCATTCGGGGCATTGTCGAAAAATTTGGCGGGACGCGCTATTTGATGCGGCGCGATCTTGTCACCGGGGTGAACAATGATACCGCTATATCAGCAGACGCCATGACATCGTCGCAATGGCTGATTATGGATGATCTGCAACAACAGCAACAGGCATTGGCGCAAGGGCGGATCGGATATGCCTTTGCGCAGACAGACGGGATCGATATGATCGCCTATGGTCGGGCCACTATGGATCATTATGGCAGGGTGAGTAAATGATGACGCAGCAAACCACAACGATGGCAGAAGATGTTGCAGAACGTGACGTTCTGATCACCCAATTGCGCCAGTCACGGGCACAGGAAACGGTAGAACGCCATGCGACCTATTCCGCCGTTGGCGGGTTTATACCCTTGCCGCTGGTTGATATTGCCAGCGTGATCGCGGTTAATGTCAGCATGTTGCGATCCCTGTCGGAATATTATGATCAGCCGTTTGAACGCAGTCGGACGGTGGCGCTTGTCGGTGCGGTGGCAACATCACTGTTGGCATCGGGATCAGGGTCGGTGGCGACATGGGCCTTGGCGCGAATCGTGCCGGGGGCCAATGTGATTGGTATGGCGGCGGCATCGACGGTGGCGGCCATTCTGACCCGGCGTCTGGGCGGCGTTTTTATCGCCCATTTCGAGGCAGGCGGCACCATTTTCGATTTCAACGAAGACCAGTTGCGCGAAGCGATTGACGCCTTGCGCGCAGCCTCTGCGCAAAAGCGTGGCAAGACAGCCCCGGCCTGACGGCGCGATCAGTTACTGTAATTGCGACGGGGCTGGGGGATTTCCTCTGCAAAATTCTGTTGCCAGGTGCAGGCATTGTCGCCCGCCTGCCAATAGCAGGCCGCCCCGTCATGGAAAGGCAGGAAATTGCCCTTTTCCTTTAAATCGCTGGCGGTCAGGCTGTGAAAAGCCGGATGCATGGTGCGCAGTTCCGCAATATTTTCATGGACCACCCGCGACAGCCAATAAATGACATAGGGATTGGCCGGGGCATAGGCGATCACTGATGCCTTGAAACCATAGGATTCAACAGGTTCGTTTTGCCCCGGATAGGTGTTGGCAGGCAGGGCCTGATGGAAAAAATAACTGTTTTTGTCGATCAGTTGATCCGTTCCCGGCCCGCCCATACCAACCACCCGCGCCTTGCAGGCCGATATCGTATCGAGAATCGGTGTTGCCGGATGGCCGATCCACAGGCCATAGGCATCAATGAAATCATCACAAATGCCGATCTGGTTATAATCCTGCGCCACGCCGTAAATCGTTCGCAGGTCTTGTGCGGTGATGTCATAGCTGCTTAAAAGTTCGGTCCACAGGGCGCGTGATGCCGACCCTTCTGGGCCAACATTGATACGTTTGCCCCGCAAATCGGCGACGGAACGAATTCCGGAATCCGGACGAACCACCAGCAACCCCATTTCATCATGCAAGGACATGACTGATCGTGCGCCGGGAATCGGGCTGATACCCTGGGCGGCATCCCAATTGGTGTTGGATTGCACGATGGCGACCTGAACGCGGCCTTCTTTCATCAGTTCGACATTGCTGGCGACCCCGCGTGACCGCAAGGGTACGCAGCGGATATGATGCTGCTCATAGGTCTGGCGCATCAATTCGCAAACTTTTCCGGCGACCTGAAAATAAACGCCGGTCGTGCTGCCGCTATAAATTGCCAGATAATATTCTTTCTGGCGGCGGGTGCTGTTGTTGTCACTGTCGGTCATGCCTGGCACGCCATCAACACCTTGCCAGTCAGTCTGATATTGTGACAGGGGAATCGCGTCGGGTTTATAGGGGTATTCGCTGAAATTGCTGCGGTTTGATGATGTGCCGTTTGCAAGAGATTCTGTTGGGACCTGGTTTAGCGGTACCATGACATCCTGTGCCAATGCGTGGCCGACCCATCCGGCGCAGGCGATGATCGCAACGCCAAGCAGACCACAAATTCCGTTAAGGCAGGGCGAATATGTGCGCGCAGATGTCATGATTACTCTTGAAGACACGGAAACTGAAACAACCTACATGATGAGGATTAGCATAATCATCGTCGATATTTAAGATTATCATATAAACTTTTGAGGCGGGCCGATATTCTGCACCCCCGAACATCTGAAGCGAGACAAGAATTGCCCGATGCGTTGCCTTTTTTACCGGATGCGAGACCTGCCGATGCAACAATTGTGGGGGATGAAACGGCGATTCTGAGCCGCGATTGTATTGCGCAGGCGCAGGCGACAATGGGCGGGTGGCCGGAATACCGGCCCAGTCCGCTATTGTCTGCGCCCGGTCTGGCGAAAATGCTGGATGTCGGGGCGGTGTGGATCAAGGATGAAAGCGAACGGTTCGGCCTGGGCGGTGTCAAGGCGTTGGGCGCACCCTATGGCCTGTTGATGATGCTGGATGATCACGGGGTTCCACCGGGCAGTGATGCTTGCGGTAACTATACCGCCGTGGCGGCGACCGATGGCAATCATGGTCTGGCGTTGGCATGGGCGGCGGCGCGGTTTGGCTGTCATGCCCGGATTTATGTCGGGCGCGATATCGATGTTGGTCGGACGCAGCGCATTCGCGATGCCGGGGCGGAAATTGTGGTTGTTGAGGGGACCTATGACGATGCGGTTCTGGCCGCCGAACGTGATGCCGAAACCCCGTCCGTTTTGCTGGTGACCGACACCGATTATACCGGTGATCTGACGGTGACACGGGCGATCATGGCGGGATATGCCATTCTGGGGATCGAAGCCGCCAGACAGTTAAAGGATGCGGGGGCGCAGCCATCGCATGTTTTCCTGCAATGCGGCGTTGGCGGCATGGCGGCCGGAATTGCCACCGGACTTTGGCAGGCCAGCGGCGTCAAACCGGCGGTGATCACGGTGGAGGCGACGAATGCTGCCTGTCTTGATGCCAGCCTGCGGGTGGGTAAACCGGTTGCCGTTCCCGGTACGCTGGCAACCCGGATGGTCGGGTTATCCTGCGGGCGGCCCAGCAAGCCTGCCTTTGATATTTTGCGCGATCTTGCCGTGGGCAGCGTGATTGTCGATGACGATACCGCGAAACAGGTGCAGGACACGATGATGGCCGGGGTCAATGGCGATGCCCCCCTTGCCACCGGGGATACCGGGGTGGCGGGCATTGCCGGATTGTGGCAGGCTGCAACGTCCCCCGATCTGCGCAGCCGTCTTGGGCTGAACCGGCAAAGCTGTGTTCTGGTGGTCAATAGCGAAGGGCCGTTGCCACCGCAATATGCCTGATTATTTTACCGTTTCGATCTGACCGTCGCGCATGTGATAGATATGATCTGCGCGGTCGAACCAGCGGTCATCATGGGTGACACAAATGATCATTTTGCCCTGCGCCCGCAATTCGGGCAGCAGTTTTTCATAAAAGAACGCCCTGAAATGCGGATCCTGATCGGCGGCCCATTCATCAAGGACCAGAACCGGCTTGTTTTCCAGCAATGCTGCAACAAGGGCCAGGCGCTTGCGTTGTCCCTGTGACAGGTCGGTGGTGGAAAAACGGTTGCCGGTCAGGGTGACCTTGGTGTCGATTTCCATCTGATGCAACAGGCGGTTGGCCTGATCCGGGTCGATATCTTCATGTCCGTAAAGTTCAGAAAACAAATGATAGTCGGAAAACACCGTGGCAATGCAATCGCGCCATGATTGCATCCGGGTAGGGTCAATATCCACATCATCCACTGCAATCGCCCCGGACGCCACCGGGCGCAATCCGGTCAGAAGGGCGATCAGCGTGGATTTTCCCGATCCGTTGCCGCCGGTAATAAAACTGATTTCACCACGCCGAAAGGTGATGGAAAGCGGCCCGACGGCAAAACCCCGGCCATCAGTCGGATCGCGATAGGCAAAACTGGCATCGCGCAGTACGATTTCGCGGGGATCAAGTGCCGGCCATTGCGCCGTGTTGTCGCTGCCATGATGATCGCGGGCGAGTTCATCCTGCATTTCCTGATCCAGCGCATTGAGGCGCGACAGGGCATTTTCGGCATCGCCAAGGGCGGGGATGGTTTGCATGAAAGCACCAATCGGGCCGATCATGAACAGGGCGGCGGTGGTGGTTTGCATTGCCATGTCGTGATAATCGGTGGTGAACATCGGCACGACAAACACCATCATTCCCATCATCAGATAGAAGGCGAGTTGAATCATCGCAAATTCCCGCCCCCATTGTTCCTTGATGGTGGTTTTGGCCGTGCGGGCATCGTGGGAAAAACCATGCAGATCGGTCAGCAAATCCTGTTCGCGGGTGCGATTCAGGCGGACTTCCTTAAAACCATGTAAAAGGTCGGTCAATCCGCCAAACAGGCGACCTTCATCGGCGGTGGCCTTTTGTCCGGCGGCCAGAACGGCGCGCATGCGATGAATATGGACAAAGGCGGCGACTGCGCTGAAAATCGCGATCATCACAAAAGCAATGACCGATAATGATGCCAGATAAAGACTGACAAAGACCAGCATGACCATCTGTTGCACGCCAATCAAAATCATCGGCAGGGATGTGGAAATATTTTGCATTTCCTGGGTCAGGGCGGACTGCAAACGCCCCTGTCCGATGCGGGCCAAAAGATCCGGCCCGGCGGCGCGTACCCCGTCGAACAGCCGCACCCGCATATCATGCAGGATATATTCAACTTCGCGGGCGGTAATCAGATTGGCCTTTTTTTGTGCCCAGGCAAAACCCAGAACCGATACCGCCATCAGGGCGAGCAGACGTAAACTGACATCCCCATTGGATGCCTGTTCGGCGGCCATATTGACGACCATCAGGATCAGGGTGGTGGAAATTGCCGCCAACGCCGACAGGGCAATTACCCCGCGCAGGCTGACCCGTGCCCGGGTTCGGATCAGCTTAATCAGCAGCATTTTGCGACCCTCCCGGTGCGGTATTGGTGGTGATTTCATCCAGACGTCCACCTTCAAGATGGAACCGGCGGTCGGCGACGTCGAAATAATGGTCGTCATGGGTGACGGCGATCACCATCATGCCACGCGATTTCAGATCGGGCAGAATTTCGTGGTAAAATTTGCGCCGGAAATACGGGTCCTGATCGGCAGCCCATTCATCAAGCACAAGGATCGGCCGGTTTTCCAGAATGGCAACCAGCAAGGCAAGGCGTTTGCGTTGGCCCTGCGACAGGTCGGTGGTGACAAAACGGCCATCGCGAATGGCGGTAACATGATCGATTTCCAGCCGGTGCAGCCAGAATGCCGCATCGTCGGGGTTGATATCGGACATGCCATACAGCCGCGCAAACAGATGAAAATCAGAAAACACCGTGGCGATCAAACCGCGCCATGCCGGAATGCTTTGCGGGCCGATGCGCAGATCATCAAGGGTGATATGGCCGCGATCCGGGCGATAAAGGGCCGTCAGAAGTTTGATCAGGGTGGATTTTCCCGACCCGTTACCGCCGGTGATAAACACCAGTTCATCGCGTTTAAGCGTGATATCAATCGGCCCCAGATGAAATCCATGCGCCGGGTCATCGCGGCCATAGGCAAATTCAACATCCTGAAAGGTAATGGTTTTGAAATCATCCGGAATGGTGATCGGCGCACCATCGGCCACCGGTTCAACCATTTTTTCCAGATCGGCGGCAAGGTCGATCATCCGGGCGGCGGCATTTTCGGCTGCCCCCAATGTTGACCATGATTGCACGACCATGCTGATCGGGCCGATCATGAATAAAACGGCGGTACTGACTTTCATCACCGATCCGCTGAAATCCGGGGAATAGACAGGTACGACAAACACCACAACGGCCAGCAGCACATAAAACGCGACCATGCCAATGATCGATTGTTGAAAAATCAATCCATGCAGGGCAGTGCCAGATATTTCCTTTTGTTCGGAAATGTCGCCAAAAGCCGCGCCAAGGGCCGCGCTGCGGCGTGATGACATGCGAACTTCCTTGATGCCGTAAAACAGGTCGGCAACCCGTTCAAACATCCGGTTTTCAATGCCGCAGACTGAATAATAAATCGCGCCAAGCTGTTTGCCTGATTTCAGATAAATGAATGTACCTAGCGCAATGACGGTGATCACCAGAACAAAGGCCAGTGTGGACAGCCAGAAAATATACAACATCACCGCAATCACCAGCAGGGCAGACCGAAAGGCGATGGCCAGTACCGGCGAATTTTGCGAGATTGTCTGACTGTTTTGGGTGATGCTTTCATAGAGGCGGGCCTGACCGAATTGTTCGAGCCGGGCAAAGTCGGCCCGCGCAATCAGATCCAGCAGATTGCCACGCACCCGGTCAATGCCGGTTTCGACTTGTGCGCCGATGCGGCCAATCAGGTAAATTTCCGACAGGAAATAGACAGTCGCGGTAACGGCAAAGGCTCCGGCCAAAAGCCAGTCGACCTGATCAACACCATTATCGACGATTTCGGCGGCCGCGGTATTGACGATGCCCAGCAAAACCGCACTGCCGCCGCCCGAAAGGGCCGCGCACACCGTCAGACGGGTCAGAAGCCTGTGATCGCCAGAAGACAGCAGATCAAGCAATTTCATCGGTTTACCATTTCCCCAACGCGCACCGGTCACATTTGGGCGACTGTAAACATGGCCCTGCCTGCTGTCCAGCCATGCATATCAGAACCACCCGGAAATCAAAACGGCCCACCCCAAACAGGGCAGGCCGTTTTTTATCATAAAGGCGACAAATTTATCCGCCGATCATGACTTTTTTGCCGGTTTCAAGCGACAAAAGGGCTGCATCGGCCAGTTCCAGTGCCTTTAACCCGTCCTGCCCGGTCGGGAAGGCGACGTTTTCGCCATTGACCATGTTGCAGAACGTGGTCAGTTCGTTGCGATAGGCTTCGGCATAACGTTGCATGAAGAAATCCAGCAACGGTTCGGCAGTATAACCCGTGCTGCTGGCAATCGATACGGATGTGGCGCGGTGATTGTCGGCCTGCACCATGCCTTTTGACCCATGTACCTCAACCCGCTGGTCATACCCATAGGTCGCACGGCGGGAATTGGTGATGACGGCCATTTTGCCGCTGGCGGTGCGCAGGGTGGCGGTGGCGGTATCGACATCGCCGGTCGCCTTGATCGCCGGATCGGTCAGGACTGCGCCGGTGGCATAAACTTCGGCGACTTCTTCGCCCAGAAGGAACCGCGCCATGTCAAAGTCATGGATCATCATGTCGCGGAACAGGCCACCGGACCGTTTGATATAATCGACAGGCGGCGCACCTGGATCGCGCGATGTGATTTGCACCAGTTCGACCGCGCCAATTGTTCCGGCGGCAATTTCGGCCTGAACGCGGGCAAAGCTGGGATCGAAACGGCGATTGAAACCAACCATCAGTTTGGTGCCGGTATCGGCAACAACCTCCAGGCATTCGCGCACCCGTGCGGCACTCAGGTCAACCGGTTTTTCGCAGAAAATCGCCTTGCCTGCCTTGGCCGCCAATTCGATCTGGTCGGCGTGAAGATCGGTCGGGGTGGCGATGATTACCGCTCCGATAGCGGGATCGGCCAGAATCTCTTCAACACTGGCGCGTTTGGCCCCGGTCAGGGCGATGGCGGCGGACGCCGCCGCATCAATCGGGTCATAAATAGCAGCAATGCGCGCATTGGGCAGCGATTGAACGGCCTTTGCGTGGGTGACGCCAATACGACCGGCGCCAAGCAATCCGATATCAAGCATGTTTTTGGTATCCTTAACCAAGTGTCGGCATGGTGAATTCAGGGTCCGTGCGCTGTCCGGAAGGCCAGCGGGTGGTGGTGGTTTTCAGGCGGGTATAGAAACGGATACCTTCCATGCCATGCATGTGATGGTCGCCAAAGATCGAAGCTTTCCATCCGCCAAAGCTGTGAAAGGCCATCGGGACGGGGATCGGCACATTGATGCCGACCATGCCGACCTCGATATCCTGACTGAAGGCGCGGGCGACGTCGCCGTCACGGGTGAAAACGGCCGTGCCATTGGCATATTCGTGGCTGTGAATCAGATCGACGGCATCCTGATAGCTGTTACGGCGAACCACCGACAGAACCGGGCCGAAAATTTCGTCACGGTAAACCGACATATCGGGCGTGACATGATCCAGAAGGGTGCCGCCAATATAATAGCCGTTTTCATAACCCTGTTTGTCCTGACGGAAAGTACGGCCATCCACAACGACTTTGGCGCCTTCCTTTTCACCGGCATCAATATAACCATGCACTTTATCAAGATGCTGTCTGGTGACCAGCGGCCCCATTTCCGATGCCCGGTCGGCGGCCGGACCGATTTTAAGGGCGTCGATTTGCGGCACCAGTTTGGCAACCAGCGCATCGGCAACGGCATCGGTGACGGGAACCGCAACCGAAATCGCCATGCACCGTTCCCCGGCTGAACCAAAGGCCGCCCCCATCAGGGCATTGACCGCCATATCCAGATCGGCATCGGGCATGATCACCATATGGTTTTTTGCCCCACCCAGTGCCTGCACCCGTTTGCCGTTTGCCGTTCCGGTGGTGTAGATATACTGCGCAATCGGGGTGGACCCGACAAAGCTGATCGCCTTGACATCGCGGTTGTGCAACAGGGCATCTACGGCTTCTTTATCACCCTGAACAACGTTGAAAACGCCATCCGGCAAACCGGCCTCGGTCAACCATTCGGCAATCAGAAGCGATGGCGACGGATCGCGCTCGGACGGTTTGAGGATAAAGGTATTGCCACAGGCAAGGGCGACCGGGAACATCCACATCGGCACCATGCAGGGGAAATTGAACGGAGTGATCCCGGCCACGACGCCCAGTGCCTGACGCACTGAATGACTGTCAACGCCGGTGCCGACATTTTCGGTAAAGTCGCCCTTTAACAGATGTGGTGCACCAGTGGCAAATTCGACAACTTCAAGACCACGGGTGACTTCGCCCAGCGCATCATCATGGGTTTTGCCATGTTCGGCGCTGATGGCTTCGGCCAGTTGATCGGCGCGTTCCCACAGGATGGTTTTAAACCGGTCCAGAATACGCGCCCGGCGCAGTGGCGGGGTTTTGGACCATGCGGGCCATGCGGCCTTGGCAGCGGCAACGGCTGCATCAACCTCAGCCGTGCTGGCAAGGGCGACTTTTTTGTCGGTATCCCCGGTTGCCGGGTTAAAGACATTCTGACTGCGGCCAGACGTGCTGGCAACGCGGGTTCCATTGATGTAATGGGCAATTTCTGACATTTTCTTCCCTAATCTGGTTGTGTGGACTGGCGGCGACTATTTGCTGTCGCGCTGAAAAATCCAGTCATGGTCGGGATGATTCTGGAAACGCCATTTGCGGATCGGGCCCGCCATGACGTTCAGATAATACATTTCATAGCCATAAGGTGCGCCGCAAGGATGATGCCCCCTGGGCACCAGCACCACGTCGCCATCCGCCACCGCCATGGTTTCATCCAGCGTTCCGTCTTCGGTAAAGACCCGCTGAAAACCGAAACCCTGTCGGGGGTTCAAACGGTGATAATAGGTTTCTTCAAGATAGGTCATGTCGGGGAATTTATCCTCGTCATGACGATGCGGCGGGTAACTGGACCAGTTACCCTGCGGGGTGAAAACCTCGGTCACCAGCAGGCTGTCGGCGATATCGGATTCTTCCATCGCAATCGGATGGATATAACGGGTATTGGCCCCTTTGCCGCGTTCAACCAGCGCAACGTCCCTGATCACACGCGCCGGATAATTGCCCTTGCCCGGTGCGCTACAAATCGCAAGGGTGCACTCGGTGGTCGCCGTTGCCGTCCATGTGCTGTCATTGGGGGCATAGACACTGTGCGGGCTTTTGCGTTCAAAAACACTCATGCGGTCGCCCAGTTCGCCGAAATTATGGCCATCGACCGCAATTTCCGCCTTGCCTTCGACCAGCACCAGAATGATTTCGCGATCCCCGGTGGCCTCGGACACGGTTTCGCCGGGTTTTAAGTGATAAAGCCCGAAACCGACATATCCCCAATTGGCCGATTGGGGGGTGATGTCATGCACCTTGCCGGTTTTGGCAATGGGCTTGCGCAGCAGGTCGGCCATCAGGCGTCTCCTTTGTCCAGTCCGGTGGATCGGGCCATCGCACGCAGTGATTTCAGGCCCATGCTTTGATACTCAAACGGATTGCGGACAGCCGGGTCCTGTTCGGCCTCGATCACCAGCCAGCCGCTATAATTATGTTCGGCAGCAATTTTCAGAACCGGTTCAAATGCCACACCGCCTTCGGGATCGCCGGGTACGGTAAAGACCCCGCGCCGAACACCTTCCAGAAAGCTCAGCTTTTGTTCTTCGACCTGTTTACGAACAGCGGTGCGGACATTTTTGGCATGGATATGGGCCACGCGGTCCATGTAACGTGCGGCAAGTTCCGCCGGATCTGACCCGCCAAACCACGCATGGCCGGTATCCAGCAACAGATGCGTTTTCGGGCCGGTATGGGCCATGAAAGCGTGGATTTCGGCGGGGCTTTCGACAATGGTACCCATATGATGATGATAGACCAGCGTGATACCCTGATCGGCACAGAAAGCCGCGATTTCTTCGACGTCCGATCCGAATTTTGCCCATTGATTTTCCGGAAGAACCGGGCTGTCGGCAAGGGCGGCATTGTCGTTGCCATGAATGGCGTTGCTGGTTTCACACACGATGCAAACCTTGCATCCCATGGCTTTCAACAAATCAAGATGCGGCTGGATCGCCTTTTTTTCATCGGCAACCGAATGGGTCAGCAGGTTTAACGAATGCCATCCCGACACAAATTTCAGGCCATGCGGATCAAGGGCGGCCTTTAGCGCGACTGGATCGGTCGGCATTTTATGGCCTTTTTCGATGCCGTCAAAACCGATTTCCCCTGCCTCGGACAGGCAGGTTTCAAGCGAAATATTTGCGCCAAGGGTCTGATCATCGTCATTGGACCATGCAATCGGATTGGTGCCGTAAAGGATCATTTTTCAATCTCCGGGGCGCTGGTTTTTCAGCGCGGTTTCGTAATTCTGACGGGCGGCGTTCACACTTGGGCGAACCGAAACTTCGGGGATGGCGACATCCCACCAATGACCGCCTGCCTGTGTGGTTGGCAGGGGATCGGTATCAATCACGATGGCGTAACTGCGGTCGGCCTTGCGCGCCTGATCCATTGCGGCTTCAAGTTCGGCAATCGACGATACTTTTTCGGCAATTGCGCCCATCGATGCGGCATGGGCGGTGAAATCAATCGCAGACGGCACCACATGGCGGGCGGTATCAAGAAGGTTGTTGAAACTTTCGCCGCCGGTTGCCATTTGCAGGCGGTTGATACAGCCATAACCGCGATTATCAAGAATCACAGTGATGATTTTGTGACCGAGCATGACACTGGTTGCCAGTTCGGAATTCATCATCATATAGGATCCGTCGCCGACCATGACGACAACATCCCGATCAGGGCAGGCCATTTTAACGCCCAATCCACCGGCGATTTCATAACCCATGCAGGAAAAACCATATTCAACGTGATAGCCGTTGGGTTTGGCGGCCTTCCATAATTTGTGCAATTCACCGGGCAGACCGCCAGCGGCACAAACGAGAATGGCATTGTCATCGACACTGCGCTGGACCGCGCCAATCACCTGTGCATCGGTCGGAAGCTGATTGCCGGTGGGGATGGCGGTGGCCTCATCGACGGCGGCCATCCATGCGGATTTCAATTTGGCATCGGGGCGGCGGGCGATGTGAATACCAAGGTCTGCGCCCAGGTCTTCCAGCACAACCCTGGCATCGCCAGTCACGGCAATGGCGTTGTGTTTGCTGCTGTCATAGGCCGCGACATTGATCGATAAAATGCGGCGGTCCGGGTTTTTAAACAGGGACCAACTGCCGGTGGTGAAATCCTGCAACCGGGTGCCGACCGCAATGATCAGATCGGCATGTTCGGCAATGGCATTGGCGCTGCTGGAACCTGTAACGCCAATTGATCCCAGATTAAGCTCATCATCCCACGGCAGGGCGGATTTTCCCGCCTGGGTTTCGCCAACCGGAATCTGATGGCGATGGGCAAATTCGCGCAAAGTGTCACACGCCCCGGCATAATGCACACCGCCTCCGGCAATGATGATGGGCTGTTTTGCGGCGCGAATGGCGGCAACCGCATCGGCCACCTGATCAGCATCGGCCCGTGGGCGGCGCTGTTTCCAGGTTTTCGGAGTGAAAAAACTTTCGGGCCAGTCATATGCTTCGGTCTGCACATCCTGACAAAAGGCCAGCGTCACTGGCCCACAATCGGCCGGGTCGGTCAGGGTTGCCATCGCACGCGGCAAGGCGGTCAGAAGCTGTTCGGGGCGGGTGATGCGGTCAAAATACCGGCTGACCGGTTTAAAACAGTCATTGGCGGAAATCGTACCGTCGCCAAAATCCTCGACCTGCTGCAGGACCGGATCGGGGGCGCGATTGGCAAAAACATCGCCCGGCACAAACAGCACCGGCAGGCGGTTGACATGGGCAAGGGCGGCGGCGGTGACCATATTGGTCGCGCCCGGCCCGATGGAGGTTGTGACCGCCATTGTCCGTTTGCGGTTGCTGGCCTTGGCATAGGCGATGGCGGCAAGTGCCATGCCCTGTTCATTATGGCCACGCCATGTTGGCAGAGCATCGCCGATACCATGCAAGGCCTCACCAATTCCCGCGACATTGCCGTGGCCGAAAATCGCCCAGCATCCGCCAAAAAACGGTACGCCATCGGCATTATTTTGCACACTCAGATAGCGCATCATGGCCTGTGCTGCGGTCAGGCGTAGGGTTTTCATGCCGTTCCTCCGATTTTTTGCCGTGCAGTATCCCAGACAATGCACAGTTTCTGGTATTTTTCTGCCATATCGTTGATGGCGGTGGCATCATCAATCTTGCCCGCCAGCCACGCCCGTGCCGTTGCCCCGAAAATGGTCCGACCGACGGCAAAGCCGCGCACTAGCGGATGACGGGCGGCTGTGGCGAAACTGTCGATCAGCAGGTCTTCGGTTGAATCCAGACCGAGAACGACAATTCCGCGGCAATGGGGATCGTGGCGTGTGATCATGTCACAGGCATGGTGCCATGCGGCATCCGATTTCATCGGTTCCAGTTTCCACCAGTCGGGATAGACGCCGATCTGATAAAACCGTGCGATGATTGCCGCCGCTGTATGGTCATCGCAGGGGGCGACCTTGGACGGGATTACCTCCAAAAGGAATTCCAGCCGATTGGCCCGTGCCGCATCGGCAAGCCGCAGGATGGTTTCTTCCTGTCGGGATTTCATCTCGTCGCTGTCATCGGGATGATAGAAACACAAAACCTTGACGACATGTTCGAGGGGCCATTCCGACAGCTTGCTGCCCAGATCGGGGCCAATTTCAAGGTTCAGGGGCCGTGATCCCGGATATTCGACAGGGCGACCGATCCATAATCCGCTGCCTGCGGCATCATAAAGCGCATCGCGGCCCAGCCGTTCATCGCATAAAATGCCATATCCGGGCTTATCCCCCGCGACCTTGCGGGTGGCCTGAAGACACAGTTTTTTGAACGCACCAATACGGTCATGGGACACACCGGCTTCATCGGCCATGTCTTCCAGTTGCATACGATGGTCAAAGGCAAAAACCCGCATATCGGGCCAGTCGCCGGTACGATTGGTGGACCAGTGAATTTGTTCCAGGTCCCCGTCATGACGCAGGGCCGGGGTGATCATGCCGCGTTTAAAGAAAAACTGCAATTCTTCCCAACTGGGATAGGCGGGGGCGCAGCCATGCCGCGATACGGCAAAGGCCCCACAGGCATTGGCGTATTTCAGGGATGTTTGCCAATCCTGCCCGGTCAGCCAACCCTTGAGCAAGCCTGACATAAAACCATCGCCGGCGCCCAGAACATTGAAAACTTCCACAGGGAAACCGGGGCCTGAAATCCCGTCATCAAGGTTTTGTCCGATGGCACCGGTAAAGGCCGATGCCCCCATCGGTCCGCGTTTGCAGACCAGAACCGCCTTGGTCAGGGCGCGTACCGCCCGCAGGGCGGCAAGGGTATCGGTGGTGCCGCCTGCTATGTGGAATTCTTCCTCGGTCCCGACGATCATGTCAAACAGATGCAGGGTCGATTGCAGTTCTTTGGTGACGGCATCCGATGCGATAAAGCGGTTTTCGCCATCACCATGCCCGGCAAGGCCCCATAAGTTGGGCCGGTAATCAATATCAAGGGCGGTTTGCGCACCATTGCCCCGTGCAAGATTAAGTGCCTTGAGGACGGCAGCACGGGTCCGCGGATGCGACAAATGGGTGCCGGTCACGGTGACGCAGCGGCTTTCGGCGATAAAGGCCGGATCAATATCATCCTCGCACAGCGCCATATCGGCACAGTTTTCGCGATAGAAAATCAGCGGAAACTGTTCCTGATTGCGAATACCGAGAATGACAAGGGCGGTCAGGCGTTGCGGGTCGGTGATCACGCCGCGGACATCAACCCCCTCTGCTGCAAGCTGTTCACGGATGAAACGGCCCATATGTTCATCGCCGACCCGTGTGATCAGGGCGGATTTCAAACCAAGCCGTGCCGTTCCTGCCGCCATATTGGTGGGGGATCCGCCAATATATTTGTTGAAGGATGCCATATCCTCCAGACGACCGCCGATCTGCGCACCATACAGATCCACAGAAGATCGACCGATTGTAATGACATCAAGGGCCATCAGATGGTTCCTCCGAGCGAACCTTCAAGTTCTGCCAGTTCCTGCCCGCCTGCCATCAAATCCTGCAATTCTTCGGGCGAAATCTGGCCGCGTTCGGCCGTGCCGTGGGTCTGGCCGCGATTGAGCACGGTGAAACGATCCCCGACGGCCATCGCATGACGGACATTGTGGGTGATGAACACAACGCCAATCCCGGTTTTGCGTACCCGGTCAATGGTTGCCAGAACATTGGATGTTTGCCGTACGCCAAGGGCCGATGTCGGTTCGTCAAGGATCAGGACCTTGGCGCCGAAATGAACTGCCCGGGCAATGGCGACCGTCTGGCGTTCGCCGCCCGACAGGGTGCCAACCGCCTGATCGGGCTCGCGCAGGTTGATGCCCATGCGGGCCATTTCCTCAAGCGTGACCTTGTTGGCCTTGTCAAAATCAATGGATTTGAAGGGACCAAATCCCTTTTGCGGTTCACGACCCATCCAGAAATTCCGCGTCACCGACATCAGCGGAATCATTGCCAGATCCTGATAAACCGTCGCAATCCCGGCGGCCATGGCATCACGCGGATTGTCAAACACCGTATCTGTGCCATTGACGCGGATGACACCGCTGCTGGGTTTGTGAACACCGGACATGGTTTTGATAAAGGTCGATTTTCCCGCGCCATTATCCCCCAGAAGGCAATGGCATTCGCCGGGACGTACATCAAAGGACACCCCGCCCAGCGCGATCACCGGGCCAAAATGCTTTTCGATATTCTGCATTTCGATCAGTGGCGTGGTCATCAGCGTTCTCCCGTGATCAGGCGGCGGATATAGGTATTCATGATCACCGCCAGAATAAGGATGGTGCCCAGAAATACCCGGAACAGCGAACTTTCAGCCCCGGCAAAAAACAGGCCCTGTTGCACAACCCCGAAAATCAGCGCACCAAGGGCCGCGCCAATGACCGAGCCATAACCGCCGGTCAGAAGGGCACCGCCAATCACGACACAGATGATTGCCTCGAATTCTTTCAACAAACCACGGTCTGCGGCGGCCGAGCCAAATTCAATCACCTGACAGGTGGCAAAAACAGTGGCGCAAAAGGCGGTAAACATGAACATCAGGATTTTAACCCGATTGACCGGCACGCCGACATACAAAGCTGCGCGGGCATCGCCGCCCGATGCGAAAATCCAGTTGCCAAACCGGGTTTTGGTCAGAAGCCAGTGCCCGAAAATTACCAGAACAATCGCCCAGATCACCATCATCGGGATACCATCCACCACCGGCTGTCCCATGCGGGTGCCACGGGTAAAGGTTTGCAGGACGCCAATATCACCCAGCCACTGAAACAGTCCGGTCAGGATTTTACCGCCAAACAAAAAGGCCAGCGGGTCGCCCACGGCGACTTCCTTCACGCCACCAATAATGGTCTGGCGGGTGGTCAGGATCGACAGCCAGATGGTCAGGCCGCGCAGGATATAAAGGAAGGCCAGGGTTACGATAAAACTGGGCAGGCCGGTCTTGATGACCAGAAAACCGTTTAACGCGCCAAGACCGACACAAATGACAAAAGCGGTGATAATCGACAGCCAGACGGGCCAACCCCACTGGACAGACAGGATGGCAATAACAATCCCGGCAAAGCCGATCATCGACCCGACGGACAGATCAAATTCCCCAGCGATCATCAACAAACAGGCACCCACCGCAATGATGGCAAACTGGGCAGAGACAACGGTCCAGTTCTGAATGCCTTCGGGGGCGAACATGCCGCTGTCACCCGCAATCATCAGAAAGAACACAAAAACCAGAATGGTTCCGCAAATTGCGCCAAGTTCCGGCCGGATCATGGCACGCCGGAGGCTTGAGACTTGCTTTAATCGCTCGTCCGTCATGGCATCACTCTTTGATTAGGGCATGAAGGTGCCAGAGGGCGGTGCTGTCATCGTGCGCACCGCCCCCTGACGGGAGGAAGACTTAGCGGAATTCGCCCGCGTATTTTTCGACCAGTGCGATATTGTCTTTGGTGATAAAGCCCGGACCGGAATTCATGTGGCCGGACGGCAGCACGCCATAGCGCACAAGATTGGTCAGGATCACGACCGGCATATAACCCTGAAGATAGGGCTGCTGATCAATCGCAAAGGCAATTTCGTCGTTTTTGATGGCGGTGGCGATTTCACCGGAAAGGTCGAAAGTACCAAACATCATCTCGCCAGCCAGACCGGCATCGCGCAGGGCGGCAAGGGTCGGGTGGGCCGATGTCGGGCCCAGTGCCAGAACCGCACCGGTATCAGGGTTGGTGGAAAGATAGGCGGCGACCTTGTTCTGGATTTCCGACGGGTCCTGCCCGGCATCAATCATCTGGTTGTCCAGATCGGTGCCCAGCGCATCGGCAAAGCCCTGGCAGCGTTCAACCGACGCCGGGTTGGTGATGTAGTGATTAACGCACAGGAACGATGTTGCACCGGCATCGGCGGCGCGTTTGCCCGCACCGAAACCGGCATCATATTCCGGCTGACCGACATGCATCAGTGCGCCCAGTTCTTCGGACTGCGCCTGAGTGCCGGAATTGATGGTGATCACCGGAATACCCTTGTCAACTGCATCGCGCAACGGGCCTTGCAGAACGTTAAAATCGGCAATGGTGACAATGATGCCATCGGGATTGGTGGCCGATGTCTGTTCGACGATACGGGCCATATCGGCAAGATCGCCAGTGGCCGGATTGCGGTATTCAACGGAAACATCCATCTGGTCGCCTGCAACCTTGATGGCGTTTTTGATGGTGTTCCACCAGCTGTCACTGTCAGGTGCGTGGCTGATCAGAACAAATTTTTCGCCTTCAGCGGCGGCAGGTGCGACCATCCCGGTCAGGGCAATACTGGCTGCGGCAATCGCGGTAAGTGTCTTTTTCAATTTAGCCTCCCTAGTGGCTTTGATATGCAGCGCCCTGTGCGGGCGATACCGTGTGGAGCAATGCGACCGGCGTTTTTGGTTTTGAGGCGACGCCTGATCCGGCAGTAAAGTGTAAGGATCCTTTTGTACCGTTGAATGGAATTTTTATTCCATTTATTTTTTAATGCAACAAATTTTTTCTATTTAGCGTTCCGTTCACGCCGTGCCCCGATGGCCACAGCAAGGGCAATCGCAAGGGAAAGTGTGGCGGACAGGGCACGAAATGCCCCGACATCGACCTCGGAAACACTCAGCGGCAAGGCCCCGGTCCGGCGTAACGGGCTGGTCGGGGTGTCGGTAATCGCGACAACCGTGTTGCCGAGTCCCTGCGCGTAACTGGCAAGATCGACGGTTTCCTGCGAATAGGGGGCAAAGGTGATGGCGATCAAAACATCGCCGGGCCGGATGGCGTTGCGGGGGTTCAGTTTGCCGATGCCATCATGTAACATCGCGGGAATGTCCATTTTTTCAAAGGCATAGCCCAGATAAGATGCCACCGGAAAGGCGCGCCGGAATCCGACGATATGGATCATCGGTGCATGGGACAGAACATCGACCGCCTGTTCGAGCAAATCCGGGTCAATCGATGTTGCCAGATTTTCCAACGACACACGCCCGGCCTCGACAAATTCGGCCAAAAGGGCAGTCGGGCTATCGGCCCCGGCGGCTTTCAGATTATCCAGCCGCGTCGCATAATCGGGCCATTTTTGTGCATAGTTTTCGCGAAACATTTTTTGCATTTCGCTGAAACCGGAAAACCCCAAAATCTGGCAAAACCGCATAAAGGCGGAGGGTTGGACGCCCGCAGCGGTTGCCAGTTCGGCGACGGTCGATACCGCAATCCGGTCGGTATTATGCGCGATATAATCGGCACATTGCCGCACTCTTTTGGGCATGGAATCCGAAACTTCGGCCAGACGATGATTGAATTCCTCAAGCGATACCGGCGCATTTTGCTGTGTCATGATCTCTCTTTATTTTTCTTGACGCGCGGTCTGTTCCATGCGCATCCGTTTTATAGAATAAAAATTCTATTTTGATCCGGGGAAGGAGTCCAGTGAAATGAACAGCATCGGTATTGGCCTGATCGGCACGGGTTTTATGGGCAAGGCGCATGCGCTGGCCTTTGGTGCGGTGCGGGCGGTGATGGGGGATGTGCCCGATGTCCGTCTGGAAGTTTTGTGCGATACCCCGTCCGACAAGGCGGCCCAGATGGCGGCGCAATTTGGCTTTGCGCGGGCGACCGATGACTGGCGCGATCTGGTGTCTGATCCACGGGTTGACATTGTGTCGATCACAACCCCGAACCAGTTGCATCATGAAATGGCACTGGCGGCGATTGCGGCGGGCAAACATGTTTATTGTGAAAAGCCATTGGCGCTGACCTTGCAACAGGCAACCGAAATGGCCGATGCGGCGCAAAAGGCCGGGGTGAAAACCATGGTTGGTTATAATTATATTCATAACCCGACCTTTACCCATGCCTGCCGCCTGATTGCCGACGAGGCGATTGGCAAGGTCATTCATTTTCGCGGCTGGGTCGATGAGGATTATCAGGCCAATCCCGATCTGGCCTGGACATGGCGCAGCACGCTGGCTGCTGCCGGTCTGGGCGCGCTGGGCGATATGGGCTGTCATCTGGTGTCGATGGCCTATGGTCTGGTCGGCCCGATCGACAGCCTGATTGCCGATATGCAAACCGTTCATGAAACCCGCCCGCTGGCCGATGGCAGTGGCCGGGCCAAGGTGGAGAACGAGGATATCGCGACTGCACTTGTCAAATTCGCCGGGGGATTTCAGGGCAGCCTTTCGACATCGCGTTCCGCCTGGGGCCGCAAAAGCCGGTTGGCGTGGGAGGTGCATGGCACGCAGGGCATGTTATGCTTTGATCAGGAACGCATGAACGAATTGCGCCTCTACCAAAACAGCGGCGATCCGGCACAACAGGGCTTTAAAACCATCCTTGCCGGGCCGCAACATCCACCCTATGGCAATTTCTGTCCGGCACCGGGGCATCAGCTTGGCTTTAATGATCTGAAAGTCATCGAGGCTGCCAGCTTCCTGCGGGCAATTGCCAGCAATGACAAACCTTATCCCGATTTTTCCGCTGCGCTTGAATTTGAAAAGGTCATTCATGCTGTGGCCGATGCGGCACGCGGCGATAAACGGGTTTTTGTGTGATGCTGTGATTGTCTGTCTGCTTTCACATTTTCTGCGAATACCAAGCGCGGATCAAAAGTGATTGAAAGAACTGTACCGGCATCGGAAAGCCCGCATTGCGCAGAAAATTCTCGATGGTTGCCTTGGGCAGAACGGACAAATGGGTTTCCATTGACGTTACGACATGTTCCAGACTTGCGTCGGATGCACCTGCGAACCGGTGCATCGCCTTCCATTTTTCCAGAATATTCCGAAATTCTGGCGAGGCCATATCGTCACTGATATCGGCATGAATAAGATAACCGCCCTGCGTCAATCTTGCATGCATGCCGGTGTACATCGCCTGTCGTTCGGCGTCATCGGTCACGAAATGGGTGACCAGAAGGCACAGGATTGCATCAAATTTTTGCTTTTCGTCAATAGAAGCCAGATAGCCATGGGTCAGTTCGCAACGCGATGTCAGGCCATGTTTTTCGATTTTGTCCCGGCAGGCTTCGAGCATCGAGGTTGATGGATCGATACCTGTGAAACGCCATTTCGGATAAGCTTCTGCCAGCGAAACGATTTCTGATCCGGTGCCAACACCGACACACAGGATATGAGCATTTTCGGGCAGGTCATTGAGAATCAGGCGGATCAGCAGATGCAGGTTATTGTTGATGGGGGAGAGTTTTCGATTTCGCTCGTCATAGGTTTCCGATGCCTTGCTGTCAAAAAACTCGGATACGGCCTTGTTCGACATGCCTTTAAAATTCCCTTTTGCTGTCAAAACGGATTTTAATGCGTAAATTTATCAAGCATCAAATCACAGGAATCTGATTGCAGGCAAAGAAAAACCCGCAAATTGATGCGGGTTGGAGGAAAATGATGGCGGATTTCGAGTATTGTTTCTGATTTTCTGAATGCCAGTTAAGATATTGTAATTATGTATAAAATGGCTTTGTGATTTTTTATACCGTGGGAATTGTGCCGCCATCAATCACATATTCCGCGCCATGGATGGATGCTGCCCGATCTGACATCAGGAATGCTGCAAGCTCGGCCACTTCTTTCGGGAATGCGGGGCGTCCGATGGGGATTCCGCCCAAGCTGTCCATCAAACCTCGCCGTGCCGTTTCAAAATCGCTGCCTTCGCTGGCGGCCAGTCTTTCCACCATGGCGACCGAGGCCTCGGTTTGTACCCAGCCAGGAGCAATACTGTTCACGCGAATGCCTTTAGGGCCAACTTCCTTGGAAAGTGCTTTGCTGTAATTGGATAACGCCGCCTTGGCGGCAGCATAGGCCATTGTTGATTCATGTAACGGCAATATGCGCTGGATGGAACTGATATGAATAATCGCACCCTTGCCTTGCTCCATCATAACGGGCAGCAAGGCGCGATCAAGCCTGACGGCGGGCATAAGGTTCTGATCAATGGCTCTGCGCCATTCTTCATCGCTTAACACAGCAAAGCCACCTGCGGGTGTGGAACTGCCTCCGACGACATGTACGATGCCGTCGATGTCACCCCAGTGCTCCATGACAGTGGCAACCAAGGCATTGCATCCATCCGGCGTGCTGACATCGGCCTGTGCATAAAAAACAGAAGCCAGCTTGTTGGACGGCTCGGCGCGGGCGGACGTGATGACATGCGCGCCTGCTGCGGCAAAATGGTTTACAATTGCTGCGCCGATGCCTTTTGTGCCGCCTGTCACAAGAAATCGTTTTCCCTTGAATTCCATTATCCAATCTCCAGCGCGCTGATTTTATCGTCCAGCAGTGTAAACCGGAATGTCAAATTCACAGGGCTTCCTGGAAACGTACCGGAAACTTCCACCCCTGCATCCGCTCCGCCATTGGTTTGATCCCAGCTTTTGACAACATGCATGCAATTGTATTTTTTGTTCACGCCGCGATTCCAAATCGCAATATTCTCATGCCCCTGATGAATACTGTTTTCATCTTTGACTTGGGCATCCGGTGTAAAACAGGCCACGAATGCGTCAACGTTCTGCGTGTTTGCGGCATCAAAGTAAGCGACGAGAACGGGGGGTAAATTCTGCATAGTTGATAGTATCCTCATTTAAATTGCTTTCCCCCGATAATGATTTTATGCTCACTAAATGACAAGTACACACAAAAAAGTAAGTATAGAAAAAACCGGCAATCATGAAAAACACACGCCCGTAACAGCAGCGGTGGGCGTCGATGAGGCGCTGAAAGTGCTGGAAGGAAAATGGAAGCTGTTTATCCTTTTCCATCTATTCGATAAGCAAATAATGCGGTTTTCAGATTTGGAACGCGCAATTCCGGCTATTACGCAAAAAATGCTGACCCAGCAGCTGCGCCAGCTGGAGGCCGATGGACTTGTACATCGTACCGTGTATCCTGAAGTGCCGCCGCGGGTGGAATACCGCCTGACGGAATGGGGATTGGCCTTGTGCCCCACGCTGGATTCTCTTTTGACATGGGCAGAACAAAAGCCGGGAATCACGGCAAATTAAAACCCGCCACACGGGGCGGGTTGGGGAAAATGGTGGGCGTAACAAGATTCGAACTTGTGACCTCTCCCGTGTGAAGGGAACGCTCTAACCAGCTGAGCTATACGCCCGATGCCCGCACGATTTGGTGCCCGGCGATGGCGATATGGGATATCGCCAGTCGGTAGCGCGGGGTTATAAGGGCGCACCCAAGGGGTGTCAAGCCGCCTTTTGCGTCAATTTGGCAAGGGCCGCAGGCAGGGTGGCGAAGTCGGTCAGGACCGCATCGGCCCCCAGCGATTTTGCCCGAGCATCTTCCACCTCGAACGCCACGGCGATGGCGGCAATCCCGGCATCGCGGGCGGCATCGACATCATTGGCATGGTCGCCAACCATCACGGCCACATCGCCACTGGCCGGGTTATGACCCATCGCGGCAAGGGCAAAGCGCAAATGCCCGCCATCGGGTTTCTTGACAGAGGCGGCATCCCCCCCGGCAACAGTTACAAACAGATCGCGAATGCCAAGTTTTGCCAGAATGCGTTCGCAAGGTTCGGTCGGCTTGTTGGATGCCAGGCCAATATTCCAGCCCGTCTGGTGCAAAAGGCGCAAGGTGTCCGCCACCCCGTCATAAAGCCGGGTGCGGGCATAGTCGGTATCCTTGTAATCGGCCAGAAACTGATCGCAAGCCGCTTCAAAATCATCCTTGGGCAGGGTGACATTGCGTGCCGCAAGGGCGCGGCGTGTCAGCATTCGCACCCCGTCACCCAGCATGGCTTCGAGTGCCGGGCGATCAATGGCGGCAAGATTCTGACGGGCGAGGACTTTGTTCATCGCAAAAACCAGATCCTCGACGCCATCAATCAGTGTGCCGTCAAGATCAAACAGAATGAATTTTGCCATGATGCCGTCCTTGTGTCGCAGGCGGGATTGAATTTATCGGACCTTAACCGATTATCGGCGATTAACAAACGGTAACATACGCTAACATCAGGTAACAAAACGTGATTCTTTGGGGGCTTTTGCGCTGCGATCTTTTGGGTTAGGAGTGCAGTCAAAGGTAATATCCCGTAAATCTTCGGGACGATTAAGGGAAGTCAGATGTCGCGACCGCTAAGTGTTGTTGTTCTTGCCGCCGGTATGGGCACGCGGATGAAAAGCGATTTGCCCAAAGTCATGCATAAAGTGGCGGGCAAGCCGATGGTCAATCATGTGATTGATGCGGCAGAGACCCTTGCGGCGCAACAAACCCTTGTGGTGGTCGGGCCGGATATGGATGCCCTGAAGGCGGCGGTTGCCCCTCATCCGACATTTGAGCAAACCGACCGCCTGGGCACGGCGCACGCGGTTCTGGCGGCAAAGCCCGCCTTGGAAAAGGCTCAGGAAACCGGTGGCAATATGATTGTGCTGTATGGTGACAGCCCGCTTTTCACCCGTACAACCTTGCAGCGTTTGATTGCGGCGCGGGAAGACGGCGATTGTAGCGTTGCTGTTCTGGGATTCCGAGCGTTGGACCCGACCGGTTACGGGCGGCTGGTGATTGATTCGGTCAGCGGCGATCTGACCGAAATCGTCGAGGAAAAAGAATGCGATGAAGCTCAAAAGCGCATCAATTTTTGCAATTCCGGCGTGATGTGTTTTGCTGCCCGCGATGTGATTGCGATCCTTGAGGCTATCGGCAATGACAATGCCAAGGGCGAATATTACCTGACCGATGCGGTGGCGGTGGCGCGGACCTGCGGCGGGCGGTGTGTTGCGATTGCGGTGGATGAACAGGAAACGCTGGGGGTGAATTCCCGCCAGCAACTGGCCGATGCCGAAGCCATCATGCAGGACCGGTTACGCGCGCGGGTGATGGAAAACGGGGCCACCCTGATTGATCCGACATCGGTGTTTTTATCGGCCGATACCCGGCTGGGCCGCGATGTGGTGGTTGAACCGCACGTGGTGTTCGGGCCGGGGGTGGTTGTTGGCGATCATGTGAAGATCAAGGCGTTCAGCCATCTGGAAAGCTGTGTTGTCGCGGCAAATGCCGATATCGGGCCATATGCCCGTCTGCGGCCGGGGGCTGATATTGGCCCGGCGGCGCGGATCGGTAATTTTGTTGAAATCAAAAACGCTGTGGTCGAAGCCGGGGCCAAGGTCAATCATCTCAGCTATATCGGCGATGCCAGAATCGGGGCGGATGCCAATATCGGGGCGGGCACCATTACCTGCAATTATAATGGTTTTTTGAAAAGTCACACTGATATCGGGGCCGGGGCGTTTATTGGCTCCAATTCTGCACTGGTTGCACCCGTCACCATTGGCGATGGCGCGATTGTCGCGGCGGGCAGCACGATCAGCGGGGTAGTGGCATCTGATGCCCTGGTGATGGAACGTGCGCCACAAATTGAAAAACCCGGATGGGCGGCCCGTTTCCGGGCGAAAATGAAGGCCCTGAAAGCCAAAAAATAACAGGATGCATAAAGGATTTTGCATCGGAATATTCATCGGGAAAGACGGAACATATGTGCGGCATTATCGGAATTATCGGCAAGAACAGTGTCAGCGAACGCATTTATGAAGGGCTGAAACGCCTTGAATATCGCGGATATGATTCCGCCGGGATCGCCACACTGGTCAATGGCCATATCGACCGCCGCCGCGCCGAAGGCAAGCTGGTCAATCTTGGCATCCGTCTGGGGGAACAGCCGCTGGCAGGGGATGTCGGTATTGGTCATACCCGCTGGGCCACCCACGGCGTTCCAACCGAAAACAACGCCCATCCCCACACCGATGGCAAGGTTGCCGTGGTCCATAACGGCATCATTGAAAATTTTCAAATTCTCAAGGCCGAACTGACGGCCAAGGGCCGCACATTTGCCACCGATACCGATACCGAAGTGGTGGTGCATCTGGTGTCCGATTTCATTGATCAGGGCAAATCGCCGCGTGATGCCGTTGCCGCCACCCTGCACCGGATCGAGGGGGCCTTTGCCCTTGTGATCATGGTGGCCGGGGAACATGACGTGCTGTTTGGCGCACGTCGGGGCACGCCGCTTGCCGTCGGTCTGGGCGAGGGGGAAATGTATTTGGGATCGGATGCGATGGCCCTGTCGCATCTGACCAACAAACTGATTTATCTGGAAGAAGGCGATTGGGTGGAACTGCGCCGCGATGGCGTGCAGGTCCGCGATGAACGTGACAATGATGTGACCCGCGCAACCAAATTGTCCGCCGTGTCAGGGGCGATGATGGGCAAGGGCAATTACAATCATTTCATGCAAAAGGAAATTTTTGAACAGCCTGCGGTGATTGGCGATACCCTGCATTCCTTCATCAATCCGGCAACCCGAACCATCAAACTGCCCGATATGCCGTTTTCCTTTGCCGATGCGTCGCGCTTGACGATTGTGGCCTGTGGCACGTCCTTTTATGCCGGTCTGGTCGCCAAACACTGGATCGAACGTTATGCCGGGTTGGGGGTTGATGTGGATGTGGCATCGGAATTCCGCTATCGCCGCCCGCCGATGGCACAGGGCGGGGTGGCGCTGTTTATTTCACAGTCTGGCGAAACCCTTGATACCCTCGAAGCCTTGCGCTACGCCAAATCCAAAGGCCAGAAAATTGTTTCCATCGTCAATGTCACCGAAAGCACGATTGCGCGTGAAAGCGATGTGGTGCTTCTGACCTGTGCCGGACCGGAAATAGGCGTTGCCTCGACCAAGGCCTTTACCACGCAATTAACCGTTCTGGCGTGTCTGGCCGTTACCATCGGGCGCGATAACGGCACGCTGTCAAAGGATGAAGAATCCGCCATCGTCAATGCCCTGACCGAAATCCCCAAACATGCCGCCGAGGTCCTGCATCATGATGATGCGATCCGCGAACTGGCGATCAATATTGCCGATGCCCGTGATGTGCTGTTTCTCGGGCGCGGGCTTGGCTATCCGATTGCGATGGAAGGGGCGCTCAAGCTCAAGGAAATTTCCTATATCCATGCCGAAGGCTATGCCGCTGGCGAGATGAAACACGGGCCGATTGCCCTGATTGACCAATCGGTGCCGATCATTGTGATTGCGCCGTCCGATGAATTGTTTGAAAAAACCGCATCGAACATGCAGGAAGCGGCCGCACGCGGCGGGCGGGTGATTTTCCTGTCGGATGCCGAAGGACTTGCGAAGCTGGGCGATATGGCATCGGCCACCATCGAATTGCCGAAAGTCGCCGATTTTGTCGCCCCGATCCTTTATACCATCCCGGTGCAGATGCTGGCCTATCACGTTGCGGTGCATAAGGGCACCGATGTTGACCAGCCGCGCAATCTTGCGAAATCGGTGACGGTGGAATAAGCCGGTTTCAGGACGGGACAAGTATAGCCATAAAGGCAGGGTCGCATAAATCGCATGCGGCCCTTTCCTTATCCGGAAGAAGGCGCGGAAATTAATGATTGCATAGCTAACTAAATCTGGATATGGTTCCCCGATGTTTGAACAATGTCTTTATTTCAACACGACATCGCTGGCCCGTATGCTGGAGCGGGAATGGGGGCGCGTTTTCAAGCCTTATGGCTTAACGCCTGCGCAGGCCTTTATGCTGCGGGTCATTCTGGCAAAGGCCCCGATCAGTCATACCGACTTGGCATCGGTGATGAATATTGCCAAGGCGACATGTTCGCGTACGGTGGAAGGGTTGATCAAAATGGGCTTTGTCCTGCGCAGTCAGGCCGATGTGGACGGACGCAGCTTTGAGCTGAGCCCATCGGAACAGGCTCTTGCGATTGCACAGGAGATTAACGAGGCCAGCGCAAGAGTGACGCAGAAGATACAGGAAAAGATTGGCCCGGACGAATTTCGGGAAACCGTTGCAGCGTTGCGCATGATTGGTTCTGCTATCGGGTAACGGTTTCATTTGGGTAAATAGTTGCATAGCTAATTAAATGGAGATCAGAATGCCGATTTTGAAAGTTAAAGTCAGTGGCCGTAAATCTGCCGAGCAGAGCGAGGAAATCGTTGCGTTGCTGATGGATATCACCGGTCGTATTCTGGGCAAAAAGGCAGAGGATACGGCGATCACGATTGAGTATATCGATCCCGATAGCTGGTTTGTGGGCGGAGAGACGCTGGCGGATACCGGGCAAAACAGCTTCTATTTTGATATCAAGATTACCGATGAGACCAACACAAAGGCTGAAAAGGCGCACTACATTCGAGAAGCCTTCGCCGGGTTCAATCGCATTTTGGGAAATCTGCACGCCAAAAGTTATGTCCATGTGGAGGATGTCCGGGCAACTTCCTATGGGTATGGTGGTGAAACGCAAGAATTCCGTTATCACCAATAAACCGGTTTTCTGGCGCGGACCGGGATCACGCCCCGGTTCGTTTCAGATACATACCAATCGATTTTGGTGTGGTTGGCGCAAAACCGAATTGCGCATACAGGTACCGGGCGTCGCCATCGGCGATCAGGCTGATATAGGCCGATTGGGGCGCATGGATTGTTAGCCAGTCGATCAGGGCGGTCATGATGCGTTTGCCAAGTCCCTTGCCCTGATGGGCCGGGTCAACCGCCATATCGACGATCTGAAAGAAACATCCGCCATCGCCCACTACCCGTCCCATACCGACAATTTCGCGGTTATGGCGGATTTGCACGGCATAAAGACTGGCGGCAAGGCCGATGGTTGCGGCCTGTTCTGTTTTGGGGCTGAGTCCCGTATCGCGCCGCAAGCGGCAATAATCTGCCACCGTCGGCGTTTCGACGATCAGTTCATATTCCGAAGGTGACATGGAACTTCCTTTGCAAGACAGCAGGCTGATTATGAATAATTAAAATTTAATCATATTGCCTGTCAATCATCTGGTGGCCATAGGGTGCAGACAGCGCCGCTTTGATCGACTATACCGTCACAAGATTATGCTTCCGGTATCACGGACCTGACATGAAACAGATATTGATCATCGGGATCGGGGCGGGAAACCCCGATCATATGACGGTTCAGGCGATTGATGCCCTGAACCGCGCCGATATGTTGTTCATCCCGGTTAAGGGGGATGACAAACGCATGTTGGTCGATATCCGTCGTGATATCTGCCAGCGTTTCGTCACGGGAAAGGCCAAGCCGGAAATTGAATTTATCGTGCCGGATCGTGCGGGCAAGGATGCTGCTGCGGCCTATCGTATGGCGGTGGGCGACTGGCATGGGCAACTGGCAGAAATTTATGAAAATCTTCTGACCAGCCATGTTGCGGATGGGCAAAGTGCCGCCATTCTGGTTTGGGGCGATCCGGGATTATATGACAGCACAATCCGGGTGGTGGAACGCATTGTCGCACGCGGAAATGTTGCGATAGAATATGATGTCATTCCCGGTATCACCAGTATTCAGGCGCTGGCCGCCCGTCATCGCATTCCGTTAAACGATATTGGCGGGCCGGTGCGGATCACCACCGGGCGGCGGCTTGGGGATGATCTGGGAGGTGACGGTGAAACCACGATTGTCATGCTGGATTCCCGCAATGCCTTTGCCAATATTGACCCGGAAATGGAGATTTTCTGGGGCGCTTATGTTGGGACCGATGCCGAAATCATGATTGCCGGAAAACTGGGCGATGTCGCCGATGAGATTACCCGCGTGCGCGCCGAAGCCCGTATCCGGCATGGCTGGATCATGGATAGCTATCTGCTGCGCAAACAGGGCCGCGATGATGACGACATATGAGTATATCCGCGATGGTGATGCGATTTATACCCAATCCTTTGCCATCATCCGCGCCGAGGCGGATTTGTCCGGCTTTGGTCCCGATGAAGCTGACATTGCCATTCGGATGATCCATGCCTGCGGTCTGGTCGAAGCCGCCCGCCATTTTGTGTTTTCACCCGGTTTTGTCGCGATGGCGCGGGCCGCCCTGATGGCCGGTGCGCCGATCCTGTGCGATGCTGAAATGGTGGCGCATGGCATCATCCGCGCCCGGCTTCCGGTGCAAAACGAGGTGATTTGCACCCTGCGTGACCCCAAAACCCCGGCGTTGGCTTCAAAACTGTACACAACGCGATCCGCCGCCGCCCTGCATTTATGGGGGGCGCGTATGGCGGGGGCGGTGGTGGCGATTGGCAACGCGCCAACCGCGTTGTTTCAGTTGCTGGAACTGATCCGCGATGGTGCGCCCAAACCGGCCGCGATCATCGGGATGCCGGTCGGATTTGTCGGGGCGGCAGAATCCAAGGATGCCCTGGCCGCAGAATCTTATGGTGTGCCTTTTGCCATTGTGCGTGGTCGCATGGGGGGGAGTGCAATGACGGCGGCAACGGTAAATGCGCTGTCCCGGCCCGGCCTGTAATCACCCCAGCACACCGTCGATCCGGCGCAGGGCATCTTCGATGGTGCTGACGGTTGCTAGCCCGTTGGTTTTCGGGCGTTCGATCATGATCACGTCAATGCCCAGTGCCCGTGCTGCGGCGATTTTCCCATAGGTCGCAGTACCGCCACTGTTTTTACAGACAATCACCCCGATGCGGTGATCGCACAAAAGATTTGTTTCCTGCACCACGTCAAACGGGCCACGTGCGGTAATGCAGATGGCATTTTGCAAGGATGCAGGCAGGCTGACCGGGTCAACACTGCGGATCACATAATGATGATGGGGGGCCTTGGCAAAGGCGGCGATTTCCTGTCGCCCGATGGCCAGGAGCACCCGGCGCGGCGTATCCCCTAAAAGACCGGTGGCTTCCGTCATATTTTGAGCAGAATGCCAGCAATCCCCATCTTGCTTTTCCCATGCCAGACGACGGATGGCAAATCCGGGAATGCCGGTTTGCTGGGCGGCCTGTGCGGCGTGGGTGGTAATGTTGGCGGCAAAGGGGTGGGTGGCATCAATCAGAAGATCAATATTATGAGTACGCACCCAGTCGGCCAACCCGGTGGCACCACCAAACCCGCCACGGCGTAGCTGCACGGCGTCGTCTGGCTGGGCCGGATGTTCGGTCCGGCCAGCAAGGGACAGGGTCACGTCAAAGTGCCCGGTTGCCGCCAGCCGGTTTGCCAATATCCGCCCATCCGCCGTGCCGCCAAGGATCAGGATGTTAGGAAGGCCGGAGAATGAGGGCATCAGAATGATCCACTGGTTTGGATGATCCAGACTGTATAGCTGCATCTGCCATTCTGACCAAGGCAAGTGTCTGACAAACTTGAAACCGGCCAATGTTGAAGGAAATTCCGGTTTTTGGTGAATATGCTATAAGGCAATGTCCGGGTTTGATATGTTTTGTGATCAGCTTTACGGCCTTGCACGCCCAGTCAGTAAAGGTTTCACAGATTGCGATTTTTACATTTATTGATGGGAAAAATGGCAATATTGCCGGTTTTGATGCTGGCGGCATGTGCGGGGATGCCACCGGAAATTCCCCGTGCGACGGAAAATTTACCGTCGTGCCGGGCGTTGTTGGCGGCATATGATTGGCGCACGGTAGATGCAGGGGTGGTCAACGCCGAAGCAACCCCGGTTGCGGGATATCCTTTTTTACGCGCCAACCGGATATCGGTGGCGTTAAAGGATCAACTTGATGCAGATGCCGATGGCATGCCAGACAGCCCGGATTTATGGCGTGACTGGATTGCGCAAATGCGTGGACTTGACCGTGATGCCCGATCAGGTGAAATGGCGGCGTTAAAGGCCGACTTCGATATGGTTGCGGTTGAAAACTGTGCCGGTCGTTTGGTCGATGATTTGCCAGAGGCGGCTTATCCTGACCTCGCCAAGGCGGTGTTTGTGCCCTCGAATTATCTTGATTTTCAGCGTATTGCCGGGATGTATCCGATGACGGCAATCGGGGTGCATCGTGGGTATGAATCCTGGAAGTCTGCCAACTTTCAAACATTCAAAAAGCCACGGATTGATCTTCTTGCTCTTGGGGAGTGGCAGGATTGGCGCGTTGTGCCTGAGGATGCTGTCGATTCTCGGTCCGATCTACTTTTGGAAACCGGTCGCGACAGTTTTGGTCTTTTGCATCCGACAGCCCCCCAGCTTGAAGCATTGGCCCGTATCTATGCGCCAGTATATCGCATTAATGTGAGGGGAGATTATGACCGGATCGGGGCTCCTGTCTGGATAGGGGATCCGGCGATTGCCGACATTGATATGCAGCAACCGACGGTTTTTTACCGATTCAGTCATACTTGGCTGGATGGGGTGTGGTTGCCGCAAATTGTGTACACCATCTGGTTTTCGTCGCGGCCGGCACAAGGCATTGTCGATATTCTGGCCGGGAAATTTGACGGAATCATCTGGCGGGTGACACTGGATCAAAATGGGGAACCGCTGCTGTTTGACAGCATTCATTCATGCGGTTGTTATCATTTGTTTTTCCCGACACAACACCTGCAACGCATTGCCGCGCCCGAAGATACAACGATCAGCGAAACTGCGGAAATGCCCGCAGGAATCCTGAGCCTTGGCCACGGGCAGCGGCCCGTCATCTGGATCGATACCATCAGCCATTATCTTCTGGCGGTTACGGTGGCCGATGATGGTGAAACTTCCGGTGCGGGTATTTTGGGAGCGTCCATGTCTTTGCGGCCTGAGCGTGACCTTACCCGGTTGATGCTTCCTGATGGGCGAGGCGTGCGTAGTCTTTATGGTTCGGATGGTTTTATTGCCGGTACAGACCGGCTGGAATGGATGATTTTGTGGCCGATGGGAATCGAAAGGCCGGGCGCCATGCGACAATGGGGCCATCATCCAACGGCCTTTGTCGGAAAGCGGCATTTTGACGAGGTGGGTCTGGTTGGCCGGTATTTTACTTTATACGGGCAATAACCGAAGATATTGATGAAAATCGATTGCCATTCCCATGAGCAGTTTGTGGCCGCAAACACAGATTGATGTCAGACTGGATTTATATTTCGATAATGATCGAAATAGGAATTGACTCTTTTTCCGGGCCGCAGCAAAGTTATTCCATGAACATCGAAATAGCCGCCTCGCAACTTGAATCTTTGGGGAATCCGACGCGCTTGCGTTTGTACCGTGCCTTGGTACGGGCCGGGCTGGGCGGGGTGCCGGTGGGGGGGCTTCAGGAGAAACTGGATATTCCGTCATCGACCCTGTCTCATCATTGCAAACGGCTGATTGCGGCAGGCCTGATGACACAGGAACGACAGGGCACCACCCTGATCTGTCGGGCCAATTATACGGCGATGGATGGGCTGGTCGGGTTTCTGGTTGATGAATGTTGCCTTGATGCCGGATGTGGCGACCGCATTTGTGCATCGAACAACGGCAAGGCAACAGCCTGATCAAAGCATTTTTTTTACGGTTAAATTTCGATAATACTGGAAATATCGAAGGATAAGGAAATGGCAAGTAACAGTGAACTTCCCGTCGCAATCATCGGGGCTGGTCCGGTCGGACTGGCTGCCGCCGCCCAGTGTGCCAGTTATGGCCTATCGGCGGTTATTCTGGAGCGCGGGCCACAGGTGGCGCAATCACTGCGGGCATGGGGACATGTGCGGGTGTTTTCGCCGTGGTCGCTCATCATTGACCGGGCGGCGCGAAAATTATTGGGTACAACCGGCTGGCAGACACCCGATGAAGATGCTTTGCCGACCGGGGCGGAAATTGTGTCGGATTACCTGGAGCCACTGGCCAGCCATCCGGCGATTGCACCGCATATTCGCTATGGCCGGGCCGTGATGGCCGTTACCCGTCATATAGCTGACGGGCCGTTTTCCTTGCGCCATCGGGGTGCCGACGGGGCGGAAAAAAACCTGATGGCGCGGGCGGTGATTGACGCATCGGGTACATGGGATTGTCCGAATCCGATGGGGATTGACGGCAATCTTGTACCGGGCGAGGCGGCACTTTCCGGGAAAATTGCCTATGGCCTGCCCGATGTGGCCGGGATGTTGCGCGGGCAATATGTTAGCAAACATACTCTGGTAATCGGCAGTGGTCATTCGGCGATGAATATTGTGCTGGCTTTGTTGCAAGTCCAGAAAGATGCTCCGGAAACCCGGGTCTCGTGGGGACTACGCCATGATAATTTTGAAAAGCTTCTGGGTGGTGGCCTGAATGACCAGCTTCCGGCGCGCGGTGAACTGGGCCTCGCCGCCAAGCGGGCGATTACCAGCGGAGCCTTGCGCCTGCTGGCTCCACTGGAAGTGTATAAGGTTTCTGCGGCCCCGGATGACCAGTTGCGCCTTGATGTGATGCTAAAGGGCAGGGCGATGGAAATCCTTGCGGACCGGGTTGTGGTTTCAACCGGTTTCCGACCCGATTTGTCCTTGTTGCAAGATTTGCACCTGTCGCTGGACCCGGTGGTCGAAGCTCCGACCAAACTGGCGCCGATGATTGATCCGCGTTTACACAGTTGCGGCACGGTGCCACCGCATGGGGTAGTTGAATTGCAACATCCCGAAACCGGGTTTTTCATTGCCGGGTCAAAATCCTATGGCCGTGCGCCAACCTTTTTGATGGCAACCGGGTATGAGCAGGTGCGCTCCATCGTGGCTGAACTGGCGGGCGATCATCTGGCCGCCCGGCAGGTTCAGCTTGTTCTGCCGGAAACCGGCGTTTGTAAGGGGGCGCAGGATGTGGCAGGCGAAACGGCATCAGAAGGATGTTGTGGTGGCCCGGCCCCAACCGGGGTAGTAGCCTGTTGCGTTGCCGATGCTACGGCAAAGAAGGCGGGCAAGGACGGATGTGGTTGTGATTCGGCACCGGTTGCCAAAACCTGTTGTGGCTGAAAGCCGATAACGCGAAATGACGGCAAGCCGGGAACCGCAAGGAGCCCGGCTTGTATCGTTTGGAACTGCATTTTTCCGATATAGCCCTTGCCGGGGCCGGGAGTTCTGCCTAAATGCGCGGATGTCCGACGATTTGGCTATTTACGTCAACCCCGCAGCAATTATGACCATTTTGCGTCTTTACCCTCATTGTTATTGACAATTTTCCTCCATTCCCATACATGCTGTTAGCACTCGCCTGGGGTGAGTGCTAATACGGGCTCATCCCGGTTAGTTTTAGATTTGAGCCCAAGATTTTTACGGAGTTGTCGAAAATGAAGTTCCGTCCGTTACATGACCGCGTTCTTGTACGTCGCGTCGAATCCAGCCAGAAGACTGCTGGTGGCATTATTATTCCGGACACCGCCAAGGAAAAGCCGCAGGAAGGTGAAGTCATTGCCGTTGGTTCTGGCATCCGCAAGGAAGATGGCTCGCTGGTCGCGCTTGATGTCAAGGCAGGCGACAAGGTCCTGTTTGGCAAATGGTCAGGCACCGAAGTCAAGGTTGACGGCGAAGAGCTGTTGATCATGAAAGAATCCGACATCATGGGCATCACGGAATAAGCAGCCCTTTCGGGTGCTTTGTTCCTGTTCATCCGTCTCGTAGAGAGGAAAGAATATCATGGCTAAAGAAGTAAAGTTTTCCACCGACGCCCGCGCCAAGATGCTGCGCGGCGTTGATATCCTTGCTGATGCCGTCAAGGTAACGCTTGGCCCGAAAGGCCGTAACGTTGTCATCGAAAAATCCTTTGGCGCACCGCGGATCACCAAAGACGGTGTGACGGTTGCCAAGGAAATCGAACTTTCAGACAAGTTTGAAAACATGGGCGCCCAGATGGTGCGTGAAGTTGCCTCGAAAACTGCCGATCTGGCAGGCGACGGCACCACGACCGCAACGGTTCTGGCCCAGGCGATTGTCCGCGAAGGCAACAAGGCCGTTGCAGCGGGCATGAACCCGATGGACCTGAAGCGCGGTATCGATCTGGCAACTGCCAAAGTGATCGAAACCATCAAAAGCCGTGCACGCAAAGTTTCGGACAAATCCGAAATTGCCCAGGTTGGCAACATTTCGGCCAATGGTGATCGCGAAGTTGGCGACATGATTGCCGAAGCCATGGAGCGCGTTGGCAACGAAGGTGTCATCACCGTCGAAGAAGCCAAAGGCCTGAATACCGAACTTGAAGTTGTCGAAGGCATGCAGTTCGACCGCGGCTATCTGTCGCCGTACTTCGTGACCAACCCGGAAAAGATGGTTGTCGAACTCGACAATCCTTACATCCTGTTGTTCGACAAAAAGGTTTCGTCGCTTCAGCCGATGCTGCCGTTGCTCGAAGCTGTCGTCCAGTCGGGCAAGCCGCTTCTGATCATTGCCGAAGACGTTGAAGGCGAAGCCTTGGCAACTCTGGTTGTCAACAAGCTGCGCGGCGGCCTGAAAATTGCTGCTGTCAAGGCACCGGGCTTTGGTGATCGTCGCAAGGCGATGCTCGAAGACATCGCCGTTCTGTCGGGCGGTCAGGTTGTCTCCGAAGATCTTGGCATCAAGCTTGAAAGCGTCACGCTGGATATGCTCGGTACTGCCAAAACGATCATGATCACCAAAGAGGAAACCACCATCATTGATGGTTCTGGTGAAAAATCGCAGATCGAAGCCCGCGTTGGTCAGATCCGTGGTCAGATCGAAGAAACCACCTCTGATTACGACCGTGAAAAACTGCAGGAACGTCTGGCGAAACTCGCTGGCGGTGTTGCGGTGATCAAGGTTGGCGGTGCGACCGAAAGCGAAGTCAAGGAACGCAAGGATCGCGTTGACGACGCCCTGCACGCAACCCGCGCTGCTGTTGAAGAAGGCATCGTTGCTGGTGGCGGTACGGCTCTGCTGTACGCAACCCGTGCGCTTGCAGGTCTGACCGGCGAAAACAACGACCAGACCGTTGGTGTTGAAATCGTGCGTCGCGCCCTTCAGGCACCTTGCCGCCAGATCGCCCAGAATGCGGGCGTTGACGGTGCGGTTGTTGCTGGCAAGTTGCTGGAACAGGACGACATCGAATTTGGTTTTGACGCCCAGAAGGGTGAATACACCAATCTGGTCAAAGCGGGCATCATCGACCCGGCCAAAGTTGTGCGTACCGCACTTCAGGACGCCGCATCGATCGCCGGGCTTTTGATCACCACCGAATGCATGATCGCTGACAAGCCGGAAGAAAAATCCGGTGGCGGCGCGCCTGACATGGGTGGCATGGGCGGTATGGGCGGTATGGGTGGTATGGGCTTCTAAGCCTCACCCGTCCGACATCTTCCAAAAAGAAGGGCCTCGCAGAAATGCGGGGCCCTTTTGGATTTTGAGGATCAGCCGTTTTTGAACAGGGATTTCAAGGCACGCGGCTGGCAGCGCAGATACTGGTTGGCGGCACGAACCTGTGCACCCAGCGTGGCGGCGGCATGCCACGGCCAGCGCGGGTCATACAAAATACCCCGCGCCAGTGCGATGGCATCGGCCTGCCCGGTGAAAACAATTGCTTCGGCCTGTTCTGCCTCGGTAATCAGGCCGACCGCAATGGTGGTCATGCCCGTTTCGCGTTTGATGCGGTCGGCAAACGGCACCTGATAATTGGGGCCCAGCGGAATTTTCTGATCGACATGCAGACCGCCCGACGACACATGGATAAAATCGCAACCGCGCTTTTTCAATTCCTGCGCCAGAACGACACTTTGGTCGATATCCCATCCGCCTTCGACCCAGTCTCTGGCGGAAATTCGCACGCCGACCGGTTTGTTGGCATCAAAGGCGGCACGCACGGCATCAAACACCGCAAGCGTCAAACGCATACGGTTTTCAAGTGATCCGCCATACTCATCGTTACGCCGGTTGGAATGCGGTGACAGGAACTGATGTAACAGATATCCGTGTGCCGCATGAATTTCGATGGCATCCAGACCCAGCCGGTCTGACCGGCGGGCGGCCGTTGCAAAGCCTTCAACAATTTCAGCGATGCGGTGATGGCTGAGGGCTTCGGGGATTGGGTCCCCCTGAATAAACGGTTCGGCGGATGGTGCGACCACCTGCCAACCTTTGCTATCATCAGGGGCAATCGCACGGCCCCCATCCCACGGCACATGGCACGAGGCCTTGCGTCCGGCATGGGCAAGCTGAATGGCGATCGGCATTGGGGATTGGCCACGCACGACCGATAATGTTTTGGCAAGGGCGGCTTCGGTTTCGTCATCCCACAGGCCAACATCGCCATAGGTAATGCGACCTTCGGGTTCAATTGCCGTGGCCTCGATGATCAGCAGGCCCGCGCCAGACAATGCCAGATTGCCCAGATGGATGCTGTGCCAGTCGGTGGTTTTGCCATGATCGGCGGAATATTGGCACATCGGGGCGATAACAATACGATTCTCAAGCGACAATTTGCCTAGCGAGAGGGGCGAGAATAACTGGCTCATTAACGATCCTTGCAGATTGGAGAAGGCCACCCGCAACAGGCAGAGCGACCATACATATGAAAACAAGGTAGTGATAAAGCGGGCGTTGCGCCAGATGTGTTGCAGTGCAAAACCGACAGGATAAAAAATCAGAAAATTTTATCCGGGGTGCTTGCGAAATTTGACCGCCGATCTATCTGTTGGTTTGAAAGATCATGGTGATCTTGAACGCGCAAGGGTTGCAGCCTGGCTGGACCAAAAGCGCAAGAACTGCCTGTCTTATGGAGGGTAATTATGACTGGTCTTCAGACTTTTAATGGTGCATCGCGTCGTCTTGCCGGGGTTCCGGTATATGCGGATCCGTTTGCGATTTTGGGCCGCGATATGAATCGTGTTCTGGGGTCGATTTTGGGGCAGGATGTGGCACCTGAAACCGCCGAAAAATTCCTCAATCCCCGTATTGATGTCCATGAAACAGCCGATTTTATCGAAGTCGCGGCAGAATTGCCCGGTGTCGATGAAAAGGACATTGATGTGTCGGTATTCGAGGGCGTTCTGACCGTCACGGGTGAAAAGAAATCCACCCGCGAAAGTGACGAAGGGGCGCGGATCGTTGAACGGCGTTATGGTAGTTTTAAACGGTCGTTCCGTTTGCCGGAAAATGTCGATGCCGACAATATTGCGGCCAAATTTGACAAGGGGGTTTTGGTTCTGACGCTTCCGAAAATTGCAGAAATCAAACCCGAACCGCGCAAAATTGCCGTTAACGGTTAATCTCGTCGGGCATCACACAGAACAGGAACGGGCGGAAATTTCCGCCCGTTTTTTGTGCTCATAACCTGGTTTGGCTCAAATCCCGTCATGGCATTCCAGTTTCATGTCAAACACACCATCCTGATCGAACCGTTCCAAGGCGGCCAGCCACGGGGTAAGGTCCAATGCCTGTTTTTTGATCCAGTCGGGATTGTAATAGGTATCGCGATACCGTTCCCCGCCATCACATAGCAAGGTAACGACCGATCCGCTGTCGCCTGCCTGTTTCATTTGTGTGATCAGATGCAAGGTGGCAATCAGATTGGTACCGGTTGATCCGCCGCATCGCCGTCCCAGATGTTTTTCCAGATAATGCAGGGCGGCGAAACTGGCGGCATCGGGTACGCGGATCATGTGATCAACCACGCGCGCATTAAAGGAGGGTTCAACCCGCGGGCGGCCAATGCCCTCAACCCGCGATCCACAATTGCCGGTAATCTCGCGGTCGCCGGTGGCAAAGGAATCGTAAAAGACCGAATTTTCGGGATCGGCAACGCACAGACGGCAATCGGATGCCAGATTGCGGCTATAACGGATATAACGGCCAACAGTCGATGACGTACCGCCGGTGCCGGCCCCGACCACCAGCCATTTGGGAACCGGGTGCGCCTCGCGGCTCATCTGCTCGAAAATGCTTTCGGCGATATTGTTGTTGCCGCGCCAGTCGGTGGCGCGTTCGGCATAGGTGAACTGGTCCATATAATGGCCGCCCAGTTCGTCGGCCAGACGGCGGGATTCGGCATAAATCTGATCACCATGATCGACCAGATGACTTTCGCCGCCATAAAAGGCGATCTGGGCAATTTTTTGCGCCGATGTGGTTTTGGGCATTACGGCGATAAAGCGCAATCCCAGCAACCGGGCAAAATAGGCCTCGGACACGGCGGTTGATCCGCTTGATGCCTCGATAATCGGGGTGTCTTTGCCTATCCAGCCATTGCACAAGCCGTATAAAAACAGCGACCGGGCAAGGCGGTGTTTCAGGCTGCCACTGGGATGGGTAGACTCATCTTTCAGATAAAGCCCAATGCCGCCCAACGACGGCAAATCCAGCTTGATCAGATGGGTGTCGGCAGAACGGGTGAAATCCGCCTCGATGCGGGCGATGGCGTCGGCGACCCATAGGCGATCATGTGGCATGGGAAATCCTGATTATATGAAAGATGCGATTAAGGTTGAGGGCAGAAATATCAGGATTTCACCGGCAGGATAAAGCCTAAAATACAGGAATTTGATGGAAATTATCCTGCTAACGATTTTTTCAGTGCCCCTGTGCCAAAATGTGCCATAGTAAGGTTTGATCAATCAGGCGGTCGAGAATGGCAGACGACAAACACGACGATCCTTTTTCAAAACGCCACGGGGCAAGCTCCATTGGTGCGGCATATGACATTCCGGTCCGCGTTTCGACCGTGATTGGCAAAAGTCAGATCAAGGTATCGCAATTGATGCGTCTGACCCGTGGGGCCGTTCTGGAACTGGACCGCAAGGTGGGTGAGCCGGTGGATATTTACGTCAATAACCGGCTGGTGGCGCGCGGTGAACTGGTCGTGGTCGATGACCGGTTGGGCGTGACCATCACCGAAGTGATCAAATCGGGCATGGTTGTCGAAACCCACCATTAATTTCCTGGAATGACAAACCGCCTTTGATTGTGTCGGACCATTTCTGACATGGTTTCGGCCCGAAAACCGGTGCAAGACATCACAGCAGGTTTCCGCGAACGTCCTTGAACAAGGTTTTGGTTCAGACGCGGGAGACAAGGGCATGACAAGCATTCTTGGCGGATTGGTGAACGATTATGCATCGGCCTATCAGGCAAATGTTGGTGCGTTTCGTACAAGTAGCCAGATCAACAGTTTATGTGCAATCGCCACACGGATCAGCGGCATTTGTGATGCTGTGGATAGCGGCAAAACATCGGCCGCCGATGCCGTAACACAGATTTCCGGAGCTCTGATGATCGGTCGGCAAATTGCGGTAAAGCTGTCGGATGAGGATGCCGTCTGGGTTTCCGGTCAGGCGGCGATTGATCAGCCACAATGGAGACAAAAAACAGCAAGTCAGGAACAGCGTGATCAAAAGCTGTTGAGTGATCTGGCCGGGATTGCGGCACAACTGACACCATCAAATAGCGGGGATGCTGGCTATGACCAGCTTGCCGACGGATTTGAACAGGCGTTGAGTGAAGATGCCCAGTTTGCCTGATCGTTTTCTTACAGATCAGAGGCCGGTGGCGATTATTTGCTGCACCGGCCTTTGTCTTTTCAATTCGATCAGAACGGAAAGCTGTTTCAGGCCGGTTTCGCAAGCTGTTTCGTTTTGCCTTGCATCCCTTTATTCGTCCACCAATCCGTGATTTTTTTCACGATGGGCTTGTTGTCGGTTTTGACAAAGTTATTTGTACGAAGTTCCAGATAGGAAAAGGTTCCACCCGTTTCATATCCTGCGCCAGCCCATGCACGGCTGACGCGAATAGCACACAAGACATCGCCCTGATCGACCTTGAGAGTGCAGAGTTCCTTGGCATACAGATTTTGGGCAGCCATTTGTGCCCCGTCGCTGGCGCTGAGTTTGCGGTGGGTGGCAATTTCCTGCTGAATGGTGTGCGTTGGGCACCAGTAACCACGCAGACGAACACCATATATCCAGGTTTCATCGGGTGGTGATGCGATACCGGGAACCAGTGGTGGAAACAATGCACCGATTGATATTGTGCCGGAAAGACAGACGGCTGTGTAATGAGCAATATCCTGCTGGACGGTACGATATATGATTGCAACCGTACTTGGGTTTGTCCCACGGGGACGAAATCCATTGGCAAAAATTGTGTCCGGGGGCCGTGTGTCCCCCCGCCATGCGATCAGGGGTTCCGAACTGGTGTCGGCATTTCTCTTCAGGTCCGGTGGAATCCACATAAAGCGGACTTTCTTTTCCGGCATGAGTTTCCAGAAATCATCGGCAGAATTTGTACAATGTATCTTCTGGGTTGTTCCGGAATTTTCCAGATCAATATTTTCGATCAGAACGGTCGCCCCGTTTATCGTTTCCGTCGCCATCTGTCAGATCCTTTCGTGCTTGTGGCTATACATGACGGACCGGACTGCCTGTTTGTGAGGCGACTGCGCGGGATTGTTGCGGGGGAAGGGGCTTTGTCGGGGCGAAGATTTTGCAAAGTTTGACTTGACGGAGAAAGTTGCAAAAAAGCCATAGGGTGCGAATCATTGAGGATCAGGGATCGTAACGAAACTGATACAATCAATTGACGGAATTTTAGTCATTCATACCACATATTGTGTTTGCAAAGCGGTATGGAGTGGGCATAACAATCGCATAAACGGCATTGGGATGCGGGCGCGAACCCATAAAATCGCGGGTCTGTTGCGGGATTTCCCCTGTTATTGAGGAGTCCGGCAAGGACCAAAGCGAACGGGTCGCCCCCGTCAGAGATCTGATTAAAACATATTGCCGTGCGGCCATCGGGCGCAGGGCAAGTGAGGGGATAACAGCATGAAGATGCTAGATGTTGTGCAGCACGAAAAAGGTGCGCGCGTTATTGTTGACCGTACACGCGACGATTTGCTGACGGATTTTGGCAAGGCGGTTCTGACGGATCGTTATTTGATGCCGGGTGAAAGCTATCAGGATCTGTTTGCCCGCGTGGCATCGTTTTATGGCGATAACGAAGCCCATGCACAGCGTATTTATGACTATATGTCCAAACACTGGTTCATGCCGGCAACGCCGATTCTGTCCAATGGCGGCACCAGCCGAGGTCTGCCGATTTCGTGTTTTCTGAACGAAGCCGATGACAATCTGAACGGTATTGTCGATCTGTGGACGGAAAATGTCTGGTTGGCGGCGCGCGGTGGCGGCATTGGATCTTATTGGGGCAATCTGCGGTCAATTGGTGAAAAGGTCGGCAAGAACGGCAAGACATCGGGCGTTGTGCCGTTCATCCGGGTGATGGACAGCCTGACCCTTGCGATCAGTCAGGGGTCGTTGCGACGTGGGTCGGCGGCGGTGTATCTGCCGGTCAACCATCCCGAGATCGAGGAATTTTCCGAAATGCGCCGCCCGACCGGTGGTGATCCCAATCGCAAAACTCCGAACCTGCATCAGGGGGTGGCTATTTCCGATGCCTTCATGCGGGCGGTGGAAAATGACGAAGAATGGGCGTTGACGTCGCCCAAGGACGGGCATGTGATTCGCAAGATTAGTGCGCGGTCCTTGTGGATACGGCTGTTGACCTCGCGGGTGGAAACCGGCGAGCCCTATATGCTGTTTATCGATACCGTCAACCGGGCGGTGCCGCAGCATCACAAACTGGCCGGGCTGAGTGTGAAGACATCCAATCTGTGTGCCGAAATCACCTTGCCGACCGGGCGGGACCAGCATGGCGGGGATCGCACGGCGGTATGTTGTCTGTCGTCCCTTAATCTGGAACATTACCTGACATGGAAAGATGATCCTCGTTTTATCGAAGACATTCTGCGTTTCCTTGACAATGTGTTGCAGGATTTCATCGATCATGCGCCCGACAGCATGGCCCGCGCCCGCTATTCGGCAATGCGTGAACGGTCTGTCGGGCTGGGCGTGATGGGGTTCCATTCGTTCCTGCAATCGCAGAACGTGCCGCTGGAAGGTGTGATGAGCAAAGTCTGGAACAACCAGATTTTCAGTCATCTGAAAAAACATGCCGATCAGGCATCCGAAGTACTGGCCGAAGAACGCGGAGCCTGCCCCGATGCGCAGGAATATGGCATCAAGGTCCGGTTTTCCAACAAAACAGCGATTGCGCCGACGGCCTCGATTTCGATCATTTGCGGCGGGGCTTCGCCGGGGATCGAACCATCTGCCGCCAATTCCTATACCCACAAAACGTTGTCGGGGTCGTTTAATGTCCGCAATCCCTATCTGGCGGATTTGCTTGAAAGCAAGGGACAGAATAACGAAGAAGTCTGGACCTCGATCACGGTGCATGAAGGATCGGTTCAACATCTTGATTTCCTGTCGCAGGATGAAAAAGATGTCTTCAAGACTGCCTTTGAAATCGATCAGCGCTGGCTGATTGAACTGGCCGGGGATCGGGCACAGATGATTGATCAGGCACAGTCGCTCAATATCTTTCTGGCCTCCAATGTTCACAAGCGCGACCTGCACCAGATCCATTTTCAGGCATGGAAAAAGGGTGTCAAAAGCCTTTATTACTGTCGGTCAAAATCGATCCAGCGCGCCGAAGTGGTCGCCAATTTGTCACCGCGCAAGGCCCTTGATCCGGTGATTGAGGCGATGAAGCCTGAAAGCTCGTTCGAGATTCCGGCCCTTGTCGCCAGTGCGGTCGCCCGCGCATCTGCCGAACAGGTTGAATATGACGAATGCCTCGCCTGCCAGTAAATGAAAGACTGATATTATGGATCTTTTGACCGACAATCCGGTTTACAAACCGTTCCGTTACCCTTGGGCCTATGAGGCGTGGTTAACACAGCAGCAGATCCACTGGCTGCCCGAAGAAGTGCCGCTGGCCGATGATGTCAAGGATTGGGGCAACAGCATCACCGATGCCGAACGTAATCTGCTGACCCAGATTTTCCGGTTCTTCACCCAGTCCGATATCGAGGTGAATAATTGTTACATGCGGCATTATACCCGTGTGTTCAAGCCGACCGAAGTCCAGATGATGCTGGCGGCATTTTCCAACATGGAAACCATCCATGTTGCGGCCTATTCACATCTGCTTGATACCATCGGCATGCCGGAAACCGAATATGAGGCCTTCTTTCAATACAAGGAAATGAAGGATAAATACGATTACATGCAAATCTGGGGCATTGGTCCCGAAGACGAATATACCGGCGAAGACGGGCAGTTGCATCTCACTCCGCGCGGCAAACGCAACATTGCAAAAACACTGGCAGTATTTGGGGCCTTTACCGAAGGGCTGCAATTGTTTGCATCCTTTGCGATGCTGATGAATTTCCCGCGTTTCAACAAGATGAAGGGTATGGGGCAGATCGTCACCTGGTCGGTACGCGATGAAAGCCTGCATTGCGAAAGCATCATCCGCCTCTTCAAAACCTTTGTGCATGAAAATCCCGAAATCTGGGACGATGAAATGCGCAAGGATTTACTGGAAGCCTGTCAGACGATTGTCACCCACGAAGACGCCTTTATCGATCTGGCGTTTGAATCAGGTGCGGTCGAAGGCCTGACACCGGATGATATCAAACGTTATATCCGCTATATCGCGGATCGCCGTCTGACCCAGTTGGGACTGGAAGGGGTATATCACATCGAACACAATCCACTGCCGTGGATGGATGCGATGCTCAATGCGGTGGAACACACCAATTTCTTTGAAAACCGCGCCACCGAATATTCCAAAGCCGCGACACAGGGCAGTTGGGCCGAAGCATTCGACTGATCCGCAACAAAGGCCGCCCGGTATTGCGTGGCGGCCTTTGATCTTTCAGGGCAGGGCGGTTTGCAGGCGGGCTTCGACCCGGTTGATTTCTTCGGGGCGCAGCCGTTTTTCAAGGGTGGCGATGGCGGTTAGCGGATCGGCTTCCAGATCGGCCCCCGGTGGCACTTGCAGGGTATGATCAGCCGACCGCCGCAGCCAGTAATAGGATTCGGCCAGATTGTTTTCCACACCCCAACCCCGTTCATACATCGCACCCAGCATATATTGTGCCGCGGCCATGCCTTTTTCGGCGGCCTGTTTATAATAACGGGCGGCATCGACGTAATTTTGCGTGGCACCGCGCCCGCGAAAATACTGTTCGCCGATCAGAAAGGCAGCATCAAGATTATCGGGATTAATGCGCAGGGCGCGTTTGAAATAATCGGTGGCGCGGAACTGATCAAATGGTAACCCCCAGCCATTGAAATGCATCAGGCCCAGATAATAAAGCGAACTGCCATGATTTGACTGGGCCGCACGGCCAAACCATTCGGCAGCCTGATTGTAATCCTGCGGCCCGGCCTGTCCGCGATAATATAACAGGCCCAGCGCGTATTGGGCGCGCGGGTCGTTGTCATTGGCGGCAACCCGCCATTGCGCCCGCGCCATTTCATAATTTCCGGCCCGGTATGCCTGATAGCCGGCATTGTAATCGGCATGGGCCAAAGACAGGGGCATTGCCGCCATCAAGACGGCAAAAGCAACAACCATCACCCGACGAGGTGTTGGGGACGGCACGGCAGGGGAGAAGCGCATGAGGCTGTCAAAACTCAGTGTTGTTGATAAAAAGGAACGACCTTGCTGGCGCGTTTTTCAATGGCATCCAGAACAGCTTGCAGATGGGGGCTTTGTTTGATTTTTACACCACTTTGCAGGGCCATATATTGCCCGGCTTTTTGATGGCCAGATGCAAATTTGATCACGGAAAAAGCTGGTGTTTCGTGGGTGGATCGGTAAATCGAAAACATCGCCATGCCGTCAAGCTGGTCAATGGCGTAATCCCGCCACGCACCGCTTGCTACCTGCCGGGAATAGATATTCATCAGTTTCTGCAATTCAATCCGGTCGAAATGCACAAAGCTTTTGCCTGTGCGATAATGTGCCAGATTGAGCAAATTACCCATTAATCACTCCGGACCTGATGCCGTTTGACAAGGACGTCTTGTGTGACGTTCCTGTAACACGGTACCTTTCTTTCCCGGTTGCCTCAAGCCCGCAGGCAAAAATTACAGGCTGCGCGACCGGGTCGGCGGCCAGTCAACGGTTTGCGCGCCGGTATTATAAGGATCAGGCGTTTGATAACAGGTCACCGCCGCCAGCGAGCGATAACAATATAACGGCGGTTCGGGAATCGGATCCTGCTTGCAATAGGTCTTGCCGTCGATCTTGCGAATGGTCGAACAATCGCGCCCGGTCGAAAGCGAGACAATGTGATCGACGATGGTTTTATCGGTATTGATGATCGATACAACATCCAGTGCGACATACCATTGCAAGGCGCTGAACATTTCAGAACCGGTAACTTTTTCCGCTGCGCTGTCGAGTTTGTCGCTGGTGCTGCTGCATGCGGCAAGGCTGCCTGCAAACAGGATGGCGGCTATTGATGCGAACCGTCGCGCCCGTTGGGTCCGGGTCATCCTGCTGGATTGATGCGGTCGGTTCATGATCTTCTCCATATTGTACCGGGTCAAATTTGCCCATCGGGGCTTAAGATTCCGTAAGCGATACCGTTTTGAAGAATATCAAAGCAATTTTCATGCCGCTTTGGCGATGGCAAAAGCAGGACTTTTTGGGCGATTTTCACTTGTCACAGGCTGGAAAGTCAGCTTGTGAACGGAACAAACGGCACTCGTTCTCTTGTTGTAACTTTGGGAACCAATTCTTTGATGGCGCTCTTGAAATGTGCTGAATTGTTGTGCGCGTCCCATCCCGCTTCATTCACGTATAATTCATAAATGAAGAATGCATTCGGATCGGTAGGCGAGCGATAGGGCATGAAGAATTTCACGCCTTCTTCTGCCATTGTAGGCTCAATGAGTTGCTCAAGTATGCGGGCAACGGCATCGGCCTCTCCATCCTTTGCAACGATGTTGATAGCCACCACGAATCCAATATTCAGGTTCGCGGCATTTGGAACGCAATACATTGTCATTCGGTCAACTCCGGCTCGTGAGCAGGCGCAGTCCAGCCAAAGCAAAGAAAATTCCAAGAACGCTTTGAATTACTTTACGGGCTTTGCCGAAAAGGCGCACCATTATTGGTGTTGAAAAGGCAACAGCATAAAGCAGGTGGATGATCATCGAAAGGGTAAAGGTACCCAGTACGATAACCGCACCAACCCAAAGTGGCGCATCTTCCTTCAATCCCAAAGAGATGATGGCAATCCATGTAAGTGCCGCTTTTGGGTTGGTCATCTGAATGATGTAGCCACGCCTGAGGTAACCGAACGGCGTTCTGCGGCCACCTGCAAGTTCCTTTGCCTCGATATCATAACTGGATGCTGCGGATTTGAAGGATTTGTAGGCAAGCCACAGAAGATAGATGCCGCCGAAAACCTTGACCATCAGCAAAGCCGAGGCATATGTCGCCAAGATGGCAGACAAGCCAAATACCGTCAGGAGGGCCCAAGTGAATGAGCCAGTAGCCACACCAACTGCCAGAGCCATGCCCGATGATCGACCGACGCCCATCGACGTGCCGATAACTGCCAATATGTTGGGGCCAGGGCTTGCGATTCCCAGCAAGAATGCCGAATATGCGAGCAAGATACCGGGAAGATAGATTGAAACGTCGTGCACTGATTGCCTCCTCAATACAAGTTTGTTCCCAATATGTTCTTTTTTGCGCCTGTTGGCAATTCAAATTGTCAGAGGGGCTTTTCACACAAAGGCCGTTCATCAATGCCCATTTCGTCCGCAAAGTGATAATTCTGTCGCGCGCTTCGGGAATCCTGCGATTCAAATTCTCAAGTTTGCCATATTCGCAGTCCAAACAGCGCATGACGATGGATATGGGGCTTTATTGTGCTGTTTCAGGGTCAAAAGACATGACCGGACTTGACCCCTTGTATGCTGGCGCGTTAAATCCATGCCGTAATTTATTCTGAATGGCGGGCTGTGATGCCCGCTATTCTTTTCATCGGATTGGAGCGGTTTTCGTGGTTGATATTTTCCAGGAAGTCGAAGAAGACCTTCGGCGCGAACGCACCGAGAAGCTGTGGCGCAAATACGGCAAATTCGTTATTGCCGTTGCCGCCGTCGTTGTTCTGGGTGTTGCCGGACGCGAAGGCTGGAAAAGTTATGAAGAAACCAGCCGCATTGAAAATGGCACCCGGTTTGCCAATGCGTTGGAACTGGTGGCCGAGGGGCCGGACCGTCAGGATGCAGCCCTTGCTGCCCTTGATGGCATTATCGCCGATGGCAAGGGGGGCTTTGTCGCCCTGGGTCATTTCCAGAAGGCCGCGGTTTATGTCAATGCCGGTGACCCCGGTCAGGCAGTTACCGAACTGGAAGCCATTGCCGGGAATAGCAGTCTGGACAAGGTTTTCCGCGATCTGGCCGTCGTGCAGATTGCCATGAACAGTGCGGATGCCAGCACGGCTGATGCTCTGATTGCGCGGCTCAAGCCCATCGCAGTGCCGGAAAATGTCTGGTATTACTCGGCCCGTGAAATGATTGCGGTGCTGGAAATTGCCGCCGGGCGGATTGAGGCGGCCAAGCCTCTTTTGACCGAACTGGCCGATGACAGTGCGGCCCCCGCCGGGTTGCGGTCGCGGGCCACCGAAATTCTGCGGGCGATCGAGGCCTGATCAGGGTCGATCACGACGGCAACAAGCACGAAGGATAGGGCGTTGAAACCACACTGTCATAAACATCTTCCGGCCTTGGCGGTTATCATGGGCATGACTGTGGCTCTTTCTGGCTGTTCCAGCTGGTTTGGCGAAGACGAAGCCCCGCCGCTTCCGGGGGAACGTCTGTCGGTGCTGTCGCTGGAAAGCACGTTGCAGCCCGATCCGGAACTTGCCGATCTTGATATTCTGCTGCCCGAACCCGAACCGATGGTGGACTGGCCGCAAAATGGCGGTCTGCCCAGTCATGCCTTGCATCATGTATCCTTTGACAGCGACATCCCGCAACAGGATTGGTCGGTGGGCATTGGTGCCGGGTCGATGGATGACGAAATTTTGCTGTCGCAGGCGATTGTGGCACGCGGGGTGGTGTTCACCATTGATGCCCAAGCTGTCGTGCGGGCTTATAGCGCGCAGAGCGGCAAGGAAATCTGGGAACTCGAAATTGCCCCGGACTATGAATCTGACGGTTCCATTCTTGGTGCCGGTCTGGCCTATGAAAATGGTGTGATTTACGCCACCACCGGCTTTGCCGAAATTGTCGCAATTGACGCACCCAGCGCAACCGTGATGTGGCGGGTGCCGGTTTCCGGGCCGATGCGCGCCGCCCCCACCGTGCGCGGCGGGCGGGTTTTTGCCATTACGGTCGATAACCAGACGATTGCGCTGAATGCCATGACGGGTGAAACCCTATGGACCCATCGTGGTGCCGCCGAAGGCGCATCCTTTATTGGCGGGGCCAGCCCGACAGTTGATCAGGGTGTGGTGATTGCGGCCTATACCACCGGCGAATTATATGCGTTGCGCGTTGAAAACGGGCAGGTGATCTGGTCCGATGCACTGGCTGCTGCCGGGCGGACCGATGCGGTATCGGCGATTGCCGATATTCGCGGCCTGCCGGTGATTGACAATGACCTTGTGATTGCCACGGGCAATTCCGGTCTGACGGTGGCGATTGACCTGCGCACCGGCTTTCGGGTGTGGGAATTGGAGGCCGGCGGTATCCAGTCACCGTGGGTTGCGGGCAATTTTGTTTTCATGTTGTCGAACACAAATGACCTGATTGCCTTGCAGAGAAAGACCGGACGGGTTAAATGGGTGACGCCGTTGCCGCGTACCGATGATGACGAACCTGTGGTTTGGACCGGACCGGTTCTGGCCGGGGACCGTCTGATTGTCGGGAACCAGCAGGGAACGGTGATGGCGGTATCGCCCTATGATGGTAAAATCATTGGCACCGACGAGGTGTCCGGGCCGATCACCCTGCCGCCGTCGATTGCCGGGGATACGTTGTTTTTCCTGACGGCAGATGCGCGGTTGATCGCCTATCGCTAGGACGGCCTGACGTGCCTGACTGAATTTTTTGAAAGGCTTGCCTTTCGTTGTTTGTTGCTGGTGCGCCAGGGAGTTTTCCCTTTGGCGCACAGCGCACTTTTAAAAGAGCCCGCACGTAATATGACCTTGAAAGTCGCCATTATCGGTCGCCCCAATGTCGGGAAATCGACCCTGTTTAACCGTCTGGTCGGCAAGAAGCTTGCCCTTGTCGATGACCAGCCCGGTGTTACCCGCGACCGTCGTTATGGTGCGGCGCGTCTGGGGCATTTGCATTTCAGCGTCATTGACACCGCCGGACTGGAAGAAGCCTTTGACGGGTCGATCGAAGGCATGATGCGTCAGCAAAGCGAACGGGCATTTGAAGAATGCGATGTCGCGCTGTTTGTGATTGATGCCCGCGCCGGTCTGACGCCGTTGGACAATCACTTTGCGGACTGGCTGCGTAAACGTCACAAACCGGTTTATGTCATTGCCAACAAACATGAAGGCAAGGATCAGGACCCGGCGGTGTACGAGGCCTATGGCCTTGGTCTGGGTGATGTTGCGCCGATTTCGGCCGAACATGGCCTTGGCATGGAATTGCTTCTTGATATTCTTTTGCCCCATTGGGAAGAAGACCGCCGTAATAGCCGCCTTGCCCGTCAGGCCATCCGTGCCGCCACCGCCGAAGATGCCGCGGCGACCCTTGATGATGACAGTGATGGGGACGAAGTCGAAGAGGATGATTTTGACGGTATCGCCGAGGACGAAGGCGAAATCCTGATCACCCGCGAAGACGACGGCGAGTTTTCCGAAGACGACGAAGAAGATGAGGAAGACGACGCGCCGCGTGATGCAGGCAAGATTCAGCTGGCGATTGTCGGTCGCCCGAATGTGGGCAAATCGACCCTGCTCAATCAGCTTTTGGGGCAGGACCGGGTGATGACCGGGCCGCAGGCAGGCCTGACCCGCGATGCGATTGCCGTGGATTGGGATTATAAGGGCCGCCCGATTCGTCTGGTTGATACCGCCGGGATGCGCCGCAAGAAAAACATTGATGACCGGGTTGAAAAAATTTCGGTCAGCGATTCTGTGCGGGTGATCCGCTATGCGCAAGTGGTGGTTCTGGTGCTGGATGCGACATCAAGCATCGACAAGCAGGATTTGACGATTGCGCGCATGGTGCTGGAAGAAGGCCGGGCGCTGATCATTGCGGTCAACAAATGGGATGCGGTTGAAGACAAAACCGCCTTTAGCAACCATTTGCGCGACAAGCTCGATACCTCTTTTGCACAGGCGCGTGGTATTCCAGTGGTGACGTTCTCGGCCCTGAATGGCCGGGGCGTGGACCGCCTGATGCCCACCGTGCTGGATATTTATGATATCTGGAGCAAACGCATCCCGACAGCACAGCTCAATCGCTGGCTTGAAGCGATCACCGAACGGCATTTGCCGCCGGTGATTTCCGGGCGACGCATTCGCCTGCGTTATATGACCCAGGCGAAATCGCGCCCGCCAAGTTTCTTTATCAATTCGTCCAAGGCGGCCGAATTGCCCGAAAGCTATCTGCGCTATCTGATCAATGGCCTGCGCGATGATTTTGACATGCCGGGCGTTCCGATCCGCATTTATGTTCGAAGCAGCGAAAACCCCTATGCGGACAAGAAAAAGAAGCGCTGATTTTTGGGCTTTGATTGATGAAAAACGCGCAAACCCATCGGGATTTGCGCGTTTTTTGTGTCGGCTGATAACCGGCGGACCGATCAGCGGGGCATATTGTCGATGATATCGCGGATATGCTGCGGAAGATCGCCTTCGGTGAAGTTTTCCTGCGCCTCGCGGTCATGAACAAAGGCGAAAATATCCGCCAGATCCTGCCCGCTGAAATCCACCTGATAACCCAGATTATGGTTCTGAAGCGCGAGCATCTGATCCGCACCCCGCCACATCCGGGCAAAGAAATCAAACGGGTCGGTCGTCTGGGACAGGCTGGTGGCGTTCATCGGGGCGGCAGTATGACCCCCAACATTGTTGACCGCATGGCATACAACGCAACCACGATCAGCAAACAGATGCTTACCCCGTTCCGGGTCCATGTCCGGCAGGTTGTTGGTATCCTCGACAATCGTTGTGCGGGTTTCACTGGCACCCGCCAACGACGCAGAAACGGATATCAGCGGTAATGTGAAAAGGACGGGCAGGGCAAGAAAGCGGATGCGGGAAAAATTCATTCGGGCCTCGGTTGCGGAATGGGGGAGCCTTACCTGTACCATAGCAACATTGATCCTGTTTGTCCGGCCCCGATTGCCCGTTCGTCGCGGGCAAGCAGGGCCAGTCCCCTTGTGAGGGATCAGGGAAATATCGGCGGGTTCAGTCGGGCAAAGCCGTCCTGAATGTAATAGGGATAATGCGGATAGGGGGGCTGTCGCTTGCTGACGGTATCAAGGCGCGCCATCTGTTCGTCAGACAGGGACCACCCGATTGCCCCCAGATTATCGCGAAGCTGCTGTTCGTTGCGTGCCCCGATAATCACCGATGCAACAGTGGGGCGACGCAACAGCCAGTTAATGGCGATCTGCGGGACGGACTTGCCGGTTTCCGCGCTGATTTCATCAAGAATATCGACAATATCATACAGAAAGGCATCTTCGACCGGTGGTCCGAATTGGGCGGTTTCGTGCAGTCGGCTGTTTTTGGGGATTGGCGTGTCGCGCCGGATTTTCCCGGTCAGTCGCCCCCAGCCCAGCGGGCTCCAGACCAATGCGCCAAGCCCTTGATCCTGCGCCATCGGCATCAGGTCCCACTCATAATCGCGCCCGACCAGAGAGTAATAAACCTGATGGACGACATAGCGTTCATATCCGTGACGCTCGGACACGGCAATCGATTTCATGATCTGCCAACTGGCAAAATTTGAAACGCCGATATAACGCAGTTTTCCGGCCCGGATGAGGTCATCCAGTGCCGACAGGGTTTCCTCGACCGGGGTGAAGGCATCAAAGGCGTGTAATTGTAGCAGATCGATATAATCAGTACCCAGTCGTTTCAGGGCGGCGTCGGTTGCCGTAATTAGCCGGTGGCGGGATGTGCCAAAGTCATTTGGGCCATCTCCCATCGGCAGGGCAAGCTTGGTTGACAGAATGATCTGATCTCGCCGCCCCTTGATCGCTTCGCCAAGGACCTGTTCGGACGCGCCGTTGGAATAAACATCGGCGCTGTCAAACATGTTCAATCCGGCTTCCAGACTGATATCGATCATACGGGTGGCTTCGCGGGCATCAATGGTGCCCCACGCCCCGAAAAGTGGCCCCTGACCACCAAAGGTGCCCGCGCCAAAGCTGAGCGCGGGGACGCGCAAACCTGAATTCCCCAATTGTCGGTATTCCATTGTCTTCTCCGTCACTGAAAATTGTCCATGAAGCGAATATGGACAGGAAGCACATTTTCAACTAGTCGTATCTTGAGAAGAATATTTGTGAGTTGAATTCCATATGGCGCGACTTGAAACAAACCGGTCCGGTGAAATGGAAGTGTTTGTCCGCGTGGTCGAACGCGGTGGTTTTTCCGCCGCATCACGTGATTTCAACATGACGCCATCTGCCGTAAGCAAACTTGTCGGACGGTTGGAAGACCGGCTGGGAACGCGGCTGTTCAATCGTTCAACCCGAAAGCTGCATCTGACATTCGAGGGGCAACGCTTTTACGAGCGCGCATTGGATATTATTGCCGACCTGAATGATGCCGAACAGGAAGCTGCCGTCGCCATGTCACCCCGTGGACGATTGCGGGTGACGGTGAATATGCTGGTCGGGTTGCATTCTCTGGTGCCTTTGTTGCCGCTGTTTCACGAACGTTATCCCGACATTACGCTTGATGTGACCGTCAGTGACAAGGTGGTTGATCTGTATGAAGAACGTGCCGACGTTGCGATCCGTAGCGGACCCTTGCCGTCATCCGGACTGATTGCGCGCAAACTGGGGCAATGCCGAATGGCGATTGCGGCATCACCGGAATATCTTGCCAAACAGGGACGACCGGAAACCGTCGATGACCTTCAGCACCACACTCTGATCGGATATAACTTTTCTCGGGTCATTCCCGATTGGCCGTTTCGCGTGAAGGATCAGGATGTTTCGGTGATGCCAGGCGGCGTCTTCAACGTTGGGGATGCGGAAAGCGCACGCCAGTTGGCATTGGCCGGAGGTGGTATCGTGCGGCTTGCCCATTTTCAGATTGGTCAGGATATTCGGGATGGTCGATTGGAGTTGTTGCTGGAGGCGTTTCACCCTGGCGGCGGGGTTGATATCAATGTCGTCTATATCGGCGGGCGGGGTCATTTGCCTGCACGTGTCCGGGTATTTCTGGATTTTTGTGCCGAAAATATCCGCCTGAATTGAAAAAGGCCGGGCAAACTGTATTTGCCCGACCTTGGAATTTGATAATCTGTCTTGTCAGTATGCTGCAATAATCTCGCCATGCTTCGTGCAATCGCCTGCGGCCAGATCGACAAACACATCGGTGATGCTGTCGGGGGTAGGCAGGGATTTCGGGTCTTCGCCCGGATAGGCCTCGGCGCGCATTTTGGTGCGAACGCGACCGGGATTGACCAGATTAACCCGCACAGCGCTGTTTTCGACTTCCTGAGCATAAGACAGCACAAGGCTTTCCAGCGCCGCCTTGGTGGCAGCATAAAGGCCCCAGAAGGCCCGGCCTTTGGCCGCCGCATTCGAGGTCAGGAAAATTGCCCGACCGGCATCGGAAAGATGCAGCAATTTGTCAACGCTGCGGATCAGGCGGAAATTGGCCGTGACATTGACCGCAAGGGTATTTTCAAACATCTGGGTATCGATATGACCGACGGGGGCCAATTCGCCCAGCAGGGCGGCATTGCCGACCACGATGTCAAGCTTGCCATATCGTTCATAAATCGACGCACCCATTGCATCGATCTTTTCATACATGGTCAGGTCCAGCGGCAGCAAAACCAGCTTGCCACCCGCCGCGCGGACTTCGTCATCAAGTTCTTCCAGCGCGCCGACATTGCGGCCAAGGGCGATGACTTCGGCCCCTTCGGCGGCGAAACGTTTGGCAATGGCGCGGCCAATACCATGCGATGCACCGGTCACAAGCGCGACCCGGCCTTCAAGACGTCTGGAGGAAGTCATGCATTCTGCCTTTCGACAAGCTGGCTGAGCTTGCGGTCCTTGTTGGTCGCCTGATGGTCGCTCAGCCGGATCGGGTAATCGCCGGTAAAGCAGGCATCGCAGAAAGCCGGGCTTTGCGCATCGCGGCCCGCCGATTGCCCGGCGGCACGATACAGGCCATCAATCGACACAAAAGCCAGACTGTCCACGCCGATCAGTTTTGCCATGCCTTCAAGGTCGTAATTCGCCGCCAGCAATTTGTCCTTTGACGGCGTATCGACGCCATAAAAACACGGGTTGGAGGTCGGCGGGCTGGAAATCCGCATATGGACTTCGCTGGCACCGGCATGGCGAACCATATCGACAATCTTGGTCGAAGTAGTGCCGCGTACAATCGAGTCATCGACAAGGATCACCCGTTTGCCTTTGAGCTTGCCGGGATTGGCATTGTGTTTCAGTTTGACGCCCAGATGGCGGATCTGGTCGGTTGGTTCGATAAAGGTCCGGCCAACATAATGATTGCGGATGATGCCCAATTCAAACGGAATGCCTGATTCTTCGGCATAGCCAAGGGCGGCAGGTACGCCAGAATCGGGGATCGGCACCACAACATCGGCATTGACCGCAGATTCACGGGCCAATTCGCGGCCAATATTTTTGCGCACATCATAAACGCCGGTTCCCTCGACAATGCTGTCGGGGCGGGCGAAATAGACATATTCAAAAATGCAGAAACGCGGTTTGACCTGTTTGAACGGCTTGATCGATTTGATGCCGTCATCGGTGATTTCAACGATTTCGCCCGGTTCGATGTCGCGAATGAATTCCGCGCCAACGATATCAAGGCCCACCGTTTCCGATGACAGAATATAGGCCCCGTTGAATTTGCCCAGAACCAGAGGCCGCACACCCAGCGGGTCACGTACGCCAATCAGCTTTTTCTGGGTCATGACGACAAGGCTGTAGGCACCTTCAACCTGACGAATGGCGTCAATCAGGCGATCAACGATTTTGTCATACAGGCTGGTGGCGATCAGATGGATGAAAACTTCGGTATCGGCGGTGGATTGAAAAATCGATCCGCGTTTGACAAGGCGTTCACGCACCGCAAGCGCATTGGTCAGATTGCCGTTATGGGCAATCGCAAGGCCGCCAAAATCAAAATCGGCAAATAATGGTTGCACATTGCGCAACCCCTTGCCGCCTGCGGTGGAATAACGCACATGCCCGACGGCGCGATGCCCCGGCAGGCTTTGAATCACATCTTGCGATCCGAAAATATCGCCGACCTGCCCGGATGCCCGATGGGCGGGAAAATCCGAACCGTCATAGGCGACGATCCCGGCGGCTTCCTGTCCGCGATGTTGAAGGGCATGCAGCCCCAACGCGGTCAGGGCGGCGGCATCGGTCGATCCGAATACACCGAAAACGCCACATTCTTCGCGTAGCTTGTCGTCATCAAAAGGATTGGTGGTCAGCATTGAGTGGGTTCCGCTCTCTCGCCCGGTGGCGTTCGGAGACCCGCAACCTTTGCGGAACCCGCACGCCTCACTCGTTGATGGTGGTCGCCTCGATCAGGCGATCCATGTCGTCGCGCGAGGGCGTTGTATACCCCTTTAGGGTCTCCGGTCCAGTCCCTTTTGGTGTCGGGCCCAGAAGTTGACGATATGTTTGTTCGCGGGCATCTGCTTCTTGCTGGGTGCGGCTGATTTCTTCGGCGGTTGTGTCAAACAGGCTGTCGGGCATTGCCTGCTTTAACAAAAACGCGCCTTCTTCCAAAACCGGGGTGGTCCGGGCATCGCGGACCCATGCGGGTTGCTGCGGTGTTGGCAAAAACCATGACAGGGCCAAAAAGGCGATGGAAACCAGAACCCCGCCGCGCACCAGACCGAAAACAAAGCCCAGCGTGCTGTCGAGGCTATCCAGGCCAGAACCTTGTACTGCCTTGGCAATGCGGCCACTGATAAAGGAAAACACCAGATAGGCGATCAAAAACAGGCCAACAGCCGTCGCCAGATCGGCAATCAGTTGCGACGGGATCAGGTCGCGGATATAGGGCCGCACCACCGGATACCCATAAAGGGCGGTCATGCCCGCGCCGACCCAGCCCAGCATCGATAGGGTTTCATGAACAAAACCCCGGAAAAAGGCAAACAGACCCGACAGCAGGACAATTCCCACAATCACCAGATCAAAAACATCCCTCGCGCCCAGATCAGGCATGCCGGAGAAATCCTTCGTTTGAAAAACAGGTTAATACATGCCCTCGCGCGGGCGCACTTTATCGCGGATATCATCGCCAAATAGATTTACCAAATCCTGAAGATGGCCGATTTCAACCTGTGCCACGCCTTTGATGCTGATTTTCTTTTTGCCAGACGATCCGCTGCGCGGGATATAGGCATTGGTAAAGCCCAGCTTGGCGGCTTCTTTCAGGCGGGCCTCGGTCTGGCCAACCGGGCGGACTTCGCCAGACAGGCCGATTTCGCCCAGAATAACCGTTTCAGCCGGAACGGCGGCATCGGCCACCGCCGAAATCAGGGCCGAGGCAACGGCAAGATCGGCGGCAGGTTCACCTACCCGCAAGCCGCCCGCAACATTCAAATAAACATCAAATTGCGATAACGGTAATCCGCATCGGGCATCCAGAACGGCAAGGATCATATTCATGCGCGCCGAATCCCAACCGACCACCGCACGGCGCGGCGTGGCAAGGGCCGATTGCGCGACCAGCGCCTGAATCTCCACCAGCATCGGTCGCGTGCCTTCCAGCCCGGCAAAGACGGCGGTGCCGCTGACCGGCTGGTCGCGATCCGCCAGAAAAAGGGCGGACGGGTTGGGGACTTCCAGCAACCCGGCATCGCCCATTTCAAAAACGCCGATTTCATCGGTCGCGCCAAAACGGTTTTTAACCGCGCGCAGGATGCGGAACTGATGGCCGCGTTCGCCTTCAAAATACAGGACGGTATCGACCATATGTTCCAGAACGCGGGGGCCTGCAATTTGGCCTTCCTTGGTGACATGGCCGACCAGAATAACCGCAAAGCCCCGCCGTTTGGCCAGCCGGATCAGTTCCAGTGCACAGGCGCGCACCTGCGATACCGTGCCGGGCGCACTGTCAAGGGTATCTGCGTGCATGGTCTGGATCGAATCGATGACCACGACTTCGTGTGCACTTTGTTCCAGCGTGGTGATGATGTCGCGCAGGCTGGTGGCGGCGGCAAAATCAACATTGCATTTGGCAAGCCCCAGACGGGCGGCGCGCATACGCACCTGATCAATTGCTTCTTCTCCGGAAATATAGGCGCATTTGGTCCGCGCAGACAACGCACCCACCGCCTGAAGCAGGATGGTGGATTTGCCAATGCCGGGGTCGCCACCAACCAGAAGGGCCGATCCGGGCACCAGTCCGCCGCCACAGGCACGATCCAGTTCGGCAATGCCGGTGATGATGCGCGGGGCCTGTGCACTTTTTCCTTGCAGGCCGACGAAATCAAGTTTTTTGCCCTTGGCCCCGGTGGCAATGCCGCTGGTCGCCTTGGGGCCGGCTTCGATGCGTTCTTCGCCAAGGCTGTTCCATTCGCCACAGGCATCGCAACGACCGGTCCATTTCGGATGTTCGGCCCCGCAATTCTGACAGATAAAACGGGTCTGGGTTTTGGCCACGGGCGGCTCCGGTCAACAGGGATGGGGTATCGGTATCAGGGCGTGATCAAAGATGTTTGAGGTCCAGATCCAGCGGACCTTCGATATCGCCCGCGACAAATTGCCGCAAAAACGGATTATCGGCGCTATCGATTTCCGACACTGCCCCGTTCCAGATAATCCTGCCCTGATAGATCATGGCGATGCGATCCGCAATCTTGCGTGCACTCGCCATATCGTGGGTGATGGTGATCGCACTGGCCCCCAGATCGCGGGTGCATTTGACAATCAGGTCATTGATGATATCGCCCATGATCGGATCAAGGCCGGTGGTCGGTTCATCAAAAAACAGGATTTCGGGTTTGGTGGCAATCGCACGGGCCAGACCTACCCGTTTTTGCATCCCGCCCGACAAGGTGGCGGGGGAAAGCATGGCGATTTCGGGACCCAGTCCCACATCGGCCAGGCGCTCCATCGCAATGTCGCGGGCGGCGCGGCGCGAGATATTTTTGCCTTCGATCAGGCCAAAGGCGATATTTTCCCAGACATTCATCGAATCAAACAGGGCAGCACTTTGAAACAGCATGCCGGTTTTCGACAGTACGGTTTCGCGCAAGGAGCGGCTGGCACCAACCATTTGTTCGCCATTGACCAGAATGGACCCCTGATCGGCGTCAAGCAGGCCCAGAATACATTTGAGCGTCACTGATTTTCCCGTGCCTGACCCGCCGATGATGGCAACGGATTCCCCCGGTGCAACGTCAAGATCAATCCCCTGCAAAACTTTTTTCGGACCAAAGGATTTGTGAACATCGCGCAACGAGATTTTCGGGTTGTCGGTCATCGAATATTCCTCAACGGGTAAAGAACAGTTCGGTGACGACATAGTTGGAAATCAGAATCAGGATCGAACTGGAAACCACGGCATTTGTAGTCGCCTGTCCAACACCATGCGCCCCGCCTTTGGAATGATATCCGTGATAACAGCCCATCAATGTGATGATGAACCCAAAAACCGATGCCTTGACCAGACCCGATACGACATCCAGTACTTCAAGATATTCAAAGGTGTTTTTGATATAGGAGCCGGAATTGAAATCCAGTTTATGGACGCCGACAATATAACCGCCCAGAACCCCGATGATATCGCCGATAAACACCAGCAGCGGCAGGGTCAGCAACCCGGCCAGAACACGCGGCACCACCAGATATTTAAACGGGTTGGTGGACAGGGTAACCAGCGCATCAATCTGTTCGGTGACGCGCATGGTGCCGATTTCAGCGGCAATCGCCGCCCCGACGCGCCCCGCGACCATCAAACCGGCCAGAACCGGGCCCAGTTCGCGGGTCATCGAAATTACAACGACGGTGGCAACCGCGCTTTCAGCGGAAAACCGCGAAAAGCCCGAATAACTTTGCAGGGCCAACACCATCCCGGCAAACAGGGTGGTCATGGCGACAACCGGCAACGAGAAATAACCGATCTCGCACATCTGTTTGAAAATCAGGCGGAAATAAAAGCGCGGTGTGACACAATGCCCGACGGTTTTCACCGCGAAAACCGTGACACGGCCAACAACGGCAAAAAAGGCAAGAAACATCCGGCCAACAGGGGCGAAGATCGGCATTAAGACTGACAATCCTATGGTGACTGGCCGGATGGCCAAATCAGTTTTCTGTATAGACCCGCTGGTAACGTTGACCCAGCGAGGTCAGAATTTCATACCCGATTGACCCGGCCATTACACCGATATCATCAATCGTTGTGTCCTTGCCGATCAGGCTGATCATATCGCCCGGCGACAATTTGCCTTCGGGGATGTCGGTGACATCAATGCCAAAGGCATCCATTGACACACGACCGACCATCGGGGTTGTTACCCCGCTGATGCGCAGTTTCCCGGCATTGGACAGGGACCGTAACCAGCCATCGGCATAACCCGCAGCAATGGTTGCAATGCGTGACGGCCTTCCGGCATGCCACGAGGCACCGTAGCCAACCGACTCCCCTGTGTCAATCTGACGCAGTTGCAGAATGCGGGCTTTCAGCGTGACGACAGCGCGCATCGGGTTTTCTTTTTCCGGCGTCGGATTGCCGCCCCACAGGGCATAACCGGGGCGGCAGAATTCAAGATGATATTCCGGATTTCGGAAAATGGCTGATGAATTGCAAAATCCGCGCGGTGCCGGGGGCAGGCGGCGATAGGACTTCATGAACAGATCGAACTGGGTGCGGGTAAACGGATCATCGGGGATATCCGCACTGGCCGGGTGGGTCATGTAACCGGCTTTTTCAAATCCATACAGCAATGAACTGTTGCGATCGACCAGTTCTTCCATGTCGCGAGGCGACAGGCCAAGGCGGTTCATGCCGGTATCCAGATGGATAAAGGCCGGGGCCGGGCGTTCATATTTGCGGCACAGATTGGACCAGCGTTCGATCTGTCCCAGATCATTGAGAACCGGGATCACATCGTTTTCGATGAAAAATTCCTCATCCCCGGGCATCAGGCCATTGAGTACCGCAATCCGCCCGCCGCCGCGCAATAGCGGGAATAAATCGGCGGCTTCATTGGCCTGTGCGACGAAAAACAAACGGCAACCCTGTTTTTTCAGGACCGGAACAATCGCCTGCGCCCCAAGGCCATAGGCATCGGCCTTGACCACGGCGGCACATGTCCGGCCCTGATAATGGCGTTTGATGCGCTGATAATTTTCGGCAATCGCCTTGAGATTGATTTCAAGCTGTGCGCAATCGGCAGCACGGCCAGAGGCGGGCAGGACGCTCATTCGCAAAACCCCGTCATATTCAGTGGTCGGTTATTCGTGTTCTTCATCGATAGTCTGGTCAAGATCGCCAAACTTGGTGTAGTTGCCGTCAAAAAACAGCCTGACACTGCCCACCGGGCCATGACGCTGTTTGGCGATGATCACTTCGGCGGTGTTATAGACCAAATTCAGGCGGTCCTGCCATTGCGCGTAACGTTCGCCGAATTTATCGGTCGATTCTTCGGGCTTTTGGGCCGGTTCGCCCCGTTCGAGATAATATTGTTCGCGGTAAATGAACATCACCACGTCGGCGTCTTGCTCGATCGAGCCGGATTCACGCAAATCTGAAAGCTGTGGCCGTTTGTCATCGCGTTGTTCAACCGCACGCGACAACTGAGACAGGGCCAGAACCGGCACTTCCAGTTCCTTGGCAATTGCCTTGAGTGACCGGGTGATTTCCGAAATTTCCTGAACGCGGCCATCCCCCCGGAAATTGGTCGGCGGTGACAAAAGCTGCAAATAGTCAACGACAATCATCGCCAGCCCCTGTTGCCGTTTCAGGCGGCGGCAACGGGTGCGCAGGGTTGAAACCGGCAGGGCAGGCGTATCGTCGATGTAAAGCGGAACGGCATTGAGTTCCTGGGTGGCAGTGACAAGGCGTTCAAAATCTTCTTCGGTCAGATCGCCGCGGCGCATATTGTCGCCCGATACCTCTGCCGCCTGCGATAACAGACGGGCGGCAAGCTGTTCAGCGGCCATTTCAAGCGAGAAAACGGCAATCGCGCCCAGTTTGCCTTCCTTGGTTTCGGTGCCGCCTGCGCGATTTTGCTGGGATGCAATCGCCGCATTAAACGCCAGATTCATCGCCAGCGCGGTTTTACCCATTGATGGGCGTCCGGCCAGAATCAAAAGGTCGGATGGATGAAGGCCGCCCAGTTTGCGGTCAATGTCGCGGAGGCCCGACGTAACGCCGACGACCTTTCCGGCATTGCGAAAGGCATTTTCGGCATTTTCGACCGCTTTGGTCAGGGACGCACCAAACGACACAAAACCCGATTCCGCCGATCCGGATGTCGCCAGCGAAAACAGGCGCTGTTCGGCCTGTTCGATCTGTTGCGGGGCTTCGATATCGATATCGTGGCGATAGGCCTCGTTAACCACGTCTTCGCCGATTTCAATCAGTTCACGCCGCAGATACAGATCATAGACCAGCTTGCCGTAATCCCCGGCATTGATCACCGACACCAGATTGTTCGACAATTCCGCCAGATAACCGGGGCCGCCAATTTCGGCCAGATGTTCATCCTGCCGGAAAAATGCCGACAGGGTGACCGGGTTGGCCAGTTGCCCGCGTTCGATCAGTTTGCCGCTGGCCTCGAAAATCCGGCCATGCCGGGCATCTGCGAAATGTTCCGGGCGCAGAATGTCCGACACGCGCTCATAAGCGGCGTTGTTGTTCAGAATCGCGCCCAAAAGGGCGGCCTCCGCCTCGAAATTGTGGGGCGGGGTGCGTTCAAGCTGCAACTGGTTTTCCGTGCCGCTGTCAGACGAAAGAGGCGCAAACAGGGCGTCAAGCTGGGGATCATTCATGGGGCGGGAGCGTAGCAGTCATGGGTGGGACCTGAAAGTGGAAATCGTTGTTGCCATAGCCGGTATGTTGCAGGCGCAGGGGAACCCGCACATCCGTCCCCTGCGGATTAGCAGAATTTGGAAACAGTTCCAAAAGAAAACGGCGCATCCCGAAGGACGCGCCGTTTCGATATCGCAGACAAAGCAATACCCTGCTTACGCAGTGTATTCTTCGCCTTCGTCACCTTCTTCACCGGCAGCTTCAAAAGCTTCGTCTTCCGAAACTTCTTCGTCGGCCTGTTCGTCTTCTTCTTCAAACTCGTCAAAGCCGCCCAGAACGGTCACACCCTTGCGAAGCTGCTCGGCAGCATCGTCTTCGGTACGACCGACATTGGCAGTGATCGTAACCGAGACTTCCGGGTGCAGCGCGATGATGACATCATGCAGACCAAGGGTCTTGATCGGGGTCGACAGGCGAACCTGGGTGCGGGCAACGGTAAAGCCTGCTTCGGTAACAACAGCCGCGATGTCGCGGGCCGTGACCGAACCATAAAGCTGACCGACGTCCGATGCCTGACGCACGATGGTGACCGCAAGGTCAGCCATCTTGGCCGCAACGGCTTCGGCTTCTTTACGACGTTCAAGATTGTCAGCTTCGAGCTGCACTTTCTGTGCTTCAAAAGCTGCCAGATTTGCCTTGTTTGCACGAAGGGCCATGCCCTTGGGCAGCAAACGGTTACGGGCGTGGCCCGGCTTGACGGTGACAACATCACCCATCTGGCCGAGTTTTTCCACCCGTTCGAGCAGAATAACTTCCATCACCGATCCTCCTCATTGCCACGGGTCATCGGTTGGTTCCCCCGCAGCCTGATTAAATGTTCGACAATTCCAAGACCAGTGACCGCAACAAACGACCAACTGGACAGAACCGCGACGATATAGAATACCGTCAGTACCATATTCTTTTGCGGCCATCGGGCTGCCTGCCCATGCACCAGCGCCAGTCCCTGCAACAGGAAAGGCGCTGCCAGAACCACCGCGACGTTACGTGCCATATATGCCAGATTGCCGTCGGTAAACGCGATCGACGCCCCGGCAAGGGCAAACGCAAACATTGACCATCCGGGCAAGGCCATCGACGCCAGTTCTGGCGTCGGACGCAGGTTTTTGCCTGCGCGGACCAAAATTGCCTGGGCGATTATGGCATTGACCAGCAACATCAGAAGCCAGGACAAAGCCGCAACCGCCGGGAAGTACAACTGGAACGTGGCGATAACATTTTCGACATCAGAGGTCATCGGGACCCCCATTTCCGAATACATCGCGCCCAGGAATTGTTTGATGAATTCCTGTATGTCCAGACCTTCCGCCGATGCCCCGCCCAAAATGATCACCATCATCAGGGCAACAACAACAGCCATGGTGCCAACCACGATTCCCGGCTGAACATAATCCGGTTGCCCGGCTGCATTCATTCGGGTGACCAGCACCATGCGGGTCAATAACATCGCCGGTCCGGCAAACACGATCAGATAGACCGTGAACGGCAGCAATCCCCCAAGTAGCATCAGGGCACTGCATGCGGCGGTTGCCGCAACCAGCAGGCTTTTGGGACCGCGCCACAACCCCAGAAGGAGAAGTGGCAAGTGCCCGAAATACGAGAGCAGCAACGCCAGCGGATGGCCGGTCAATACAAGGAAAAACAGCAGCGCACTGCCCAGTCCGGCCCCGATTGACGTTAGGATATCACGTGACATGCACTACTCCAGGCCCGAGACCGCAACGGGTCTCTTGCCGACTGCCTCAGATCTGATCAGAGTAAGGCAGCAGCGCCAGAAAGCGGGCGCGTTTAATCGCTTTTGCGAGTTCACGCTGCTTTTTGGCCGAAACCGCAGTGATACGGCTCGGAACAATTTTACCGCGTTCGGAAACAAACCGCAGAAGCAGTTTGACATCTTTATAGTCGATTTTCGGCGCATCGCTGCCATCAAACGGGCAGCTTTTACGGCGACGGAAAAACAGACGACGTCCAGCCATAATATAGTCTCCTCTTTACCGGATCAATTCGGACGCGGACCGCGCGGGCCACGGGGGCCACGGCTGCCACGTTCATCGCGGTTGCGCAGAATGGCGGACTGCTCTTCTTCGAACGCGTCAACCTTGACGGTCATTTCGCGCAGAACGTCTTCGTTCAGGCGCATCTGACGCTCATATTCCGCAATCGCATCCTTGTCGGCGTCGATCTGGAAGAGAGTATAATGACCCTTGCGGTTTTTGTTGACCCGGTAAGCCAGTGCGCGCAAACCCCAATATTCGGTTTTGGCAACAGTGGCACCCAGTTCGGTAATAACCTGGACCATCTTTTCGTTCAGGGCTTCGACCTGTGCGGTCGAGAAGTCCTGACGTGCGATATACACGCTTTCGTACTTGCTCATAATTCTCCTAATCACTCCTTGTGGCTTATCTCTTCCGGCATGACCTCATGTCATGCAAGCATAGCCGGGCAACCCCGGCAAGGAGCCATGAGGCGGGCAATATACACTTTTCCCCACCCTGCGCAACCGCAAATGCCGCGACTTTCAGGCGGGTTTTCCGGAATGCTGCATGGCACGGGTAAAACATCCTGTTTGACCGTGGCGCGATGTTTGTTAGGGTCGATCCCCCCGATGATGCCGTCCGGTCTTGACACAGAACGGGCGGGCGCTATCAAGGGGACCTTAAAAAAGGATCGCGCCCGGCAACCGGGTGATGACTATCATGCAGACAAGGGTATTACATATATAATGTCACGCGCATTCGTTTTCCCCGGACAGGGGTCGCAAGCGGTTGGGATGGGCAAGGAACTGGCGGATGCCTTTCCAGTGGCCCGCGCCGTTTTTCAGGAAGTTGACGAAGCCCTTTCGCAGAATTTAAGTCAGTTGATGTTTGACGGACCGGAAAGCGAACTGACGCTGACGGCCAATGCCCAGCCCGCCCTGATGGCCGTCAGTCTGGCCGTCACCCGCGTTCTGGAATCCGAGGGGGGCTTTGCCCTGACCGATAAATGCGATCTGGTGGCGGGGCATTCGCTGGGCGAATATTCGGCACTGGCCGCGGCCGGAACTTTTGGCATTGCCGATGCCGCCCGCCTGTTGAAAACTCGCGGACAGGCAATGCAGGCTGCCGTGCCAGTGGGCATTGGCGCGATGGCCGCCCTTTTGGGGCTGAGCTTTGACGAAACGGTTGCGGTGGCAGAAGCTGCCGCCCAGGGTGATGTCTGTGCGGCGGCCAATGACAATGCCGACGGGCAGGTTGTGGTCTCCGGGCACAAGGCTGCGGTGGAACGCGCGATGGAACTGGCAAAGGAAAAGGGGGCAAAGCGTGCCATCCTGTTGCCGGTATCCGCCCCGTTCCATTGTTCTTTGATGCAGCCCGCCGCCGATGCGATGGCGGTGGCCTTGTCGCAAGTGACGATGCGTAATCCGAACAAGCCGCTGGTCGCCAATGTGACGGCCCAAAAAGTTGCCGATGCCGAAGAAATTCGCGATTTGCTGATCCAGCAGGTGTGCGGCACCGTGCGCTGGCGCGAGTCTGTCCTTTATATGAAGACGCAGGGCGTCACCGATTTGGTCGAAATCGGGGCCGGTAAGGTTCTGAGCGGCATGGTGCGCCGGATTGACAAGGATATGACCGGTAGTGCCATCAATGGTCCGGCAGATATCGAAGCCTTTCTGGCCGCGCTATAAGCGGACGACAGGGTTGATGCGAACAAGGAAAGAATGAATATGTTTGATCTTGCAGGAAAAACCGCTCTGGTCACCGGTGCTACCGGAGGCATCGGCGGCGAAATCGCCAAAATGTTAGCGCAGGCCGGTGCGCGTGTCGCCCTTTCGGGTACCCGTCAGGAACGGCTTGAAGCGATGGCGGTCGAAATTGGCGGCGATGTTGTTATTGTGCCGGGCAATCTGTCTGACCCGGCATCGGTTGATGGTCTGATCAAACAGGCCGAAGAAGCATTGGGCGGGCAGCTTGATATCCTTGTCAACAATGCCGGGATTACCCGCGACCAGTTGGCGATGCGAATGAAAGACGAAGACTGGCAGGCGGTTCTGGATGTCAATCTGACGGCGGCATTCAAACTGGCGCGCAATTGCCTGCGCGGCATGATGAAGCGTCGTCATGGCCGTATTATCAACATTACCTCGATTGTCGGTGTGACCGGGAATCCGGGGCAGGCGAATTATGCAGCGGCCAAGGCCGGGATGATTGGCTGGTCAAAATCGCTGGCGCAGGAAGTGGCGTCGCGGGGGATTACGGTTAATTGTGTTGCCCCGGGATTCATCACAACGGCGATGACCGACGAGTTGGACGAAACGCAAAAAGAGAAGCTTTTGGGCGCTATTCCGGCAGGCCGGATGGGCGAAAGTGCCGAGATCGCAGCAGCGGTTCTGTATCTTGCCAGTGACGAGGCTGCCTATGTCACCGGTCAGACCTTGCATGTGAATGGCGGAATGGCGATGATTTAACCCGTTGCGGGTTTCATGCTTTTCTGTTTAAAAGGTGCCGCAATACAGAATCATGAAACGGGCGATTGACATTGCCGGTTTCCGGTTCCCGCGGGTCCCTGTCAATAGGGGGTTCTTGAGGGCACCAGATAACGTAAAAACTGACAGAAAACCTATTGAAGGATTTTGAGCTATGAGTGATGTCGCAGATCGCGTGAAGAAGATCGTTGTCGAACACCTCGGTGTTGAGGAAGACAAGGTCACCGAAAACGCCAGCTTCATCGACGATCTGGGCGCCGATAGCCTGGACACGGTCGAACTGGTTATGGCGTTTGAAGAAGAATTCGGATGCGAAATTCCTGATGATGCTGCCGAAAAGATTCTGACCGTCAAAGACGCGATTGACTTCATCGAGAAGAACAACGGCTGATTTGTCGTTTGAATCGGGCGCCAGAGGCATCCTCGGGCGCCCGTTTCGTCTTTGCAGTAAATAACAGGATAAAGGCGTGAACGGGATGAGACGCGTAGTTGTTACCGGTCTTGGTGCCGTTACACCGCTGGCAAGCGGTGCACAGGCGACTTGGAAAAAGCTGCTGGCAAGCCAATCCGGCATCAAAAACATTGATCATTTCGATGTGTCCGATATTCCGGCTAAAATTGCGGGCATGGTTCCCGCCGGGACGGGCGAAGGGCAATTTAACGCCGAAGACTATATTTCGATCAAAGACATGAAAAAAATGGACGATTTTATCGTCTATGGTGTTGCTGCTGCGGATCAGGCGCTGGCGGATTCCGGATGGAAACCCGAAAGCGACGAAGATCAGGAAGCAACCGGTGTTATGATCGGGTCGGGGATTGGCGGTTTGCCGCGTATTTCCGAGGCAAGCGAACTGGTCAATAATGGCAATACGCGCCGGGTCAGCCCGTTTTTCATTCCGTCTTGCCTGATTAATCTGGTTTCAGGCCAGGTTTCGATCAAACATGGCCTTAAGGGTCCGAACCATGCGGTTGTCACCGCCTGTTCGACCGGTGCGCACGCCATTGGCGATGCGTCGCGCATGATCATGCTGGGCGATGCCGATGTCATGGTTGCCGGTGGGGCCGAAGCCGCTGTTTGCCGGATTGGCATGGCCGGTTTTGCTGCTGCACGGGCATTGTCGACCGGATATAACGACTCCCCGACCGAGGCATCCCGCCCGTGGGACAAGGGCCGTGACGGCTTTGTCATGGGTGAAGGAGCCGGTTGTGTGGTTCTTGAAGAATATGAACATGCCAAGGCACGGGGGGCGCGTATTTACGCCGAAGTCGTTGGTTATGGCATGTCAGGTGATGCCTATCACATTACGGCACCGACGCCCGATGGCAATGGCGGTTTCCGCGCCATGCGCAACGCATTGCGCAATGCCGGCCTGAACCCCGAAGATGTCGATTACGTCAATGCCCATGGCACATCTACGCCGTTGGGCGATGAAATCGAACTGGGTGCAGTGAAACGTCTGTTTGGCGATGCGGCCAGCAAATTGTCCATGTCGTCGACCAAATCATCGACCGGCCATCTTTTGGGGGCCGCCGGTGCGATTGAGGCGGTGTTCTCGATCATGGCGATTTATGACAATGTTGCGCCGCCGACCCTGAATTTGCGGGACCCGTCGGATGCCTGTCTTGGTATGGATTTGGTGCCGCTCGAAGCCAAACAACGTAAAATCAATGTTGCCCTGTCGAATTCGTTCGGATTTGGCGGCACCAATGCTTCGCTGGTTTTCAAAGCCGTTTGACGATGTAACCGCGGGGTAACGCCGTGAAGCGTTTTCTCCTTGTTATCGGATTTTTATGCCTCGCCGCCCTTCTCACCCTTGGTGGGGGGGCGGTGTATGTGCATTCGTCCTATACATCGCCCAGCCAGTTGGACAAAGACGTCAATCTGGTGGTGCCGCAAGGCACCGGGGTGCGCGGTATTGCCGATCTTTTTTTCCGGCAGAACATTGTTGAAGACCCGTTGATTTTTCTGATCGGGGTGCGGGTCACCGGTCTTGATCGTGCCTTGCGCGCCGGGGAATACCACTTTCCCGCCGGGGTCAGCCCGCGCGAGGCCGCCGAAATTCTGGCGACCGGCCAGACCGTCAAACGGTTTGTCACCATTCCCGAAGGCTTGCGGTCCGGCGAAATTATCGAACGACTGTCACAGATTGACGGGCTGGTCGGCGATGTTGAAATACTTCCGACCGATGGTAGTCTGTTGCCGGAAACCTATCAATTTTCGCTGGGCGATTCGCGACAATCGATTGTGGATCGCATGATTGCCGCCCACGACGCCGCAATTACGGATTTGTGGCCGCGGCGCGAAGCCGGATTGCCGTTCGACACACCCGAAGAAGCGATTATTCTGGCATCGATTGTCGAACGCGAAACCGGGGTTGCCGCCGAGAGGCCACGTGTGGCCGGGGTATTTGTCAATCGCCTGCGCATCAAAATGCGATTGCAATCCGACCCGACGGTGGCCTATGCCGTCAGCCCGGACAAACGTCTGGACCGACCCTTGTCCCGTGCTGATCTCAAATTTGACAGCCCCTATAACACCTATGTTTATGCCGGGTTACCGCCATCGCCGATCACCAATCCGGGGCGCGATGCCATTGCCGCCGTGCTGAACCCGGCCAAAACAGATGAATTTTACTTCGTCGCTGATGGTACGGGCGGTCATGCATTTGCCCGCACACTGGACGAACATAACCGCAATGTAGCGCGCTGGCGCAAATTGAACAGCGGCGACTGACGGATCATTCCGGCAGAACCCGTGGTGCGCTTGCAGCCTTGCGCGGAATGCGTTTTGCCGCCCGGTCCAGAATGCTCTGCGGCAGCAATTTCAGAAATGTCGATGCTATATTCATCTGCCACGGAAAGGCGATGATGCCCTTGTTGCGGGTCAGGCCGCGATCAATGATTTTGGCGGCTTTGTCTGCCTTCATGAAAAACGGCATCGGGAAATCATTGGCATCGGTGATGCGGCTTTGGACAAAACCGGGGCAGATGACATTGACCTTGACCCCGAACGGGGCCAGCGCACCGCGCAATCCTTCGCCATAGACGCGCACGGCGGCCTTGCTGGCGCAATAGGCCGGGGCCGATGGCAGGCCGCGATAGGATGCCTGTGACGCCATGATGGCGATTTGCCCGCGCCTGCGCAGGGTCATGCAGGCAACAGCCGGATCGATGGTATTCAGAACGCCCGCAACATTGGTGGCAAGGATATCGCGCACCTGTTCGGGGCTTTCGCCATCCTGTCCGGTTCCGGCAGAAATCCCGGCATTGGCGATGACAAGGCTGAGCGGCATGATACCGTCGCACTGGATCACGTAATCATGCAGGGTTTCGCGCTCTGTCACATCCAGTACATCGGAAAACACATTGGCACCCTTGGCCCGGCAATCATTTTCCACCTGTTTGAGGCGCGCCAGATTGCGCCCGCTCAGAAACAGGGTGGTTCCGGCGCAGGCATAATGCCGGGCCAAAGCCGCCCCGATGCCTGAACTGGCCCCGGTGATCAGAATGGCGCTATATTGCATGGACATTGGTGTGCGGGTCCCCTTGTTGGTCACATGGTATATCGTGGCCGGGAAAATGAAACATGAATAGGGCATCAATGTGAAAGCGCTGTGTTTTTTTGCGATGATGATGGCGGGCGCATTTTGTTGGCGGGCGGCGGTCAACCCGCTATAAACACCCGGCATTTAAAAAAGGACTGGATAATATCATGACCGTTTCAAGTATGACCGGCTTTGCCCGGGCCGATGGTGCCAGAGATGGCTTTGCCTGGACCTGGGAAGTCCGCAGTGTCAATGGCAAGGGACTCGATATCCGGGCCAAGCTGTATGGCGGTTATGAACGGCTGGAACCCGTGGTGCGTGATGCAGTGTCGCAGCGATTTAAACGCGGCAATATCGGGTTGGCGCTGAATGTCGTGCGGCCCGGCGAAGGTATGCGCTATCGTATTAACCGCGATTTGCTGAATGAACTGGTCTCCCTTAGCGAAACACTGGATGCCAACAGCAAGATGGATGCGGGCACCATTGCCGATTTGCTGAATGTGCGCGGGGTGCTCGAAGCCGTCGAGGAACAGGAAGATGATGACGCCCGCGAGGCACGCGAAGCCGACATTCTGGCGACCCTGTCGGTCGCCCTTGATCAGATGATTGAAAGTCGCGCACAGGAAGGCGGAAAACTTGACGTGCTGTTGACCGGCCATATTGACCAGATCGCCCAAACTGTCGCCCGTGCTGAACAGACAGAATCCGCCCGGCCCGATGCCATCCGGGCGCGGCTGCAACGTCAGGTCAGTGAATTGCTGGAAAACGGGCAATTTGATATCGAACGCCTGCATCAGGAAGCCGCCCTGTTGGCGACAAAAACCGATGTTCGCGAAGAAATCGACCGTCTGAAAGCCCATATTTCAGCGGCGCGCAGCATGATCAAACAGGGGGGGGCGATTGGCCGCAAACTCGATTTCCTGTGTCAGGAATTCAACCGCGAAGCCAATACCCTGTGTTCCAAGGCCAATGATATTGAACTGACCAATTGCGGCATGGAATTAAAGGTCAGCATCGATCAGTTGCGCGAACAGGTGCAAAATGTTGAATAACGCCGCCGAAGGAAATGTAATGATCGACGAAACCGCAAAGCGTCGCGGGGTGATGCTGGTTTTTTGTGCGCCGTCCGGGGCCGGTAAAACCACAATTACCCGGCAGTTGCTGGAAAAAGACAATCAGATTTCGCTGTCGGTTTCGGCAACGACGCGCCCGGCCCGCCCGGGCGAAGATGAAGGCGTTCATTATTTCTTCAAATCGGTTGAGGGCTTCAAGCACATGATCGCCGATGATGAATTGCTGGAATGGGCCGAGGTCTATGGCAATTATTACGGCACACCGCGCCAGCCTGTCGAAGATGCCCTGTCATCGGGGCATGATGTGCTGTTTGATATTGACTGGCAAGGGGCGCGGCAATTGCGCGAAAAGGCCGGGGATGACGTGGTGTCGATATTTGTCTTGCCACCATCATCTGCGGAACTGGAACGCCGCCTGCGGGATCGTGGACAGGACGAAGATGACGTGATCATGAAACGGATGGCCAAGGCCGGAGCGGAAATCAGCCATTGGGCGGAATTTGATTATGTCCTGATCAATGATGATCTGGACCGCTGTCTGGCATCGGTCGAACATATCATCGGGGCGGAACGCCTCAAGCGTGATCGTCAGCAACAGCTTCCGACCTTTGTCAAAAAACTGCTGACGGAATAAGCCTGTTTTGCGGTCAGGCGGATTTCAGCTGATCATATATGCGGGTCAGGGCGACGAAATCGTCAATCGATAATTCTTCGGCCCGTGCCGTTTCGACAATGCCGGTTTGCGTCAGAAGGGCGGAAACATCCACACCAAGGCTTTTCAGGCTGGCGCGCAGCATTTTGCGGCGCTGACCAAAGGCGGCCTGTGTCACCTTGCCAAGGCTTTGAAGATCGACCCCGACGGGGCGATCTGCCCGCGGGCGCAATTGCACCACGGCCGATGTCACCTTGGGCGGCGGGGTGAAGGCGCTACGATGGACTTCAAACAGGATCTGACAATCACACAGATACTGGCACAGTACCGACAGACGGCCATATGCTTTGCTTTTGGGGCGGGCAACCACCCGTTCGGCGACTTCTTTCTGGAACATCAATGTCAGGCTGCTGAAATTATCAATGTCATGCAGCCAGTTCAGCAATAATTGCGTACCGACATTATAGGGCAGATTGGCAACGATCTTGCGCGGGGCGGGGCCCAGTTTGACAACATCCACTTCCAGCGCATCGCCATCAATCACATGCAGGCAACCGGGATAATGCGCATTGATTTGCGCCAGAACCGGTTGGCAGCGTGGATCGCGTTCGATCACCGTCAGGTTTTTTGCCCCGTGATATAACAGGGCGCGGGTCAATCCACCCGGCCCCGGCCCGATTTCAATCACCGTGGCATCGTCCAGCGGGGCGGCGGCACGGGCAATACGCCCTGTCAGATTCAAGTCAAACAGGAAATTCTGGCCAAATTGCTTTTTGGCCGACAATTCATGCGTTGCGATCACATCGCGCAAGGGCGGCAGACCATCATGGGCCAAAACAGTGTCGGTTCCGGGGGAATTATCGGTCAATTGTCGGCTCTCCGGCCTGCTGGCGGTTACGGGCCATGCTGGCGGCCATGCGGATGGCCGCGATCAGGCTGTCTGGCCGGGCGATGCCCTTGCCCGCAATATTCAGGGCGGTCCCGTGATCCGGCGATGTCCGGATAAAGGGCAGGCCAAGGGTGACATTGACCCCGCCATGAAAATCAAGAGTTTTGACAGGGATCAGGGCCTGATCATGATAGGGGCACAATGCGACATCATAATGTGCCCGTGCCTCGGCATGGAACATGGTGTCGGCGGACATCGGGCCCACAACGTTCAAGCCATCCTGTTGCAACTGGCGGATCGCCGGAATCATGACGGTTTGTTCTTCATCGCCCATTGCGCCATCTTCACCGGCATGCGGGTTTAACCCGGCAATGGCGAGACGGGGGTACGATATGCCGAAATCCTGCGTCAGGGCGCGGGACGTGATATGCGCCAGCCGGATGATCAGATCAATCGTCAAGGCGTCAGGCACCCTTGAAAGGGCGATATGGATGGTCATCGGAACGACGCGCAACTGGCTGTTGGCGAGCATCATCACGGGAATCGTTCCGGGGCCTGCCAGTTCGGCCAGAAATTCGGTATGGCCGGGATGGGCGAACCCGGCCTGATAGAGCGCACTTTTCTGGATCGGATTGGTGACAACGGCGCTGGTCGCCCCCATGCGGGTCAATTCGACGGCTTTCATAATGCTGGCGATGACAATTGCCGCCGTATCAGGCGAAGCCGTTCCACAGTGAACAGAGGGGCAGGGCAGATCAAGAGGATAGATCGGTAGTGCCGTTTCAAAGACATCCGCAACATCCCCCGGATTGCTGATTTCGACAATGGGAACATCAAGTTGCAACAAATTTTCCTGATCCCGCAGGATAGCGGAGGGGGCAATAACGAAAAAAGCAGGGAGCGCTTCGGCCTTGCGTGTCAGCCACGCCTTTAAGGCCAGTTCAGGCCCAATGCCGCCCGGCTCGCCGATGGTCATCGCCAGTGGCTTGATATCGGCCATTGTTAAGCTCCTGCAAGCCGGATCAATCGGGGTCAGATACGCACATCAATAAAGGCGTTGCGGCGCAATTCCCGCAATTTACGGCGGGCCAGAATTTCAAGGCGTTCCATCATCAGGCGGTTTTCAATCAGTTCGCGCTGTGGTGCTGCTGTTTCAACCGTCCGGTTACAGATCATCACCACCAATGCACCACCTTCAACCTGTAAAACCTGCGAGATGCTACCGGCATCAAGATTGCCAACCGCATTGCGAATGACAGGTGCCAGTTCATCTGGCGAAATGCCTTTGGTCTCGCCACTCAGATCGGAACCAAGATCAACGGCGATGGCGGCCATCTGTTCGCAACTATTGACCGTCTGGCGGGCGTTTTGGAGGATACCGATTTTGGTTTGGTTTTCTTCCTGCTGCGCGTTGCCGTTCAGCGGCACAAACAACTGATAAAGATCCAGTTTGACGCTTTCAAGGGCATTAGCATCCCCCTGACGACGGTCAAGTAACTTCACGATATAATAACCGCGAATGGTGCGGATCGGGTCGCTGATCTGACCGGGTGCCATGTTATTGATGACATCTTCAAGTTCGGCGGCCATTTCACCTGATGATACCCATCCCAGTCCGCCGCCATTGGCCGCACTGGTGCTGGCGGAAAATTGACGGGCGAGACCCTCGAAACTGGCACCATTGCGCAAGGCCTGAATGACTTCGCGCGCATTATTGCGAATGCGGTCTTCTTCTTGCGGGTTATCGACAGGCAGAAGAATTTCCTGAATATTGTTACGTGGTTTGCCCTGATTGCGTTCGATCCGGGTCAGAACATCGTCAATTTCGGCATCGGAAATCTGAATTTCGCGGCGCATTGATCCCAACAGTTTCTGCCATGCGATTTGCGGTCGCATCTGGGCACGCATGGCGGCCATCGAGATATCGTTCTGCTGCAAATATTGCTCAAGCCCGCCGGACGGCAAATTGGAATTGCTTTCAACCATATCAAGGGCGCGTTGCATATCCGCATCGGTGACCTCAAAGCCACGCCGCTGTGCCTCCTGCATTTGCAATTGCTCGTCAATCAACTGACGCAACATCTGCGGGGCCATTTCCTGACTGAGCGACGGGGTCATCTTCATGTTGGACGTGGCGGCAACCAGTTTGATCCGTTCGACAAGGTCAACAATCGATATCGGTTCGTCATTGACCACGGCGGCAACACCAATTGCCCCTTGTGCCTTGACCTGTTGTGCCGAAGCCAGAAGCAGAATTGCGAGGGCCACAACGTGAAGAAACCAAAAGTTTTTGCAAAAATAACGCATTACGTCCTGCTACAGTCCGGCTGATGAGGCGACTTCGCCAAGAGTTTTGAAAACGAGACGGAACACAAATTCGTCAGATTCGCCAAGATCCTGATCCTGATAGAAGGTCCGGCGAATTCTGCCGTCAAATATGAAGCATTCATCTTCGTAAACAAAGCCAATGCCATATTCAAGGGGGTCGCCGCCTTCATCAAGATCAAAACGGCCATAACCCATACCGCTCCAATATTCCGTGAATTTGCGGCTGGCGCTGAAATAGATTTCTTCGCGGGAACCAAATTCTTCGGAACCGGCTTCTTCAGCCAGTTGAATATAGGACAGATTGAGGCGAAGAGTCTCCTGTTCTCCGACATTGGCGGAAACCTGGTTGCGAAGAGCGTTCATATCTTCATTATCAAGGCGAAACCGATAGGACAAATCCACTAATGAGCCCGGCGAAACCGTTACGCGGCCAACATAATCGGAAAGATGCTCATCAAGGCCTGATCCTTTGGCAAAGGTGTCATTTTTGGCCAGTCGGTAGCTTTGACCAAACAGGGCATTGGTATAACCGCCATTATCGCCATAAACACCCCATTCCAGACCATAGCTACCGCGCAGGCCGTCTTCGACCCGGTCAATCCCGCCATAGCGATCATGGGAAAACAGATTGATGTCGTCAAATTCAAACGACTGGGCGTCTTCATTCGGAATTTCTGCCGGGTTGCCACCATTCGGCGACCAGGCAATCATGGTTATCGGTTTGATGATGTGATGATAACTACCTTCATCGCGCACAAAGGGCATGTTCCAGTCAAACGCCACCAGGGGAACGGCACGGCCAGCATAACCGGAATAAGCATCCTGATTGTCGCGCGCCACGTCAGAGACAAGATAACTGTCGCCGCGTAGCGAAACGGTCAGTTTGGTCACATCGCCCATCGAACCAATATAAGGCAATTGCCACCCCGCCTTGGCCGAAAGGCGGTGCGAATCAGTGCCTTCGTCACGGGTCAAAGACAGGGCATCCATATCCAGCGAGGTATAGCCACCATATTTACCGGGTTCGGTCTGGCCGTGAAACTGGGCATGCGGCAGGATGATCGGCGTGGTATCGCGATCATCTCTTTCTTTGAGGCCTTGAAAATAATAACCATCAACCCGGCTGTAACTGGCCCCGCGGAAACCCTCGGTAAAAAGATTCGATGTCAGAACCGAGGGAGACCCAAATCCATAGCGCGACAGATAGGTTTTTTCAGATGCCTGTTCGGCATCAAAACCCCAGCGCCAGGTATCATCAATGTCAAACCGCCCCTTGGCATCAATATGCCCCTGCCATTCGTCATTATCGTCATTGGTGATGCTGTTAACGATATTAATTTCGCCACTATCAAGGCGTTGCCGGTATTCTGTTGCCAGAACAGGGCCTTGATCGACCGTATAAATGGGGGTCAGGGTCAGGTCTTTGCTGTTGTCTATCGCCCAGAAATAGGGCGTCTGAAAATACTGCCCGACATGGGATGTGCTGCCAAAGGATGGCGCTAAAAAGCCTGACTGGCGTTTGACCGTAGGGTCGGGATGGCTGAAATAGGGCGTGTACATCACGGGAATTCCGGCAAATTCCAGTCTTGCATCCTCATATTCGATGGTCTGCCCCTGCTGGTCATGCAGGACCCGGGCGGCGCGAATACGCCATAAGGGCGGTACTTCCGGGGCATCCTCGCACAATTTGCAGGGCGAATAAACGGCCTTGGCCAGTTCGGTGTAATTGCCACCACTGCGGCGCGCGCCGCTGCCTGCCAAACGGGTGTTTTCATCAAGCAGGATGTAAATGTCGGAAATCACGCCGTCCTTGAAATTACCACTTAATTCGACATGGTTGGCAAACATGACTTCGCCGGTGGGTTCCACCAGGCTGACATTGCCTGATGCCGTGACGACATCCTGCGCCATATTGTAGCTGACTGTATCGGCCAGCAAAATCTGGCCGTTTCGCACAATTTCGACATTGCCGCGGGCTGTAACGGTTTGCAAATCCTGATTATGCTCAACTTCATCGGCAGAAAACAGCAAGGGAACCTGATCGGGATCGGTTTCGGCGTTAACGGGTTGCGTCTGGGCATGGGAAACCCCCGGATGTCCCGTGATCAGGGCACAACCCAGAATCCCGCTTGCTGCGAGTATTTTCAGACTTCCCCCTGTCAAGTCCGCCATCCCGCTAGCCATCCTCCAGATGCAATAGGGTCGAAACACCCAGTAATGTCGATATACCCGCCGGTGCCCATGCCGACAAGGCCGGAGGCAGTCCGCCCGAAACGCCCAGCGCCGATGTGACATCGGTAAAAAAATACAGGATAAATCCGGTCGTGACACCGCCACCGATAACAAGAGAAACCCGGCGGCGTCGAGAAAATTTCAGACAAAAAGCAGCCGCGATCAAAACCATGGCACATAACAGCAGGGGGCGCGACAGCAAGCTGTGAAAATGTATGCGGTGACGTTTGGCATTAAAGCCCGCCCGTTCCAGCAGATCGATAAAAGGTTTCAGTTCCCAGAACGACATGGTTTCAGGTGAGGCAAAACTGTCCTGAATTTTGCGGGCAGTCAGGTTGGTGGGCAGGACCATCTCGGAATCGAACCTGCTTGTCTGACCCGGAACAAAGGTCCAGCTATTGTAAAAACGCCATGAACCCGGTTCAAGCACGGCCCGTTCTGCATCAATACGGCTGGTGAAATCATCAAGATTTTCAAACTGGAACACTGTGACATGGCGCAGATCAATGCGGTCACTTTGCTGGGATCGGACTTCACGGGCATAAATTACCGCCTGTCCATCCTGAGTGCCCTGTCGCAACCACAGGCCAGATGAGGATAAATTCATCACATTGATATTGCCCTGTAAATAGCGCGCCTCAAGTTTTTCAAACCGTTGCAACAGGATTGATGACAGGGGATTAAGAGCCCCGACTTGGGCGACACCCAGCAAAACAGCGCAGATCAGTGGCGGCAACATAAACTGCCACGCCGAAACCCCTGCTGCGCGTGTAACAACCAGTTCCTGATTGCCGGTCAGTTTCCAAAACGAAAACATGGATCCGAACAGAACCGCAAATGGCAGTACTTTTTCAATCATGAATGGAATGCGGGCGGTGGCCATTTGTATGACGACCGACATTGTGGCATCGGGTTTGTTGCTGGCGCGGCGTAACAACTCGACCACATCGCCAATCAAAATCAGTCCCGCCAGTAAGGCCAGAATACCAAGGATCGCAAAAAGGACATGCTTGCCGAAATACCATGTCAGGGTTGGCGAAATTCTCATGCCGTTTTCCCCGGAAGTTTGCCGATAAGGGCAGGCATATTTATTTTCGGGGCGCGCATGGTCCAATACAACCCGATCACGATCGGCAGGGTGACATTCAGATACATCATCAACACAAAATAAATGTTTTTGCTGGCAAGATTTTTGAATGAAATGCCGAGGCTTTGACTGATAATCATCAGGGCAACCGCAAACAGCAAACGTCCGGTTTGTCCGCGCCGCGAAAAACTGCCGGAAACCAGAACAGCAAGGGCGATAGAAGCAAAGCTCATAGCATAAAGCGGTGATATCAGGCGGTCATGGCCTTCGACCCGAAAGGCAGTGATATCTGATTCATAAATGTCGGGAGGCTGGCCGGTAAACAGATCAAAGACGCTACGTTCCCGCGCTTCCTGATAGCGCAGGGCCGGGTCTTCGATGCTTTGGTCGATATCTACGGCATATCGGTCAAAATACAGGATCGACATGGTGCCATCCGCAACGTTGACTTCCTGCCGGTTTCCGTCCTGCAAAACGATGCGCGGTCCCTCATCCGTGCGCAATAACGCACCATTTTTGGCCATCATGGTCACTTGCTGCGCCGGGTTGCGGCCATCATTGACCATGATGCCCAGCAATTCATTATCCTGGCCAACTTCGCGGACATAAATGGTCAGGCCATCAATGTCGGTAAAGCTGCCTTCCTGTAACAGGACAGATGAATAATCGTTTCGGATCGAAAATTGCAGTTCCTTGAATTTCTGATAACTGTAAGGCAGGTAATACAGCGTCAGAAAATATCCCGCTGCCATCGTTATTCCGGCCAGAATGATCGCGGGTTTGACCAGGGCCCACTGGCTGAGCCCGGCGGATCGCATCACAATCAGTTCGCGATCCTGAATCAGCTTGTTATAGGAAAAGACCAGCACAAAAAACAGGGCAATCGGCAGGATGATGGTCAGGAAACTGGGCAGCAACAGCGATGTCAGATTCAGGAATATGCCAATTGACAGGCCGCGATTGACGATCATTTCGACAAAACGCAGGCTTTGCGATAGCCAAATGACACTGAGAAGCCCCAGTGTCACAAAGACCATCATGATCAACTGCTGTTTCAGCATATATTTCGTCAAGCGATTCATCGGGCGGATTATAGAGAAGACGGTGAAAACAGAAACACTAAAATATGACGTTTTTTCACTGTTTTTTCTTGCCTTTCATCGCGATGACCTTGTGTTCCGCATCATGCACATGTCTGATCGCGAAACTGTGGCAAAAAAACGGCTGCACCTACGATTGCGTTTACCCAAATACCCGTTCGGGGGACGCAAAATCATCGGATGTGCTGTTGTAAATCTGCTGCGCAGCCGTTTCGGTTTCCGGCAGTATCTGACGTAAAAAAAATTTCGTACTGGCGGTTTTCTGATCGCGAAAGTTTGAGGGTTCTTCGCCGGTTGTCAGGGCATCAAGGCTACGGATCATTATCCATCCCCCCAGACAGGTTGCAAATAACCGCAAATAAGGCGATGCCACTGCCTGCATCAAAACCGGGTCTTGCGGACAGGTGTGCAGGATATGGGTCGTTGCCCCATCAAGCTGTTCCATGGCTTTTTGCACACAGGCGGCTTCATCGGGATAGGCAACGCCAAAGGCCGTGCAATCATCGGTAATTTTCAAGATCAGATGCCGGGCGGCCTTCCCACCATCGCGCAAGACTTTCCGCCCGATCAGGTCCAGCGCCTGAATGCCGTTGGTCCCCTCGTAAATCGGGGCAATGCGGGAATCGCGCAGATGCTGTGCCGCACCGGTTTCCTCTATAAAACCCATACCGCCATGAATTTGAATGCCAAGCGAGGCATTTTCAACGCCAAGGTCGGTTGACCATGACTTGACCATCGGGATCAGCAGGTCGGCCTCGGCCTGAGCTGCGTTTTGCATATCACCGTCCGGATGGTGATGGGCAAGGTCAAGCCGGGATGCGGCATAAAGGGCAAGGGCACGGGCCGCATCGGTTGAACTGCGCATCCGCATCAGCATGCGGTGAATGTCGGGATGATGCAGGATGGTGCATTCGGTCCTATTGCGCGGATCGCGGCCCTGTTTGCGGGTCTTGGCAAAATCCAGCGCCAGTTGAAAGGCGCGTTCGGAAATGGCAATGCCTTGTTGACCAACGGCAAGGCGGGCATTGTTCATCATGGTAAACATGCAGGCAAGTCCACTGCCTTCGGTTCCGACCAGATAGCCCGTCGCCCCATCCGTATCGCCAAACGATAAAACCGCCGTCGGGCTGCCATGAATGCCCAGTTTGTGTTCCAGCGAAACACAGCGCACATCATTGTGTTCACCCGGATTGCCATCCGCATTCAGCCGGAATTTGGGCACAATAAACAGTGAAATCCCGCGTGTGCCCGCCGGGGCATCAGGGGTACGGGCCAAAACCAGATGCACGATATTGTCGGTCAGGTCATGATCGCCATAGGTGATGAAAATTTTCTGCCCCCGAATGGCATAAGTACCATCTGCCTGCGGTTCGGCGCGGGTGCGGATATGTGACAGATCCGATCCGGCCTGCGGTTCGGTTAAATTCATCGTTCCGGTCCATTCACCACTGATCATGCGACGTAAAAACCGTTCTTTTTGATCGGCGCTGGCATGGCGGGCCAAAAGTTCGATGGCACCGGATGTCAACATCGGACACAGGGCAAAGGCCATATTGGCGGAATGCCACATTTCCGATACCGCCGCCCCCAATAACAAAGGCAACCCCATGCCCCCGTCATTCGGCGAGGCACAAATCCCTTGCCAGCCTCCTTCGACGAAATGTTGATAAGCGGTATGCCAGCCATCGGGGGTTTTGACGGTGCCGTCGGTTGCCAGTTTTGCCCCTTGCAGATCGCCAATGCGATTTAAAGGGGCCAGAATCTGTGACGAAAATTTTCCGGCCTCGTCCAGAATGGCGTCGGCCAGTTCGGCACTGGTTTCTCTATAAGGCGGCAATGCGGCAATGGCATCCAGCCCGATCACCTTATGGATCAGGAACCTGATATCATTGATAGGGGGTAAATAGCCGGTCATCAAAAGACGTCTCCCTGAATGGTGAGTCGCCCGCTCGGTTTGGTCCGGTTCATCCGGATCCGCGAATTATTTCATCAAGCATAATCAGGGATTAGACGAAATTCGAGTCTGTTTCTTGCGTACAGAGGCATATTTTGCATTAAGTAGAACAAAGTTGACCCATCATACTGGCGATGGCGCAGAGTGATGCCGATATGAAATCAGCCGTTTGTCCTGATCCGGGCGGCGCGTTACAGGATACCCCGTCAGGGATCAGAACGTAAAAACAAAGGAGCAAGCGGTGCTGCGGAAGGGAATATTGCCAATCATCCTCGGTGTTCTGATCGCCTTTGCCGGAACGCGGCTGGTGGCGTGCGCCGGTCCGGTATGGTCTGGCGATGACGAGCAACGCTTTATCGAGGCCTACCGCGATTATGTCGAGCCACCGGCCTCCGCCGAGCAACTGCGCCGCGCCGACAAGCTGTTTGTCGAGGTGGTTGGTATTCTGGGCGATACCTATGTCGATGATGTCGATACATCTGCTTTTGTCGATCTGGCAATTGCCCGTCTGCCGGAACTGGAATTTGAAGACAAAAGCCCGGTTGGTGTTGTTGGTGCCGCCCTTGACGACACATTGCATTCCCTTGATCCGCACAGTGCCTATATGTCGGAGGACATGTTCAAGCGGTTGCAGGAAAGCACCGAAGGCAGTTTTGCCGGGGTCGGGATTGTCATTGCCCATGATGACAGCAAACGGATTCGCATTGTTTCACCGATTGATAACACCCCGGCGGCCCGCGCCGGTTTGAAACCCGATGACCGGATCACCCATATCGACGGTTATGACATGACCGGCGAACCGATTGCCGAGGCGGTGCGGCGCATGCGCGGGCGGATCGGCGATCCGGTAACATTGACGATTGATCGCGAAAGCAACAGTTTCGATGTGACGGTCAAACGCGCCAAGATCGAAGTTCCTTCGGTGACGGCGGCGGTGATCGACAATGATCTGCCCTATATCCGGGTATCGCGGTTTGATGCCAATACGCTGGATCAAATGCGCCAGCAGCTTGACGAATTACAGGATAAAGTGGCCTCGCCGCGTGGATTGATTGTTGATTTGCGACGCAATCCGGGCGGTTTGCTGGATTCTGCGGCCGATCTTGCCGACCAGTTCCTGACGGGCGGGCTAATCGTTGCGACCGAAGGCCGGGGCGAACGCAAACTGCGCACCTATGACGCAGATCGCAGCAGTTATTTCGACGGCGTACCGATGGTGATTTTGCTGGATCGCGGATCGGCATCGGGGGCGGAATTGATGGCGGCGGCCCTGCGTGAAAACGGGCGCGGCATCATCATTGGCGAACGGTCATTTGGCAAAGGTTCGATGCAACGTATCCTGCCGCTATCAACCGGCGGTGGTGTGAAAATTACCACCGGATATTACACAACGCCGGGCAATCATATTGTTCAGGGCAATGGTGTTGTCCCCGACATCGAAATTCTGACCGAAGGGGCCGCCGAATTTGAACGCGAGGCCGAATTGCCCCATTCCCTGCCTTCCCGTCGCCGTGACCCGCGAACAACGGTGGCATCCCTTGCCGAAAGCGCCTGTCGGCAGGATATCGTGATCGAACGTCTGGACCCCTCAAGCGACCGTGCCGAACAGCTTGCCGAAGAACAGGCCGATGGTGAAGTCGCCGGGGACGGAATGCTGGAATGCGCGGTGGGATATTTCCGCGGTGGCGGACTTGCAACCTATCGCCCTCAGGTGGAACCCCTGTTGCGGGCTGGACTTTAAGGTTCTGACATGCAAAACGCGGCCCAAGTTTAGGGCCGCGTTTTGCGTTTAATCGAAAAGACAGACCAGACTCAGTCGCGGGCCAGCAGATCAATCAGGCTGGACGTATCCCAGCGATTGCCGCCCCGGCCCTGCACCTGCGCATAGAATTGATCAATCAGGGCGGTTACCGGCAGGCGGGCACCATTGCGATGCGCCTCTTCCAGACAAATGCCCAAATCCTTGCGCATCCAGTCAACGGCAAAGCCGAAATCAAACTTGCCATCGACCATGGTTTGGCCGCGATTTTCCATTTGCCAGCTTCCAGCGGCCCCCTTGGAAATCACATCCAGAACCTTGGTCATATCAAGCCCGGATTTCACGCCGAAATTCATGGCTTCGGCCAATCCTTGCACCAGTCCGGCAATGCAAATCTGGTTGACCATTTTGGTCAGTTGGCCGCTGCCGCTGGCCCCCATCAGTTTGCAGGATTTTGAAAAGGCATCGATGATCGGGGCGGCGGCCTCGAACGGGGCGGGATCGCCACCGCACATTACCGTCAATGCTCCATTTTCGGCCCCTGCCTGTCCGCCGGAAACCGGGGCATCGATGAAGGGAATGCCCTTATCGGCGGCCGCAGCATAAAGTTCACGGGCCACATCGGCTGATGCGGTGGTGTGATCGACAAGGATCGCACCCTTTGCCATCCCCGCGAGGGCACCGCTATCGCCCAGAACAACACTTCGCAAATCATCGTCATTGCCAACACAGATAAACACAAAATCGGCACCCTTGGCGGCCTCTGCCGGGGTCGGGGTGGCGGAACCGCCATGATCGGCGGCCCATTTTTGCGCCTTGGCCGCGGTGCGGTTATAAACCGTCACAGAATGTCCGGCCTTTTGCAGATGCCCGGCCATCGGATATCCCATGACGCCAAGACCGATAAATGCACATTTTGCCATTTTCTTGCTTCCCTGAACTGGTATGACCACTTGTGGATCAAGGTTAAGGCTGCGGGGTTGGCATTGTCAATCCATCCCCGCAGCTTTCCCGTCAGGTGGAAAAGACCCAAAGAATAATGACCCTATTCGTTGCTGCCCAGTTCCTGATCGACTGTATGAACCACACGTTTGTCCCAGACCAAAAGTTCATCGCGTTTGCCGGGATAGTCAAACTGAGCCAGGAAAAACCGCATGGCGTTGATTCGAGCCCGTTTCTTTTCATCAGATTTAATCACGATCCACGGGCTGTCGGCGGTGGAGGTATGAAAAAACATGTCCTGTTTGGCTTCGGTATATTCATCCCACAGATTTTGCGAGGCCAAATCAACCGGGCTGAGTTTCCATTGTTTCAGCGGGTCTTTCTGGCGCTGGTCAAACCGGCGGGCCTGTTCTTCCTTGCTGACGGAAAAATAGAATTTGGTCATGCGAATGTGCGACCGGATCAGCATGCGTTCAAATTCGGGAACGGATTGCAAAAATTCACTGACATCGAATTTGCTGCAAAATCCCATCACCCGTTCGACCATCGCCCGGTTATACCATGACCGGTCAAACAGCACGATTTCGCCCCCCGCAGGCAGATGTTCGACATAGCGCTGAAAATACCATTGGGTCAGTTCGCGGTCATTGGGTTTGCCAAGGGCAACAACTCGCGCCCCGCGAGGGTTGAGATGTTCGGTAAAGCGTTTGATGGTACCGCCCTTGCCGGCGGCATCTCGCCCCTCGAATATCGCCAGCGCCTTGATATTCTGATCCTTGACCCAATTTTGCAGTTTCAAAAGTTCAATATGCAACGGTGCAATCAATTCCAGATATTGCTGCGATTTCATTTTTTGCATCGGTTCATCGTCTGATGCCGGAAGATCGGGCGGCAATTTGGGCTTTCGCGATGATGGAACCTTTACCACAACCGGGGCGGTTTTGGCTTTGTTCTTGCGCGGAGGGCGGGGGGCTTTGGCCGGGATATCATCCATGCGATCCATCGTCAGATTTTCACTATCCAGCAACAGATGATCTCGTGTTTCACTGTCAAGTTTGCCATGCCCGGATTTGTCCGACGCACGGGTTCGGCTGCGGGCTGTTTTTTGGACCGCATGCCGCAAGGACGGGTCTTCGTTTTTCATGCCGTTTTTGGGGGTGGGGCTTTTTTGTTTCGATGCCATGCCGGTCTTTCCGTCTTGATGTTTCCAACAGGCGAACGGTGGCACAAAAGCAAAAGGGCCGGAAGGAAAAATCACGTAAAATTCACGTAAAAACCCTTATTCCGGCCCTTGGGGGCAAAAGAGCCTTAAAAACAGGCCGCAGCTTAGAACCATTTGAAAGATTTACGATATTCAGCTTCGGCGTCATAGCGGTTGATGCCGATATCGGCCAGTTGATGGGAGTTTAATCGCATCAGGGCGCGGCGTTGCGACCGCAGGGCAAGATAACGTGCAAACTCATTCGCCAGACTGTTGAGAACTGCAAGGATGCGGTGTACGACATCCGCACTGGAAACCGGCAGGATTGCCATGCCGTGCTGATCGGTCTGGCACGAGGTTGACGGGCATTGGGTCATAGCCATGATGATGCTCCTCTTAAGGCATTGATCCGTCCAGAGGACAGAAAAGTTTGATGCTGTTGGGGGCATTATCGGTCGGAATTAACAGCGTGACAAACCAGTACTTCTGAGGGTAGATATTAGTACAGCTAATGATGAGGCAAAGATGCGACTGCCCCCCTTGCAAGCCCTGCGTGCCTTTGAGGCCGCGGCGCGACATTTGAATTTTACCCGTGCTGCCGAAGAGCTGTTTGTGACCCAGGGCGCGGTCAGTCAGCAAATCCGCCAGCTTGAAGAATATCTGGGATTTCGGTTGTTTTACCGGTTACCGCGACGCCTGCAACTGACCGATGAGGGCGACCGTCTGGCGCGTGCCGCCAATGAGGGCTTTACCCGGATAGCGGGCGAAATTGAAAGCCTGCTGGCGGTCGAAGAGGCCGGGGTGGTGACGGTCAGCGTGCTGCAATCCTTTGCGGTGAAATGGCTGATCCCGCGTCTGGGTCATTTCCGCGATCAGCATCCCGATATTGATGTGCGTATTCACGCCGATGACCGGCTGGTCGATTTTCGCACCGAAGGCATTGATCTGGCGGTGCGGTTTGGCCGGGGGCGGTATCCCAATCTGTATGCCGAACTTTTGATGCGCGACGAGGTGTTTCCGGTGTGCAGTCCGGATTATCTGGCATCGGCCCCGCCCTTGCACACGCCAGAGGATATTCTTAACCATCAATTGTTGCATGATGCGACAGCGCAGGTTGAATTGCCGCGTGCGGCGGACTGGAATTTCTGGCTGGAGGGGGTCGGGGTCAATAACATTACCCTACGCCGTGGCTTGCGGTTTAATTCCGGCGATATGGTCATTCAGGCGGCCTTGATGGGGCAGGGGATCGGGATGGCGCGGACATCGTTGGCCGCACAGGACCTTAAGGCCGGATTGCTGGTGCGGCCCTTTCCGCAAAAGGTAGCGTCCAGCTATGCCTATTATATCGCCTGTCCGGAAGAAAATCTGAATCGGCCACGGGTGCAGGCCTTTGTCCGCTGGTTGAAAGAAGAAGTTACCGCAACGCTCAAGGATATCGAGGAAAACCAGCCGACATTGGCGGTGACGATTGATCCATCGAAAATCTAGGCGCGGGGTTTCTATCCACAACATTCAAGGCGATATTGGAGTTCTTCGGATATGCTGAAACTCGACCACATCACTGTTATCGCCCCAACGCTGATTGAGGGGGTGGCGCATGTTCAAAATTGCCTGAACCTCGATGTGCCTTTCGGGACACGCCACGATTACATGGGTACTCACAATCACCGGCTTCAGCTTGGAAACAACGTCTATCTTGAAATCGTGGCACTTGACCCGGATGGTATAAAGCCGGGACGGGCGCGCTGGTTTGGTTTCGATAACCCGGAAAAAATCAGATCGGACTGGAATGATGGTCGGCGCTTGCGGGGGTGGGTTGCCAGCACGGATGCTATCGATTCCGTTGTTTCAAACCGTCGTGCGATCTTTGGCGACAAGGTTTATCTTCCTGTCATCAACCCGACTTTTGATTTTGCCATTCCCAAGGATGGTTCGCTCCCCCTTGACGGTGCTGCCCCTTCTCTCATCGATCACCGGGGCGACCCGACATCTATGGCCTCAATTCCCGATCTGGGCGCGCGCCTGTGTTCGCTCACTCTCGAACATCCGGATCCTGCTGTTATCGGGAGACTGTATCGTGAACTCTCCATCGATCATCCGCCATCGATTATTCAGGGGGCTTGCGTTCGCTACAGGGCACAAATCGAAACGCCGACCGGATTGAAAGAACTGACCTGATTGTGTCCCCTAAATCAGCCCCAGTTCCCGCAATTGCACGGCCATATCATCGGGCAGGGCGTCTGTGGCGGTGCCGGTATGGGCATCGGGCGGGCATTTGTCCTGGGTCAGGTAACGCCAGCCCTGAAAGGCCCGGTGCGGGTATGTCGCCGTATCAATCACGTCACGATCCAGAATGATGCGGCAATATTTGATGCCTTCATCATCGATATAATCTTCAAGATCGGTGATCAGTTGCCGACAGCGGATCGCCCCCTTGATCACCCAGTAAATCGACCCGCCTGCCAATAATGCGTCGCGCTGTTTCGGCGTCTGACGGGTGGTGTGATAAATCCGCCCCCGGAGTCCCTCATAATGGGCCTGCCATTGGCGCAGGCTGTCCGGACTTTCGGAACCGACACTGAGTTTGAGAAGATGCAGGGGCATGGGTGCAATCAACCGGTTTAAGGATCAGGCCTTTGACCTAGCGAGGGAAGCTGTCACCGTCAAGTTTTGCATTAAAAACACAAATAAATTGTAATTATATGTATTTCACAAAAAAACTTGACCAATAGCATTCGATCCGCACATAAGAGTGCAGAAAATGCCCGAGACCAACAGGGCGTATGAGAGAGATGTGGAAGCTGAGAGAAGCGATGTCCCTGCAAATTGTCACTGCGAACCGGCTTGATGATGGATTGGTGGTGTTTATGACCGCCAATCATGGCTGGAGCGACGACATCCACCAGGCCGTATTGGCCGAAGATCAGGCGCATGCTGATGATTTGCTGGCCCGCGCCAGTACTCGTGATCAGGATATTGTCGTTGTCGGTCCCTATCTGATCGAGGTGGAAGCCAGCGAGGCAGGCATTGTGCCGACCAAATATCGTGAAGTCCTGCGCACCAAAGGCCCAAGTGTGCGACAGGATCTCGGCTATCAGGCCGGGCAGTAAGGAGGCGCCCCATGTATCGCTATGATGATTTTGACCGTCAACTGGTGCTGGAACGGACCGAACAGTTTCGTGGACAGGTGGCGCGCCGCCTGTCGGGAGAACTGACCGAAGACCAGTTCCGGCCCCTGCGCCTGATGAATGGTGTGTATCTGCAATTGCATGCCTATATGCTGCGGGTCGCGGTGCCTTATGGCACGCTGAGCGGGGCGCAATTGCGCCAGCTTGGCTATATCGCCCGCAAATATGACAAGGGGTATGGTCATTTCACCACCCGCCAGAATATCCAATATAACTGGCCGAAACTGGCAGAATTACCCGATGCGTTGCTGGACCTTGCCCGCGTTGAAATGCACGCCATTCAGACATCGGGCAATTGCATCCGCAATACCACCACCGATCAATATGCCGGTGCGGCGGCCGATGAAATCGAAGATCCGCGCCCCTATTGCGAACTGATCCGGCAATGGTCAACCTTTCATCCGGAATTCACCTATCTGCCGCGCAAATTTAAAATTGCCGTGACCGGGGCACCCAATGACCGGGCGGCGGTCAGGGTTCATGATATCGGCCTGCGCATGCATCAAAACGCGGAAGGGGAAACCGGGTTCGAGGTGATTGTCGGGGGCGGTCTGGGCCGCACGCCGTTTGTCGGCAAAACCATTCGCGATTTTATCGGCAAGAATGATCTGTTCAGTTATCTGGAGGCCACCCTGCGGGTGTATAACCGCTTTGGCCGTCGCGATAACAAATACAAGGCACGGATCAAAATCCTTGTCCATGAAATCGGGGCCGAAGAAATGGCCCGGCTGGTCGAGGAAGAATGGGCGCAGATCAAGGACGGGTCGCTGAAAGTCAGTGATGCGGAAATTGCACAATATATTGCGCAATTTGCCCCGCCGTCCTTTGAAACCTTGCCCGATGACGATGCCGAATTTGCCCGTCGCAAGGTGGAAAATCCCGGTTTTGCAGCCTGGGTGCGCTCCAATGTGGTGGCCCACAAACAGCCAGGTTATGCGATTGCCAATGTGTCGTTAAAGCCTATTGGTGGAATTCCGGGCGATGCAACCGCCGACCAGATGGAACGGGTTGCTGATCTGGCTGATCAGTACAGCTTTGGCGATGTGCGTGTCACGCACGAGCAAAATCTGGTGCTGCCGCATGTCAAAAAGGCCGATCTGTTTTCGCTGTGGGCCGAATTGTCCAATGCCGGTCTGGCGACGGCCAATCTGGGATATGTCACCGATATCATCGCCTGTCCGGGGCTGGATTATTGCGCGCTGGCAACGGCGCGGTCGATCCCGCTGTCGCAACGCATTTCCGAACGCTTTGGCGATCTGGATCGCCAGCATCACATTGGCGAACTGAAAATCAAGATTTCCGGTTGCATCAATGCCTGCGGCCATCATCATGTCGGGCATATCGGCATTCTGGGTCTGGATAAACGCGGCAAGGAATTTTACCAGATCACCCTTGGCGGCGATGCCAGCGAAAATGCCGCGATTGGCAAGATCGTCGGTGCCGGTTTTTCCGAGGCCGAGGTGGTCGATGCGATTGAAGCGATTGTAACCAGATATCTTGAAATCCGCGATGCGGGTGAACGTTTCATCGATACCTATCGCCGGGTTGGCACGGACCCGTTCAAGGAGGTGCTTTATGGCGATCGTTAAACATGACACCGTGATCGACAATGACTGGATCACGCTGGATGCCGAAGGCGATCTTCCGGCGGGGGATGTCAATATCATTGTGCCGCTGGACCGCTGGAAAGCAGAACAGGACAGCCTCAAGGGCCGCAATGGCGGGGTTGGCGTGTTGCTGGTGCCCGGCGATGCCCCCGAAGACATCGCAGCCGATCTTGACCGGCTGGCGCTGATTGCGATCCGTTTTCCGGCCTATACCGACGGGCGCGGTTATTCCTATGCCCGTGTGCTGCGCGAACGGTATGGCTTTGCTGGTGAAATCCGGGCGGTGGGTGATGTATTGCGCGATCAGATTCTGAATATGCATCGGTGCGGCTTTGACGCCTTTGACCTTAAAGACGATGCTGATACCGCCCTTGCCAAAGTGCGTGCGGCCATGGCGGAAATGACGGTTTATTATCAGCCCACGGGTGATGGCAGGGCAACGGCAGGATCGCTGCGCGAACGCCGCCGGGCCGGGCAGGTCGGCTAAAATACCATTTCCAATTGATTGGGTCGCGATTTCAGGGCGTTCCGTAAGGGACGCCCTTTTTGTTGCGCGTATTTCCAATGTCTGAAAACACGCCAAAATTTTCCTTTTTGGTCAATGCCCTTGAAAAGTGTTAAAATATAAATCGCTGAATCTTAGATTGTATCAGTGTGGGTCATATTATGATCACGATCCGGGCCCAGAATACAGACAGGGATCATCTGGCGGGATATCGGAAGACGGTGCATTCATGCAGGCAGGCAGCAATTGTGTTATCGATCAGGGTTTTGCGACCTATGATCGGCAATATCGCGATACAGCGCGCAAATATCGCAAGGCCTTGCGCAGCCTTGCCGGAAGCTTGCGCAAGCTGAGCACCTTTCGGAAAACCTCATTACTGGCCTCGCAGCAACTTTATATCTATGCCAAATGGCTGGCGCGTTATACTGCCTATTGGCCGGAACTGGATGGGATGGTCGCACGTCTTGAAGACAGTTTCGATCATCATGATCAAAGTTATGTCGGACGGCAATCGCCGGACGACGGGTCATGGGGCTGGCATTATCAGGAATTTCATCACAAATTCGATGCGACGATTGTGCGCTTGCATGAACTGGCCGCCGCACGCCGCGCGCCGCGCTATGCACTGGATTTTCTCGAACCGGTGTCTACGCCACAGAAAATGCGCGATTATCTGGAACATTTGCGGATTTCCGACATCGCCACCACCGGGCGCAACCAGCGCGATGAATATGGCGGGGTGCTGACCTGTCTGGCGCAATTGTGTTTCAAGCCGACCTTGCGCGCCTATGCTGAACGTCATGTGCGCGGCATCAAGCTGGATCAGGCCTATGTCGATTGCCTTGCTGATTTTCTCGATGAATCGCAAAACCCCGAAACAGGATATTGGGGGCCGTGGTATCAGGCCGACGGGCAGATACACCGCTATGACGATCTGAGTTATACCTTTCATATCGTGTCCTATCGCAAGGGCGATGTGAAACGCTGGCCCGAGATTATCCGCACCACCTTTGCCAATCGCACGGCGGAATATCCACTGGGCTGGCTGGCCAATGGCGAACAGAACAACCACAATAATTACGACGTCGCCAAGATTTTCCGGTTTGGCTGGCCGCATATGAGTTGTGAACAGCGGCAACAGGCCTCACAGGAAATTGCCTGTATGCTGGAATGGTGTTTGCGGTTTGCCATGGATGAAGAAGGGCGGTTTGTGTGCGAAGGCGGTTTTTATAATTCCCCGGCGGCCTGTTCTTATTTCGGGGTGTCGTTCCTTGACGAGGTTGGGTATTTCGATAAGGGCAAACGGTTCTGGACCCAAAGAACTTTTCCCGGTTCGGCAAGGGATGCCATGCGCATCGGTCATCATTTGGCAGAAATGGATCCGAAGGACCCCGGCGTGATGGCGGCAAAATGGAAATTGGGGCATGGGGCCGGAACCACAGAACCCTGTCCGCCGCAAACAGTTCTTCGGGTGCGCAATCATCATCAGAATGCGCGCCGGATTATTGCTTTATGAAACCGCGCCATTTTGTCGAAGGACCGGTCTTGCGCCATATTTTCGGCATGGCGCATACCAGTATGCTGGCGCTGATTGCGTTGGTCGCGGTGGATGCGCTGGATCTGTTTTTCCTCAGCCTGCTGGGTGATGTTGAAATTGTGGCCGCCCTTGGTTTTGCCTGGCCGGTGATTTTCTTTACCCTTGCAGTGTCGCTCGGCATTTCCATTGCCATGACGGCCCTGGTCGCCAAGGCCGAAGGCCACGGAGACCGGACACGCGCGCGTATTTACGCCACCCACATTATAATTGTCGGGCTGGCATTGTCGCTGGTGATGACGGCGGTGTTGTGGTTTGCCGTGCCGGGGTTGTTGTCCCTGTTCGGGGCGACGGGGCGGGTGCATGAATTGGGGCAATCCTATTTGCGCATTGTCGTGATGTGCCTGCCGATCCTGATTCTCAGCATGTCTTCGGGGGCTCTGTTGCGCGCCATTGGTGCAAAACAGCGGGCAATGAATGCCAAGCTGGTCGGGGCGGCGGTCAATGCCATATTGGACCCGATTTTTATTTTCGGATTTGACTGGGGGGTGGAAGGGGCGGCGTGGGCGACGGTCATTTCGCGCCTTGCCATCATGGCGGTGGCACTGGACGGGGCAACACGGGTCTACCGGATGCTGGGACGGTTTGATGCCCGTCTGTTCTGGCGTGACTGCGGCGAAATTGGCCGTATTACTGTGCCGGTCACAATCTCAAAGGCAGGGGCCCCGGCAGGCAGTGCCTTTGTCATGGCGACGATGGCGCAGTTTGGCGACCATGCGGTGGCGGCCGTTTCGATCATTGAACGGATTGCCCCCTTTGTCTTTGTCGGGCTGTATGCCTTGCCCCAAGCCATCGGGCCGATTATCGGGCAAAATTTCGCCGCCGGGGAAATGGCACGGGTGCGCACGGTCTGGCACGATGCATTAGGGTTGATTGCGGTTTATATGGCGGTGGTTTGGGCGGGGTTGTTCCTGTTTCAGGACGGGTTTGCCAACCTGTTTCGTGCCACCGATGAAACGGCATTCTATCTTGCCGTGTTTTGCAGCTTTATCGCACCCCTGTATCTGTTTCAGGGACTGCAATTCATCTCGCAAACTTTCTTTAACGTCACCGGGCGCTCCTGGGTGGCGATGCTGCTGGACCTTGCCAAGGAATTGCTGGGCGTTGTGCCGTTTGTCTGGTTGGGTAGCCAGTGGTTCGGCGCGGTCGGTGTTTTGGCCGGGCAGGGGTCGGGTATGGTGGTTTTTGGCACCTTGTCGGCATTGGTCGGATATGGCCTGATCCGGCGGAAACCGGACCGGAGAACGGTGGTAATGGCAAAGTGACGGCGTGTCATAAGGCCGCCGCCTGCATCAGAAAATGCAAGGATGCCGGGTCGGGTATATTACCCTTCTGGCGTTCTGCCGCCATCATGGCATAGGCAAGCACGATGATGCGGGCAACTTGGGTGCTGTCCCATGCCGGCTTGTGAGTTTGCCGGAAAGTTTCCAGTTCCTCAATAATGATGCGCAACAAATCCGGGTCCAGTGGTGTTGTTTCCGGTATATCCCCTTGGGATTGAATCATGCTGCCCTTGCCGGTCAGCAGCCAGTTTGCGTCGATCCCCCTCTCGACCAGCATGGACAGGGATGACGCTTTTGGTTCATTTATGTCCAGCTCATAACGCTCCCACGATTTCCGGGTCAGCCCGGCCATGCTGGCGGCTTCAGTCGCACTTAACCCGATATGTTTCCGCGCTTTTCTGATGCGCTCGCTAAAACTGCCCGTCATGCGGTTGCTTCCTGTACCGGGCTGGCATATCTGAAATAATACGCCCATTGATTGAAAATATATAAAAACAAAGATACTTTTTGGTTTAATGGTTCAAAAATATTCCATTTTTCTGATCCGATCTGGTTTTTATTCTTGAAAATGGGTATTAATTGATCCATTATTTAGTGGTTCCTGAAATTGAATATCTTCATATGCCAGCATAACTGGTCGGGGCGTTCCAAAAGCAAGTGACCGGTAAGGTACGGGTGGTGCCACGGCGGTGCAGGTTCTGTTTTGATCCGCACGCTTTTTCATCAGGGCATCAGTCTTGCCAATGTCTGACATCAAATGTCTTCATCTTTTGTCATCCGGTTTTTGCCGCAGGACAAATACGGTTGGTGACATCCGTTGCAAATTACCTTCCCGCTTCCCGAACCGGAAAGGGTCTCCCGTCTGAGTCGGCGATGATACTTCGTGTTTCATCCGGAGTCACGGGCAAGAGAAATCGTGGCAAAACAAGGGTTTGGTCTTGGAAAAGACGGTTTGTTTTGCAGGCTGCTTTTCCCATTCTGACAAATTCTGACAAGTAAATTTATAAATTTTTTAAAATTTCGAGGCATTCCGGCATCGTTTTGTAGAGCTCATCACGGGATAATTTGGGGGGACCAAATGTCATTTCTAAAAAATATCAACATCTCAAAAAAGGTGTTTGGAGGCTTTGGGGGCGTTCTGGCCCTGCTTGTCCTTATTGCGGCAATCGGGGTGATTTCACTGGAAAGCGCGAACAGTGACTTTGCCCGTTATCGTCAGATTGCCCTGCAATCGAACCAGGCTGCGCGGGTGCAGGTCAACTTGCTTGAAGCCCGTGTGGCGATCAGAAGCTATCAGGCGACTGCAACGGATGATTTGAAAAACCGGGCTCTGGAACGGTTACAGCAAACACTCAAGCTGAATGAAGAACTTGTCGGGATGGCAGATTCTCCAGAGAAACAGCAGGTCATTAATGCTGCGGATACGGATTTGAAAGCCTATGTGGCAGCCTTCAACGAGATGTTGGCTGCTTCTGGTGACGAGGTTTTGCGGACCCGGATCGTCGATGAAAAACTTAATGTGATCGGACCGCGTGTTACAGCTGATCTGGAGGCATTCAAGCTTGGCATTAAGGCCGAACAGGATGTTCTTGGTCCGCAAGCCACTGTCGATATCCAGAATGCGGTAACTACGGCAACCATTCTTGGCGTGGTAGCCGTTATTTTGGGGGTTGCTTCGGCATGGCTGATTGGTACCGGCATTTCGCGTCCGATCCGCTCCATCACCGATGCGATGAATGTTCTGGCCGGGGGCGACAAAACGATCCTGATTCCGGGGCAGGACCATAAGGACGAGATTGGTGATATGGCCAAGGCCGTTCTGGTGTTCAAGGAAAACATGATCAGGGCGGAACAGCTTGCCACACAGGAAGCTGTTGCGCAGAAACAGCGTGAAGAACGGGCAAAGCTGATCGAAAAACTGACCAACGATTTCGATGCCGATGTATCGATGGTTTTGAAAACCGTGGCATCTGCCGCAACCGAAATGCAGGCCACCGCAACCTCGATGACGGCAACCGCCGAAGAAACCAGCCGTCAGTCCACCGTGGTCGCCGCCGCCGCCGAACAGGCATCGAACAATGTGCAAACGGTCGCCAGCGCCTCTGAACAACTGACCGCCTCGATTGCCGAAATTTCACAGCAGGTGGCCCAATCGGCACAGGTCGCCAGCAAGGCGGTGGCCGAGGCGGACCGTACCAATACCCAGGTGCGCGGACTGGCCGAAGCCGCCCAGAAAATTGGCGATGTGGTGGGGCTGATCAGCGATATTGCTTCGCAGACCAATCTTTTGGCCCTGAATGCGACGATTGAAGCCGCCCGTGCCGGCGAGGCGGGCAAGGGCTTTGCCGTTGTGGCGGCAGAGGTTAAAAACCTTGCGAATGCGACGTCAAAGGCCACCGATGAAATCACCGCCCAGATTACCGGTATTCAGCAGGAAACCGGCAATGCGGTGGGGGCGATCCAGTCGATCAGTGCGACGATTGCCGAAATCAACGAGATTGCCGCAACCATCGCCAGCGCGGTCGAGGAACAGGGGGCAGCGACAGAGGAAATTACCCGCAATGTGCAGGAAGCCTCTTCCGGTACAAGCGAGGTGACGTCGAATATCCACGGGGTGAATGAAGCAGCGTCTTCGACCGGGGCCGCAGCAGAACAGGTTTTGGCCGCATCGGGCGAATTGTCCGAGCAGGCCGAAGATTTACGCCAGAAAGTCGAAACCTTCCTGTCGGCGGTCAAAGCCGCCTGATTACAAACGCATAAAAACACGAGCAAAAAAAGTCGTCCGCCGGGGAAACCTGGCGGGCGTTTTTTGTTTGTGGCGCCAACTGCGATTTACCACCGATCCTTTGGTATAGGAAAATCGCAAGGTCTGTGATCGAACCGTCAATTCCCGGCGTACAATTTGCAAAGGCACCACCTTTTTTAGAAAGATGTCGCGGCAATCTGGTTTTTCACCGACTTAATATATTGTTTTTATTTTGTTATTTTAGAGATGTGAACGATATCACTTTATGCAGGGTTTAACATTTGGCATAATATACTTATGTATATACAATACTGAACTTAATGGGTGCTTTTGGGTATTGGAGAATGGAATGTCATTTTTTAAGAAAATAAAGATATCGCAAAAAATATTTGGCGGATTTGGTGTGGTCCTCCTTTTGCTGGGAATATTGTCGATTCTCTCGGTTATGTCACTTTACCGGGCAGAAGATAATTTTGTGAAATATCGGGAACTGGCAGAAATATCGAACCAGTCTTCGTATGTACTGTCAAACCTTCAGGATGCACGTCTTGCCGCTCTTGCGTATCAGAATAATCCCTCAAATGAGGTAAAAGAACTGGCCGTTGGGAGATTGTCCGCAGCATCCGAGATGAACAAAAAACTTCTCGAGATGGTTGTTGATCCTCGTACGATTGAAATCGTGCGTCAGACGGAGGGGGACATAGCAAGCTTTTCCGATGCTTTTGGGAAACTGATCGCAAGCAATAACCCGTCCGAAAGACAGGCGATTATTGACAATCAGCTTGACGTGGTTGGCCCGCGAATTGCGGAAGAGATCGAAGAAGTCAAGATTTCCAGCAAGAAAGAGCAAGATGTACTTGCTATGAAAACTGTTGAAGAAATTGAATTTGAGGTCGTTGTCGCCGAAATAATTGCCGTTGTCGCCGTTGTTCTTGGCATCGTCATTGCTTGGTTCATTGGGGTTGGAATTTCGCGCCCAATTGTTGCGATCACGTCGACGATGCGCATACTTGCCAATGGCGACAAATCGGTCGTCATCCCGGGACAGGATCACAGCGATGAGGTCGGCGAAATGGCCAAGGCTGTTCTGGTGTTCAAGGAAAACATGATCAAGGCCGAAGAGCTGGCCGCGCAAGAGGCCGAAAACCAGAAACGCCGCGAGGAACGTGCAAAGCTGATTGAGAAACTGACCAATGATTTTGATGGTGATGTTTCGATGGTTCTGAAAACCGTGGCCTCGGCCGCGACTGAAATGCAGGCAACTGCAACTTCGATGACGGCAACCGCCGAGGAAACCAGCCGTCAGTCGGCAGTTGTCGCCGCCGCTGCGGAACAGGCATCGACCAATGTTCAGACTGTTGCCAGCGCGTCGGAAGAACTGAGTGCCTCTATTTCTGAAATCAGCCAGCAGGTCAGTCAGTCGGCACAGGTTGCCAACAAGGCGGTAGCCGAGGCGGATCGTACCAATGCTCAGGTGCGCGGCCTTGCCGAAGCGGCTCAAAAAATTGGCGATGTGGTGGGGCTGATCAGCGACATTGCCGCCCAGACCAACCTTTTGGCCCTGAATGCAACGATTGAGGCGGCCCGAGCAGGCGAATCAGGCAAGGGATTTGCCGTGGTCGCGGCAGAGGTCAAAAACCTGGCCAATGCCACGTCAAAGGCCACAGATGAAATTACCGCCCAGATCAGCGCGATCCAGACTGAAACCGATGGGGCAGTTATCGCCATAGATTCCATCGGCAAAACCATTGCCGAAATCAGCGAAATTGCAGCAACCATCGCCAGTGCGGTAGAGCAGCAAGGGGCCGCAACCGAGGAAATCAACCGCAATGTTCAGGAGGCCTCCGCCGGGACAACAGAGGTGACATCGAATATTCACGGGGTGAATGAAGCAGCGTCTTCAACCGGGGCCGCCGCAGAACAGGTTTTGGCCGCATCGGGCGAATTGTCCGAACAGGCCGAAGATTTACGCCAGAAAGTCGAAACCTTCCTCTCGGCGGTCAAAGCCGCCTGAGATCAATATATAAAAACACGAGCAAACGGCAACAGGCCCGGAAAATTTTCCGGGCCTGTTGCCGTTTGCGATGCGGTGCTTCAGGATTGGGCCAATAGTGCAAGACCGGCCTTTGATCCCGGGTGTCTGCCCAGTTGTGTGCTGATCCAGATTCCGGTTTCGACAAGCCCGGATAAATCGACCCCGGTTTCAATGCCAAGACCGTTCAGCATATAAATCACATCCTCGGTCGCGACATTGCCGCTGGCCCCTTTGGCATAGGGGCAACCGCCAAGGCCCGCGACCGAACTGTCGATGATGGCGACCCCCATTTGCAATGCCGCCAGAAGATTCGCCAGCGCCTGCCCATAGGTATCGTGGAAATGGGCGGCAAGGTGACGGACCGGAACATGCCGGGTGACGGCATCTATCATCGCCTGTGCTGTGCCCGGTGTGCCGGTGCCAATCGTATCGCCCAGACTGATTTCATAACATCCCATGTCAAACAGGGCCTTGGCGATGTCGGCGACTTTTGCCGGGGCAATTTCGCCTTCATAGGGGCAGCCCAGAACACAGGAAACATAACCGCGCACGGCAATATTCCGGGTGTGGGCGGCGGTGATGACCGGGCGGAAACGATCCAGACTTTCGGTAATCGAACAATTGATGTTTTTCTGTGAAAAACTTTCAGATGCCGCCCCAAACACGGCGATTTCGGTCGCCCCCGCCGCAATGGCGGATTCCAGCCCGTGGATATTGGGGGCAAGGACCGGGTAGGTAACACCGGGCTTGCGGGTGATGCGGGCCATCACATCGGTGGCATCGGCCATTTGCGGCACCCATTTCGGGCTGACAAAGGCGGTGGCCTCGATCACCGGCAGGCCGCAGGCCGCAAGTCGGTTGATCAGCTCAACCTTGATGTCGGTTGCGACCATCGTTTTTTCATTTTGCAACCCGTCGCGCGGGCCGACCTCGACGATTTTGACAGATTTGGGCAAATCACCCGATTGCAGGCGCATCAGGATGCCTCCGTAATCGCAATCAGTTCGGCACCATCATCGACCTGATCGCCGACCTGATAGAAAATTTCGGCAATTATGCCCGATACCGGGGCTGAAATGGTGTGCTCCATTTTCATGGCCTCCATCACCACCAGTTTGTCACCCGCCTTGACGGTTTGCCCGGCGGTGGTCAGAACCGCAATGATCTTACCGGGCATTGGCGCGGTCAGGCCGCTGCCTGTGCCTTCGGCTCCCCCCGCAGCGGCGACCGGATCAAAAATTTCCAGAATGTCGGTTTTTCCGCCCCGGAAAATCGTCAGGCGGTTGCCATCGCGCAGGATGTTGGCCTGTTTGCGGACACCGTCAAGGGTGGCGGCAAGTTTGCCATCTGTGGTGATGTGCGCCTGTACCGTGATCGACATGCCATCGGGCATGTCTAGAATATAGCCATCGGGGCGATAATGCACCCGCACCGAAATTTCCGCGCCGCCATGACGCAGGATCAGAGTGTGGTGATTATCATCATTTAACCGCCAGCCACTGGTGAAATGCCAGGGCGACCACGGGTCGCTGCTTTGGGTGGCATGGGCAAGGGCCTCGGCATCGCGGTGCAGAAGGATATCCAGCGCGGCAAAGGCCAGGGCTTCGTTATCGGGCGGTGTGATGGCCGGGATCAGATCAGAAAGCCAGGTTGGGATAAAACCGGTTTCGACCTCGCCGCGCATAAAGGCCGGATGGCGGGCGATATTGGTCAGAAAACCGGTATTGGTTGTCACCCCGACAATCCGGACATCCTCCAGTGCGGATGACAAACGGCGCAGGGCACTGTTGCGATCCTGATCATGGACAATCAGTTTGGCGATCATCGGGTCATAATGGATGGAAACTTCGCCTCCTTCATAAACGCCGGTATCAACCCGGATATGGGCCGTTTCGGCGGGCATGTGCATATGCGTCAGTTTGCCGGTGGCGGGCAGGAAATCATGATGTGGATCTTCGGCATAGATCCGGACTTCAAAGGCATGACCGTTGATCGTCAGTTGATCCTGGGTTTTTGGCAGGGCTTCGCCATCGGCAACGCGCAATTGCCATTCCACCAGATCCTCGCCGGTGATCATTTCGGTCACCGGATGTTCGACCTGAAGGCGCGTATTCATTTCCATGAAATAAAATGCGCCGCTGGCATCGAGCAGAAATTCAACCGTGCCCGCCCCCTGATAGCCAATCGCTTTTGCCGCATCGACGGCGGCCTTGCCCATGCGGGCCCGCAAATCAGCCGATATATGCGGGGCGGGGGCTTCTTCAATCACTTTTTGATGGCGGCGTTGTAATGAACAATCACGTTCAAACAGATAAACCGCATTACCGTGACTGTCGGCAAAAACCTGAATTTCAACATGGCGGGGATGGGTGATCAGTTTTTCAATCAGGCAATGATCATCGCCAAAACTCGATGCCGCCTCGCGCTGGCAACTGGTCAGGGCATCGGAGAAATCGGCAGGATTCTCAACGGCTCGCATACCCTTGCCACCACCACCACTTGATGCCTTGATCAAAACCGGATACCCGATTTGATCGGCCTGACGCGCCAGAAAATCCGGGTCCTGATCGCGCCCGTGATATCCGGGTACCAGCGGCACACCGGCCTTTTCCATGATTTTCTTGGCTTCGGATTTTGACCCCATCGCCAGAATGGCGGCGGTGGGCGGGCCGACAAACACCGCACCTGCTTTGGTCACGGCCTCGGCAAAACCGGCATTTTCGGATAAAAATCCATAACCGGGATGTACGGCATCGGCCCCGGATTGTGCAATCACTTCCAAAAGCCGATCCTGCCGCAAATAGCTGTCACGCGGGGCGGGGCCGCCAATATGCCATGCCTCGTCTGCCATGCGAACATGCAGGGCATGGGCGTCGGCATCGGAATAAACCGCAACGGTGGCAATGCCCATGCGCCGGGCGGTTTTGATCACGCGACAGGCGATTTCGCCACGATTGGCAATCAGAAGTTTGCGCGGCATCGTCTATTCCTTTACCCACTGGGCGGCACGTTTTTCAAGAAAGGCGCGGATACCTTCCCTGCCTTCGGCAGAAGCGCGCAGTTTTGCAATGCGGTTGGCGGTATCATCAATCATCGCATCGTCAATCGGGCGGTTTGCCACGGCATAAATCAAATCTTTTGCCGCCTGCATGGCGTGCGGGCCGTTTTGCACCAACAGGGCCGCCGTCTCGTCCCCCCGTGCCAACAGGCGATCCTCGGGAACAATGTCATGGATCAGGCCGATGCGCTGTGCCGTGGCGGCATCAAACCGTTCGGCGCTGAGAAAATAACGCCGTGCCTGCGCCGTGCCGATTGCCTCAATGACATAGGGCGAAATTACCGCCGGGATCAGGCCCAGTTTGACCTCAGACAGACAAAAAACGGCGCGGTTTGATGCAATGGCGATATCGCAACAGGCCGCAAGACCGACCCCGCCGCCAAATGCCGCGCCATTGATCAGGGCGATGGTCGGTTTGGGCAGGAAATTCAGGGTTTTCATCAAACGGGCGAGGGCTTTGGAATCTGCCAGATTTTCGGCATGTGAATAATCCGCCATCCGTTTCATCCAGTTCAAATCCGCCCCGGCGGAAAAGCTTTTACCCGCCCCGGTCAATTGCACAACCCGCACCATTGGATCGGTGGCAAGACTGCCCAGCATCGCGGTCAGTCCGGCAATCAGAACATCGTCAAAGGCATTGTGGATATCAGGGCGGTTCAGCGTAATGCGTGCCACGCCATCCGGGCGGATATCGCATAAAAGCGCAGTGTCAGGGGCGTTAACATCTTTCATAACCATCCCCTTACATCCGGAAAACGCCAAATCGCGTGTTGGCAATGGGCTGATTGAGGGCGGCAGAAATGCCCAACCCCAAAACCATGCGGGTATCGGCGGGGTCAATCACCCCGTCATCCCACAGCCGGGCCGAGGCATAATAGGGATGCCCCTGTTTTTCATACTGATCGCGGATTGGCCCCTTAAAGGATTCCTGTTCGGCTTCGGGCCATGTTTCACCGCGTTTTTCAAGGGCATCGGCCTTGATTTGCGTCAGGACATTGGCCGCCTGTTCGCCGCCCATCACCGAAATGCGGGCATTGGGCCACATCCACAGGAAACGCGGGCCATAGGCGCGACCACACATGCCATAATTTCCCGCCCCGAATGATCCGCCGATCAAAACGGTGAATTTTGGCACGCTGGCGGTGGCGACCGCTGTGACCAGTTTGGCACCATCCTTGGCGATGCCACCTGATTCATATTTGCGGCCAATCATAAAACCGGTGATGTTTTGCAAAAACACCAATGGAATACCGCGTTGACAGCACAGTTCGATGAAATGTGCACCCTTAAGCGCACTTTCGGAAAACAGGATGCCGTTATTGGCGATAATGCCAACCGGATAGCCAAAAATGCGGGCAAAACCGGTGACAAGGGTTGTGCCATATTGCGCCTTGAATTCATCAAAGACCGACCCGTCCACAATACGGGCGATGATTTCGCGCACGTCATAGGGTTTTTTGGCATCCGACGGGATCACGCCATATATTTCCTGCGGATCATAGGCCGGATCTTGCGCTGGAAGCAGGGTCACACCGGGCTTTTTTACCCAATTCAGGTTTTTGACAATGTTACGTGCAATCGACAGGGCATGGGCATCGTCCTGGGCATAATGGTCGGTGACCCCCGATGTCTTGCAATGCACATCCGCCCCGCCAAGATCTTCGGCCGATACAATTTCGCCGGTGGCGGCCCTGACCAGAGGGGGGCCGCCCAGGAAAATCGTTCCCTGTTTGCGAACAATGATGCTTTCATCGGACATCGCCGGGACATAAGCCCCGCCCGCAGTGCAGGACCCCATGACAACGGCGATTTGCGGAATACCCTGCGCCGACATATTGGCCTGATTGAAAAAAATACGGCCAAAATGATCGCGGTCGGGAAAAACATCATCCTGACGCGGCAAATTCGCCCCGCCACTATCGACCAGATAAACACAGGGCAGGCGGTTTTCGAGGGCGATTTCCTGGGCGCGCAGATGCTTTTTGACGGTCATCGGGTAATAGGACCCGCCCTTGACCGTGGCATCATTGGCAACCACCACACATTCAACGCCGGAAATTCGGCCAATGCCGGTGATAATGCCTGCCGCCGGAACGTCTTCATCGTCATACATGCCAAAGGCGGCCAGTTGCGACAGTTCCAGAAACGGCGATCCGACATCCAGCAACCGGCGAATGCGTTCACGCGGCAGCAATTTTCCGCGTCCGGTGTGGCGGGTGCGGGCAGTTTCTCCGCCGCCCAACTTGATGCGGGTCAGTTGACCGCGCAAATCCGCCACCAGTTGCGCCATTTGGGCGGCATTGCGGCGGAATTCTTCGGACCGGATGTTGATCTGGGATTTCAGTACCGTCATGGCGGTCGATACCGTGTGTTGCGGGGTTGCAGGGCAGACCCACGGGGTTGATGATCTGAGCCCCGTTATGGCGGAAGTTTACGTAAACGGCAAGATAAAATTGGTATTCCGGTACCGAATTTACGTATATCAGGTTTTCCGCCTAAATCCGTGCCACGATCCAGTGTTCAAGCTGGTCGATGCGGTCATTGCCAAAAAACGGTTCGCCGTCAAAAAAGAAAAAAGGCGATCCAAAAGCTCCCAGCCCGATGGCTTCTTCTGTCATGTCGCGGACATGCTGTTTCCATTTGGGGGCGGCAATGGCATCGCGCATGTCGCTGGCATTGATTTCGTGGCGGCTGGCGGTGGCGATCACGACTTCGGGGTCGGACATATCAAGGCCATCGGCAAAATATCCGCGATAAATATCATGGGCAAAGCGCACGGCAGCATCGCGATCATAGCTGGCAATCCAGTAAAATCCCCGTGTCGGGGCAAGGGCAGAATAGGGGAATTTTTCCGGGATCATAAAGGGGATGTTTTGAAGCCGGGCGCAACGTTCCATATCCCGGCGGAAATAGGGGCCGCGAATCGGGTGTTGCAAAAGGGGTTCCTGCCCGGTCTGTTTGAAGGCTGCGCCGATCATAAAGGGCCGCCAGTCGATTTTAACGCCCGTGCGAGCGGCAACATCACCGATGCGTTCGCTGGCAAGATAGCCATAAGGCGATGAAAAATCGAAATAGAATGTAATTTCAGACATGGAATATTTCATCCTGCTGTGAACATGCATTCGGCAAAGCCAAAACATGCTAACATCATATACTTTGTCTGGGTCAAAAAAGTGTAAACTTGACTGGCTTCACAATCAGGGGATGGTGATGCCGGGCCGGACCTTGACTTCTTCCATCACGACATAGGTATGGGTCTGGCTGACGCCGGGAACCGATGACAGCCGTTCCAGAAATTCGCGATAGGCATACATATCAGCAACGCGCAATTTCATCAGATAGTCAAAACCGCCTGCGACCATATGACATTCTTCTATTTCCGGCAATTTGCGCACGGCGGCGGCAAAAATATCAAAGACATCCGGCGTGGTGCGATCCAGCGTGATTTCGACAAACACCACCAAAGACTGTTCAAGTTTGCGCGGATCAAGACGGGCCATATAGCCCATGATGAAGCCCTGTTGTTCAAGGCGGCGCACCCGTTCCAGACAAGGCGTCGGGCTCAGATTGACCCGGCGCGACAGTTCAACATTTGACATGCGGCCATCGCGCTGCAATTCGCGCAGAATCTGTTTGTCGATTTTATCCAGACTTTTGTGGTTCTTCTGCATTATCAAACATTAACCAGTGTTTTAAACTATGATATTGGGGTTTGGCTGGATGATATATCGTATTTTTTGCCAAAATGGCAGCACATTTTTTGAAAACAAAATTAAGGTTGGCCCAATTCAACAGAAATTTGCGCCCTGTCTGCGATGGCATGGCGCACATCCTTGATCAGGGAGACATTCGCGCCATGTTCCGCCGTTCCTTGCCCGCCAGTGACATCATACGTGCAAAAATCCGCAATACCTATCGCAGTGACGAGGAAGAAGTCGTCAACCGCCTGATTGCGGCGGCCACCCTGCCTGCGGAAGACAAAACACGGGTACAGGAACGCGCCCGCCAACTGGTACAGCGCGTACGCGAGGCCAGCACCGGTCAGGGTGGTATTGATGCCCTGCTGCATGAATATGAATTGTCCAGCAAGGAAGGCGTCATTCTGATGTGTCTGGCCGAGGCGCTGTTGCGCGTGCCCGATGCGGTGACGGCGGACAAGCTTATTCAGGACAAGCTGTTTGATGCCGACTGGCACAGCCATCTGGGGCATAGCGAAAGCTTTTTCGTCAATGCCTCGACCTGGGGGTTGATGTTGACCGGCAAGATGATCCGTTTTGGCAAGGAAGAACGCGACAATCCGTCGGCCCTGGTCAAACGCATGATCGCCCGGTCGGGCGAACCGGTAATTCGCAAGGCCTTTAATCAGGCGATGCGGATCATGGGCAAGCAGTTTGTCATGGGCCGCACCATTGCCGAAGCCGAAACACGGGCCAAAGCCAATGAGGAAAAGGGATATCGTTATTCCTATGATATGCTGGGCGAGGCGGCCCGCACGATGGAAGACGCGGATCGTTATTTCCGGTCTTACGAGGATGCGATTGCCGAAATTGGCAAGGTTGCCAATGGGCGCGGCCCCATCAATTCACCGGGAATTTCGGTCAAATTGTCGGCGATCCATCCGCGTTATGATTTTGCCAACCGCGAACGGGTGATGGATGAGCTGGTCCCGCGCCTGAAATCGCTGGCGCTTCTGGCCAAAAAACTTGATATCGGTTTTACCGTCGATGCCGAAGAAGCCAACCGGCTGGATTTGTCGCTTGATGTGATCGAGGCGGTCTTTGCCGATCCCGATCTGGATGGCTGGGAAGGCTTTGGCCTTGCGGTGCAGGCCTATCAGAAACGGGCGTATCACGTTCTGGAATGGCTGGCCGATTTGTCGGGCCGGGTCGGGCGCAAGATGATGGTGCGTCTGGTCAAGGGGGCCTATTGGGATACCGAGGTTAAAAACAGTCAGGAAAACGGTTTTGAAGGATATCCGGTCTTTACCCGCAAGGCGGCGACCGATGTGTCCTATCTGGCCTGTGCGCGGTTCATGTTATCGCGGCGCGATGCCTTTTATTGCCAGTTCGCCAGCCATAACGCGCATTCGGTGGCCTCGATCATCCAGATGGCAGGCAATGATCGTAACTTTGAATTTCAACGCCTGCATGGCATGGGCGAAGCCCTGTATGAACAGATTGTCGGCAAAAAGGGCGAAGACATTCCGTGCCGCATTTATGCACCGGTCGGCACCCACGAAGATCTTCTCGCCTATCTGGTGCGGCGTTTGCTGGAAAACGGGGCGAATACCAGCTTTGTAAACCGTATTCAGGACGAAAAACTACCGGTCGAAGAAATGATCGCCGATCCGGTGGAAAAAATGGCTGCGTTGCCGCGCAAGGCACATCCGAAAATTCCGGCCCCGGTCGATCTGTATGGGGCCGGGCGGGTCAATTCGCGCGGGTTTGATCTGACCGATGTTACTAAATTATTGCCGTTGTCGGAAAAACTGTCGGCGATGGCAGGCAAAATCTGGAAAGCTGCGCCGCTGATTGACGGTAAATGGCGGCAAGGTGCGGTGCAAGATGTGTTCAATCCGTCGCGCCGGGCGGAAAAGGTTGGCGAAGTTTGTTTTGCAACTGCCGATGATGTCGAAGCCGCAATTGTTGCTGCAACCAAAGGCTATCCGGTGTGGAATGCGACCCCGGCTTCGGAACGGGCTGCCTGTTTGCGCCGTCTGGCGGATTTGCTCGAAGACAATACCGACGAATTCATTGCCTTGTGTCAGCGCGAAGCCGGCAAATTATATTCCGATGCGGTGGCAGAAGTGCGCGAAGCAGTGGATTTTTGCCGCTATTACGCCAACCGTGCCGAAGATTTGTTCCGCGACGGCAGTTCGCTTGAAGGACGCGGGATATTTGTCTGTATCAGCCCGTGGAACTTCCCGCTGGCGATTTTTCTGGGGCAGGTTTCTGCTGCCCTCGCCGCAGGCAATGCCGTAATCGCCAAACCGGCCGAACAAACATCCCTGATTGCCGCAAAGGCCGGTGAACTTGTTCTGGCGGCGGGTGTGCCTGCCGGGGCATTTCAATTGTTGCCTGGGTCGGGTCGGTTGATTGGCACGATCCTGACCCATGATCCGCGCATTGGCGGTGTGGCCTTTACCGGGTCAACCGAAACCGCACAAATCATCAATGCTGCCCTTGCCAAACGGCCCGGCGTACCCCTGCCGCTGATTGCGGAAACAGGTGGTCAGAATGCGATGATTGTCGATTCAACCGCCTTGCCTGAACAGGTGGTGCAGGATGTTGTGACATCGGGATTCCAGTCGGCAGGACAACGGTGTTCGGCCCTGCGTGTGCTGTTTGTGCAGGAAGACATTGCCGACAAGCTGATCCATATGTTGATCGGGGCGATGAAAGAAATCCGGGTCGGTGATCCGTTTTACCTCAACATTGATGTCGGGCCGGTGATTGATGATGTGGCACGCACCATGTTGCAAAAACATGCCGACCGCATGACCCGCGAGGCGAAATTGCTGTATGCCTGCGAAATGTTGCCCGAAAGCAAGGATGGCACGTTCTTTGCCCCGCATTGCTTTGAAATCCCGAACCTTGATGTTCTGGAACGCGAGGTGTTCGGCCCGATTGTCCATGTCGTGCGTTACAAGGCAAAAGACCTTGATGCGGTTCTGAACCAGATCAATGCGTCGGGTTATGGCCTGACACTGGGCATTCATTCGCGCATTGACGGCACGGCGCGGCACATCGCCAAAACATTGCGGGTCGGCAATTGTTATATCAATCGCAACATGATCGGCGCTGTGGTCGGCGTGCAGCCCTTTGGCGGGCAGGGAAAATCAGGTACGGGGCCCAAGGCAGGCGGTCCGCATTATGTCGAACGCTTTGCCAAGCCGGTGGCGCGTCCTGACTCCGTAAATGTGGCTCAGGCACCGGTCACGGCGGACCGTGAAACGCTGGTGATTACTGCACCGGTGCCGGTCGATGCCCTGACGGCATTGGCCGCCGCACAAAACCGCTGGCAAGCGACAGAGGGATTAAGCCGGATCAAGATGCTGGAAAGTTTTGCTGACCGGCTGGAACAGTCCGGCGTGGCGGAACTGGCCGCAGGCCATCAACATATTGCTGATTTTGCGGCGATTTCCGAAAATGGCTTTGTCCGTCCAACCCGGATGCCCGGACCGACGGGGGAAACCAATGACCTGGAATTGTTGGGGCGCGGTGTTTACCTGATCCAGATCGACAAGGGGGCCGATGCGGCCCGTGTGTTGCGTCATCTGGGGGCGGCTTTGGCGGCGGGTAATGCGATGATGCTGGCCGGGGATCCCAAATGGCTGGCGAAATTGCCGGATCTGGCGCGGTCGGCAGGTTTGCCCGATCATCTGATCTGTACGGTCTCGGCCAAAGCCGGGCTTGCGGTGATGAATGATGGTGCGGTTGCCGGGGTGTCGTGTATTGCGCCGCTTGATCGTGTTACGGTGTTCAAACAGGTTCTGGCCGGGCGCGATGGCGCGATCCTGTCACTGATTTCCGATAGCGGCGCCGAAGATGACGGGGCCTTGCCCGCCGAAATCTTTCTGCATCGCTTTGCGACCGAAAAAACCGTTTCGATCAACACGACGGCGGCGGGTGGCAATGCGTCGCTGATGTCGATGGATGAAGACTAACGTGGTTTGAGACGCCAAAGCCCGCAGCATTCGATGCTGCGGGCTTTTTTTTGTCATAATCACAAGGCACAAACAGCAATCATGACGTGGCATAATCTGGTAACCTTGCCCGGCATAAAACAAATATGGGCATGTCGGGCATGTGCCGGACTGCAAAGGCAAAAGGAGCAACCTGGATGACGAATGCATCGCGCGGCTGGCGTCGCATATTACAAACCGTGGCACTGGGTATGATCTTTACCGTGCCGCTTGCGGCATGCGCCCCTGTGCAAATGATCGTCGAAGACCGCGAAGGCAGCGATCAGTGGCTCGATACCCAGATCAAATCGGGAATCCTGGCCGAATTTGCCAAGGTCGATCACACCTATCTGATTGATGTCACCGTTGAAATCTGGAAACAGAATGTGATGGTGACCGGTATGGTTGATTCAAAGGGCAAATATCACGATGTCCTGTCGATCATCCGGCGCGACAACCGGGTCAAGCAGGTTTATGACCATTTGCAGGTTGCCGATTCGGAGGTGATTGCCGCCTATCATGCTGCCGAAGACCAGTATGGCAAAAACGCCGTCCCGACCGATTCAGCGACCCAGACAGTTTCCGATAACTGGATCGAAGGGCAAATCAAGGCGCTGCTGGTGGTGGAAAAGGGTGTGCGATCAGTCAATTATCGTTGGCAGTCGGTTGGCAACATTGTCTATATGATGGGTGATGCCCAGACGCAGAAAGAACTCGATACGGTTCTGGGGATCGTGCGCCGGATCAAGGGTGTCAAACAGGTGGTCAGCCACATGACGATCGCTCCATCCGTCTGATCCTAAATAATATTTTCAAAATCCCTCGTTGCCGATGCCGGTGGCGGGGGATTTTTTATGGGAAAAAGACAGAAATTTGATCGAAAGCATTTGAAAGGCAGTCGCAATTGCATTAGATGGGTGGGTGTAACTGATAACTGATTGCATTCAAGCCAATGTATATTTGTGTTTGTAACGCCCTGAATGACCGTGATGTCAAACGCGCTGCCGCCGATGGCGGTGCTGCGCGTCCGGCCGATGTGTTCCGGTTTCACGGATGTGCGCCACAATGCGGTAAATGCGCCTGTCACATGCGCACCGAACTTGCGCGTCATCATCACAATGGCGGCTGTTGCGGCGGACAGGCAGTGGCAGCAGATCAGGCGATTGCCGCAGAATAACGGCGACGGCGTTCCAAAAACAAAGGGCGAAGCACAATGGGGCTTCGCCCTTTGTCATTTTCAGGGCCGATTCCATGACTTAACGGGGGGCGAAACGTTCCTCGGCAATACGATCCGCGACAAAGCCGGTCGGCAGGTTTTCGGCTGCTGCGCGTTTAAAAATTTCGCGGGTGGTGTCGGCAATGCCTTCTATATGTTTGTTGGTGTCGCTGACCGGTTTGCCTTCACGGCCATAATAAACCTCGACCACGCCCCCGGCATTGATCACGTAATCGGGGGCATACAAAATACCCCGTTCCAGCAACATCTGACCGTGCCGGTCGGATTCAAGCTGGTTATTGGCGGCCCCGGCGATGATGCGGGCACGCAGGGTTTTGATGCTGCGATCATTGATCACACCGCCCAGCGCACAGGGGGCGAGAATATCGGCATCGACCGACAGAATCTCATCGACTGAAACGGCGGAGGCCCCCAATTCGCGCACAGCGCGATCAACAATGTTGGCATTCAGATCGGCGACCACCAGCCGTGCCCCGGCATCATGCAACAACCGGCACAAATGATATCCGACATTGCCCAGCCCCTGTACGGCAACGCGCAAACCGCCCAGATCATCATGGCCGTTTTTAAACCGCACCGCTTCTTTCAGGCCGATAAAAACCCCATAGGCCGTAAAAGGTGAAGGATCGCCGGTGCGTGTCGGGTCGCTGCCGTCATTGATGCCGCCGACATGGGATGTCTGGCGGGCGATATTGTGCATGTCATCGGGGCTGGTGCCGACATCTTCGGCGACGATGTATCGCCCGCCGATCTGTTCAACCGCCCGGCCCATGGCGCGAAACAGTTCGGGGGTTTTCTGGCTGCGCGGGTCGCCCAGAATCACCGATTTCCCCCCGCCCAGCGGCAGGCGGGCCATCGCCGATTTATAGGTCATGCCGCGTGACAGGCGCAAAACATCGTGAATGGCGTCGGCTTCGCTGGCATAGGGCCACATGCGGCACCCGCCCAGTGATGGTCCCAGCCGGGTATTGTGAACGGCGATGATCGCCTTCAGGCCGGTGCGGGCATCATGGGCAAAGACAACCTGTTCGTGATTGTCAAACGCGGGATCGGAAAAGACATTCATGGTGGGGCCTCCCGGGTGGTGTTGTTCTTGTGGCGGGTCTTCCTGTTATGTTTGACGTGTTGGCCGCCGGATCAAATGGAAAATCGCGTTGCGGTTAAAAAAGACGGTTTCGACAAAAACCTCAGGAAAACACAGAACTTTATGTCCTGTGGGGGACGCCTTTGTAATTTTATTTCGTGCGTTTTGTTCAGGCCTCTTATGCAAAAGCGGCAGGAAGTATTCCGGTGAGATTCAATTAAAATGCGATTCACGCCGGATGATTCACGGCTCGTTAAACCACTTGTTTCAAACTTGCGGGGTGCATTTCTATTTTCGGGGTGCATATCAGGACAATAAAGGCGTCCGGGCGGACGTCGATATAAGTAAGGAGACCGGCGATGTCTGCTTTCACAGGACACGGCCACACTGTTTATCGCGTCGGGTTGCACAATCAGGCTGTACGCGAATGCGTCAAGGAAAACCGTTCCCACGCGATTTTCGATGACCGCTGGGCTGATACCCAAACACATGAAGTTGCCGCCAAAAACAAAACCAGGGCACTTGCCATGATCGAAAACACCTATCCCTCGGCCGAGGGATTCGTGGTCGATCACGTCAAACGCCGGGGGTAAGGCAACACATAGGGCAAGTTTTCAAACCGTCAGAACCGGACGCCCCGTTCTGACGGTTTTTTCATGGCGGGATGATTATTTCTGCATCAGGGCGCGGTCAACAAAATCAAGGCGATCCTGCCCCCAGAACATTTCGCCATTGGCAAAATAGGTCGGCACGCCAAAGATATTGTCGGCCTTTGCTGCCTCTGTATTGGCGGTATAGACCGCATCAATGTCATCGTTGCTGGCCTGGTCCAGATATCCGGTATCCAGATGTGATGCGCTCAGGGCCTCGCGGATAATGGCGGGATCGGCAATATTGCGTTCCCGCGCCCAGATATCGCCCATCAGGGTTTCAATCAACAGATCGGCATTTCCACCATCCTGCAAAACGGCAATGATGGTTTTGGCTGCCAGCGTTTCATCAACCGGAAAACTGGCGGGCTGAAGGTTCAGTGGCAAGCCCAGCAAATCGCGCCAGCGCGCCAGTTCCAGCAAACGGTATTCCTGACGCGGTTTGGGGCGTTGCGCCAAAGGGACACCGCCGCCATGTTTCCAGATTTCGGCGGCACGCACCGGTTTATGCAGGATCTTAACCCCGTGCCGGGCGGCGATATCGACCGCACGGCGAAATCCGAAATAGGACCAGGGCGACTGGACGAAAAAATAATGGATGATCGGATTGGTCATTGGACGCTCCTGATTTTTGGGTGGCTCAGTAATCAAGCCACCATCGATATTCCTCAAGCCCCGACAGAACGACACCATCAAAACCAAGTTGCATCAATCCTCCCAGATAGCTTTCAGGGGTGCCGAAAATCACATTCTGCCATGCCGGAGCCCAGTAATGGACATGATGTTCCTGCCCCCATCGGGCGGTGCTGTTGGGTTCGCTGATAAATTCCGGTGCACCGGGCACCCAGTTTGCCTGCCAGTAATAACGATATGTTTCAGCCGTTCCGATATTCATCCAGGCCAGCAAGGTGCGCGGCGTACCCAGTTTTTTATAACGCAGACGCTTGATGTCATCAAAGGTTAGGGGCGTCATACCGCGATGAAAGGCATCAAAAATCAGGATGTCATAATTACTGTCGGCAAGGGCGGCGACATAGTCTTCCTTGCTGCCAAACGGTGAACTGTCGACAATCACCGCATAATTGCGGGCATCGCGAATATTATCAATAGCATGCGGATTTTCACCCATCGGTTTGACCGGGGTACGGGTCAGGGATGAAAGCTGTTTGTCGGGGGGCGGGGCGGCATAATAAAGCGCATTAAGGCCCGACAGCTTGCCCATGGCGGCGCGCACATCTTCGATCTTGTCGGTGTAATCGATCATGAAATAACGCAGCCCGTCAGCTTTAAGGCGGTTAAGATAACCCAGAATATAGTCGCTTTCGCTTTTTTCCGTCGCCACGCCATAGCTATCGATGCCGTAAAACGGGCTTTCGATCATCAGACCGTCCAGCGACCGGATATAATTTCGTGCCGGTTCGGCGGTGCCGCGGGTTGCAAACAGGCTGGTTTCTAAAAATTCGGTCAGTTCCAGCCCGTTCAGGGCGATGACTGAGAAATCTGTCCGGTATGTCTTTGCCCAGCGGCTGAGTTTGATGACGAAATTGCGCATTTCTTCTTCAAACGCGACGGCGGGTTTGTCATCAACCTGCGGGATGCTGTTGGGTGCTGTGCGACTCAGGCTGTTGGGCGGCGGCAGGAACGGTTCAAGCTGTTGCGACCGGGCAAGGTCGGGTGCCGCCAGCCAAAGGCCGGACAGGGCCAAAAGGCTTGCACAGGCCCGTATTGCAAACTGTCGGCTAAGGGGCTGGATCATGCGGTTGCTCGTGCCTGCTGTGGAATCAGAAGGTTTTTTACATGGTCGGCGATTGCAAGGCATGACGTCAATCCCGGTGATTCAATCCCGTATAGTGCGATCAGCCCGGACAGACCGTGATCGGCAGGGGCCGAAATCATGAAATCGCGGGCTTCTTCGCCCCGCGCCTGAATTTTGGGGCGAATACCGGCATATCCGGGCTGCAATGCCGTTTCATCCAGATCGGGGTAATAGCGCCGGATCGCCTCGGCAAAGGCCGAACGCCTTGCGGGATCGACGCTGTATTCCGGCTGATCAATCCAGGTGACATCGGGGCCAAAACGCGCCTGTCCCCCCATATCAAGGGTCAGATGAATGCCAAGTCCCGCCTGCTCGGGGGCCGGATAAATCAGGGTAGAAAAGGGCGATTTCCCCGACAGGGTGAAATAACTGCCCTTGGCATAATGTTGCGGCGGGATCGCACGCGGATCAAGGCCGGTAATATGATGCGCCAGGGTCTGCCCGTGCAGGCCGGTCGCCAGAACCAGTTCGGCACAGGTGACTGTCATGGCTTCGCCCCGTGCATCACGGGTTTCAACGGCAAATCCACCCGGAATTGCTGTGGCACCGATAACATCGGTATGCAGGGCAAGGCTGGCGCCGTTATTTTCGGCATCGCCCAGCAAACTGACCATCAGGGCATGCGAATCGATAATACCGGTAGACGGGCTTTCAAGGGCCGCAAAACAGCGCAATGCCGGTTCGCGGGCCATGGCGGTGGCCCCGTCCAGCCATGCCAGATCATCAACCCCGTTACGCCGTGCGGCGGTTTCGATATCGCGCAGTTTGGCCATTTGTGTTTCATCGCTGGCGACAATCAGTTTGCCGGTGCGTTTGTGCGCAATGCCGCGTTCGGCACAATAGGCATAAAGCGCCTTTCGGCCCTGGACACAAAATCGTGCCTTGAGGCTACCTTGCGGATAATACAGCCCGGCATGGATCACCTCGCTGTTGCGCGAACTGGTTTCGGTGCCAATCGCGTCATGGCGTTCGATGATCATGACTTCACGCCCGGCGGACGACAAGGCGCGGGCGCAGGCAAGGCCAATGACGCCGGCACCAATGATGATGGTTTCGATATCGGGTGTCATGTCGGCTTATTCATCCATCTGACGAAAAAACACGGTCTGGTCCTGATTGTCCTGACCTTCGCCAACCACAATGGTCGGGGACTGGCTGGTGTAATGGCCGCGTGCCGATGCACCATCGCTGCAAAAGATATACCAGCGGCCAAAGGGCATGGTGTCGGATTGATAATTGCCGCCTTCATGACGCCAATATCCCTCGCAATAGCGTGCGCCAATTTCAAGGATCATCGACCCTTCGCCAGAAGGCTGATCAAACTTCAACATGCCATTCCCGGTTTCATTGTTCCAGCGCCCGACGATATCAATGCCTTCATTCGGGTCAAGCCGCGCTGCGGCGGTCGGGGTGGCGGTACCCGGTTCGGCAATAATCGCCACGCCAATTTCATCGGGCAGGGTCAGGTTGAACCGGCCAAAAAAGGATGCGGTAAATTGCTGTGCGTCACCATCGGCAATCGGCATGATTGCGGGGGCCTCGCCCTGTGCAGTTCGGGGTGCTGGGGCATCAATCGGGCGGGCGGCAAAGGGCAGGCAGTAATAACCCAGCAACCGGCTGCCGCGTTTTTCCGGGGTGGTGGGGCTCCATTCGCCGACAAAGCTGATGCATTGGGTATTGTTGCGGATGAACGGGACAACGGCGACCGGGCCAAAACGGGCTTCGTGGACAAAACTTGCGCCATTGACCGTGCTGTTGCCCTGCAACCCTTCAAACATGGTCAGCAATTGTTCGGGCGGGGTTTGCGTTGCAAAGGCAAAACCGGGGGCGGATGTTGAAAACACTGATTCCAGAAAAATTTCACGCGCAACAGCCTGTTCTGGCGTGCTTTTATCAATCCACCGACTGACAAAAACCGTGCTGTTGGGGCGGTATTGGCGCATATGAACGGGTTCGATATCGAACGGGGACCGATAGGATGCCGGGCTTTCGGTTTCCGGGATGGTTTCAAACGGGCCGACATCCTGTGCGGAGGCCATGACCGCCTGACTGACAATGGCCAGCATGATCAGGCTGCCTGTAACGAGTCCCCGGTAAATCACTTTTTGCCTCTCCCGATATCGATGCGGTTTCGCACCGGTTTGGTTTCACTACATTATCTTTACCTGTGGCGGGTGCATTTGGCTAGCAAAGCGCGATACAAACAAGAGAGATCTGTCATATGCCTTACAGGCAAACAATGCTTCGTCATGTCATTAAGACTTGATTTTTGGTTATAAAGGCGTTCATTCACGGATCAGGGACAGTTATGATTCGACCAGAACGGAGCAAGGCGCGATGACGGGGCAGCCGACCGACGCGACGGGGGAAAACACCACCGCGACAAAGCCGCGCAAGCGTGCGCATGTCATTGTGATTGGCAATGAAAAAGGCGGATCGGGTAAATCGACCACGGCAATGCATTTGGTCGTTTCCCTGTTAAGAATGGGGTTTCGGGTTGGCTCGATGGATATCGATGCCCGGCAGGGAACCCTGACGCGCTATGTCGAGAACCGGGTAGCTTTTAATGCGGCGCGCAAATTGTCGATGCCGATGCCCGAACATCGCAGCGTACCGCGCAGTGAGATTGAAGACGGAACCGCCGCCAAACTGGACGAGCGGGACCGCTTTACCAATGCGCTGGGTGAACTGGTGATGACGTGCGATTTTGTCATCCTCGATTGCCCCGGCAGTGACAATTACCTGTCGCGGCTTGGGCATTCCTGCGCCGATACGCTGGTGACGCCGATCAATGACAGTTATATTGATCTCGATATGTTGGCCCGTGTCGATTCCGAAACCCTTGAAATCAAGGGACCCAGCATTTACGCCGAAATGGTCTGGGATGCGCGCAAGCGCCGGGCGGCGGTGGATGGCGGCACCATCGACTGGGTGGTGATGCGCAATCGCCTGTCGCATCTTGATGCACGCAACAAACGCGATATTGCCGATATCCTTGATAAACTGGCCGAACGCATCCGGTTTCGGGTGGCCCCCGGTTTTGGGGAACGGGTGATTTACCGTGAATTGTTCCTCAAAGGGATGACCCTGCTGGATTTGCGGGAAAAGGGCACGGGCATTTCGCTCAGCATGTCGCATATGGCGGCCCGGCAGGAAGTTCGGCAATTGCTCGAAGTGATCGGCTTCTCACCTGCCGAGGGTGAAGAGTTGCCGATCTGATGTAAACTGCCGATATTATATCGCAGGATTTCATCACACACAGACCGGCATGACGAAAAACAAGGACGTAACATCTTCTTCATCCCCTGCGGATGCCGTTGCCGAATTTCTGGGCAAGGCACGGGCCTTGTCGGCTGTTGCTCCGGCATCGGGTCCCGCACAGGCGCGGCTGATTTTTGCGATGGATGCCACCGCCAGCCGCCAGCCCAGCTGGGACAAGGCCGCCGACATTCAGGCCGGTATGTTTGACGCGGTGGCGCGTCTGGGCACACTTGATATTCAACTGGTGTATTTTCGCGGTTTTGGCGAATGCAAGGCCAGCAACTGGTGTCGGGATGCCGCGATGTTGCGCGACCGCATGACGGCGGTGGAGTGTCGGGCCGGGCATACGCAGCTTGGCCGGGTTTTGGAACATGTGATCCGCCAGCATCAAAAAAAGCCGGTCAATGCCCTGATTTATGTCGGTGATTGTCTGGAAGAAGATGCCGATCATCTGGGCCATCAGGCCGGGCAACTTGGCCTGACCGGGGTGCGGGCCTTCATGTTTCACGAAGGATCGGACCAAAAGGCCGAACAGGTTTTTCGCGATATTGCCCGTGTCACCGGTGGGGCATTTGCCCGGTTTGACAGTTCGGCCCCTGACCGGCTGAAAGAATTGCTGGGCGCGATTGCCGCCTTTGCGATGGGCGGGTTTGATGAACTGACTCGTTATGAGGCCCGTCAGGGGTCGCCGGAATTGCGTTTGTTGACCGACCAGTTACGGCGGGACCGGTAATGGCTTGGCTGTTATTGGGAATTGCGTTGTTTGTGGCTGTCGGGTTTGTAGTTCGCTGGGCTGGCAATGCCGAACCGGCGGATGTCAAAAAGGCCGGATTTTATCTGGTTATTGCGGTTTTTGCCCTGCTTTTGGGCTGGCTTGTGCTGTCGGGCAAGTTGGCGGCGATGATTGCTGCCGTATTTGCGTCCCTTCCTTTCCTTTTTCGTGCCCTGAAAATTGGCTTATTGTGGCCATTATTGCGACGCATGGTTGCGGGAACACAGGGTGTGGGCGGCATGGGACAATCCCGCAACGGGGGTGGTTCCGGTCGTGTTTCTGAAATCAAAACCGCATTTTTGCAGATGCGCCTTGACCATGATTCCGGCCAGTTGGGTGGATTTGTCGTGGCAGGCAGTCTGGTCGGTCGCGATCTTGACACCTTGGGGATACAAGACTTGCAAACCCTGTTTGTGGAATGTTGCGGGGCAACAGATCAAAGCCATTCGGTTCTGGAAACCTATCTGGACCGGCGGCGCGATTGTCCGGGCTGGCGAAACTGGGAATGCGTGCGTCGCGCCAGTGGTTCCGGCACGTCGTATCACGATCAAACAGGAGATGACCGGGCAGAGGCGGCAGGCAGATTTCAGGATGGCACCATGGATGCGGTCGAGGCTCGCCGCATTTTGGGAGTTCCTGAAACGGCAAGCCGCGCTGAAATCAATCAGGCGTATCAAAATCTGATCAAGGCCTTTCATCCCGATCATGGCGGTTCGGATTATCTGGCCGCCAAAATCAACGAGGCGCGCAGTTTGTTACTGAAATTGTGCGGAGATTGATGCGGATGATCTCACGGCTTGCTTGATTGCCGGTTGTGAAATGTGGCAGAACAGGGGGCATGGCAATATGCGACCTGATACGGCAAATCCTGCTGTTTATGCCGCTAAAAACAAAGGAAAGAAGGCATGACGAAAAAAATCAGAAAGGCAGTGTTCCCGGTGGCTGGCATGGGGACGCGGTTTTTACCTGCGACCAAGGCGATGCCCAAGGAAATGTTGCCGGTTGTGGATAAGCCGCTGATTCAATACGCCGTTGAAGAAGCCGCCGCCGCAGGAATTGAAGAATTTATTTTCGTCACCGGTCGCGGCAAAACCGCGATCGAGGATCATTTCGACCGCTCTGGCGAACTTGAAGCCATTCTGGAAGAACGCGGCAAACTGGATCTGCTGGAAACCGCGATGGCGATGATTCCCAAGAATGGCCGGGTTTCCTATACCCGTCAGGGTAATCCGCTGGGGCTGGGGCATGCGGTTTTATGTGCGAAATCGCTGATTGGCGATGAACCCTTTGTGGTGTTGCTGGCCGACGATTTGATTCAGTCAGATACCCCCTGCATGAAACAGATGATCGAAAGTTATGGCCGGACCGGCGGCAACATGGTTGCCGTGATGGATGTCCCGCGCGAGGAAACCCAACGTTACGGCGTTCTGGAGGTCGAAGGCACCAATGGCCGTCTGGTCAGTGCGTGCGGCATGGTTGAAAAACCCAAACCCGAAGATGCGCCCTCCACCCTGTCGGCAATTGGTCGCTATATTCTGGATCCGGGTATATTTGAAACTCTGGAAACCATCCCGCGTGGGGCCGGTAATGAAATTCAGCTGACCGATGCACTGGCCGCGATGATCGGCAAGGTCCCGTTTTACGGATACCGGTTTGAAGGCCGCCGATTTGATTGCGGCAACAAGATAGGCTTTTTGCAGGCGACCATTGCCTTTGCCCTTGAACGTCCGGATTTGCGCGATGAAATGCGCGCCGTTGTCCGGGAATTTGTCGAAAGCGGCGCTGCGGAATAATCCTCTTTCACCTCGCTTTGATTAAAAAACATAAGGTAAAACCTCGATGCGCGTTGCTATGATTGGTACCGGTTATGTCGGTCTTGTGTCCGGTGCCTGTTTTTCGGAATTCGGTACAGATGTGATCTGTGTCGATAAGGATGCCGAAAAAATCAAACGTCTTGAAGACGGCATCATGCCGATTTACGAGCCGGGTCTTGAGGTTGTCGTTGAAAATAACGTCAAGGCGGGTCGCCTGACCTTCACCACTGATCTGAAAGAAGGGGTAAAGGGGGCTGACGCCGTCTTTATCGCCGTGGGAACGCCGACCCGCCGGGGCGACGGCCATGCCGATCTCAGCTATGTCTATGCCGCCGCCGTCGAAATTGCCGAGGCGATGGAAGGTTTCACCGTGATTGTCACCAAATCGACAGTCCCGGTTGGCACCGGGCGCGAGGTGGAACGCATCATCCGGGAAACCCGCCCGGATGCCGATTTTGCCGTCGTCTCGAACCCGGAATTCCTGCGCGAAGGATCAGCAATCGAGGATTTCATGCGCCCGGACCGGGTTGTCATTGGTACCAGTGACGAACGGGCCCGTGAGGTGATGCGCGATCTGTACCGTCCGCTTTTCCTGATCGAAACCCCGATTGTTTTCACCACCCGTGAAACATCGGAAATGATCAAATATGCCGCCAATACCTTTTTGGCAGCCAAAATCACCTTCATCAATGAAATCGCCGATCTGTGTGAAAAGGTCGGGGCCGATGTTCATGATGTCGCCCGCGGCATTGGCCTTGATGGCCGGATTGGCAAGAAGTTTTTGCATGCCGGTCCGGGCTATGGCGGGTCCTGTTTTCCCAAGGATACGCTGGCACTGGTGCGCACCGCCCAGCAACATTCATCCCCCTTGCGGATTATCGAGGCGGTGGTCGCCGTGAATGATGCCCGCAAGAAATCAATGGCAGGGCGGATTATCGAGGCCTGCGGCGGGTCGATTGCGGGTAAAACCATCGGTATTCTGGGGTTGGCGTTCAAACCCAATACCGATGACATGCGCGATTCACCCAGTCTGGATATCGTACCGATGCTGATCGAGGCCGGGGCGACTGTGCGTGGTTATGATCCCGAGGCGATGGGCGAGGCGGCCAAACTGTTGCCCGATATCACCTTTTGCGACAGCGCCTTTGACACGATCGAAGGGGCCGATGCCATGGTGATTGTCACTGAATGGAACGAGTTTCGCGGTCTTGATCTGAAACGGGTCAAGGCGGCATTGAAAACGCCTGTGGTCGTTGATTTGCGCAATGTTTATGAACCGCGCGAAATGCGTGAGCATGGCTTTGCATATAGCTGTATTGGCCGGGCCAATATTGGAGGTAAGGAATAATGGCAGTCTCTGCCGGACATAAATTCGATCCGTCTGTCTTGCGCGAATATGACGTGCGCGGCGTTGTCGGTAAAACCCTGCATGCCGAAGATGCCCGCGCCCTTGGCAAGGCATTCGGCACCAAGGTTCTGCGCAGCGGTGGCAAACGGGTTGCGGTTGGTCGCGATGGCCGTCTCAGTTCGCCTGATATGGCCGATGCACTGATCGATGGATTGCGCAGCACGGGTTGTAATGTCATCCGCATCGCGATGGGCCCGACCCCGATGCTGTATTTCACGGTCTATGACCAGAAAACAGACGCCGGAATCATGGTTACCGGGTCGCATAATCCGTCGGATTATAATGGTTTTAAAATGCTGAATGGCGGCAAGTCAGTGTTTGGCGACGCCATTCAGGAATTGGGTAAAATGGCCGCGGCGGGAGATTTTGAAACCGGCAATGGCACGCTGGAAGATGTCGATGTCGAAGACCGCTATGTCGAACGTCTTGTCGCGGAACTGGATGTCGATGTTGCCAAACCGATGACGATTGTCTGGGATTGCGGCAATGGTGCCAGTGGCAATGTTGTGCGCAAACTGACGGCAAAACTGCCGGGGAACCACCATTTACTGTTTGATGATATTGACGGCACTTTCCCCAATCACCATCCGGACCCGACGGTCGAGGCCAATCTGGTGGATATCAAGGCCGCCGTTAAGGCCCATAAGGCCGATTGGGGTGTGGCGTTTGACGGCGATGGCGACCGGATTGGTGTGGTCGATGGCCGGGGCAAGGTTCTGTGGGGCGATCAGCTGTTGCAGATTTATGCTGCCGACGTGTTGCAGCGTCAACCGGGGGCCGCGATCATTGCCGATGTCAAGGCCAGCCAGACCCTGTTTGACGAGGTGACCCGTCTGGGGGGCGAGGCCATCATGTGGAAAACCGGCCATTCCCTGATCAAGACAAAAATGATCGAATCCAAAGCCCCGATTGCCGGGGAAATGAGTGGCCATATCTTTTTTGCCGAACGGTATTATGGTTATGACGATGCGATGTATGCCGCCGTGCGGCTCTATCGCATTCTGGTACAAAGCGGCAAAAGCCTTGATATGTGGCATGATGCGATGCCGGTGGCCGTCAATACGCCGGAAACCCGGATAGAGTGCCCCGATGATCGCAAATTTGCCCTGATCGAAGAAGTCCGCGCCCGCCTGTCGCAGGCCGGGGCAGAGGTCAATGGCATTGATGGTGTGCGGGTGCGAACCGATGATGGCTGGTGGCTGTTGCGGGCCTCAAACACCCAGCCCGCCATTGTTGCGCGTTGCGAGGCCGCTGATGAAGCGGGCCTTGTCCGTTTGAAGGAACAGGTGACGATCCAGCTTGCCCAAAGCGGCCTGCGTGGGGATTTCTTTGCGCCGGGGGGCGGTCACTGATTTTGTGATTCTCTTCCACCCAAAACAAAAGGCCGCCGAAATTTCCGGCGGCCTTTTTCGTGGAGTGTCGCAGAAGAAACTCAGCCAGCTTCACCGGTTGCAACCGGGATGCAGGCAACCTTTTCCTTGATCAGAACACTACATGCATTCCGGGCTTCGGCTTCGGCCTCAAATCCAATCAGGCGGGCTCGATAGACAACCCCGTTGCTGGAATTTTGCCGTTCAACAGCCGCACGGGTCAGGCGCAGGACATCCGGTGCACTGCGGGCTGCTGCAAGGACTGCCTCTTGTGCCCGGCGCTGGTCGCTGAATGCGCCAACCTGAATGCCCCAACTGCCTTCAGTCGGACGCAGGCGCGTCACAACGGTTTCGGTATCGATCCGTGAGGGCTGCTGTTCGGCCTCGGTGGCGTTGTTCAGTTTGGCAATCAGCAATTGGGCATCGGCGGGCAGAATTTTGTTTTCCGGGCTGAAACGCGGGCGAGGGGGCGCAATGTCGCCGCCTTTTTTCAGATCAAGATAAGCCTGATCCAGTAATTTTTTCATCTGGTCATCGCGCGACCGCGCCGTGCGGCCACCAAAAACAACCCCGATCAGGCGTTTGTCATTGCGGTTGACCGATGCCAGCAGATTAAAGCCCGATGCATTGATATAGCCGGTCTTGATGCCATCGGTGCCGTAATAGGACGCCAGCAAATTATTGTGGTTGCCATAGGTGCGGTTGGCATAGGTGAATTTGGCGGTGCTGAAATAATGGTAATAATCACCAAAATTTTCACGCAACGCCACACCCAGTCGGATCATGTCCCGCGCCGTGGTCATCTGTCCACGATCCGGAAGGCCCGATGCATTGCGAAATGTGGTGCTATTCATGCCAATGGCTCGGGCCTTGGCCGTCATCATCTGGGCAAATTTGATTTCGGTTTCGCCCAGATGTTCGGCGACGACGACCGCAATATCATTGGCCGATTTGGTCACCAGCGCAAAAATCGCATCTTTGACGGTAATGGTTTGTCCGGCACTGAGGCCCAGTTTCGACGGTGCCTGACCCCAGGCGCGTTTGGAAACTTTCATCTTGGTCGACAGGCTGACCTTGCCCGAATCCAGAGCGTCAAACACCATATACAGCGTCATGATCTTGGTCAGGGAGGCCGGATAAACTTTTTGATCGGGCAGGTGTTCATACAAAACATTGCCGGTATCGGCATCAATCACCATCCCGGCATAGGTTCGTGCCTGTGCCGGTGTCACCATCATGCCAAAACACAGCATCAGGGCGAATGCAGCCATCAGGGTACGCAAGACGGGCGTACGCTTGAAAAGGCTGATTTTTTGCATCGCCGGTATCATGGCGACAAGAAGCGGAAGATGCATGACGTCTGTCCGACCTGATTAAGGAACCCCGAATAACGAATTACACTAACATGCCCGCATCGTGTTAAAAAAATGCTTAACGGATGTTAAATAGGTAGCTTGAAATGCGCCTTGCCGCTGCCTTAATTACACATAACCTTAGGCGCGTATGCGGGGTCTGTCAAAATAGAGGTATGGAATGACACATAAATTTCCCGGAAAAGGCAAAGGGTTGGGCCGGTCTGCCTTGCGGTTTGCGTCGGGGGTATCCCTTGTTGCGGCGGCGGCGATATTGGCCGGATGTGCGTTTACGGGCACCAATGACATTGCGAATCCTGTGACGCGCAAGGCGACGTGGTTTTCCTTTCTGAATGCCGATGATCTGCGAACGGCCTGCGATGCCGGACAGGCCGATGGGTGGATTCGGCTGGTTTATAACGCCAGATATTATGACGAAACCCGCAGCTTTGATCTGAGCCCGGCACCCGATGGTAGTGACCGTTTCGAGATGACATCGCGGATTTTTGGCCCGATTGATGTCAGTTCGGTTGATGTCACGGTCAATGCGCCGCTGGGCGCGTTTGGCGGTGATGAAGTCCGCAAAACCATCAGCCGGGATGACTATCTGGCCCTGACCGATGCCTTGCAGCAGGATGGGTTTGGCTATCAGAGTCGCGACGGCTTGCGGTTGAATTCCAACGATTATTACTGGGTTGCGATTGGCTGTTCGACCGGCAATGTCACGCTGGCGGCATGGACATCGGCCAGTGATGATCTTGGCGGCCTGCATTTCCCTGATGTCGTGGCGCAGATTTCCGGGCAAACCAGCCCGTTGCCACAGCCGCCATCTGCGGATGCTCCCAAATTACCGGACCCGGTTTATGGCGGCAATGATCGCAAAAATGACGGGCGTGATTTTTACCGGACGGTGCGCGGCAATATGCTGCGATAACCCGTCACGATAGGGCGAAACAGGGCCGCCGGGCGAAAATGCCGGGGGGCCCTGTTTTTTTCTGTGTGTGGGGCTTGAAATTTCTTGCGTGGTCATAAGGGGTTGGCAGAAAGACGCCGACTTTGACGGAATTGTCACCAAACTATCCTTGACGATAACGGGTATTTCCATCTAAGGTTATGTTGCGATGCAGCATGATTTCAGTGAATCCCCTTAAATTGTGGAGGACGGCACGATGGTGACGACCCCTAAAAAAACGTCTGCGAAAACAGCAAAAGTTTCAGGTGGCAAGGCAAAAGCTCCGGTTTCCGGCGTCAAGGCTCCGGTTTCCGGCGTCAAGGCTCCGGAAAGAAAGGTGATGCCAAAGGCTTCTGCTGCAAGTGCGAGTAATTCCAATATAAAGTCCGTGCCAACACCCCGGACTGTAACCACAGGTTCTGCTTTGGAAGCCAAGGCGGCGACCAGTGCGCCGGTTTCAGCCAAGCCTCCTGTCGCGGCGGCACCGAAGGCTGCCGAACCGCTGAAAGCGGCTCCCGTCAAGGCGGAGCCGGTGACGTCCGAAGCCAAGGCGCCGGAAAAGGCACTTGAAAAACTACCGGAAAAAGCGGTGGCACCCAAAGCGCCTGAGCCGGTGAAAGCGCCGGGGCCCAAAGCCAGTGCGCCCAAGCCGCAACCGGTTGCCAAGCCTGCGGCGAAGGCAGCAGAAGCACCGCTTGCTACGGCGACGATCCTGCCGTTTGAGCCGTTGCTGGAAATCTGGTCATCGCCCGAGATTGATGCGATGGTCGCGGCCAGTCAGGGGGCATTTGAAGACGGCGTTGCCGTTGCCAATGATGCCATTGTTCAGATTACCGATGCTTTTTCCGATCAGGCCGGTGTGTTTTCCGATGCCGGTTCCCGGGTTGTCGCCCAATATGAAGATTTGTGGCAGACCCAGCAGAAAAGCTGGAATGACATGTGGCAAATGTCGTCCGAACTGCTTGGCAAGGGCGGTTCGTTCGGGGCTGAACTTGTGGCATGGGCCCAGCGTGAAATGGACGCCTCGCAGGCGGACCTTGAGGCACTGGCAAAGGTTGAAAGTCTTGAAGAACTTCAGGAGCTCAACGCCCGCATTTTCAAACGCTATGTCGAAAGCGGTATGAGCGAGGCCGAAAAATTGCAGGCGATGTTGCAGGATTTCATTGATGATGGCCTTGCCACCATCAACAAGGCCACCGAAGAAGCCCTCAAACGCGCAGGCTGATATTGGGGGCAGGCAGACGACTCGCAAACGGGCGGGCATGGTCGATGATCATGCCCGTTTTTGTTTTTCCAGGGCGGCGGCGATGTGCCGGTACAAGGGAACTTTTACATGCCATCTTGCGCCGGTCTGTTCTTGCCCTACATGACTCAAAGATTGCTTTTAACGAAACGGAATGATGGTTGGCCTTGGAGGCGCGCCATTGTTGACCTATCATGGGTCAGGATTGAATGAGAAGGGTTGTAATAAGCGGGTATGAGTGATCAGGGCAATCAGGGTGACGGTCTGCCAACGACAGGGATCGTCACCAAGACGCGACCAAAGACCAAAAAACCGGCGATGTACAAGGTGTTGTTGCTCAATGATGACTACACACCGATGGAATTTGTCGTCCATGTGCTGGAACGGTTTTTCAGCAAGGGCCATGAAGAGGCAACCGAAATCATGTTGCAGGTTCATCGCAAGGGGGTCGGTATTTGCGGTGTCTTTACCTACGAAATTGCCGAGACCAAAGTTAATCAGGTGATGGATCTTGCTCGTCAGAACCAGCATCCGTTGCAGTGCACGATTGAGAAGGAGTAACCCATGCTCTCACGTAATCTGGAAGAAAGCCTGCATCGTGCGCTTGGATATGCGTCTGAGCGGCGTCACGAATATGCGACGCTGGAACATTTGCTGTTGTCGCTGACCGAAGATCAGGACGCGATATCGGTCCTGCGCGCCTGTCGGGTGGATGTGGATCGTCTGCGGGGCGAATTGCTGGAATTCACCGATAGCGAATTGTCCGGCCTGATCAGTGCGCGGCTGGTTGATCCCAAACCGACCGCCGGGTTCCAGCGGGTTATTCAGCGTGCCGCCATTCATGTGCAATCGTCGGGCCGCGAAGAAGTGACCGGTGCCAATGTTCTGGTCGCGCTGTTTTCCGAACGGGAATCGCATGCGGTTTATTATCTGCAATTACAGGACATGACGCGCCTTGATGCGGTCAATTATATTTCGCATGGTATCGCAAAATCGCCGGAACTGAACGAACGCCGCATTCCGCGGGGGGCTGACGAAGACATCGCCCCGGCAGGGACCAGGGATGCCGAGGATGCGTCTGCCCCCGATGATGGCGAAGCCCTGAAGGCTTATTGCGTCAATTTGAATGTCAAGGCGCAGGCGGGCAAGATTGACCCGCTGATCGGCCGTCAAAGCGAGATCGAACGCACCATTCAGGTCCTGTGCCGCCGCACCAAGAACAATCCGCTTTATGTCGGGGATCCGGGGGTGGGTAAAACCGCCATTGCCGAAGGATTGGCAAAGCGGATTGTCGAGGGTGATGTGCCTGAAGTTCTGGCCAATGCCACGATCTTTGCGCTGGATATGGGATCGCTTCTGGCCGGGACCCGCTATCGCGGGGATTTTGAAGAGCGTCTCAAAGCGGTGGTCAAGGAACTGGAAGCGCATGACGGGGCGGTCTTGTTTATTGACGAAATCCATACCGTGATCGGGGCCGGGGCAACGTCGGGCGGGGCGATGGATGCCTCAAACCTTCTGAAACCTGCCCTTGCCAGCGGCTCGTTGCGCTGCATCGGCTCGACCACCTACAAGGAATTCCGTGGGCATTTTGAAAAGGACCGCGCACTGGTGCGCCGGTTCCAGAAAATCGATGTCGATGAACCGTCACTGGAAGACACCATCAAGATACTCAAGGGGCTGAAACCCTATTACGAGGAACATCATCATGTGCGTTACACCAATGAGGCAATCCGCTCGGCGGTTGAACTGGCATCGCGCTATATCAGCGACCGCAAACGGCCTGATAATGCGATTGACGTGATTGACGAGGTGGGTGCGTCGCGGATGCTTGTCGCACCCGGCAAGCGCAAACGCACCATCAGCAAACGCGATGTCGAGGAAATTGTCGCCAAAATCGCCCGCATTCCGGCAAAATCGGTATCGTCCGATGATCGCAAGGTTCTGCAAACGTTGGAGCGGGACCTTAAAACCGTGGTGTTTGGTCAGGACAAGGCCATTGAGGCACTGGCAAGTGCAATCAAACTGGCGCGGGCAGGGTTGCGCGAACCGGAAAAGCCGATTGGCAGTTATTTGTTTTCCGGCCCGACCGGGGTGGGCAAAACCGAAGTCACCAAACAGCTTGCCCATGTCATGGGGATCGAATTTATCCGCTTTGACATGTCGGAATATATGGAACGCCACAGCGTCTCACGCCTGATCGGGGCACCACCCGGTTATGTCGGGTTTGATCAGGGCGGATTGTTGACCGATGCAGTGGATCAGCATCCCCATGCGGTGGTGTTGCTGGACGAAATCGAAAAGGCGCATCCGGACCTGTTCAATATTCTGCTGCAGGTGATGGATCACGGCAAACTGACCGATAATAACGGCAAGAATGTCGATTTCCGCAATATCGTTTTGGTGATGACGACCAATGCCGGGGCGTCGGACATGGCTAAACCCGCCATCGGCTTTATGCGCGAACAACGCTTTGGCGAGGATGACGAGGCGATCAAGCGCACCTTCAGTCCGGAATTCCGCAACCGTCTGGATGCGGTTATTCCGTTCGACAATCTGAAACCCGATGTCGTCAAGATGGTGGTTGATAAATTCATCCTGCAACTTGAAGCGCAGCTTGCGGATCGCAATGTGTCGATCGAACTGACCGAGGCCGCGCGGACATGGCTTGCCGACCGGGGATATGACCCGGCCTTCGGGGCGCGTCCGCTGGGCCGTGTCATTCAGGAATATGTTAAAAAACCACTGGCCGAAGAATTGCTGTTTGGCAAACTTGAAAAAGGCGGGGCTGTTCTGGTTGATATTGCCGATGGCAAGGTTGTTTTCCATTATTCCGGCATGCCGGGGCAGGTGGCGGAAACCCGCGATCCTGAAATGGTGGAATAAAGCGTGTACCTATCCTGAATTGCGGGGGCTGTGCCCGGCGCTTGCTATTGGCTGCAAGATAGTATCTTGATGGTTGTCCGGATTGCTTTATGATCCGGACAATCTTTTCATGAGGCGGTTTTAGCGGTTAATGGATTCATCAGCCCGACGACAAAATCTGAAGCAGGTAGAGCATTTTCTCTCGCAGCTTGAAAAACGTGGACGTATTTTGGTAGCCCTTGCCGCCCGGCTGGAGCGCGAGGCCGATACGCTTGACATTACCGCCTACCGTCCGTTTCGCGAAGAAGTTGATAATTTCAAGGCGCTGTCGCTGATCCTGACCGAACGGCTGGCGAAAATGGAAAGCCATTCCCGCAAGGACGAACTGGAAATCAATTTCCACCGTTTGCAGGTTCTGATGTTGCGGGTGGTGATTAAATCCAGCCTGAAATTCTTTTTTGTCATGAGCGCCAAATCCGTGCTGCCGCTGGGTTCCAAGGAACTTTTCCAAAGCGAATTGCGCACCCTTTACGAAGCAGAACGGATGTTGTCCGACCCGCGTTATGAAAGCGAACTGGACGAAAGTGCTCGCGATGATCTGGAGCTTGCCAAGGAAATCCTTGAGGAAATTATTCAGCATGCACCGACCTTGCTGAATTTTGGCGACCGCAAACCCAAACGGAAAAAAGCCCGTAAGGCCTCCTGATTTCGCATTTTGCAAAATGTGAATTCGCAAAATGCGAAAAAATAATTGCAAAACGCAATTAAATTGGACCTCAGATGGTTGTTTTGTGTCTGGTATGGTAAAAAAACTCCGGAAATTCCCTCTTTAAGACCCTTGCACAAAACTGGCACACCCTATGCATAGGGTGTGTTGGACAGTTGTTCTTTGCAGGGATGCACGCGAGTGTGTCTGGAACAATGTAATCTTCTGCAGTTTGCTCGTGTCCCAACCAAAACTCGGCGGCGGATTTTTTCCGCCGCTTTTTTCTTGGGCAAAATTCCCCCTTTCCTATCCTTTTGTGCATTTTTATCAATCCGGATGGTGTTTTGCGTATTGAAAGCGCAACGCAGCATCCTCATGTGTGCTGCATGGGTATTTTCCATATTTATAATATTCGTTAACTATACTTATGTTTAGAATCCACAGGTTTCGGGACGGGCTTTTTATTCCTGTATTGCGCGTTCTGATGATGCACAGGATGGGAGAGAAACGATGAAAATCATCCACGCAATAGTGGGTCGCGCCGTGCTGGTGGGCGGGCTGGTCGCCCTGCCACTGGCAAATGCCTGGAGCAAGGCAGAACTACCGGGGGCACCCGCATCCCTGATTGATCAAGCCTTTATTGATGATGCTCGCGACTGGCTATCCAACCCGGTTGTGGAATTGTCGGTCCAGTCGCAAAACAAATTGCGCAAAGATATGACCCAGGCCGATATCGATGCGGCTGACCAGCAATGGCTGGCCGAACGGACGGCAGATGATCAGCCCCTTGTGGCGGCGACGCTGACCAATCCGCTTTCCAGTTATCTGACGCAAATTCAGGCGCGGTCAGGCGGGGTGCTGGCCGAAGTTTTCGTTATGGATGCCAATGGACTGAATGTCGGGCAAAGCTCGATTACATCCGATTTCTGGCAGGGTGACGAAGCCAAATTCCAGAAAACCTATCCTGTCGGTATCGATGCCATTTTCATTGATGAAGCGGAATACAACGAGGACCACGATGCCTGGTTGTCGCAATTGAATATGACCTTGGCCGATGCGAATGGCGCTGCGATTGGCGCGGTAACCATTGAGATCAATCTCAATGAGTTGGCCCGGCGTCGCGGTTTATAGGAGAGTGGGATGAATTTTTTCAAAAATATGAGCATTCCGGCCAAGCTGACATCGTGTTTTGCGGTGATGGTGGCCGTGATTTTGATGGTGGCCGTGGCGGGTGTTTTTTCGATCAGCCAGGTCAAAAAGGCCGGTGATCTTCGCAATCAAATGACCGATCTTGAAGATGCCTATCGTGATCTTGACAGGTCCTATCTGATCGCGCGTCAGGAACTTGTGTATTTTCTGACCACCGGCGACCGCCGGGGGCTTGATGCCCATCAGGCGGCGTTGGGGGATATTGATCAGCAGGCCGATGTTCTGAAATCCTTTGCCGGATTTGACGCCGAAATTTCCACCCTTGTCGATGAGATGGATTCGGCTATTGACCGCTGGGAAGAAATCGCGGTCGAGCAGACACAATTGATGCGTCATTACCTGACGGTCAATCATGCCCGCGCCATTGAGGCATCGGGTGAACCCCGCGAACTGGCCGATAGCGTCAGCCGGATCGCAACCCAACTTGCCAGCCATATCGATGAAATTCTGACTGAATCGCAGCAAAGCGAACAACAGGCGATGACCCTGTTTGAACTGACGCTGGGTATTGGCGTTTTGGTTCTGATTGTCATGGCGGTTCTGTTTGGCGGTACTCTGTCGCGGATGATCGCAACACCGATCCGCAAAATGACCGAGGCGATGGGCAGTCTGGCATCGGGCAATCTGGATGTCGAAATTCTGGAAATGCAGCGCAATGACGAAGTGGGCGCAATGGCGAAATCCTTGGAGGTTTTCCGCGAAAATGCCCGTGAACGCGCCCGGATGACCGAACAGGAACGTCTTGAGGCCGAACGGCAGACCCAGCGCAACAAGCGCATGGGCGAACTGACCGCCGGGTTTGACCGCAAGATTCAGGAAGTTCTGGTGGCGGTCAGCGGTGCCTTGGGCGAAGTACGTCAGGCATCGGAAAAACTGTCGGGCCATTCCGAACAGGCCAATCAGGATGCCCGTAATGTGGCCGAACAGGCGCATGAATCCTCGGCCAATATCGAAACCGTGGCATCGGCAACCGCCGAATTGTCATCGTCGATTGCCGAAATTTCATCGCAGATCGCCCGTGTGACCCATGTCACCCAGCAGGCGGTGGCCGATACCGAACGCACCAATGCCCGTGTGGAAATGTTGAACGAGGCCGCGCAAAGTGTCGGCGAGGTTGTCAGCCTGATCAGCGACATTGCCGATCAGACCAATCTTCTGGCCCTTAATGCCACGATTGAATCGGCGCGGGCCGGTGAGGCGGGCAAGGGTTTTGCTGTGGTGGCGAACGAGGTCAAAAATCTGGCATCGCAAACCGTCAAGGCAACCGAACAGATCACGGTCAAAATCACCGAAATGCAGTCGGAAACCGGGGCGGCGGCCGATGCGGTACGCGGATTTGCCCAAACGATTCAGCAGATTGATGAACTGATGGCCGCCGTGGCCAGTGCGGTCGAAGAACAGGGTGCCGCGACCGAGGAAATATCGCGCAGTGTCGAAGGGGCCGCGAATGGCAATATTGCGATTAGCAATGCCGTTAAAAACGTGGCGCAATCGACCACCGAAAGCGGCAGCCTGTCACATGGTCAGCTTGATTGTGTCGGGCGTCTTGCCGCCGCCAATGACGAATTGCGCACCCATGTTGATGGTTTTTTAAGCGACGTCAAAAGCGTTTAGGTCCGATCATCGCCCTGTTGCCCGGTTTGGCGATAGGGCGAATGTTCGGTTTTCAGATAGTCAGAACTGGCATATATGCTGGCCCGCTCCTGATCCAGGAAGCGGGCCACGGCATTTCTAAGGCCGGGATCGCGGATCAGATGGGCGGAATGGGTCAGAACCGGTTCATAACCGCGCTGGATTTTATGTTCGCCCTGTGCCCCGGCCTCGACGGTTTTCAGGTTCCGGGCAATCGCAATGTCGATGGCCTGATAATAACAGGTTTCAAAATGCAAAAGCGGGGTGCGGTCGATTGTGCCCCAGTTGCGGCCATAAAGGGTATCCGCCCCGATCAGGTTAAGCGCCCCCGCCACCATCTCGCCATCCTTGTGCGCGCTGACCAGAATCACCTTGTCGCGCAGTCTTTCATGCAGCAATTCAAAAAAGGCACGGGTCAGATAGGGCGTGCCCCATTTGCGGTCCGATGTATCGCGGTAAAAATGATAAAACCGGTCCCAGTGCCGGGGATGCAGATCATCCCCCGATAGCGGGGCAAAGCTGTATCCCGCCTCGATCACCTGGCGGCGTTCCTTGCGCAGGTTTTTGCGTTTGCGCGAATTCAGGGCGCCCAGAAAATCATCAAAGCTCTGATATCCCTGATTTTGCCAGTGATATTGCAAACCGATCCGCCCCAGAAATCCCTGATCCTCCAGCGCGGTTCTCTCATCTTCGCTGCAAAAGGTAATATGCAGGGATGACACGCCCAGTTTTTCCGGCAATGCCATCAGGCCGCGCATCAAAAGGGCGTGCAATGATGGGGCATCGGGATGGTCGGCCTGCACCAGAAGGCGCGGGCCGGGCACCGGCGAAAAAGGAACCGCGACCTGTAATTTCGGGTAATATTGGCCCCCGGCACGCTCAAAGGCTTCGGCCCAGTTCCAGTCAAACACATATTCGCCGTATGAATGCGATTTGACATAGATCGGCACAATCCCGGCAATCTTGCCGTCCTCTTCTTCGGCAACCAGATGCATCGGGTGCCAGCCATTTTCAGCCGCCACCGATCCGCTGTCTTCAAGGGCCGACAGAAAGGCAAAACTGACAAAGGGATTGCAATCCCCCGCACAGCGATCCCATGCGGCGGCACCAATGTCATGGATATTGGTGACTGTTTTAAGGACGGGTTGCGCCGTAATTTTCAAATCCCCCTGTTGCGGTCTGTCGGTCTTGTCATGGATATACGCAATACCCGGTACATGCGTTCAGAAGATAGGCGCAATGCGTCATCGTGCAAGGGAAAGCCTTTGACGCGGGCAGGCTTAGGCCCTATTTCATGAAACGCAATGGCAAAGGGATCGACCCTGTGCCTCTTTCGCGAAGAAAAAGGATGGTGCGCCGTGAACAGCAAACTTTCGTTTGAAAAGGACAAGATCAAGATTGTCCTGCTCGAAGGTATCCATGAAAACGCTGTAAAAATGTTCCGTGATGCCGGTTATTCCAATGTGGATCATTACCCGGCGGCACTGGATGCGGATGAATTGAAATCCGTTGTCTCCGAAGCACATTTTCTGGGCATTCGTTCCCGCACCAAACTGACCGAAGAAATTATCGAAGCGGCCCCGAAACTGACCTCGATTGGCTGTTTTTGTATCGGCACCAATCAGGTTGACCTCAAGGCAGCCGCCATGCGTGGCATTCCGGTGTTTAACGCACCCTATTCCAATACCCGTTCGGTGGCCGAACTGGTACTGGGTCAGATCATCATGCTGATGCGCGGGATTCCGCAACGCAATGCCGCCGCCCATGCCGGGGGTTGGCTTAAAAATGCGCAAGGGTCCTTTGAGGCGCGCGGCAAGACGCTGGGCATCATCGGATATGGCCATATCGGATCGCAATTATCGGTTCTGGCGGAATCGCTGGGCATGAATGTGATTTATTACGATGTGATCAACAAACTGGCGCTGGGCAATGCCTCATCCTGTTCAACGATGGATGAATTGCTGGCGCGCGCCGATGTGGTGTCGTTGCATGTGCCATCCACCGAACAGACCAAAAACATGATCACGGCGGCCGAAATCGCCAAAATGAAACCCGGTGCGCATCTGATCAATGCGGCGCGTGGTAATGTCATCAATATTGATGATCTGGCCGCTGCCCTTGAACGCGGCCATCTGGCCGGGGCGGCACTGGATGTTTTCCCGGTCGAACCGGCGGGCAAGGATGAAGAATTCATCTCGCCCTTGCGTGGCATGACCAATGTGATCCTGACCCCGCATATCGGCGGATCGACCCAGGAAGCACAGGAAAATATCGGCCTTGAAGTCGCCGACAAGCTGATCACCTATTCCGACAATGGATCAACCCTGGGCGCGGTCAATTTCCCCGAGGTATCCCTGCCGGTCAAGGATCGCAAACATACCCGTTTCATGCATATTCACCGCAACGTGCCGGGTGTGTTGTCAAAGATCAACGATGTCTTTGCCTCGCGTGGCATGAATATCAGCGGGCAGTATCTGCGCTCCGAAGGCGGCGTCGGCTATGTCGTGGTCGAAGTTGACGAAGAAATCAAACCGGGCCTTGGCGTGCGCAAGGAACTCGAAGCCATCGACGGAACGTTGCGCGTGCGCTTTCTGTTCTGATCGACCGGATATCGAACATACAAGGCAGGGCATGAATTGTGCCCTGCCTTTTTTATGTGTCGATTATGACAAAAACAATACCATTTGTTAAATTGGTATTTAATTTTCAGAAAATGGTAATATTTGGTATTAAATAGGTATTTGATTCATTGTCTGCCTGTGGTTTCATGGGGTGTCGAATTTCCGGCATGATTGCTATGGAGCGGAAAATGAAACTGACAAAAATTCTGAAGGTTGGGTGTTTTGCAACGGCACTGTCGCTCAGCGCGGCAACGATGACGATCCCGGCATTTGCCGCCGATCCCGCCGATGCGGCGCGCATTCGCGAACTGGTTGATACTGGTATGCAATATTACTGGTCGGGCGGGGATATCAAAAAGGCCGAGGCCGAGGTGTTCAAGGGCATCACCCTGCATGGCCGTTACGATGTCGTCGAAAAGGCCTTTGCCGAGGCCAGCAGCCTTGCCCCGGAACGTCTTGATCTGCGCTATGGCATTGCATCGGCGCAAATTCTTCAGAAAAACCTTGAAGGGGCGGTCGAAACCTATCAATCAATTACCCGCGTTGATCCCAAGGCATTTGATGCCTATGCGTGGCTGGCGGCGATTGCGCATATTCAGGGCAATGAGGCGTCCTATCGCAATTATCTGGACGCGATGGCCGGGATTGACCGCGATCTGGCAAGCCTTTATCGCAAACGCTTTAACCGGGCGGACCAGATCATGGCAACCGCACCCAATGCCGATGTTCCGGCCCTGTCGGGCAATCCGACCATTGTGGTTCTGGGCTATGCCCTGGCCGAAGATGGCAGCATCCGCGAACCCTTGATGCAGCGTCTGGAAGTGGCCCTGAAAGCCGCGCAGGCCAATCCGTCGGCACGGGTGATGGTCACCGGCGGACAACCGCAATCGGGCGTGACCGAGGGCGATGTCATGATGCGCTGGCTGGTCGAACAGGGGATTGATCGCGACCGTATCATGGTCGAGGACAAATCCAAGGATACGGTGGGCAATGTATTGAACATCGCCAATCTTCTGGAACGCCATACCGCCGATCAGGTTATTCTGATCACCAGTGCCAGCCATATGCGCCGGGCGCAAACCCTTCTGGAAGATGCCCTGTGGCAATATGATCTGGATGCGCCGGTATATCCGGTAATCGCCCTTGATTTTGCAACGATGGACGAGGCAAGCGTGGTCAGCGATGCCGAAAGAATGGTGGTCTATCGCGATATGTTGCGGGTATCGGGCCTTTGGGCGTTTCCGGGTATCCAGCAATAACCGGTTTGCCGGAACACCAGGTAAAGCCCGGTGGCGTTACGCGCCATCGGGCTTTTGTTTTGGATCGGTACCCAGCAGGACAGCTTCGATAATGGCGTTTTCGGCCTCGAAGGGCAGGGTGGCGCGACCGGCGAGGGCGCGGGCCAGTTCGATGCGGTATTTTTCGCGCGAAATTTCAATGACACCAAACTGTTTGAGGTGATCATTGACGAACTGGGTATCAAGCAGGGTAAACCCGCCCTGTCTGAGCAAGGCCACCAGATGCACAAGTGCGACCTTGGAGGCATTGGTGGCGCGTGAAAACATGCTTTCGCCAAAAAAGACCTGCCCCAGACTGACACCATAAAGGCCACCGACCAGTTCCCCGTCCAGCCAGGCTTCGACCGAATGGGCGCATCCCATGTCATGCAGCGCGCAATAGGCATTGCGGATACCGGGATTGATCCATGTTTCGGCGCGGTTGCCGGTCGGGGTGGCACAGGCCTCGATCACGTCGCGAAAGGCGGTGTTGACATGGATGCGGAACCCGCCATGCCGGACGGCCTTGCGCAGGCTGCGCGGCACATGAAACCCGTCCAGCGGCAAGACACCACGCCATTCCGGATCAATCCAGTACAGCGTTGGATCATCATGGCTTTCGGCCATCGGAAACAGTCCGACGGAATAAGCCCGGATCAGCAAATCGGGTGTCAGTTGACTGGACATGATGGCGGCTATGATCTTGCTGTCTCCAACACAGGTGATTGTATGGATATGTGGTATTTCGCGTCGTCCGACAAGATATGTTATGCCAAGAAAAACGGGGGCGCGATGGCCCCCGTCTGGTAAACCGGCCCGCAGGCGGTTATTTTTTCATTCCCATGAATTTTTCCAGCCAGTGGATGTCGTAATCCCCTTTCTGAATGTCTTCATTCATCAACAACCGTTGATGCAGCGGAATGGTGGTTTTGATGCCGCCAATCGCATATTCGGCCAGCGCCCGGCGCAGCCGCATCATGCATTCCTGCCGATCACGGCCATGCACAATCAGCTTGGCGATCATGCTGTCATAATAGGGCGGGATCGAATAACCGGTATAAATGCCGCTATCGACCCGCACACCAAGGCCACCCGGCGCATGATATTCGGTAATTTTGCCCGGCGAGGGGGCAAAGGTTTCCGGGTCTTCGGCATTGATGCGGCATTCAATCGCATGGCCCTGAATTTCGATATCCTTTTGGGTAAAGGACAATTCAAGACCGGCTGCTACACGGATCTGTTCACGCACCAGATCGACCCCGGTGATCGCTTCGGTCACCGGATGTTCGACCTGAAGGCGGGTATTCATTTCGATGAAATAAAATTCGCCATTTTCAAACAGAAATTCGATGGTGCCTGCATTGCGATAACCCATGCCGATCATCGCATTGGCAACCGTGGTGCCGATGCGTTCGCGTTCTTCGGGCGTCAGGGTCGGTGACGGGGCTTCTTCCAACACTTTCTGATGGCGGCGCTGCAACGAACAATCGCGTTCAAACAGATGCACGGCATTGCCATGCGAATCGCCAATCACCTGCAATTCAATATGGCGCGGCTTGGCAAGGTACTTTTCAATATACACCGCTGCATTGCCAAAATTCTGCATGGCTTCCTTGCGGGTCATCGAAAAGGCTTCGGCCAGTTCTTCGTCGCGTTCGACCACTTTCATGCCACGGCCGCCACCGCCACCCGATGCCTTGATCAGGACCGGATAACCGATTTCCGCCGCACATTTGCGGGCTTCTTCAACCGATGTGATTTCCCCGGCCGATCCCGGAACAACCGGAATACCCAATTTTTCGGCGGTCTGCTTTGCTGCAATCTTGTCGCCCATCGTCCGGATATGTTCCGGGGTCGGGCCGATAAAAACAAACCCGTGTTCCTCGACCATCGCCGCGAAATCGGCACTTTCCGACAAAAAGCCGTAACCGGGATGAATGGCTTCGGCCCCGGTAATTTCGGCCGCGGTCAGAATGGCCGGGATATTCAGGTAACTGTCCTTGGACGATGCCGGTCCGATACAGACGGCTTCGTCGGCCAGACGCACATGCATGGCATTGGCATCGGCGGTGGAATGCACCGCAACGGTTTTGATGCCCATTTCGCGGCAGGCGCGCTGAATGCGCAACGCAATTTCACCGCGATTGGCAATCAGGATTTTATCGAACATAACGTTCTTGCCCCAGTTTATTCAATGATGACCAGTGGCTCGTCATATTCGACCGGATTGCCGTCAATCGCAATAATCTGGGTGATTTTGCCGCTGCGGGTCGCCCGGATCGGATTGAAGGTTTTCATCGCTTCGATCAGCATCAGGGTCTGGCCTTCGGTGACGGTGGACCCGACCGAAACAAACGGTGCGGCACCCGGTTCGGGCGCGAAATACACGACACCGACCATCGGCGATTTGACACAGCCCGGATGGGCGGCACTGTCATTGACCGGGGCGGCCGCCGGGGCCGCTGTGGCCGGGGCATGATGTGCCGGGGCAGGGGCCGCTGCAACCATCGTGCCCTGACGGACAACACGAATGCGATTGTCACCGGCGGCGACTTCGATTTCGGTCAGATTGGTTTCGTCCAGCAGATCGGCGAGCTGGCGAATGGCGTCATTGTCAATGTTGAACTTGCTCATTGCTCTTATCTTTTATGAATGTGTATCGGTCAGTTGCTTGATGGCATCAAGTGCCAGAACATAACCCTGCGGACCAAATCCGCAAATCATGCCTTTTGCAACCTTGGAAACATAGGAATGATGTCTGAACTCATCCCGCTGATGAATATTTGATAAGTGAACTTCGACGACCGGCAGATCGGATGCCAGCAAGGCATCCAGAATTGCGACCGAGGTGTGCGTATATGCCGCAGCATTGATAATAATGCCAGAAGCTTCGTTACGGGCCTGTTGAATCCAGTCAACCAGAACACCTTCATGATTGCTTTGACGAAAGACAACCGCAAGACCGATGGCCGCACCATGTTTCAGGCACATGGCCTCGACATCCTGCAAGGTCGTCGCGCCATAGATTTCCGGCTGACGATGTCCAAGCAGGTTCAGGTTCGGCCCATTTAAAATGAAGACGGGTTTTGTCATCCGGTTCCACACACCCTAAAGTTTGTGATGCGTTTATATCACGACGATAGTCTAACGCAATGTTGCATTCCGGGCTTTTCCGGGTTTCTTGTGCGATGCGGCCCTGTTCGCATTGCATGGCAGAAACCGCCGATCACAGCTTGCGTCGCGCGGCGGCCCTGCGCATACTGCGCGCCAGAAAATTAAAATTTGATGATATCGCGAGGATTTGACAAAAAGATGCGCCTTACGATCAACGGTGAAGACCGCACCATTCATAATGCCGCCAGCGTCGCAGACCTTTTGGGCGAACTTGATATTGTCGCGACCAAGGTCGCGGTGGAACGCAATCTGGAAATCGTGCCGAAAACCGCCTATGCCGATACGGTGCTGGCCGATGGTGACCGTCTGGAAATTGTGCATTTCATCGGGGGTGGGTCGCCTGCCGCCGATCTGGCCGCGGCGGCGGATGACGGATTTGTCGTTGCCGGGCATAAATTTTCGTCGCGTCTGCTGGTCGGGACCGGCAAATACAAGGATTTCGAGGAAACCCGCATTGCGATTGAAGAATCCGGGGCGGAAATCGTCACCGTTGCCGTGCGCCGGGTCAATGTCAGCGATCCGGGGCAGCCGATGCTGGTCGATTTTGTCGATCCGAAAAAATACACCTATCTGCCCAATACGGCGGGCTGTTTTACCGCCGATGATGCGGTGCGCACCCTGCGCCTTGCGCGCGAGGCCGGGGGATGGAATTTGGTAAAACTCGAAGTTCTGGGCGATCAGAAAACGCTGTATCCCAATATGCCCGAAACGCTGAAAGCCGCCGAATCCCTGATCCGTGACGGGTTTGATGTGATGGTTTATTGCAGCGACGATCTGATCCAGGCGAAAATGCTCGAAGATATGGGATGTGTGGCGATCATGCCGTTGGGGTCCCTGATCGGATCGGGCATGGGGATTTTGAACCCGGTCAATATCATGCTGATCAAGGAAAACGCCAAGGTGCCGGTTCTGGTCGATGCCGGGGTGGGGACGGCATCCGATGCGGCGGTGGCGATGGAGCTGGGCTGTGACGGGGTGTTGATGAACACCGCCATTGCCGGGGCGCGTGATCCGATCCGCATGGCGCGGGCGATGAAACATGCGGTGATTGCCGGGCGTGAATCCTTTCTGGCCGGGCGGATGCCGCGCAAAAAATACGCCGATCCGTCCTCACCATTGGCCGGGATCATCTGATTTTCAGGAAAACCTGTTTATGACAAAGGGCCGTTTCGAAATCGAAACGGCCCTTTGTGGTTTGTTAGGATCGGGTAATGATCACAACTGCATGTGCAGTAAAATCAGGAAGCGTTTTCCAGCCCGGCCTGCACCAGCGCCTTGACCCGGTCCATATCGGCCCCGGAAACCAGTTGCCCGTCGATCAGAAAGGCCGGGGTGCCGGAAATGCCAACCGCGCGTGCCATCGCATTGTTTTGCGCCAGTGCGCCCAGAATTTCCTGGGACTCCATGTCGGTCCGCATTTGGGCGACATCAATCCCCAGATCGGCGGCGATTTCATCAATCCGGTCATTGTCCAGCAGGCCACGGCTATCCATAAAGGCGCGATGGATGTCGATATATTTGCCCTGTTTGGCGGCGGCAAGGGCGGCGGCGGCGGCCACACCGGATTCTTCGCTCAGGATCGGGAATTCAACAAAAAGGGTGCGGACCTTGTTGTCGGAATTGTCGGCAATATCCATCAGGCCGTTAAAGGCCTGTTTGCAATAACCGCAATGATAATCGAAAAATTCAACAACCGTTACCGGGGCATCGACCGGCCCCACCGACGGGATCGATGAATCCGTAACAACAGAATCCCAGACACTGATCAGCGCATCGGACTGACGCCGGGTCTGTTCAGCGGTTTGCCATGCCTGAACATTTTGCAGGGCACGCATCAGCACATCGGGGTTTTCCATCAGATATTGTTCAATGATGGCTTCGACTTCCTGTTTTTGCGCGCTATCAAGCGGTTCGGCTGCCCGAAGCGGCGTCAACGAAGTCGAAAGAAGGATGGCAGCAGCGCCAACAGAAATCTTCAGGAAATGCGAGGCCATGTGGGTTCCTTTTGCATGGGATGCAGTCTGTTATCTTCTGATAGCGGACCATCGCCCTAACGGGAAAGTAAAATATGCGAAAGATATATCACACCTTTGTCATAATCCGAGGCCGGACGCGGCACCGATATGCCGATCCAGACCAGTTTGACCGACAGGGGATCAATATCGGGCCAATAGCGCCGGTGCAGGGCAGGCAGATCAAAAAAATCGCGCTGCCATGATGACGTTTGACCGGTGTCGGATGTGATGCCGGTTTCAGAAACTCCGACCGGGATGCGGATGATATGGTCAACGCCCGGGATGCCTGCCCCGAAATCCCGTTCGGTCCAGCTATCGACCGCTTGCTGACGAAATCCCAGAACCAGTTCGCCGTCCCCCGCCTGTGCCGCCCCTGTTATCCGCCAGTCAAAGGCCAGATAGGGGCTGCCCAGAATGGCAATATTGGTCCGGCGTCCCAGATGCACAGGCCCCGCTGCCGGGCGCAGGCCAAGGGCGATCCGACCGTCGATATCCCCCCAAAACAAAGGGGAAGCAGGATCGTCGCTGGCGAAATGTCCGGGTTGGGGATTTTCGTAATGCCAGAAAGGCGGCAGATTTTGCAGAGAAAACGGCGCATACAGCAATTTCAGATCACCGCCGGAATCAACCCCGGCCCCCGGCAGGCCGCAGGCCTGCACCCCCCATATCGCCGCAACTCCGATCAGGATTTGACGCAGCTGCCGCGATACCGCATCCACGATCACTTTTTATCTTCCGTCTCGGTCGCCCGTAAAATGTCCTGAACACGCTGCCATGCTGCCGTGCCGCTTTCGACAGCTTTGTCGGCCTGGACGGCATGGTAACGCGCCGCACTGCGATCCCCGGTCAGAAGGCTGTATTCCGCCTGTGACAGGGATGCTTCGCCCTGATTGCCCAGACGGGATTCGGCGATGGCGCGCAACCGCCATGCCGATGCATTGTCGCGTTCGCGTGACAGCACGCCCAACAGATTTTCACGGGCTTCGGGGATCAGGCTGTCATCATTGCTTTCAACGCCGGCATGGGCCAAAAGCAACCGGATCAGCGGTGCCCCCTTGGAATATTCCGATGCCTTGCGCAACGGCTCCAGCGCATCCTTGGCGCGACCAAATTCCAGCAGGGTCTGGCCCTTTAATTCATAAAAATACGGATTTTCCGGTTCTTCGGCGATCAGACTGTCCATCAGGGGGATGGCTTCGTCAATCTGTGAGTCGCGGTAATAACCGATGGCGCGGGCATAGCGGCCAGAAATGCTGGTGTCGGTTTCAGGATAAATCCGCAAGGTGCGTTGCAGATTGTTGGTAAAGGCATAAAGTTTGGCCCGCATCCGGTCATGGCGTTCATAAAGTACCGGATCGACCTTGTTATCCTTTAACGGTGATGTCGCCACATAGTTTTCAAGGAAATCAAGGCGCTCACGGGTCAGCGGGTGACTGCGCAGATAGGGGTCCTGCCGGTCGGTGCTCAGCAATTCCTGCCCGGCCAGCGTATCCATGAATTCCATCAGTCCGCGCGACGTGATGCCGCTTTCGGTCAGGAATTTAACACCGGCCTGATCGGCGCTGCTTTCCTGGGTGCGCGAATAGGCAAGGAAATTACGGGTGGCGACATTCTGCCCGCCAATGACGGCGGCAGTCCCGACATCGGCCCGGCCCGATGCCACACCGGCGGCAACGCCAATCACGGTGGACAGGATCGACAGGGCCGATGCGTTGCGCAACTGGTCATGAACACGCGACAGATGGCCGCCCGCAATATGGCCGGTTTCGTGCGCGATCACGCCCATCACCTGCTCGGGATTGGAGGCTTTCAACAACAGCCCGGTATTGATAAAAAGCTTTTGACCACCGGCAACGAAAGCATTGAGGCTGGCGTCGGAGACGATATACACCGATACTGCGCGCGGATCGAGACCGGCGGCTGTAAACAACGGTGCCGAATAGAGATAGAGGGTTTCTTCTATCTCGGTATCGCGGATAAAAGAACGGCCTTGCGCCGCCGCTATCTCGGGAAGGGCGACAACACAAATGGCAATGAGAGATAATATGCGTTTGAGCAAGTTTTGCGTTCCGTATCTTCGTTTATCCGATGCCGGCAAAAAGCCGACGCGCACGCCATCATGGCCGATGATTGCGGTTATCGCAATGACTGCCGGACTGTCGGCCTGTTCGGGTACAGAAACAGATAATCTTGGCCAGATCGGGGCAGTGCAGGGTTTTCTGGGCGGTGTTGTTGCCGATGAACCGCGTGCCGTGCGCACCGCCCGCGATGTGTTGTCCGCCGGGGGCACTGCGGCCGATGCCGCCGTCGCCCTTTATATGACCATGACGGTCACCAAACCATCGGTCGCAGGCATTGGTGGTGGCGGAGTCTGCATTGTTCATGACCGGGCATCCAAAAAAGTCGAGGTTCTGGATTTCTGGCCGCGTCCGGGCACCCGGACGGCTCCGCAACAAATTCAAACCGCCGTTCCCGGCGTACCGCGTGGGCTTTATGCCCTGAATGCCCGTTACGGGCGTTTGCAATGGGGGCAACTGGTGGCCGGGGCCGAACAACAGGCGCGATTTGGCGTCCCGGTGTCGCGGTCGCTGGCCGCGGATATCGAATCGGCTCATGCCCAAATCGCGGTCAGCCCGTTATTAAGTGCGACCTATATCCGCAATGGCAAGCTGATCGGTCTTGGCGACCGGCTCGAGGCCATCAATCTGGGGGCCTTGCTGACCTCGTTGCGGGTCAAGGGGCCGGGCGATTTTTATAATGGTGCGCTGGCATCGCAGATCGTGAATTCCGTGCAGGCCGAAGGCGGCACCCTGACCCTTGATGATTTGCGGCAATATGCGCCGGTCTGGCGCGAAGCGGCATCGGTCAAGGTTGGCAATGAGGAATTGTATTTTGCCAATCCGCCCCGCACGGGTGCAGGTGCGCCACAGGTGATTGGCGGCGGTAATGATCTGTCGGCGATGCTGGACCGCTATCTGGCCGATATCCGCCAGCAGGGCGATAACCGGGCCGTCGGGCAGGGACGCAGCGGATTTGTCGTTGTGGATCGCAATGCCAATGCCGTGGCCTGTCAGACGACGATGAATGCGCCTTTTGGCAGTGGCATCGGGGCCAACGCAATCGGTCTTAACCTTGCATCGGGCGAGGCCGTGGCCGCACAACAACCCCTGATCGGCCCGGCCTTGTTGGTCAATCCGTTTGTGTTTGAATATCGTTATGGCATTGCCGGAAGTGGTACCCCTGCCGGGGCGACCAAACAGATTGCGACAATTGCATCTGATCTGATTGCCGCCAACAGTGTTTCGGGGCTGGCGGCCAATGATAACGGTCAGGCGTCGGTCAATGTCATTCGCTGTTTGCAGGGTATTCCGCCCCATCCCGAAAGCTGCGAATTCGTTGCCGATCCGGCCGGTTTTGGCATGGCAGGGCGATAACGCATTTTTCCGGGATAGAACAGAATGGCTTTGAAACAGTCCGAACGCGGGGCGATCTCGCCCTTTATCGTCATGGATGTTTTGCGGGCGGCCAATCGCCGTCAGGAAAGCGGCAAGGCGGTTTATCATCTGGAAGTCGGGCAACCCGGCACCCCGGCCCCGCGCAAGGTGCGCGAGGCGGCGGCAAAGGCGCTGGAAAATGACCTGATTGGTTATACCGACGCCATGGGGATAGAACCGCTGCGCACCGCGATTTCCGGGCATTACAAATGCAAATTCGGGGTTGATGTCGATCCGGCCCGCATTTGCATTGCCAGTGGGTCTTCGTCAATCTTTGTGCTGGCCTTTCTGGCGGCGTTTGATGCGGGCGACCGGGTGGCGATGGCCGCCCCCGGTTATCCGGCCTATCGCAATATTCTGGGCGCATTGGGCATTGAAACCGTTACCCTGCTGGCTGGCCCCGAAAGCCATTATCAGCCGACGGTCGCGATGTTGCGCGATCTGGATCGTCCGGTTGATGGTCTGATCGTTGCCAGCCCGTCCAACCCGGCAGGCAGCATGATGGACCGCGAAACTTATCGCGAACTGGTTGCCTATTGCCGGGCAAACGGCATTCGCCTGATTTCGGACGAGATTTATCAGGGGATATCCTTTGGCGATGTCGCGGAATGCAGCGCGCTGGAATTTGGGGATGACGCCTTTGTCATCAACAGTTTTTCCAAATATTTTTCGATGACGGGCTGGCGTCTGGGCTGGGCGGTGGTGCCGCCCGATTTGTGCCGGGCGGTCGAATGTTTGCAGCAAAACCTGTTTATTTCCGCCCCGGCGCTGTCGCAGATTGCCGGGGTTGCCGCCTTTGACTGCGAGGATGAATTGCAGGCCAATATCGCCGCCTATGCCCGCAATCGCGATATCTTGCTAAACGAATTGCCCAAGGCCGGGTTTGACCGTTTTGCCCCGGCTGATGGCGCGTTTTATCTGTATGCCGATATCCATCATCTGACCGATGACAGCGAGGCATTCTGCCGCCGGATGCTGAACGAAACCGGGGTGGCCGTGACGCCGGGTACCGATTTTGACCGGTTGCGCGGCCAGAATTATGTCCGGTTTTCCTTCGCCCATAGCGAACAAACCATGCTGGGTGCGGTCAAGGCATTGCAGAACTGGCAGAAATAATTCCGGTTTTGCACCGGATGCAATGAAAGAAGGGATGCCGCGAAAACCGGCATCCCTTCTTTTTTTATCATCAGACGTGGTGTTGTCAGGCGTTATTTGCCAAGGCTCCACCAGCCGCGTTTCTTCGGCTTGGGGGCCTCGTCACTGGCCGGAGCTTCCACCGTGGGCGTTTCAACCGGTTTTTCGGCTTCGGGTTTTGCTTCCTGCGCCGGGGTCGGAGCCGGGGTAGGTGCCACAACCGGGGTTTCCACCTTTTCAACAGCCTGGGGGGCTGTCGGTTTGGGGGTGGGGGCCGGTTCTGCCGGGGCCTCGGTCTGCGGTGCCGGTGCGGTTACGGTTTCAACCGACGTTTCAGGGGCCGGGCCGGACTGGATCGGGATGTTGCGCACATCGCCTGCATCCCGTACCGGGCGGCGGTCACGACGGCCCCGACGGTTTTCGTTCCGGTCCCCGCGGTCGGCACGTTCGCGGCGCGGACGGGCCGGTGCCGGGGCGGTATGATCGCGTTCTCGGGCGGCATTCACGCCGGTTTCCGAACCGTCATCGTCATTCACATCCGCCGTATCGGCATCAATGACAACGTCCTGTTCCGTGCCATCGTCGGCGGTATGCGGGCGGTCACGGCGCAGGGCCGTTGCCGCCGGATCGTCATTTGGCGACAAAGTGCGCGGGGCGGCATCGGCCTGATCCGGGCGACGTGACCGGCGACGGCCCCCGCGTTTGCCGCGACGGCGGCGCTTGCGCTGGGCTTCGTCATCGTCGTCATCTTCGTCGTCGGCGTCCGCATCGCCATCGGCGTCTTCTGCCGTGTCTTGCGCGGTGTCTTTATCATCAGCGGCGGCTGCCGGACGTTCGGTGCGGTCGGTGTTTTCATCCCGGTCGTCATTGCGACCGCGACGGCGACGGCGGCGACGGCGGCGCTTGTTGCCCTGATCGTCGTCTTCCTCGTCTTCGCTGACACTTTCTTCGACTTCGTCATCTTCGATCGGAGCCTGAAGGGCCGGCAGTTCGACGCTTTCGGCATTCAGAACGGTGGAAATTTCATCCGTGCCGTCGTCGTTTTTGGCAGCACGGGTGCGTTCGATCCGGTAATCCGGGGAAATCAGGCTGTCATCGCCAAAAATCATCACGGTAAAGCCATAACGCTTTTCGATTTCCAGCAGGGAATCCCGTTTGCGGTTCAGAACATAAAGCGCGACTTCGCCGGTGACATGCACGGTCAGAACGCCGGAACGCCGCCGCATGCCTTCTTCTTCGATCATGCGCAGCAGATGCAGGGCGGCACTTTCGATGGAACGGACAAGGCCAACACCACGGCAATGCGAACAAACTTCAAACGCGCTTTCAACCAACGACGGGCGCAGGCGCTGACGCGACATTTCAAGCAGACCAAACGGGCTGATACGGCCAATCTGAAGACGGGCGCGGTCATTGCGCATCGCTTCTTTCAGTTTGCGTTCAACCGCACCCTGATTGCGATGGTCTTCCATATCGATGAAATCGATCACGATCAGACCGGCCAGATCGCGCAAGCGCAACTGACGCGCCAGTTCTTCGGCGGCTTCAAGGTTGGTCTTGTAGGCGGTTTCTTCAATATTGCGTTCGCGGGTTGACCGGCCGGAATTGACGTCAATCGCCACCAGCGCCTCGGTCGGGTTGATCACGATGTAACCGCCCGATTTCAACTGAACAACCGGGTTGAGCATCGCATCAAGCTGGCTTTCCACCTGAAAACGATGGAACAGCGGCACGCCCTGATCTTTATAAGGCTGCACGCGCTTGGCATGGGATGGCATCAACATTTTCATGAAATCTTTGGCGATCCGGTAACCTTCGTCACCTTCAACCAGAACTTCATCAACATCGCGGGCATAAAGATCGCGGATCGACCGTTTGATCAGATCGGCTTCTTCGTAAATCAGGCACGGGGCCTGACTTTCCAGCGTTGTTTCGCGGATACGATCCCACAGCCGCATCATGTAATCAAAATCGCGTTTGATTTCGACCTTGGTGCGTTCCGAACCGGCGGTGCGGACAATCACCGCCATGCCGCCCGGAATTTCCAGTTCGGCCAGAATGGATTTCAGACGTTTGCGATCCGCCGCATTGGTGATCTTGCGCGAAATGCCACCACCGCGCGGGGTGTTGGGCATCAAAACGCAATAACGACCGGCCAGCGACAGGAAGGTGGTCAGGGCGGCACCCTTGTTGCCACGTTCTTCCTTGACGACCTGAACCAGCAAAATCTGGCGACGTTTGATGACTTCCTGAATTTTATAGCGTTTCTGCATTTGCGGACGACCGGCGTCCGAAAATTCATCGGCGTCATCACCGCCAAAATCTTCGATATCTTCGTGGGCGGTTTCAACGGTGGCAATATTGCCGACATCAACGCTCAGTTCGGCAATTTCGGCGGCCATGGCGGCGGTGCCACCATTACCACCACTGCCATCCTTGGGGCCGTCATCGTCGCTGCCGACGTCACCCTCATTGCCATTGTCATCCGCCGATGCCGTTGCATCGCCGTCTTCGGCTTTTTTACGACGATTGCGGGGGCGGCGACGGCGCGGCTTGGCATCGTCTTCGGGCGCGGTGTTGCCGGTGTTTTCATCGGCATCGGCCGAAACAACGTTATCGCCATCAACCCCGGCATCAGATGCCACAGCGTCGCCAGATCCGGCGGCATCCTTGCCACGCGGTTTGCGGCGGCTGCGGGAACGCGCCGGTTTTTTGTCTTTTTTCGGGGTGGTTTCGCCATCATCGCCGTTATCATCGACGATTTCCGCATCCTTGACGGCCAGGGCTGCATGATGATGCTCCATGGCTTCGCGGTCGGCGACGGGGATTTGATAATAATCGGAATGAATTTCGCTAAAGGCGAGGAAACCATGACGATTGCCGCCATATTCAACAAAAGCAGCCTGTAAGGAAGGTTCCACCCGCGTCACTTTCGCAAGATAGATGTTTCCCTTAAGCTGTTTCTTCGTCGAAGTTTCGACGTCGTATTCTTCTAGCCGATTTCCATTAATAACAACGACGCGGCTTTCTTCCGCGTGCGTTGCATCGATAAGCATACGTTTGACCATTCGGAACCTGTTCCTGAAGGTCCCGCCAGTTTGATGCGTCTTGCGATATTATGCTGATATGCACACAAACCGGCGTAACCGGAGGCGCCGCCCATAAAGGTCGCGATATGTCCTGTCTTTGAATGGTTCATCGCGTTTCGGCTGCTCTTCCGGTAGGGACCTGGTTTTGGTGTTGAAAAAAAAGGGTTACGTGTCGTCGAGCGCGCCATGACAGCCTGAGAAAGGAGGGCTCTATCGGGAGCGGGACTTGCCGCGTCACCGAGACACCGACCCGTGGAACTGTCACGTCGCGTCCTCAGCCTGACGAAAAAATAGGATTTTTATCCGCAAGGCATAGGAATCTCAGCGACAACATATCCCTTTTATTCCGGCGCGACAAACTGTTTTGTCAGACATGTTCAAACCTTTATTGCATTTGGCACTCATGGACGTGACAGGATTTGCCAAATTGCCCGCCGGATCGGGCCTTATGCTAAGTAATTGTTCTGAAATCTGTTGTCGGGTTTTCTGCTCATCGACATGTGATCCCGCTTAATGCGGTCTCCCGTGTCTTTCCCGCATTTTTCCGGGGGGGCGGTCAATTGCCCGTTAACGAACAGGTTGCTATAAGCGGGCATGATTGCATGTGTGCGGTGCTGGCAGAAAGAGGTCAAAGGTGGGTTTTCGCCCCTTGGAACATAAAAGGGACGTTTCGGTGTGCAGCCTGATGCGGCTGATGCAGATGATTTGTTGTGTGCTGGTTTTGCAGGGAATATTCCTGTCCGGTGCGATGGCCGATACCGCCAAGGTATTGGGGGCGCGTCTGGGCGTTTATCCCGATTATACCCGCTTTGTCATCGATCTGGACCGCGAGGTCGATTTCACCCATTTTCTGTTGCCCGACCCCTATCGCATCATTATCGACATGCCGGAAATCGACTGGACCGCGCCGCCCGGCAATGTGACCGCCGGGGGCGGGCTGATTTCCGGGTTGCGCTATGGCCTGTTCAAACCCGGCACCTTTCGCGTGGTGCTGGATGTTGGTCAACCGTCAGTGGTGTCCAAAATTTTTCTGTTGCCGCCCGGCGATGGCAAATCATACCGGTTGGTGATCGATCTGGTGCCGACCGGGCGGGATGCCTTTATGACGGCGTCGCGTGACAGCATGCAGGCCTATTCCGCACGCAGCCGCAACGACACGTCATCCACCGAACAAAGTGCCGATGTCGCCGTCAGTTCAGGCCGTCCGGGCAATAACAAACCCGTCATTGCCATTGATGCCGGTCATGGCGGGGTCGATCCCGGCGCGATTGGTGCAGACGGGGTTTATGAAAAAAACCTGACACTGGCCGCCGCCCGCGAACTGGCCAAAACCCTGACAGATACCGGGCGCTATCAGGTGTTGCTGACCCGCGACAAGGATGTGTTTTTGCGTCTGCAACAACGGGTGGAAATTGCGCGCAAGGCCAATGCCGATCTGTTTTTGTCCTTGCACGCCGATTCTATTGGTGATTCCAAACATCGCGGTGCATCAGTCTATACCTTGTCTGAAAATGCGTCGGACAAAGAGGCCGCCGCCCTTGCCAGCAAGGAAAACAAGGCCGACGTGATTGCCGGTATTGATCTGTCGGTGGAAAATTCACTGGTGCAAAGCATTCTGATCGATCTGGCACAACGCGAAACCATGAATTTGTCGGCAACGCTGGCATCCAACATGGTGACGGAACTGGGCCAGGATATTCAGTTGCAACGCCGCACCCATCGGTTTGCCGGGTTTGCCGTGCTCAAGGCCCCCGATATTCCGTCGGTTCTGTTTGAAATGGGCTATCTGTCCAACCAGACCGATGCCAAATTGCTGCAAACCCCGGCACACCGCAAGAAAATCGCCAAGGCGGTTTTGCGGGCGATTGACCAGTATTTCAAGCAGCACGAATTTTAAATCCCATATGCAGAAATCGAAGGGCTGACATTCCTGTTCGCGCAACCGTGACTGTTTATTCGCTGTGGCTTGCGATAGAATTTTCCCTTAAATAACTGCGGAAATGACGCCGATCACAAAGCCGACATTTTTTAGATGTTATAACCGTGCTATGTCACGCCGTGCGGCGGCGATGTCGATGCGGTCATGCAAATGATCATCAGAAAAACCTGACAGAAAAAGTTCCGTATTGATGCGTATTTTTCTTAGTATTGTGGGCGTGTTGTTTTTGATGGGGCTGGCCGGGGTGGCGGGCGTCATTGGCGTTTTCTGGCATTTTGGCAAAGACCTGCCGGAATATTCCCAACTGGCTGATTATCAGCCCAGCGTGATGACCCGTGTGCATGCCGGTGACGGCGCACTGATTGCCGAATATGCCCGTGAAAAACGGGTGTTCGTGCCGATCGAAGCCATGCCGCGTCATGTGATCGATGCGTTCATCGCCGCCGAAGACAAGAATTTCTTTTCCCATTACGGCATCGATTTCGCCAGCGTGCTGCGCGCCGCTGTGACCAATCTGGCCAATATGGGCACCGGGCGTCGTCCGGTTGGCGCATCGACAATCACCCAGCAGGTGGCGAAAAACTTTTTGCTGACCGGCGAGGTTTCCTATGAACGCAAGGTCAAGGAAGCCATCCTGTCGTTTCGCATCGAACGCGCCTTTAGCAAAAACCACATTCTGGAACTCTATCTGAACGAAATCTATCTGGGTTCTGGCAGTTATGGCGTTGCGGCGGCGGCGTTGCGGTATTTCGACAAATCGCTGGAAGAACTCAATATCGAAGAAGCCGCCTATCTTGCCGCCCTGCCCAAGGCACCGTCCAATTATCATCCGATCCGCAACCATGACGAAGCCAAGGTGCGCCGCGACTGGGTGATTGGCCGGATGCTCGAAGAAAAACTGATCACCGAGGACGAGGCGCAGGCCGCCTGGACCAGCCCGCTGATCGGCAAGGAACGCCTGTCGGTCGATGCGTATCGTGCTGATTTCTTCGCCGAGGATATCCGCCGCGAACTGGTGAACCGGTATGGCGAAGACATTCTGTATCATGGCGGTCTGTCGGTGCGGTCCTCCGTGGACCCGTCCTTGCAGGATGTCGCCGACCGTGCCCTGTTTAACGGACTGGTGGCCTATGACCGCAGGCATGGCTGGCGCGGACCGATCACGCAGATTGATCTTTCATCGGGCGACTGGCGCACAAAATTACAGAAAATCAGCGCCCCGCGCGATATTCCGTGGGTGCGTGCCGTTGTCACGCAACTGGATGGCAATGATGCCGTGATCCGTGTCGAAACCGGGGCGACGGGCAAAATCCCGTTTGCCGAATTGCGCTGGGCCCGCCCGTGGGTCAAGGGTCAGAAACTGGGCCCGTCGGTGACCAAGGCGTCCGAGGTTGTCAATCCCGGCGACGTCATTCTGGTCGAAGCCATCAGCAAGGACAGCGACGGCAAGGATTATCCGGCAGACAGCTATGCCCTGCGTCAGATCCCCAATGTCAATGGCGGTCTGGTGGCGATGGACCCGCATACCGGGCGGGTTCTGGCGATGGCAGGCGGTTTTTCGCATGATCTGTCGAAATTCAACCGCGCCAGTCAGGCCCGCCGCCAGCCGGGATCGTCGTTTAAACCGTTTGTCTATCTCGCCGCCCTTGATCGCGGCTATACCCCGTCCACACTGGTGCTGGATGCGCCCTTTGTGATGGATCAGGGGCCGGGGCTGGGCAAATGGAAACCGGGCAATTACAGCGGCAAGTTTTATGGCCCTTCGACCATGCGTCTGGGCATCGAATTGTCGCGGAACCTGATGACGGTGCGTCTGGCCCAAACCATCGGCATGCCGGTGGTCGCCGATTACGCCAAGCGGTTTGGCATTGTCGATACCATGCCCGAAGTCCTGTCAATGTCGCTGGGGGCTGCTGAAACCACCGTGATGCGGATGACGGCGGCCTATGCCATGCTGGTCAATGGTGGCAAGAAAATCACCCCGACCCTGATTGACCGTATTCAGGACCGTCGCGGGCAGGTGATTTACAGCCGCGATGACCGCGATTGCGCCGATTGCCAGAATGTCACCTATCACAATCAGATGCCGCCGGAACTGCCCGATACCCGCGAACAACTGACCGACCCAGCCAGTGCCTTTCAACTGGTGTCGATGCTTGAAGGTGTGGTTCTGCGCGGCACCGGTCGCCGGATTTCGGAACTTGGTTTTCCGTTGGCCGGTAAAACCGGTACCACCAATGATTTCCGCGATGCGTGGTTCGTCGGGTTTTCGCCGGACCTTGCCGTGGGGGTTTATGTTGGTTTCGATGATAACCGGTCGCTGGGTGACAATGAACAGGGTGCAAGCCTTGGCGCACCGATCTTCAAGGATTTCATGGCGGCAGCCCTTGGCAAGACCAAGGCCGTCCCGTTCCGGACCCCGCCCGGTATTCGCATGGTCCGGGTTGATTCACGTACCGGCATTCCGGCCCGTCCGGGTGACACCAATGTGATCTGGGAAGCCTTCAAACCCGGCACCATTCCGGCCTCGATCGATAATGTGATTGACGGTGGCGGAAATGGTGGCAGCACCGGAGGCGGTGCAACGCCGTCCGTTCCGGGCGGGATTTACTGATTTCCCCTTTCCTGAATAACCAGAACCCGGTGTTAAAGATGCCGGGTTTTGATTTTCCGGGCGGGCAGGGGTTTCCTTGCCGGGAAAAACTGTTATACAGGGCGCCAAATTTCAACGCGATGCGTTACACCCGACCAACCAACGGAGACAGTCAATGCGCGCCGAAGCACAGGCATTGGTAGATGAAATCAAGCAGTCGATGGCGCTGCTGAGGAGGCATCTTTGACTGGGATAATGCCCTCAGACGTCTGGATGAGCTAAACGCGCTGGCCGAAAATCCCACCTTGTGGGACGATCCGGCCAATGCGCAAAAAGTCATGCGCGAACGCACCCATCTTGAAGATTCGATCAATGGTTACAAGTCCCTGGCCCAGGAACTTGATGACAATATCGAACTGATCGAACTGGGCGAAGCCGAAGGCGATACCGATACGGTGGCCGAGGCCGAAGCCGCACTGAAATCGGTCCGCGATATTGCTGCCAAGCGCGAACTGGAAAGCCTGCTGTCGGGCGAAGCCGACCAGAATGATGCCTATCTTGAAATCCATGCCGGGGCCGGTGGCACCGAGGCACAGGATTGGGCCAGCATGCTGGCGCGGATGTATTATCGCTGGGCCGAAGCCCACAAATACAAGCTGGAAATGCTCGAAGAAAGCGACGGCGAAGAAGCCGGGATCAAATCCGTCACCTACAAGGTGTCGGGGCTGAATGCCTATGGCTGGCTGAAAAACGAAGTCGGGGTGCATCGTCTGGTGCGTATTTCGCCTTATGACAGTGCCGCCCGCCGTCATACCAGCTTTTCATCGGTCTGGGTTTATCCGGTGATTGATGATGAAATCAATATCGAGATTCTGGACAAGGATTTGCGGGTTGATACCTATCGCGCTTCGGGTGCAGGCGGACAGCACGTCAACCGGACCGATTCTGCGGTGCGAATCACCCATATTCCAACCGGGATTGTGGCGCAGTGTCAGAATGACCGGTCGCAACACAAAAACCGCGATACGGCGATGAAGATGCTCAAAGCCCGGCTGTATGAGGCCGAACTGCAACGCCGCGAAGCCGAATCCCAGGCGGTGGAGGACAACAAGACCGATATTGGCTGGGGCCATCAGATCCGGTCTTATGTCTTGCAGCCCTATCAGATGATCAAGGATCTGCGCACCGGGGTCGAAACATCTGACACCCAGGGCGTTTTGAATGGCGATCTGGATGAATTTATGGGGGCGGCCCTTGCGGCGCGCGTCACCGGATCGGCGGGCGATATTCAGGATATCGATTGATCCTGCCATGCCGGACGGTATCAAGCGGGCAGCTTTCGGGCTGTCCGTTTTCTGTTCCATCCCGATGGCGCAGACTCGGTTTTCCGGGGATGGGGTATTTGGTCGTCACATGGCCGCGATTGCGGCGTCTATTGTCATCGGAATGAAATTTTTTTCCGGATGAAAAACCGGGAAAACCGCCATTGCATGAGGGATGGCGGGAATGTGAATGTGCCCGATGCAAACAGCATCTTTTGCCGTTCTCTTTTCGTGCTATGTTCTTTTCCCATTCATGGTACCCGGAATGGGAAGGCCGGATTTATCGGTCGGATTTCTATACGGATGATTGCCATCGCAGAAAAATCCGGGACCTGATGGCTTGTATGATGTGCATCGCAACGGTTTCTTTGGCTGTTCGGTAGCGGAGAATGACAATGCCTATGAAAAAAATACGACGTGAAATTGCGTCGGGGGACAAGTTTCGAGTCAAACAGGGCAGCAGCCTTGTCTATGAAGTTCTTGAATTGCGCGAGATGCAACCTGCCCCTCATGCAATTGTTTTCAAGCAGAATGAACGCAAATCACCTGTCCTGATTGCGGTTTCAACCCTGCTGGATGGTGATCTCTACGAAAGAATCTAGGGTCTTTGCCCCCCCGGCCATTGCCCTTTTGCGTTTATCGGGTTGTGATCAGCCCGATAAACGTCATGCTGTCATAATGTTGCCGGAAGTTCCGGTCAGGATGACGACCCTATTGGCGTAATCATCCCTATCGGAAACACTTGTCTTCCCGGATATGTATTCCCCTTATATGAGAGCCGCCCTTCAACGGAGGTGGACCAAATGTCGCGAAAAGTGCGATTACAGATCGCGGTAGGCGACAGATTCAAGGTTGCGAACAGTCGTAACCAGATATTCGAGGTTCTGGCGATCCGCGACATGATTCCGGCTCCCCATGCCTTGATCGTCAAGGAACATGATCGTCAGTCGCCGGTTTTGATTGCGGTTTCCGTGCTTCTGGACCGTAATTTTTATGAAAAACTGACCGAAGAAGCCCCGCCCGCTTTTTAGGCGGCGGCGAATGTCGGAGTCCGAATCTGGCGAGAAATTTTTCCAGGTTCTGTTAGGCTACCGGTATGGAACAGCTTGATGATGACATTTGCTATACGGCATTGATTTCCCGCGACCGGCGGTTTGATGGACGGTTTTATACCGCCGTCCTGACCACCGGTATATTTTGCCGCCCGGTTTGCCCGGCGGTCACGCCCAAGCGGGCCAATGTCCGGTTTTATCCAACAGCCGAGGCGGCCATCGTCCACGGGTTTCGGCCCTGTTTGCGATGCCGCCCCGAAGCCGCCCCCGGCAGTCCGGCCGCATCGGGCATTGTTGCGACCGTGCAACGCGCCGTGCGCCTGATCGAAGACGGGGCCCTTGAACGCGGATCGGTCGAGGATTTATCCGCCCGTCTGGGTATCGGCAGCCGCCATTTACGGCGCATTTTCCGCGATCATACCGGCGTTTCGCCACAGGACCATTCCCGGGCGCGTCGCCTGTTGCGTGCCCGACACCTGATAGTCGATAGCAACCTGTCGATGACCGATATCGCCGATATTGCCGGATTCGGGTCCTTGCGCCGGTTCAATGATGCAATGAAACAGGCCTATGGCCATGCGCCAACCGCCTTTCGGCGCGGCACATTACCGGCAAGCGGACCATCGGCAAGTCAGGATGATCTGGTCTTGCGGTTGCGTGCCCGACAACCCTTTGATCCCAAATATTTGCTGTCTTTTTTCCGCGCCCGAGCCATTCCGGGGCTGGAACATGTCGATGACGGGCACTATTGCCGGGGTTTTCGCATGGGTGAGGCGGTGGGCCTGATGATGTGCCGCTTTCCCCCGGATGGCAGCGGCGTGATCATTACCCTGCGCGGCGATGCTCGGCACAAATTGCTGGAAATTGGCGGGCGGGTGCGTCGCCTGTTTGATCTGGATACCGATATTGGGGCGATCACGGCCTTTTTGGCCGGGGATGATTTGCTTGCCCCGCTGATTGCGCGGCGACCGGGATTGCGGGTGCCGGGATGCTGGGACCGGTTTGAACTGGCCCTGCGGGCTGTTTTGGGCCAACAGGTCAGTGTCGCGGCGGCCCGCACATTGGCCGGGCGGCTGGTGGTCCGTTTTGGCGAAGCCTTGCCCGAAAATCTGGCATCGGGCAGTGGCGTCACTCATCTTTTCCCGACACCGGATGCTTTGCAGGCGCAGGATTTGATATCGATCGGCCTGACCACCCGGCGCGCCCAAACCCTTGCCGATGTGATCGATCTGTTTGTCCGTCCGGGCTGTGCGGATCGTCATGGGGCGGATGTGCTGGCCGATATGGCACGGCTTAAGGGCATTGGTCCGTGGACCCTGAATTATTTCGGGTTGCGTGGCCTTGGCGAACCCGATGCTTTTCCGGCAGGTGATCTGGGGATTCTCAAGGCCTCGATCATGGGCGGCGGGCCGCAAAAAACCAAGGATCTGGAAGATTATTCACAACGCTGGCGACCGTGGCGTGCCTATGCCGCGCAATATTTATGGTCGGCCCTGGAACCGGAGGAACCGCAATGACAACGCGCGTGGACGTAATGCGTTATGCTAGCCCGATGGGTGAACTTTCCCTTGCCACCGTGGCGGGCAAGCTGGTGCATCTTGATTTTCCCGGTAATGATGATCGCCTGCGCATGATCCAGACCCGGCGTTTCAAACGCATTGACTGGGCAGAGGGGGCCACCACCACGGCCCCGCAATCGGTGCTGAGGTGGCTGGATGCCTATTTTGCCGGTAAGGCCGGGCGATTGCCGATGGAAGACATCACCCTGATCGGCACGGATTTTCAACAAAACGTCTGGCAGGCCCTGATCGCCATTCCATCCGGGCAAAGCCGGTCTTATGGCGGGCTAGCGGTCACACTGGGCAAGCCCAATGCCGTGCGGGCGGTGGCACGGGCCAATGCGCTGAACCCGGTATCGATCATCGTACCCTGTCATCGGGTAATTGGATCGGATGGCAAACTGACCGGCTATGCCGGGGGGCTGGACCGCAAACAGTGGCTGTTGGATCACGAAGCCCAAATGCGCAGTGCGGCGGCCTGAATGAAGAAACGGGGTGCAATGTGTACTGCACCCCGTTTTTCGGATGGATCAGATCGACATCACAATGCGGCCATCAATCGTGCCCGCCCGCATGCGGTCAAAAATCGAATTGATGTTTTCAAGCGGTTCGGTGGTGTAGTGCGAATGCACCTTGCCGTCGCCTGCGAATTCAAGGGCTTCCTGCAAATCGGCACGGGTGCCGACGATGGAACCGCGAATGGTTTTGCGCGACAGAACGGTGTCGAAAATATCCAGTTCAAATTTTCCCGGTGGCAGGCCACACAGCGCCATCGTGCCATGACGGCCCAGCATGCCAACCCCTTGTGAAAAGGCGCTTTTTGAAACGGCGGTGACCAGAACGCCTTGTGCGCCGCCCATCTGTTTCTGGACTTCGGCCACCGGATCGGTGGTTTTGGCATTGATCGTCCAGTCCGCGCCCAGTTTTTTGGCAAGGGCCAGCTTGTCGTCGCTGATATCAACCGCGATCACCTTCATGCCCATGGCCTTGGCATATTGCACGGCAAGATGGCCAAGGCCGCCAATGCCGGAAATCACCACGGTTTCACCGGGTTTGCATTCGGTTTCTTTCAAGCCCTTATAAACAGTCACACCGGCACACAGTACCGGGGCGGCATTGCCAAATTGCAGGGCATCGGGCAAATGACCGACATAATTGGGATCGGCCAGAACATATTCGGCAAACCCGCCATTGACGGCATAGCCGGTATTAAGTTGTTCCCCGCACAGGGTTTCCCAGCCGGTCAGGCAATGATGGCAATGACCACAGGCCGAATGCAGCCACGGCACGCCGACGCGGTCGCCCTCGCGAACGGCCTTGACACCGGCACCGACCTTGGCAACAAAACCAACCCCTTCATGGCCGGGGATAAAGGGCGGATTGGGTTTGACCGGCCAGTCACCCTCAACAGCATGAAGATCGGTATGGCAGACACCGGATGCCTCGACCTTGACAAGAATGGTGCCGGGCGCAACATCGGGAATAGTCACTTCCTCAATCGATAACGGCTTGCCGAATTCGCGGGCGACGGCGGCTTTCATGGTGGCGGGCATGGCTCTAACCTCGTTTGCTGTGTCACATAGCCCCATCCCCCCATCAGAAGGGCGGGCGATTATGTTTCAGGCAAAAGAGTATCTTTTCTGGAATGAGAAAACTTTGCGCTATCTCAATGCGTGGGATCAGGCGTCGTTTTCATCGGGTAATTCAAGGACATAGTCCTGATAATAATCCGGCGGCATCCCGGCGTCATAGCGTGCCGCGTCGTTAAAGGGCGGTCTGAGCGGCCCGCGCAGATGCTTGCGCAACAGCGCATGCCATGTGGTGTAATAGGGCAGGCCGCGTTTGTCGCACATCATTTCATAATATTTGCGACCGGCGGCAACATGGGCGATTTCTTCTGCCGCGATCAGGCGCAAAATCTCGGCACTTTCGGTATCGCCACTGGCAATCAGCCGTTCAACCGTTGGCGGCGTGGCGTCCAGTCCGCGGGCCTCAAACACCATCGGCACAACGGCCAAACGCGCCAGCAAATCATAGGCGGTTTCCATCGAGGATTGCCACAATCCGTCATGGGCGGGCAAATCGCCATAGCAGGCACCCAATTCACCCAGCCGGGCGGTCAACATGCGGAAATGTTTGGCCTCGTCATCGGCGATCTGAACCCAGTCATCGTAAAAATCGCGCGGCATGTTTTCATCGGGAAACCGCGCGGCGATATCCCACGCCAGATCAATGGCGTTCAGCTCGATATGGGCCAGCGCATGCAAAAGCCCGATCCGGCCTTTAAGGCCACCCTTGCCGCGTTTGGGCATCCGGGCGGGGGAATGCAATTCGGGTTTGTCGGGGCGACCGGGGCGGTCCGGCAGATCGACGCGGCCGGTTTCCGTAATGATACCACCGCGCCATTGTTGGGCGAATTCTGCCGTCAATAACGACTTTTCCATCGGGTCGCGGGTCAAAAGAACCTGTCTGGCGGCATCGGCAAGGCTGATCATGGGGCGGTTCCGGTCTGAAACAAAAGGACCGGGCATCTCTGCCACGGTCCGCTTGCAGGGTCAAATTTTTGTCAGGCGCAATATTTACGTGATGTTGAACCGCGCCAATGCCTCGGCCAGATCATCGCCAAAACTGCCGCCTTTGCGGATGATCGCGGTGCGCAGCGGCAAATCATGCAGCGACGGGTGATTGGGCGCATCGGCGGTCAGAACAGCAATTGGAATATTGCGGGTTTTCGGCATGGCTTGCAGGGCATTGGCAAGATCAACCCCGTCAAGTTCATCAATGGTTTTGGCAACCAGAATGAAATCCGGGCGGGTGCGCACCGCCAGTTCCAGCGCCTCGAACGAGGATTTCGTCACCGAACTGCGATAACCGCAGGCGGCAAGTTCACGTTCGACAATCCCCGCCATCGATTTTTGCGGAATCACCAGAAGGGCTTCGACATTGGCCTTTTTCAGCCAGTTGGGATCAATGTCGGGCGACCGTTTGGACGGCAATTCACGGACAAATTCGGCAGAATCGGTTGAATCCCCGGTGATTTCACCATCCAGAATGCCCAGAATTTTATCGACAAAGGACTGAATGTCATTGATCGCGTCTTCGTTCAGATCGCGGCACGCCGTGGCATAATCGGCAAGACGGTGGCTGGTCAGATTGATCAGCGGTGCATTGACCGATTTGCCCTTGTATCGCAGATTGAAAACCTCGCGCTGAATGCCGGTAAGGGCCGCGTCGATATTGGTTTTGGAACGGGCATTTTGAAGATGGACGTCAATTGCATTGACGATTTCGCGGGCTTCATCCTGAAAATCGGCCAACATCTGATCATCAAGATCGATAACATTCTTTGTCATTTTTATCCCCTGCGACCCCGGAATACCGGCGAGAGTTTGTCGTCTGGCGTTATTGCGACGCGAACACTCTCATCCCCTTATATTGTCGCTAGGGTTTTAGCTTGCAACAACAAAGATGGCAATAAAAGGCAACAGAAGTACAGGACCGCTATACCGGTTGCCGGCCCTGTACCCGATCCCGATGTCAAAGGGCCTTTACCGCCGCCAGAACCTCGCTGGCATGGCCCTTGACCTTGACCTTGCGCCAGACATTGCGCACGACACCTGCCCCGTCGATCAAAAAGGTGGCGCGTTCAACGCCCATGTATTTTTTGCCATACATGCTTTTTTCAACCCATGTGCCATAACTTTCGCAGGCGGTGCCGTCTTCATCGGCGGCCAGCACAAAGGTCAGGCCATGCTTGGCTTTGAATTTGTCATGGCTGGCGGCACTGTCGCGTGAAATACCGATGATTTGCGCGTCAATGGCGCTAAAATCGGGTTGCAGATCGCGAAAATCGCAGGATTCCGTGGTGCAGCCTGGCGTCATATCCTTGGGATAGAAATAAATCACCACCGGTTTGCCACGCAATGCCGACAGCGTAACCGTGCCGCCGCCATCGGTCGGCAAGGTGAAATCGGGGGCGGGGGTGCCTGCTTCGATGGTCATGTTCAATCCCTTTTCAATCGTGTTTTCATGGATGTGCCTGCATATTGAGAAAACGGTACCAAAAATTAGAAGGTACAGGCGTCTTGAAATGACGCATGGCAATTAAATCGAGACCATACAAATTCTCATGGAATGCAGGAGAAGACTCGACGACTTCATGCCTTTCGGATGCCAATATCGCTTCCATATGCTTTTGGTATGCAGCTATCTCATCTGGAAATTTGATCGGTGCCTCAGTTTCTCCGCACTCATACTGAGCCTGATGAAAATAAAGGTGGCCAAAAAAGTCCTCTTTCAATGGATGCCATAATTGGCTGCATACTTCGGGGTAGGCTTCCGATTTTTGCCCGGAAACGACTCTTTTATACCAACCTTCTTCCTCAAGGATGACACTCCAACCTGCAAGTGTCGGCAACAGCCAAGATGTCGCCATAAGTTCCTTGATCCGGTCTTCTTCTGGTTTGCCAAAGACCAATTCAACCAAGTCATCCAATGAGTCTGTACCAATCGGAAAATTCCTCATGACCTTGTAGCTGTAATCAATCCGACCAATGATTTCGCCCAACCATTCCTTCGCTTCTGAATAGTGGCCTGCTAACATCAGATAGGAAAGAGCCAGCGAAACTTCAATCGTGTTGCTGTCGAGAGCCGGAGATCCGGATACGGGGTTTTTCGTAATAATCCCAAGAAGGATTCGTGAGACTTGATCCATATCGATGATGGAGGTTGGCTCATTGGGGGCTTCTGAAAAATAGATCGCGGCCAAACCTATCGAGGCAACTAGGCCGATATGCTCAAACACCGTCAATGAAAGAACCGAGCTTTCACTGGTGTATCCGCTAAAGCCATCCTGTACTTGGCTATGGAGTTCAATTTTTTGCAGGTATGCCATCGAGGTTGCAACATAAGTATCAATTAGCCGATAGAATTCCTCGGTCAGCTTTTTTTGATCCTTTTCTGGTGCTTTTGAAATTCTCCACCATGACCATAACAAAGTACGCTCAGCAGCCTTAAGGGCGATTTTTGTATCACCGTCATTGGAAGCCCAACCAGAAACAATTCGCGCCGTGAGGTTCGCACGAGTAAGAGCTTTGACAAGTACTGGAGTTGATATTTTGTTGTCTAGTAACTCGCCATCGACGTTCAATCCGAGTTGACGGAGAAGGAGCTTATGGAAATCAACAAGAGAATAGTCTGGCTCTCCAACCAAAGCTAAAACACGCCGCAGATCAGTCCTGTCATCGGATTGGAATAGATGCTCATCAAGAAGATGGCGTTCAATTAGAACCGCAAGCTCATCTGCTCCCCAAAAATCAAACTCGGCCTCACCCTTTTTTCGCTCGGTGTACCCTGCCCAATTTGGCTGCACCTCTTCTTTTAAATCCCCAGTGGTGCCAAGCACAATTTTGACCGGATGCTTCCCATGTTTCTGTGGCACATGGCTACGGAGATATACATTGAAAATTTCATCTAGACTGGGTTCAACACATTGAGGACCTTCCCCATTCCATATGCGACGGCCAATATCTCCCTTCTTTAGGACGAATAAGAAGAGCTTCTCTATCCCATCTTTATCAACGCCAACGGCGGAAAGGTCTACACCAAACTGGCGTGTGCCAGTTTGTGGTTTTGAGAGCGGAATAATTCCCATAGACAACAGCAAATCAGGCAACAGGGCGTCGAATTCATCACGCTCTTTCAGAGTCCGTAAATAGGCAGATAAGATGAGTTTCATTTACTGCCCCTTCTTGGAATTTCGGTGTATCAATCGAGACAGTTCATAACCGACAGTGTCCTGCACATAGCGTCTAGGCAAAGTGATGCTGTGGCTAAACGATTGCAGATGAGATGACTCTCCTATCTCCCCATCCCGGAAAGAAAAAAATGCAGACCCAGCTTTAAGAGGAATGCAAGTGGCTAATTGACGAACGATGGACTTCTCTTCAGCGGCTTTTTTATAGGCTGCCATGGTCTTACCGTGCTCTTTTTGGATTTTGACCTGCAAATCATGGGAAGGACGTAATTCCTTGATCTGCGGCAAAGCCTTCAAAGCGTCAAAATAGTCATCTATAGATTTGATAACATATTCACACATATGCTGAATTTCTGGGTTTTTAGATTTGGCCCTCAACTCTTTCAGGCGATCACATGTTGATGCAGGAAAATCAAATCCAACTTCTTTCGTCAGCACCTCTTTAACGAGGGGCAACGGGTTTTCATCTGCCCCATCTACGGACAAAAGTGAAAACAGCAAAGACAGGAGATGCTCTTCATCGTTAACGTACCCGAGCATTCGGCGAATCAATAGAATGAGGTCGTCTTTATCGAATTTTTTCACCATATCTTGAGAGAAGGTGATCTGATGCACTTTACATAGATGCAATTCGCTTAAGATAGCGTCAGCGGCTTTTTGCATTTGATATTCGTCACGGATTAGCCACGATGTCATCATCCGTGACCGCATGTCTTCGTCGTTGAGTAATTTATGAAAGGTTGAATCAAAAAGCTTTGTAAGTTCCTTCGTTTTCGGCATGTCACCGGCATTGCGGAGTATCCATGTTTCCAACACGGAGAGGACAAATTCTTGACGGCCTTTTTTCAATAATCCCGCCAACACGAAGTCCAAATTGTCCAACGCTGCTTCTTCGTTTGCTGACAGAGCGGAAAGTGCCATTACCCAGCCATCAAAATATGGGCTGGTCTCGGCTTCATCGGTACGTTGAAATATGACCAGAGCCAGTGTTCGCAATAAATCTTGGTCTTCCTTTTCAAGGAGATTATTTAGCGTGTCGGTCAGAGGTGGATGGATCAGAGCTCCTTCTGCAAGGGCCATATATGCTGCGAGGCGGATTTCCTCGTTTGCATTAGTAACGGCTTCCGAAAGATAATCAGTGGAGTCCGATAATTTTGTCTCTGGCACACGATGCAAAAGAAATAGACGACCCAAGGCCCATGTAGCGTTTGCCCTTAAAACAGGATTTGTCGTGTTTACATCGCGAAATATGTATCCGATCGTTTCTTCTGGTTCCGTTTCAGAAATTCTCAATAGTGACATTGTGTAGAGGGAGGCCGTACTGTTTTTCAGACCTTCTCGCACAGCTTCAATGATCAATCGGAACAAATCCAGATTTCCTTGATAACAATCAGCAAAAACAGTGAAGAACCTGCCCTGCATAAGATCACGTTTAGTGTGCTCGTACTGAGCGTCACACAAGGAAATCAAGCCATCGACTGATGGAACATCAATATATGGTAGTGCTGATTGGACAACATCGAGAACATCAAAGGTACTATGATTTTCTGCGACCACCGAATTGGCCGCACACTGGAATATATCCGTCCGCGAATGAGCTAACGCCAAATACCTGCCTGCCGCGCCATGCTCTCTCCAGCCCTCTTGGTTCCTGATTTCTAGGGCTGTCGCAATCGGGGCGAAATCTTCTTGATGTTGATCTCGTTCAAAAAAATGTTCCGAAGCAAATTGGTTTCTACATTCCGGATCGGAAAACTTGAGCACGTTCCGACTGACTGTGAACTCTATGGATGATACTGTTTCTAGAAGAACTAAATCCTCTTCGTTTAAGTCGTGTGATAACCCTTCCTCGCCTTTTTTAGACAAGCAATCTACGGCGATTTGACGAACACGCTCTAACTGGTGCGTATCTAAGGGCTGAGGTTCCACCATTTGAGTTCTTACTTCTCATCTTAGAGCCTGACCGAAAATTAAGTTGAATGATTTCAATCAATTATGGTTTTCTGTGGTTTTCAAAAACGACGGAGGATCACATGCTCTGGACCAAAACCACTCGTCGACATTATGATCAGTGAAGGCTGCGTTATGCAAGTGATTGCACCGGCAGAGAATGGGAAATCATTGGGGTTATTCTGAAACGCACAGTCATGGCCGGACGGCCATACACGCACGATTTGCGCGAGATATGGTCGGATTCTTATAGGGCGGGTTTGGCATCCCGGTTCAGTCCGCTTTCTCGTCCGCCGCCAGTTTTTCGGCCGGATCGGTGATCAGGCGGTCATAAACCGATTTAATCCGGGCGGCGGTGGCGTCAAGTTTTGCCTCCAGATCCCCAAAATTCTCGCAATGACCGGCGCGGGCCAGCATCCTGCGCAAATCGGTGCTGGCATTTTCCGGGTCAAAACGCCCTTCGGTGGTCAGGCGCAACATCGCCTGTATCGCCAGCCAGAATGCCCCGGATTCGGCCAGAAAGGCGGCTTCTTCGGCATCGAGAATCCCCGCCTTGCCCAGCCGCCTGAAAACGCTGCGGGTGGTCGGGGACAGGATACCGCGATATTCATGGGCGTGGCGCAATTGCAGATATTGCGCAATGAATTCCAGATCGACAAGGCCGCCCCGCCGCATCTTGATATCCCACGGATGGTCGCTGCCTTTGCCCGCGGTCATGCGGTTGCGCATGTCATAAACATCGCGCAGCAATTTGTCCGGGTCGCGCTGTTTGCGCAAAACCTTGCGCGTGGCGGCGATCACGCGACGGCGCAGGGCTTCGGGGCCATAAACGGCGCGCAACCGCGTCAGGGCCATATGTTCCCACGTCCAGGCTTCGTCGTTCTGATAGGTCTCGAAACTTTTGACATGGCAGGCCAGCGGCCCCTTGCTGCCGCTGGGCCGCAGGCGCAAATCGGTTTCAAACAGCACCCCCTCGGCGGTCGGGGCCGACAGGGCGTTGATGTAACGCTGGCTAAGGCGGATGAAATAATGGCCGGGCGACAAGGGTTTTTCGCCGTCCGATTCTTCCACCCCCTCGGGCACGTCATAGACAAACACCATATCCAGATCGGATCGCGGCGATAATTCCTGTCCGCCATGTTTGCCAAGGGCAAATACCGCAAGCCCGCCCTGATCGAAATGGCCGTGACGCCGGGCAAAATCGCTGGCGATTCTTGGAAACAGGGCGCGGATCGACACATCGGCAATATCGGCCAATGCCCGTCCGGCCTGATGCGGCGTCTGGCGGTTCTGGATGGTCTGGACATCGATCTGGAATTTCTGGTCATTGGCCCAGCGCCGGGCAATATCCAGCCAGTCTTCGACCATATCGGCCTGCGACAAAAGCCCGTCCAGTTCGTCATACATCGCATCGGCATCGGGCATACGGTCATGGAACCCCGACATCAGGACATAATCCAGCACCCGGGCATTGCGGCCCAGATATTTGGCCATGCGCGGGGCGGTTCCGGCAATTTGCGCCAAAAGGCGCAACAAATCGCGATTGGCCGTCAATAACGAAAATAACTGTACCCCGGCGGGCAGGCCGCGCAAAAATTCGTCAAAGGCCCGAAATGCCATATCGGGATTGGCGGTTTCCGACAGGGCGGTCAACAGGGCAGGCATCAGTTCCGTCAGGATTTCACGCGCCCGGCGTGATCGTGTGGCGCGATAGCGGCCATGATGCCAGCCGCGCACCGTACTGGAAACATTTTCGGCATTCTCAAACCCCATCTGACGCAGATTGGCCAGCGTATCGGGGTCGTCTTCGGTGCCGGTAAACACCAGATTGCCATCCGTGCCACCCAGAGGCGTGTCGTCTTCAAACAGATCGGCATAATGCGATTCAACCAGCCGCAAATACCGGATCATGTCATCGCGAAACAGCGGACAGGAATCATACCCCATAAAACAGGCCAGTGCCGCCAGCCCGTCATCGGTATCGGGCAGGGTCTGGGTTTGCTGATCATTGATCATTTGCAGGCGATGTTCAACCGTGCGCAAAAAGCCATAGGCGGCAATCATCTCATCGCGGACCTGTGCGCTGATCTGGCCAAAATCGGTCAGGGCGCGCAAGGTGTCGCAGGTCGCCCGCCCGCGCAGCGACATTTCCCGCCCGCCCCAGATCAGTTGCTGGGTCTGGGCGAAAAATTCGATTTCGCGAATACCGCCCCGGCCCAGTTTGATATTATGGCCCGCAACGGTCACGGTGCTGCCGCCCTTATGGGCGTTGATCTGGCGCTTGATCGAATGAATGTCCTGAATCGCCAGAAAATCCAGATGCTTGCGCCAGACAAACGGGCGCAACATATCGAGAAACGCATTCCCTGCCGGATAATCCCCGGCAACAATCCGCGCCTTGATCATGGCCGCCCGTTCCCAGTTCTGCCCGACCGTTTCATAATAGGTTTCAGCCGCCAGGGCGGAAATAATCGGCGGGGTCGATCCCGGATCGGGGCGCAGGCGCAAATCGGTGCGAAACACATATCCATCCCCGGTGCGTTCTTCCATAACCCGCGTCACATCGCGCACCACACGTACCAGAACCTGTTGAATCCGGTCGGGCTCCAGCCACGTCATGGCGTCGCCGTCATACAGGAAAATCAGGTCGATATCGGATGAATAATTCAGTTCACGTGCCCCCAGTTTACCCATGCCGATGGCAAAAATTCCGCAATCGCGCAGTGGGTCTTCGGGATGGGGCAGGGTAAAGCCGCGTAATTTGGCGGTTGCCGACAGGCAATGGGCAAGGGCGAAATTCAGGGTGGTTTCGGCGGTTTCGCTGATGGCGTCGGTAACTTTTGCCAGATCCCACTGACCGGCAATATCGGCAATGGCAATCAACAGGGCCGCCCGGCGTTTGGCCCGCCGCACCAGCATCATGGCGGTGGCCTGATCGGTCCCGGCGGCATTGGCCGCATGGGCGACATCGGACAATGCAAAGGCAAATGCCGCGTCCAGCCCGTCATCAAAGGCCATGCAAACGGTTTCGGGTTCCCGCAAGGCCAGACTGCCAAGATAGGGGCTGTTGCCAAACAGGGCGGCCAGAATCTCCTGCCCGGTTTTTTCCGCCGCAATTTTGCCAATCCGGTCTGCCATATGGTCAAAAGCCGGTTTTTCCGACAAGGCCAGCCAGCGGTCAAAGCCGTGCTGGCTGCGTTCAGAATCAAAAGGCCGGGGCAGGGATGTTTCGATCCGGGAAAGGGACACGTTATTGCTTTCCGTAAAGGTTGCAGGGCCGGTCATATTATCCATGACCTTATTCATAGCCTTTCTGGCGATTTGCCAAAAGGGGCTGGTGAAAATTTGTCCGGTGGCGGCGGAATATGCGGATATTGTCCGCGCAAAGGCCGCCGAAACCCTTGACGCCACCCCGGCTTTGGTTGGATATGAACACATGTATGTAAATGGCAGGATTGCAGGCGCGTGAGCCATCTTGGAAAAATGACCCGTGGGGTCTTGTGGCTTTGTGCAGCACTGTTGTTGTTCCTGTCGGTATTTGTCGGCGTTCTGATCTGGCGGATATCGGACGGGCCGGTGTCGTTGCACCGTCTGACCCCCTATGTTCTGGAACAATTGAATGCCGGCAGCGGCGGCCATCGCCTTGATGTCGATGACATGGTCCTGATCTGGCGCGGGTGGGAGGACAAGTTTGACCTGCGCCTGAAAAACCTGTCGTTCTCATCGCAGGATGGCACCAGTCTGGTTAATGTCCCCGATGCCGATGTCAGTTTTTCCAGTCAGGCCCTGTTGCAAGGTATCCTGGCGTTAAGCGAGGTCAATCTGATCGCGCCGAAAATCCGTCTGATCCGCTATCCGGATGGCCATCTGGATATGGGATTTGGCGGGCAGGATGATACCGCCGATACGCCCCCGGCCGCGACGGATACCGCCCCGTCCTTTGGCGAAGACGATTTGCGCAGCGGCAGTGAAATGATGCGGCAGGTTGTCGCCATCTTGTCGGGCGAAACCGTTGCCTTTCCCGCCGCCGCCTATTTTCGCAGTTTTGGCATTGTCGATGCCGATCTTGAGGTCGAAGACCAGGTTCTGGGGATTGTCTGGTCGGCCCCGGCGGCCGATATCCGCCTGTTTCGGCAGGCATTGGGCATTGATGCCGATATGGCCATGACGGCGAATGCCGGGGATATGTCGGCCAACATTCATGCGACGGCGCAATATCTGACGCATGAGGAACGCATTGATCTGACGGTGAATGTCGATGAATTTGTTCCGGCCAAACTGGTCAGTATTTCACCGGCATTTACCGATCTTGAACAGATCAATGTTCCGGTGCAGGGTAAATTTACCGCCCGTCTGGGGGCGGATGGCGGGTTGATTGATCTGCGTGCCGATCTTGATCTGGGGATTGGCCGGGTCGATTTGCCCGCCCCGCTGAATGCCAGCTATAATATTGATGGCGGCAGTGCCACGCTGAAATACACGCTGGGGGCAATCGATATTGAACAATTGCGTCTGGATATCGGGCGCAGCATCGTCACCGCACAGGGGAAAGTTGTGCGGCCCTTCGATGACTGGGCGTTGCAGATGCAGGCCCAGGTGACCGATGTTGCCACCAATGATTTAAAGGTTTTGTGGCCGGAAACGCTGGCCGACAATGCCCGTGACTGGGTTGTCACCAACCTGTCCGAAGGCATCGTGCATCAGGCCAGTCTCAATCTGGGGCTGCATCACGATGCGTCATCGGGCGACATCATTCTGGATCGTGTGGATGGCGACATGAATATGTCGGGCATTGATGTTGAATATATCCCCGGTATGCCCAAGGTCATCGGGGCGGTCGGGCGCGCCGAATATAACGACACAAGTTTTACCGTTTACGCCAGTCAGGGCAATGCGGCGGGCATCACGGTTGATGAGGCCAAACTGGTCTTTTCCGAACTGCATACCGAAGACCCGCTGGCCGATATCGAACTGGTGGTGCATGGCGGCGTGCGCGAGGCACTGGAACTGATTGATTATGAACCGCTGGGTTTTGCAACCCGTCTGGGCATTGATCCGGCACAGGTGTCGGGTGAACAGGCAACACGGGTGGTTCTGGCATTTCCTCTTTTGAATGATCTGGATCTGGAAGATATCGACGTTGCCGCCGCCGCCCGGATCGAAAACGCCGCGATCCGGAAAGTTTTCCGGGACCTTGATCTGGCGGGCGGTAATTTTGAATTGCAGGTCAATGCCAAGGGGCTTGAACTGGAAGGTGCGGCGGAACTTGGCGGGACACAAAACACAATCCGCTGGGTCGAAAGCTTTACCGACGAAACGCCGCTGATCAGCCATTATCGTCTTGAAGGCGATTTTGGCATGGCCGCAATGGCCCGGACCGGGCTGGATGTGGCCCCCTATCTGACCGGGATTGCGCGGGGCAATGTCGAAATCCAGTCTTTGCGCAATGGCGATGTTACCATTATCGGCAAAACCGATCTGACCGATGTGGTCATGACGGTCGAACAGGCCGATTATGCCAAACCGGCATCGCAACCCGGCACGCTGGATTTTGATCTGACGGTGCAAAAGGATGGTGGCGGGCTGATACGGTCTGTCGAATTATCCGCGCCGGAAACCGGTCTTGTCGCAACCGGCCAGTGGCGTGGCGATGATGCCGCCAGTGATGCGGATCAGCTCCGGCTGAATATCCTGTCCGGCAGTTTCCGCCGCAGCAGCAATCTGTCGGGGATGATCATCCTGACGGGGAATGACCGCCTGAATGTCGATCTGACCGCCAATGATTTCGACCTGTCACCCTATCTGGATGATGATGCGGCGGATCAACACGATGCCAAATCGGCATTTGCCGGGGGGATGCAGGCGCGTATTGCGGCCGGACAGTTCCTGCATGACGGCGATTCCCCGCTGTTGCGCGACGGGGTGATTACCGTCGTAAAGGATCAGGCCGGAACCGAGGTCGATATCAATGTCCGCCAACTTGACGCCCGGTCTTTTTTAAGCCGGGATGACACGGCATCCCGCGATGTTCGCACCGCCAATAGCGGCGGCATTGGTGAGGAATCCACACGACAGGGTGAAAAAATCGGCGTTTTCGTGACCTTGCAGGAAGTCCTGATGGCGCAGGACCAGACGATCCGGGGGGTGCAAGGCTCGGTCCGGATCGAGGGTGAGGAATGGCGTTCGATTGTCCTGCGCGGTGAAATCGGGGCGAACAATGCCGGTCTGGTTGCCGAAATTGAACCGGCGGCATCCGGTCCATATCGCAATGTGCGCCTGACATCGGGCGATGCCGGGGCCTTTTTAAAGGCGATTGATCTGTATGAAAGCATGGCGGACGGGGCCCTTCGCATCGAAGGGCAGGTCAATGACCGTGAATATTCCCAACCCTTTACCGGCACGGTGAATGTCACCGGGTTTCGCATTGTCAATGCGCCGCTGGCGGCTCGGGTTTTGGGGGCGGCATCGCTGTTTGGCCTGGTTGATGTCTTGCAGGGCAACGGCATTGCCTTTGATGTGCTGGACGGCGAATTTACCTATAGCAACGATGTGCTGGCCCTCAACAAGATGGCGGCCAACGGATCGGCGATTGGCGTCACCTCGAATGGCAGTATTGATCTGGCCAAGGATGAAATCCGTCTGGCCGGGTCCATCGTGCCGATTTATGCGCTGAATTCGGTGCTGGGCAATATTCCGATTTTGGGCAATTTGCTGGTTGGCGAAGAAGGCGGCGGGGTCTTTGCACCGACCTATACCGTCGAAGGGCCGGTGGATAATCCCGATATCGCGGTCAATCCGCTATCGACCTTTGTGCCGGGCATTTTCCGCAATCTGATCACCGGGGCATCGCCGGGATAACAAAAAACCCGCAAGGCCATAACCTTGCGGGTTTTTGAATGTTCGGACTTTGCCGGGCACAGACACCGGTCAGAAATGCCGTTAAACGGGCCGGATCAGGACATGGCGTTTTTTGCCCGCCGACAGTTTGATCACCCCTTCGGCATTCAGGGCCGATGCGGTGATGACGGCATTTTCATCATCCGCCTTGTCATCATTGATCCGCGCACCGCCGCCCTGTACCAGACGGCGGGCTTCGCCGCCCGATTTGGCAAGACCGGCCCGGCGGAACAATTCAAACGCCGCAAGACCGGCTTCAAGATCGGCGCGGGGGATTTCAACGGTCGGCAGATTGTCCGACAACACACCTTCTTCAAAGGTCTTGCGCGCCGTTTCGGCTGCGGCAACGGCTTCATCCTCGCCCCGGCACAACCGCACAGCCTCAAAGGCCAGAACCTTCTTGGCCTCGTTGATGTCGGCCCCTTCCAGTTTGGCGTAACCGGCGATGTCGTCCAGCGTCAGTTCGGTAAACAGCCGCATGAATTTGATCACATCGGCGTCTTCGGTATTGCGCCAGAACTGGTAATAGTCATAGGACGACAGGCGTTCTTCGTTCAGCCATACCGCACCCGATGCGGTTTTGCCCATCTTGGCACCCGATGCGGTGGTCATAAGCGGGGTGGTCAGGCCAAACAGGGCGGCGTCATCCACGCGGCGGCCCAGTTCAACCCCATTGACGATATTGCCCCACTGGTCCGATCCGCCCATTTGCAAGACACAGCCATATTTGCGGGCCAGTTCGACAAAATCATAGGCTTGCAGGATCATATAGTTGAATTCAAGAAAGCTCAGCGACTGTTCGCGTTCCAGACGCAGCTTGACCGAATCGAAACTCAACATGCGGTTGACCGAAAAATGACGGCCAAAATCGCGCAGGAATTCGATGTAATTGATCTTGTCGAGCCAGTCGGCATTATTGACCATAACGGCATCGGTCGGACCATCGCCAAAGGTCAGGAATTTCTCAAAAATCTTGCGAATACCGGCCATATTGGCGGCAATGATGGCGTCGGTCAGTACCGGTCGCGCATCATCGCGCCCGGTCGGATCGCCAACCCGTGTGGTGCCGCCCCCCATCAGAACAATCGGCTTGTGCCCGGTTTTCTGCAACCAGCGCAACATCATGATCGATACCAGCGACCCGACATGCAGGCTGTCTGCGGTGCAATCATACCCGACATAGCACACCACCCTCTTTTCCGAGGCAAAGGCATCAAGCCCCTCAAGATCGGTGCATTGATGAATGTAACCGCGTTCATTCATGACACGGAGAAAATCGGACTTCAGTTCAGTCATGGTGTTTGCGCTATGTGTGTTGTGATTGCCAAAATCGGTCGGCGACAGGCCGGACGCGATGATCTAGCACATAAAAGACGCAGACGGCAACGCATCGCGGCAATGTTGTCGCGCGTTGCGAAGCTGTTGTGTTTTTTGCCACTTGGTACTGGTGCTTAAAGACTGTTTGTATCAGGATAATATTGTGATTTTGCCGGATTAATGATGTTGCGGAGACCGGGGATGCCCCGAAAACAATGGATCAGGGCCATCGGCCTGATGAGTGGAACGTCGCTGGACGGGGTTGATGCCGCCTTGATCGAAACGGATGGCGTTGAGGTCCGGCGCACCACGCATTCGGTTTTTGTGCCCTATGCCCCGGAATTGCGCGAACGCATGCGGGCCTGTTTCGGGAACCGCAGTGCCACCAACAGCGAACATGTCGTGGCCGATGATCTGACCGATATTCATGTTGATGCTGTGAACATGCTGCTGGCGCGGGCCGGGGTTTTGGCCGCCGATATCGGCGTGATCGGCTTTCACGGGCAGACGGTTTTTCATGAACCGGTATCGGGGATTACCCGCCAGATCGGCACGCCCGAAAGACTGGCGGAAAAAACCGGCATTCCCGTTGTCGCCGATTTCCGCCTTGCCGATGTGGCCGCCGGGGGCGAAGGGGCGCCGCTGGTGCCGGTTTATCATGCCGCCCTGATGAAAAATGCGCAGATGGATCTGCCGGTTGCGATCCTCAATATCGGCGGCGTGTCGAATGTGACATGGATTGGCCCGGATGATGACCTGTTGGCCTTTGATTGCGGGCCGGGCAATGCCCGCATTGATGACTGGATGTTGCGCCATACCGGCACACCGGTTGATCTGAATGGCACAACCGCCTTTTCGGGCCGCGCCGACCCGATGATCGTGGTGAAATTTCTGGACGATCCATATTTTGACCGTGTACCGCCCAAATCACTGGATCGCGACGATATGGCGGCCCGTCTTGACGGGCTGGTGGCCGGGGCGGGGCTGAATGTTGCCGACGGGGCGGCGACACTGGCGCAATGCACGGTGGCGGCGATTGTCGCCGGGGTCAATCATCTGCCCGTTGCCCCGAAAATCTGGTTTGTCTGCGGCGGGGGGCGTCACAATCTGTATGTGATGCACCATTTGCAACAACGCCTTGGCGTGCCGGTAAAATCCGTTGATGAACTGGGATGGGACGGGGACGCGGTCGAGGCCGAATGTTTCGGCTATCTGGCGGTGCGTCATCTGGCGGGCCTGCCGCTCAGTTTTCCGGGCACGACGGGCGTTGCCGCGCCGTGCCCGGGGGGTAATCTGTATCGGGCGGCATCCCGTGCCGCCTGATAATCAATCCGGCCGGATCAGGCCTTGCGCTTGTCAAGATAGGCGCGGGTATGTCTGATCACATCTTCCTGCTGTTTGGCAAAATAGTGATCGGCACCTTCAATCAGGCACAAATCAACATCAATGCCTTTCTGGGCATTGAGTTTGTCCGACAGTTTGGATACCGAATTGGCCGGGATGTTTTCATCGCGTGTGCCATGAACAAGGATTCCCGATGACGGGCACGGTGCCAGGAAGGTAAAATCATACTCGCTGGCCGGGGCGGCAATCGAAACGAAACCGTCAATTTCCGGGCGGCGCATCAAAAGCTGCATGCCGATCCACGCGCCGAACGAATATCCGGCAACCCAGGTTTCGCGGGCATTGGCGTTATAGGTCTGCATCCAGTCAAGGGCGGATGCCGCATCGGACAATTCACCAATCCCGTGATCGTAAATGCCCTGCGACCGGCCTACGCCGCGAAAATTGAACCGCATCACCGAATAACCGCGTTCCTTGAACAGGTTAAACAGGTTAAAGCACAATTTGTTATTCATCGTGCCCCCCTGTTGCGGATTGGGGTGCAGGATCAACGCAACCGGCGAATCGTCGGCGGGATTGTGATGATAACGACCTTCAAGGCGGCCTTCCGGCCCGTTAAAAATGACCTCAGGCATGGGTATGCTGGCTCCCCTTACGGGTGGTATATGTGTTTTGGAAATTAATATCCGAGTATTTTTGTAGGTTTTTTGGCCCAAGGGCACAAAATGGTTTGCGTGAATACTTGACCACGTTACTCGGTTATCCTATATTCCGGCCAACCGGACACAAACGGGAATGACTGACCGCGCTGTGAAGTGGGGTTGACGTTTCTGTTTTCGGCGCTGCCGGGAATCGAAGCCTCTTATTACACATTGGACCACCTTATGTTCAAGATAATTCGCCATGAGATAGATGCGATGATTGCCCGCGATCCTGCGGCGCGTTCCCGTCTGGAGATCATCCTCTGTTATCCGGCGTTTCATGCGATCATGGGATATCGGGTGACCCATTGGCTGTGGCAGCGCGGTTTTCGGATTGTTGCGCGCTTTGTTTCCCAGTTGCTGCGCTGGTTTACCGGCATTGAAATTCATCCCGGTGCGACCATCGGCAAACGGTTCTTTATCGATCATGGCATGGGTGTTGTGATCGGTGAAACCGCCGAAATTGGCGATGATGTCACCCTGTATCAGGGTGTCACCCTTGGCGGCACCGCGCCCAGCGTCGAAAGCGACGGTCAGCGCGGCCTGAAACGCCATCCCACCCTTGAAGACGGGGTGATTGTCGGATCGGGGGCGCAAATTCTGGGGCCGTTTACCGTGCGGCGCAATGCCCGGATTGGCGGCAATGCCGTGGTGCTGGCCGAAGTCCCCGAAGGGGCAACCGTGGTCGGTATTCCGGCCAAAATCGTGCGCCGTGAAACCGACGACCGGTTCTGTGCCTATGGCACGCCCAGCGGCGATCTGCCTGATCCGGTGGCCCGTGCCCTTGAAGATTTGACCCGTGAGGTACAGGGGTTGCGCAACCGGGTTGTGGAACTTGAAGGCGAAAAGGCGGGCGGGGCTGCCCGACCTGAAAAACCCCGAATTGTTGCAGCCTCGGAATAGGCGCGAATTGGGAATTGAAATCGAAAGCCCGGCACATTGTGCCACGGGCAGGAGGACGAAACCGTGAAGCTGAGTACAAAAGGCCGCTATGCTGTTATGGCAATGGTCGATCTCGCTGACAGCAGCAAGGACCGGCCGGTCGCGCTTGCCGATATTGCGGACCGTCAGGAAATTTCGCTGTCCTATCTGGAACAGTTGTTTGGCAAATTGCGCAAGGGCGGTCTGGTCCGCTCGGTGCGCGGGCCGGGCGGCGGTTATATGCTGGCCCGGTTGGCCGCCGATACGCGGATTGCCGATGTGATCATGGCCGTGGATGAACCGATCCGCGCCACGCGGTGCAAATCCGGGTCGCCCAAGGGCTGCAAATCAAACAAGGGCCGCTGTCTGACCCATGAATTGTGGGAAGAACTGGGCAACCAGATTTACCTGTATCTGTCATCGGTCAGTCTGGCCGATGTTGTGGATCGCCGGGTGATGGCGGCAAGCGGCATGTTTGAAAAACGCCCGACCCGCATTCTGGAACCCCAGGTCGCCGCGCAATAGGCAATATTCCGAATTTCAACCGGCCCGACATCACAGGCAAATGAACAGATAACGATGCACAAGACGGTTTACCTTGATTACAACGCCAGCGCGCCGCTGAGCCTCCCGGCACGGGAAGCCATGCTGGCGGCGATGGATGTTGCCGGTAATCCGTCTTCGGTTCACGGGCAGGGTCGGGCGGCCCGCAAGATTGTCGATCAGGCGCGGCGCGGGATTGCCGATGCCATTGGCGGCGATCCCGAACGGGTGATTTTCACCAGCGGCGGGACCGAGGCCAACAATCTGGCCCTGAACGGGTTGGAAAATGTCACCGTCCTGACCAGCGCCATCGAACATCCCGCGGTGATCGAGGCCCGGCCCGATGCGCGGCGCATTCCGGTGAATGCCGACGGGGTCCTTGACCTTGGCGCATTGGAAGACATGTTAAGGCAATGCGCCGATGCCGGTGAAAAGGTTCTGGTGTCGGTGATGCTGGCGAATAATGAAACCGGCGTGATTCAGCCGGTGGCACAAATGGCCCTGCTGGCCCGCGAATATGGGGCGAAAACCCATTGTGACGCGGTGCAGGCACTGGGCCGGGTGCCGGTGGATATGGGGCGGTTGCTGGTCGATATGATATCGGTTTCGGCCCATAAAATCGGCGGTCCCAAGGGTGTCGGGGCGCTGGCGATTGCGCCCGGTGTGATGCTGGTGCCGCAAATTCGCGGTGGCGGTCAGGAAAAATACCGGCGCGGTGGCACCGAAAATGTCATTGGCATTGCCGGGTTTGCCGCCGCTGTCGCACAGATTGACCATAATCTGGGCCTGATGCCCGGGGTTGCGGCCCGCCGCGACCGGATGGAAGACGAACTGGCAACACTGGCACCCGAACTGGTGATTGCGGGCAAGACTGCAGAACGTCTGGCCAATACCAGTTGCCTGATCCTGCCCGACCTGCCGGGCGAGACCCAGGTGATGACGATGGATCTGGACGGGATTGCGGTCAGTTCGGGGTCGGCCTGTTCATCGGGCAAGGTCCGCGAAAGCCACGTTCTGAAAGAAATGGGTGTTCTGGCACCGGGTTCGGCCCTGCGGGTCAGTCTGGGCACAGAAACATCCGACGACGAGATTGATACATTTATCCGTGTTTGGAGCCGGATGCGGGGGAATGCAGTGCGCAAGAAAATCGCGCGGACTGCGGCCTGACAAAGAGTGAGTGAGGAAGCCTAAAAATGAACGAGCTTAAAGCAAAGCCGATCTATCTGGACTATCAGGCGACAACGCCGACCGATCCGCGTGTCGTCGATGCGATGCTGCCCTATTTCTATGAAAAATTCGGCAACCCGCATTCGCGCAACCATTCCTATGGCTGGGAAGCAGAAGACGCGGTCGAAGTCGCCCGCGAACAGGTTGCCAAAATCATTGGTGCCTCGGCCAAGGAAGTGATCTTTACCTCGGGTGCGACGGAGTCAAACAACCTCGCCCTTAAAGGCATCATGAAGTTTTACGGCAAGAAAAAGCCGCATCTGATCACCACGGTGACCGAACATAAATGCGTGCTCGACAGTGCCCGTCATCTTGAACAGGATGGCTACAAGGTCACCTATCTGCCGGTGCAGGCCAACGGCCTGATCGATCTGGAACAGTTGAAAGCCGCGATTACCGATGAAACCGCCCTGGTCTCGGTGATGGGGGTTCACAATGAAATCGGCGTGATCCAGCCCTTGAAGGAAATCGGCGAAATTTGCCGGGCGCGCGGCGTATTTTTCCATACCGATTGTGCGCAGGCGGTGGGCAAGATTCCGCTTGATGTAGACGATATGAAAATCGATTTGATGTCGATTTCCGGGCACAAGCTGTATGGTCCCAAGGGCATTGGCGCATTGTATGTTCGCCGTCGTCCGCGGGTGCGTCTGGTCGCCCAGATCACCGGTGGCGGTCAGGAACGTGGCATGCGTTCTGGCACCTTGCCGACCCCGCTGATCGTCGGTCTTGGCAAGGCGTGTGACATTGCGCTGAACGAAATGGCGCAGGAAAATGCCCGCCTGATGGAATTGCGCAACCATGTTCTGAAACGGTTCCGCGACCGTCTGGAAAATATTTACCTCAATGGCGACGAAGAACATCGCGTGGCCGGGAACCTCAATATTTCCTTTGCCTATGTCGAGGGTGAAAGCCTTCAGATGGGGATCAAGAATATTGCGGTGTCGTCGGGTTCGGCCTGCACCTCGGCTTCGCTCGAACCGTCTTATGTTCTGCGGGCGCTGGGGGTTGACGAAGAACTGGCCCATACGTCGCTGCGTATTGGTTTTGGCCGCTTTACCACCCGCGAGGAACTCGATCAGGCGGTCGATGCGATCAGCACCGAAGTCGAACGTCTGCGTGAAATGAGCCCGCTTTGGGAAATGGCCCAGGAAGGCATCGATATCAAATCGATCGAATGGGCCGAGCATTAAGCGTAAAACAAACTATATATAGAGAGATACAGGACTGTTTGGAGGGTCCCTAAAATGGCTTATAGTGAAAAACTCGTCGACCATTATGAAAATCCCCGCAATGTCGGGTCGATGGACAAGAACGAATTGTCGGTTGGCACCGGTCTTGTCGGCGCACCGGCCTGTGGCGATGTGATGAAATTGCAGATCAAGGTGACCGCAGACGGGATCATCGAAGATGCAAAATTCAAAACCTTTGGCTGCGGTTCGGCGATTGCTTCAAGCTCGCTGATCACCGAATGGGTCAAGGGCAAGTCGCTGGACGAGGCGGGTATGATCAAAAATTCGCAAATCGCCGAAGAACTGGCCTTGCCGCCGGTAAAAATCCATTGCTCGATCCTGGCCGAAGATGCGATCAAGGCCGCGATCAGCGATTACAGGACCAAGAATGGCAAGGGTGCCGCCGAAGCCGCCGAATAACGGCTTCGACCCGACGCAAGGAGACAAAGATGGCATTACCGGCCCCGATTACCGTAACCCCCCATGCGCTGGAGCATATCAAGGCTTTGCTCGACAGCCGCGGCAAACCCTCGGCAGGGATTCGTCTGGGCGTGCGGAGCAAGGGCTGCTCGGGCCTGTCCTACACGCTTGAATACGCCGATGATGAATCCGGGTTCGACGAAATTGTCGAACTTGAGGACGGTGTCAGGCTGATGATCGACCCCAAGGCGATCATGTTCGTGCTGGGCACGGAAATGGACTATACGGCCGAGAAGATGGAAGAAGGTTTCGTGTTTCGCAATCCCAATGAAAAAGGGCGTTGCGGCTGCGGGGAATCTTTCCACATCTAGGATGCCATCCGGTTTCCATCGTGTTTTGGCCATGGCCCCGGTGATCATAAGGTCATCACCGGGGCCATCGGTTGAAATGCCTGCCCGTTGACGGTTTAAAGAGAGTTCGGCGTGAATACGACAGGCACATTTTCCGGTCCGTCCCACAAGGTTTGCTGGTCCTGCAAGGGGCCGGTCGATGCCGTTGCCCTGTTTTGCGACACCTGCAACGCCATCCAGCCCCCCGGTCAGGTCGATCATTTTGCCCGGTTTGGCGTAACCCCCGGATTTGTCATCGATCTGGATGCCATCGAGGCCCGCTATATCGCCTTGCAGCAAGTGCTGCATCCTGATCGTTTCACCACCAGAACCCCGCGCGAACAGGCCCTGTCGCAACAACAGGCCACCAGCCTGAATGACGCCTTTGAAACCCTGAAAAATCCGGTCACGCGCGCGGAATATCTGTTGCGGATGGCCGGTCAGGCCCCCGAAGGCGGCGAGGGCCACACCGTCAATGATCCCGAATTGTTGATGGAGGCACTGGAAATGCGCGAAGCCCTGTCCGATGCCACCGACCGCAGCGCGATTGACGCCATGATCCGCGATGTGCGCGGGGCCGCCCGCGACTGCGAGGCCGATCTGGCGTCGGCCCTGAATGCCGGGGCGTATGAGCGGGCGAAAAAACTGGCAACCCGCCTGACCTATTTGCAAAAAATGACACAGGAAGCGCGGGCGAAAAAAACACGCCTTGCCGCCGCCTGATTCAGGAACAAAGAAACGGACCGACTTATGGCTTTGCTGAAAATCCACGAACCCGGCCAGACGCCAATGCCCCATGCGGAAGACCGCAAACTGGCCGTTGGCATTGATCTGGGCACCACCAATTCGGTGGTGGCGGTTTCGCGCGATGACACCCCGGAAGTCCTGCGCGATATATCGGGCGGCGCGGCGATTGTCCCGTCGGTGGTGTATTATGGGGCCGATGGTGCGGTGATTGTCGGTGCCGATGCGTTCGCCCGGATCAATGACGACGCCAGCCGTGTGGTATCGTCGGTCAAACGCCTGATGGGGCGCGGGATCGAGGACGTCAAATCGATTGCCGGGACATTGCCCTATCACGTTGAAATCCCCGAAGATGCTTCTGCGAATGGCGATAACGGCCCGGTGATGGTGCGCCTGAATGTCGGCGACCGGGTACTGACCCCGGTGGAGGTCTCGGCCGATATTTTGCGCGCCCTCAAAATCCGCGCCGAATCTGCCCTGGAACAGGATATCGAAAAGGCGGTGATCACGGTTCCGGCCTATTTCGATGACGGGGCCCGCACCGCAACCAAGGATGCCGCAAAACTGGCGGGGATCGAGGTTCTGCGTCTGGTCAATGAACCCACGGCCGCTGCCCTTGCCTATGGCCTCGATAACGGGGCCGAAGGGCTTTATGCGGTTTATGATCTGGGCGGTGGCACCTTTGATATTTCGCTGCTGCGGATGCAAAAGGGCGTGTTTCAGGTCAAGGCAACCGGCGGCGATGCCGCGCTGGGCGGCGATGATTTCGATCATGCGATTGCCGAATATCTGCTGGCCGACCGCCGGGCGCAAAATCTGGCCGATGATGTCGATACATCGGCGGCCAAACGCCTGCTTAAAACCGCACGCGGCATCAAGGAATCCCTGACGGTGCGCGATGATATCGACATCACCCTTGATCTGAACGAGGTTATCAGCACCCATCACATCTCGCGGGCGCAGTTTGACGATATGATCCGCCCGCTGGTGGATCGGACCGTGGCGATTACCGAACGGGTGCTGGATGATGCCGACATCCTGCCCGATGAAATCAGGGGCGTTGTTCTGGTCGGCGGGTCAACACGGGTGCCGATGGTGCGTGCCGCCGTTGCCGCCCTGTTCGGGCAGGAACCGTTATCGAATATCGACCCGGACGAGGTGGTGGCCCTTGGTGCCGCCCTTCAGGCCGATGCCCTGACGGGGGGATCGGGCAATCTGTTGCTTGATGTTACCCCGTTGTCGCTGGGGCTGGAAACGATGGGCGGTATTGTCGAAAAGGTCATTGACCGCAATACCCCGATCCCGGTCGCCAAGGGGCAGGAATTTACCACCTATCAGGATGGCCAGTCGGCCATGATGATCCATGTCGTGCAGGGCGAACGCGAAATGGTCGATCAATGCCGGTCATTGGCCCGCTTTGTGCTGACCGGGATTCCGCCGATGGCCGCCGGGGCCGCCCGGATCAAGGTGACGTTTCAGGTCGATGCCGATGGTCTTCTGACCGTCTCGGCGCGGGAAGAAACCACCGGGGTCGAACAGGAAGTCGCGGTCAAGCCGACCTATGGCATCAATGAAGGCGAAATGGCCAATATGCTGCGCGACAGCATGGTCAATGCCCGTCAGGATATGGAATTGCGCCTGCTGACCGAGGCCCGCGTCGAGGCCCGCCGCAACATCCTTGCCGTAGAGGCAGCGATGAAGATGGATCAGGAACTCTTGACGTCCGATGACAGCAAGGCGATTAATACCGCGATTGACCGGTTGCAGGCCGCCATGGCCCTTGACGACCGCGATGTGATTAACGATCTGGCCGAGGCGCTTGACGGCGTATCGCGTCCCTTTGCCGAACGGCGGATGGACCGGGGGATTCGCACCGCCCTTGCCGGACATAATATTGACGATGTGGCCCGGCGCTAACCCGCGACGGCACCGGCCGCAAAAAGTTTTGATGTAATGTCTGTCCCGCACAGCATTGCGGATTGGGATCGAACAACAGACTTATCGAGGAGCAAGGCACCAATGCCTAAGATCGTATTTGTTGATACCGACGGCACGGAAAAGGAATTCGAGGTCGCAGACGGCCTGTCCGTTCTCGAAGCCGCCCATAAAAATGGCATCGACCTTGAAGGGGCGTGCGAAGGGTCACTGGCCTGTTCGACCTGCCATGTTGTGGTTGAGGGCGACTGGTTCGACAAGCTGGAAGAACCCAGCGAAGACGAGGAAGACATGCTTGATCTTGCCTTTGGCCTGACCGAAACGTCACGGCTGGGTTGCCAGATCATCATGTCCGACGATCTGGACGGCCTGCGCGTGCGCCTGCCCGCGGCAACCCGCAACATGATGGTCGATAAATAATCCGGGCTGCTGACAGCACGAACGGCAGAGACGGTAAAGGGGATCAAAATGCGCTGGACCGATATCAACGACATCGCCATCGAACTTGAAGAAGCCCACCCGGACAAGGACAATGTCAATTTGCGGTTTACCGACCTGCATAAATGGATTTGCGCCTTGCCCGGTTTCGATGACGATCCGGAAAAATCCAACGAAAAAATCCTTGAAGCCATCCAGATGGCCTGGATTGACGAACGCGACGATTGACCGCGCAAGACGTATTTCAGACATCACCAGCCCGCCCTGATCTGCGGGCTGGTTTGTTTTGGGGCCACACCCAAAGGAATGGGGACATGACCGAAACCTTCACCGATATCATCCCGCCACACAGCCTGTTTGGCCGCCTGCGGGCCAAGGCCCCCGATGCCTGGCAGGCCTATGTCTGCCATGAATTTGTCCGCAAACTGGGCGATGGCACCTTGTCCGGGGCGGCGTTCAAACATTATCTGGTGCAGGATTATCTGTTTCTGATCCAGTTTGCGCGGGCCTATGCGCTGGCGGTCTACAAGGCCGATGATCTGACCGCAATGCGGCAGTTTTCCGGCATTGTGCATGCCATCCTCGATATGGAAATGAGCCTGCATCTGGAATTTTGCGCCGGGTGGGGCCTGTCCGAGGCCGATATTGTCGCCATGCCCGAATCCCGTGCGACCGTGACCTATACCCGCTATGTGCTGGAAAAAGGCATGCAGGGCGATGTGGTGGACCTTCAGGTTGCCCTGATGCCCTGTATGGTGGGCTATGCCGAAATCGCAAACCGCCTGATCGCCGATCCTGCTACAAGGCTGGATGGCAACCCGTACCGCGCCTGGATCGAAATGTATGCTTCTGCCGAATTTCAGGATGTGGCAAAGGCCGAAATCAGCCTGCTGGACCATGCCGCCGCCCAACGCGGGGCCGAAGGCCGCATCGCCGGACTGACCGAAACCTTTGCCAAAGCCTCGCAGTTGGAGGCCGATTTCTGGCAGATGGGGCTTGATCTGGCAAAATAGGCGCAGATGCCTTATATGAGTGCGAACATGCTTTCTGGGCTGGTTAAAACCGCCCGGTTTGTTGATCTGTCCCCGCTTTGCTCCTCCCGTCATTCCGGGCGAAGCAAAGCGCAGACCCGGAATCCATTTTGCCGCACGTCGCGGCATACCGGGTAAAGCTGGATTCCCGCCTTCGCGGGAATGACGCGGGGACGAGGATCACAACCCGGACGCCGATCCCGGTCTCGGTCTGCCGCTATTTTACATCAACTTCTTGTCGCTGCGGCCTTGACCCGCAGATGGGTAGGAAAACATGAACTCTCTTGGCTTTGACAAAGCCCCGAATGAAACCCGCGTGGTGGTTGCCATGTCGGGCGGGGTCGATAGTTCCGCCGTGGCGGCCCTTCTGAAATCCGAAGGCTACGACGTGGTCGGCATCACGCTCCAGCTTTATGACATGGGCGCGAATGCCCCGTCGCGGGCCAAATCCTGCTGTGCCGGGCGCGATATTTATGATGCGCGCAAGGTGGCCGAGGATATCGACATTCCCTATTATGTCCTCGATTATGAAAGCCGCTTTCGCGAGGAAGTGATCGACGATTTCGCCGATACCTATTTGCGCGGCGAAACGCCGATCCCGTGTGTGAAATGCAATCAGACGGTCAAATTCCGCGATTTGCTCGATACCGCCCATGATCTGGGCGCCGATTGCATGGCGACCGGCCATTATGTGCAGCGCAAACTGGGCGCCAATGGCGGATCGGAATTGCACCGGGCGGCCGATGCCAACCGCGATCAAAGCTATTTCTTGTTTACCACGACACAGGAACAGCTTGATTTCCTGCGCTTTCCCTTGGGCCATCTGACCAGCAAGGCCGAAACCCGCGCCCTTGCGGCCCGGTTCGGCCTCGAAGTCGCGGACAAGCCCGACAGTCAGGATATCTGCTTTGTCCCCGATGGAAAATATGCCCGTCTGGTCGAAAAACTGCGGCCCGAGGCAGGCGAACCGGGCCAGATTGTCGATCTGGCGGGCAATGTTCTGGGCGATCATCGCGGCCTGATCCATTACACGGTTGGCCAGCGGCGCGGTTTGAATATCGGCGGCACCGAAGAACCGCTTTATGTCGTCAAACTGGTGCCCGAAACCCGCCATGTCGTGGTCGGGCCCAAGGCCGCCCTTGCCAAACAGACGGTCTGGATCAAGCAGGTGAACTGGCTGGCCGGGGCGGACATTCCCGAAACCGGGATCGAGGTCGAGGTCAAATTGCGCTCCGCCATGCAACCCGCCGCCGCAACAATTTATCCGGCCGGGCCGGGCGCGGCACGGGTGGATTTGCACAGCCCGCAATTTGGCATCGCACCGGGGCAGGCGGGCGTGTTTTATCAGGGCGACCGCGTTCTGGGCGGCGGCTGGATCACCCGGCGCGAGGCGGATCACGCAGACCCGGCATCCGCAAGCCCGGCAACGTCGGCACGCCCTCCGGCAAACCTGCCCGGCGCGGCATAAACCGCGCCTTGCCCCGGATTGCCGGGGCCGGTTTCCGGGGCGGTGCCAGAACACATGCTTTTTTGCAGGGATCGGCAAAAAGGCGCTTGACGGGGCGGGTTCCCTGACGTAAAAACCGCCCCGTTCCAACATCTTCGGAACCCGCAGAAAACATCCTGTGGCCGAGTAGCTCAGCTGGTTAGAGCAGCGGAATCATAATCCGCGTGTCGGGGGTTCGAGTCCCTCCTCGGCTACCATTTAGAAACCTCCTCAAGGCTTTGCCTGAGGGGGTTTTTTGTTGTTTTTCGGGGGTGGGTTTTTACTTCACCCTCGTTAAGTGAGACGTTGCTGGAAAGGGCAGAAAATATACCTGCCCCTTTTTCTGCGATTTAGCAGCACCATTTCGGGTGGAGTATCAGTGTCGTTGGTGTGCAGAAAAATGCGTCTTTGGGCTAGGAGAGGTCACTGTCAACAAGTTCCCAGCCTTTCGCTAGCCACCCTTGTTGGGATTTTTCCAGCATCTCGGCAACAGGGATGGCATAGCCAGCAAATGTGTCGGTCGTTCCATCCTTCATTGCGACGACAAGGTCGTATTGTTCGCCACCCAATGCCGTAATGAGCGCCTGTCCACCACCTGCCACACTGCCTGAAGATATAAACACATTCGCGACGTTGCTTTGGGTCGCCATTGTCGCACCGGCGAATGTCATCATGTAACCAAGGCCCGCTTGTTTGGGATTGGTTGTCATATAACCATCTTGTGCAATCCAGCCTTCCGGAATTTTGCTGAACTTGTCATCGCTTGTTGACAGTGTATAGGTGAACTCAAGCGATGATTCCTGTTTGGCATCTCCGTCAAATATTCCGATCAGACCAGCACCTTGTGGCGTGATCTCAAAGCTATGCAAACCGTCTTTTGTCTTGAATTTCATTTGGACCTCTTTGCCGCTAGAATTGGTTTTGCGTGCAAAGACGGGGTTTGAGCGCGATTGTGAAACCGTCACATGGTGCTGCAATGAGTCCTGCCTCTAAGATGCCGGGACTAAACAACTGGTCATGTTAACCTCAAAATAAGTAAGACGGATATATTGCAGTTTTTTAATTATTTATTGATTATTTACGGGTTTTTTGATTTTTTTTCTATCAAAAACTCTGCTGGGTAAATGTCTCCAAATGGGTCTTCTACGGGGCATTTCATTAATATTGATATATCAATAAATTCTATTTCTTCTTCTATTTTATTTTTCGTATTCTGAATTTCTATAAATCCATCCATATGATATTCTATATGTGTACTTTTTATTATTGAGGTGCTTGGTGGATAAATTGTCTGATCAACATGTTCATATTTTGTGGTATCATATATTTCATTTTTTCTTATTTCTATAAAAAAATCAAATTCTTTAACTATTCTTTCAACAAGATAGTTTGACAGATTAGATCTGTAAATTATTATTGAATGAAAAAATCTATAAATAGAATCTGTTATTTCTGATATATGTTTGTTATTAAAGTTTTTAAAGTAATAATCTATGTTTGGCTGATGTAGTAGTTTGTTCATATTATCTATGCTTTTTATTACATTGTATTTTATATTTTTAAAATATAAACTTGATATTTCTTCAAGAAATTTTTCCGGTATCCCTCCGTGGATACAAAACATAGCACGTTGATTTCGTGTTGGCTTTCCATTGGTGTCTTTGTTAGGGATGAACCAAGAGCAATTTTTAACTTCATTGTCTGGTGCTTGCGAATGTAGTGCGCGTTCAATCAAGATTCTCATAGCCGTTGCAAAGAAGCTGGCTCGTAAAGGATTGTTTGTGTCATTTAGTGCATGTTGAGCTCCCTCTATGGCTTGCTTCGAATAAGTGTCAGAAACAACGGATACCAAATTTTTAAGCCTCGGGTCAGTGGGCATGGCTATTCTCCAAAATTGGTGGGGTGAAGTTTTGAAAGCTCTGCAATTGAAAGTTGTTTCGATGAGGTTGCCACGGCGGACAAGAGAAGTCCACGCCGGAAAGCGACGGTCAATGTTGGGCCAAGGGCTTCTTCCTGATATTCACGGCTTTGGCGCTTGAGCCAGTCCGAGTAGGACCAGGCGGCGGGGACTGGGCCGTTCTGTGATGCCTATTAGAGCGTCAGGCAAGAAGTGTAAATCGTGGGATTCCCTTTTTAATCGAAGCGTGATTCCCTGTGAGCAGGAGGAGCTCAATGGGAAAATCGATTTCATCAGATATGCGTCTTCGGATGGTGCGTGGCATTGCGTCTGGCAAGTCGCGGCGGGCGATTGCGGCACAGTTCGAGGTCGCTCCGTCGACGGCGGTGCGGGTGCAGGCCCGCTACGCAGCCACCGGGTCGGTCGAGCCGGCGCGACAGGGCCGTCCTCGGGGATCGGGAAAGCTTACGCCTTTTCGGCAGGCGATTGTCGCGAAGGTGCAGGCGAGGCCCGATATTACGATGCCGGAGCTTGCTGTATGGCTTGAGGCCGGGCACGGCTTGAGCGTGGACCCGTCGAACCTGTCCAAATTTCTGTGCCGGGAAGGCTTCAGCTATAAAAAAACGCTGCTGGCCTCGGAGAAAGAACGCTCCGATGTGAGGGCAGCGCGTTGTGAATGGCGCAAAGGCCGCCAACCCTTGATGCGCCGCCAGCCCGAGCGGTTCGTCTTCGTCGACGAAACCAGCGTGAAGACCAATATGACCCCGCTGCGCGGACGCAGCCTGTGCGGGGAACGCCTGCTTGCTGACGCGCCCTTCGGCAAATGGCGGACCCAGACCTTCATTGCGGGTTTGCGATGTCATGAACTCGTGGCTCCCTGGACCATTGAAGGAGCGATGGACGGTGCAGCCTTCGACATCTATATCCGCACACAGCTTGCACCGACCCTGTCTCCCGGCGATGTCGTCATCCTCGACAACCTCAACGTCCACAAGAGCCCTCGGGCCGCCGAAGCGCTTGCAGAACAGGGCGCATTCTTCCTCTTCCTGCCGAAGTATTCTCCCGATCTCAACCCGATCGAAATGGCATTTGCCAAGCTCAAAATGCATTTACGCAAGGCAGCCGCACGCACCTACGATGAACTTTGGCGCGCCATCGGAGATATCTGCGACCTGTTCGAGCCTCAGGAATGCTGGAACTACCTCAAAAAGGCCGGATATGTTGCAGATTAATCACCCGATGCTCTAGCCGACCGGTAGGCTAGGAAGGTCGATAATGGGGATCAACACAGATCGGCAATTCGGGTATAAAGGAGGCCTAAAGGCCGCAATCTCGGGATCATCAAGGCGGAAACGACGACCACTGGCAGTCATGCATGTCCGGCTGGTTCGAAGATCCAAGACCGCAAGGAATTCCAGCCAATCGATCACGTCCGCATTTGCTTGATATGTGGCGTACTTGGCCCTGTCACCAGTGTCGGCCATCATCGTGCGGGCAAGGGATTCCCCGCCGCCGCAAGTCCACCGCCCGGCCTTCGTCCTCCCGCAACCGCACCCGCTGCACCCGTCGCAACAGGGCCGTCCGCTTGCGCCGGTTCGGTGGCAAAGGGCAGGTCCTCCCCCCCCAAACGCCTGCCTGTCCCGTGAAGACGGAAAACCGGACAGCGGTCCAGCACAGCCCAAAGCCACCGCCGGGCCGCAAACCATCCGTCGCCCGATGACCACCGGCCTGTGCCGGGGGATGGCAGGCGACGGCCATACAAGGCGGATTCCGGGCATCTGCCGGGTATCCGCCGCCGCACGGTCGGGTCCTTGCCCGACACCGGCCACCAACCCCGGCAATACCGGGCGTTGCCGGATCATGTCAGGAGAGATTCCGGGCAGGCAGGTCACCGACAAGGCGCAACTCGGGCGTCTTGACCAATGGCCGGGTTAGACCGCCCGCGCACTGCCTCCGTAATGACATTTCCACGCGCCGGTTATGGTCCGGTGGGGGTGCCTTCCGGTCTGTCTGTTTTTATGCCGCTGCATCATCGTTGCCTCTTTCCATTGCCGCCAAACGCAAAAACCCGCAAGGCACAAGGCTTTGCGGGTTTGTCCGGGCGTAATTGTCCCGTTGATTTTTCTCTTATGCCACAGCTAAAAGAACAAATCAAGAACTTTTTTCAAAAATCTTGCGGGGGCCTGATGGCCCTCATTTTTGCGGTATCTGGCGGGCAGGAGGGGGCAGCAGGATGCGAAAACAGCCTATGCCTTTTTCAGAAATTCGGTTTTCAGGACAATCGTGGTTTTGCCGTTGCGGCATTCCACTTCGCTGTCCTTGTTGGTCAGGCGGACATTCTTCATCACCGTGCCGCGTTTGAGCGTCGTGGACGTGCCCTTGACCTTGAGGTCCTTGATCAGGGTGACGGAATCACCGTCATTCAATTCGGTGCCGTTGCTGTCTTTCACGTCGCTCATATCGTCTTCCTGTATCCGGGTGTGATCTGCTTCATAGCATCTGTGCGCAGCACCCTATCCATTCACCGTCCCCAGGAAAAGGAAAATCTGCCACAAAACCGGGTGATGGCATGCCGCAATCGCCCGTCAATAACCGCAAGTGCAAGCCCGATCACCGCCATGCCATAAAGATGCCGGGGCAGCAGAATTTCACCCAGAAAACTGACGCCAAGCAATATGGCGCTGACCGGAATCAGAAACGTCACCAGCGACAGATTGCGCGCCCCGGCCCGTTGCAACAGCCGAAAATAAATCACATAGGCCAGCGCTGTTGAAAAAACCGCAATGCCAAACACCGCAAGAATCGTTGCCATGCCGGGCATCGGCAAGCGCCACGGCGCATCAATCAACACACATAGCGGGATCAGCATCACGGTGCTGGCGCTGACCTGTCCGGCGGCGGTAATCAGGGGCGGTACATCGCGAAACCGGCGGCCAAATACCGCGGCACAACCATAAGACAGGGCGGCAGCCAGAACCGCGAGGGACCCGGCCAGATCGGCGGTTTTGAAACTGTCCGGCCCCAGAACAATCGCCACCCCGATCATGCCGGTGATGATGCCGATGGCGCGGTTGCGGGTCAGTTTTTCATCACGGGTCGCCAGATGGGCGACCAGAATGGTGAATAACGGTGTCGTGGCATTGAGAATGGCGGCAAGGCCGCTGGCGATATGGGTTTGTCCCCAGACAATCAGCGAAAACGGCACCAGATTGTTCAAAAAACCCATGATCAGAAACCCAAGCCAGATGCGCCGGTCCCGCGGCAGGGCAAGGCGGCGCAACATGACAATCCACCACAGGATCAGGGCGGCATGGCTGACGCGGCCCAGAACAAGGGTAAAGGGCGGCAATTCGCGCAGGGCGATTTCGGTAAAGAAAAATGACCCGCCCCATAAAAACGATAACAGAATCAACAAAAGCCAGTCCTGTGCGGCCATTGTCGGGTCGGGGTTCGGGCGGCTGATATGTGTCATGAAGAATGTCCCTGAACTGCAATTGCCACAGTTTAGGGCAGGGGCCCCAGGTCCGCTGGCCAGATTCGGACCTGTACCCCGGCCCACAGGGATCAAATGGCCGGGGCGGTGATTTTACGGCGGGGCAGGCGGGCAAAGATCGAAATATTGCCCAGCAAAATCAATAACAGCCCGCTGGCTCCGGTCAGGGTCCATTGATACCCTTCCAGATAAGTCGATACCGTCAGGGCCACCACCGGAAACAGCACGGTGACATAGGCCGCCCGGCCAACCCCGACCCGCCCGACAAGGGCAAGATAGGCGACAAAGGCAATGATCGATCCGGGAATGGTCAGATACAGCAGGGCGGCAATATAAACCGGATCATCGGGCATCACCGGTGCCTTGCCGCGCAGCAGGGCAAAAACAAACAGCAACGCCGCCCCATAAAACATGCCGCGTGCCACGGCATCGCGCATCGGCACATTCAGGCTTTGCAATTTCACCGAAACCAGATTGCCGGTGGAAAAACAGGCCGTCCCGCCAAGCGCCAGCAACAGACCGATCACCGCCTGCGGATTATGGGACAGGGCGGCAAGCTGATTGGCAAACAGACAGCCGATTCCACCCAACCCGAAAGCCGCGCCGAGCGCAAAGCGCCAGCCGGGATTCTTGCGGTAAAATATCCAGTTGCCCAGTGCGTTAAACAGGGTCGATGTTGTAAAAACCACGGCGACGATGCCGCTGGCGATATAAGCGGTGGCACTGTACATCAGGATGAAATTCACCCCGAACAGACCGCATCCCATCAAGGCGATCCACGGATGCACCCGCCAGTCCAGCGGCCGCCATTTGCGCAGCAAGACCAGCCCGCCCGCCATCAAAATGGCGGCCAGCGCAAACCGGTAAAAAATGGAAATTTCAATCGGAACCGGCCCGATCTGAAGTTTGATCGCATACCAGGTAAAGCCCCAGCAAAACGTCACAATGGCAAATAACAGGGCGGTCATGTCAGGCATTATCTCCGGCACGAATACAAGGATGATGCCGGTATAGCCTGTGGCGGGCCTGCTGGCTTTCACGCTCTTGCGGGCTTTATCACAATCTTGCGCAAAAACAGGCGGCAAGGGTCCGGGCGATGGAATGCATCCTTTGCAAATCATCGGGGCCGGTGCGAAGATGGGGACCGGATATTTTAACGGCAAGTGAAACCATGTCGGGCGGGCGATACGAAAATTACGAGGTCTTTAACCAGCTGATCGGCGATGCCAAGCTGGTATCGGCGGGCGATTTTGGCGATGCGGTATCGGCGGCGCACTGGCGGCGCAAGGCCGATATCCATACCCGCTATGACGACCCCGATCACCATACGCTCAGCCTCTATGTCAATGGCGGGACGGAAATCCGCCGTCAGATCGGCGCGGATCCGCTATCGGGCGGCGGGCCGGGCCGCTGTTGCCTGATGCCCGCCCATGTCACATCGGACTGGCTGGTGCGCGGCGAGGTCGAATTGTTGCATCTCTATATCCCGACCGCTGCCTGGGACCGCGCCGTTGTTGAAACGCTCGATATCGATCCCTCCTCGGTGGTGCTGGATGAAAAAACCTTTTTCGTCGATCCGCTGATTGAAACCACCGTGCGCCATGCCATCCTGCCGCTGGACTGGCACGCCCCGGCGGACCGCATGACGGTATCATCGGCCGGGCAGATGTTGCTGGGCCATTTGCTGGGCCAATACAGCACACGCGGCCAAATCCGCCTGATGTCACGTGGCGGACTGGCACAGGGAGTCAAACGCCGGATTGTCGATTATATCGAGGCCAATCTGGATCAGTCCTTGTCGCTGGAACAACTGGCCGCACAGGCACAACTCAGCCCCTTTCACTTTGCCCGGATGTTCCGGCAATCGGTGGGCGAGGCCCCGCATCGGTATGTCTTGCGCCGCCGGATTGAAAAGGCCCGCGACCTGATGCGGACCGGCGATATGCCGCTGGCGGAAATTGCCGTGGCCTGCGGTTTTTCCAGCCAGTCGCATCTGACCACCCGCTTTGTGGCCTTTACCGGCATCACCCCGGCACGGTTTCGGGCGGTTGCGGCCCGTCAATTGTAATTGTCGTTTGGCAATGGCCTGCGATAGGGTGTGTTCTTGTGTTTTATCAGGGCCGCACCCCATGCGATCAAGTTTCCGTCATTACCGCGCCGAAGCCGCCAGCCACAGCCATGATGATTTTCATCAGGTGATTGTGGCCGATCACGGCGCGCTTGACCTTGAAATCGAGGGCCGCGGCGGGCAGGTGGCAGGACGCCAGATTGCCTTTATCCCGGCGGGCGACCGCCATGCCTTTCGCGCCGAGGGGATGAACCGGTTTCTGGTGCTCGATATCGATATCCGGTTGGCAGCCGATAGCGGGATCGAAGCCCTGTGGTGCCGCGCCGGACGGGTGCCTTATTTGCAGGCCAGCACCTTGCGTCCGATCCGGATGGGGGATGTGACCGGTTTGCAGGATCAGGCCTTTGATGGCCCGGAAATGACCGGGTTTTTGTGCGATTTATTATCCGGGGCCGAGCCGCAAATATCGGGTTTGGCCGCATCGCCGATACCCGATCATTTGCCGCCCCGGCTGGATCGTCTGTTGCGCTGGGCGTCGGCGCGGCTGGCCGATCCGGTGACGGTGGGCGATATGGCGCGGATTGCGGCCCTGTCGGAAAGTGCGCTGTTTGCGGCGTTTGGGCGCTATCTGGGCACAACGCCGATGCGCTGGATGGCGGAACAGCGATTGCGTCTGGCCCATGATGTGTTGTGCGATCCGCATCATATGATGGCATTGGGCGACGTCGCCATGCTGGCCGGATTTCAGGATCAAAGTGCGTTTTCCCGCGCCTTTGTCCGGCGCTTTGGCCTGTCGCCCCGCGCCTTGCGCCAACAGACCCGGCAAGGGATTATCCCGCGATCAGGAGTTTCGGCACAGACGATCTGACCGGCGCAGGGTAAATTACGGTTATTATTGTTGATAATACCGGAACATTTTTATGCCGCTGATTGATCCCCGTACCCGCGCCACCCTGATTGGCACCATCGCCGTATTGTTGTGGGCGCTGTTGGCCCTTTTCACTACCGAAGTCAGCAATATCCCACCGTTTCAACTGGTCAGCCTGTGTTTTGGCGTGGCGGCGATTTTTAGTGCGATGTGGATATCCCGGCGTGGTGTGGCGGCCTTCGCCGCCTTTCGTCAGCCGGTTGGTGCCTGGGTTTTGGGTGTCGGCGGGCTGTTTGGCTATCATTTCTTTTATTTCGTGGCGCTGGCCAATGCGCCTGCGGTTGATGCCAGTCTGATCGCCTATTTATGGCCGTTATTCATCGTGCTGTTTTCCGCCCTTTTGCCCGGTGAAAAATTACGCTGGTATCATGTGGCCGGGGCGGTTTTGGGCCTTGCCGGGGCGGTGGTGCTGGTCAGCAAGGGGCGCGGTCTGGCCTTCGATCCGGCCTTTGCGCTGGGATATGGTGCGGCGATTGTCTGTTCGCTGGTCTGGTCGGGCTATTCGGTGCTGAACCGCCGTTATGGCAAGGTGCCGGTCGAGGCGGTCTGCGGCTTTTGTGCCGGGGCGGCGATTTTGGGTTTTGTCACCCACGGTCTGCTGGAAATCTGGATGATGCCCGATGCACGGCAATGGCTGGCGATCTTGGGGCTGGGCCTCGGCCCGGTCGGGGTGGCGTTTTTTGTCTGGGATTACGGCACCAAACACGGCGATATTCAGGTTCTGGGTGTCTCATCCTATGCCGCCCCCTTGCTCAGCACGATTTTGCTGATCCTTTTTGGCCGGGCAGAGGCGACGATCAGCGTTGTGATTGGCTGCCTGTTGATTGTCGGCGGCGCGGTACTGGCATCAAAGAATTTGCTGCGGCGTAAAAAAGGTGACGCTGTGAAGGCTTCGGGCTAGAAGGAATGATTGTTTTTTAGCCCGGATCGTCATCATGACATTGCATATCCCCAAGGCCGAACTGCATCTGCATATGGAAGGGGCGGCAACGCCTGATCTGGTGCGGATGTTTGCCGTGCGCAACAATATCACGCTTGATGCCGGTTTGTTTGATGCCAATGATCGGTATGTCTGGTCGAATTTCACCGAATTTTTAAACAGTTTCGACGGGGCCAGCCGGGCGATTTGCACCCGGCAGGATTATGCCGATCTGACATACAGCTATCTGACCGAACAGGCGAAAATCGGCGCGTTGTATGTCGAGATTTTCTGTTCCCCGTCCCATGCCGCCGAAGCCGGATTGTCATTCGACGATCATTTGCAAGGTGTCGCCGACGGGATTGAGCGGGCCGAAAAGCACAGCGGCATCATGGGCCGCATCATCATGACCTGTGTCCGCCATATGGGGCCGGATCTGGCCGTACGGGTGGCGCAACAGTCGGTCGATTGCGGGCATCCCTTTGTGGTTGGTTTTGGCATGGGCGGCAATGAAAGCCTGTATTCGCAGGAAGCCTTTTATCAGGCCTATAAAATTGCCGCCGATGGCGGGCTGGGTTGCACCACCCATGCGGGCGAGGTCGAAGGACCGCAAAGCGTGTGGGATGCCATTGATAAACTGCCTGTCACCCGGATCGGCCACGGGGTCCGGTCCATCGAAGACCCGAAACTGGTTGAAACCCTGGCGAAGCGCGGCATTGTTTTGGAAGTCTGTCCGGGGTCCAATATCGCGTTGTCGGTTTATCCCGATTATGCCGCCCATCCTTTGCGCAGGCTTTATGATGCAGGGGTCAGGGTCACTTTGGGGTCGGATGACCCACCGTTTTTCCACACGACTTTGGCCGCAGAATATCAACGTGCGCAGGATGTGTTTGGCTTTGACGACGCGCAATTGACCGGCATCACCCGCACCGCCCTTGAGGCTTCCTTTGTCGATGTCGATACCAGGGCACGGTTGCTTGCGAAACTTGATCAGTTATCCGGTGTTGTTGTCCATGCCGGATGATATTGCCGCAGATGGTCGTCAAAATGGTGCCAGAACCGGGCGCGGATATCGTCGCGTTCCTGAAGGATTTCATGACGGGAATTGGGGATGTCATGTATCTGCACACCGGGATGACCGGCAAACAGATCGCGGGTGACACGGTTATTGACCACCTGATCCTTTTCGGCCAGCAGGATCGAGACGGGCGGTAAGGCCGCATCGGGTGACACCCGGTCCCCTAGCATCGCCTGGGCGCGGAAACAGGCATCCAGCCATCCGGCAGACACCCCGCCAATCATCAAATCCGGGTTGGCCTGTAAACAGGCGACATTGCGGTCATAGCGTCCGCGATCCGATGTCAGCAGGTTATTGTCATTATAGGGCTGCAAGGGCGATAACAACCGCTGTCCGGGCAGGAATTGGCGATCAAAGCCATAACGGCACAACCCGCCCGATATAAATTGCGCCAGAATGGCCATCCAGTCGGCCCCGCCCAGCCCGAAAAACGGTGCGATCATCAGGGCAGAGGCAAAACGACCGGGGTTTTGGTGCAAAATTTCCAGCCCGACCAGCCCGCCGGTCGAATGGGTCATCACCATGTCGCAGGCAAGGCCATGATGATCATGGATATGGGTCAGAATGGCATGGGCGTCGGCCACATAATGGCTGATATCGGCGACATAGCCCATATTGCGGTCAGCCACTTCGCGGGCAGAACCACCCTGACCACGAAAATCAAAAGTCACACAGCCCAAACCCCGTTCGGCCAGTTCAACCGCCGTTTCGTCATACCGTTCAATGAATTCGGCCCGTCCCTGCAAAATCAGGACATGGCCGGTGGCCTGCGGTGGCGTGTGAATACCATAGCGCAGTCTGACGTTGCGTCCCGTCTGGGCCGGATCGGCGTCGCAATGGTGGATGTCAAACGGCGTCACGCGCAACCTTTCGCGATATTATGTTGCCTTGTTTGTGATGGCGCAGGTCAGGCATCCGGGGCCAGTGACTGTTTGATGAAAACCACCATCTTGCCCATCATGCCACCAAAATCGGGGTTGAAAGTCCCGCGTCGCAAGGTGCCCGGTGTGGCAGAATCCTTAAGGTTCAACTCGCCATAAACCGTGTTTTCGCTATCGGACTGGCAGGTGGCGCGCAAATCCGCTTCTTCGTAATGGGTACAATTGCGATAAAGGCCATCAAGGCCGTAATGCGGGTTTTCCGGGCGCATTGTCATGGCGGTGTGGGCATGGTTCAGGGTGCGCCAAGTGTCATTGGGCGAGTCAATCACATCAATGCCATCGCATACAGGCTGATTGGCGATATCGGGTTCGACCCCCTGATACCAGATCATCTGACGCTGCGGGTTTACGACCTTGTTGCAAAAAAACTGCGTGGCAAGATCGGGCTGAATGGTGCGGTCATCGGAACTGACGGCCATAAACACCGGAATGTCGACATTCGGCAGACTGTCGTCGCGAAAGGGGGTGGTCAGAAGATGAAATTCGGCGGCGGCATTCATCGCCAGTGATTCATATTTGGCGGCATCGCGATCTTCGTCGGTGCCGACATAGGATTGCACATAACGGACATAAGGTGTTAGCCACGCCATATCGCTGCGTGCTGCAAAACCGGGGGCCAGCAGGATCAGGGAGGATGCCCGGCGACCATTGCTGATATCGGCATAATCGCGGGTAATCAGGGCGGCCCCCATCGAATATCCCACCGGAATGATGGTGTCGATGTTGCTGTCAAAACTGTTCATGCCATAGCGTACCGTGGCCCGCCATGCGTCATGATCGACCTTTTTAAGGTCGCCCGGCACCGTGCCATGACCGGGCAAAATCACACTATGCAGTGTGGAACAGGGAAAGGCATCATGCAGGGAATCGCGGATATCGGTCATCAAATAAGGCCCGTCGGACAAGCCATGCACCAGCAAAAAACCAACCCCTTCGCCCTGTTCACGGGTGCCGGTTTCCCCTGCGCAGCGCCCCTCATCCGGTTTCACGGTATTGGGGGCGCGCAGATCGACAACTTCTTCAAGACTGTAATTGCCAAAGGGCCGACCTTCGGGGGAAAAGCGCAGATCGCGCAGGCGGTCCGTAAGGATCGTGCGGCTTTGCACGACGTAGGTGTCAAAATCCACCCCTGCATCGGGCGTGGCAATGCCGCCGGGGGGCGGGTCATGTCTCACCGGGGTATCGCCACAGGCGGCAAGGGTCGTCGTCAGGGCGAGGATCGCCAGTCTGCTTTTGAAACCAAAAAGAGCCATCGGATATTTCCTGTCCTGTTACGTACGGGCCGAACCTTGCCGTCCATATGCGAGGTGCCTATGAGAGGATTTCCCAGCTATGGGTGATGTCGCAGGCCTTTGATAACATGATCGATGCCGAACAATATTTTTCCGCCGACAATTCAACCGCACGCGCCAATTTGGTTTCGTTCAGGTTATCGCCGCGTGCCTTGAAATGCAGATGAATTTTGGTAAAAACCTTGGGGTCGGTTTCGGCGCGTTCAGCAGAAACCTCGGCCTCGACATCCAGAACGTTTTCGCGGCCTTTTTTAAGGATATGCACGACATCAATCGACGAACATCCGGCCAGACCAAGCAACAGCATTTCCATTGGGCTGGGACCTGCGCCATTTTCGCGGTCGCCGTCCATAATGATACCGTGGCCACTGCCGCTGGTGCCAACAAATGTCAGATTTTCCAGCCATTTTACCCGTGCTTGCATTTGGGGAACTTCCTTTGGTGGGAGTTGTGAAGATGTTTATGCTCTATCCCTGATTGCCGGTGCGATCAAGGGGGCTGATTGTCCGGTCTGATCCGAAAACAGTTCTCTCGCCGGGTAACAAGAGGTAGGATAAGGTACAGATAACAAATACCTGTGGGATATAGAAGGAGGTCAGGATGACGCAAGATACTGTCCGCGCCAAAAGCCGGTTTACGATTGCCATGGAGCATGTCCTGCGCGAGGTAAACCATGAAGTCATCGGACCTGCCATTCCCAGACTGACGGTGGATGATGTCCTGCCGCTGATTGTGTCGGTGGCAAGATTGCGGTCAGAATATCTGCAATATGCATTTCAGATGGTGGGAGATGGCAAAACCCGTCATCCGACAACCGATGAAGTCATCAAATTACGCGAATTGCGTGAGGCCTATCAGGAAATTCTGGCGGCATCGCGTGAACTGGAACATTGCATTGACCGTGGATATATCGATCTGGCGACCGAACCGAAAACAGACCATTGACGTCGCTTGTCTGTAAGGATAGTGACATAACCATATTGTATCGGAACATATCCGGACAGATATGACATTAATGAAGACCGCAAAGACGGTTATCATCGGGACAGAGCACAAGCTGTTAAAAAAGGGAGCGCACCCGCAGGGAGCGTTGTTTGTGCATTGTCGGTTACTCCTGAAATTATTGCGACCGCAGGTCTGAGCCGCGACGGCATTATTTTGCTGTCGTCAGCCGATCATACCCTGCTGCATGCCAATCCGGCGGCAGTCAAAATGCTGGCCGGGCTTGAGGCGACTCTCAAAACCGGCACATCGTTAAAACATTTTCTGGCCAATCTTGCCAAAAATGCCGATTTTGCGCCTGGCGATGCGCAGGATTGTGTGCGTCAGGCTCTGGCCGACATCACCAAAAATATGTCTGGCGATTTGCCGGGGTTCGTGTGTGACGGGCATCGGGTGTCATGGCGCCGGGTTGTGGGGCCCGGTGGGACGGTTGCCCTGTGCCTGCGCGAGGAAGGCCGTGCCGATTTGCTGGCCCGGGCCCTGTCGGAACATAAATCCTTTATCGAACATCTGATCGAGGTTTTGCCGATTCCGGTTTATCTTAAAAATACCGATGGGGTGATCAATCGATGCAATACGGCTTTTGCCGATTTGATTGGCAAGGCGGTAAAATCGGTGATCGGCCAGAAATCAAGCGCGGTAACGCCCAAAACCCTCGATGATGTCATGACCAACCATGAAAGACCGTTATTGACGCAGGTTGGGCATGTCCGCGACGAAATCACGTTCGAGCGGGATGGCGCGGAAACCATTGCCCTTTTTGCAGCCTCGACCCTGAAAGCCCCCAGCGGGGCGATTGGCGGCACCATCGGGTCGCTGGTTGATATTACGTCGCTTAAAAAAGCCGAGGCCGAAGTGGCCGGGGCAGCGTCGCGGCTGATTGATATTTTGCAAAAGGCCCCGGTCGGGGTTGGCATTTCAGCACGCGATGATGGCACATTTCTGTTTGGCAACCGCTGCTTTAACGAATTGCTGGCGGTTGAAGACGGCGAGGATACGGCGAGTGACAGCATTTTGCTGTCGGAACGCTACCGCGAAAAAAGTCTTCAGGAAATGGACATGCTGGGCGAATTGCATGATATCGAAATGCGGATTCGCCGCCCCGGCATGAAAGAAGCCCGTTGGCTGAAAACATCGCTGGAACCGATCAAATTCGAGGGTCGCGAAGCCGTCTTGTGGTGGGTCAGCGACATCACCAAACAAAAAATGGCGGCGCGCGAACTGCATGCCAAGGCCAATAATGACGAACTGACCGGGCTTGCGAACCGGGCGCGCTTTATGCAGAAACTCAATCATTGTGAATCGGTGCTGCGCGGTACCGAAACCCCTGCAGCGGTGTTTTTGCTAGATCTGGATGGGTTCAAGGAACTGAATGACCATATGGGGCATGCGGCAGGCGATTGGGTTCTGACGGAAACCGCGCGCCGTATGGTGCGGGTGGCGCGGCGTGCCGATGAAGTCGCCCGTCTGGGCGGTGACGAATTCACATTGCTGTTTATTAATAAAGGTGGCGAAACCGAAATGGCAAAAGTCGCCCAGGATATTCTGAACGCCCTGTCCGAACCGTTTATCTGGGAAGGCCATGATTGCCATATCGGAGCGTCGCTGGGCCTGTCGGTTTTTGATGGCGGTTATTGTGATATGAGCGAACAGCTGCGCCGGGCGGACAAGGCGATGTATGCTGCCAAATTTGCGGGCAAGGGTTGTTATCGGATTTATCAACCCGGTCTTGAAAATGATCAGGATTGCGAGGCATAGCATTGACACCAGTGATATCACCGACAAGGTGAAGCACTCATGCAAAACGCCCGGCCAGATGGCCGGGCGTTTGTTTTCGCATCCAATCTTTTCGCAGGGAAAAGATCAGCCGCTGTAATACATGTCGAATTCGACCGGGTGCGGTGACTGTTCAAAACGAATGACTTCGGCATATTTCAACGAGATATATGCGTCAATCAGATCATCGGTCATCACATCGCCCTTCTTGAGGAAGTCGCGATCCTTGTCGAGGCTCTGAAGAGCTTCGCGCAACGAACCACACACGGTCGGAACTTCCTTGAGTTCTTCCGGCGGAAGATCATAGAGGTTCTTGTCCATGGCTTCGCCCGGATGGATCTTGTTTTCGATCCCGTCAAGACCGGCCATCAACATGGCCGAGAAGGCCAGATACGGGTTGGCAAGCGGATCGGGGAAGCGAATTTCAACGCGCTTGCCCTTCGGCGACGCGGTGTAGGGAATACGACAGGAAGCCGAACGATTGCGGGCTGAATAAGCCAGCAGAACCGGCGCTTCAAAACCCGGAACCAGACGCTTGTAGCTGTTGGTGGTCGGGTTGGTGAAAGCGTTCAGCGCCTTGGCATGTTTGATGATGCCGCCGATGTAATACAGCGCCATGTCCGACAGGTCGGCATAACCGTTACCGGCAAACAAAGGCTTGCCTTCGTGCCAGATCGACTGGTGGGTATGCATGCCCGAACCATTGTCGCCGAAAACCGGTTTCGGCATGAAGGTTGCGGTTTTGCCATACTGATGGGCAACCATCTGGATGCAGTATTTGTAGATCTGAACGGCGTCGGCATGTTCCAGAAGGGTACCAAAACCAATGCCCAGTTCGTGCTGTGACGGCGCAACTTCATGGTGGTGCTTTTCGCAACGCACGCCCATTTCGTTGATGTAATTGACCATCTCGGCACGGATGTCGTTGGCGGCATCCACTGGCGGAACCGGGAAATAACCGCCCTTCGGTCCCGGACGGTGGCCGCGATTGCCGCCTTCAAATTCGGTACCGGTGTTATAGGGGTCTTCTTCGGAATCGATGGAATAACCCATGCTGTCGCCCGAAGTGGTCCAGCGGATGTCATCGAACATGAAGAATTCAGGTTCGGCACCGAAATAGGCGGTGTCGCCAATGCCGGTCGATTTCATGTAAGCCAGCGCACGCTTCGCGGTCGAACGCGGGCAACGCTCGTAACCCTGGCCAGTAGACGGCTCGATGACGTCACAAATGAGGATCAGGGTCGGGTGCGCGGTAAACGGATCAACCACGGCGGTCGAGGGATCGGGCATCAGAACCATGTCTGATTCATTGATCTCTTTCCAGCCCGCAATCGACGAACCATCAAACATGATGCCGTCAACAAACACGTCTTCGTCGATCGTGCAGATATCCTGCGCGGTGTGCTGCCATTTACCTTTGGAATCGGTAAAGCGCAGATCGACAAACTGAATGCCTTTTTCTTTGATCAGCTTAAGTACAGAAGCAGCGTCAGACATGATGCAACCCTTTAAATTCTATAATAGTGAACGCAAGACGAGCAGAAAAAACAGATAACAACCGATCAGATCGCGTCGTTACCCCGTTCGCCAGTACGTATGCGGATCGCGTCCTCAAGCGAGGAAACGAAGATTTTACCGTCACCGATACGTCCGGTGTGTGCGGCTTGCTGGATCGCTTCGATCGCACGCTCAACCAGCGTGTCTTCAACAACGATTTCCAGTTTTACCTTCGGCAGAAAGTCCACCACATATTCGGCGCCGCGATACAGCTCCGTATGGCCTTTCTGACGACCAAAGCCCTTGGCTTCGGTTACGGTAATCCCTTTGAGGCCGATCTCCTGAAGGGCCTCTTTGACCTCGTCAAGCTTGAACGGCTTGATGATGGCTTCAATCTTTTTCATTAGCGCCCTCTGCCTTGTGCGAGAGTTGCGTGGAACTCGGACTGTTCTTTAGCATGCCCCGTGCCAGTTTGGGGCAATTTCCGCATATTAGGGAGTCTCGTGGCGAAAGCCCAGAAAAACCCCCGGCTTTTTTGTGAAATATGCCTCGTCGATGATTGTGTTTTAGGCATGTTGATTAAAAAAAAGGCAGCCGTCCGGATTTGAGGGGATCATTCTCGTGCATAAGGGTCTGGTCATGCGCCATCGGACATGGCAGAACGAAGAAAATGCAGGCAAGCCCGCCGGGAATCCGGTGTGGAAAATATGCGTCACGATCAGCAGATAAGGATAGCTTTGATGTCGGATTTTATTGGCAACCCCCTGTTTGCATCCGGGGGTATCACCATTTTCGAGGTCATGAACGAACTGGCGAAAAAGCACAACGCCCTTAATCTGGGGCAGGGGGCGCCAGATACCGATGGCCCCGCCGATATCCGACAGGCTGCCGCCGATGCCATCAGGACCCATTCGAACCAGTATCCACCCTTGATGGGTATTCCGGCGCTGCTAGAAGCTGTGGCGGATCATAATAAACGTTTTTATGGGCTGGATATCGATCCGAAGCGTGAAGTCATGGTGGCGGTAGGCGCGACCGAGGCACTGGCCGATGTGATTTTGGGCCTTGTCGCGCCGGGGGACGAGGTGGTGCTGATCGAACCGCTTTATGACAGTTACCTGCCGATTGTGAAACTGGCGGGCGGGATTCCCAAACTGGTGCGTGTCACCCCGCCGCACTGGGAATTGCCGCGTGAAGAACTGGCCGCCGCCTTTTCCGACAAAACCAAGCTGTTATTGATCAATTCGCCGATGAACCCCTGTTCCAAGGTGTTTTCCGATGATGAATTGCAATTTATCGCCGATCTTTTGATCAAGCATGATGCCTATGCCCTGTGTGACGAGGTTTATGAACATCTGGTGTTTGATGGCCGTAAACACCGACCTTTGATGACATTTCCGGGCATGCGTGATCGCTGTGTTCGCATCGGATCGGCGGGTAAAACCTTTTCCCTGACCGGTTGGAAAGTCGGCTATATCACCGCCTGTCCGAAACTGATGGAACCGATTGCCAAGGCGCATCAATTCCTGATTTTTACCGTGCCGCCGGGATTGCAGTACGGGGTGGCTTATGGCCTGAACAAGGATGACAGTTATTTTTCCGGCTTCACCGCCGAGATGCAGGCCAAGCGCGATTTCCTGATGAAAGGCCTGAAAGAAGTCGGCTTTGATGTGCTGGAGTCCCAGGGGACCTATTTTATCACCTGCGATTTCCGGCCTTTGGGATTTGACGGCGATGATGTCGCCTTTTGCCAGCATATGATCGAGACGGCCGGGGTGGTGGCGATTCCGGTTTCGGCCTTTTATCAGAAAGGCGATGTCCGCCATTTCGTGCGCTTTTGTTTTTGCAAGCGCGAGGAAATGATGATCGAGGCGATTGCCCGGATGAAAAAGGCGTTTTCGCGAGCCTGAAAAGTCAAGGGGCGCTGTGGCATCGCAGCGCCCCTTTTTAGACGAGTGCGCAATGGATTATGCCACCATTTCCCAGCTTCCGGTTTTTGAGGACCGCGCCAGCGCGTCAAGGATTTGCATGTTTTTGATCGCATCCTCAATCGGGTAATCGACGGTGCTTTCCCCGGCAAAAATTGCGCTCGCGGCTTCACCTTGCAATGTATACTGGTTGCACACCGGAAAGCTGATTTCGCGGGCTTCGTCAAAGCCCGGCTGTTTTTGGGTGCCCACCCGGATCACGGCGGGGTTTTCCTGCACGGCGTTGAATGGCAGGATGATTTCAATCCGGCCTTCGGTGCCCAGAATATGGACGCGCTGCACGGCGGCGGACTGTGTTCCGCAGGCAAAGCTGGCCTGAATGCCACTGCCGAAATCCAGAATGCCCGATGCCAGCCGGTCGGTGCCAAATTTCGGGTCCTTGTCGATCAGCGACACCACCCGCACTGGTTCGCGGTCCAGAATATACCGCGGGCCGACCACGCAATAACAGCCGATATCAAGCAAGCCACCGCCGCCAATATCCTTTTTATTGCGCACATTATCCGGGTCGGCATTGAAATAGGTGAAAATGCTTTGGACCGTTGTCACATCGCCGATCTCGCCATTGGCAACGATCTGGCGGGCGTGCTGCCATTGCGGATGATGGCGGACCATGAAGGCCTCCAACACCTGTTTGCCGCTTTTATCGCGGGCGGCAATCAGGCGTTTGGCATCAGCGGTATCAAGCCCAATCGGCTTTTCACACAAAACATGCTTGCCAGCTTCCAGTGCCTTGATCGTCCATTCGACATGCAAATGATTGGGCAGGGGATTGTAAATCGCCTCGATTGTTGGATCAGCCAGCAACTCTTCATAACTGCCATAGGCGCGCGGAATGCGCAATTTTTCGGCGACTGCGCGGGTTTTTTCAAAATCCCGTCCGGCAATGGCCAGAATTTCCAGCCTGTCGCTTTCCTGCATCGCCGGGATGACCTTGTCGGTCCCGATCTTGGCTGTGCTGATCACGCCCCATTTCATGGCTGTCTTCCTTCTATTCTGTTTTCCGGCGGAAATCCCGATGGGGGATGGCGGCCTTTGTACGATATTGAATCGATTTAATCGCGCCATTTTCCCGATGATGCAAGTTGTTCATTGGGGTGGGTCGGGTATTGGCCTGCCCGGTCGTGCGCAAAGGCATGAAACGAAAAAAGTCAAAATATCCGCTTGACGCGGCAGGGTGGCAACGATAAAAACCGCGCCACACGATGGCGGGTGTAGCTCAGGTGGTTAGAGCACCAGATTGTGGCTCTGGGGGCCGTGGGTTCAAGTCCCATCACTCGCCCCATTGTGAAAAGGTCAGGCTGAAAAGCCTGACCTTTTGACGTTTTGGAATGCTTTGCAATTTCCAAATCCGGCGTGATCTGCTAGTTACCCCTTGCGCCTGTGCGCAAGATGTTTCCGGAATAAAAGAGGTCGCCGCCATGTCTGAAAATTCCGCCACCCGCATTACCATCCGCCGTCCCGATGACTGGCATTTGCATTTGCGCGATGGCGACATGTTGCGCGCCGTTCTTCCGGAAACCAGTGCGCATTTTGCCCGTGCGATCATCATGCCCAATCTGGTGCCGCCTGTGATCAAAACGGTCGATGCGATTGCCTATCGTGACAGGATTACCGCAGCGATCCCGACCGGGCATGATTTTACGCCGCTTATGACGCTGTATCTGACCGAGGGAACCGATCCCGATGATGTCGAGGCCGGGTTCAAAGCCGGGGTGATTACCGCCCTGAAACTCTATCCCGCCGGGGCGACGACCAATTCCGCCAGCGGGGTGCGGGATTTTGACAAGGCAATGCCGGTGCTTGAGCGCATGGCCGCACTTGGCATTCCGCTATGCGTGCATGGTGAAGTCACCGATCCTGAAATTGATATTTTCGACCGGGAGGCGGTGTTTATCGAACGCATTCTGGCCCCGCTGCACCAACGCCTGCCGGAATTGCGGGTAATTATGGAACATATCACCACCGAAGACGGCATTGCCTTTGTGCAGGGCAGTGGTGGCAATGTTGCTGCCTCGATCACCACCCATCATCTGATCATTAACCGCAATGCCATTCTGGTCGGCGGCATTCATCCGCATATGTATTGCCTGCCGGTTGCCAAGCGTGAAAAACACCGTCTGGCGCTACGCAAGGCCGCTACATCGGGCGATGAACGGTTTTTCCTTGGTACCGATTCAGCACCGCACACCAATGCGCGCAAGGAAAGTGCCTGTGGCTGTGCCGGATGTTTCACCGCGACCAATACCGTGCAGCTTCTGGCGCATGTGTTTGAACAGGAAAATGCCCTGCACCGGCTGGAGGCTTTTGCCGTCCTGAATGGGCCGAAATTTTACCGCCTGCCGGTCAATGAGGCGACAATCACGCTGGAGAAACGCGATGACGCGGCGGTATTCCCGGCACGGATTGAAACGGCAGAAGGGCCGGTGACTGTATTTGATCCCGGTTGCCCGGTTTACTGGCATTACGCCTGACAGGTCGTTAACGATTTTCAGGATTTGATATTGATGGTCCCGGTTGTTTCGCCAATGCCCAGTGCCGCGCGATAGGATTCAGCCGCCGCAATCGCCTGGGTGGCGATCATGGCGCTGATATTGCGCGATGCGCCCTTGGCGACATTGAAATCAGCAGATGAAGTGCCCGGCACCGATGCCGCCCGGCTGATTGCCGCCTGATTGGCAATGGCGGCCATGCCTTCAAGACCGGGCAAGGCGCGGATGCTGACCTTGCCGCCGGTGGCATAAAGCCGCCCGTCGGGACCGGCGGTGTAACTATAGCTGATCATACCGGCATTGGCCCCGGCAAGGGCCTGATGGCTTTCTTCCTCGCTGCGCACATTGGCATCCCGCGCCGCCAGTTCACGCACCACTTCCTGTTCCCGCGGGGTCAAAAGGTCGGGTGATGCCGCTACCGGGCGGGCATTTTTTGGCAATTGTTCACGGGCATCACGTTGTTGTTCGGTGGTGCCGCGCGGGTCGGGTGGCGTAGCATCGGGCAGGCTGTGTGGATCAACCTGCTGGATGACGGTAACAACCGTGGCGGAACCCAGCAACGGTGTCGGTGCGGTGATTTCACCGAAGGGTGTCGAGCCTGGAAAGGCCGGGCCGCTGCCCAACGGTTGCAGGGAGACCGCTGCAGGGCGGGGCCGTGGCACAACATCTTCACCCGCCGCAGAAGCATCTTGCGACGATGGACTCCCGGTCTGTGGCAGGCCGCGTATTGCGACGATCTGTCCCAATTGGCCGCCACTGCCGGGAATGGTCTGTAGGTTGCCAAGTGTTGTCATGGGATTATGATAGCGCAACTTGCGGTTCTGTGCATCTTTCCAATCATCACGGTGCTTTGATATGACGAAGCGGCAGAAACCGGGATGATGCGGAAACCATATTTGTTTTATCTCCGGGGTCATTGCCGTGTTGTCGCGTTTAATCCTGATCCTGTTGCCGGTTCTGATTGCTTTTCCCATCATTGCACAGGCTGCACCCAGGGCCGATTTGTGGCCGGACTGGCAAGCACATGACGCAACAAATGACGGGGTAATCAATCATGATCGATGGCAGGCGGTGTTGGACCGGCATGTGATACCGCAAGAATCCGGGGCGACGGCATTTGATTATATCGCAGCACAGCGGCAAAGCCGGGGCGCAATTGCGGCCTATATCGACGATATGGCGGCGATTGCGATTGGGACCCATAACCGCGGTGAACAGATGGCCTATTGGATCAATCTGTATAATGCCGTCACGGTGCTGGTGGTGCTGGATTCCTACCCGGTGCACAGCATCCGCGATATCGATATTTCCCCCGGTTTGTTTTCGTCGGGGCCGTGGGGTAAAAAACTGGTGACGGTCGAAGGGCGCAGCCTGAGTCTGGATGATATCGAACACCGGATTTTACGCCCGATCTGGCGGGATGCACGGATTCACTATGCGGTCAATTGTGCATCGGTCGGGTGCCCGGCACTGGCGCAGAAGGTCTTTACGGGGGGTGATCTGGACCGGCAACTGGACGCGGCGGCGACCGGTTTTATCAATCATCCCCGTGCGGTGCGTCTGAATAAAGATGGCACCGCCTTGATCCTGTCACGGCTTTATGACTGGTATCGCGATGATTTCGGGCGCAGTGACCGCGATTTAATTGCTCATTTACGGAGTTTCGCCCGGCCCGAACTGCGTGCGATTTTGATGCAGTTCAAGGGCGGATTACGGGTCAGCGATTACCAATATGACTGGGCATTGAACGATCACCCCTGATGAGAGGCAATTTTGGATCAGCCTGCACTGGCAAGGTGGCCTGCCGGGGCAGCGGGCCATTGCCGGATTGTTGTCGCTGTGCGGGGGCGGGTGGCGTCGCGAAAACGGGGTTTGCGTGTAGCCTGAGAAATCGCCTTGCGGACATCGGCTTCGGTAATACCGTCATAGCGCATCAGGTGATGCACAATCGGATCGGCCAACATGTCTTCGATGGTCAGTTCCTGATCGACATATTTCATGGTTTGCTCGCATGTCGTGGTTTTGTCGTTGTTACGCTTTTAGCGCAACTGCAAATCATTCTCAATAATAAAGATGTGCCGGAATGTCAGAATTCTCGCAAGGCGGCGGATTATGGTTTCAATCCTGTTGTGTCCGGCTGTTGTCGTGTGCTGTCCTTTGATGGGTGCCTTTTACGCAAAAAAGGCGGGTGGTGGTGTGACAATTGCGGGTCTTTTTTCCGGTATTTTCTTGATCTTGGTTCGAGTAGGCCGTAACGCTTTTGTCCGGCCCTATTAAGGCCGGTCTTTGTGGCGAGAATAGGCACCTTTCATGGCGCGTCCGGGAATTCGGGAATATCTGCTTTTGCTCTTGCTTGCCGTGATGTGGGGCAGTTCCTTCAGTTTTATCAAAATCGGCGTGCATGCCTATTCGCCGCTGGTGGTGGCAAGCGGGCGATTGGCGATTGGTGCGCTGGTTTTGTGGATTTTTGTCGCACTGCGCGGTAATGGATTGCCGCGTGGCAGGCGGGCGATGGTCTCTGCTTTTGCGGTCGGATTGCTGGGCAATGCTGTGCCGTTTTTCCTGATCAGTTATGGCGAAACCAAAATCAATGCGGGTCTGGCGGCGATTCTGATGTCGGTGGTGCCCCTGACCACGGTGGCGCTGGCGCATTTCGTCACAAATGATGAAAAACTGACGACCGGCAAGGTGGTCGGCATTATCTTGGGCACGATTGGCGTGATTGTGCTGGTCGGGCCGGAAACGCTTGGCGGGTTGGGCGGTGATCTGCCTTATCAGATGGCGGTGTTGGTGGCGGCAATTTGCTATGCGATTGCCGCCCTGATTGCCCGTAATCTTCGCGACCAGCCACGGGCCGGGTCGGCGGCAGTAATCCTGAGTTTTGCCAGTGTGATGACGATACCGTTTGCCCTGATGCTCGATCAACCATGGGTCATGCCGTGGGATGCGGGCGGGTTTTATGCCATTCTATATCTGGGACTGTTTCCGACCGGTTTGGCGATGTTTTTGATTTTGTTGCTGATTGCGCGGGCCGGGGCCAGTTTTGTCGCCTTTAACAATTATCTGGTGCCTGCGATTGGTGTGGTAACAGGCTTTGTCATTTTGGCGGAAATCCCCGCCCCGTCGAGCATCATGGCGCTGATCATTATTCTGACCGGGATCGCGGCATCGCAAATGCGCCGGAAATCGCGTCCGAAAGAGGCGAAAAATACCGTTGATATTGTTGATAAAAAACAAAAATAAACGATTTTGCGAATTGATGGCAACGGGGGTGTTGTCCCCTGTTGTTTGTGCCGGGCAAACCTGATACTTTCCGGCATCATAAGTCTGCGGGGCGTTCAGTTCTGCGGCCTTTCAATCATTTTTGATTAAGCGTTATAAAGAGGTCTCGGCCTTTGACCATCAAAGCGACCAATCCTGACAGCCGTGATGTTTTCCCGGTTTCCATTGAAGACGAAATGCGCCGCAGCTATCTTGATTACGCGATGAGCGTGATCGTCAGCCGCGCGCTTCCTGATGTGCGTGACGGCCTGAAACCCGTGCATCGTCGTATTCTGTATTCCATGTATGAAAGTGGTTTTGAGTGGAACAAGGCCTATCGCAAATCGGCGCGTGTCGTCGGGGATGTGATGGGTAAATACCACCCGCATGGCGACAGTGCGATTTACGATGCCATGGTACGTATGGCGCAAAGTTTCTCGATGCGCCTGCCCCAGATCGACGGTCAGGGCAATTTTGGCTCGATGGATGGCGACAGGGCTGCGGCCATGCGTTACACCGAAGCCCGTCTGGCCAAGGCCGCGCATTTCCTTCTGGATGATATCGACAAGGAAACGGTCGATTTCCGCGACAACTATGACGAAACTACCCGCGAACCGGCGGTTTTGCCGGCGCGCTATCCCAATATGCTGGTCAATGGCGCGGGCGGGATCGCGGTGGGTATGGCGACCAATATTCCACCGCATAATCTGGGCGAAGTTATTGATGGCTGTATGGCCTATGTCGATAACCCGGATATCACTATCGAAGAATTGATGGAATTTGTGCCGGGGCCTGATTTCCCGACAGGCGCGTTGATTTTGGGCCGTTCAGGCATTTTGTCTGCCTTCAGGACGGGGCGTGGATCGGTTATGATGCGCGCCAAAACCCATTTCGAGGAAGTCCGTCCAGGCCGCGAAGCCATCATTGTGACCGAGGTTCCCTATCAGGTGAACAAGGCAGCATTGATGGAGAAAATCGCCGATCTGGTGCGCGATAAAAAGCTTGAAGGCATTTCGGATCTGCGTGACGAATCTGACCGTTCCGGTGTCCGCATGGTGATCGAACTCAAACGCGATGCCGTTGGCGATGTCGTTTTGAACCAGTTATTCCGTTTTACCGCCCTGCAAACCTCGTTCGGTGTCAATATGCTGGCGCTGAACCGGGGCAAGCCGATCCTGATGGGCCTGAAGGAAATTATTCAGGCTTTTGTGGAATTCCGCGAAGAAGTCATTACCCGACGCACCATTTATCTTTTGAAAAAGGCGCGCGAGCGTGCCCATGTTCTGGTCGGTCTGGGTATTGCGGTTGCCAATATCGACGATGTGATCAAGCTGATCCGTAACGCCCCGGACCCGGCCGTGGCACGTGAACAATTGATGGCAACCAACTGGCCGGCGGGCGATATCATTCCGCTGATCGAACTGATTGCCGATCCCAACCAGATCGGGTCGGATGACGGTTTTTACAAACTGTCCGAAACTCAGGCCCGTGCCATTCTGGAACTGCGCCTGCATCGCCTGACCGGTCTGGAACGCGAAAAGATCGCGTCCGAATTGACCGAACTTGGCGAAAAGATCACAGATTTCCTTGATCTTTTGGCGTCGCGTGACCGCAAACTTGCCATCCTGAAGGACGAACTTCTGGAAATGCGTAATGAGTTTGCCAATGACCGCCGTACGGAAATCGTCGAGTCCGAATTTGAACATGACATCGAAGATCTGATTGCCCGTGAAGAAATGGTCGTGACCGTTTCGCATGGCGGTTATATCCAGCGCGTGCCGTTATCGACCTATCGCGCCCAGCGCCGTGGTGGCAAGGGCCGTTCGGTAATGGCGACCCGCGACGAAGATTTTATTTCCAAGCTGTTTGTTGCCAATACCCATACGCCGGTGCTGTTTTTCAGTTCGCTGGGGCTGGTTTACAAACTCAAGGTGTGGCGCTTGCCGCTGGGTTCGCCACAATCACGCGGCAAGGCTTTGGTCAATTTGTTGCCCTTGTCGGACGGTGAACACATTACTACCGTGTTGCCCTTGCCCGACGAGGAAGAATGGCCGAACCTGCATATCATGTTTGCGACTTCTACCGGCAATGTCCGGCGTAACAGTCTGGCTGATTTCGTCAATGTGAAATCAAATGGCAAGATCGCCATGAAGCTGGAAGAAGACCGGGGCGACAAACTGATTGCGGTTCAGACCTGTACCGATGACGATGATATTTTCCTGACTACCCGTCAGGGTAAATGTATTCGTTTCCGGGTGGCCGATGTCCGCGTCTTTACCGGGCGTAATTCGATCGGTGTGCGCGGTGTGCGTCTGGCCGATGGCGATGACGTGATTGCGATGTCGGTGATCTATGGCAACCACGCGACGATGGAAGAACGCGACGAATATCTGTCGATTGCGGGCAAGCTGCGCCGCGAGGAAATTACGTCGGATAATCTGCCGTTTGAGGTTCTGACCCCGGAGCGTTATCAGGAATTGCTGGCAGGCGATCAGCTTGTGCTGTCGGTGACTGAAAACGGGTATGGCAAACGAACCTCTGCCTATGAATACCGGGTGACCGGTCGTGGCGGGCAGGGTTTTGCCAATATCGAAATGTCGGAACGCAATGGTTTGGTCGCGGCATCTTTCGTGATCGAAGAAGGCGACGAATTGATGATGGTCACCAATGGTGGCAAGGTTATTCGCATGCCGACCCATGACATCCGCATCGCCGGACGCAAGACGCAGGGGGTGACGCTGTTCCGAACCGCCGATGATGAGAAGGTTGTGGCGGTTGAACGTCTGTCCAATCTGGGGGATGCCGGTGACGACGAAGATGGTATCGATGAGGGTGCGGAGAATGAAACGACCGTTGCCAGCGATTTGGAAACCGCCGATGATGGCAACCTGACCGAAACCGGACCCAACGGCGAATAACGGAAAGATTGATGGCGGACAAGCCTGCGACTGATAACCGTGTCGGGATTTATCCCGGCACCTTTGATCCGGTGACCCAGGGCCATATGGACATCATCCGGCGGGCGACGCGTATTGTCGATCAGCTGATTGTCGGTGTGGCGGTCAATATCGGCAAAAAACCGATGTTTTCGGTCGAGGAACGATGTGAACTGGTGCGGGAATCGCTTGACGCGGCGGGGGGCGATGTTGCCGCCCGTACCGTGGTCAAACCTTTCGGGTCGCTTCTGATGCATTTTGCACAGGAAAATGACTCGTCCATCATCATTCGTGGTCTGCGGGCTGTGTCGGATTTTGAATATGAATTCCAGATGGCGGGCATGAATGCCCGTCTCGCACCCCGCGTTGAAACAGTGTTTCTGATGGCGTCGGACAAACAGCAATTTGTCTCGTCGCGTTTTGTCAAGGAAATCGCCCGTCTGGGCGGTAATGTAACCGAATTTGTGCCCCCTGTTGTGTTGCAAAGCTTGCAGCGCAAACTGGCGCAAGAAAAGGAATAGGCGGCTTTTGCCATGCGTCTGATCGGTTTTTTTGCTCTTTTTATTTTAGTTCTGGGAAGTGTGACCATGTCCAACGGTGGAATCCGCAACGAAGCACAGGCCCAGTCCGGCCCGGTTGCGGCAGATCTTGAAAACACCCTGTATCTTGATCTGAAACAGGGGCGCGTTGTGATTGCCTTGCGTCCCGACCTTGCCCCGCGGCATGTGGAACGGATCAAGGAACTGACCCGTGCGGGGTTTTATGATGGCCTTGCGTTCCATCGTGTGATCGAGGGATTTATGGCCCAGGGTGGCGATCCCAAAGGGGATGGCACCGGTGGATCGGGCACCAAATTGCCTGCCGAATTTTCCAGTGAAAAACATGTGCGCGGTACGCTTTCGATGGCGCGGTCGCAAAATCCCGATAGTGCGGATTCCCAGTTTTTCATCGTCTTTGCCGAAGCACCGCATCTGGACGGGCAATATACCGTCTGGGGGCAGGTGGTCGAAGGAATGGATTATGTTGATCAGATCAAAAAAGGCGCATCCTGGGCTAATGGCCGGGTGGCCGACCCTGATCAGATCATCAAGATGCAGGTTGCCGCCGACGCCCAGTAATCCGTCGCGGACTGCTCTGATTTTACAACCGAAAGCCATCCTGATCGGGGTGGCTTTCGCATTTTTGGGTGTCTTTGTGGTGCGATGCTGCAAAAAGTAAAAAATATGAAAATGAGAGGTTGACCCACCGGACATCCCCCGTTAAAACGCCCGTCACCCAGTCGATGGGCCCGTAGCTCAGTTGGTAGAGCAATTGACTTTTAATCAATGGGTCACAGGTTCGAATCCCGTCGGGCTCACCAATAAACCCCTGGAACCGCAAGGTTCTGGGGGTTTATTTTTGCCGCAATCCCGGAAGGGTATGATTGAGGCCATTTTTGTTGGCTTGCAAGGGCAGAACAGGCTTGACCCTGCGGCGTTCCGGCGATAAAACGCCGACACCATGAAAATGGGCCCGTAGCTCAGTTGGTAGAGCAATTGACTTTTAATCAATGGGTCACAGGTTCGAATCCCGTCGGGCTCACCAATAAACCCCTGAAGCCGCAAGGTTTCGGGGGTTTGTCTTTTTCGGAACAGTTCTGCTGTATAACTGCAATGTCGCAAATGCAACCGAGTTGCGATTGCATATTTTGGTTCTTTCCTTTAAGAAGTGCAAATCAGTGTTAGTTGCGTTGCGGGACAGCCCGGCGCAGATCATTATTGCGATCGGAAGAACCATGCCTGAAACAATTTTGCCCTCCGCCTCTGATCTGACCAGCGGTTCGGGAACCGGTCTGGAAACTTTGGCGCAAAGTTCTGTCAATGATCCTGACATGATCCCGCTTGCCAGCGACACCCTTAATCCGGCTGCAGGTGTATTGGGGGATGGGGGAGCGAGTGTCTCTTCGGGCTGGATGCCCGATGCGATTACGACCCTGCCGCTTTATGATCTGATCGACCGGGCCGGGATTGTCGGCTGGGTTCTGTCGGCTCTTGCCCTGATTGGTGTGATGCTGTTTTTCTACAAACTGGTCGGTTTTTTGCGACGCGGGCTTTTTGCCGATGGCTTTGTTCCTGCTTTGGAAAGCCATCTGGTCAATGACGATGCCGTGCAGGCGCAGAAATTGTTGTCGTCCCGTCGTCATCCGGCGGCACGCATTGGTTTGTTTGCGCTGTCGCTGCCGGTTGGGGATGGCGATAACCGTGAGGCCGCGTCCGATTTGATTGCCGCTCGGGCCCGCAAGGAAATTGACGGTTTGAACGGTGGTCTGCGCATCATGTCGGCCATTGCCGTGCTCAGCCCGCTTTTGGGCCTGCTCGGGACGGTTATGGGCATGATCAATGCCTTTCAGCAGATGGAAGGTGCCGGAAGCCGCATCGATCCTTCAGTGCTGTCTGGCGGTATCTGGCTGGCGTTGCTGACGACAGCGATTGGTCTGGTGGTGGCAATCCCGGCAACCGCCCTGCATATGTGGATGCAAAGCATGATCAACCGTGCCGCCGGGGTGATGGAAGATGTTTGTACCCTTGTAGTCAACCGTGCCGAACTGGCGGAACAAACGGTGCCCGGTGTGGTCAATATCACCAAACTGCGACACGCAGCGGAATAAGCAAGGCTCATGCATCTTCGCCAGAAAAAGGGCGACGGCACGCCGATGATCGGCCTGACGCCGCTGATTGATGTTGTTTTCATTTTGTTGATTTTTTTCATGCTGGCGTCGAGTTTTCTGGACTGGCGCGGGTTTGAAATGTCGGTCAGCATCCGCGATGGCAGCACGACCCGACAAAGCGATACGCGGAGCATGACAATTGAAATCGATCAGGCGGGCGGCATAACCCTGAATGGCGAGGTCATTGCGATTACGCGACTGGTGCCGATGCTGCGCGAACAGCCCGACGGGACGAAATTCTATATTCGTCCGGTGAATGGGGCGACGCTTCAGCAACTGGTCAGTGTGATGGACGCGCTGGGCCGGGGCGGTATTGTGAATGTGGATCTGATCGAATGAAACGCCGTATCCAGATCGTCAATGATGATCCGCAACAGGAACCGATGTTGCCCCTGATCAATATTGTGTTCTTGCTGCTGATTTTTTTCATGATTGCGGGCAGTTTGCAAAAACTGGGGCCGTTTGATGTTGACCCGCCCGCCAGTGCGACCGCGACCGCGCAGGCACCCGATACACTGGTTATCTGGGTGGGGCAGGGCGGCGAGGTTGGCGTTGATGCGCCTCAGGGGCGTATCGAAGATGTCTCCAGCCTGCTGCCAACCGATTATGCCGGGCGACCGGTGGAAATTCGGGCGGATCGCGGGGTTGAAGGCACCCGGGTGGTCGGACTTTTAAAACGGTTACAGGTATTGGGCGTAGACAAGGTCCAACTGATGACCGCCGTTGAACCCGAAGAATAACGGACTAAAGATGTCAAAGCGCGGAGACTTCCTGATTGCAACAGCCCTTACGGCCCTGACACTGGGCGGGGGAATTGTCTTGGCCATGCCGGAACCACAACCATCGGGTTGGGGGGGGGCAGGAGCCATGCAAAGCATCAGCATTTCACTGGGCAGCGGTCAGGCTGTGGAAGGCGAAGCAGACGTTCAGGACGATAGTTCTGCCGCCCAGCAGGCTGACAGCAAAAAAGCGCCCGAGAATCCCGAAATACCCGAAGAAATTCAGGAAGTTCAGGAACCAGATCCCGAACCGGTCGAAGAAGTGGCCGAAGCCGAACCGGAACCTGTTGTCGAACCCGAGCCGGTTGTAGAGCCCGAGCCAGTGATCGAACCGGTTGTTGAATCAGAACCGGAGCCTGAACCGGTTACGCAATTGAGCGAAATCACCCCACCTCCGGTCAAGCCTCGCCCGCCTGTTGTCAAACCGGAGCCCCGGCTACAGGAAGTTGCCATGGCATCTCCGCAGCCGGAAAAACAGGCCCCGACCCCGTCAAAGGCCGCGCCGGAAGATTCGACGAAATCTGATGGTATATCGGGGACGACGGTCCGCAGTCAGGCAGCGAGTTCGGCAACTGGCAGTGGCGGTGGCAGCAGCATCAACAGTGCCGCCTATGTCAATTATCAGGATTCCGTTTTGCAAACCCTGATGCAATATCGCGAATATCCGTCAATTGCCCGCCGTCGGGGGATCGAAGGTCAGAATATGGTCCGGATCACGATTGAACGTGACGGGTCGGTATCCTTGCTGGAAATCGTTGATTTCAGTGGCAACGCCATTCTGGATCGCGCAACCGAAGAAATGATCAATCGCGTCCGACGCTTTCCACCCTTTCCCGACACGATGGAAAAAGACAGCATCACCTTGCGGGTGCCGGTGGTTTATAATTTGCGCTGATCCGTTGGCGGAGGGGGGCAGCACCATATGCTGCCCCGACATGCCTTTAATTGTTCGTACTGGTCAGTCCGGATACGAATTTATCAACATCATGGCGCAATTGTTCGGAATGCTGGGTCAAGGCCTGAGAAGCCCGATGTACTTCATCGGCGACACTGCCGGTATGCTGAGCAGTGGTGCTGACACGTTCCAGACTGCTGTTCACATCCCGATTGGCGTTTGACACCCCATTGATATTCTGGCTGATTTCGCCGGTTGCTGCGGCTTGTTGTTCAATCGCGGCCGAAACAGCGGTGACAGCATCGACAATATTGCTGATCTGGCTGGCAACATCGCGGATTGCGGTGACGGCTTCATTGGTGTTTTGTTGAACCGACGTGATCTGGGCGGTGATGTCGCCGGTGGCCTTGGCCGTCTGATTGGCAAGGTTTTTTACCTCGCTGGCGACCACGGCAAAGCCTTTGCCTGCATCCCCGGCGCGTGCCGCCTCAATCGTGGCATTCAGGGCCAGAAGGTTAGTCTGATTGGCAATTTTATCAATCAGGGTCACAACTGCACCGATTTCAGTAGCGGCTTTATTCAGGGTTTCGATGGTTGCCGTTGTCGATTTTACAGCGGTTTCAACGTCACCTGAAATGGTTGAGGCGCGGGAAACCTGACTGGAAATCTCTCGGATTGACGAATCAAGTTCGTCTGCGGCACTGGCAACCGTGTTGGCATTGTCGGCAGATACTTCGGCCGCAGATCGGGCGGTTTGGACCTGTCCGTTGGTATCACCGGCACTACTGACCAGGCTTTCCGCCGCTTTGGCCATGTCTTGCGCCGAGGCGGCCACCGCATTGACTACAGTTGAAACAGTCGCCTGAAACTGGTCGGACATATCTGCAAGGCGTTTTTGATAGGTGTTCTGGGTTTCTTCGTAATAAATCGTAATGGCCAGTTCCATATCCATAAGAATGGCGGTCGATGCGGCGGCGATCATGTCAGCTGCATGGCGTTCCCGCTTTAACGCGTCATGCAACATGATAACCAGTTTGCCCAGAATGAAATTATATCCTGAAACATAGGCTTCGGGTGTCAGGCCGATGCGTTCATGTGCCCGGCCAATCCGGCGGACATCGCCAAAATAACTGTCGTCAAATTTGGCGGAAAACAGTTTTTCCCAATGGTCGCTTTGTGCCTTTTTCAGGCTGCCAACCTTGTCCTTGCTGCCGATGATGCGGGCAAGATCGTCGCGGGCCATTACCTTGACATAGAACGCATCAAGGATTTGCGGCAGGTTTTTTGCAATATACGGCCATGTTCTTCTTAAATGGTCCCGTTTCTGATCGTCAAAATCGACAAAGGCGAGACGTCGTTGGAGTTCATCAGTCATGGTGTCCCCATTTTTCGGTATGCTGTTGCAAGATATTACACAACCTTAAAGGTTGTCTCTTGAATGGTATTGTTTAACTATACTTTGGTATTATTTTTGGGTGATATATTCACATAAGCCAGCCAGTTGCGTCTTTCTATGTGAAGCACCAAGCATCAATGCATCGCATACGTGTGTTGTTTATTACAATAATCTTAAATCAAGAAGTTACCGATTGGAATGTTTGATGTTTCTGGACATCGACAACGCCCTTATGTCCCTGCATGAATTTTGGTCGCTGTTTAACCCGAACCATCGGAGGATCAAATGGCAACAGGCATCAATCCCGATCATTTGCGGCAAGGAATTATACGTCCGGTTTTGCAGAAACTTGACCTGTGGTCACAGGCGGCTGAAAATTTGCTGATGGGGACGGCGGCACAGGAAAGTGCGCTGGGCACCTATCTGACGCAGATTGGCGGTGGTCCGGCACGCGGTATCTATCAGATGGAACCGGCGACGCTTGATGATTGCTATACCAATTTTCTGGATTATCGCGCCGATCTGAAGGCAAAGGTCGATGCCTTTCTGGCCGCACAGCCGGGAAAATCCGATCAGCTTGCAACCAACAATGCGTATGCCACGGCGATGTGTCGCATCCGTTATGTCCGCATCAGCGCGGCCTTGCCCGATGCCAGTGACATTACGGGGCTTGGGAATTACTGGAAGCAGTATTACAACACGCCGCTTGGCAAGGGCACGGTGGACGAGTTTGTCCAAAATTATCAGCGCTATGTCGGCACGGCGTGACGGCACATAAAAAAGCACGAACAGCGCAAATCTGTTCGTGCCTGAAAATACCGGATGGTGATTCAATCAATCGTGCTTGCCGCCATGCGCCTTAGACCAGCCAATCGGATCGGCCAGAAAATCGCGGACGCCATTAACCGCAGCGTCGCTGAAATAGCCCCCCTGTTGGGCAACATCCAGAACATCATGCCATGTGCACAGATAATGCATTTCGATGTCGTCTTTTTTCAGGTTTTCCAGCGCATTGGGAAACACACCATAGAAAAACACGACAAAAGCATGTTTGCATTCGCCGCCTGCTTCGCGAATGGCATTGACGAAATTGACCTTTGATGCTCCATCTGTTGCAAGGTCTTCGACCAGAAGTACGCGCTGGCCTTCGTGGATGTCGCCTTCAATCCGCGCCTTGCGGCCAAAACCCTTGGGCTTTTTACGGACATATTGCATCGGTAAATCCAGCGCATCGGCCAGCCATGCCGAATAGGGGATACCTGCGGTTTCCCCTCCGGCCACGGCATCAAATGCCTCGTATCCGGCGGCATCCGAAATCTGACGGGCGGCCAGTTCGATCACCTTGCGCCGCGCACGTGGAAAGGAAATCAGCTTGCGACAATCGATATAGGTCGGGCTGGCCCAACCGGATGTCAGGATATACGGGTCTTCCGGTCGGAAATTGACCGCTCCGATATCCAGCAAAATACGGGCGACGGTTTTTGCAGCATAACTGCAATGAGCAGAGGATGCAGGGATCGTGGACATGGCAGCACTTCCTTTTGGGCGTAAAGAACGGCATTTCTTAGCGGTTTATTGTGCAAAGCGCAAAGAAAAGCCGCTGTCCGGATGGTCAGGATTTCTTGGTTTTATTGGGAAGGTATGCAAGGCATTGGCAAAAGACCATTTTGGGTTTATTTCGGTATGGCTATGCCGAATTAAACGGAAAGGCCTGTGTCATGACCCAAGACAGCGGACTGATGGTGGATATCGCCCATGCCATCGCCACGATTACCATTAACCAGCCGGACCGTAAAAATGCCCTGACCAAACCGATGTGGGGTGAGTTGGCAAATATGGCGGCCGATCTGGCGGCCCGGGATGATTTGCGCTGTATCGTTATTCGGGGTGGCTGCGGGGCGGGTTTTGGGGCTGGAGCCGATATTCATGAATTTGTCCGCGAACGCGATGGTTTTGCCCGGGCGCGGGATTACGGCATGTTGCATGCTGAAGCCCTGCAAACCATTCAGGCCTGCCCGCATCCGGTGATTGCAGCTATTGATGGACCGTGCATCGGGGCGTCCTTTGTGCTGGCGGCGGCGTGCGATTTGCGGATTGCCGCGGCCAATGCCAAATTTGCTGTGCCGCCGATGAAACTCGGCGCGACGCTGGGCTATCCGGAATTGCAAATTATGCTGGATTTGCTGGGGCAGGGGCGATTGCTGGAAATTCTTTTGGAAGGCCAAACCTTTGGTGCAGAACGGGCACGCGACATTGGCTTTGTTGCCCGCGTGGTGACAGATGACGCCTTTGAAGATGAAATCACCCGCACAGCGAAGCATATTGCCACAGGGGCACCGATCACCCAGCGTCTGCACAAAAAAATGATCAGCCGTCTTTTGGAAGGCGGGGCGCTAAACGCAGCGGAATTCGACGAGGGCTATCGCGCCTTTGACAGCGACGATTTCCGCGAGGGTTATACCGCCTTCATCGAAAAGCGCAAACCGGTGTTCGTTGGGAAATAAGGCTGGTTACACGCGGTATTATCAGGATTTTCTTTCCGTTTCGGGTTCGATGCTGGTCAGTTTCGGACGGGCAACCAGATACACCATCAGATTGGCAAAAATCCCGAAACCCAACATGCAGGCCGTCACGGGTAACAGGGTGCCGTTATGAATCTGGCCGATGAAAATCCCGGCCAGTGCGCCAGTGGCAAACTGGATCGTGCCCATCAGGGCGGTTGCCGTGCCGCCGATATAGGGGAAATACTGCATAAAGGCGGCAGTGGCGTTGGGCGCGGTCAGGCCGATCAAACCGACAGACAGCATGACAAGTGGCACGATGGCATATAGATTGGGTTCAAACAGATTAACGGCAATGAACAGCAACACAGTGGCGGCAAGCTGAACTCCGACGCCAATCGCCAGAATCTGATGGCATTCCATGCGTTTGAGTAACGGGCCGTTCAGGCGGTTGCAGATGATGATGACAATGACATTTGCCCCAAACAGCCACGGGAATGTGGCAGGGGACATGCCAAAATAATCAATGTACATAAACGGGCTGTCGGTCAGGAAACTGAACATCACCGCACTGGCCCCGGTATGGGCGAAAAGATAGCCAAGGGCCGGACGTTGTTTCAGAACCTCGATATAGGTCCATAAAACACGCCGGGCCGGGCCGGGATGGCGAACATGCAAGCGTGTTGTTTCCGGCAACTTCAACCAGACAATCACCAGCATGATGCTGCCATAAACCACCAGCAGGACAAAAATCGCCCGCCACGTTGAAAAAGTCAGCAGGATCGCTCCGATGGTCGGCGCCACCAGCGGTGCAATCATCATGATCATGGCGATCAGGGCAAACATACGGGCGGCTTCCTTGCCGTCATACAGATCACGCACCGATGCCCCGACAATCACCAGCGCAAAGCCGCCACCAATCGCCTGGATAAAGCGCATGACATTCAGGCTGGTGGAGGTTTCGACCGACAGGATGATGGCACTGGCAAGAATATAAATCAGAAGCCCCGTCATCGCGACCGGACGGCGACCAATGCGGTCCGACAACGGGCCGCCAATCAGTTGCCCCAGGGCAAAGCCGATCAGAAAGGTACTGATGGAAATTTCGATATCATGGATCGGTGCACCAAAATCCCGCGCCATCGCAGGAATGGCAGGCAGATAAGTATCAATGGCAAAGGGCGCGGTCGCAATCAGGGCGGCCAGCAAAATGGCAAGACGCTTGGGGTTGAAGGCGTCGGCAGCACGGGACATGAGGCGATCCGGTTGTTGGTGTCGGGGTGGCGCATTGTCTGTGATCTGACTGGCAGCCAAATGCGCATTTGAAACGATTCAAGTGTAATTATTATCCACAGATTTTTTGTTTTTCCTAGTCGGCAATGGTCGGTGCCCGGCGCAGCAGCCATGCACAAAGCGCACAAAGGAAAACGGCACTCCGCTCAAGGAGTGCCGTTTGTGCATCAGAAATGCAGGTTTTTCGGGATTGAATCGTTTCAGGCTTCGCGCGGTGTCTCGCGTTTGACCGCGATTCGTTGCAGCAGGAAGACCGCCACAATCAGGGCTGCCCCGATCAAATCGGTGGTCAGGCCTCCTGTAATCAGCATCAATGCTGCCGCAAAAGTAAGGGCGCGGATTGGCAGCGCCAGCCGGGCATTGAAGATATACCCGACAATACCGCCAGACAGCATATAAATGCCGATCAAGGCTGTGATCACATGCGTCATGATCGGGAACCAGTCCCCCTGCATCAGCAGGCTGGGGCTGTAGAAAAACATGAACGGCACGATAAAGGCCGATAGTCCGATGCGGAACGACGTGATTGATGTGCGCAACGGTTCCGAGCCCGCCAATGCTGCCCCGGCATAGGAAGCAAGAGCAACTGGTGGCGTAATCGCCGACAGCACCGCATAGTAGAACACAAAGAAATGTGCCACCAGCGGCGAGATGCCAAGTTGGATCAGTCCCGGTGCGACCACCGATGCCGCCACGGCATAGGCCGCCGTGGTCGGCATGCCCATGCCCAGCATGATCGAAATCAGCATGGCAAAGAACAGGGCAATGATCTGACTTTGTTCTGCAATCGCCAGCAACATCGACGAAAACCGTAAACCAACGCCGGTCAGGCCGATGACACCAACGATAATCCCTGCGCAGGCACAAACTGCAATCAACTGGATCGCCATCCGTGCCGACAGGTCAAGTGCACCGATGACTTCTTTCGCACCCATGCGGTGTGGCGTTAGCCACGACACGACAAAGGCTGACATCAAGGCAAGTGTTCCGGCCCGGATCACCGAATATCCCATGAACAGCGCACCGACCAGAATGATGATCGGCAGGAACAGGTAAACCTGTTTGATTAGTTGGGAGAATTGCGGCAGTTCAGATTTGCTGAGCCCGCGCATATTATGTTTTTGCGCTTCAAAATCAACAACCAGAAACACCGACACAAAATACAGCACAGCCGGAATGATGGCAGCGACGATCAGGTCGGTATAGGGAATGCCGGTGACTTCGGCCATGATAAAGGCCCCGGCACCCATGATCGGCGGCATGATCTGCCCGCCCGAAGAGGCGGCGGCCTCGACCGATGCTGCGACTTGCGGCTTGTAACCCACCCGTTTCATCAACGGAATGGTCAGGGACCCGGTGGCAACCACATTGCCCGCCGAGGTGCCGTTGATCATGCCCATCAGGCCGCTGGCGAATACAGCGACCTTGGCCGGGCCGCCGCGTTTGTGACCGGCGGCGGCAAAGGCGAAATTGACGAAATAATCGCCAACCTTTGAAGCCTGCAAAAAGGCGGCAAAGGCGATGAACAGCATGATGTAGGTGGATGATACCGCCGTTGTCGGGCCCAGAATGCCGTTGTCGGTATAGATATAGGTAAAGAACCGGTCGAAGGAATAACCGCCATGTTTCAGGAATCCCGGTAACCATGGACCGATGAAGCCATAGACAACAAACAGGCCTGAAATAATCAGAAGTGCCAGACCGGCAACACGGCGCGTGACTTCAAGGATCAGCAGAATGCCGGTAAAAGCAACCCATGCGTCAACCGGGGTTGGCATCACACCGGCGCGGAACTGCCACGGTGTCAGATTGGCCATCAGATAGGCCGATGCAGCAAAGGTATTGAGCAGCAAAATCCAGTCATAAAGCGGCGCACCAACGGCACGTGGACGGAACAGCCAGCCCGACCCGATGGCGACCATTGTTGATCCGGCAAGGGCCAGACCAAAATATTCGTAAGGTGCCGGTGACGGAAATTTGGCCGGTGTGCCGAAAACTTCATAAAGACCATAGGCCGCAATCGCGGTGACAAACAGTGCGGGAAGACCGGCAATCAGCGCCATCACCCGTTCGGCAAGAATAAGGGACGGATTGCGGGTGGTGCTATCATCCGTCGGAGCAATCGAGCCATACAGACCCAAGCCGATCATCAGGCCGCCTGCGACATGAAGGATACGAAACGCCCAGGTTTCAAGCGGGAAAAGATTGAGCACCAACAGGTGAAAAACAGTGTAGAGAACGCAAAAAGCAAAAAAGAATTTGCTTTCCCAGCTGCGCAGGGGACGTCCGAGCGCCCCGGGTTCTTCATCGACACCAGACGCAAGAACCCGTTCCGCGACGGTTTCGGGCTTGGATTCGGCCATGACGGTTTTCCGTATTTACTGAATAACGAGACACCCCGCCTGTCGGGGCGCGATCAGTATCGCGATCCTCCGGCAGGCGAGGCAGTTAAGATGAAGGATCAGTCTTCGTATTCAGGCGGCAACAGGTTCAGGGGAATGTCGATCCCTTTTTCCTTGTAGTACCGGATTGCGCCCGGATGGAACCACATGAAACCATTCTGGTTCCAGTTTTCAGCCACGGTATCAACAGCCGTTGCGTGGATTTGCAGCATACGGTCATTATTGTCGAGAACGACTTTCATGACGTTGTAGACGAAATCCGCCGACAGATCCTTGTGGGCGACGCCAAAATTGGCCATCGAGACGGTTTTGATGTCGCTATCAATGCTGGAATAGGTGCCTGCCGGAATGGTGAATTCGGTAACCGACGGATAGGCAGCCAGAATTTCGATCATCTGTTCGTCATTGAAACCGAAAATATTGGCACCGTTTTGGGCTTCAACCTGGCTGAAAGCGGCAATAGGAATGCCAGCAGCAAAGGCAAAGCCATCAATCAGGCCATCCTGAAGCTGTCCGGCGGCATCGGCAGCACCGCCATATTGCAGATCAGCAGAAATACCAAGGGTTTCAAAGAAACGTGCCCAATAAGCTGCTGCTGTGCCGGTACGGGGGCCGACATTGACGCGCTTGCCATCCAGACCGGCAACATCGGTGATGCCTGACGATTCAAGGGTCACGCTATGGAATGGGGTCGGATACATCGGGAAAGTGGCGCGGACATTGTGCATCGGAACACCCGGTGCCAGTTCGCTTTGACCGACCCAGCCGTCATAAGCCGGGCCCATTGTGACCATGCCCATGTCAAGTTCACCGCTTTGGATCAGCGCCATATTGGCGACTGGGCCACCGGTGACTTCGGATGATGTCGGAACGCCCAGCATTTCCTGAACGAGGCTGGCCCAGCCTGCACCATAAACGAAATAGGTGCCGCCCTGCGATGCCGTACCCACTTTGACCGAGGTCGGCCAATCGGAACGGTCCTGCGCCTGTGCTGCCGGTGCCAGCGCCAGCGTGGCGGCGAGGGCCGTCACGGCGCCAACAGTTTTGGCGTGACGTTTCAAAATGTTTTTAAGCATGTCTGGTCTTTCCTCCCTGGGAATACCGTAAATGTTGCGACCGGCGACCACTGTTAAGGTTTCTTGATCCGGGACGCCTGTCATACACAGTAGCGGTTGAATGTCATAATCAGAACAGAAATCTTCAAGATTTTGTTTCCCGTCTCTATGTCGGGGTTCCGAAAATGATGTCAATGCCACTGCTCCTGTTACAGCAAGTCTGATGCCAGATCGGGCAGGGAGTCGGAAATAAAAATAAATGATGAAATATCAATTTGTTAACTGATATTGCGTGGAGAGTGTAAAGGATATTTGGGTGGTATTCCATACATGACGGCGGCGCAGCATGTGCGAAATTCCGCCCAGATCAGAGAATGCTAACTGTTGGCGGGTTGATCATTGTGACGATTGCGGAAATTACCCGGGACGATGTCATATTTGGCAAGTTTGTCGTAAAGTGTCTTGCGTGGTACGCCCAGAACCGACACGACGGCGGTGACATTTCCGCCTTGTTGGCGTAAGGCTTCGCAAATGACGTTTTTCTCAAACGCCTCGACCTGTCGGGGCAGGGGCACGGTGGCGTCGGCTGTAGTTTTGCCCTCATCGGCAAACAGATCCAGCCCCAAAACCCGGCGTTCGGCGGCATTGCGCAATTCGCGCACATTGCCGGGCCAGTCATGACGGGTCAAAACCGAGATTTCGGATGCCGTAAGCGGTGAAAAGTCGCGACCAAACCGATCCTTTGCCAGTTCCATGAAATGCTGGAACAATAACGGGATATCTTCAACGCGGTCGCGCAGGGGTGGAATGTGCAATTGCACGACATTCAGGCGGTAATACAAATCCTCGCGGAAGGCACCGCGCGACGCAGCGGCGCGCAGATCAATTTTGGTGGCTGCAACCACCCGCAAATCAATCGCCTGCACCTTGTTCGAGCCCAGCCGTTCAAAGGCGCGTTCCTGAAGCACGCGCAACAGCTTGACTTGCAACGACAGTGGCATGCTTTCGATTTCATCGAGAAACAGCGTACCCTTGTCGGCAAATTCAAATTTGCCGACCCGTTTCTGATCGGCTCCGGTAAAGGCCCCGGCTTCGTGGCCGAATAATTCGGATTCAATCAGGTTTTCGGGCATCGCCCCGCAATTGATCGCAACAAACGGCCCGGTTCGGCCCGATATGTCATGCAGGGTGCGGGCGACAACTTCTTTGCCGGCACCGGTTTCACCATTGATCATCACATGAGCGTCGGTGCCCGCAATATTGCCAATCAGGGCGCGTAATTTTTCCATCGACGGTGCGCGACCGATCAGGCCGGTGCCGCTGGCGGTATGTTTGGCCAGTTCGGCCTTCAGATTGCGGTTTTCCGATAACAGATGGCGGTGCGCCATCGCCCGGCGCATCACATCAACGAAATAATCCGGAGCAAAGGGTTTTTCAATAAAATCATAGGCTCCGTCGCGCATGGCGCGGACCGCAGTGGCAACATCGCCATGCCCGGTAACAAGGATGACCGGCAATTCGGGATCATGGGCGATGGCAGCCTGCAACAGGGCCATGCCATCCATTTTCGGCATGCGGATATCGGTAACAAGAATCCCTGGCCAACCCTGCTTGATACGTAACAGTGCCTTTTCCGGTTCGCCGTAACATTCAACCACAATGTCGGCCAGTTCCAGCGTCTGTTGGGCGGCTTCGCGCACATCGGCATCGTCATCGACGAACAAAACGCTATATGCCGGAAATTTCACCTGTCATTCCTTGTTGCTGTTGCGGGTTGTTTCAGGGGCCAATCAGGCGATGAACGGCCATTTCGGCTTCATCTTCGTGATGGGCTTCCTGAATATCGGCTGTTTTATCAGGCACATCGTCGGGCGTCGAGATGTCGTCTTGTGTTGTGGTGGCAATGTCGTCGGCCTGGCGCAATTCAACCGTAAAACAGGCCCCGCCCGTTTCATTGTTTTCGGCGCGCATGGTGCCGCCGAAACTGCGCACAATGCCATAACAGATCGACAGGCCAAGGCCCAGCCCGTCGCCAAACGGCTTGGTCGTAAAAAACGGATCAAACAGTTTTTGCATGTTGTCGGGTGAAATGCCGGTGCCGTTGTCGCGCACAGCCACCAAAAGAGATTGTGTGCCGGGTGTGACATCAATCTCGATTTCGGGGTGGGGATGATCCCGGCTAGCGTCAGCGGCATTAGATAACAGATTGACAAATACCTGTTCGATCTGGGCTTCTTCGGCAATGATATGCGGGCAGGGAGTTGGCGGATGAAAACGGATCGTAGTTCCGGCGACCCGCCCTGTTTCGGTCACCAGATCAATTGCCTTGTGGATGGCGGGAACAAGATCGACCGGCTGGCTGTCATATTCGGGGCGCCGGGCGAATGTTTTCAGATGGTTGGTAATTCGTCCCATGCGTTCGGTCAGTTCGGAAATCCGGATCAGGTTGCGTTCAACCGTTTCCGGTTTGCCGCGGGCAAAAAATTGCAATGCATTGTCGGCATAACTGCGGATGGCGGTCAGGGGCTGATTGATTTCATGGGCAATACCGGCGGACATTTGCCCCAAGGCGGCAAGTTTTCCGGCCTGCACCAGTTCCGCCTGTGCGGTGCGCAGGGCATCTTCGGTGCGGCGACGTTCGGTAATTTCCTGTGCCAGTCTCTGGTTGGTGGTCATCAGATCGGTGGTGCGCAGGCGCACCTGACGTTCCAGTTCCCGTTGCGACCAGTCGCGCACCTCGATCTGTTCCAGCATGGTGCGCCGACGCAGCAGGAGCACAAAAATGGTGCCAAATAAAATGATATGGGCCGAACCGGCTATCAGGGCGGTTCCTGTGCGGGCCTGTTCCAGTACCTGCCAGTCGGTCAACATGTAAATGCGCCATCCTTGCACGGGCACGATGTCACTGACCGCAAGATATCGTACAGGTTTGGGGGAGACGGACGGTACATCGTCATGTGCAAGGGCAAGGGGCATTTCGGTAACCGGACGGATTGCGCCATCGGCAAAGGGCGGCGGGCTGTAAGTCCGCAGCACAGGCCGCAATTTTAGCGACGTCACATTGTTGATATCCGGCCAGTCACCATCGGTGATTGGCATGCCATGCAACGGGGCATCGCCATATTTGCGGGATCGCCGCAACCATGCCCGTTCTTCCTGTTCCAGTCCGCGCATTGTGAGAAAACGCCATTCCGGTCGCGATGATACAATGATAACGCCGTGTTCATCCTCGACCAGAACATTTTCGTTGCTGCGCGCCCAACGATTTTCCAACGGCGACAGATGGGTTTTGACCACCATCACCCCGGCGATCCGACCGTTGGAATTGCGCACCGGATGGGAAATATAATAGCCGGGCTGCCCCGATGTGATGCCCAGTGCGAAATGATGGGCCGTTGCCCCCTTCATGGCCTGCAAGAAATAGGGGCGAAAGGCAAAATTGCGTCCGATAAAAGACGCCTCGCTGTTCCAGTTGCTTGACGCAATCGTCAGGCCACCGGTATCCATGAAATAGATGTCGGACGCCCCGCTATCGGCGGCAAGTTTTTCCAGATACAGATTGACCCCGGCCCGCACCCCGCGATCCGGATTTTCCACCAGCCACAAAATCAGGCGGTCGCTGGCCAGTGTGATTGGCAGATATTCATGTTCTTTGAGCGCCCCTTGCAGGTTGGCCCGATAAAGTTCCAGCTTTTTACGGCTTTCTTCCTCGATTTCGGCTGTCTGGCTTTCACGTTGCCATTCCATGCTGAGCCAAACCGTGACCGGTAATAAAATCAGCATGACCAACAGAACAAGGCGGGCGCTGCGTCGGGCGGAAGCAGATGTTTGAAGCATGAGTGTTTCGGTTTTCCGGAAAATGTAACCGATCATAACGCGAGGCATGCGTGCCGCGCCAGTGCTTGATTAAACAGGGACTTGTCTGTACCAATCCATGATGTCTTTTTGCCCGGCCATGCCTGCTTGGTCGTGGTTCCGGGGATGCGCCACCACGTTATGCCCCGGTTGGCAAAAGGACGTCATAATGGAGAAACATAATGACCACCCATTCCCAAAGCCCCACCGCCGCCCCGGCGTCGCAACTGCGCAATGGCGGACGTATTCTTGTTGACCAGTTGCGCCTGCATGGCGTCGACACCGCCTGGTGTGTTCCGGGCGAAAGTTATCTGGAAGTTCTCGATGCCTTTTGTGATGTCGGAGAGGAGATCAACCTGATCACCTGCCGCCATGAACAGGGGGCCGCCAATATGGCCGAGGCCTATGGCAAATTGACCGGCAAACCGGGCATTTGTTTTGTCACGCGCGGCCCCGGTGCGTGCAATGCCAGCATCGGCATCCATACCGCCCGGCAGGATTCAACGCCCCTGATCCTGTTTATTGGTCAGGTTGCCCGCGATCAGTTTGAACGCGAGGCCTTTCAGGAAATCGATTATCGCCAGATGTTCGGCCCGATGGCGAAATGGGTTGCCCAGATTGAGAATGCTGAACGCATCCCCGAATTTGTCGCCCGCGCGTTTCGCGTTGCCACATCCGGACGTCCGGGGCCGGTGGTTTTGGCCCTGCCCGAAGACATGTTGCGTGATCATGTGAAAATTGCCGATGGCCGTCCTTATGCGGCGGTGCAGGCAAACCCGGCCCGAAATGATCTGGAACGCCTGGCTGGATCCTTGTCGCAGGCGAAAAAACCGATGGCCGTGATTGGCGGAGGCGGTTGGACACCCCAGGCCTGCGCCGATATCACCGCGTTTCTGTCTGCGTGGGATATTCCGGTTTGTTCGACATTCCGCCGTCAGGATATTGTCGATAACCGGGTCGAGGTTTTTGTTGGTGAACTGGGCTATACGCTTAGCCCCAAACTGGCGAAACGCATGGCCGAAGCCGATACATTGTTGTTGATCGGCACCCGGTTTGGCGAAGTGCCATCGCAAGGATACGAAGTTCCCAACCCGGCTTGCCTGACCCAGACAGTTTTGCATATCCATGCAGAACCCGAAGAAATAGGCCGTGTCTGGACGCCGACGGTTGGTATTGTGTCGGGTATGGCCGAATTTGCCGCCGCCATTGGGAAGATCCCGGTTGTCAAAGGCGACTGGGCCGCATGGCGACAGGCCGCCCGCGCCGATTATCTGGGTTTTATTGACCCGGACGGGGCGGTGGTGCCCGAAGGATCGCTGGACATGCGGGTGGTGGTGCGTGATTTGCGCGACCTGATGCCCGATGATGCAATTATGACAATTGATGCCGGGAATTTTTCCGGTTGGGTCCATCGGTTTTTGCCGTTTAAAACTCCACGGACCCAGTTGGCACCGACCTGTGGCGCGATGGGATATTCCATTCCGGCAGCGGTCGGGGCATCGATTATGCATCGGGATCGCATGGTTATCGGCTTTGTCGGTGATGGCGGTTTTATGATGACCCAGCATGAAATTGCCACCGCTGTTCAATATGGCGGGCGTCCGATCATTATTGTCGTCAATAACGGCATGTATGGCACCATTCGCATGCATCAGGAAAAACGCCATCCGGGCCGTGTGTCCGCGACCGAGTTGAAAAACCCGGATTTCGTTGCACTGGCCCGCTCGTTTGGGGTGCATGGTGAACTGGTGACGGATGAGACGCAATTTCGCGGTGCCTTTGAACGCAGCCGCGACAGTGGTACAGCTGCCGTGATTGAAATTCGTTTGCCGCAAGAAGCAATTTCAACCGCGACCACCTTGTCGAAATTGCGTGAAAGCGCATTCGCCGCCCAGAAAAACGGGCAATAACCATGAATGATGCGGCGAACCGGATATGGATTTTGGCCGATGACCGGGCCGGTAACGTCAATCAGGCGATGGGTGTGGCCGAGGCCATGAACATGCCGTTTCGCCGCATCGATATTAATTACACCAAACTGGCACGTCTGCCCAATATGGTGCGGAGCGATACCCTGATCGGGATTGCCGGTGAAAGTCGGGCCCGTCTTGTGGCACCGTGGCCCGATCTGGTGATTTCGGTCGGGCGGCGGACTGTGCCGGTGGCGCGATGGATCAAAAAGCAAAGCGGCGGGCGCAGCAAAATCTGTCAGATCATGCGACCAGACTGTGATATCCGCCATTTTGACCTGATCGCCGTTCCCGCCCATGACAGTATGGACCCGGCACCGAATGTTCTGGAAACCTTTGGGGCCGCACACCGGATTACCGACGCGCGGCTGGACGAGGCCGCGCAACATTGGGCCCCGGTCTTTGGCAATTTGCCCAAACCGCTGATTGCGGTCAGTGTGGGCGGTAATACAAAGCGAACAGTGTTTACATCCGTTATGGCGACAGACCTGATGGACCGGTCGATTGATGCCGTCCGGAAAACCGGCGGCAGTCTTCTGGTCACCACCAGCCGTCGTACCGGGAGGGATAATGAGGCTCTGATTGCGGCGATGCTGGCGCAATCAGGGGTGACTTATCGCCTGCATGACTGGACCAGTGCGGATGAAAACCCTTATTTCGGTTATCTGGCGCTGGCCGATATTCTGATTGTTACGGGGGATTCTGTGTCGATGTGTTGCGAGGCCTGTGCCGCGCCGGGTGGGGTTTATATCCATGCGCCCGATGGTATTGCCGCCCCGCGCCACCAGATTTTGCACCAGGCACTGTTTGATGCCGGATATGCCCGGCCCCTGCAAGGTGACATTACACCGTTTGATCATCCGCGCCTGTATCCGGCGCAGGATATCGCCAAACGGTGTCTGGAACTGTTGGCATCCTAAGCGGCAATATTGTCTGCCAGAAAATCGACAAAGGCACGGATGCGGCCAGCCAGATGTTCATGCCCGGCAAAAACCGCATGGATCAATTGTTCATCGCGCGGGTTCCAGTCGGGCAGGATTTCAACCAGCGTACCGGCATTGATGTCACCCTGAACGTGAAACCGGCCCAATCGCGCAATGCCCAGCCCCGACAGGCACATCCGGCGCATTGACGGACCGTTATCGCACAGGAAATTACCGGATATCGTGCGATTAAATTGTTCGCCTGTTTCGGGGGTGCGAAACGCCCATTCATTCAACGGCAAAGGAAAGTTAAACCGCAGACAATTGTGACCCACAAGGTCGTCCGGATGGTTTGGCTGGCCGTGCCGGACCAGGTAATCGGGGGATGCCACGACCATCCGGTAACTTTCGATCAGTTTTCGGGCCTTAAGCGAAGAGTCGGGCAATGCCCCCGACCGGATGGCAATATCGGCCCGTTCTTCCAGTAGATCAATGATCCCGTCAGTCAGGGAAAAATCCAGTTCGACCTCGGGGTAGCGTTCCAGAAAGGCCGGGATCAGCGGTTGCACATACATGATCCCGAAGGCAATCGAGGCATTGATGCGTAACCGTCCACGCGGGGCGGCCTTGCCGCCGCTGGCGACAGTTCGTTCGGCATCGTCGATTTCATCAATCACGCGCCGGGCGCGGGTCAGATACATCTCGCCTTCGGGTGTCAGTTGCAATCCACGGGTGGACCGCACCAAAAGCCGGGTCGTAAGCCGATCTTCGATCCGGGTGACGAGCTTGCTGACTGCCGATGGCGACAGATGGAGTTTGCGACCCGCTTCGGAAAAACTGCCAAGCTCCGCCACACGGATGAAAACTTCCATTTCCCCTGCACGATTATCCAACTGATCCTCCGGCTTTGAATTAAATTCAAAAGCATTTGTCGCGCAATCCGGATTATCGCACAAGCCCTGCGTCGGCATAGTGGGTGCCATTGATCGGGGTGAGGGCCCCACAACCCAATTGTCCGCAGACCGTGCGGGCCGGAGATATTTGAGAATGCCACTTGCGCTTTTTGCGTTGACGATCGCGGCTTATGCGATCGGGACAACGGAATTCGTCATTGTCGGACTGTTACCGACCGTGGCGAATGATTTATCTGTCAGCCTGCCGATGGCCGGGCTGATTGTCAGTGTATATGCCCTTGGCGTTACTTTTGGTGCGCCGGTTCTAACGGCTTTGACCGGGCGGCTTAACCGTAAAACCCTGTTATTGGGGCTGATGGGGCTTTTCATTGTCGGCAATTCCGCCGCCGCGCTTAGCCCCGGTTATGAAATATTGCTGGTTGCACGGGTGATCTCGGCCTTTGCGCACGGGGTGTTCTTTTCGATCGGGGCGACGATTGCCGCCGATCTGGTGCCGGAAAACCGACGGGCTTCGGCCATTGCCATGATGTTTACGGGGCTGACGGTGGCGATTGTCACAGGGGTTCCGCTAGGCACCTTTATCGGGCAGATTTTTGGCTGGCGGGCGACGTTCTGGGGCGTGTCCCTGCTTGGCGTCATTGCCTTTGCCGGGATTGCCCTGTTATTGCATGGCAATCTGAACCGGGCGGCCCCGGCGCGTCTGATCGATCAGGTGCGGGTGCTGGGCAGTGGCCGGTTATTGCTGGTGTTTGCCATGACCGCCCTTGGATATGGCGGCACATTCGTTGCCTTTACCTATCTGGCCTCGATCCTTCAGGATATTACCGGCTTTGCCGAATCTCGTGTCAGCCTGATTCTGGTTTTGTATGGTCTGGCGATTGCGGCGGGTAATCTTGTCGGCGGGCGCATTGCCGACCGCGACCCGGTGCGCGCCCTGACCGGGTTGTTTGCTGCACAGGCACTGGTATTGCTGATTTTCAGTTTTACATCGGTTTCGCCGGTTCTGGCGATCATCACGCTGGCGGCATTAGGTTTTTTGTCCTTTGCGAGTGTGCCCGGTTTACAGCTTTATGTCGTGCAACTGGCAAAACTTCATCGCCCTGGCGGGGTGGATGTGGCGTCGGCCCTGAATATTGCGGCCTTTAACCTTGGTATTGCAATTGGCGCGTGGGTTGGCGGCCTTGTGGTAGCATCGCCGCTGGGCCTTGGTGCCACACCTTGGGTTGGGGCGGTATTGGTGGCCGGGGCATTGGTTCTGACTCTTTGGAGCGCTAACCTTGATCGCCGCCCGCAACTGGTCTGCGAGACCACCTGATATTGCAAGCCCTGTCGGGTCGGTGAAGGAAACCTCACCAGACAGGGCTTGTTTCCGGGCCTGCTTTCCGGTCTTCTGCCTTTATCATCGTTAAAACAACAATATGTCTGTTGATCTTGCCATGTCTTTTGCCAGCCCTGCCCTGTTCCCGCGCCACATCGCAGTATTGATTCTGATGACTGTGGCCTGCGGCTTTGCGGGCAATCATGTTGCCGCCCGTCTGGCCTTTGAAAACGATACCGGGTTGCTGTTGGCGATTTTATGCCGGTCCGGGGTGGCGTTGCTGATTCTGATCGGGCTTGTGGTTTGGCAGCGTCAATCCATCCGCTTGCCGGTCGGCACACGGCGCTGGCAACTGGTGTTGGGATTGCTGATCACGGTGCAAAGCCTGTGTCTGTATTCGGCAGTGGCACGCATTCCGGTCGCCCTTGCCTTGTTGACAGCCAACAGTTTTCCGATTTTGCTGGCTCTGCTGACATGGGGGCTGGGCGGGCCGCGGCCGACATGGCAATCGGCCTTGTTGATGGCATTCATTCTGTCGGGGCTGGTTCTGGCCCTTGATGTACCCGCACGTCTGGTTGACACTGGCGCCGATAATGCGGATTGGTGGCCGGGTATTGCCTTTGCGCTGGGGGCGGCGACGGCCTTTGCCATCGCATTGTGGATTACCGATCATAAATTGTCGTCGTTGCGCGGTTCGGTGCGCAGCATGTTCACGATGATCGTGGTGTTTGTAGCGATGATTGTTGCCGGAATGGCCGATCTGGTGCCCGGCGGCATGGCTTTGCCATCGGCGGTACCTGGCTGGATCGGGCTGGTGACGCTGGTTATTCTGTATGGCATGGCGTTTTCGGTTTTGTTCATTTCGGTGCCGCGTCTGAATATGGCACGCAATGCGCCGGTGATGAATATGGAACCGATTGCCACCCTGCTGTTTGGCTGGATGATTCTTGATCAGATGCTCAGCCTTGGTCAGATGTTGGGCGGGCTGATTGTGATTTCCGGGATTGTGATTTTGTCGGTGCGCCGTTCCGCCTGAAACAGCGCACCGTGATGTTCAGACCGCCTGCGAATGGCGACCGTGGGCATGGTTAAGATAGGTATCGAACGCCGCACAGACGGCCCGAACCAGCGGGCGACCGCTTTCGGTGATGGTGATGTTTGCGTCGTTAACTTTTACAATACCATCGACCATCATGGCGCGGATACGGTCCATTTCCGGGGTGAAACGGTCAGGCGATGTGCCATGTTGCTGGCAAATATCGGCAACATCGACCGATAAATGGCACATCAATTCGTTGATGATGTCGCGGCGCAGTCGATCTTCGTTGTCAATTGCAATACCCTTTTCAATCGCCAGAACGCCATCGACCACAGCCCGTTTCCAGCGGCCCAGCGCCGGGTCATTTTGCGCATATCCTTGCGGCAGCGATGAAATCGCCGACGGTCCCATGCCAATCAGGGCCTCGGCGCGGTCGGTGGTGTAACCTTGAAAATTGCGGTGCAAAAGCCCGGCCTGCATGGCAATCGCCATCGCATCATCGGCGCGGGCGAAATGATCCAGTCCAATGGCGACATAACCATGTTCACACAGGCGTTTCTGGATGGTTTCATATTGTGCCCAGCGTTCGGTGGTGCCGGGCAGGGCGTGTTCGGGGATCAGGTTTTGGTGTTTTTTCATCCACGGCACATGGGCATAGCCAAAGACTGACAGGCGATCCGGGTTGAGGGTGACGGTCTGATCGACCGTTTCAATCAGGGTTTCGGTGGTCTGATACGGCAGGCCATACATCAGATCGACATTGATGCCGGTCATCTTGCGCGCCCGCAAATCGGCAATGACCTGGGCGACCATTTCAAATGGTTGTACGCGGTTGACGGATTTTTGCACCACCGGGTTGAAATCCTGAATACCGATGCTGGACCGGGTAAATCCGCAATCGCGCATCGCATCCATCAAATCGCGATTGGCGGTGCGTGGGTCCATTTCAATGGCAATTTCGGCATCGGGCAAAACATCATATCCGGCGCGAATATTATCCATGATGGCGCGCAAATCATCGCCTTTCATGATGGTTGGGCTGCCGCCACCAAAATGGATATGTGAAACCTGATAACGACCGGGCAGGGCGGCAATCACATTGCCAATTTCCGTGCGCAGCACTTCGACATAGCTGCCCACTGGCGCATAATGTTTGGTAATTTTGGTGTTACAACCGCAAAACCAGCACATTTCCTCGCAATAGGGTACATGGAAATACAGCGACAGCGGCTGCGCCGGGTCCAGATCAGCAAGCCAGCGACGATAAACCTCGCCATTGACGGTCGGGGTGAAATGCGGTGCCGTGGGATAACTGGTATAACGCGGCAGGCGCAGGTCATATTTTTCGTGCAGGGCGTTTTTCATGGCAATGGCGGGCCTCATGTGATTACCCGGACTTTTTGGCATTATTCCAAATCGTCTGCCTTGATATGCGTCAACCCCTGAAATCAGACCGTGGTGAATGCTGGAATTAATTCCGCCCGCAAGGCCACCAGCCGTGTTTCCATTTCTGCATCGTCATAAGGACGTGCCGTGCCAACACCCCATACCGGCCCCGGCCATGCCGCATCATCGCGAAACCGCGCAATGACATGGCAATGCAATTGCGGCACCATATTGCCCAGCATCGCGACATTGGTTTTGGGGGCGGCAAACAGTTTTTTCAGGCTGGCCGATGTGATGGCGCATTCTGCCCCCAAAAGGGTGCGTTCGGAAACACTCAGATCATCATAATCAACCAGCCCCGCCCGGCGGGGCACCAGAACAAGCCACGGATAACGGGCATCCTTGATTAAAAGCACATGTGACAGCGGCCCTTCGGTGACAGAAACGGTGTCGGCGGCCAGTTGCGGGTGAAGGCTGAAGGGGGTGGTCATGATCTGCGTTATCCTGCTGGGTGACGGGGTTGATCTGTTATAACGCTAACAGGCGGTTCTGTCTTTTGTTCCGAACGCGAAAACCACAACATCTTGCCATAAGTCCCTGTCCTGCCTAGATCATCTGCGGGGCGGGCAAGGATGGAGAACGGAAAACATGACCAAAAAACCAAGGGTCGTGATCGTCGGGGCCGGATTTGGTGGCCTGGCGGTGGCGAAAAAACTGAGCGGGGCGGATGTCGATGTTGTCCTGATCGACCGTCGTAACCATCATCTGTTTCAACCCTTGCTGTATCAGGTCGCCACTGCTGATTTGTCCCCCGCCGAAATTGCCTGGCCGATCCGCAGTATGTTCAGCCGGGTCAAAAACGTATCGGTCTTTATGGGTGAGGTGACGGGCCTTGATCTGCCGGGCAAACAGATCATCGCCGGGGATCGCCGGGTGGATTATGATTATCTGGTGCTGGCAACCGGGGCGCGGACATCCTATTTCGGGCATGATGAGTGGGAAAAATCGGCACCGGGCCTTAAAACCATCGCCGAAGCCACCGAAATTCGCAAAAATCTGTTGCTGGCGTTTGAGCGGGCCGAAAACACCGATGATCCCGAGGCGCGCCGTCGTTATCTGAATTTTATTGTGGTTGGCGGTGGTCCGACCGGCGTTGAAATGGCCGGGGCGATTGCCGAACTGGCGAAACAGGCCCTGTCGCATGATTTTCGCCGCATCGATCCGCGTGATGCCCGCATCATTCTGGCCGAAGGTGGGCCGAAACTATTGGCGGCATTTCCCGATGATCTGTCCGATTATACCCGCCGGTCTTTGGAATCGCTGGGGGTTGAAGTCCGCACTGGTCAGTCGGTCAGTGATATTTCAAAGGCCGGGGCACGGATTGGCGATGAATTCATTCCCAGTGCCAATGTGATCTGGGGGGCCGGGGTGACGGTTGAGCATCTGGGAACATGGACCGGGGCGGAAACCGACCGGGGTGGCAGGATTAAAACCAAACCCGATATGAGCCTGCCGGAGCATCCCGATGTTTTTGTGATTGGTGATGCCGCCCATGTCGCGTGGCGCGATGGCCTGACTGTGCCGGGTATTGCCCCGGCGGCCAAGCAACAGGGGGCCTATGTCGGGCGCCGTATTCGCGATCATCTGGCCGGGCGGGCGACCCCGGCCTTTCATTATCGCCATGCCGGAAACCTTGCGACTATTGGCCGCCACCGGGCGGTGATTGATCTGAACGGGTTCAAGCTGCGCGGGTGGCTGGCATGGTGGTTTTGGGGGCTTGCGCATATTTATTTCCTGATCGGATTGCGTGCGCCGTCGCTTGTGATGATCCAGTGGGTCTGGAGCTATGTGTTCCGGAAAAAGGGTGCCCGCCTGATCACCGGCAGGATCAGCCCCGAAGAAGACGGGACCGCATCCCAACCGGTGGATTAGAAAAGGACGGGATCAGGCGGCGCTGGTTTGGCGGTGTCGTGCCACAAGATGTTCGACGATTTCGGCGGTTTTGGCTTCGGCACGGGCAATTGATTGTGCCGTGCGATCATCGCCAAATTCATCATATTCGATGGCCGCAGTGTGATGATCGGTGATACCGATATATTCCAGCGGGCTGCACACCCCGGCCTCGACATGGTTCAGATGGGCAACCCGCCCACCGGGATCATATCCGAAATCACCGCGGGCCGATAACACAACAAGGGATTTGTCGCCGGTGACCATCGGCCAGTACGGTACATCTTTGCGGGACCGGTCAAAACCAAATGTTCGTCCGACCCGCACGATGTTATCGATCCATGCCTTCATCTGGGCGGGCATGCCAAAATTATACATCGGCACCCCGGCGACAATCACATCGGCCCGGAACAATTCATCAATCAGGGTGTCGCTTTCGGCCAGAACTGCGTGCATCCCGTCTTCGCGCTGTTCTGGTTTGGTAAAGGCGGCATGTATCCAGTCACCGCTGACCGGTGTGGGCGGATGAGTGCCGACATCACGGTAAATCACGTCATCCCCGGGGCGCAAATTGCGCCAGTGTTCGATGAATTTCGCGCTTAAACGGCGGGTATGGGATCCATGCGCCTGTGTATCGGACCGACCGGGGCGTGCGCTACTGTCGATATGCAGGATTGTGGTCATGACAAGCTCCATTCATGATCTGTAATCATCCGTAATGAATGATGTTTGATGCAAAAATTGCCTGTTTTAATGACATGTGGCAAAATCGAATTGATCAGCCAATAGATGAGTACAATTCATCCATGATGCCGCCCCTTGCCACTTTGCGCGCTTTTGAGGCCGCTGCCCGTCATCTGAGTTTCAAGCGCGCAGCCGCCGAACTGGCCGTCACCCCGACGGCGATCAGCCATCAGGTGCGTCTGCTGGAAGAAACGTTGGGCTTACATCTGTTTGATCGATTGCCGCGTCAGGTGGTGCTGACCCCGGCGGGGCAGGAATTGTTTCCGGTATTGCGCGATGGGTTTGCCGGTTTTGCCGCCGCGATTGACCGTCTGCGCGGACAGCGGGCGCAACGGGGGCTGACAGTATCGGTTTTGCCGTCCTTTGCCGCCAAGTGGCTGTTGCCGCGTCTGGCCCGGTTTCAGGCATTGCATCCCGATATCCATTTGCGCCTGCATACCACAACCGCCCCGGTCGATCTGAAGCCGGGCATCACCGATGCGGCCATTCGTTATGGTGCCGGGCCGTATCCCGGGTTGCAGGTGGAAACCCTGTTTGCCGACCGTTTCGCCCCGGTATGCAGCCCGCGTTTGAATGTCCGCGTGGTCGAGGATTTACGGCGTTGTGCCTTGCTGCATGCCGAATGGTTGCGCCCAGATGATATGACGCCGACATGGGTGCGTTGGTGCAAAATCGCCGGGATCGAGGGCATCAACACCCATGCAGGCTTGAGTTTCACCGATGATACCCATGCCATTCAGGCCGCCCTTGCCGGGCAGGGTGTTGCGATTTCAAGCCTGGTCATGGCGGCGGATGAACTGGCATCCGGTCTTTTGGTGCAGCCTTTCGGGCCGGTGATGAAAGGTTACAGCCATCATCTGCTGCATACCGGAACCGGCCCCAATCAGGCCGAAGTCGTCACCTTTGCCGCATGGCTGTACCGCGAAGCGGCGGCAAACCCGATTGCCGATTGACGCAGGCGGCGGATTGCGAAACCATGCCGGTGTGACAACCGATCAGCCAGAAAAGAAGTCCAGCCATGCCGCGTTTTGCCGCCAATCTGTCCTTGCTGTTTGCCGACCGGCCTTTTGAAAAACGGTTTGCGGCGGCGGCTGCTGCCGGGTTTTCCGGGGTCGAATATATCGGGGCCTATGACATGCCGATGGCCGATTTGAAACGCCATCTGGATGATAATGGCCTGACGCAGATTTTGTTTAACATGCCGTTTGGCGATGAAATGCGGGGCGACAAGGGGTTGGCCTGCCGTCCGGGGCGCGAGGACGAATTTCGCGATTCCGTGGTGCGTGCACTTGATTATGCCACCGCGCTGGAATGCCCGCTTGTCCATTGTATGGCGGGGCTGGTGCAAAAGGGCGAAAACAGCGGTGATCTGGCGCGGCTTTATTGTGATAATTTGCTTTATGCTGCTGATGAAGCCGCCAAGGCCGGGGTCACAATCCTGATCGAGCCGATCAACCCGGTCGATATGCCGGGTTATTTGCTAAATTCCGTGGAACAGGCGGCGGTGATTTTACAGGAACTGGATCACCCCAATCTGGCCCTGCAATTTGATATTTACCATGCGCAGATTGTCGGCGGAAACATTGCCGCCCGTCTGGACCGCCATATTGAGGCCATCCGCCATATCCAGATTGCCGGGGTGCCGGGCCGCCATGAGCCCGACAGCGGCGAAATGAATTACCCGTTCCTGTTTTATATGCTCGATCGCATTGGGTATGACGGCTGGATCGGTTGCGAATACAAACCCTATGGCCTGACCGAAGACGGGCTGGGCTGGATCAGGCCGTGGTTGCCGAAATAGCCCTCATTCAATCAATATCGCCCGGAAATCGTTGACATTGGTCAGGGTCGGGCCGGTTACCACCAGATCGCCGGTTTTTTCAAACAGGCTGTAAGAATCGTGGCGGGTCAGAAAATCATGGGGATCAAGGCCGGTTTTGATACTGCGTCGCCATGATCCCGGTTCAATGATGGCCCCGGCATTATCCTCGCTGCCATCAATGCCATCGGTATCAATGGCAAGGGCGGCAAAGCCCGGATCGTCGCGCAACTGAATCATCAGCGACAGCAAAAATTCGCTGTTGCGTCCGCCGCGTCCGCCCTTGCCGGTGACGGTTACCGTGGTTTCCCCGCCGGACAACAACACACAGGGTTTTGCCGCCGGTTGGCCGTGGCGGGCGACCTGCCGGGCGATTCCGGCGTGCATGATGGCAACATCGCGGGATTCGCCTTCAATCGCATCGCCCAGGATGACTGGCGTTATGCCATGATCGCGGGCGATTTTTGCGGCGGCTTCGAGCGAGTCTTGCGGGCGGGCCAGCATCACCACCTGATGGCCGTCAAAACAGGTATCATCGGGTTTGACGGTTTCATAAGCGCGGTCATTCAGGATGTTATTCACGGCCTCGGAACAGGGGATTTTATAGCGTGCCAGAATGGCGCGGGCCTGGGCCTGACTGGTCGGGTCGCCCACGGTCGGACCGGAGGCAATGATGGTCGGGGCATCGCCGGGCACATCGGACACCAGATAGGTGATCATTTTGGCAGGGGCACAGGCCGCAGCCAGTCGCCCGCCCTTGATCGATGACAGATGTTTGCGCACGCAATTCATTTCGGCGATGGTGGCACCGCTGCGCAGCAGGGCCTTGTTGATTGTCTGTTTGTCTTCAAGGCTGATACCCGGTGCGGGCAGGGCCAGCAAGGCCGACCCGCCGCCCGATATCATGCAGACCACCAGATCATCCGGCCCGGCATTCTGCACAATTTCAAGAATGCGGGTGGCGGCTTTTTGTCCGGCGGCATCGGGCACCGGGTGGGCGGCCTCGACAATTTCGATATTTTTGCACGGGGCGGCATGGTCATAGCGGGTCACCACCAATCCTTCGACCGGTGCGTTCCAGCATTTCTCGAATGCCTGTGCCATATTGGCCGATGCCTTGCCCGCGCCGACCACAATGGTTCGGCCTTTGGGCTTGCCGGGCAGGTTGCGCGGAATTTGCACGGCAGGGTCGGCGGCGACAAGGGCGGCCTGCATCAGTTGCAGCAAGAAAGGGCGAGACGGGGCTGTCATGGCGGTTTCCTGAATTGATTTTGGATGTCAGGCGGGTCGTTCCAGACCGGCATTGATGAAATGTTCGACAACGGCGGTCAGGTGCCGGTTCATCGCGGCTTCGGCGGCATCCGGGTCGCGGGCGGCAATGGCGGCGACAATCATGTGATGATGCTCCTGCACCATATGGTCAAAGGATGGGCCGGAAAAGGCATTGAACCGGATTTCATCAAGGGCTGCGTGCAGCACATCATGCAGCATTTTCATCAGGTGATAATAGATGATGCTGCCGCTGGCCTTGGCAATCGCCATATGCAGGCGGTGGTCATCCTCCACCCGGTATTTTGGCGACCGGCGCGGGTCATGGGCCTGCCGATAAATGTGCAGCAGATTTTCAATATCGGCATCGCTGGCATTTTCGGCGGCGCGGCGGGCGGCCCAGCTTTCAAGGATGCTGCGCAATTCCTGCAAATCGCGCAAATTGGTCAGGGAGCCACGCACCAGATCGGTCATCGCGGTGTCCAGTTCCACCCCGGTCGAGGATAAAACTTCGGTGCCGCCGCCCTGAACCGCCCGCAAATAGCCCCGCGTTTTAAGACGTTGCAAGGCGGCACGGACCGAGACCCGGCTGACATTCATGTCTTCGGCCAGTTGCCGTTCGCCGGGCAGGCGTTCACCGGGCAAAAACACCCCGTTGGTGATTTTCGCCAACAGCTTTTCCGCCACCTGATCGGCAATGCGTTTGGGCGGGATGTCCTGTGACGGATCAGGATGATGGGGCATTGTACTTGGCACCTCCGGGGCGACAGGCCAGAACAGATACAGAAGCCGGTAACTGGTCATACCACATTAGGGGATTTCGGCGCATCTTGCCAGAAATCCTGCAACTTGATAGGTGAAAGCCTGTGGTGGGGGATCGGTTGGGCCGGCCCTTTGCCAAAAACATATATTGAATTGATCAGGAGACGTTCCGTGAGCCAGCATGCCGGGCAATTGTTAAGCCGCGATGATCCCGCCCCGTTTAAGGTGATCAATGGCGATGGTGCCGGAAATGCGTTGTTTGTCTGTGATCATGCTTCACGCGACATTCCGGCGGCGCTGGGGACGCTTGGCCTGCCGGAATCGGAACGCAAACGGCATATCGGTTGGGATATCGGGGCGCAGAAGGTTACGGAAATTCTGGTTGAACGGTTTGACTGCCCGGCGGTTCTGGGCGGTTATTCGCGGTTGGTGGTGGATGTTAACCGGCAGCTTTGGGACCCGACCGGCATGCCTGAAATCAGCGACCAGACCGTAGTGCCGGGCAATAAAAACCTGTCGCCGTCCGACCGGATGGCCCGCATTCGCGAGATTTTCCTGCCCTATCACGGGGCGATTGAAGAACGCATTGCATATTTCCATGCCCATCACCGCACCCCGGCCCTGATTGCCATTCACAGTTTCACCCCGGTATTCCAGGGGTTCGAGAGGCCATGGGAAATCGGGGTGTTGTGGGATCGCGATGATCGCATTCCCGTGCCGTTGCTGGCGGCGTTGCGGGCGCAGAATCCGGGTTTGACGATTGGCGATAACGAGCCTTATTCGGGGCAACATCTGGCCGATTATACGATTGACCATCATGGGGAAGCCGCCGGTTTGCCTTGCGTATCGATTGAATTGCGGCAGGATCTGATTGATACTGACGAAGGGTGTGCGAAATGGGCAAAAATCCTTGGCGATGCCTTTGCGGATATCCTCGCCGATCCGGGACTTTACAAGCTCAGGAGAGACTGATTTGGCCTTGGCGCAGGAACCGGGTTTTAGCATCGGGATCGAGGAAGAATTCTGGCTGGTGAATCGCGAAACACGCGACCTTGCCGCCGATCCGGCTGCCGGTTTCCTGAAAGACTGCAAGGCGGAACTGGGCGATCAGGTCGCCAGTGAATTCATGCGCTGCCAGATTGAAACCGGCACCAAAGTCTGTCATTCCGCCGCCGAGGCACGGGACCAGCTTGTGCATTTGCGCACGGTTTTGTCCGGTATTGCCGCCCGTTATGACATGGCGTTGCTGGCGGCATCGACGCATCCTTTTGCGCAATGGGACAATCAGAAACACACCGACGGCGAACGTTATAACACCATTGCCCGTGATTTGCGCACGGTGGTTGAACGGTTGCTGATTTGCGGCATGCATGTCCATGTCGGGATCGAAGATGACGATCTGCGAATCGAATTGATGGCGCAGGCATCCTATTTCCTGCCGCATCTTTTGGCCTTGACCACATCCTCGCCATTCTGGCGCGGGCGCGATACCGGCCTGCAAACCTTTCGCCTGTCGGTGTTTGACAATCTGCCGCGCACCGGTTTGCCCGAAGTGTTCGGGTCATGGGCGGAATATCGCCGCCATGTCGATATGCTGATCAATGCCGGTGTGATCGAAGACGGCACCAAATTATGGTGGGATTTGCGGCCTTCGGACCGTTGGCCGACACTGGAAATGCGGATTGCCGATGTTTGCACCAGTGTCGAGGATGCGGTGTGCGTTGCCACCCTGACCCGATGCCTTTTGCGCATGTTGTACCGGTTGCGGCGCAATAATCAGCGCTGGCGGATTTATGCCAATATGCTGGTGCGCGAGAATCGCTGGCGGGCCTGTCGTTATGGCAGCGATGCCGGGGACAAGGCCGGGCTGATTGATTTTGGTCGGTCTGAAATTGTTCCCTATGCTGATTTGCTGGAAGAAATTCTGGATCTGATTCGGCCCGATGCCGAGCATTTTGGCTGTGTTGCCGAAATTGAACATGCCCGCACCATCATTGCACGCGGCACCAGCGCGCGCCGCCAACGCGAGACCTATAACCACGCGATAGAGGCGGGGATGAGTCCGCGCGATGCCCTTTTGTCGGTGGCCGATCAATTGATCGCCGAAACCACGCCACACAAAACCACGCAGATTGATGTGGGTGTGTGACCCGGAAGGCAACTCATTGTTTTTACAGTATTTTTGATCTGTATACGGTGCGCGGGGAAAGTTTTTCAGATTTTTTGAAAAAAGTTCTTGATTTGTTCTTTTCGCTGTGGCATAACAGAAAAGTCAAGGGGATAAATCCGCCCGGACCGAAACCCGCAAGGCCTTGTGCCTTGCGGGTTTTTGCGTTTGGGCCAGAGGAAAGAGGCGATGATGCAGCGTTACATGGACAGACAAGGCGACGGGCGTGCCCGCAAGAGGA
>NZ_JAUYHK010000023.1 GCF_030690045.1 Thalassospira sp.
GCTGGATGGCATTGTTGACCGGGGAAGCCCGATCACGGCAAACCGTCTTCTTGCGCACCTTCGCACTGTTTGGACTTGGGCCAAGGGTCGCGACATCATCACAACCTCGCCCTTCGATGGTATCAAGCCGCCTTCGCCTGAGAAGTCGCGCGACCGCGTGCTGACCGACCAAGAGATAGTTTGGTTCTGGCGTGCTTGCGAAAAATTGGGCCAGCCCTTCGGGCGACTGTATCAATTCCTGTTGCTGACGGGCCAGAGGTTGCGCGAGGGCGCGGAAATGACCGATGGCGAAATGCGGGGCGATCTGTGGATCATCCCTGCGGCGCGGGTCAAGAATGCCGATGAGCACAGCGTGCCGCTGTCGAAGGCCGCTAGCGCCGTTCTAGGGGGCGTGCAGCGGATCAGCGGGAAAGCCGGGTATGTGTTCGCCACCACCGGCCTAAGCCCTGTGTCGGGCTTCACGCGCGCCAAGGTGCGGCTCGACAAGCTGATGGTCGAGGTTGCCAACGAAGGCCGCGCCGATAGTTTGGATCGGATCGAAATCCCGCCTTTCACAATCCATGATTTGCGGCGCACGGCGGCAACCGGGATGGCGGGTCTGCGGTTTCCCCCGCATGTGGTTGAGGCCGTCTTGAACCACCGGAGCGGCACGCGGCGCGGCGTGGCTGGCGTCTATAACCGGTTTGACCATGCCGACGAAAAAAGGGCCGCGCTGGAAGCTTGGGGCAACTATGTGACGCGGCTGGCCGAGGGCCGCGCGGGCAACGTGGTGCGGTTGGAAGGGACGCGGGCATGAAATATTGGTTTGATAAAAATGGCTTTCTTATTGATCACCCCAAACAGTTGATGGATGCTCTGCGGACAATTCCCGGCGCGACTGACTTGCCAGAGGGCCGAATCCGTGGTTTGGCGATCATGATTGAGTCAATTGCGGATGGCGGGCGTGATGAAGAATTGCCCCGAAACCGGACCGCTTCAAAGGCTGCGACTGAAAAAGAAATCGTGAAGCTGCACGATCTTTGCAAAAAACTGGCCGCGCATATAGCGAGCCTGCATCAACCTGCTGTATCCGCGCTGTTCGATGAGGGGCTTTTGGTTTTTCCTCTCTTGGGCAAGTTGAAAGAGGCGCAAGAAATTGCGCGCTGTGCGTATGGGCAATTCGAGGCACCCGGCGGGGCAATGGGCCGTC
>NZ_JAUYHK010000010.1 GCF_030690045.1 Thalassospira sp.
CTTGTCGATCATGCTGTAATCTTGAAACTTCGCGCCACCGCTCTCGGCGAGAACTTTGGTGATCGCTGCGGTCAGCGTGGTTTTCCCGTGGTCAACGTGGCCAATCGTGCCAACATTGACGTGCGGTTTCGTACGCGCAAACTTTTCCTTGGCCATTGCCCTCAGATCCTAATCCGAACCAAAAAAACGTAAGAACCCACCGCAAAACCGACGGGCACACGAAATATAAATACTGGAGCGGGTGAAGGGAATCGAACCCTCGTCGTAAGCTTGGAAGGCTTCTGCTCTACCATTGAGCTACACCCGCATCGTCCATCTGCGAGACCTCGCAAGCAGCGAGAGTGGTGGAGGGGGCAGGATTCGAACCTGCGTAGACTAAGTCGGCGGATTTACAGTCCGCTGCATTTGACCGCTCTGCCACCCCTCCTCCGGGTCGAAACGCCGTCGGGGTTACCCCCGGCCTCGTCGCGGCGAGGGAGGGAATACGTTGTGCGGCCCTGCCTTGTCAACAGCAAAAAAATCCCAAAAACGCATTTCCTTTCCTGTATGTTGGTGCCGGTCCCGCACCGGGACGAACAATGTGCATTCAAGTTGTTATGAGTTGGAGGTTTCCGCCCAGATGTCGCGCCGCAATAAAAACCGTTCCTTTTCCCGCGACCATGGCGGCGGACAGGCAGATGCCAGCAATCCCGCCGCCTTTTCCGGCGATGAACCGGCCCGCCGCGAACCCGCCCGTCGCGGGCGACAGGGCCGCCGCGACAGTTCGATCGCCCGCGAAACCACCCGCCTGATTCTGTTTGGCCGCCACCCGGTTTTAATGGCAATTGCCAATCCGCAACGCACCATTCACCGCATCTGGGCAACCGAAAACACCCGCGATGAAATTCTGGGCGCGCTCGCCGATGCCGACCGCAACGATGTTCAGGTCGATAGTGCGGGCCGCACCGATCTGGACGATATGTTGCCGCCCGGCACCGTGCATCAGGGCATGGCGATGCATTGCGCCCCCCTGCCCCAGATGTCGGTCGAGGAATTGCTCGAAGAACAGCAGGATTCGGAACAGGCGACCATCCTGATTCTCGATCAGGTCACCGACCCGCACAATGTCGGGGCGATTCTGCGCAGTGCCGCGGCCTTTGGCGCCTGTGCCGTGATCGTGCCGGACCGCCACGCACCGCCCGAAACCGGCGTTCTCGCCAAATCGGCCAGCGGTGCCCTTGAAACCGTGCCCTATATCCATGCGGGCAATCTCAACCGCACGCTCGATGTCCTCAAGGCCGCCAATTTCTGGCTGGCCGCGATGGATGGCGAAGCGGATCAGACATTGGCCGAGGCCAAGCTGAAAGGCCGCATCGGCATTGTCATGGGCTCCGAAGGCGACGGTTTGCGCCGCCTGACCCGCGAAAATTGCGATTTTCTGGTCAAACTGCCGATGACCGACAGAATCGAAAGCCTCAATGTCTCGAATGCCGCCGCCGTTGCCCTCTATGAACTGTTTCGCAGCAAGACAGAGACGGCAAACTGACCCCGCAACGCGGCAATGCGCACAAGGACATAAAAAAGCGGCACAACGCCTGTTTCCGGGTCTTGCATTGAACCGCGACACAGATTATGTTGCCGCCGCTTGGGCCGGCATAGCTATAATTGGTAGAGCAGCGGATTTGTAATCCGAAGGTTGGGAGTTCGAGTCTCTCTGCCGGCACCACAAAAGAAACCCCCGCAGCCGGGATGGCGCGGGGGTTTCTTTTGTCCTGTATGCTAAAAATTTTACACCAAATCTCGTAAATCTACAGCAGCTCCCAACAAAGCACATAGAGAAGGAATAGCACTTCTCGCAGCACTAAGAAGTCGCCTTTGCCTCAAATGGACACAAACTTGTTGGTTTACATAATCACGATAAGATAATGTATCAGCAGGTCCATCATTATGGCATGCTAAAGCAATATCAGAAATCCTTCCAATTTCCTCCAGAAATTTCTCTTTTGTTAAACGTCCAAGTTTTAAGAAAAAATACTCGTCATTAACTGCACGAAATACAATGCAAGGGAGTGATGGAAAATCAATTTCAAGTTTTTTATGATTTGCCTTGCAACAACCACATTATATTGTTGCGCATTGACATGTTGGTTAACTGCATAGCCCCTGTTCATTGGAATAAGCAGGTGCCATGCAGCTTCCACATGCGCGTCAAACCCTCTTCTAGCTTGCAAAACCCACTCAAGCTTAGAGGGATCATAATTTAGGTCCACATACGTTGCGACCAGCGCACGCTCTTCGTCTAACGCGGCAAGATCTTCTTCACTTTCAACCAACCACAAAATATGCCTCCCTCAAAAGACGAAATCATATCAAGAAAAATGATTTAACTTTCTGGGGAATGCAACCATTAGATGATCACATCAGGACCTTTCACTGGGTAACGACCTCACAAAACAGGCACCATAGCCTGACGCTAGGGGCTTCGGCCCCCGGCAACATCACCGGCAACCGAAACAGCGCCGCCTTCGGGGTGCGGCATGGCACCGAAAAGGGGACTGTCCGCCAGCGGTTGTACGACGGATGGGTCCGGGTCCGGGGACCGGACAGGGACCGGGGCAAGAACCGGGGCGGACTCCATGCCGCCGCCCGGCATGTGCCGTTCCCTTATGGCCGGACCCACTTACCCGCCACTGCCCGCCACCGCCACCTGCCCTGGCGATGCCGGGTGGCAGCGGGTGGCAGCATGGCCTTCGGACCGCCCGGTGACACCGGGTTGCCATCGGGTCACACCGGGCAGGCCCTGCCACCGACAAGACGCAACTCGGGCGTCTTGACCAATGGCCGGGTTCACCGCCTTGGCGGATTGCCTCCGTAATGGCTTTTCCATCCGCCGGTCAGGGTCTTGCGGGTGCGCCCGCCCTCCTGTCTGCCATTTTGCCGTTGCATCATCATCACCTTTTTCATCTGGCGCCAAACGCAAAAACCCGCAAGGCGTGATGCCTTGCGGGTTTCGGTCCGGGCGCATTTGCCCCGTTGATTTTTCTGTTATGCCACAGCGAAAAGAACAAAGCAAGAACTATTTTGCAAAAAAAGCAAAAAACTTTGCCCCCTACCCTCAACCCATTGTTTTCATGGGATGAAAAAGTGTGGGGATGGCGGGCTAACCCCGTTTTGACGTCACATATTGCGCCGATATGTCGTAATAATCCTCAAACCCGATCCGCCTGCGCAACTGGTCCCATTCCATCAGCATATCCCCCCGCGGTTCCCCGGCTTTCAGGCGTTGCAGGGTTTCAACCATCGCCTTCATCGCGGCCGCCATCAGCGATAACGGATAAGCCGCGATTTTAAAGCCGATCTCGGTCAACTCGTCGGGTGTCAGGTCCGGCGTTTCGCCGCCTTCGACGATATTGGCCATTTTCGGCCCCGGCAATTCCGCACAAATCCGGCGCATTTCCTCAACCGATCTGGGGGCTTCGACAAACAAGATGTCCGCCCCCAATTCGGCAAATTTCGCCGCCCGGTCAATCGCCTCGGTCAGGCCATGTTCGTGCCGGGCATCGGTGCGGGCCAGAATCAGGATATCCGCCCCCGCCGCCCGTGCATCCACGGCGGCACGGATTCGGTCAAACGCCTCGTCGCGCCCCACCACTTCCTTGCCTTTGGTATGGCCGCACCGTTTCGGGGCCAGTTGATCCTCGATCATCACGGCGGCACAGCCTGCCTTGGCGAATCCGGCCACCGTGCGCCGAACATTCATCGCATTGCCATATCCGGTATCGCCATCGCCAATCACCGGAATCCCGACCGCATCGGTAATATTGCGCGCCTGATCCAGCACCTCGCCATAGGACATCAGGCCAAGGTCCGGTGCGCCGATTCGCGCCGCACTGGCCGAAAAACCGGACATAAAGGTCAGGCCGAATCCTTCCTGTTCAATCAGTTTTGCCGACAGCGCATCAAAACAGCACGGCATGGTGATCAGATCATCGCCCGCCAAAAGCAGGCGGAGTTTGTCCGCAGGAGTCATCACATTCATCACAGTAACAGTCACATTTTAAACGGAATATACAGGGCCAGATCGGGCCAGACATACAAAACGAACGCCGCCAGAAACATCAGCAGCAAAAAAGGCAGAACCCCGCGCGCCACCTCGCCCAGCCGGGTTTTCGCCACCGACTGGATGACATATAAATTCAATCCGACCGGCGGGGTAATCAGGGCGCATTCAACCATGATCACCATGTAAACGCCAAACCACACCGGATCAAACCCCATCGCCAGCACCGAGGGCAGCAAAACCGGCGTCATGATCAGCACCATCGACAGCGCCTCAAACACCAGCCCCATGATCAGCAGCACAATCGAAATCACGATGATAAACATCACCGGCGTATCGATATGTTGCGAAATCAGCATCGAGATATCCTGCGGGATGCGATACAGCGTGATCGCCTTGCCAAACACCTTGGCCCCGGCAATGATCAACAGGATCGCAACCGTGGTTGCCATGCTTTCAAACACCGCTTTTTTCAGATTATCCCATGTCAGGGTCCGCATCACCGGCCCGGTCAAAATCAGGGCAACGGCAAAGCCGATTGCCGCGGCCTCGGTCGGGGTGAAGGCCCCGGAATAAATCCCGGCAATAATCACGGCGGCCAGAATCATCGCTGGCAGGGCCTTGAGTGTCGCGCGTTTGCGCTCCACCCAGTTTTGCCGGGCTTCGCGTTCCTGCCCGCCCAGGGCACCATAAATCATCGAAAAAACGATGAAAAAAACAATCAGCAAAATCCCCGGCCCGATCCCGGCCATAAACAGCGCCATCACCGATTCTTCGGTGACAAAGCCATAAATAATCATCGGAATGGAAGGCGGAATCAGAATACCCAGTGTCCCGCCTGCGGCCAAAAGGCCATAGACAAACCGTTTGTCATAGCCGCGTCTGATCATTTCGGGGATTGCCACCGTGCCGATCGTGGCCGCCGTTGCCACCGATGATCCGGAAATGGCGGCAAACACCCCGCACGACAAAATCGTCGCCACCGCAAGCCCGCCCGGCCAGTGACCGACCCAGGCACTGACCGCGGCAAACAGATCCTGCCCGACACCGGCCCGCAACAACACATTGGACATCAACAAAAACAGCGGCACCGCCAGCAGGATAAAGCCATCCAGCGTCGATAAAATCGCCTGTGGCGCCATCAGCGGCGAAAACCCGCCAAGAATCAGCATCGCCAACCCCAGCCCGCCCAGCGCAAACGCCACCGGCACCCGGATCAGCAACAGCGAAAACAGGGCGGACATTATGATCACAACGGTCATTCGTGCGGCCCTTCTGTCAATTCCTTGCCGCGCAAAATCGCGACGCATTCAATCATGGCCTGCACCGTCAACAGGGCAAAGCCGAACGGCACCGGAAATTCCGCCACCCATGCCGGAAGATTCAGCATGGAACCGCTGCTGCGCCCCCGGACAAGGCTTTCATAAAAAATGTCCCAGCCCTTGACCATCACGACAACGGCAAACAGCGCGACAATCGCCATTGCCAGCGCCTCCAGCCCGCGCCGGACCGGTGGTTTGCACAGGCGTGTTACGGCATCGACCGAAATATGCCGCCCGGTCGCCAAGACCCACGACATGCCCAAAAGCGATCCCCAGATCAGGCAAAGCTGCGATAATTCAGACGCCCAGATCGTCGGACGGGTAAAAAAATACCGCGCCACCACTTCCCAGCTGAGCATCAACCCCGCCAGCACAAAAAGAAGGGCCGCAATCCAGGCCAGAAAAACAATCAAACGATGAAACATTGTCATAAATCCATCCCGGCCCGCCGATAAAGACGGGCCGGGTTTTGGCTGGTTATTGCAATTGCTGTGCGGCTTTGAGGACTTCCGCCCCCAGATCGCCCGCCCCTTCGATAAAGGCTTCGTAAACCGGCGTCGCGGCGTCGCGCCATTTCGCCATTTCTTCGGGGGTCGGGGTATAAATCGTCATGCCGTTGGCCATGGCGTCGTCATAGGCTTCGGCCTCGATCCCCGACATGCGGTCGCGCACATCGGTCTCGGCATTCAGGGCGGCCGCACTGATGATTTCGCGCTGTTCATCGGTCAGACCGTTCCAGAAATCGGTATTGACCACCACGATGAATTCAATGTCGGCATCATTGGTGACGGTGACGGTATCCATCACTTCCCACAATTTGCGCGACTGCACGCCAGACATGCCGGTCATGCCGACATCAACCGTGCCGCGCTGATAGGCCAGATACTGTTCCGACCCGGAAACAAGGGTCGGCGCGCCACCCGCCGCCGAAATAAAATCGCCCTGGGTTTTGGAAAAAACGCGGACTTTTTTGCCTTTAAGGCCATCGGGGCCGTGGATCGGCCCGCCTTTCGACAGCAGAATCGACCCGCCATAGGCCTGCCACCACAAAACAGTCGCCCCGGTTTCCGCAATCGCCGCATCCAGCGGCCCGCGCACCGGCGACCCTTTTGCCACGGCCTGACGGACTTTTTCTTCGGAATCAAACAGGAAAGGCTGATAAAACACATCAACCGCCGGAACATCGCCAACATAGCGGGTCAGTGACGCCACCCCCATCTCGATCGAGCCGGAACCCACCGCCGACGGGACTTCCTTGTCCTGATACAGTTGGGCGGAATCATAAATTTCGACTTCGATACTGCCGTTTGATTTTTCCTCAACCTCTTGCTTGAACATCACAAGATTTTCGCCAAGGTGGCTTTTGAGCGGCAATTGCAAGGTAATGCGCAAGGTCAGATCGGCGGCATCCGCCACCCCGGCCCAGCCAAATGACGCCAGCATGGCAGCGGCAAAAACAAACTTCTTCATCGGAACGCATCCTCCTGTTTTTTTGTGTCGCAATAGGACCTTATGACGCACATTAGCGTTGCGTACTTGTAACCTGTCACATTTTTTTGCCAAGAAAACAAATCGCCGGTGAAAACCCTTAGTGCGCCGCACCCTGACAATGACGCTGCGGAAACCCCACCCGGCCACGCTAGGGCCATCGCCAATATCGCGCTGCAACATCCTTTTAATGAACTGGAAAAAATCGAATCACAGACCGGACAGGCCCGATCCGTCAGAGTCGGCGGTTAACAACCGACCAGATCAAACCCATCCCGCACCCAGCCCTGAATCCCGCCTTTAAGGCTGGCAACCGGGCAATCAAGGTGATCATGCATCGCACTGGCCGCACCAAAGGACCGTTGCCCGACGGCACAGATGAACACCACACCATCATCAGATGTCGGCGCATCCTCGATCAGATCGACAAGCACCGGGATGTCAAACCCGGACGGGGGAATATTGATGGCACCGGCAATATGCCCGGCGGCAAAATCATCCGCATCGCGCACATCAATCATCATCACCCCACCCTCCCGGATGCGGGCCGCAAGACCGGTGCTGGTGATGAAGGTCACAGAATCCCCCGTCATTTCGTCAGACAGATCAGAAGGATCGGACATAAGGCGGACCTTTGATTGATGGCGGCAAACACATCAGGCAATGTTCCTGACGATCACCGGTTTGTGAGTCGTCAGCAGGCGATTTGCAATGGAATATTGGCGTTGTGGCATTGCGAAACGGTTTTGTAAATACCACGTGAAAATAACCGAAGCCCTTCCCCTGACACCTGGTTTCAGGAAGGGTTGCGGGAAAAAACCGGGCAATACCATCCTTGTGATGGACCCTTGCGACATATACACAAGTATTAATCGCCAATAACTGCAAAATTTCGCCCCGTCATTAACGGGCAGCCCGACATAGCACAAATTCATTTATGTATACTTAAGAATATGCTCTGATTTTTATTTATGTTTTGTCACAGATGAACTTGTTGTTCATTATTGCCGTACATAAATAAAAATCAGAATGCCCCGACATGCTTGTCGGTAACAGGCAGGACAGGATCAAACAGCAGACCGGGACGAACCGCACAAAAAAACCCGTCAAGGGTGCCGGAACAAAGTTAACGCATGCGATAACGTTGGAAAGGAGACCGCGCCATGGCTGAAGACAAGGACATCTTCGAGCTGTATGCGGAAGGATATGACGGAAAACGCGACACCGAACTGACCATCCGGGATTATCTCAATCTGTGCCGGGACGATCCGGCGGCCTATGCCTCGGCCGCCGAACGCATGATCAAGGCCATCGGCACCCCGGAAATGATTGATACATCGACCGATCAGCGTCTAGGCCGTATCTTTTTAAACCGCACCATCAAACGATACCCCGCCTTTGCCGATTTTTACGGTATGGAAGAAACCGTCGAACGCATTGTCGGTTTTTTCAAATATGCGGCTCAGGGGCTGGAAGAACGCAAACAGGTTCTGTATTTGCTGGGCCCGGTCGGCGGCGGCAAAAGTTCATTGGCCGAACGGCTGAAAGAACTGATGGAACATGAGCCAGTTTACGTGCTGAAAGCCGGGGATCAGTTAAGCCCGGTATTTGAAAGCCCGCTGGGCCTGTTTAACCCGGTGCGGATCGGGGACGCCATCGAAGACAAATACGGCATTCCCAAACGCCGCCTGACCGGCCTGATGTCGCCATGGGCGGTCAAACGGCTGGATGAATTTGGCGGCGATCTGTCACAATTTTCGGTCGTCAAAATGTTGCCCTCCCGCCTGCGGCAAATTGCCATCGCCAAAACCGAACCGGGCGATGAAAACAATCAGGATATTTCATCGCTGGTCGGCAAGGTCGATATCCGCAAACTGGAATATTTCAGCCAGAATGACACCGACGCCTATAGCTATTCCGGGGGGCTTAACCGCGCCAATCAAGGGCTGCTTGAATTTGTCGAAATGTTCAAGGCCCCGATCAAGATGCTGCATCCGCTTTTGACCGCGACCCAGGAAGGCAATTATATCGGCACCGAAAATCTGGGCGCGATCCCGTTTCAGGGCATGATCCTTGCCCATTCCAACGAAGCCGAATGGCAGGCCTTCAAGGCCAACAAAAACAACGAAGCCTTTATCGACCGTATCAGCGTGATCAAGGTGCCCTATTGCCTGCGCGTATCCGAGGAAACCCTGATTTACGAAAAACTGATCACGGGTTCCGAACTGGAACAGGGGTCCTGCGCACCGGGCACCCTGAAAATGCTGGCGCAATTTTCGGTGCTGTCGCGCTTGCAGGAACATGAAAATTCCAATCTGTATTCCAAGATGCGCGTTTATGACGGCGAAACCCTCAAGGATGTCGATCCCAAAGCCAAATCGATGCAGGAATACAAGGATTCCGCCAGTGTCGATGAAGGCATGGACGGGATTTCCACCCGATTTGCGTTCAAGGTTCTGTCCGAAACCTTTAACCACGACACCCACGAAGTTGCCGCTGATCCGGTGCATCTGATGTATGTGCTCGAACAGGCAATCCGGCGCGAACAATATCCCGAAGAACGCGAGAAGGAATATCTCGACTTCATCAAATCCGAACTGGCCCCGCGCTATGCCGAATTCATCGGGGCAGAAATCCAAAAGGCCTATCTCGAAAGCTATTCTGATTACGGTCAGAACCTGTTTGACCGTTATGTCTCCTATGCCGATGCATGGATCGAGGATCAGGATTTCAAGGACCCCGATACCGGCCAGATGCTGGACCGCAAGATTATTGATCAGGAACTATCCAAAATCGAAAAACCGGCCGGAATCGCCAATCCCAAGGATTTCCGCAACGAAGTCGTCAAATTTGCCCTGCGCACCCGTGCCAATAACAAGGGCAAGAACCCGGCCTGGACCTCTTATGAAAAACTGCGCGACGTTATTGAAAAACGCATGTTCAGTCAGGTTGAGGATTTACTGCCGGTGATTTCGTTCGGATCAAAAAAAGACAGCGACACCGAAAAGAAACACAACGAATTCGTCAAACGCATGATTGACCGCAAATACACCGAACGTCAGACCCGCCGTCTGGTTGAATGGTATATGCGGGTGAACAAGGCCGGTTAACCCTGCCGGGTCCCAGCCCCGCACCCGGCGGTTTGCCTCCCTTTCCCGCCGGGTGCGGCTTGTTTGTTTTTTCTCCCTCTTGCCGTCGTTGTGACGTATCAGGAAGGTTACGTGCCCATGATTCACATCATCGACCGCCGCAAAAACCCAAAGGGCAAAAGCCTTGGCAACCGGCAGCGTTTCATGCGCCGGGCAAAGGAACAGATCAAGAAAGCCGTTGAGAATACCATCCGGCATCGCGGCATCACCGATGTCAGCAAGGGTGACCAGATCACCATCCCGCAAAAAAGCCTGCATGAACCGGGTTTCCATCACAGCCGCACCGGCGGCGAACGGCAATATGTCCTGCCCGGCAACAAGGATTTCGTCCCCGGCGACCGCATCGCCCGCCCCGATGGTGGCAGCGGGTCCGGCGGATCAAATGCCAGCCCGGATGGCGACGGCGAAGATGAATTTCAGTTCGCCCTGACCCGCGATGAATTTCTCGATCTGTTTTTTGAAGAGCTTGAACTGCCGGATTTGCTGAAAAAGACTCTGAAACAAACCACCGCCTTTCGCCATGCCCGTGCGGGGTTTTCAACCGATGGATCGCCGTCCAATCTTAATCTGGTGCGCACCATGCGCCATTCGATGGCGCGGCGTATCGGCCTGCGCCGCCCCAAAACCGATCATGTCCGCGATCTGGAACATCAGCTTGCCGCCTTGCAGGCACTGGCCGATGCCACCCCGTCAGGCAAAATACCCGTAAGTGACGAAGAAAAACGCCATGCCCTACTGGCTGAAATTGAGGATGCCAAACGCCGTATGCGGGCCATTCCGTTTATTGATCCGATCGACACCCGCTATAACCAGTTCCGCCAAATCCCCGATCCCAATACCCAGGCCGTGATGTTCTGCCTGATGGATGTGTCCGGATCAATGTCCGAACAAATGAAGGAACTGGCGAAACGGTTTTTCATGTTGCTACATCTGTTTTTGCATCGGCGTTATGATCATGTCGATGTGGTGTTTATCCGCCATACATCGCGGGCGTCCGAGGTGGACGAGGAAACCTTTTTCTATTCGCGCGAAACCGGCGGCACGATTGTCTCCACCGCCCTTGAAGAAATGAAAAAAGTGCTGGCGGACCGCTATCCGACCGATCAGTGGAACATCTATGCCGCCCAGGCATCCGACGGCGACAATTATTCCAATGACGGCAACAAATGCGTCAGTCTGCTGACGGCCGACCTTTTGCCGAAATGCCAGTATTACGCCTATATCGAAATCGTTGATGAGCGCGAAGCCGAGATTTTTTCATCCGCCGAAGGCAAATCGGCCCTGTGGAAATCCTATGTGCCGCTGACCCGCAGCCATCCGCATTTCGCCCTGAAACGGGTGGCACGGGCGGGCGATATTTTCCCGGTCTTCCGCGAACTGTTTGGTAAGGACCGCTCCAAATCCGGCACAACCGCAGGAGCCCGGACATGAGCAAAAAAAACCAAAACCCCGCCCTGTTGTTCGAGGGTTCAGACTGGGATTTCGACATTCTCAAAAGCACCTATGACGCCATCGAGGATATCGCGCTGAATGAACTGAAACTCGATGTCTACGCCAATCAGGTCGAGGTGATTACATCCGAACAGATGCTGGATGCCTATTCTTCCATCGGTATGCCGTTGATGTATCATCACTGGTCGTTTGGCAAACGCTTTGTGCGTGATGACGTGATGTATCGCAAGGGATATCAGGGCCTTGCCTACGAAATTGTCATCAATTCCAACCCGTGTATTTCCTATATCATGGAAGAAAATGGCATGGTGATGCAGGCGCTGGTGATGGCGCATGCGGCCTTTGGTCATAACCACTTTTTCAAGAACAATTACCTGTTCAAACAATGGACCGATGCCGAAGGCATTCTAGATTATCTGCAATTTGCCAAACGCTATATCGCGCAATGCGAGGATCGCTTTGGCTTTGACGCCGTTGAACGGATCATTGACGCTGCCCATGCCCTGATGGATCAGGGAGTCAACCGCTATTCCCACCCCGAAAAACCCGACTGGCAACAGGAAGCCCAACGCGACCGAGACCGCGCACGCTACGAGGATGAAACCTATAACGATTTGTGGCGCACCCTGCCGCAGGCCGGAACAGATGCCGAGGATGCCGACGAAACCCGCCGCCGCCTGCGTGCCGAAGAACGCCGGGCCAAACTTGGCCTGCCCGAGGAAAACCTTCTGTATTTTCTGGAAAAAAACGCCCCGGGCCTTGGCAACTGGGAACGTGAAATAGTGCGGATCGTGCGCAATATCGGGCAATATTTCTATCCGCAAAAACAAACCAAGGTGATGAATGAAGGTTGTGCCTGTTATGTGCATTACCACATCATGAATGCGCTTTATGATCGTGGCCAGATTACCGAGGGCGCGATGATGGAATTCATCGATTATCATTCCCGAGTGGTGTTTCAGGCCGACTTTGACGACCGGCGCTATTCCGGGTTCAACCCCTATGCCCTTGGCTTTGCCATGATGCAGGATATCCACCGCATCTGTGTTGATCCCACTGACGAAGACCGACACTGGTTCCCCGATATGGCGGGCAATAACCGACCCTATGACACCCTGAAAGACGCCTGGGCACATTACCGCGATGAAAGTTTCATCCTGCAATATCTGTCACCCAAACTGATGCGTGACATGAAAATGTTCATGATCGACGATGCGGCATCATCTCCTCATCTGGAGGTCGCCGCCATCCATGACGACGCCGGATACCGCAAGGTCCGCCGCACCTTGGCGCGGATGCACGATATTTCTGTGCGCGAACCCGATTTGCAGGTGGTCGATGTCGATCTGAATGGCAACCGCCAATTGATCATTCAGCACACCCAGCATGACGGCATCCGGTTGGAAAAATCCGAAGCCGAAATGACATTGGGCTATATCGGGCGGCTATGGGGATACGGCGTCACGCTTCAGGCTGTGGACAATGAAAGTGGCGAAATCCTGCATGAAATGCACTACCAGCCTGATGACAGTCAGGTCGCCTGAAACAACAAAACTTCAAAAGATGTTTTTTCGTTTCGCAGGCGGAAATTCCTTATCAGGATACTTTGAAAGTCCTTGATAAGGAATTTTACCACCAAAACCTGTCACGTTGTGATCAAACCGGCCAAATCCAGACCAATGCCAGCAAGGGCCGCGCACAGGATCAGGGTCATCAATCCCAGACCAAACCGGAAAACCGCAACAAGGGCAGCAATGGACAGGATGGCTGCCATCACATCAATGCTGCCTGGATCGGGGATTGACAGTTTCAGACCGAAACCGGTGATCGTCTGCACATCGCGGAACACCACATGGATGGCAAACCACACCGCCAGATTAAAAATCACCCCAACCACCGCTGCCGTAATCGCCGTTAGCGCCGATGACAGCGCCCGGTTATGGCGCAGACGTTCGATATAGGGCGCACCGACAAATATCCATAAAAAGCACGGCACGAACGTTACCCAGATCGTCAGGAGTGCGCCCAGCGTTCCGGCCAAAAGCGGCGGCATCATTCCCGGATCGCGAAACGCCCCCATGAAACCGACAAATTGCGTCACCAGAATCAATGGTCCCGGCGTGGTTTCGGCCATGCCCAGCCCGTCCAGCATCTCGCCGGGACGCAGCCAGCCAAAATTTTCCACCGCCGCCTGCGCCACATAGGCCAGAACCGCATAGGCCCCGCCAAAGGTCACCACCGCCATCTGGCTGAAAAACACCGCGATATCAGCAAAAACATTGCCGCGCCCCAAAACCGCGACCAAAGCCACAACAGGTAACAGCCACACCACCAGCAATATCGCCGATAGCAGCAAGGATCGCCGTGTGTCGCCCTGAACCCGGTCCGGCGTTTCGGTGCCCAGCAGGGTATCGGCATCATCGATCCTGACCGCACCGCCCGGCGTGTGTCCGCCGCCTGTTTGAAATTCGCGCACCCCGGCCCGTCCGGCGAAAAACCCGGTCAGTCCGGCGGCGATAATGATCAGGGGGAACGGCACGGCAAAAAAGAAAATCGCGACAAAGGACCCAGCGGCCAGCGTGATCAGGGCAGCGTTCTTCAATGCCTTTTTGCCAATCCGCACCAGCGCCTGAAGCACAATCGCCAGCACGGCGGCCTTCAACCCGAAAAACAGTCCGGCAATGACGCTGACCTCGCCATACAAGGCATAAATCCAACTGAGAAGCAGGATAACAACCGCACCGGGCACAATAAACAGGATACCGGCCATCAGGCCGCCCCATGTCCGATGCATCAGCCAACCGACATAAACTGCAAGCTGTTGCGCCTCGGGCCCCGGCAACAACATGCAGAAATTCAGAGCATGCAGAAACCGCGCCTCGCCCAGCCAACGTTTTTCCTCGACCAGAATGCGGTGCATCAGGGCAATCTGTCCGGCAGGCCCACCGAAACTCAGCACGGCAATCCGCGCCCAGACCATAAAGGCCTCGCGATATCCCGGCCACGGGCGGCCATCGGCCCCGGTTGTCTGCATATTATCAGTCGTCATCCCGGTTCCCTGCCCTGTCGTTACAATCATTCCAGCATGTGCGCGGGCATAGTGTCGCGAGGGCGCTAATTAATCCAGCCCCCAAAAAGCACTTGACGCCCCAAACTGGCAGTTTTTGTTTGACAAACCGAAACGTTATAACATAACGATATCTTCAAATATCCCTCCAGCCACAAACGGATTTGCCGTCATGTCGAAATACGCCTTGCCGATCCTACGCACACTTGCAATCACCACGGCCCTTGCATGCAGCACCAGCCTGGGTGCCAGCATCGCACAGGCGGACCAAGCCCCGAATGTTGTGGTCACGATCAAACCGGTGCATTCCCTTGCCAGTGCAATCATGGAAGGTGTCGGCGAGCCGGTATTGCTGCTGGACGGGGCAGCATCGCCGCACAGTTATTCCCTGCGCCCCAGCGAAGCCCGGTCGCTTAATGAGGCCAATCTGGTGATTTATGTCGCCGACAATCTGGAAAGTTTTCTGGAAAAGCCGTTACAATCGCTGGCAGGCAAGGCCCATCAGCTTGAACTGATTGACGTGCCGGGCATGCATGTCTTGCCGGTCCGCGCCGGTGGCGCATGGGAAACGCACAGCCATGGCGACGATGATCACGATCATGAACATGGTGATCATGCGGAGCATGAGCATGACGATCATCATGGCGAAGAAGATCATGACCATGAGGGTCACGACCACGAAGAACATTCGGAACACGACCACGACCATGACGAACATGATCATGACCATGCGGACCAAAACGACCCGCATCTGTGGCTGGACATCCATAATGGCGAAACCATTGCCCGTGCCATTGCTGCCGAACTGACCGAAATCGACGCGGCCCATGCCGCGCAATACGAGGCCAATCTGCAAGCCTTGCTGGCAAAGCTCGAAACCCTTGAGGGTGATCTTCAAAAGCGCCTTGATTCTGTCAAAGATCTGCCGTTTGTTGTATTCCATGATGCCTATCAATATCTGGAACACGGTTTTGACCTGACGGCTGTCGGGTCGATCACTGTGTCGCCGGAACAGACACCCGGGGTGCAACGCCTGCATGAGATTGAAGACAAAATCAAAAGCACTGGCGCACAATGCGTTTTTGCCGAACCGCAATTCCGCCCGGCGATTGTTGACGCCGTTGTTGCCGATACCGGCGCACGCAGCGGCATTCTTGACCCGCTGGGGGCCAATATTCCTGCCGGACCGGATGCCTATGGCGCCATTCTGTCGCAAAATGTTGAAGCGCTGGTCGGCTGCCTTAGCGGATCATAAAGTCACAATCATTTCTGGCCGGGCTGCATTGGCAATTCTGGCAATCTTTGCTGTGTCCGGGCCATTTTCGCGCCCGGCACAGGCGCATCCGCATGTCTGGATCGATGTCGATGCGACGATGATGATGGAAAACGACGAAATCACCGGCATTGCCGTCACATGGTTGTTTGACGATCTGTTCAGCATGACCCTGATTGATGAATTTGATCAAAATCACGACCGCCGGTTTTTTGACGCCGAAAACGACGCCGTGCGCGACAATGCCTTTATCGCCCTGAACGATGTCGGCTATCTGACCTATCTGCGGCAGAATGAAAATCTGGTCGATTATGGCGATGTGCGCGATTTCAAGGCCGACATTACCGATGACAACCGGGTGCGCTATGATTTTGTCCTGCCGCTCAAAACCCCGCTTGACCCGGTACGTGATGCCGTCAGTCTTTCGGTTTATGATGCCGAATTTTATATTGATGTCGCCTTTGCCGAAATGGATCCGATCACCTTTACCGGCAACCGGCAAATCCAGTGCCATTACAAGATGGGCGAAGATGAAAAAAACCGCATCTATTTTGATCTGGTTGCGCCATTGCGCGCCGATTTTATCTGTCAATAGGGTGCGGATTGCGCTGTTTGTAACCTTGCTGTTGGGCGCAATAACCCTGTTGCAAGCCCCACCGGCACAGGCGCAGTCTGGTAATCTTCTGGGACGTGGCACCGCGACCGAGGCCCCGGCAGAAGCACCGACGGACGATAACAGCACCGGTTCTTCTGTGCTGCCAGACTGGTTATCGCCGGTTATCACCAAAATGGTACAAATCCAGTCTAGCCTGAACCGCGACATGACTGCCGCCCTGCGCAGCGCACGCGAAGCGCAAAGCTGGTGGCCGGGCCTGACGATTATCGGGCTGTCTTTTGCCTATGGTGTGTTTCATGCCGCCGGGCCGGGGCATGGCAAGATGGTCACCACAACCTATTTCCTGTCGCGCGATGCCGGTTGGAAACAGGGGGTGGCGATGGGCACCCTGATTGCCGCCGTTCAGGCCGTCAGCGCCATTGTTCTGGTCGGTACCCTTGCCCTTGTGCTTAATCTTGGCCCGGCCTCGATCACCCGCAATGGCCTGATCATGGAGGCCGTATCCTATGGCCTGATCATCGTCATGGGGGCGGTGATGTGCCTGCGCATTGCCCAGGGGCGCGATGATTGTTGCGATCACGGCCCCGCCGGACATGATCATCACCACGATCACGAGAACCACCATCATAAGCATGGGCGTGGGCGTGGGCATGATCATGAGCATACCGGCACCCCGCAACCGCATTCCGGCTGGCGGCAAACGATGATCAGCGGTGTGATTGTCGGCCTGCGTCCCTGTACCGGGTCGATCCTGATGTTACTGTTTACCCTTGCCAATGGCCTGATTTTCATAGGCATTGTGTCGGCCTTTGCCATGGCGGTCGGGGTCGCGATCACCATCAGCCTGATTGGCATGGCCGCAATTGGCATGCGTAGTGGCACCCAAAAACTGTTTTCCCTGCCGGACCGCGTATCGAACATTCTGCGCCGCACCATCGGCTTTGCCGGGGCGGGGATGATTACCCTGTTCGGGGTTTTGTTGCTGTTATCTTCGGCGCAGCAACTGGGCTGGCTCTGACGCCAGACAAAAACAAAGGGCCGGTCACGCAGCCCCTTGCGTTTCCGACCCTTCGCCCCTTCCCTTGCGGGAAAGCCTGTTATTGGCTTATTCGCCCCTTGCCCGGTCCGGCAATTCGTCAAAAATCGCACCCGGCTTGCCATGCAAAAAGCCATTGGCAAGATCAATATCGCCACACAGATCAAACAGCCGGTCCTGCAAATCCTCGCTGGTGATTTTGCCATCGATCACCTGCCGGTACAGACCGGCAATCGTCACCATGTCAAAACTGTGCGGTGACAGGCGAAATACCCCCACTCCGGCCTGCTGCAAGGCCGGAATATCGCCCGACAGATCAAGATAACTGTGCGACAGGGTTTGCAGGCCATTGACCGCCAGAAAGGCCTCGCCATCCAGCGTATCGACATCCATGCCGTCGCAATGATCGCCGCATACATAACGGCAGCCATCCTTGTGCAACCCTTGCGCCCGTGCCGAATAACAGCGTGCCGAAATCGCCAGCGGCACCCGGCCAAACACCTGCATTTCAATTTCGACCGCACCGCGATGGGCACAGAGGATTTGCACCGATTCCATCGGCAATTCCCACGGCAGGCCAACCCGCACCGCGCCGCGCCGGGCGAAATGGCGCAATGTGCCTTCGTTATAGATATTCACAAACGGGCCGATGCTGTGCGGATGCCCGGCCAGCAACCCGGCCGCCGACATGTCATTGGCCTCGATCAGCACGCCCGGCATGTCATCGGCCATCGCGGTTACATCGCGGATCATTTCCGCCTCGCGCCCACCCATCACCAGGGCAAGGGTCGATACCACCACCTGTTTGCCGCCACGGTGCAGACGTTCGATCACATCGGGCAAATGTTTGTCGAAAAACGGCATGCGTTTGGAACACACCACCTCGCCGACATGGACAATATCAATGTCGGCTTCATCCGCCATGCGGGCATAAAAATCCAGTTTGACCTGCGCGTCCCAGTGAAACAGCACCGGTCCCATCACCAGTTTCGGGCGTTCGGACAGAGTATCCACCTTCATTGCCAGCCCCGCTGATAGGCACCCGTGGTACCGCTCATGCCTTCGGTCATATGGGAAAGGGTTCCGGTCTGGACCTTCTGCCCGGCAGCGATGCGGTCCAGTGCCGTGCGGAACGATGACACCACCTGCGCGATATAGGCCTTGCCACGCTGGCGGCCTTCAATTTTAAGGGCGGTCACGCCGACCGCCGCCAGTTCCGGCAAAATCGCGGTAACATCAAGGCTGGTCGGGTCTTCAAACAGATATCCGGCCTTGTCCATCGCCTTGAACCGGCCCTTGCACAGGGTCGGATAACCAACCTTTTCGGACGCGCCATAAACATTGATGGTGAAATTGCCCAGTTTCGAGACCGTCGTATCGCCGCGTTCCAGATAATGCACCTGGGCCGCCGGTGAACAGACACCGTTCATATTGGGGCTTTCACCCGTCGCATAGGACGACAACAAACACCGTCCTTCGGCCATCACGCACATGCCGCCAAAGGCAAAAACCTCGGTTTCCACCGGAATTGCGCAATTGAGTTCGCGAATTTCCATCAGGGACAAAACCCGTGGCAACACCACCCTGCGCACGCCAAATTCCCGGTGATAAAACCGGATGGCATCAACATTGGAGGCCGATGCCTGCACCGACAAATGCAACCGCGCATCGGGATGTTTGTCGCGCGCATATCCCAAAAGGCCGATATCGGCCAGAATAATCGCCTCCACCCCCAGCGACACCGCATCATCCACCGCCTGATGCCAGATATGTTCGTGGTCGGCCTTGGGAAAGGTATTGCACGCCAGATACACATGCACGCCGCGCGTTCTGGCATAGGCGATCCCCTCGGCCAGTTCGTCCCGCGAAAAATTCAGACCGGGGAAATTCCGCGCATTGGTGGCATCGCGAAACCCGCAATAAACCACATCCGCCCCGGCATCAACGGCGGCACGCAAACTGGCAGGAGTTCCGGCAGGACATACGAGTTCCATCTGTTTTCCTTATGACTGCAAACCGGACGATGCGGGCATGGCCGCCTGTTCGCGCCGCAAGGCGGCGGGTTGACGGCGTTTTATTCCCTGTTCGACCGTGCGCATTCTTTGATCAAGATCGGCCAGACTGGACGCCATCCCGGCCATCCGGCGGTCCTGATCCCCGGCCAGCGCACCGGCGACATGCGCCATATCGCGGTCCAGCGCACCATATGCCTTTTCTGCCAACGCCAACATGCGCCGGGCCACCGGCCCCAAAACCCCGGCACTGCTGATGATCGCGGCCCGCAGGTCTATATCCTCGCCGTCCAGCGCATTGCGCAGGGCGACCACCAGATCGGTACGGCCTTCGATTTTAAGGGTGCGTGAAAAAAACAGGGCATCGCCATCGGATTTGCCTTCCAGCAATTCCAGCAAGGCGGGCATCGGGCCCAGAATCCGGGCGGCGGCCTGTGTCACATCAGCGGGATGTGCGCGGCGCAACACCGGACGCGCCGCATCAAGATTCAAATAAAGATCAAGCTGCATATCAGTGGGCGAAATCAGAACCGACGGGTTGGTTTCGCCAGACAGGCGGTCAAACACCGCCGGATGGCGTTGCTGCATCTGGTGCAAGGCATGGGCCAGAACGGCGTCAATTGCCGGGCCGGGCAGCGCACGCAAAAGCGGGCTGATCACCAGAAACGGGGTAAAGGCTGGACGCTGGACCGACACCGGTTTCTCCGCAAGGATCGAAAACAGCGTTGATCCTACACCGCAGCCATGCTCTGGCGTTGATATCAGTCAAACACCTGATAAATATATTGTTTGTGGAACGCCTCTAAGACGCAGGGTTATGTCCCCATGCCGACTGGATGCTGGCCCCCGCCGCCACCAGCGCATTCATCACCAGCCGAACCCGGGGCGAGCGGCGCAGGTCGGGATGCACGACCATCCAGATCGTTTCGCGGCTTTCGCCGCGTTCATCAGCGCAGATCAGGGCAAGACGCCCGTCCCCGTCGCCCAGATAGCGCGGCAAAACACCAACCCCTTGCCCGGCCGCGACAAATTCCTGTACCGATGACGTATCATTGGCACGAAACCGGCACGGCAAATCGCGGCCTATCACATGGCGCACCCATTCCCGTTTGGCCAGACCATAGGCCGTGTTGTCATAACTGCAATATTCCCAATCCTGTTTTGGCACATCGCGGACATAATCCGTTGCGCCATACAGCCCGACAGAAATATCGGCCAGTTTGCGGCTGATCAGGGTCGGTTCATCGGGGGTGATCATGCGCACCGCAATGTCGGCCTCGCGCTGCATCAGATTGGCGATCATCGACGATCCGATCATTTCAAATTCCAGCCCCTTATGTTGCCCCAAAAGGGCGGCCAGACGCGGTGCAAACAGGATACGCCCGGCCACTGGCGGCACGGAAATCCGCACCAACCCGGTGGCGATTTCGCTGCTGGTGGCGAGGCGCTCGAAACTCAGGGCCTCGCTTTCGAGCCGTTCGGCAACCGGCACCAGATTTTCACCATCCGCCGTCAACCGCCATCCCGTCGCCAGCCGGTCAAACAAGCGCGTCCCCAGGGTGGATTCGAGCGACTCCACCCGGCGGGCCACCGTGGTATGTTCCTTTTTCAGCCGCCGGGCCGCCGCCGACAAGGATCCCTGCCGGGCCAGCACCAGAAAAAACCGCACATCATCCCAGTTCATCGTCTTTCCCTGCTGTGAGCCACCGCGCACCAATCCGTGCATTTTCGCACAACAATTCTGCAAAACCTAATAATTCCCGTTTTATTTTGCATATGAGAATATCGGATCAACAGCCATAAACCACAGTGTCAAAGGAGGCCGTCATGCCCCGGTCAAGCTGCACCAGCCAAAATCAGGTTTCTTTCAATGTCCCGCTGAATCTGACTTTTCGTCCGTTTTTACGCCGAATCGGTACTGTGCTTTTGAACCGCATGGTGCATTTTCGCCTGCAACGCAGCCATCGCCGCCTGATGGATCAGCTTGATGACCGGCAACTTGAAGATATCGGGCTGGAACGCCATTTTGAGGGTCGGGACTGGGTTTTGCGGATGAAAGAACGCCCGTAATCCGCCGTTTTTCGGCTGAAGATGATCTTTTTTCAGAATTTCCGAAAAAAGTTCTTGATTTGTTCTTTTCGCTGTGACATAAGAGAAAAATCAACGGGGCAAATGCGCCCGGACCGAAACCCGCAAGGCACAAGGCCTTGCGGGTTTTTGCGTTTGGCGCCAGATGAAAGAGACGATTATGCAGCGGCAAAACGGAAGACAGATTGGAAGGCAAAATCGCAAGACCATGACCGGCAGGTGGAAGAGCCATTACGGGGGTATTGCGCCGAGGCGGTGAACCCGGCCATTGGTCAAGACGCCCGAGATGCGTCTTGTTGGTGGCGGGACCTGCCCGAATGGTGCCGGGTGTGACCCGGTATCGCCGGGGCTGGCGGCGGGTTCGGTAGCGGACTTGTCAGCGAGGCAGGCGGAGGCCCGAAGTTTGTCCGGGGTCCTGTGACCCCGCAATGGCAGGGGTGGCGGAATTGCGCCTGTGCCGTCACCGCCGCCAAAACGGGGAGCATCTTGCGGCAGGTTCGCGGCAGCCCGGAATCCCGTCCCCGCCGTTGCGGGCACGGGTTTTCACGAGACGGGAGTATGACCGGCCCGGAAAAGGCGATTGCCAGAAACCGCCAACCACCCGGTCGTTGCCGTTGCAAAGACAAGCGCCCCCAGCCCGGCGCGTTCGGTCCGGGGGTGGTGCGTCAACCGCGCAAGGCGGCAACCCGGTCGGTGGCCTCCTGCGCCAGACGGGTGATGGTCGCCCAATCCCCGGCCTTGACGGCGTCTTTGGGGGCCACCCATGATCCGCCGACGGTAATGATGTTGGGCAGGGCGATGTAATCGGCCAGATTGGCCAGCGATACCCCGCCGGTCGGGCAGAATTGCACATGCGGCAACGGCCCCGACAGCGCCTTGAGCATCGAAACGCCACCCTGCTGTTCGGCGGGGAAGAATTTCAGGATGTCATAGCCATGATCAATCAAATTCATGATTTCCGACGGTGTTCCGGCACCGGGCAACAGGGGAACGCCAGTATCTTTGGCCGCCGCCAGCAGCCCGGCGGTGTGGCCGGGCGACACGGCAAAGGCACAGCCGATTTCGGCCATGCGTTCCATCTGTCTGGCGTTGATCACGGTTCCGGCCCCGGTAATCGCGCCGGGCACCTCGGCGATGATGCGTTTGATGCTTTCTTCGGCGGCGGCACTGCGCAGGGTGATTTCCAGAACCGGCAGGCCACCGGCCACCAGCGCCTTGGCCAGCGGCACGGCATCATTGGCGTCTTCGATCACCAGAACGGGCACCACGGGGGCGCGCGATAAAATGTCACGGGATGTCAGGCTCATTGTTGTTTCTCCTGTCTGCGGCACTCAGGCCGTCAATATTCTGGCACAGCCGATCAGGGCCGGATATTTCGCCGTCATCAAACGCACCGGCACATCATTCATCAAATCGCGGAAACGGCCCTTGGCAATCATGCGTTCTTTCAGGCCGCTTTGTTTCATAAACCCGGCAATACGCGGCCCGATGCCGCCGCCAATATAAACCCCGCCAAACGCCCCAAGCGTCAGCACCAGATCACCGGCCACCCCGCCCAGAAACAGGCAAAACCGTTCCAGAACCTGACAGCACAGGGGATCATGGCGCATCATCGCCGCTTCGACAATTTCCGCCGCCGTCAGGGGGGTGGCGTCCACCCCCTCAATCGCGGCAAGGGCACGATACAGATTTTCAATCCCCATGCCCGACAAAATGCGTTCGGCCGAAACCCGGCCCAGTTCGCGGGTCAGGAATTTGACGATTTCATAATCCAGATCATCCACCGCCGGAAGCGACACATGCCCGCCTTCGCCCTGCACCGGAATCCAGTGACCGTCATGGGGCAACAACCCCGAAACGCCCAGCCCGGTGCCCGCCCCGATCACCGCCAAAGGCAGGCCCGGTTGCCCCGGCCCGTCAAACAGCGTGATCAGATCATCCGCCCCCAGATAGGGAACAGACATGGCAAGGCCGGTAAAATCATTGACCACCACCAGCCGGTCCAGACCAAATTCATCCTTGAGGGCCTGTTTGGAAAACACCCACGGATTGTTGGTAAAGCGGATCATATCGGCCATCGCCGGGCAGGCGACGGCAACCGCACATTCCGTCAATTGGTCACCACCGGTTTTGGCGATGAAATCGCGGATCGCATCGCCAATCGCCGGATAATCGCGCACGGCCAATGTCATTGGCGTATGCGGATCATTATTGTGGTCCAGCCACGCAAAGCGGGCGTTGGTGCCGCCAATATCACCCACCAGCCGCATTATGCGGTACCCCCCGGCAGGACGGAACTTGCCCCCATTTCGGCAAGCCCGGCATTGTCGCGGAACACGGCAAACAATTCGCGACCAAAGCCGGTCTGGTGTTCGGCCTTGTCATCGAATGTCGCAAAGGCGCGTTTTTCCAGGTCTTCGGCAGCGACCAGCAATTTCAGATCGCCGGTTTCGGCATCAAGGCGCATCAGATCGCCGTCTTTCACCTTGCCGATCACGCCATTCATCATGGCCTCGGGGGTGACATGGATGGCGGCGGGCACCTTGCCCGAGGCACCCGACATGCGGCCATCGGTGACAAGGGCGACCTTGTATCCAAGGTCCTGCAACACGCCCAGCGACGGGGTCAGTTTATGCAATTCCGGCATCCCATTGGCCTTGGCCCCCTGAAAGCGCACCACGCAAATCACATCGCGGTGCAATTTGCCATCCTTGAAGGCCTGCAACATGTCTTCCTGCGAGGTGAAGACCGCCGCCGGGGCTTCGATCACGCGGTTTTCCGGCTTGACCGCCGACACCTTGATCACCGCCCGGCCCAGATTGCCGGTCAGCATTCGCAACCCGCCATCGGCACTGAAGGCCTTTTCGGTCGGGCGCAGAATTTCCTCGTCATGGCTGTTTTCCGGGGCATCGCGCCAGATAACCTTGCCATTTTCGATATGCGGTTCGGTGCCATAAGTCGGCATGCCGCCGGTCGTGATGGTTTCAATATCGGGATGCAGCAGGCCGTTTTTCAACAGATCGCGAATGACAAAGCCCATGCCGCCAGCAGCATGGAAATGGTTCACATCGGCCTGCCCGTTCGGATAAACGCGGCACAACAACGGAATGGCGCGTGACAAATCGTCGAAATCTTCCCAGCGCAATTCGATCCCGGCGGCCCGCGCCATTGCAGGCAAATGCAAGGTATGATTGGTCGATCCGCCTGTGGTCAACAGCCCGATGATGCCGTTCACAAACGCCTTTTCATTCAAAATCTTGCCAATCGGGCGATAATCATTGCCCAGTTTGGTGATTTGCAGGGCGCGGCGGGTGGCTTCTTCGGTCAGGGCATCGCGCAATTCCGTCCCCGGATTGACAAAGGCCGCACCGGGCAAATGCAGCCCCATGATTTCCATCAACATCTGGTTGGAATTGGCCGTGCCGTAAAAGGTACAGGTGCCGGGGCTGTGATAGGAGGCGACTTCGGCCTCCAGCAGTTCCTTGCGACCGACCTTGCCCTGGGCATACAACTGCCGGATGCGGGCCTTTTCATTATTGGGCAAGCCCGATGGCATCGGCCCGGCAGGCACAAACACCGCCGGAATATGGCCATAGGTCAAAGCCCCCATCACAAGGCCCGGCACGATCTTGTCGCACACGCCCAGATAAAGGGCGGCGTCAAACACATCATGCGACAGCGATACCGCCGTGGACATGGCAATCACATCGCGCGAAAACAGCGACAATTCCATGCCCGGGCGGCCTTGCGTCACCCCATCGCACATTGCCGGTACGCCGCCTGCGACCTGGGCGGTCGCCCCGGCCTCGAACGCGGCCTTTTTGATGCGGTCGGGATAGGTGCCCAATGGCTGATGAGCCGACAACATATCGTTATAGGATGTGACAATCCCCAGATTGATGGTTTCGCCTTCGTTCAGCCGGTCCTTTTCCGTGCCAAGGCACCCGGCCGAGGCATGCGCCAGATTGCCGCAGGACAGGCTGGAACGATGCGGGCGATTGCTTGCCGCCGCCTCGATCCGGGCCAGATAGGCCTCGCGCGTCGGTTTGGAACGTTCGATGATGCGGTTGGTAACTTGTTCGATTTCACGTTTCATGGGGCTCAGCCTTTCGGGTTCTCGGCGCTCCACCACAGATCGACGGGAATGTCAGTCTGTTTGAGGATACCGCGCACCGGCATTTCTGCAATATCGTTGCCGTTTTTCGCGGTTTCATAGGTCGACCATTTGGATTGTCCGGTAATGTGAATGCCGATATAGCGGGCATTCAACAGGGCCGGTAATGTCATGCTGATGCGCGGGACCGGCGAAACAGCCGGGCGGGCCGCCGCAACCAGTTCGCCTTTTTCGGGATAAAGTCCGCGTTTCAGATCGTCGGGGGCGGAGGATGGAAACAGCGATGCGGTATGGCCGTCATCCCCCATCCCGAGATAAACAATGTCGAGCGGCCACGATATTTGCGTTGCCAGCCGGTCATTCAGATCGGCAACGGCGTCTTCCGGGCTGTCATGCCCGGTTTTCAGCGACACAAATGTCGCCGCAGCCGCCTTGTCGATCAGCAAATTGTCGCGCACCAGTTTTTCGTTGGACTGGTCATCATCGACCCCGACCCAGCGATCATCACCCAGCGTGATCGTGACCTTTTCCCAGTCCAGCACCACCGCGGATAATTTGCGAAACAGCGGTTGGGGAAACCGCCCGCCCGCCACCGCCATGCTGGCATGACCGCGCGTGGCAATGGCTTCTTCAAGGCGGGTGACGGTATCGACAACCATCGCGGCCAGCATCTCGTCGCCGCTTTTGAATGTATGTTCGTGTATCATGTTTCGCCCACAGAATTGCGATATCTGACCGGTAGATGCCCCGGACGGACCCGCAAGCCCGCCCGGAGACGTGATCAGATATCGGCTTCTTCGTTCCAGGTGCGCCCGTCGCGTTCGATCAGGGCGATGGCGGCCGACGGCCCCCATGTTCCCGACGTATAACCCTTGGGTGCGACATGATTGTGATGCCATGCTTCCTGAATCGCATCCACCCATTGCCATGCGATATCCTGTTCATCACGGCGGACAAACAGGGTGTTGTTATTGTCAATCGCATCAAGCAACAGGCGCTCATAGGCATCGGGGCTGCGCCCGCCAAAGGCCTCGGCAAAGGACAGGTTGAGCGCGGTGGGCCGCAACCGGACCAGACCGGGGCCGGGATTTTTGGTATTGAGGACCAGATGAATGCCGTCATCGGGCTGTAACCGCAACACCAGCCGGTTGGCCTGATAATTGGTCATGGATTTGGCCAGCGGGAACATCTGGTGCGGCACGTCGCGGAACTGGATCACAATTTCCGAATGGCGTTTGGGCAACCGTTTGCCGGTGCGCAGATAAAACGGCACCCCGGCCCAGCGCCAATTGTCCAGTTCGGCCCGGATGGCGACAAAGGTTTCGGTGTCGCTGTCGGTATTGGCACCGTCTTCTTCCAGATAACCCGGCACTTCCTTGCCGCCAACCGCCCCGGCGCGATACTGGCCGCGCACGGTGTTTTGATCGATATTGGAATCGTTGATCGACTTTAAGGCCTTGAGCACCTTGACCTTTTCATCGCGCACCGCGTCCTGATCCAGAATATAGGGCGGTTCCATCGCCACCAGACACAATAACTGCAACATGTGGTTCTGCACCATGTCGCGCATCGCCCCGGCATCGTCATAATAGGACCACCGGCCTTCGACACCGACTTCTTCGCCCACGGTAATCTGAACATGGTCGATATGGGCATTGTTCCAAAGCGGTTCAAACATCGCATTGGCAAAGCGCAGGATCAAAAGATTCTGCACGGTTTCCTTGCCCAGATAATGGTCGATACGGAAAATCTGGTGTTCTTCAAATACCGAGCCGATCTGGCCGTTGATTTCGCGGCAGCTTTCCAGATCATGGCCCAGTGGTTTTTCCAGCACCACCCTTGAGGCGGGCGTGACCAGACCGGCCTTTTTCAGATTGAATGCCATATCGGCAAACAGGGCGGGGCTGGTGGAAAAATAATAAACCCGGTCGCGATCCGGCGCATCGGCAAGCCGATCAAACAGGATTTTAAATCCGGCCTCGTCATCGGCGGACACCTGAACATAGGCGATGCGGGCGGCGAATTTCGTCCAGATTTTCGGGTCGAATTCATCCTTGGGGATGTATTTTTTACCCGCTTCTTCCAGTTTGTCGCGAAACGCATCATCGGTATGTTCACTGCGCGATGCGCCGAAAATCCGGGTGGCATCATCGAAACGACCGGTGCGTTCCATTTCATAAAGGGCGGGGAAAAGCTTTCGTAACGCCAGATCTCCGGTCCCACCGAAAATGACGATATCCGCGATACGATGCTTAAGCCTTTGTTTTACGGGCTTTTGTGTCATGTTGCCTTGCGCCTTCCAAGCAAACTGCTTTCTCTCTTTTTCCTCCGCATTGCCAAGGTGGGACCCGGAACCCGATCATGGTTCCGGCAGGCAACCGGTGTGCGGGATGTCGCATAACTGGCGTGACCCCCGCTTTTTCTTCCTGAATTCTGGCCGAAACCTTTTGGGTCAGCATCCCTGAGTCCTGATCAGTGATGCTGCAATGTTCGGGCCTGATGCTCCAGCCTGATGCCAAGTGTTACACCATCTGCCGGGGCAAGACCACTGCCATCAACCGCGAAAAAGGTCTCTTTACCGGAATCCGGTTTAACCGTAACAAATTGTTGCCAGATCAGACTTTTCCCACAGGATTACCAGCCCGAATCCCGGATACGATGCAGGTTCTGATCCAGATTTTCAAGGGTTTGCTCCACCGCAACCTCTCCTGACAGGGCCGCATGGACCGCCTGCCAGAATTGATGGGAAACCTGATTGTATTTGTTCCCGGTCACGGTTGAAGGACGCGGGACAGCATGAACAAAGGTTTCGTACAAATCGCCAAAGAACGGATTGGCGGCCAGAATTTCTTCATCGTCATACAGCCCGGCAATTGTCGGCCTGAAGGCCCCCTTGATCGCCCGGCGTTTCTGTTCGTCACGGGATGTCAGGAATTTCACCAGATCGGCGGCAATTTCGGGATTTTCGGAATATTTCGATACCGATAACTGCCCGCCCCCCAATGTGGCAGCCGATTGTCCATCGGCCCCGCCTTTGGGCAGGGCGGCAACCCCCACCTGGCCGCGCACCGAACTGTCCGCCGCATTGAGCAGCGCCCACGCATAGGGCCAGTTGCGCATGAAAACCGAATTGCCCGATTGAAACACGCCGCGCGATTCTTCTTCGGCATAGCCCAGAACCTCGTCCGGCGTGATGGTGCCGATCCAGCCTGTGGCCATCGCGATGGCCTCTTTGGCCTTGTCATTATTGATCGAAATTTCGCCGTCCGCCTCGACCACCGACCCGCCATTATAGGACACCACCCATTCCAGCGCATTGCAGTTTAACCCTTCATAGGCGCGCCCCTGAAAGACATGACCCCACATGCGGTCATTGCCGGCGGCCCGTTCGGCTTGCTGTATTCTGGCCGCTGTTTCGGTCAAATCCTGCCAGGTTTCCGGCACGCTGGCGTCGTATTTTTCCAGTAAATCCTTGCGGTAATACAAAACCCCGGCATCGGCAAACCACGGCATCGCCACCAGACGCCCGTCTTGCATGTTATTGCCGATGGTGGCGGCAAAATGACGGGTGGTGGCATCCCCCATCACCGGAGTCAGATCCATGAAATGATGGCCCAAAACCCCCGGCCAGATCTCGTCGATCTGGAACACATCAATGTCGGATGATCTTGCGGCCAGAATTTGCTGATACAGCGCCAGGCGGTCGGTCGAGGAATTGGGAGTCGAAATCACAGAAACCTCGTGCCCGGTTTGCGCTATCCACAGCGCGACCCCTTCCCGGCACAGGCTTAATTCCTGACCGAGCGCACCACAGGAAATGGCGATTTTGGCAGCTTGCGACGGGCCAGCCATTATCATGGCCATCAGCAAGGCGCCTGTCCCGACCAAAATCCTTTTCGCAAGGGTCATCGTGGCGCTCCCTGATATGGTTCCGGTATGCCCCTTTGTCCGGCCTGTTTTCGGCGCTGTCGGGCAGGGTTCAAAACATCCTGTTTTTCAAAGGATAATACGATCTGGCAAAATATGCCCGTCCTTTCCCTGTAAGGGTCGGCATATGCGCCGATTCTGCTGCCCTTGGCACAAGCAAATGTTCCCATGCCGAAAAAAGAACATCCGGGGAACATTTTTTAGCATTCATATTCAATGACTTATAAAAAATATCGTAATGTTCCGATTTTGTTCTTGCAAGAACAAAACGGGATCAATAGGGTGATGACAGACAGATTGAAAAGGACATCGCCATGATGAAGTTGCTTGAAAATCCGGCCCGCCTGAATGACCTTTGCAGCACCGTTGCCGTGGTTGGCAGTACCGGGTTTTTCCTGTTCGTGATCGGACTGGGCATGGCGCAGACCTTTCGCAGTCTGATCTGATCCTTATACCGGGAAATTTTCCCTCATTTTTCCCTGACCGGCGGGCCAACCCCGCACCCGATCCCTGTCCCGGTCCGTCGGTCCCCTTTTTCTACCGTTTCAGGGTCCGCGCCCTGAAATCACAACCGCACAACTTGACGCTGCTGTTTCCCCGACAGCAGCGTTTTTCTTTGTCGAGTCCGGTTCCCCGACAGTTTTGGCCCCCAAAAACACCCGCCGAATGTTTGTTGCACTGCAATAGTTTACACCGCAATGCAAAATAACCCTCGACTCCCGTTGTTTTTTCCGTTTGAATCAAGCACAAAGAAACCAGTTTGGACTTTCATCATACTTTAAGCCTATTGAATGCAGGCTATAGTGATCTAACGTGAAAGCCGGGGCCAACAACGGTCGGCGCATCCCGAACAAATCATCCGCCCGACCGGGGAGTGAGAGTAAATGCTGTATCACATATATGAATTGCAACATGCGACGATCAATCCGTTGCGCGCGGCAGTCGATGTCAGCAAGAAATGGCTGCGCAATCCGGCCAATCCGTGGTCATACACTCAGCCGGGGCGGTCCGCCGCGGCGGCATTCGATGTGTTTACCCATATCACCCATCGATATGGCAAACCGGAATTTGACCTGCCGACCACAACAATCGGCGGTGAAACCGTGCCGGTGATCGAGGAATTCGTCCATCGCGAACCGTTTTGCAATCTGTTGCATTTCAAACGCGACACATCGCATCTGAAACAACAGCCCGATGATCCGCGCATTCTGATTGTTGCCCCGCTGTCCGGGCATTTTTCGACACTTTTGCGCGGCACGGTCGAAACATTGCTGCCCGATCATGATGTCTATATCACCGACTGGGTCGATGCCCGCGAAGTCCCGGTGCATATGGGCCATTTCGATCTGGACAGCTATGTCGATTATCTGATGCGGTTTTTGCGCGTTCTTGGCCCCAACACCCACATGATGGCGGTTTGCCAGCCATCCGTGCCGGTGATGGCGGCGGTATCGCTGATGGCGGCGGGGAATGAGCCGTGCCAGCCCGCCAGCATGACCCTGATGGGCGGCCCTGTCGATACCCGCGAAAACCCGACCGAGGTCAACAAATTTGCCGAGCAGCACCCGCTTGACTGGTTTGAACGCCATGTGATTTCACATGTGCCGCTGCCCCATACCGGGGTGATGCGCCGGGTTTATCCGGGTTTTATGCAGCTTGCCGGGTTCATGAGCATGAACTGGGACCGCCATATGGAAGCCCATAATGAAATGTTCATGCATCTGGCCGAAGGCGACGGCGAAAGCGCCGAAGCCAAACGGATGTTTTATCAGGAATATCTGGCCGTCATGGACATGACCGCCGAATTTTACCTGCAAACCCTCAAGGTCGTGTTCCACGAACATCAATTGCCCGAAGGCAAAATGCGCTGGCAGGGGATTGCGGTTGAGCCATCCGCCATCACCAAAACCGCCTTGATGACGGTGGAGGGCGAACGCGACGACATCACCGGCATCGGTCAGACCCGGGCGGCCCATAAACTGTGCAGCAATCTGCCGGAAAATATGCGTTGTCATTACATGCAGACCGGCGTGGGCCATTATGGTGTGTTCAATGGCCGTCGCTGGCGCGAACAGATCAGCCCGCGCATCAAGGATTTCATCCGCCGTCACGATCACGAAGGCAAGGGTGCCAATAGCGCCCCACCCACCCCGGCCAAACAGATCGACGCCGCCGAATAATCCTGTGCCGATCCGAATATCCCTAAAAAAGCCGCCCCGCATATCGCCGGGCGGCTTTTTGTCTTTCAGATATCAGGCATAACGCGGCTGGATCGCCATCACCCCGGCATGATTGACGATCTCGCCGCCATAGGTGCCATCGCCATAGGCATAGATTTCAACCGGTTGAAGCTGCGTCAGCAAATGATGATATTCCGTCGGGGCGGCCTGTTCCCAGATCGCCGTCGCCCCGATAATCACCGGCTGGGTCGCATTGTTGAGCAAGGCAATCGCCGCATCGATATCCGCGTTGTCCACCGCCTGATCATTGGCATCGCGCAACGCCAGATGCACCCCGATCACATTATTACCGTTAATTCCCATCAGGCCGATACAGGACGTAAAGGCGGTAAACATAATATCGGCACCTTCCCCCCATTGCAGCTCGGCAATCGCCTGCGGGTTGGCGGCCTGGGTAAAAACATAAGCCATCGTCTGTTTCCTTTTGCAGTCACATCATGACACATCTGTCAGTCACTGACGGATCATTGGCAATGATGTGACCAGTTTGGGGGAACCAAACCCGCCTTTGGCGCGTATCAGACAGATATCCCATATGTTTGACAGGACGAAATATCATGCAAACCGCCCCAACCGGGTTATCCGGGCGCCCGACCGGCGCCGTCGTCATCGGGGCGACCGGCGGAATTGGCCGTGCCTTTGTCCGCCATCTGGAAGGTTCGGGCCGGTTTGAGACCGTGATCGCGCTTGGCCGTCGCAGCCACCCCGCACTGGATCTGACCGACGAGGGTAGCATCGCCGACTGTGCGCGTTATATCGCCGATATGAATAGCGAGATCCGGCTGGTAATCGACGCCACCGGCTGGTTGCATGATGAAGATTTTCAGCCGGAAAAAACATGGCAACAGATTGACCCGGTGCATATGGCGATTTCCTTTGCCGTCAATGCCATCGGCCCGGCCTTGCTGATCAAACATTTCGCGCCGCTTTTGCCGCGCGACGGCAGATCGATCTTTGCCACCCTGTCGGCCAGGGTCGGCAGCATTGGCGATAACCGGATCGGTGGCTGGTACAGTTATCGCGCCGCAAAGGCGGCCCTGAACCAGATTGTTCACACCGCCGCGATTGAACTGGCGCGCAAACGAAAATTGGCAATTTGCGTCGCCCTGTATCCCGGCACGGTCGATACCGGCCTGTCGGGGCCGTTCGCCAAGGCAGGGTTGCAAGTCCAAAGCCCGCAACAGGCCGTCGCCCATATGATGATGGTGATTGACGGCCTGACACCGGCGCAATCGGGCGGGTTTTACGCCTGGGATGGCACAAGATTGCCGTGGTAGGACCTGAATTTCAGTCAAACAGCCTTGCCAGCATCGCGTGCTGCAACAAAATAACGGTTTTAGCATCCCGGATCCGGCCATCGGCAATCATCCGGATCGCCGCATCAAAGGCGATTTCCATGACATGGATATCCTCACCTTCTGCATGAAGGCCGCCGCCCTCGCCCGTGCGATGATCGCGTGTGACTTCGGCGATGAACAGATGCAATCGTTCGGTCACCGAACCGGGACTCATGAACAGATCGAAAATCTTTTGCGGCTTGCCGATCCTGTAACCGGTTTCTTCCTTGACCTCGGCAATCACGGCCGCTGCCGGGTCGCGGTCATCAAGCAAACCGGCCGGGACTTCGATCAACATACCGGTTTCATTGCCATTGACGAAACTGGGCAGGCGAAACTGCCGTGTCAGGATCACGGTGCGGTCCGCCCGGTTATACAGCAAAATGCCCGCCCCATTGCCGCGATCATAGGCTTCGCGCGTCTGATGCTGCCATTCCCCGTCGGATCGTTTCAGATCAAAACCGACACGGTAAAGGTGATACCAGTTGTCTGACAGACATTCGATATTATCGATGCGCACATGATCGGCAGCGGCAATGCGCCAACCCTTTGGCAATCTGGTCATGATGCCGCCCCTGTGTTAGCGGTTCAAAAATGCCGATAATGTCAGCAACACCGCCTCGGGCTTTTCGGCATGGACCCAGTGACCGGCATTTTTGATGCTGGTAAAGGCCGCGCGGGGGAACAGCGATTTGATATGATCGCGGTCTTTGGGATCGACATAATGCGAATTGGCCCCGGCAATAAATAAAACATCGCGGTCAAAAGAAGGGAATGCCAGCCCGTCCGGCCAGCCGGTAATGTCGGGCAAATGGCGGGCCATGGCATCGATATTGACCTGCCATGCCATTTGGCCGCTGTCTTTGTCAGTGATGACATTTTGCGCCAGAAATTGCCTAACACCTTTGTCCGGCACGCCATCGGCCAGCGCATCTTCGACTTCGGCGCGGCGGGTCAGCGCCCCAAAATCCACCGCCCGCATGGCGCGGATATAGCCGGTATAATCATGGTCATAGGCCACCGGCGCGATATCGACCACCACCAGATCGGCAATCAGCCCGGCCTGTGTCGATAATGCCAGCACCATCGATGCCTTGCCGCCCATCGAATGGCCGACCAGATGCACCGGCACCCCGCCGGACACATCGCCGATCAGATCGGCAATATCGTCGGCCATCGCGGCATAGCGCATATCGTCATCCCAACCCGACCGGCCATGATTGCGCAGATCGGCCGTCACCACATGGTATTTTTCGGCCAGCCGCCGGGCAATCGCCGTCCAGTTGCGGGCCTGTCCGAACAGACCATGCAGAATGACCACCGTGCCGGTATCGCGGTTTTCCTCGCCAAAGGCATAATGCGCCAGTTTCATCGGGACTCCATCAGATCGGGATTGCAAGCGGCGGCATCATGGCGTGCCAGACACCCGGAATCCAGCCCAAAACAAAACACCCCCGCATGAGGACATGCGGGGGTGCTTTCAAATCATCGTGTGTCGCGGATCAGGCGCCAGCAGGACGGCCACCATGGGGGATGCCCTTGTTGCCGCCAAACAGACCGGCAATTGCACGGACAAGCGCCAGAAAAGCCTTGCGCATGGCTTCTGCGCGCAGTTTTTCGGCTTCACGATGCAGCGCGACGAGGTCGAGGGTGTCGTTACGACGCATGGCTGTAATCCTTTCCAAAAACGTCCGGGGCAAAAGGCCCCGTAACTTCGCGTTGTGTTCTTCTGAAGCCGGTGTAATCCACATTTTCAAAAGCAACGAGATGAGTTTTCTCATCTCAGTCATGTGACGAACGCATGGGTTGATCGATAAACGTCACAACATTGCCATGCGATGGACACATGTTTGTATCATGACAAATAAGTGCCTCAACTTGCAGGCGTTTTTGACGGGGTATTTTTGAACGCGACCAAAACCGGCGTCACATCCCTGCCACAAAGCGGGCAATCCCCGGATCTCTTTTGATTTCGGTCAATTTGAAAATGGATTTTGACCGGTCATCGCCCCCGGATTTGACGGTCATAAAACCGATTTGGCGATAAAACGTTTCCGAATCGCGCCGGTTTCACCGGGCGATTTCGCCCCCTGTTTTTGCATGGCTCCAAAATCGGGATCACAGGGGATGTAACAGGGAATATCACAGGGCGATATTGAGGTATTTCACCTCCAGATATTCTTCCAGCCCCCAATGTCCGCCTTCGCGGCCCTGCCCGCTTTCCTTCACCCCGCCAAAGGGGGCACCTTCGTGCGACGTCGTGCCGTCATTAATGCCGACCACCCCGACATCCAGCGCATCCGCCACCCGGTGAATGCGGCCGATATCGCGGCTATAGATATAAGATGACAGGCCGGTTTTGACATGATTGGCAAGATGGATGGCATCGGCCTCGGTCGCAAACCGGTAAATCGGCGCGACCGGGGCAAACAGTTCCTCGTTAAAACAGGCGGCATCGGTCGAAAGGCCGGTGATCACGGTCGGCGCGATGAAAAAGCCCTGATCAGGGATATTCGATGCCGTGTGCAACACCCCGCCATGCGCCACCGCATCGGTGATCAGGCGTTCGACCTTGGATATCGCGCGTGCATTGATCAGCGGCCCGATATCGGTTTGGGCATCAAAGCCGTCGCCGGTTTTCTGGGCCAAACTTGCGGCAATGAATTTGGCGACAAAGGCGTCATAGACCCCATCCTGCACCAGAATGCGGTTGGCGCAGACACAGGTTTGCCCGGCATTGCGATATTTGGAAATCATCGCCCCGGCGACGGCGGCATCAATATCGGCATCGTCAAACACAATAAACGGCGCATTGCCGCCCAGTTCCATCGACAGTTTCTTGACGGTTTCGGCACATTGCACCATCAGGCGTTTGCCAATCGCGGTTGAGCCGGTAAAGGACAGCATCCTGACCCGCACATCGCCGGTCAATGCCTCGCCAATCGGGCCCGGTTGCCCGGTGACAACGTTAAACACCCCCTTGGGAAACCCGGCCATTTCAGCCAACTTTGCCACCGCAAGGGCGGATAGCGGTGTGTCTTCGGCCGGTTTGACAATCACCGTACAGCCCGCCGCCAGGGCTGGCGCGCATTTGCGCACCACCATCGTCAACGGAAAATTCCACGGCGTAATCGCGGCGACCACTCCCACGGGATGTTTTTGCACAATCACCCGGCGGTCGGGCTGATTGGCGGGCATGGTCTGACCATAGGCGCGCCGCGCTTCTTCGCCGTACCATTCGGCATAGGCAATTGCGCCCACCACCTCGCGGCGGGCCTGATCGATCGGCTTGCCCTGTTCGGCGGTGATCAGGCAGGCCAGATCTTCCTGATGATCGATCATCAGATCGCGCCAGCGTTTCAGAAACCCGGCCCGTTCAGAGGCCAGCAACCCCGCCCACCCGGCAAAGGCGGCATCGGCCGCATCGATGGCACGACGGGTTTCGCTGGTGCGCAGGAAGGGCACCGCGCCAATTTTTTTGCCGGTCGCCGGGTTGATCACCACGATTTCCTCGCGGGAATCGGCCCCCCGCCATTCGCCACCGATCCAGGCCTTATCAAGCTGCCATGCGGCAATCATGGCACGGGCACGATCAAGGCCGGAACAATCGGGATCAGACACGGGAAGGCAGGAGATCATCGACATCGGGGGCGTTTCCTTGTGGGCGGCACGGATGGCAGCTTTATGATTTTTCGGAACTTCACGTTGTTGTGATTACGTTATTTGTCCCGCTGCTGGAACACTATGCCGTGACGAGAGGCTTGATCAACAAAACTATCACAAATACAATATCATTATATGCTAATGTTATTCCGGCCCGGTCCCGCACCCACCGGAAAGTCGAGAGAGAGAGAAAGAGAGCAATGACACATTTCCTGAAAGTCGGCATTCTCGCCGCAACCCTTGGCCTTGGCCTGAGTTTTGCGGCACAGGCCGACGAAGCCACCGACAATGCCGCCACCCAAAGCCGTCAGCATTTGATGAGCGGCATCGGTGGTGCCATGGGGACGCTGGGCTGTTACATGAAGGGGGAATGCGCCCTGCCCGATCCTGTGGTCGCCAATCTTGCCAAGGGCGTTGCCTATGCCGCATCGGCAGCACCTGGCGCATTTGAAATCGCCACCCCCGACGCGACACTCAAAACCACGGCCAAAGCCGATATCTGGAGCGACTGGGACAAATTCGCCCCGCGATTCGCCGTTCTGGAAGAAAACGCCCTGAAACTGGCCGCCGTTGCCGGGGACAAGGCCGCGATGGGGCCGCTTTTGGGCGAAGTCGGCAAATCCTGCAAGGGTTGCCACGACGATTTCCGCAGCAAATAAAGCCCGAATACCATCCGATCTTAAAACGGCCCCGGATCACGGGGCCGTTTTGGGTCGTTGACAAGCGCGCATGGGTTTCAGGTTTACCCCGCCCGCGCCAGCGCCATGACAATCCACACCCCGGCCCCGCAAACCGCCATCAGGGCAATGCCCCAAATTGCCGGTTTGAACCGCAATCCGTCAAAGCGGGCGGCGATGCCAGCGGGGACGTCGCGCGTGCCGGTGATCATCGGGATGATCAGGTTTTCGCGTTTGATCATCAGATAGAAAATCGCCGCCACCACATGCAGACCCACGGCGATATAGATCAGGTTGATATTGGTGTGATGGACCCAATTCATCACACCGGCAAATTCCGGCGAGGCATATTTGACCAGCGGCCCGTCGAAAAACAGAAATGTATCCTCGCTGGTGAACAGGCCGGAAAAGGCCTGTATCCCCGCCAGCAGCAGCAACACCATCACCATCCAGCCCCCGGCGGGGTTGTGCCCGGCACAGGCCAGGTCATCTTCGGTCCCCTTGGGCAGTTTGCGCAAATAGGCGATCACGCTGCGCGGGCCGCGCAGAAACGATGCAAACCGGGCATTGGAACTGCCCACCAGTCCCCAGATCACCCGGAAAATCACCAGCGCCAGCACGCTGTATCCGGCGATTTCATGGATATTGATCATCACTTCCTGATTGGACCACCACGCTGTTACCACCGCCGCCACCAGAGCCCAGTGAAACAGTCGCACCGGTAAATCCCACAAGCGCACGGTGCGTTTGCCAACATCAATGTCTGTCTTGTTTTTGTCTTCCATGCCCCACCCTTTCCCGGAATGATTCCAGCCTTATGCCATTGTAAGAGGATGGCCTTTTGTCTCAAGCCGTAATCTGAACTTTCGGATAAGAAACTGCCCTTAATTCTTGCAAATCATTATCAAAGGCATTATCAAGATTGGGCAGATGCCTCGATGATCTACGTCTTCTCATCAGAACGGACAGAAAACCCATGAAATTTGCCAATTTATCCGGAACAGCCGCAATGCTGGCGGTTCTCGCTGCATTCAGCGTTCCTGCCGCCCATGCGGCACCGGAAACCAATGCTGTTCTTGCCACCTATGCCGATATCGCCGAAGCCGGATATCAGGACTCGGTGACCACGGCAAAGACTCTGAAAGCCGCAATTGACGATCTGATCGCCAATCCGTCGGCAGACAGCCATGCCGCCGCCAAGACCGCCTGGATTGCCGCCCGTGTTCCTTACCAGCAGACCGAAGTTTATCGTTTTGGCAATGCCATCGTTGATGACTGGGAAGGCAAGGTCAATGCGTGGCCGCTGGATGAAGGCCTGATCGATTATGTCGATGGCGATCTTTATGGCGACGAAAACGAAGAAAACCCGGCCTATACCGCCAATATCGTTGCCAACCCGGCCTTGAGCGTTTCGGGCACGGAGATTGATGCTTCGACCATCGATACCGACCTGATTGCCAGCCTGCATGAACTTGATGAAGTCGAGGCCAATGTCGCCACCGGCTATCACGCCATTGAATTTTTGCTGTGGGGGCAGGATCTGAACGGCACCGAGGCCGGAGCCGGTGAACGCGCATGGACCGATTATGCCAAGGGCGATGCCTGCACCAATGGCAATTGCGACCGTCGCGCCGCTTATCTTTCCACCGCGACCGACCTTATGATTTCCGATCTGGAATGGATGGCCGCACAATGGGCCGCCGATGGCGAAGCCCGTGCGGCTGTGATGGAAGGCGATGGCCTTGCCGGTTTGAGTGCCATCGTGACCGGGATGGGATCGCTTTCTTATGGCGAACTGGCCGGGGAACGCACCAAGCTGGGCCTGATCCTGCATGATCCGGAAGAAGAGCATGACTGTTTTTCCGACAACACCCACAATTCCCATTATTTCGATGCACTGGGCATTCGCAATGTCTATCTGGGCGAATATGTCCGGGTTGATGGCAGCAAGGTTGAAGGCCCGTCGCTTTCCGATCTGGTTGCCGCCAAGGATGCTGCCCTGAATGACGAACTGGTGGCGAAGCTTGATGCCTCGGTCGCAGCGGCCGGCGTCATGGTCACCCGTGCGAATGAGGGTGAACATTTTGACCAGCTGATCGGTGCGGGCAATGAGAAGGGCAATGCGATTGTCCAGACCTTTGTCGATTCCCTGGTTGATCAGACCCGTTCGATTGAAAAAATCGTCGCGGCAATCGGCATTGACGGTATTGATTTTGAAGGCTCCGACAGCCTTGACAACCCGTCAACCATCAACTGATCACCCCGATCGGTTGCGATAACCGGCCCGTTAGCGGGCGGTCGGACGGGGGATTATCACAATCCCCCGTCGCTGACCTTCTGACCGGCCCTGTGACCTGTCTGGCCGCCCTTTTCCGGGACACCCCCGATGCCCGCAAAATTCCCTTCCCGCTGCCTGCCTGCCCCTGTTTTTTATCTATTTTTAAGCGCCATTATCCTTCTGCCTTGCCATAGCCATGCCGCCGATCCGGCAATGCCGGGCGGGGATGCGACATGGGTCAAACCGACCGGGCGCGACGCCTTTACCCACCCGTTCGCCAGCCTGAGTTTCGACGACCGGATGAATTTCAAACTGGGCGAGGCCCTGTTTCAACGTTTCTGGGTTGCCGCCCCCACCCGCACCCGTGCGGCAGACGGTCTGGGGCCGCTTTATAATTCCCGGTCCTGTCACGGGTGCCATATCCGCAACGGGCGCGGCCATGCGGTCGATGCCAATGACCCGGCGGCAGGGGCAACATCGATGTTGCTGCGCCTTGCCATTCCACCGCAAAATGACGAAGACCGCACCGCCCTTGCCACCGGTCAGGTCAATGCCATTGCCGATCCGGTTTATGGTCATCAGTTTCAGGATTTCTCCCTGCCCGGTATTCCGGCAGAAGGCCGCGTTGTCCTGCGCCATGAAACCCGTGATGTGATTTTGTCGGGCGGTGAAACGGTAGAACTGCGCCAGCCATTTTACGAAATGGCCGATCTGGCCTATGGCCCGACGCATGAGGATATCATGGTATCGCCGCGCATTGCCCCGCCGATGATCGGCATGGGATTGATCGAGGCGATTCCCGAACAGATTATTCTGGCACAGGCCGACCCGGATGACGCCGATCAGGATGGCATTTCGGGCCGGGCCAATTATGTTTGGGATATTGCCCAAAACCGGTTGGCGATGGGGAGGTTTGGCTGGAAGGCCGGAATGCCGACCCTTGATCAGCAAAACCAGAATGCCTTTCAGTTTGATATCGGCCTGTCCACGCCGCTTTTTCCCGATCCTGCCGGGGATTGCACCGCCGCCCAAACCCTGTGCCGGGCCGCCCCCAACGGCGCGACGCCAGATTTTGACAATCTGGAAGTCAATCAGCCGATGACCGATATGGTGCTGTTTTACACCCGCCATCTGGCCCCGCCGGTGCGCCGCAATGCCGATGACCCGGATGTTGAGGCGGGCGAGGCGGTGTTTCATCAGGCCGGATGCGTGGCTTGCCACACACCGAATTACCAGATCCCGGCCCCCAACGGCACCGCCGCCCCGTCGCCGCAAACCATCTGGCCCTATAGCGACCTGTTATTGCATGATATGGGCGATGGCCTTGCCGATCCGCATCCCGAAGGACAGGCAAGCGGGCATGAATGGCGCACACCCCCGTTGTGGGGATTGGGCCGCACCCACGAGATTGACGACCGGGCGACTTTCCTGCATGACGGTCGGGCCAGAACCATCCTTGAAGCCATATTGTGGCATGGCGGCGAGGCCGAAACGGCGCGCAATAGCGTTATTGCCCTGCCGCCATCCGATCGCGAACACCTGATCGCATTTCTGAAATCGCTTTAGGGGACCGGAACAATGCCACATCTGTGCGCCATCCGTATCAAGGCCAGACTTTCTGCCTGCCTCGTCCTTGCCGCCGGGCTGACGATGGGACTGGCGATGGGGATGATGATCCTGCCGGGGGCCGGGGTAGCCCAGACAGCCGCCCAAACCCCCGATGCCGATTATCAGAGGGTGCTGGATAATCTTCTGACCGGAGTGGTGCAACCGGGGCTGGAGGGTTTTGCCCGCAGCACCGAAAGCCTGTCTGCCCGGATCGATGATTTTTGCGCCACGCCCGATGAAGCGGGCTTGCAAAATGTGCAGCAGGGATTCCACGATGCCATGGATCGCTGGCAGGAAATTCAGCCGTGGCGCATGGGGCCGATGGTTGCCCTTGGCCGGGATCAGCATATTGAATACTGGCCCGACAAACATGGCACCGCCACCCGCCAGTTCCGCCAGCTTTTGCGCAGCAAACCCGATATTTACATCGACCGTGCGCAAATCAGCACGACCAGCGCCGCCTTGCAGGGTTTCCCGGCGCTGGAACAGCTTTTGTTTGACCAGGACATTGCCGCGCAATTGCAAGACGGGACCGGTGACGGCCCTTATCTATGTGCCTATGCCGGGGCGATTGCCGCCAATCTGGTGCAGATCAGCCATGATTTGCGGGCCGAATGGCCGGAATTTGCCGATGCCATACGCCAGGCCGGGCCGGACAGCCTTGATTACCCGGATGCCAGATTTGCCGCCACCGAACTTTATCGCGCCCTGCATGAAGGATTGCTGATTATTGCCAGCCAGAAACTTGCCCGTCCGCTGGGCGCGGATGCCGGTGATGCCAATGCCAAACGTGCCGAAAGCTGGCAATCGCAACGGTCCCTGCGCAATATCGACCATAATCTGAAAGCGCTTTATGCGATTTATGACGGATCGTTCCGGGGGGCCGGTGAAAGCGGCAAGGGGCTTGTCGCCCTGATCGGCAATGATTTGCTGGATCGGTCGTTGCGGCTGCACTGGCACAATGCCTTTGCCGATCTGGATGCCCTGCCGTCCTCGATGGTCTGGTTGCTGGATCAACCCGATGGTTATGACCGGTTGCAGGCCTTTGCCGATCGCATCGCCTTTTTGACCGGGCTGGTGGAAAACGATGTCGGGCGCACCACGGGGCTGGGCGGCGGGTTCAATTCGCTGGACGGAGATTAATCATGGATGATTTCGCCACAGGCCGCCGCGATATATTACGGCTGATCGGGCTGGGCGGGGCGATGACCCTGTTGCCTGTCGGGCTTGTTCATGCGGCGACCCCCGATCCCGCCCCGCAGGATCGCGCGGTTTATCTCAGCGCCAGTGCGGGCGACAATCATGATTATTATGTCAGTGCCTTTAACGCCGCCGGGGATATCCTGTTTCAGCAGGCCCTGCCCGGTCGCGGCCATGATCTGGGCCTGCGGCCCCGGCATGTCGATGTGGCGGTGATGGAACGCCGACCGGGGCTGTATGGCCTGATACTGGATCGTCATAATGGCGATATCCGCGCCAAGCTGTTTGCCCCCAAGGATCGCCGTTTTTACGGCCATGCGATTTATTCGGCCAACGGGCGTTATCTTTATGTCACCGAAAATGATTTTGACCGGGCGCGGGGGGTGGTGTCGGTCTGGGATGCCGGGGATGGTTATCGCCGGGTGGCGGAATTTGACAGTTATGGCACCGGGCCGCATGAATTGCATCTGATGCCCGACGGCGATGGCATTGTGATTGCCAATGGCGGGCTGCATACCCATCCTGATGATCAGGATGGCCGGGCGCCCCTGAACCTTGATGTCATGACCCCCAATATTGCGATTATCGACCGGCATAGCGGCAAATTGTTGCATCAGACCGCCCTGCCCGGCGATTTGCATCAATTGTCGATCCGCCATCTTGATGTCAGTGCGACCGGCCTGATTGCCGCCGGGTTTCAGTATCAGGGCGCATTGTCCGATGCGGTGCCGCTGGTCGGCATCTGGCAACCGGGGGATGGATCGGGGCTGAATGCCCTGCCTGCGCCCGACAATGTGCAATATCGCATGCGCCAATATTGCGGCAGTGTGCGGTTTGATGCCAGCGGTTCGGTGTTTGGTGTGTCGTGCCCGCGCGGTGGATTGATGACATTCTGGGATGTGGCGGGGCAGAATTTCCTGACCCATATTGCCGCCCCCGATGGCTGTGGCCTGACCGCGACCGGGCGCAAGGGCGAATTTGTCGGCACCAGCGGCCTTGGCACCGGTTGGCGCTTTGACGCCATCCATCGCGCCCGCGTTGAATTGCCCGGCGATTCGCTTAAATCCCGGCATTGGGACAATCATTTGCGTCGCCTTCCGGCCTGAAAACGCCGATTCTCGCCCGCCGAAAGGCCACCGGATCATCGGCGGCCTTTTTTTATGGCCGGATAAAATCGCTATTTTCCGCCATTTTACCGGCTCGCCCGGCTTTTGAAAGCATCCGGCAAAAATAAATCGCAACTAATAACGATTTTCACTTGCATTGGGTGCGCAGCCTGAATATAACGGTTTTCGACACAGCCCGCGAATGACATACATTCGCATTTGTCCCCAAAACGGCTTGTCTCTCACCTGCGGGTCTCTCTCCCCGCAGGCCTCTCAAGGTGGACAGCGGCGGTAACCGAAGCGGGAAACGGTTACCGCCGCTTTCTTCTTTTAGCGATACAGCAAATCATCAACCCGGCAATCCTTCTGACCTGTGCTATAACTTACGAAGCATTCAGTGAGGCTCTGAGCGGGTGGTAATGTGCATAGCGTTCCTCCAAAAGAAAGGATCGCTGCACACGTCACAAGATACCATCTGATTGAAGAAAAATATCACTCGGGGAAGTGAGAATGGTTTTCGGGAGAGGGCAAAGTGCTGATACGAATGGGGGATGGAAAAACCATTATCAGCGCATGCGTCGATGGGAAGCACGAAGCCTGCTAGCGCTCCGCAATCTTCCAGAATCCGATTTTAAAGATGCTATAGACTTTTCTTTGGCATATTTTGTGTGGTGCCACTCGTTATTTGAATGGCTCCACGAAGACGGAGCAATCGATAAGTTAAAACTATCTGAAAAGCTCAATAGCTATCAGGTGTGGCCGCTTTGCAGGGATATTGCTAATCGTGTTCGGCATTTTGATCTTCGGCGCAAACCTACGGATAAGGATTGGTCCGCATATAGAGAATACTTGCCCTTTGAATACCAAATCGCAGGAAAAGAAAAACACGTGGCCAATATCATGTTTGACGGCAGGAAATGGCGCATAGACGAAGCGATTTCGGAGGCGTCAAGGATGTGGGAAGAAATAGCTCGTGACATGCTAAACCAACCCGATGTCGACAAATGCCGGGATCAAACACCTAATGAAGGGCCTGATTAAGAATTAGGTCATCGCCGAAGCCCGATCAATAATCGCAAGCTGTTGAGCGTTACCAGAACCGTCGCGCCGGTATCGGCCATCACGGCCAGCCACAATCCGGTGACACCGGTAATGCTGGTGACCAGAAATACCGCCTTGAGGCCAATCGCCAGCCCGATATTCTGCCGGATAATGGCGCGGGTCCGGCGGGACAGCCGCACCAGCCCGACCACATCGGACAGACGGGCGCGCACCGCCACCGCATCGGCGGCTTCGAGTGCGATATCCGTGCCGCCGCCCATTGCAATGCCGACATCGGCGGCTTTCAGGGCCGGGGCATCGTTAATGCCATCGCCCACCATCGCCACCATGCCTGGCGTCGCCGGATCATCGCGCAGGGCGATCAGGGCATTGAGCTTGTCCTCGGGCAGCAATCCGGCGCGATATTCCATGCCCAGATCACCGGCCAGCCGGGCGGCAACCCTTTGGGCATCCCCGGTCAGCATCACCGGCGCAATCCCAAGTGCGCGCAAGTGTGCCAGAGCTTCGGCGGCATCCGGCCGGGCCTGATCGCGCAGGGCAAGCCCGCCCACCGGCACCCCGTCGCGCAGCACGACAATCGCGGTTGCGCCGCTGTCTTCCTGAAGGCGCAGCCATTGCGCCAGACTATCATCGGGCGTAATGCCAAGCCGCAGGGCCGATCCGGCCTGATACATCACCCCGTCCAGCCGCCCTTCCACCCCCGCCCCGGCAAGGGTGCGGGCATCGGCAATATCAGGCAGGGTCAGGTTACGGTCCCGTGCGGCGGCGACAATTGCGGTTGCCAGCGGATGCGATGTCACGGTTTCAAGGGCGGCAGTGCGGGCCAGCAGGGCATCCTCATCCCCGCCATCCAACACCAGAACCCCGACCAGCGCCGGGCGGCCTTCGGTCAGGGTGCCGGTTTTGTCAAACGCCATGACGCGCACCGCGCCAATCGCCTCCAGCGTCGCCCCACCCTTGATCAGCAAGCCGATCCGCGTGGCACGGGCCAGCGCCGATGTCACCGCCGCCGGGGTTGAAATCACCAGCGCACAGGGGCAACCGATCAACAGCAGGGCCAGCCCGCGATAAATCCAGTCGTTCCAGTCCTGCCCGAACAGGATCGGCGGCACCAGAATGGTGAGAGCGGCCAGCGCCATAATGATCGGCGTATAGATTTTGGCGAACCGGGCGACAAAGCGTTCGACCGGGGCCTTGTGCTGTTCGCTTTGTTCGACCAGCGCAATCACGCGATCCAGCATGGTCTGGCCCGACGCCCGCAAAACGCGCATTTGCACCGGGCGGTCGGTGACAATCGCCCCGGCAAACACATCGCTGCCGGTTTCGCAGGCGACCGGCACGGATTCCCCGGTCAGATGGCTGTTATCAATATCGGCCGCGCCGCGCACCAGAACCCCGTCGGCAGGAATGCGTTCACCGGGGCGGATTTCAACAATATCATCGATGCGCAATTGCGCCGGGGAAATATCCTCAAACCCGGTTGCCGTGACCCGGCGTGCTGTTTCCGGGGCCAGCTTCATCAGGGATTTCACCCCGCTGCGTGCCCGGCCTGCGGCGATGCCTTCAAGGCTTTCGCCAATCGCAAACAGCAAAACCACCATCCCGGCCTCAAGACTTTCGCCAATCGCCACCGCGCCAATGACGGCCACCACCATCAGCAATTCAATCGAAAATACCGACCCGGCCCGCGCCAGATTGACCGCCACCTTCATCACCGGCAGGGCAGCCAGAAGGGCGGCAATCCCCATCACAAGGGCGGCATAATCCGGCAGCACAAACGCCACGATCCCGCCCACCGCAAGGCACAGGGCGGCATACAGAATTTCATCAAGGCTTTCGGGCCATGGCAGGCGGCGCGATGATGCTTCATCGTCACTTGGCGGCATGGTCGCTTGCCCGTCCACCATCACAGTCGCCTGAAATCCCAGAGCGCGGATTTTATCGGTGATATCGTCCAGAACCGGGCCGCTGTCATCGTGCAATTCCAGCGTCATGGTTTCCGCCGCCATCGACACCGTGACGGATTGGACCGGATCAAGCCGCACCATCGCCGTTTCGATCTTGCCGACACAGGACCCGCAATCCATCCCGCCAATCCGCCAGCGCCGCCGGGTCGTCATCATCATCGCCTCACATTCAAAAATTCATTCATATGTTATATTCAAATAATCATTCATATGTTTGCCTGTCAAGCGTCTCATATGAATCAGAATTTGTTTTTCGCGGAAAGGCCGGAAACCGGCAGATCAATCGTGGGTGACGTGGGCAAAGATATCCTGCACGACACAGGAAATATGTTCGTCATCAATGCGGTAATAGATATGCCGCCCCTGCCGTTCGGACGCCAGAATGCGCTGATCGCGCAAATGGCGCAAATGATGGCTGGTCAGGGATTGCGACATGCCGGTTGCCTCGGCCAGTTCGCCAACGGTTTGCGGATGTTCCATACAGCGCAGCACCAGTTGCAACCGCCCGGCATCGCCCAAAAGGGCAAAAATCCGCGCGGCGGCCTCGATTTCCGGCAGGGACAAGGCCCGCCCGGTTGCGGCCAGCGCATCGCGCGTTACCGCCGCCCCTTGGGCCGCTGACAGGCCCAGACGGGCCGCCACCGCCGCACTGTCTTGCGGCAAAGCCAAAGACGCCGCCGGTGACATCGGCGATGCCATTGCCGGGCGGGCAGCGACATTGCGGGATTTAAGATCGTTTTCTGCCATCCCCCTATTTTCCACGCCCGCCGGTTTTGCGCAAGGAAACAAATTTTTCCGTGAGCATGATTGTCATATGTTAGCGGGTATGGTCTGAGCGTTGCCCGTTGGTATTAGGCTAGCTGAGCCAGTTCTACCAGCATCTCTGAATCCACAATTTCAAGTTAGACATCGGAGGCAGGCTCTTCGGATGAAGTCTTCTCCCCAATCATCATATCGTAATGTGCACCATGATTCGTGACCTCGAATATCTTTTTGAACACAGCGAGATAGCGGGCGACCGTCGTATCATCCGCAGCGACATACAGATCATCCGCGAAATTGTGAGAGCCGTCATTGATCCATGAAAACAAGGACGAGCATACCTGCTGATCACGCCCCTCAAACTTCGCAATTACTGCGTCCTTATCCATATTACCGAGGATAGTGAAGTAATGTTCGAGGATACGACGCAGGACGTTCTGAATTGTTAGATTCGAGCGATTTGGATTTTTCACCTCGGCCCACAGCAATTCATAAGATGTCCTGATTGGATTGGCTTCATGGTCGTCAAGGACGGTGAAGCCATTCACTTTACGCACAACCCAAAACGTCTCATGTGCGCGCCGTGTGCTCTGCCGTTTGGGATCGAACGACACCTCTTTATGGAAATAGATATTGTGAGTCAGTATGAATATCTGTTTTACGCGGCTCTTGCTTTCGATGGTTTCGGTCAAAATTCGCTTAATGAGAGAGCTGACGATAAAGAGAACATCGCTATCTAGGCTCGACACAGGGTCATCGAAAACAACGATACGATCGTTGTTTATCCCACTTGCAGTGGTGCTGCCCCGAATCAGATGATAAAAATATAGAAAGGTAATGAAACTCCGTTCTCCTTCGCTGAGGGTTTCCTGAGCGTCACTGCCATCACTTCGCACAATTCGGTAAAACTGTTCTTTCTCGCCTGCAGTTGCCAGCTTGAAACTTGTAAATCCAAATGAAGAAAGCGTATTGTTTATCTCTGTAACGGTTGGATTAACGCTAGTAACGCCCTTCTCCAACTCTCCCAGAACACCACGCGCAGCCGCCAATTCGTTCTTTCTGGCTTCGAGACCACTGGAAAGACCCGCAATTGCCTTGTCGAGCCCCGTCTTCCCAGCAACATAAGAATCAATGATATCCTTCTTTTCATTGATCAGGCACTTCCATATTTCAGAAATGAGCGCCCGACGTTCGTTAGCCAGATTATGAACCAAACTATTGTGCCTTGAAATTTCAGCGTTCGCTTTTTGAATGAGCGCAGCGATTTCTTCGATTGCGTCACGGAGCGGTTCCAGCCTGATTGGTAGGCTGGGTTCTTTCCGTTTGCGCTCGATATGACGCTGGTTAAGACTAATGAGAGAACGGAGCCGCTCCACCATCGGACGAAGAACTTCAACGTCGATGTGCGGATTGCCGGAAGCCAGAACGGCGTCAACTCCATTCAGGAGCACCTCCGAAAGCATTCCATAGGCCTCTTCTATCCGCGCTATTTCACCCATGTCGGCAAGATATGCTTCGTCAAAGAAGGCGTTCAGCTTTGCGAGCAGTTCCGCATCAATCGGTTTCTGGCAGAAGGGGCACGGTGACCCGGCCCCTTCGACATAATTGAGACCTTTGTGAACCCAGTCACTATTACCCAGTCGCCGAATAAGCCCGGCAATGTCGATATCTTCTTTGCCGACCACCTTTTTGACGAGGACCGGATTCTGTTCCAGAGCAAGCACGTCAGTTCCGTTGATCCCCGATAGCATTGGCAATTCACCTACGCCTTCTGCAAAAACGGTATTGGCACGCACCTTCAGGTCATCGACCGGATGTACAGCAGCCTGATTCGCTTCGGCCTCTTTCAGAATCTTGTCACAGAATCGAGCGCGAGAGTTTCGCACTCCGGAAAATGCTGTCTGAAAGCTTCCATCATACGCAGTTTTTATCTTCCAACATGCTTGCTCGAAATTCTCGCGTAGGACGTGAAGCTCTCCATGCTTGCCACTGGTGTCGGCAGGATCTCCCAGCGTACCTTTCAGCGTGTTGATCTGATTTTCAATTTCCCCGACCTTCGTTCGAGCCTTCTCGATCTCTGCCAGCTTCTCAACCGTGACTTCGCCGAGAGTAAAAATACCGCGCAATTGCTGCGAAAAATTATTGGCAACGAAATCTCGATTATAGACGAGGGTTTCCAGAGTACGGCCATCACGCCAAACCATGACGCAGGATGGGTATGCAACATGATCGGCAATGATCCGCGAAATAGTCGTTTTACCGGAACCGTTGGTCCCGAAGATAAAATTGACTGGTCTCAAGTTGTACAAAACCTGCGGGGTGTCGCCATAAGTTGCGACTTTTGCAATTTGAATTTCTTCAATCACGCTTTCCCCCTTAGCAAGTATTTTTGCTTTATATTTAAATTCTCGGAGCCGATACCACCTGCAGCGGATCAATCATAAGCATATCTCACTAAGCAACGAAACAAATTTGGTACCGCGACCACCGTGGTTGAAAGCTGTGCGGCAAAGACGACGACACTATATTTTTTTGAGCGCCGAACCAAAATCGCTGCGATGATTGATCAGGTTGATCACGAGCAGGCCAGCGGTTCCGACGGTCAATATGATGACAACAATCTCAATGATTGGTCGCCCCGCTAGCCCTTGCGCCTTATAATCCTAGCTGTAATAGGATTATAAAATAAGTCTGTTCCCTTTTTCGGTTCCCCAAAGAGTCTTAGCCAAGCGGATCGAACATTTCGCGCATTTTTGCCAGATAATGGTCTTCTGACGTTGACCAGCGCAGTTCAGCCAGAAGCCGGGTATCGGCCCCGGCCAGATAGCGAAGCTGTTGGCCTTCATCGGTCGCGGCCAGAAAAGTGGCCCCGGCGACTTCGGCCTCGGTGCAATAGGGTGTGGGGTATTGCGCCATTTTTGCGAAAAATCCGTGGGCAAAGGCCTGATAATCCGCCGGGATCAGGCCCTGCATCCGTTCCCCGCCATTGGCGGCAAAACGGGTGGTCGGCGCAAGGCCGGGTTCGACCAGCCGAACCTTGATATTGAACATATCAAGTTCATAGGACAGGGATTCGCTATAGCCTTCGACCGCGCATTTGCTGCCGGTATAAATCGCCACCAGCGGCATCGGGCCAATCGCCACACTGGATGTCACATTGATGATGGTGCCATGCCCCTGTTTGCGCATCTGCGGAATGATGGCGCGGCAGGTCGCAAATACGCCAAAGGTGTTTGTTTCAAATATCTCGCGCAGGGTGCTGTCGGGGGTGGCCTCCACCGCCGAGGCAAGGCCGATCCCGGCATTGTTGACCAGAACATCAATCCCGCCAAAGGCCGCAACCCCGTCGGCAATCGCCCTGTCGATACTGTCGGGGTCGGTTACGTCCAGCGGCAGGATTTTCAATTGATCGGACGCATTGCCGAAAATGCCGGGTTCGGGACGGCGCATGGTCGCCACAACGTTCCAGCCACGGGCCAGAAACAGATCGGCCATCGCCTTGCCATAACCCGACGATGTGCCGGTGATCAGAATTGTCTTTGTCATTTGGGTTCTCCGGTTTTGACTTCCGGCAAGATAGACATATCGCCAGGACAGTCTATAATATCGCGTCTTTCATTCATTACAGATCGTCCATAATGTATCCCTTTGGCGACATCATCGCCCTGCTCCGCCCGCAAGCCGTCCTGTCCAAGCCGATCACAGGGCGCGGAAAATGGGGGGTGCGCTATGCCCCCTACAACGCGCCGGGTTTCTCCATCGTGCTTGCGGGCCGGTGCTGGCTGGCGATTGACGGGGCAGAACCGTTGTTGTTGGCGCGGGGCGACTTCATCCTGCTGCCGTCCACCCCGGCCTTTGACATGTTCAGCCATCCCGGCGTTGCGTGCCGCCCCGTCGAACCCGTCATGACCGGCGTCCGGCATGGGGACCCGGACGGGGAACCCGATTTTCAGATGCTGGGCGGGGCATTTCAACTGGACCCGGTCAATGCCCCGCTTTTGCTGACCCTGTTGCCCGGCATGATCCTTGTCCGGGCGGCCGATGGCAATACCGGGCGTCTGGCCCGCATCATTGATCTGATCATCGAAGAATGCGCCGCCGACAACCCCGGTCGGGCAGAAATTCTGGAACGGTTGCTGGAAATTTTGCTGGTGGAATGTCTGCGTTGGCCGGGCAACGGCCAAAATCCCTTGCCTGCGGGTCTTCTGGCCGGAATGCGTGACCCGGCCATCGCAGGCGCCCTAAAGGCAATGCACGCTGATGTTCAGGCAAGATGGACCGTGGCCGACCTTGCCAGACAGGCGGGCATGTCCCGATCCGCCTTTGCGGCCCGCTTTACCGCCACGCTGGGCTGTGCGCCGATGGAATATCTGGCGCGCTGGCGCATGACACTGGCGCGCGACGCCCTGTGCCGGGGCGGAAAATCGCTGGATCACCTTGCCGGGGAAATCGGTTATGAGTCCGCCAGTGCCTTTAGCACCGCCTTTCGTCGGCGGTTCGGCCATTCACCGGGCGCCTTTGCGCGTTCTCACAAAAACACCCTTTCGGATAGACAAACATGATGACCGGGCAAAGTTTCACGGCCTTTCTTTTTGACATGGACGGCACCATTCTGGACAGCATCGCGGTTTCCAATCGCGTCTGGACACACTGGGCCAACAGCCATCAGTTAAATGCGGCAGAGGTCACCAAAGCCATGCACGGCGTCCGGGCGGTTGAAACCATCCGCCGGTTTGCCCCGCCCGGTGTGGATGTCGATCATGAAGCCGCAAAGGTCACGCAGGCGGAAATGGACGATCTTGATGGCATCGTCGAAATTCCCGGCGCGAAACAGTTTCTGACCGCCCTGCCCCCGGAACGCTGGGCCATCGTGACATCGGCACCGCGTCAATTGGCGTTGCGCCGTCTTGGGGCGGTCGGCTTGCCCATCCCCGAAATCCTGATTTGTGCGGAGGACGTCAGCAAAGGCAAGCCCGCCCCCGATTGTTTTATCGCGGCGGCAGGACGGCTTGGCGTCGATATTGCCGATTGTCTGGTCTGGGAAGATGCCGAGGCGGGCATAAAGGCCGCCGAAGCCGCCGGGGCGTCTGTCAGGATCATCACGGCAACCCACAGTGAATCCCTGCAATCCCCCCATCCCGTCGCCCTGAACTATGAAAACCTTGCAATCCGCACCGATGCGACAGGCCGATTGATTGTTCTGGAAACGGGGCGGTAAAGACCGAACGATTACCCCAACAGCATCGGCAGCATTGACGCCACCAGCAAAACAGCCATGCCTATGTTAAATATCCGCAAGGCGCGTTCATCCCGCAAAAACCGCCCGACACCCACCCCGATCAAAATCCACAAAATGGTGCTGGCGAAGGTCGCAAAACCAAAGATCAGGCCCAACACCAAAGCCACCGCAAGGGCATGATCCGCCTGCGCCGCGCCGCCAAAGGCCGCGACCGCCCCGGCCACCATTGCCCATAATTTCGGGTTCACAAACTGAAACAACGCGCCCTGCATAAAGGTCAGGGGCTGTCCTTGCGGCCTCGCCTGCCCTTGCGGATTTTGTCCGGTTTCGGCATTCGGAATAGTCGGCGTCGCACTGCCAATTTTCCATGCCAGCCAGAACAGATAAACAGCCCCCGCCCCTTGCAGGACAAGGCGGATGTGCGGATCATCGGGGATTTGCGCCCCAAGGGCGGCCACCGCCAGCATGATCGCCGTTACCCCCATCGTCACCCCCGACAGATGCGGCACCGACCGGCGCAACCCGTAATTGGCCCCCGATGCCGTCAGCATGGTGTTGTTCGGGCCGGGTGTCGCCGACATCGCAATCGCAAACAGGCTTACCGCCCCGATCCAGCTCCAATCCATGTCCTCTCTCCGCTCGCCCGGCGTGATTGCCTGCCCTCTGCCCGGATTCTAATCCATTCCGGTGGCAATTTGGTTGCGAAGATGCCAATTTTTTTTGATATATTAGCAGTGAATATCCTGAATTATCATTTTATGGGTTTAGAATGCCAATCAAGCTGGACGATACCGACAAACGCATCCTGCGCGAATTGCAACAGGACGGGCGGTTGCAGAATGTGGAACTTGCCGCCCGTGTCGGCCTGTCGCCATCGCCGTGCCTGCGCAGGGTCCGGCTTCTGGAACAGGCCGGAGTGATCAGCCGTTATGTGGCTGTGGTGGATCAAACCAGGGTCGGCTTGCCGTTGTCGCTGTTTGCGCGGGTCTGGCTGACCGCACAGGACACCGATACCATCGACCGTTTTATCGCGGCGATGAAGCAACTGCCCGAAATTGTCGAATGTTATATCATGCTGGGCGAAAGTGATGCGTTGTTGCGGGTTGTCGTCGCCGATCTGGACAGTTACCGGCGGTTCCAGTCCGCCCATCTGACCCTGCATAACGGCATTCAGAATGTCAAAACCGACGTGCCCAGCGAAACCGTCAAACAGACCTTTGCCCTGCCGCTGCGCTAGCCACCTTTTTGTCGAAAACTGCTCCCGGAACAAAGACGGGCTTTGGGCGTTACATTTGCACGTCCCCAAAACAGCCGACGACAAGGAGCCCCTTATGCAAGAACAGATTGCGCTCGATATGCTTCGTCTTCGCCAGTCCCGCGATGATTGGGATTGCCAGATGCAGGGCCATTGCGCCCAACACAAAACCCAGATCGGCAATTTGCCGATCGAGATCACCGAGGCGTGGGACAATATGGACCGCTCGTGGCAGGACGTGGAACGCGAAGCCGGACCGGACAGCGAAACCGTATCGGAAACCGTGGCACGAAAATATCATGATGCGTCTAACCGCCTGAAAGACGTCTGGCGCAAAATCACGCCCGATTAAGACCCGATCAAGGCCCGTTTAAGGAAGGTCCCCCCTGAATGACAGAACATGTAAAAATGGCCCCGGACGATACCAACCGGGTTGGCCTGCACCAGACCTATCAGGATTGGGAACTGGGCCTTGCCGGATATTGCCGCGACAATCCCGACAATCTGCCTGCCGAGGCCAAACAGGCGTGGGATGACATGAATGCCGCCTGGGCCGACATCAAGGATTGCACCGGCAACGTTCCTGCGGAGGCCTGCCAGAAATTCCACGCCGCCAACGACCGCCTGCAAGACGTATGGCGCAAGATGGAAAACCAATAAAGGTGCGCCCCTTAATGGAGAGTGATCACCATGACATACGAATTGTGGATTCTGGTAACCTGTGCACTGTTGGGCCTGTTGTTTCCGTTTGTCTATAACTGGCATTATGGCAGGCAGGTCGGCGGCAAGGCCTTGTTGGGCAATCGTGATAATCTGCCGGAACGGACCGGCATTGCCGCGCGTGGCCACCGCGCCCATCAGAACCATCTGGAAAATCTGCTGCCTTTTGCGATTGTCGTTCTGGTCATCAACCAGGCCGGGATTTCAAACGCCATCACAATTTTTGGCGGATTGTTGTTTCTGATCGCCCGGATTGTCCATGCCACAACCTATATCGCCGGAATCCCCGGCCCGCGGTCAATTGCCTGGTTTGCGGGCCTGATCGGCACCCTGCTGGTGGCGTCGCAACTGGTTTATTATATCAGGTGAGGGCGATGCCGGGGGCGGTTTCGGATTGTTTTGGGGGACGTCATCGGGGCGGCATCCGCTCGAATGCCGGTAATGACACATCCATCCTGTCCCACGCATGGCCGCCGACGCTGTATGTCAGCACCTGCGGATTGAACAGGCCCGGATCATCAAGGCTGGCCGCGTGAACTGCGATCAGTTCCGGCATTGCCGTAAATGTCAGATAGACCGGCGTTCCGCAATCCGGGCAAAAAGCATGGATTTTTTCGTTGCCGCTGTCGCCCGTCATCCGCCAGCTTTTCGCCTCGCCCGTAATTGTCACATCGGCACGGCGCGGAAAGGTCAGATAGGACCCGTGTCCCGTGCCGCTGCGTTTCTGGCAATCGCGGCACTGGCAATGGTTCTGGAAAACAGGTTCGCTGGTTGTTTCATAACGGATCGCACCGCAGGCGCACCCGCCGCTATAAAGTTGGGTCATCGTTGTTCTCCTGTATCGGGTTTCACAATGAAGAGGCCGGGATTATTTCAAAGCGGATTAAGCGAACGGTTCAGCGCGATGACATCGGCATGAACATCGGCATAGGTCGGCTGACTGGCAAAAAGCCTGCCGTATCTTTCTCTCCATTCGTGGTCGCGGATTTTTTCCGCCTTGCCTTTGACCGCAGCCCTGATGCCTTCCAGCGTCTTTGCCGCATCGTAATCGCAACAATAGGCCGGGGTTGAAGGTTGCTGTCGCCACGATTCTTCAAGTGAACCCCCATCGACCGGATCAAACCCCATGTCATTCACCAGCCCCATGACGATCTGTTTGGCCCGGACATCATCGCCCGCAACGGGCAAGGCCAGCCGATCCGGTGCCCCCTTGGCCTTTCCCAGTTCAGAAAGCGCATAAAACATGATGCTGTTGAACGCCTTGAAGATGGGACGGCCAAGCTGCTGCGACACCCAGACACTTTCCGGCATACCGGCATCGATCTCTGCGATGCGGGGATCCCGCACATCGGGATAATAGTTTGCGGTATCGATGATCACGACATTTTCTGCCGCCCGGTCAAACAGATCGCCGGGCAGGCTGGTTATGGCGGGAAACGGCATGGATAACAGCACAACGTCCGCATCTTCCACCGCACCATAGATATCGGCAGCAACAGCGCCGATTTCATTTGCGAATTTCCGGACGGCCTCCGGACCGCGCGAATTGGCGACACGCACGCTGTGACCAGCTCTGCTCCATCCGACGGCAAGGGTTCCCCCCATTTCGCCAACGCCAATAATACCGATTTTCAAGACTTCACCTCTCTTGCATTTCAGAGACAGTGCGCAAACGGTCTGCTTATTGCCTCATTTTCTTGCTGGCAGGCTTCCTTGATGGTCACACCCAAAATCAGGCCGATTTCGGTTTGGCAAAAACATCAAGCCCATGCCCGGTTTCCAGAAAGGATTTCAGGCTGGAAAGAACGGCGGGCCAGCCTTTTTTGATGCCGTTTGCCATGCCGCTGCCCGCTTCGAGTTCATCATGGGTCACGGTCAAGCGGGCCATGTCCTCATATTCCTCGATCTCGAACGTCACCCGGCTGTGACTTGCCGGATCGTCAGCCTGCGACGCATTCGCCCAACTGATGACAAGGCGGGTCGGCGGCGAAATTTCGATAACCTTGCCAACCAGTTCGACGGTCCGTTCTGCATTGGCACGGATATGTTCCCATCCCGATCCGGGTTTCCAGTCGGAAACATTTTCGTGCCCCCAGTAACGCCGGGCGAGGTCCGGTTTGATGATGGCCTCAAACACCTTTTCCGGCGTTGACCGAATGAAAGTGACATAGACAAAGCTGGTCATCTCTTTCGTCATTCCTGTTCTCCTTCGAGTTCCTTTTTCAGATCGTGCAGCAGGCTCAGCCGCTGACGTTCAAATTTCCGGACCCACCGCTCATAGACTTCGTGAAGCGGCACGGGATTGATGAAATGCAGTTTTTCGCGGCCACGCCGGACAGTGCTGACCAGATTGGCGGCTTCCAGTATCTCAAGATGCTGTGTGGCCGATTGCCGCGCCATGTCCAGATTTTCGCAAAGCTGGCCCAGCGTCTGGCCGTTCTTCTCGCAAAGAAGGTCAAGCAGCTTTCTGCGGGTCGGATCGGCCAGCGCCTTGAAAAACCTGTCTGCGTGCATTGCTCTTACTCATCCTTGAAAACAAATTATGCAGGTAAATACCTGCATGTCAAGAGGGCGGATACAGGAAACCGGATATTTATACCGCGACAAGGCGACATGCCAGTTCCGCCAGCCGCACTGCCTTTGACAAAACCCTGCGGCTTCGCATACTTCATGGATTGCAGGAGGCCCAATATGCAAACGACCCTGCCCCCGCAACTTGAAGCCATGATCCGCGAAAAGGTTTACGCCATGCCTCATCCCCATCAAGATATCCCGGACAAAAACACTCCGACAAAGATCTTTAAAATCAGCCGTTTTTTCGGTTGGGTGTGCACTCTGGCAGCTTCTTACAATTTCCTCATTACTCCACTGATATGGTATCTGCCCGGCCCGTTTGGCGTCCTGCCCTCGGAAATTGCAAAACTGGCAGCGCTGACAGGCTGGCAACGAAATGCAACAATGATCATAATAATGATCCCCTCTATTATCGTGACTTATGGATTTTGGCGATTGAGGGCGATGTTTTTGGCCTTCGGCGAAAACCGCATTCTTGATCATAAGACGATTACTCATCTCAAAGTATTCTGTATCGCCTTAATAACTCAGTCCTTGCTGGCACCGATAGCAAAGGCCACCGGAACCGCCGTTATTGCGATTTTTACACGGCCGGAAGAAACACCGTTTTTTTCTGTTGCCTATCGAGAACATGAGGTTTCAAACCTGTTTCTTGGCATATTGCTGTTGGTAATCGCCTGGTTTTTTGACGAAGCGATCCGCGTCAAGGCCGAGAACGGGGAAGAACGAGTAAAATCTGTCAATTCTGAAATCCGTTAAAATTCACGGAGTTCAGCGTGAAACTTTGCTCCCAACTGGATGTCAGCCGGGCTGATTTACTTGAATTTTGCGAGGATACCCTATCATCTTCCTAATCCCACAGCCCGGCCACCGGGCAGCCCTCAAAGGATATGAAATCGTGACCTATGAATTATGGATTCTGGTGACCTGTGCGCTGCTGGGCCTGTTGTTTCCGTTTGTTTATAACTGGCATTATGGCAAGCAGGTGGGCGGCAGGGCCTTGCTGGGCAATCGGGACAATCTGCCGGAACGCACCGGCATTGCCGCGCGTGGCCACCGCGCCCATCAGAACCATCTGGAAAATCTGCTGCCTTTTGCGATTGTCGTTCTGGTCGTCAATCAGGCCGGGATATCAAACGCCATAACCGTCTTTGGCGCGGTATTGTTTCTGGTCGCCCGGATCATCCATGCCACAACCTATATCGCCGGAATCCCCGGCCCGCGCCCGATCGCCTATTTTGCGGGCCTGATCGGTATCCTGATGGTGGCGTCGCAACTGGTTTATTATATCAGGTGATCGCTCGTTCCGGCGGATTTGGGAAATCTGAACGGGGAAACAATCCGCCCCTCACGCCGGAACCGCATCCGTCAATCCCATGGCCTGGCGCAAATTTTCCCGGTCCGCGACAAGGTCCGATATGGTGTAACCGTCCAGCACGCTTAAAAACGCCTCAAGCGCACGGCCAATGATGCTTTGAAACCGGCAGACTTTGGTCAGGGGGCAGGTGTTGGTGTCTGGGTCAAAGCATTCGACCAGACAGCGCCCGAATTCGGTGGCGCGGACAATATCGCCGACATTGATTTCGGCGGCCGGTTTGGCAAGGCGGACCCCGCCATTACGCCCGCGCACAGTTTCCAGAAATCCGTGTGCCGCCAGTTTGTTGGCGATTTTGGCAAGATGCGCCTCGGACATGTTGCAGGCCCCGGCAATTTCGGCGACAGACGCCACCGCCCCGTCATTCACCGCACAAAACATCACCATCCGCATGGCGTGATTGGATCGAATTGTCAATTTCATTACCGTATCCTGAAAAGAAACCTGCAAGATGCCACTTTATCGCACACAGGACCGAACGGGATTGACATGCGTCAACATCATGCGGCAATCCATATGATAAATGGCGCATATAAAATTCCTCTTTTGTGCACAAGGCAGGTTTTGAATGTCAGAAGCCCTACAGACGGACGGTTCGCGTCTGTCGCATTTTCCGGTTTCGTTTTTTGCCATGGTGATGGGGCTGGCGGGGTTGACCCTTGCCCTTGCCGCCGCTGAAAAGGTTTTGAGAATCGCGCCCGGCGCATCCCTGGCAACGCTTGCGATGGCCGCAGTATGTTTTGTCGTGCTGGCGGCGTTTTATCTGACCAAGATGGCCCGCCATCCGCAAGATGTCGCCGCAGAATGGGCGCATCCGGTCCGCATCGCCTTTTTCCCGGCGGTTTCCATCTCGTTATTGTTGATTGCAACCGCGGTTCTGCCCTATGCGCCGGGAATGGCAAAGGGGTTGTGGATTGTTGCCGTTGCCCTGCAAGCCATCCTGACCCTGAGCGTTGTCGCCAACTGGATCGGCCATCGGGCCTTTCAGCCCATCCATCTGAACCCGGCATGGTTTATTCCCGCGGTCGGCAATGTCATTGTTCCGGTTGCCGGGGCCAGCATGGGGTTTGTTGAAATATCGTGGCTGTTTTTTTCGGCCGGGATCATGTTCTGGATTGTCTTGCTGACCCTTGTGGTCAACCGGCTGATTTTTCATGATCCGCTGCCCGGTCGCATGTTGCCGACCCTGGTAATCTTGATCGCCCCGCCCGCCGTCGCCTTTATCGCCTATGTCAAACTGGGGGGCGAGATCGATGCCTTTGCCCGCATCCTGATCAATATCGGCTATGTCTTTGCCGCCGTGGTGGCAACGCAATTGCCCAAATTCAAACGCCTGCCCTTTGCCCTGTCATGGTGGGCGCTGTCCTTTCCGGTTGCCGCCCTGACGATTGCATCGCTGATGTTTTCCGAAATGACCGGTTCGATGACCCATCGGGTGATTGGCCTTGGGTTGCTGGTGTTTTTGCTGGTTGTGGTTGCGGGGCTTTTGCTGCGCACTGCGGCGGCCATCCGGGCGAACGAGATTTGCAAACCCGAATAACAGATGCCACCGGCCCCAATCCGCCCCCCCGGATAAAGGACATGATCGCCCCGGCCGCAGGCACCTTGCGGCTGGGGGCCGGATTGTCGCTGTGCGCCGGTTTGTTATGGCCGTTGCAAGCCGGATGTGCGGCATGGGTGCTGGGCGAAATGGCGCATGGCCGGGGGCGCGAGTCCCTGACCGGGGTTTTGGGGTTCGTTGTGATTGCCGTTATGCGCAGCATTCTGGACGCCACCGGCAACAGAATTGCCCAGCGGGCCGCCCTTGGCGTGGTGCGCCGGGTGCGTCATATTCTGGCGGCCCATATTGCGCCTGACAGCAACCGGCACATCGCATCCGGCGCATGGGCGGCATTGGGATCGGACAAGATCGAGGCGTTACTGCCCTATCTGACCCGCTATCGCGCCGCCATCTGGCGGGTGGCGGTGGTGCCTTTGTGCCTGATCGCGATTACCGCCAGCATTTCGTGGGTGGCCGCCCTGATCCTGCTGGTTGCCGGGCCGTTGATCCCGCTTTTCATGGCGCTGGTCGGCATGGCCGCCAAAGAGGCCAGTTCGCGCCAGCTGGTGGAAATCGGCACGATGAATGCCCTGATGCTGGACCGGTTGCGCGGGCTTGTCGATATCCGGTTGCTGGGCGCGGTCGATCAGGTCGCCGGGGATTTCGCCACCGCCGCCGACCGCCTGCGCGGTCGCACCATGGCGGTTTTAAAGATTGCCTTTCTGTCATCGGCGGTGCTGGAACTGTTTTCCGCACTGGGTGTGGCGATGGTGGCGGTTTATGTCGGGTTTGGCTTGCTGGGCATTCTTGAATTTGGCACATGGTCCGGGCAGATGATGCTGGCGCAGGGGGTGTTTATCCTGATGCTGGCCCCGGAATTTTTCCAGCCCTTGCGCGATTTTGCAACCGCCTGGCACGACAGCGCCACCGCGCGCGCCATCATGGATGAAGCCGATGCCATTCTGGCCGAACCCCGTGGCGGATTTATCGGCACCGGCCAACAGGTTCCCACCCTGCCCGGTCCGGCCCGTGTGGTTCTGGACGGGGTGACATGCCGGGGCATTCACCTGCCCGGCCATCTTGAAATTGCACCGGGCGAAACCATTGCCATCACCGGGCCAAGCGGCGCGGGCAAAAGCACCCTTTTGGCCCTGATCGCCGGGTTATTGTCGCCCGATACCGGCACGATCACGGTGGCGGAACAGCCCCTGAACGATTTCACCGCCGATGGCTGGCGGGCGCGGATCGCCTGGGTCAGTCAACAGCCGCACTTTATTTCCGGGTCGTTGCGGGCCAATGTTGCCTTTGCCGGAGATGTCACCGATATCGCCAGAATCCGTCACGCCCTGACCATCGCCGCCGCCCTGCATATTCCCGGGCTCCTTCCCGGCGGGCTGGATGCCCGTCTGGGCGACACCGGATATGGTGTTTCAGGCGGCGAAGCCCGGCGTCTTGCCGTGGCGCGGGCGGCCTTTATGGGGCGGGATGTCATTCTGGCCGACGAACCCACCGCCCATCTGGACGGCGAAACCGCCGAAGCGGTTCTGAACGGTCTGTTGCATCTGGCCCAAGGCGGGGCCACCCTGATCGTCGCCACCCATGATCCGCGCGTCATGGCGCGTCTGGGACGTCAGATTACCCTGACGGAGGCCCGATGAAAGCCCTGATCCTGATCCTTGGCCTGTTCTGGCGCGAACACCGGGCGGCCTTTCTGACCGGCACCGGGTTGATGATGCTGGCCCTGTTGTCGGGTATCATCCTGCTGGGCCTGTCGGGCTGGTTCATTACCGCCTGTGCACTGGCCGGAATGGCGGGGGTTGGCATCGGATTTGATTTTTTCCGCCCCAGTGCGGCTATTCGTTTTCTGGCGATTGCCCGCACAGCGGCCCGTTATGGCGAACGCCTGACCACCCATGACGCTACCTTGCGGTTTCTGGCGACCTTGCGGTTACGGGTTTTTCGCATGATTGCCGCCCGGCCCTTTGCGATTTTGGGGCATTTGCGGCGCAGTGCCGCGCTTAACCGCCTGACCACCGATATCGACGCGCTGGATCTGGTGTATTTGCGGCTGGTGGCCCCGGCCCTGACATTGGTTGTGATGCTGATCCTGGCCGCCCTGTTGCTGTTCTGGCTGGTCAGTCCGGCAATTGCCGTCTGGGTTGTCGGATTGTATGGCGGCATGGCGGTGATTGTGGTCGGCGGCACGATCCATGCCAGTCGCCGGGTCGCCCGGCGGCGTGCCTTTGCGCTTGAGGCCATCCGGGTGCGTTTTGCCGATCTGTGCGACGGGGCGATCGAACTGGCGATGTCGGGGCGGCTTGGCGATCAGGCCGACAGGATTGCAAAGGCCGGTGAAACGGCGGAAACGGCCGCCCTTGGCATGGACCGGATCGATACCATCGCCGGGATCGCCTTGCAAATGACCGTCGCCCTTGCCGCCGCCGGGGCGTTGCTGATTGCGATTTTGCACGACATCCCGGTTGAAATCACCGCCATTGCCGTTTTTGGTGCCCTTGCGATGGGCGAAGGCCTGATGCCGTTGCGGCGCGGGGCGCTGGATCTGGGCCGGGCGATGCTGGCCGCACGGCGGGTTATGACCGGCGAAACGGGGCCTGCCACCATCGTTGCAAATGCGGATATTTTTGCCGCCTCGCCCGCGCATCTGGTCGTGGATCAGGTGCGGTTTGTCCCCGATGGCGCCTGCGCACCGGTTTTGACCGACCTGTCATTTCGCCTTGAACCGGGGCAATGGGCGGCCCTGACCGGCCCCAGCGGTTGTGGCAAAAGCACCGTTCTGGCCCTGATCACGGCCATGCAGGCACCAACCGGCGGACAGGTTCTGATCGGCCCGCACCGGGTTGGCGACCTGTCCGAAGATGTGTTGCGACGGCACGTTGCCCTGTTGCCGCAACGTGCCAGCCTGTTTGCCGGAACGCTGGCCGAAAATTTGCGCCTTGCCGATCCGTCCGCCACCGATGACGATCTGTGGGACGCCTTGCGTCTGGTCATGCTTGATCAGGTCGTCGCCCGGCGCGGCGGGCTGGATTTTGCACTGGGCGAAGGCGGATCGGGGCTTTCGGGCGGTGAAATGCGTCGTCTGGCGCTGGCCCGCGTCATTTTGCGCCAATCACCCATCCTTCTTCTGGATGAACCGACCGAGGGGCTGGATTCCGCCACCGCCCGGCAGGTGATGGAAAATTTGCGCCGCCATCTGGCCGGTAAAATCGTCCTGACCGCCAGCCACCGGGCCGAAGAACGCGACATCGCCGATTTCTGCATCGCCATCGGGCGACAGGATGCTTCCTCATAAAAGAAGATTTTTATATACGTCTTTTTTAATATAATTGATCTGGATCATGGCGAACATTGCCTGCCCCCGTAAATATCAGGCCATAAACCGGTATTTACAATTCCGGTTTTAGGTCCCGCTCACGAGGGTTATCATCATGGAAATAGACATTGTGTCGCTGTCCCGGCTGCAATTTGCCATGACAGCGATGTATCACTTCCTGTTCGTACCCCTGACACTTGGCCTGTCTGCCATTCTGGCGATTATGGAAACCGTCTATGTCATGACGGATCGCCCGATCTGGCGTCAGATGACCAAGTTCTGGGGTACTCTTTTTGGTATCAATTTTGTTTTGGGGGTGGCCACCGGCATCACCATGGAATTCCAGTTCGGCATGAACTGGAGCTATTACAGCCATTATGTCGGCGACATTTTCGGCGCCCCCCTTGCCATTGAAGGCCTGATGGCCTTTTTCCTTGAGGCAACCTTTGTCGGCCTGTTCTTTTTTGGCTGGAACCGGATGTCAAAGGTCGGCCATCTGATTGCAACATGGGCGGTTGCCCTGGGGTCGAACCTGTCGGCATTATGGATTCTGGTCGCCAATGGCTGGATGCAGAATCCGGTCGGATCGGTGTTCAACCCCGAAACCATGCGCATGGAAATCACCAGTTTCTATGACGTGATTTTCAACGAGGTTGCCCAGGCCAAATTCGTCCATACGGTTTCGGCCGGATATGTCACCGCATCGGTTTTCGTGCTGGGCGTTTCGGCATTGTATCTTTTGCAGGGACGCCATACCGGTCTGGCCCGCCGTTCCATTGCGATTGCCGCCAGTTTCGGTCTGGCATCGGCCCTTTCGGTGGTCGTTCTCGGCGATGAATCAGGTTATTCCGCCACCAGCCACCAGAAAATGAAACTCGCCGCGATGGAAGGCATGTGGGAAACCGAAGAAGCCCCCGCCGCCTTTACCCTGATTGGCATGCCCGATCAGGATGCCCGCGAAACCCATTACGCCATCAAGATTCCCTATGTCATGGGCCTGATCGGCACCCGCAGCCTGACCACCGAACTGCCCGGTATCAATGATCTGGTGATCGAGGCCGGGGACCGGATCAGATCGGGTATCATCGCCTATGACGCCCTGATGCAGATCCGCGCCGAACGGGCGGCGGTTGATCCTGCTGTTCGCGATGTTTTTGAACAGCATGGCCGCGATCTTGGCTATGCCCTGTTGCTCAAACGCTATGTCGATGATCCGCGTCAGGCAACGGCGGCCCAGATCGAACAGGCCAGCCTTGATACCGTGCCGATGGTCGCCCCACTATTCTGGACCTTCCGCATCATGGTCGGGCTGGGTTTCTTCTTTATCGGCCTGATGGTGTATTTCTTCTGGAAAAGCTCTTTTGGCACCGGCGAAATCGGACGGCGCGCCTTGTGGGTGGCGGTATGTGCCATTCCCCTGCCGTGGATTGCCGCCGAAATGGGCTGGTTCGTTGCCGAATATGGCCGTCAACCCTGGTCGGTTGAGGGGGTTTTGCCCACGGCGGTTGCCGTCAGTCATCTGGGCGTCTGGGAAGTTGCCCTGACCCTGACCGGGTTTGTTGTCTTCTATACCGTGCTTTTGGTGATCGAGATGTCCCTGATGGTCAAATATATCCGCAAGGGCCCGTATCTCGACATTGAACCCGTTCAATCCTGGAACGCGGCACAAGACCGTATGCTTGCATCCGGCGCGCCACGTCCCGGCCCTTATCTGGCGGAGTAAGACCATGATCCTCTATGAATTGATTGATTATGAAGTGCTGCGCCTGATCTGGTGGGTCTTGCTCGGTGTCTTGCTGATCGGTTTTGCCGTTACCGACGGTTTTGATCTGGGGGTGGCGACCTTGCTGCCCTTTGTCGGACGCAGCAATCTGGAACGCCGGGTGGCGATCAATACGGTCGGTCCGGTCTGGGAAGGCAACCAGGTGTGGTTCATTCTGGGCGGCGGGGCGATTTTCGCCGCCTGGCCGCCGCTTTATGCCGTCAGTTTTTCCGGCTTTTATCTGGCGATGTTTGTTGTGCTGGCGGCCCTGATCCTGCGGCCGGTTGCCTTTAAATATCGCTCGAAACGGGATTCTGCGGCATGGCGGACCGGTTGGGACTGGGCATTGTTTATCGGCGGTGCTGTTCCGCCGGTGATTTTCGGGGTTGCCATCGGCAATGTGTTGCAAGGGGCCCCCTTCCGTCTGACCGATGATCTTTTGCCGATCTATGAAGGCAGTTTCTTTGCCTTGCTGGATCCGTTCTCGCTGTTATGCGGGCTGACATCGCTGGCGATGATTGTCATGCATGGCGGGGCGTGGCTGGGATTAAAGGCCGATGGCATTGTCGCGGTGCGCGGACGCCGTTACGGGATGTGGGCGGCCCTTGCCGTCATTGTCCTGTTCGCGCTGGCCGGGGTCTGGTTGGCGATTGGCGGGATTGAGGGATACAGTTTTATCTCGCCGCCCGCACCCGATGGCCCGTCCAATCCGCTGTTTAGCGAAGTTGTCCGACAGGGATCCTGGCTTGTCGCCTATGCCGACCGGCCCTGGATCATCATTGCCCCGGCCCTTGGTTTTCTGGGCGCGGCGGGGGCGGCAATCGGCCTTGCCACGCGCTGGGAAATCACCACGTTTCTGGCCTCGAAACTGTCGGTTGTCGGCATTATTTCTACCGTCGGCCTGACCATGTTTCCCTTCATCCTGCCCAGCAGCATCGACCCGAATTCCAGCCTCACGGTCTGGGATGCCAGCTCCAGCCACCAGACCCTGTTTATCATGCTGGTGGTCACGGTGTTGTTCCTGCCCATGATCCTTGCCTACACCGCCTGGGTTTACAAGGTGCTGTGGGGCAAGGTGGACGAGGCATCGGTGACGGCGGAATCCGATTCCGTTTACTGACAGAACAAGGAGAAAAACAATGTGGTATTTCGCCTGGATACTCGGACTTTCCGTCGCAATGATGTTTGCCGTCATTAACGCCATGTGGCTTGAAAGCCGCAACGATGCCCGCCGCCGCACAGCAGCGGGGCACTAGGCAAGGGAGGGTGCCGGCGCTCCCGCCTGCACCCTTTCTTGCTGATTTCAGACGAAGGAGAGAGACAATGCATTCTGACACCCGGACATGCGGCCATGGACAGGGACGACACGGCAAAGGCTGTGCGGGTCATGGTCATGGCGGGCGCGGCGGCCACGGGCACCGCAATCGTGCGACTGAAACCGAAACCGCCACGGAAACCCATATCTGCCGCCGCCTTCTGCTGCAAAATACCGATGCCGAAACCGGCGCATTCGCCAATCCGACTGCCGATGCCGCCACACTGGATGACGCGCCATCCCTAATGGCGCACGGCCCCCGGCGTCATTTGCACCGGCGTTTGCGCAATGGCAGCTGTTGCGCCGAAGCCCGCGGATAACAACAGCCCGCCCGCACCGGACCCCACGCCGGTCTGCGCAAACCAAAACGGCGCGCCCCATGGACGCGCCGTTTTGTCGTTTACAATCGTGGAAACCTTATTCCCACTCAATCGTTCCCGGCGGTTTGGAGGTATAGTCATAGGTCACGCGGTTAATGCCATTGACCTCGTTGATGATCCGGTTGGCGATTGTGCCAAGGATTTCCGGCGGGAAGGCGAAATAATCCGCGGTCATGCCGTCGGTTGAAGTCACAGCGCGCAGCGCACAGGCATAATCATAGGTCCGGCCATCGCCCATCACGCCAACAGTGCGCACCGGCAACAGGACGGCAAAGGCCTGCCAGATTGCGTCATACAGGCCCGCATTGCGGATTTCCTCAAGGTAAATCGCATCGGCCTTGCGCAGGATATCCAGTTTTTCCTTCGTAATCGGCTGTCCCGGAATACGAATGGCAAGGCCCGGTCCGGGGAACGGGTGGCGGCCGACAAAGCTGTCGGGCAGGCCCAGTTCCCGGCCCAGATTGCGCACTTCGTCCTTGAACAATTCGCGCAGCGGTTCCACCAGTTGCATATTCATGCGTTCGGGCAAACCGCCGACATTATGGTGCGATTTGATCGTCACCGACGGGCCGCCGGTGAACGACACGCTTTCGATCACATCGGGGTAAAGCGTGCCCTGTGCAAGGAACTGGGCGCCGCCAATCTTTTTGGCTTCGGCCTCGAACACTTCGATAAACAGGCGGCCAATGGTCTTGCGTTTGACCTCGGGGTCGGTTTCGCCTTCAATCGCGCCAATAAAGGTGTCGGATGCATCAACATGTACCAGCGGAATATTGTAATGATCGCGAAACAGCGTCACCACCTGTTCGGCCTCGCCCGCCCGCATGAAACCATGATCGACAAACACGCAAGTCAATTGTGCGCCAATCGCCTCGTGGATCAGAACGGCGGTGACAGAACTGTCCACCCCGCCCGAAAGACCGCAAATCACCTTGCCATCGCCAACCTGGGCGCGGATTTTGGCAATCGCATCATCCTTATAGGCATTCATCGTCCAGTCGCCAGAACATCCGGCAACCCCGTGCACAAAGTTTTTCAACAATTGTGCGCCATGCGGCGTATGGACGACTTCGGGGTGGAACTGCACGCCATAGAATTTTTTGGCATCATTGGCAATCACCGCACAGGGCGCCCCATCTGATTTGCCGACCATGCGGAATCCTTCGGGCAGGGCATCCACGCGGTCGCCGTGGCTCATCCAGACCTGTTCGCGGGCGCCCACCGACCAGATGCCGTGAAACAGCGCGCAATCTTCGGTCACATCGACAAAGGCGCGGCCAAATTCGCGGTGGTCGGATGTTTCCACCTTGCCGCCCAGCTGGTTGACCATGGTCTGCTGGCCATAACAAATACCCAGAACCGGAATGCCCATGGCAAAGACCTTGACCGGGGCCGCCGGGGCCTGATCCCAATGGACCGAGGCCGGGCCGCCAGACAGAATGATGGCCTTTGGCGCAAAATCATCCAGAAAGCTGTCAGAAACACTGTTGAAAGGGTGGATTTCGCAATAAACGCCGCTTTCGCGCACACGCCGCGCAATCAGCTGGGTTACTTGCGATCCGAAATCAATAATCAGCACGCGATCCGTCATCGGGCCGGTTCTCCGTCAAGGATGGGAATGCGCCGTACATACGTCAAACCACCCGTCGCGGCAACCCGGCGCATAACGGCCCGGACGGAGAAAAATCGGTCAGGATCAGAAACAGGGCGATGTCTTTTCGGCAATAACGGCAGAAATTGCCGCAATTGACCCTTGAAATTGCACAATTGGTCCCTTTTTCGTGCGCAATGTCGCAATAGAGTGGTTTGCATTGGAGCGCAGACCAAACCGCGCCCGCCCCGCAACAAGATAAGGGACACAAGACAATGACTCAGACCAAAGGCAGTAAAATCGCGCTTGTCGTTGCAGGCGTGCTGGTAATTGCCGGTGTGGCAATTGCCGTCAGCATGTCCCAAAGCGACGACCCCGCCCCGGCAATGCCCGGAGCCACCAGCGATCCCGCCAGCCCGATGGCCCCCGCACCGGGCGATACCGGCACAGGCACCGCACCGGTCACCCCGGCCCCGCAACCGGGCATGGGCGATAACCCTGCGGCTGATCCATCGGCCCCGCCGCCCCCGCCCGCAATGGGCGATGAAGCACCGGAGTCCGGCGATACGCCACAGGATCTGATGCCCGATAGCGGCGGTGAAAATCAGCCAACCGAAGGCGAAGCCCCCCGCACGGAATAAGTGGCGAGCCAAAGCGTGAAATAAATTCGCGTTCCCTGCAAAGACAGAATGCCCTGATCCGCCAAGCGCGGTCAGGGCATTTTTGTGGCGACATGCGACATCACGCCGGTTTGCGGCGATGATGTCGCCCCGCGCCATCAGCGGGCATTCCCCTTGGTGGTGCGCTCAAACACCGCAATGAAAAACCCGTCCGTGCCATGCACATTGGGCGACAGACGCAGCCACGGCTTGTCCTTGCCACCCGGTACGGGCACAGATTGCGGGGCATCGGGCCAGATTTCCGAAACCGGCACCGGCCTGAAATCCTTGCGATCCCGCATGAATGTATCAATCAGCCGTTCGTTTTCGTCGGCCAGGATCGAACAGGTGGCATAAATCAACCGCCCGCCCTTGGTCACCCGTGCTGCCCCGGCTTTCAGCAATTTGCTTTGCTGTGCTGTCAATTCGCGAATCTCGCGTTGCCCGATGCGCCAGCGCAGCGCCGGATTACGCCGCAAGGTGCCCAGCCCCGAACAGGGAACGTCCAGCAAGACCCGGTCAAAAAAGCCCGATTTGCTGCGCAGCCAGCTATCACGTTCATCGGAAATGATGCGTTGCTGGATGCAATCCCCGGCCCCGGCGCGTTTGGCGCGCTTGCGCGCATTATCAAGGCGTGCAGCATGGGTATCACAGGCCAGAATACGGCCCTTGCCGCGCATGTCGGCCGCAATGCCAAGGGTCTTGCCGCCGCCGCCCGCACACATATCAAGAACCCGCATGCCCGGTTTGGCATCGACCAGCCGCACACAGATTTGCGAGGCTTCGTCCTGAATTTCAATCAGGCCGTCCTTATAGGGCTTGGTCACCAGCATATTGAGGCCCAACGGCAAGCGCAGGCCATTGGTGGCATATTGCAATCTGGTGATGTTCTTGATGCCGTCTTCGGTCAGTTCACGGATGGCGGTGTCGATATCGCCGCGCAGGGTATTGACCCGCAAATCCAGCTTGGCCGGTTTGTTATAGGCCGCCATTTCGGCCGCCAGATTTTCGTGATGCAGCTTTAAAAGCTCGGTATACAGCCATTTTGGCAATTCGGTCTTGACCGCCCCCGGTTGCCCGTCATGGTCCAGCGATTGCCCTTCAAGCCGTTTGACCAGGCCGGTTTCCGACGGGGCCAGTGTGGCCGGGCAGAATTCCTCGCCATTGAACAGGCCGGGAAATTCATCGGCCTTGGTGCGGCTGAACAGGGCCAGTTCGGCAATCATCCGGGCGCGGCCATCCTGACTGTCATGATTGACCTCGGCCAGCCACCAGCCCAGACGGGCCTGATGACGGATCAGGTTATAGAACCGTTCACTGATATCGCGGCGATCACTGCCGCCGATATAGCGGCGCGAACCGAAATAGCCCGACACGATGCGATCTGCGTCGTCTCGGGTGTGGGTCCAGCCGTCATAAATTTCAATAACGGCAGCGATGCGTGCACCGGGTTTCAAAGCGAATTTCCAAACCTGTCTGATACCGGGGTTTCCCCCGCGATAAATAAAGCGGTGACGGCAGAACCGCCTGCCGTCACCTGAAATCTCTGAAAACCGGGCCTTTCGTGTGTCACCCCGCGCAAGGCGGACATGACGTTTTCAGGCAAATCACGGTTTTAACACATACTGGCGGGCTGATAGCACGACTTTGGCTTTTATCCAACCACGTCAAACGCGGGTCTGGCACGCCGTCCTGTCATTCTGCCTGCCTCGCTTATGACCCGCCGGGGCGATAATTCGGGGCTTCGCGGGTGATCGTCACATCATGGGTGTGGCTTTCGCGCAGACCGGCATTGGTGATGCGGACAAATTCGGTCCGTTCAATGAAATCGGCAAGGGTTGCCGACCCGGTATAGCCCATCGCCGCCTTAAGCCCGCCCACCAGTTGATGAATAATCTGACCGGCCGGGCCTTTATAAGGCACGCGGCCTTCAATGCCTTCGGGCACCAGTTTCAGATTGTCCTGCACATCCTGCTGGAAATAACGGTCTGCCGATCCGCGGGCCATCGCCCCCACCGATCCCATCCCGCGATAGGATTTATAGGACCGCCCCTGATACAGAATGACTTCGCCCGGTGCCTCGTCCGTCCCGGCCAGAAGCGAACCGACCATACAGGTCGCCGCCCCGGCCGCCATTGCCTTGGCAATGTCGCCGGAAAACTTGATGCCGCCATCGGCAATGATCGGAACGCCGTGTTTGTTGCCTTCTTCGGCGCAATCCATGATCGCGGTCAATTGCGGCACGCCGACACCGGCAACAATGCGGGTGGTGCAGATCGACCCCGGCCCGATCCCGACCTTGACCGCATCGGCCCCGGCATCGGCAAGGGCACGAACGGCGGCGGCCGTTGCGACATTCCCGGCAATCACATCAATATTGCCATATTGCGCCTTGATCCGCTCGACCGCCTTGATCACGCCTTCGCTATGACCATGCGCGGTGTCGATCACCAGAATATCCACGCCCGCCTCGATCAGGGCGACGGCCCGTTCAAATCCGCTATCCCCGACCCCGGTGGCGGCGGCGGCACGCAGGCGGCCACTGGCATCCTTGCAGGCATTGGGGTGCAGTTTGGCTTTTTCGATATCCTTGACCGTGATCAGCCCGACGCAGCGATAGGCATCATCCACCACCAGCAATTTTTCAATGCGGTGTTGATGCAGCAATTTCTTGGCTTCTTCGGTATTCACATTTTCCGTCACCGTGACCAGATTCTCATACGTCATCAGTTCGGAAACCGGTTGCGCACGGTTCGAGGCAAAACGCACATCGCGGTTGGTCAGAATCCCGACCAGCTTTTTCGAGTCCCGTTCAACAACCGGAATGCCGCTGATTTTGTTGATATCCATCAGGGCCAGCGCATCGGCCAGTGTCTGATCAGGATGAATGGTGATCGGATTGACCACCATGCCCGATTCAAATTTCTTGACGCGGCGGACTTGCTCGGCCTGAAGGGCGATATCCAGATTTTTGTGAATCACACCAATCCCGCCGCATTGCGCCATGACAATCGCCATCGGGCTTTCGGTCACCGTATCCATTGCCGATGACAATAACGGAATCCGGAGATCAATATTGCGGGTGATTCTGGTGTTGGTCTGAACCTGCGACGGCAGTACGGAACTGGCTGCGGGTTTGATCAGGACATCGTCAAATGTCAGGGCTTCTGCGATACGGGACATGTGCGCCACCTCGTTAAATAGAGTTGGCGCGGAACTTATACATGTTCTTGCGTCTGTGCCAAGCTTTTGCCGGGCAATTCTGCCCTGTTATTTTATTGCTGCATTGCTGCGACGTTTCCGTTAGATACTGGTCGATGGGGCTGCTATCTGGCACAGGATAACCGCCCCGTCTTTCCCCGTATCGACATCAGCCCGCCGTTACCACCTGTTCAACGAACTGCCGGACATCCTGATCGAGGATGTGCGCCTGTTGTTGCAAATGCCCGGCGGCCCCCCTGACCTGACTGACGGCATCGCCGGATTCCGTGGTCTCGCGGGCAACATCGTGAATGATTTCGGCAATGCGGCGCATCCGGGTGACGGCCGCGTCGATCCGGCGGCTGATATCTTCCACCACCTCGCCCTGCTGACGGACGACTTCGGCAATATGGCGGGTGCTGCTGTCGATTTCCTCGATATTGTCGTTAATGGCGCGCACCGCACTGACCGCTTCGCGTGTCATGTTTTGCATGGCGCCGATTTCACCAATCACATCCTCGGCCGCGCGGGCCGTCTGATTGGCAAGGTTTTTGACCTCCGTCGCGACCACGGCAAATCCCTTGCCTGCTTCTCCGGCCCGTGCCGCCTCGATCGTGGCATTCAGCGCCAGAAGATTGGTCTGTTCGGCAATGTCGGTAATCAGGCCAACCACCCCGGCCACCCGGTTTGCCACTTCGTTCAATTCATCAATCCGCTGTCCGGCAAGGGCCGCACGGCGCACGGCGGCTTCGGCCATGCCCGCCGATCCGCTGATCTGACTGCCGATATCGCGGATCGAGGCGCTAAACTGCCCGGTCGCCGCCGCAATCCCGTCAAGGGCGGTGCTGCTTTCCCCGGTGGCTTGCCGTACATGTTCGGCCTGCTGGCTGATATCGTTGATCCGGGTCGCCAGGGATTGCGAATTGTCGGATAATTGCCCGGCGGCACTGGACACCGAACTGACCACCTGTCCGATATTGTCGCCGATTTTCCCGGCACTGGTGGCAAAATTGCGGGTTTTGCCATCCATCGCCGTCAGGGCGGCATTGACCTTGGCGGCATAATCGATGAAATCGCCGCGCAAGCCAGCCGGCAGGATTTTCCGATAATAGGCCCCGCGTGCCGCATGTTGCATCGCCCCCGATGCTTCCTTGGTAAAGGCTTCGGTCAGATCCAGCAAATTATTGATGCTGCACATCAAGGGCGTCAGATCGCCCGCCTGATCGCGGTTGTTCAACCGTGCATCCATCGCCCCGGCGGCGGCGGCATCAATCACCGCCTTGCTGTGGCGCAAGGCGCGGTCGAATGCGGTGATACCGGCAAAAACCAGCGCAATCACCCCCAGAACCACCCCCCCGGCCCCGATCAGAGCCATGCCGGATACTGTCGCCCCACTGATCGCCCAGCCTGTCAGGGCCAGTTGCGCAATCCCGGCCAGAATCAGCAACAGGCGCAGATTATAAAGTGTGAACAAATTCGTCATAATTCATGCCCTGTTGCGCCATTACGGATTTAAACATCTCAAGCCCACGGGCCATGCCATCGCGGCGGTTCTGCTCGGTTTCTTCTTCGGCCCGCAACCGGGTATAAAGCGCACTGACCGCCGCCACCGCCTCGCGGCGCGGGCGACGGCGATTGGAATGAAAGGCGCGAATGGCCCCGTTGCTGTCAAAGGTTGGCGTCACATTGGCCAGAACCCAGTAATGATCGCCATTGGCACAACGATTGACGACATAGGCGAAAATTTCCTCGCCCCTTGCGATGGTTTCCCACATCACCGCATAAACACAGCGCGGCATATGCGGATGCCGGATGATGCTGTGCGGCTGGCCCAGAACATCGCGTTCGCGATATCCGGCGATTTTCAGAAAAATGTCATTGGCATAGGTAATCCGGCCTTTGGGGTCGGTTTTGCTGACGATAATCTCGTCATCGGCAAAATGCCGTTCGACCCCGGTCAGGTGAATATTGTCCCGTTGCATCTTGATAATCCCCAGAGAAGCGGCAGCTGTAACGCGCAGGCTCTTGCGGCCATATCGCATCCTTCCGGGTTCTGCCCCACGCCGAACCCGGACATACCATCCAGTGGTATAATCAATCGATATAACCTTACGGAAAGTACGGGGACTTGATTTGGCGCAAATGATCGCGGGAATATTTGGTTTTTTTGAAAAACAACCCTGAGTGCGCAATGCACCCCTATAAAAAACGCGCCCCGTTCAAAAGGCGCGTTTTATTCTGGCAACGGCATCGACGAAATCCGGTTGTCTTTAATCCTGATCGTCGGGCGTCCACAGTTTTTCCGGTGGCAATTCGGCATTGGCGATGTCTTCGGCGGCATTGTTCTGGCCCCGGAATCCGGTGGCGATCAGATACATTTCCGGGCTTTCGGCACGCGACGAGGGCGGTTTGGCGTGTTTGGCAACGCGAAACAGCTTTTTGACATGCGCCAGCAAATCATTTTCCGTGCCGCCCTTGAACACCTTGGCGATAAAAATGCCATCGGGGGCAAGGACTTCTTCGGCGAAATAAATCGCATGTTCGACCAGATCAATGATGCGGATATGATCGGTGCCGCGATGGCCGGTGGTTGGCGGCGACATATCGGAAATCACCGCATCGACCGGGCCTTGCAAGGCATGTTTGATCATGGCGGGCGCATCAGGATCCAGAAAATCGGCCTGCAAACAGGTTGCACCCGACACACCTTCCCATTCGGCGATATCAAGGCCCACCACCTGACCCTGCCCGCGTTCCGAACCGACCATATTGACCGCCACCTGCGTCCAGCCGCCCGGTGCCGCCCCCAGATCGACCACCCGCATGCCGGGGCGCAGCAAATCAAACTGATTGTTGATTTCAATCAGTTTGAAGGCCGCCCGCGACCGATAGCCCAGCCGACGTGCTTCCTGCACATAAGGGTCGTTCAACTGACGATCCAGCCAGCGGGTGGAGGAAATCTTGCGGCCCTTGGCACTTTTGACACGGGTGCGCAAACCACGGCGTGCCCCGGTATCAATGGCGGCAATGGCCGATCCCTTGCGACGGCCTCCGCCGCCTTTTCCGCTTCCGCTGCGATTTTCGGTCATAATGCTGGTACTTTTCCGATCAAAACGGGTAAGGCCGGGGTGAGGCAAACATCGGTTTGCGGTTACAGTCCGGCTGAAATATCGGGCACTATATGACGGCGTGCCGCGTTGGGGTCAATAGCATGACCGTCGGCACGCATCAAATCGACAAGGATTCCCTCGCGCAGACCGCGGTCTGCGACCTTGAGCGTCGCCAGCGGCCATATATCGCGAATGGCGGCAAAAATCGCCGCCCCGGCATCCATCAGTTCGGCCCGCTGATTGCCAATACAGGGATGGCCCTGCCGTTTGTCGCTTTCCATGCGCAACAGCAATTCCGTCACCCGTTCGGCATCGTCAAACCGCAAATCCGATCCATCGACCTTGTGGCGTTCATAGCGTTCAAGGCCAAGGGCAATGCCGCAAAAGGTCGTCACCGTGCCCGATGTGCCGATCATCTGCACCCTGTTGTCGTCCAGAATATCCGAACAGCAATTACGCGCCGCGAAATCTTCCAGGCGGCTGCGGATTTCGGCCCGCATCGCCCCAAACCGTTCGCGCCGGTCAGCAATATGGGCATACCGTTCGGTCAGGCACAAAACCCCGCACGGCATGGATAATGTATCGATGCTGTGGGTATCGCCATCCTGCCCGACCTCGATCCAGCAAATTTCCGTACTGCCACCGCCAATATCAAACACAATGCCATAAGGCCGGTCATCAAGCAGCGCCGAACAGGCCTGCAAGGCCAGACGGCTTTCTTCCTCGGCATGGATGATGTGCAACTGGATGCCGGTTTCGGCCCGGACACGGGCGACAAATTCATCGCGGTTTTCGGCCGACCGGCAGGCCTCGGTCGCCACGGCATATAATTTTGCGCCCGGATGCTTGTGCAATTTGCGCGCACAGATTTTCAGGGCCTCTATCGCCCGCTCCATCGCCGGTTCGCACAAATACCCTTTTTCGCGCACCCCCTCGCCCAGACGCACCACCCGCGAAAACGCATCCAGCACCTTGAACCCGTCCTTGCAGGGCCGGGCGACCAGAAGACGGCAATTGGAACTGCCCAGATCAATCGCGGCATAAAGCGCACTGGTACTGGCACCGGCACTGGCGGCACCGGCGACACCCGCGACAACAGTGCCGCCTTCGGGCGCGACGGGCCCGGACGGTCTGTTATGACGGATGGTGTGGTTCACGGTGCCGGTTCCTTGTTTTGGGTGATCAGGGTTCATATCGGGCGCGCAAAATACGCAAAATCTTTCGGATCAGTCATCCGACTCTATCATATGAGTTTAACGACAAAGCAACGCAACGCAAATCCCCCATTGCGCGTATGGATAAAAGGATTTTTTTGCCCGGCGGGCGATTGCCCGAAAAAAGGACTTGCAAAAGCCCGAACGGTTTACTAAACACCGCTGCACGCCACGCGGCGTCCAAGGCCCTGCTGGGGAATAGGTTAATGGTAGACCCGCGGACTCTGACTCCGCTAGTCCTGGTTCGAGTCCAGGTTCCCCAGCCATCCTTCGCCTTGACAGGCTCCGGCCCGGATTTTCCCACAAAACATTTCTGCCGATTGAAAATGGATTTGCCCGCTGCAAACCATTGCGCGCCCCCTGCTGCCCGTTATAAATATTCAGATCATTTGAATTTGAACTGGCAGGAGACGCAACATGGACCGCTTTACCGGTGGCTGTCTGTGCGGTGATGTCCGAATTGTCGCGTCGGGGCATCCAGACCGGGTTGGCCTTTGCCATTGCCTTGATTGCCGCAAGCATCACGGTGCCCTTTTTCACGCATCGGCGGTGTTTCCCGAGGATGCCGTGACGATTGAGGGCGAAACACGCGACTATGCCGGGCGGTTTTTCTGCCCTCGCTGCGGATCGTCGGTTTTCTCACGCAGCCCCGGCGAAATCGAACTGCATCTGGGATCTCTTGATACCCCGGACCAGCTAAAGCCCACCTACGAACTCTGGACCATCCGCCGTGAATCCTGGTTGCCGCCGGTACCGCTGGCGCAACAATATGGCCGTGACAACGACGCTACGGATCGTTCCGGGGAATAGCCCGGACAAACCAGCTGTCGGCTTTTTTTTCAGGCACAAATATCTTCGGGAATTGAACGCGGAACAATCCTGTCAATATCCGCGCCAACCTCCCGGCGGGCTTCCATTATGTCATGGGTATTTTGCAGATGCAGCCAGTACCCGTCCGACACCTGAAAATAGCGACATAACCGCAAATCGGTATCGGCGGTAATGCCGCGCCGCCCGCGAATGATTTCACTGATCCGGTTGGCCGGAACACCAATCGCCTGCGCCAACGCATTTTGCGACAGTCCCAATGGTTCCAGAAATTCTTCGTTCAGGATATCACCGGGATGTGGATTTTTCAAAAGCCGGGTCATTTCAACACCTGTTTCCTGTTCAGTGATAGTCGGCAATTTCAACGTCATAAGCCTCGCCATCCTGCCAGACAAAACAAAGACGCCATTGATCGTTAATCCGGATGCTCATTTGCCCCTTGCGATCCCCTTTCAGGGATTCAAGCCGGTTCCCCGGCGGATTTTTGAGGTCATCTGTTGTTTTTGAGGCATCAAGCTGACGCAATTTGCGCAAGGCTCGATCCTGCATGTCTTCGGGAAACGCCCTGACGGTAATACCATTCCATATTTTCAAGGTATGTTTGCAAGCAAAAGACTGGATCATCCTGCTATCCCCATCATAGCAATTATATGATTTCCGTACAACATCATTTCAGCGCCAGCAAGATTCACAACAAAAAACAGGGCGGCGAGGAAGAGTCGATGAGGAAAAATCGTCGCCTTCTAATGCTATATCCCGAGTGATGCCATAACGCCAAAGTTCCTCTGGTGGGACATGCAGAGCATGTCATTGCAGCTATTTCAGTAGCAGACTCTTGGTCGCCATTTAGCTCAGCCGTCAAAACACCATTGGCTTCAAATCGATCTGAAATTATCCACCTTACAACATTCCGGACAACAACGGAGGTATTCCGAAACAATCACCAACCGCTCACATTCACCTCGTCACAGCCATAAATGCGCTGCCACCGAGCAAAAACGATCCGCCTGCATAGCCCATCACTTTGCGCGCGCGTAAACTTTGGAATTGCTGCCGAACCTGAACAGCTAGCAATGCATAGCTCATCAAAACACCAAACACGACCAAGCATGAAGTCACCATTAATACCAAAAACTGCGGTAGTGCTGGTGCGCTTGGGTTTATGAACTGGGCCAAAAACGCGACATAGAACATGATCGCCTTTGGGTTAAGAGCCCCGGTCAAGAAACCCGCGCGCCAGCTTGCAGACTGCTGTAGCAAATTGGCATTCTCATCAGCGGCCAAGTCATCACTTCCAAGCCTGCGAGCAGCTAGCAACTGGGTTACACCAAGCCAGAACATGTAAGCCACCCCGGCCCATTTCAGAACAAAGAATGCTTCTGCAGAAGCTGCTAAGATCAAACCCAGCCCAGCATATGCAGTCGCCATCACCACAACGCCGCCAGCGATATCACCCAACACGCAATACATTGCAGCCTTCAGCCCGCGCGAAAGGGAATGCCCGATAACCATAAAAACAGAAGGCCCAGGTATCAGCGAGATTACGGTGTAAGCCGCGATATAGGTCAGCCAAATTTCCAAATTCATAGTCGCCACCCTTTTCGAGTTTATTCAAGCTTGAAATAGCATGATATGAACCGCCCTTAATATTAACCTGCATGTATCCATTTTCGCATGCCGATTGAATGAATGAAGACCGGATCGTCGCGATTTCGTTGAAGCTGTTGCGGCCGGATAGTGTTGCTGTTTCTGGCACGGTGGTTCTTTGTTGTAGAAGAGATGCAACGTCTTGCACCTCACTCCCAAAGACATGACAGAGGTGCGGCGGCAAGTATTTCTCCGAACGGTATGATATCGGTGCCGTCATAAAGCACGACGCCACAGGCGAAGCGGTCCTTGCATGCGTCAGTCAGCACCCGCAAGCCTGCAAAATCGCTGGATTTCACAGCGGCACTGGCTTTCACCTCGATCCCGACAATCATACCGTCATCACGTTCCAACACAATATCCACTTCGTGATTCTGATGATCGCGGAAATGATACGGTGTCAACCACAGACCGGAAGCAGTCATGAGTTTCTGGACTTCCGAAAAGACGAAACTTTCCAAAAGCGCACCGAAGGTTCGGCGATCCGCTTTGACCCGGTCAAAACCCAGTCCGCGCATCGCCGCAAGAAGCCCGCTGTCAAGAAAATGCAATTTGGGCGTATTGGACAGCCGTTTCAGCGCGTTCATATGCCAAGGTTGAAGCTGGGAGACGGATAATTAGAAGTTAAGAACCTGAAAATTAGAAGTCATAAGATTGAAATTCAGATATCAAATATCAATACAGCCCCAAAACAACTCACAACAAAAAACAGGGCGGCGAGGAAGAGACAATCCGGTCTTCTGCACCCCGCGCCGCATCCGAAAATTCCCGCGTGCCGTTTTCGGTCACGACAATATCCATCGGAATATCATGGCGATGCGGAAAGATGGTTGCCACCCGGCTGTGGGCAAAGCCAACACCAATCACCAGCGGCTTGCGCGGCAGTGTCGCCAACGTCCGGTCAAAAAAACCCCCGCCATAGCCCAGCCGGTATCCGGCATCATCAAACCCCACCAGCGGCGCGATGATCACTTGCGGCATCACAACGGGGCTTTCGACCGGTTCCAAAATCCCGGCATAACCGGGCTTCATCACGGTTTCGGAGGCCCATCTGTGAAACGCCATTGGCGCGTCTTTGCCTGCCACCACCGGCAGGGCGGCATTGCCGCCTGCGGCAATATGGGCGGACAGAACCGGGCGCAAATCAATCTCGCCGCGAAACGGCCAGTAAAACCCGATGGTCGCAGCAGGCCGTATCGCCAGCAATTGCCCCACATGATCCCGGATCGCCTGCGATGCCCGGTCATGGTCGCTCCGGGTTATTTCCTTGCGCTGCGCCAACAATATTGCGCGCATCTGATGCCGCCAGCGCATCTGGCCGTCGGCATCGTCTTTTTCCGGCATTTTCGGCAAATCGGCATTCATGACAGGCCGTAAATCCTTGTTCCGGCAAACGAAAATCCACCCCAAACGCATAACGCGCCGGAGACCGGCGCGTTAACGGTTGTCAGCGAAAAGCTGCAATCCAGATCAAGATCACAAGACGGAAAGATTTTCCGCCGACATGCGGCCATTGCGACCTTCGATGAGTTCAAATTGAAGTTTCTGGCCTTCATCAAGACCCTGCAGGCCAGCGCGCTGAACAGCGGTGATATGCACGAATGCATCCTTGCCGCCCTCGTCCGGGGTGATGAAGCCAAAACCCTTGGTCGCGTTGAACCACTTAACCGTTCCGGTAGCCATATCCGTCGTCGTCCTTTGTTGAATAGAGGCACGCCCCCAAAAGGTTTGTGCTGTCGCCAGTCCCTGCCCTGCATCCTGTCATCACCGACAACCCAACCAGAAGGCAATCAGTACACACCAAAACACATCGCATCACATAAAAATTTACGTGAAAAATGGGCTTTGTGCAATGAAATCATGCCCGAATTTCATTTTTCACCCCATCATCTTCATTCTTTTTCGGCATATTTCCGGCAAACATCATCGCGCATCACGGTCATTCCACCCCAAAAAAGGAATAACCACCGCCAGAAAAACGATTATAAATAGAATGAGTTCTGATCATTCCCGCATGGCCCCTAAAGATAAGGCCAGCCACCCTGCCCCCGGTTCAGCATATCGCCCGATATCGCCATCAATTGATCAAACCGTGCCACAAAATGCCGGTTTGCAGGCGTATCGTGACAGATCAGCAACAGGGCAACCACCTGTACCGGCGACAAGGGGGCCACAATCACAAGGCCACCCTGATAAGGCGGGGTTGGGAAAACATGCGACTCATCGGCGACAATCGCATCCAGCCGCCCCGCCGCCAGCAGATCAACCCCTTGCCGGATTGATCGCAAACCATACCATTCCACATCGCGCAAAATCGATAGTGGCGGTCGCGGCGTGTGCGCCAGAAAACCGACACTGACCGCAGGCCCCCGCGCATTGAGGTCCATTCCGGGGGCGGTAAACAGGCGCAAGACAAACCGGATTGTTTTGTCGGCGACAATATCGACATCGCGTTTGACCCAGTCGGCGGTCAAAATGCAATCCAGCTTATGATCGGCATACATTTCGCGTTTGCGGTTATGGGGAACTGTTTCAATCACCCCCGACAGGGCCGGGTCACGCAAGGCGGCAATAAAGCGGCGCTGTTCCGGGCTGGCGACATTTTCCCATTCCGCGTCAAACGGAATGGTTGCACCAATGCGGATTTCTGCGGCCTGCCCTTGCCCGGCCCCCGGCAACCCCAAAATCCCCATGATAACAAACAGATAAAACGGCCATTTTGCCGCCTGAAAATCCTGCATGAAAACCTCTTGGTCGCACCGGCTTCCAACCGGTCAGGCTAGCTTTCACATATTGGCCTGCACGCCCGAATTTCAAGACATGCCCGACGGGCAACACCGGCGGGCAGAATGGCCCGAAACAAGGTATTCCGGCATTTTGCACCCCGGTGCGATAATCAAAAAATCCATCATTCGGCAATTGCTTTCAGGCCGGGAAACGTGCATTAACAAAAGGTATAGGTGACGGATATTTGCCATGCAGGATTCTTGATATGCAGATAGCCTGTCGCCATATCAGACGCACCAAGGATGTCATGACCAGACAGGCATGGCAGAACGGACAGGGTCGCAAAAAACAGAGGTCGCAAACGGACATTCCGTATCCGTGCGACCCATTGGGATACGGTCAAGAATAACAGCCATCTCTGAATGCCGGATCGGATAAAAAAGTGACCGCAACGACAACCAAAATCGCCAATCCCCGCGAAATTGCCCAAAGCGCGATGGCCTTGATTGCCGAGCTGAACCTGCAACCCACCCCGCAGGTTTATCACGTTTTTTATGCCTATATCGCCGACGAGATCGGCGAGCTTAGCCAGATCATCCGGGTTCTGGTCCGTAATACCCAGGATTTGAACGAAGAAACCGTTTACCGGCTTTATCACAAATATTTTGGCATCAATTCGGTCGATGAGAAAATCAGCGCCGGGGTCGAAGGGCTTCAGGCGGCGGTGGAACGAGTCGAAACGGCGGTCGATGATGTCTTGCGCGAAACCGAAGGTTTCAGCGTCCATCTTGGCACCGCCGCCACCCGTCTGGGCGACAAATCCATCACCCTTGAAGACGCCCGCAACCTGACACTGGATCTGGCGCATAACACCAGTCGCACCCATGAAACCTGTCAGGCGTTTCGCGGAACACTGGGCGAATATCACGGCGAAGTCCGCCGGGTGCGGTCCGAACTGGAACTGGTGCGGCGCGATGCCCTGACCGATACCCTGACCGGCATTGCCAATCGCAAGCATTTCGATTCCGCCCTGCGTCAGGCCGTGACCCACAGCATGGAAACCGGCGAGACCGTATCGCTTTTGATGATCGACATCGATCATTTCAAGAATTTCAACGACAATCACGGCCATCGCGCCGGGGATGGCGTGCTGAAAGAAGTCGCCCGCGTTCTGGTCAATTCAACCAAGGGGGCAGACACGGTTTCACGCTATGGCGGCGAGGAATTTGCCATCGTCCTGCCCGACACAATCCCGGAAAACGCCGAAAAACTGGCGTCCAAGCTGCTGAACAATGTGTCATCCCGGCGCATTCGCAACAAAAAAACCGGCGAAGATTTTGGTCGTCTGACAGTTTCCATCGGGATTACCGCCTATAAACTGGGGGAAAACATCATGGAATTTGTCGATCGCGCCGACGATGCCCTGTATCGAGCCAAACAGGCCGGGCGCAATACATGTGTCCGGGTTGATTAATCAGATGAATTAAAGATACAATGCGGAGCTGCATTGTGATGATTGTTCCAGATCATTGCCTGTCGTTGTTTTGCGCCTTATGTCGTGATGGCAGGATGGCCCCGATACCATCCCAAAAATATAATCAAGTCTGATCCGGGTGGAGCAACACCAATGACCAAACCGCTGCGCGAACGAAAACTTGACCTGCAACACAAGATTTTCAGTTCATTTGAAGATTGCCATTTTCAGAAATCCGATCTGACGGAAGAAGCATTGTTCGTCCTGAAAATGAGCGAAGGGTCAACGGTATCGCTGCCGCTCAAGGCGGTTTGCAAGGAATTTGGTATTGCCGAGGATTCCAGTGATGGCGAACTGATCGGGCTGGTCGATAAATCGCTTGATTATATCAATGTGTTGCGACCGGGCGACGATTTGCCCCTTGAAGTCCTGACCGGCGAAGCGTCGTGGGATGTGGATGACAGCCACAGGGCGATTGCCTATAACCGCGTCACCATGCAGCTTGTCACCTGGATGTCGGGCAACGAGGAACTGATCACCGATCCCGACCAGTTGATGCAGATTGCCGAAGACCCCAACACCAAGAAAAAGATCAATTCCGCCTTTGACGAAGTCGCCGACAAGCTGGGTATCGGGCGCGAAAACCGCGAGGAAGTGGTCAATCTGGTTCATCAGGTTGCCGATGAATTATCCTATATCGAAACCCTGCGCGAAAAATACCGGCTGGTTAAAATGGTCGATGGCAAATTGCAGGAATTGCGTCGCATCTATGGCCATGAAAAGGGCGTTCTGGAAACCGTCACCCAGGTCATCCGCCTGATTGACGACGCCATGAAAAAATTTGAAGGGTCTTTTGACGAGATCGACGCCAATACCGGCGAAATCATGTCAGTCCTGCGCAATTTCACGTCGCAGCGACAATATATCCGCACACGGCGCGACGATCTGTATAAACGCCTGCGGGCGTGGGAACCGCTGTTTGAACAATGGACAGCCCTGACACCGGAACGCGGACCAACCGCCGTCCGGCTTGTGCGCGATACCTATCAATTCCTTGCCCCGCGCTTCATGAAGGTCAAACAATGGCTTTTGATGACCAAGGTGCAGGATGGCATTGCCCCGGATGCCAATATCCGCGACGAGGAAGACCGCATGAAGGCCCTGTCGGGCAAGATGATGCAGTGGTAACGACCATCTCCCGCGACGTTTCGGGCCATAATTCCGGTTTTATTTGGTGATTTTCAACGCCAGATGACCGTCGAGAATGGTCAGGGATTTCTGGGCAGTGGCCGGAACCGGCACCTTCGATTCGATACAAAACCCGATCAGGGCCGCGGCCAGTTCCGCCCCGGCAAGCGGGACAATCACCGGGTTTCCGTGATCGGCAACCAGTTGCAGTGTCACAACGATTTCCGGGTCTTTTTCAATACCCACCGTTCTGACTTCACCGGGTGGCAAGGGCTTGCCCGTCCGCCGACGATAGGCAGATACCGCCTTCATGATCTCCCTAGAATCAAAAATAATACATCGTAATTCGCGCATAGATAAGGTTCCCGATTTTTTATATACATATATATAGGGATCACCTATCAAAATAGAATAGGATAATCTGCAATAAAATGCGTCAGCTACTGGCCAGCCAGATGCCGACACCGATCATCAGCGTCCCTGATATCCGGTTCAACAGGCGGACATTGCCGCTTTTTTCCAGAAAATGCCGCAAGGACCGCCCCCCGGTCGCATACAGCATCAGGCAGATCAGTTCCGTGATCAGGATAATGACCACCAGCATCGACAATTGCGGCGCCATTGGCATCTGCACATCAATAAAGGGCGGCAACAGCGACACCATAAAGGCCCAGCCCTTGGGATTGGCAATTGCGGTCACAAATCCCTGGGAGGCAAGGGCCTTGCGCGTTACCGGGCGGGTATTTTCCAGCCTGGTCGCAATCGCCATGCGCCCGCGTGACCGCCACATCTGAAACCCCATCCACGCCAGCCACGCCCCGCCGACATATTTGAAAACTGCAAAAACAGCCGGATATTGCAACATCAGGGCGGCAACCCCCAACGCCGCCGATATAACAACAATCCCCACCCCGACCAGTTCGCCCGCCATCATCCAGAAAGTGCGGCGCACCCCGATGGTCATGCCCATCGTCATTGCCAGCGTCATGCACATGCCCGGCGTAACCGACACGAAAAACGCCGTCGGAATAAATGCCAGAATCAGGGAAAAACCAACCATCTCAGGCCTTTGACAAACAGGTTAAAAATATTTCCCGTTACACATAGCCGATCTGCCCGGTGCCGCCAACGGGATGTTTGACATCCCTGCAATCGGTCAGGCTTTCCTCTTGTTTTTAAACGGGTTTTGGTATGTGACGCGAAAATCGGGCGCAGAAACCATCAAAAACATACAAAAATTACTTGACCTTGCCCGTCCCTGCCGCGAAATTGAAGCTGTCGCCGATCATGGTGGCAGATTGTTGTACATCTGACAAAGACCCCAAAACCCCGATGATTGCAAACGCACCCATTTCTGTTGATCGCATTTTCTGCGCCGAGGCACATGATGCCCCGCGCCGTGCGATGGCGTTTGCCGGTCTTCTTCTTATTTCGGGTCTTGCGGATTGCGCCGCACGCGGGTCGCTACGACTTACCCGCCCCTGAGCGCAAGACGACGGAAAGACCCCCCGCAAAGGTTGGTCTGATATCCGCCGCTCAGGGGAACAAGCCGCGCCAAAAGGCCCGCACATTTTCCATCAGATCAGATTTATCGGGCTATGACCCGCTTTACAGGACATAACGCCATGACCAGCGCAAACGACAATCGCGTCATCATTTTTGACACCACCCTGCGGGACGGCGAACAATCGCCCGGCGCCTCCATGACCCTGGACGAAAAGCTGCGTGTTGCGCATGCCCTCGCCGAATTGAAGGTTGATATCATCGAAGCCGGTTTTGCCATTGCCTCGAACGGCGACTTCCGCGCAGTCAATGAAATCGCCCGACAGGTCAGGGGGCCGATCATCTGTTCGCTGGCACGCGCCACCAAAGGCGACATTGAACGCGCCGCCGAGGCACTGGAACCCGCCGAAAACAAACGCATTCACACCTTCATTTCCACAAGCCCCCTGCATATGAAATACAAATTGCAGATGGAGCCGGAAAAGGTTCTGGCCAAGGTTACCGAAAGCGTCAGCCTCGCCCGCAAATTCACCGATGATGTCGAATGGTCGGCCGAAGACGGGTCACGCACCGAACATGATTTTCTGTGCCGCTGCGTCGAAGCCGCGATTGATGCCGGGGCCACCACCATCAACATCCCCGACACGGTGGGCTATTCCACCCCGGCGGAATATGCCGGCCTGATGACCATGCTGTTTAACCGGGTCCCCAATATCGACAAGGCGATCCTGTCGGTGCATTGCCATAACGATCTGGGTCTGGCGGTTGCCAATTCGCTGGCCGCCGTTCAGGCCGGGGCGCGTCAGATTGAATGCACGATCAATGGTCTGGGCGAACGGGCGGGCAATGCCGCCCTTGAAGAAATCATCATGGCCCTGAAAACCCGCAGCGACGTGTTGCCGTTTGAAACCGCCATTGATTCCACCAAAATCATGAATGCCTCGCGGCTGGTATCGGCGGTTTCGGGTTTTGTCATTCAGCCCAACAAGGCGATTGTCGGTGCCAATGCCTTTGCCCATGAAAGCGGCATCCATCAGGATGGCTATCTGAAGCATTCCGAAACCTATGAAATCATGAAACCGGAATCGATCGGCCTGAACAAATCATCGCTGGTGATGGGCAAACATTCCGGTCGTCATGCCTTCAAGGAAAAGCTCAAGGAACTGGGCTTTGCCGAACTGGGCGACAATGCCATCGAAGACGCCTTTGCCCGTTTCAAGGAACTGGCCGACAAGAAAAAAGAAGTCTATGACGACGATATCGTCGCCTTGGTCGATGACGGTATGCGCGACAATGAACATATCAAATTTGTCTCGCTGGCCGTGACTTGCGGTTCCAAAGGCCCGCAAACCGCCGAACTGGAACTGAGCGTCAATGGTGACCTCAAAACCGCCAAAACCACCGGCGACGGCCCGATTGATGCGACCTTTAACGCCATCAAGGCGATTTATCCGCATGACTGGAAACTGAAACTCTATCAGGTTCATGCCGTCACCGAAGGCACCGATGCCCAAGGAACCGTCACCGTCAAACTGGACGGCGAAGACCGCACCGTGGTTGGCAACGCCTCCGATACCGACACGGTGGTCGCGTCCTGCATGGCCTATGTCACGGCGGTCAACAAACTGATCGAAAAAAGCCAGAAAACCGCACCGGACGCGATGGCATCCTGACGCCTGTCCGCACGACATCAAACCCGACACGGAAGGCACCCCTGCGGTGCCTTCCGCTTTTTGGGGGTTTTGCCTGCCCAAAACCGGCAACATTAGCATTCCAAAAAATATTTATACCAAAGGACAGGTCCCTCCTGCCCGCCCTCAACCTGACCTAACCCTGCCATTTTGTTTGGCAATTTTTTTGTCCTGCCTGCGATGACGGCAACGGGCCTTAATTATTCATCAATGCGTTGCAGTTTATTAATGCATACGGGCGCGCGCTGCGCTATCTAGGGCGAGATATTCGCATTCAAGCATTTTCAAGAATCGGGGCACAGGGCAGGAATGTTTTCCAGACTGCTTGGGATTTTATCCTCCGACATGGCGGTGGATCTTGGAACCGCCAATACGCTGGTTTATGTCAAGGGACGTGGTATCGTCCTGAACGAACCATCGGTCGTGGCCATCACGGACGAAAAAGGCAAGAAACAGGTTCTTGCAGTCGGTGAAGAGGCAAAACTCATGCTGGGCCGTACGCCCGGTTATATTCAGGCGATCCGTCCGTTGCGTGACGGTGTGATTGCCGAATTCCATATCGCCGAAGAGATGATCAAACACTTTATTCGTAAAGTGCATAATCGTCGCAGCTTCGCCAGCCCGGAAGTGATCATTTGCGTCCCATCCGGATCAACGGCAGTAGAACGCCGTGCGATTCAGGAAAGTGCGGAAAGTGCCGGGGCGCGCAAGGTTTGGCTGATTGACGAACCAATGGCAGCCGCCATTGGTGCCGGCCTGCCGGTGACCGAACCCACCGGTTCGATGGTCGTCGATATTGGCGGTGGCACCACCGAGGTCGCGGTTCTGTCGTTGGGCGGGATCGTTTATGCCCGTTCAGTGCGCGTTGGCGGCGACAAGATGGATGAGGCAATCATCGCCTATATCCGTCGCACCCATAACCTGCTGGTTGGTGAAAGCACCGCCGAACGGGTCAAAAAACAGATTGGTTCTGCCTGTGCGCCCGATGACGGCGATGGCGCAACCATGGAAATTCGCGGTCGCGATCTGATGAACGGGGTTCCGAAAGAACTTCTGATTTCCGAACGCCAGATTGCCGAAAGCCTTGCCGAACCGGTTTCTGCCATCATCGAGGCCGTCAAGGTCGCGCTGGAACAGACACCGCCCGAACTGGCCGCCGATATCGTCGATAAGGGCATTGTCCTGACCGGCGGCGGCGCGATGCTTGGCAATCTTGATTATGTCCTGCGCCACGCTACCGGCTTGCCGGTGTCGATTGCCGATGATCCGCTGTCCTGTGTGGCACTGGGTACGGGTCGGGCGCTCGAAGAAAAGAAAACGCTGCGCAATGTGCTGCACACGGCCTACTAAGACAATATAAAGAAACCGCCGGGTTGCGTCATGACTGGACGCGACTCGGCGATTTCGTTAAGGTGAACTTCTCGATCCATCTTCCGGTCACGCGCGGGGAAAACAGTGGCTCAGCATGGCGGTCCACAACAGCGGATTTTCTCACCGTTACGCACAGCAGTGCAACGGTTTGCCTTCATATTGCTGATTGTTTCGACCTTTGGTCTGATGTTGCTGGGCAAGGCCGATACCGTTTTGATCGAACGCATTCGCGGGGCCTCTACCGATCTGGTGTCGCCGATCATGAATCTGGCATCCCGTCCGGCGGCCACGATCAATGATATTTCCGCCTATATCGAAAACCTTGCCAATCTTTACGAAGAAAATCTGCGCCTGCGCGAGGAAAACCACCAATTGCTGGCATGGCAACAGGTGGCGCGCAATCTGGAACATGAAAACGCCCGCCTGCGCAGCATTCACAGTTTTGCCGAACCGCCCGCCATTCACATCATTTCCGCCCGCGTCATTGCCGATATGGGCGGTGCCTATGCCCACAGCATGATGATCAGCGCCGGGTCGCGCGAAGGCGTCAAAAAAGGTCAGGCCGTTTTCGCCGACGAAGGACTGGTCGGGCGTGTTATCAATGCCGGATATCAGGCATCGCGGATTTTGCTGATTACCGATATCAATTCCCGTGTCCCCGTCCTGATTGAAAACAGCCGCGACCGTGCCTTTCTGTCGGGCGATAACAGCGACCGCCCGGTTTTGAACTTTCTGACCGCCGATGCCTCGGTCTCGCCGGGGGACCGGGTTCTGACATCCGGGCATGGCGGGGCCTTTCCGCCCGGCATTCCGGTCGGTGTTGTCTCATCGGTATCGGAAACCTCGGTGCGTGTCACCCCGCTTTATCGCCGTCACCAACTGGAATATCTGCGGGTCGCCGATTACGGGCTGGATGGCATTCTGGCCGATCCGGATCGTGCCATCCCGCAACCTCCGGCGGCGGATGCCGCCCCCAATCCGGTGCCCGGCGGGCTGGGCGTGCGCCCGCTTGACCTGGGCGATCTGAACAATATCGTCACCCCCGTACCGGTTGTTCCTGATCTTTCCCTGGTGCCCGAACCGGCACAGGCTCCCGCAACACCGCCATCTGGCCAGACGCCGTGAAACCGGGTTTCTGGCATCGCCTTGACACCATTGCACGTTGCATGGTGCCTGCCTTCAGTGTTTTTGTCCTGCTGCTGATCAGTCTGGTGCCGGTGGGCCTGCCGATGGTCAGTACGGTCACCCCGGCCCTGACCCTGATGTCGGTATTTTACTGGTCGATCAACCGGCCCGATCTGCTGACGGCGCTGGCGGCCTTTATCATCGGGCTGGTGCAGGATTTGCTGACCGGCCTGCCACTGGGTGTCAGTTCGCTGGTACTGCTGATCGTGCAAACCCTTAGCGCCAATCAGGGCCGCTTTTTTCAGAACAAATCCTTTGCCGTTCTGTGGTGGGCCTTTGCACTGGTCGCCCTTGCCGCCCTTCTGGTGCAATGGCTGTTCACCTCGGCATTGATCGGCGCACTCTTGCCTTTCAAACCGCTGGTCACCAGCTATATTCTGACAGCCGCCCTGTTTCCGCTGATTGCATGGGTGCTGACACGGGTGCAAAACGGGCTGTTGCAGCATGTGTAATGTCTTTGCATTGACGATTTGGCAATGGCTGTCGGCGACACTGTATCCGACAGTTTCCATTTGCAAAGGTGTACGATACAACAATGATCAAACCGGATGCCCTGATATGTGGCCGCGCATCCGACGAACAGAGGCCCGATAGCCGCCATGTGGCACCGCGACTCAGACAGATTTCGCATGTTCACGCGCCGCGCCGCCATTCTGGGCGCCGGGCAAGGCCTGCTTTTGACCGGGCTTGCCGCCCGCATGTATTATCTTCAGGTCATGGAAAGCGACCGTTACACGGTTCTGGCCGACGACAACCGTATTTCCCATCGCCTGTTGCCACCGCCACGCGGCCTGATTACGGATCGTTTCGGCGTGCCTTTGGCGATCAATCAGCAAAACTATCACATCCTGATCGTCCGCGAACAAACCCCTGATGTCCGCCGCACCCTCGAAGTTCTGAACCGGATCATCGATCTTGGCGCCGATACCATCGAACGGGTGGAACGCGACGTTGCGCGCAAACGGTCCTTTGTGCCGGTCACGGTGCGCGACAATCTCAGTTGGGATGAAGTTGCCCGGATCGGCGTCAATGCCCCCGATTTGCCGGGTATCATCATCGATGCCGGGCAATTGCGCGATTATCCCGAAGGCCCGCATCTGGCCCATGCGATGGGCTATGTCGCCGCCGTTTCGGAAAAGGAACTGACCGGCGATCCGTTGCTGGAACTGCCGGGGTTCCGGGTGGGCAAGAATGGCGTTGAACGGGTTTACGATCTTGCCCTGCGCGGCAAGGCCGGGACCAGTCAGGTCGAAGTCAATGCGCTGGGCCGGGTGATCCGCGAACTGGACCGCGAAGAAGGCCAAAGCGGCAGCACGGTCGTCATGACCCTTGATATCGAATTGCAGCGCTACACCAATCAGCGCCTTTCGGACAAGGAAAGTGCCGCTGCCGTTGTTCTGGATGTCCATAATGGCGAGGTTCTGGCCCTTGCCTCCCATCCCAGTTATGATCCCAATGCCTTTACCAACGGCATTTCGCATAAATTGTGGAACAGCCTGCTGAATAACGAATATGCCCCGCTGACCAACAAGGCGACCAATGGCAGTTATGCGCCGGGCTCCACCTTCAAGATGTGCGTCGCCCTTGCCGCCCTTGATGCCGGTGTGATCACGCCCGAACAACGCTTTTTCTGCCCCGGCCATCTTGATCTGGGGTCTTCGCGGTTTCACTGCTGGAAACGTGGTGGGCATGGCTGGGTCAATCTGCATGATTCAATGAAACATTCCTGCGATGTTTATTATTACGAAATATCGCAGAAAATCGGCATTGACCGCATTGCCGCAATGGCACGCAAACTGGGCCTTGGCGAACCGACAGGCATTGATCTGCCGACCGAACGTAGCGGTCTGATCCCGACCCGCGACTGGAAAGAAGTCCAGATCGGCCAACGCTGGCAGGGCGGCGAAACCCTGATTTCGGCAATCGGGCAGGGCTATGTTCTGGCAACCCCCCTGCAACTGGCGACCATGACGGCCCGGCTGGCGTCGGGCAAGGCCGTGGTGCCGCATCTGACCCGCGATCATATCGACGCCGATGGCACCACCACCCGCATCGTCGAAGAATTCCCGGAAATGGCGATCAATCGCGCCCATCTGAACCATATCCGCAATGCGATGAATGGTGTGACCAACGAAACCCGTGGCACCGCCTATAACTCCCGCATCAAGATTGCCGGTATGGAAATGGCGGGCAAAACCGGCACCAGTCAGGTGCGCCGCATCACCATGCGCGAACGCACAACAACCGGGGTGATCGGCAATGACAAACTACCGTGGAAATTCCGCGACCATGCCTTGTTTGTCGCTTTTGCCCCGATTGAAAATCCGCGTTATGCCTGTGCGGTGATTGTCGAACATGGCGGATCCGGGTCCGGGGTCGCCGCCCCGATCGCCCGTGATATTCTGATCAAGGCGCAGGAACTTAATTCCAGTGCGCCGGGCATTTCCGCTACCACCTATCAGCCCGGCGGTCAGGTCTCCAGACCCGGCAAGGCCGTGGAAGAACCGTCAGAAAGCTAGGACTGCTCCATGCCATCGCGTTATCGCATCGGTCAAGACCCGGATTACGTTCCGATCGGACGGCGGTTATTGCTGCTGAACTGGACGCTGGTGCTGTTGCTCGCCGCCTTGGCGGGCATCGGTTTTGCCATGCTCTATTCGGCGGCCAATGGCTCCATCGAACCCTGGGCCGAACGGCAAATGGTCCGTTTTGCTTTCGGTCTGGTTGTGATGATCATCATCGCCATCAGCGATATCCGCCTGTGGTTGCGCCTGTCCTATGTGATTTATGCTGTTGCCCTGATCCTTTTGATCGGCGTTGAAATCCGGGGCGAGATCGGCATGGGGGCCCAACGCTGGATCAATCTGGGTTTCTTTCAATTGCAACCTTCGGAATTGATGAAAATCGCGCTGGTACTGTCCCTCGCCCGCTATTTTCACGGCCTGACCGTCGAAGAAACCGGCAGCATCACCTTGCTGATCCCGCCGCTTTTGATGGTTGCCGCCCCGGCCGCCCTTGTGCTGCGCCAACCGGATCTTGGCACCGCCCTGCTTTTGATTGCCGGGGGCGGGGTTATTTTCTGGCTTTCGGGGGTGCGTATCTGGAAATTCGGGCTGGTACTGGCTGCCGGTCTTGCCGCCATTCCGATTGGCTGGCAGTTTCTGCATGATTATCAAAAAAAGCGCGTCCTGACCTTCATGAACCCGGAAAATGACCCACTGGGTGCCGGATATCACATTACCCAGTCCAAAATTGCGCTGGGATCGGGCGGGATCTTTGGCAAGGGCTATATGCTGGGCTCGCAAAGCCATCTGAATTTCCTGCCCGAAAAACAGACCGACTTTATCTTTACCATGCTGGGCGAGGAATTCGGGCTGGTCGGTGGCATTGCCCTGCTGCTGATCTATACGCTGGTGATTGTCTATGGCTTTGTCATTGCCCTGCGCTGCCGCAACCAGTTTGGCCGTCTGGTCGCCCTTGGCATCACATCGACGTTTTTTCTGTATGTCTTTATCAATATCGCCATGGTGATGGGACTGGTGCCGGTGGTGGGGGTGCCTTTGCCGCTGGTGTCTTATGGCGGCACGGTGATGCTGACCATTCTGGTCAGTTTCGGCCTGTTGCTCAGCGTATCGGTCCATCGCGATATCCGCATTTCCCGACAGGGCAATGATGATGGCCGCGATTGACCGGAAACTTGCACAACAAACGAATTTACGCTGGACAACACCGCCCCGGCAACGCTATAACCCGCTGCGTTCCGGCCTAAAGACCTGAACACGGACAAAAGATGGGCGCATAGCTCAGTTGGTAGAGCAGCTGACTCTTAATCAGCGGGCCGTAGGTTCGAGCCCTACTGCGCCCACCATCCAAACCCCAGAAAACCTTTGCGTTTTCCGGGGTTTTGTCTTTTTTGCCCCCCCTTATCCTTGCGCCTGCACACACCGGTTCCGACCGCGTTCCTTGGCCTGATACAGCGCCCTGTCGGCCCGGCCATACAGGGCATCAATCAGGGTTTCGGTATTTTCCGCCCGTTCTGTCCCGTGCGGCTGGGCTGACAGGGATGCGACCCCGAAACTGGCGGTGTAGTGCATTTTGGCGGCATCACATACCACCTCGTCTTCTTCAATCGCCATGCGCAGGCGTTCAGCGACGATCATTGCCCCTTCGGCACCCTCACCGGGCAACATCACGGCAAATTCCTCGCCGCCGATCCGGGCCGGAAGATCAATATCGCGCAAACCCTCGCGCAAAACCCGCGACAGGGACATCAACACCTGATCCCCGGCGCGATGGCCATATTGATCATTGAGTTTCTTGAAATGATCCAGATCCAGCAGAACCAGTGAAACCGGCACATGGCGACGTTTCCAGACTGAAATCGCCCCTTCCAGTCGCATCAGAAGTGTCCGCCGATTGGCAAGCCCGGTTAACGGATCGGTCGCCGCCAGCTGTTCCAGCTTTGCCATCGCCTCATTCAATTCGCGGGTGCGTTGTTCCACCCGCACCTCCAACGACTGGTTGGCCTGTTGCAAATCATCGCGTGCCGCCTGCAATTCGCCGATCTGACGGCGGATCAGGGCAAAAAGCCCGGCCGTCACCGCCCCCAGAACCTGTAATTCATCATCATGCCGGTATTGTGGTGGCGGGGCGAGGGGCCGTTTCATATCGGTCGGATCGGATTGCACCATATAATCGGTCAGTTGCAGGATCGGCCGGGTCACCGTGCGAAACGTCATCGCAACAAAACAGATCGTCACCACAAAGGCATAAATCAGCGCCCCGCTGACAATCACCCGGACCCGCTGAAAAAAGGCTACCACAAAGGAATGCGGATTAAGATCGACTTCCAGATGACCGACCGGCGGCAGGTTGCCAGGCGCCGGGGCATCAAGGATAAACCGATGGGTAACCGGCCCGCCAAACAGGACATCATCCCAAAACGACTCATGAAGTTCGTAGAAAGGGGAAATCTGTTCTCCCGGAACGGAACCCTCTCGATCCACCAGCCGGGCCCGGATGAAGCTCCGCTGGGTCAGCACCCCCGCCATCACGGCATTGACCAGATCGGCATCCTTCTGGGACAAGGCACGGGCCGCCACCGGCATGCTGGCGCTGATCACCCGGTCATTATTTTGCTGATAGACGGTATGAAGCCAGCGATAATCAAGCCAGATTTGCACACAACTGATCGAAAGCCCCAGCCCGAACGCAATCATGAACGCCATCAGCAGATGACGGGTCGCAATTGAACTGCCCAGCTTCATGGCGGACAGATTGCGTGGCTTTTGGTTGTTATGATCCCTGGATGCCGACACCAGCCAAATTTCTCCCCACCCGGATGATATTCTCCCGGTATTATTCTACACGCTTTGTCACTGCCGCCAACAACGTGTCGAGATCAAACCGGTATTCCGGTAATTCAGGATGAGCACGCCGGGAGAAAGCCCCAAAATCAATCACATTCCAGTCCCGGTCGCCAAGGGCATCCTGAAACACGGCCACATTGGTCCGATCAATCGCCAGCATCGGAAAGCTGAAATCCCGGCCCTTTGTCAACAATCCATGATGATAGTCATGGATCAGCACCATCATCCATGCCCCGGCCATAAAATGCCCGCCATGGGTCATGGTCATCTCGCCCAGCACTACCAGATCAAGGGCTTCTTGCGACCAGTTCAAACCGGCAATCATCACATCTTCCCCCGGCGCACGTCCGGCTTCGCGCAATGCCTGAATAGCACCCAGTGCAATCGGGTCATTGGCCGCCCACACCAGATCGACACATCCCCCCATCTCAATCCAGTTGCGCGTCCGGCGATAGGCTTCGTCATAGGACCAGTTCACCACAAGACGGCGCTGTTCGACCATTGCCGGGAATTCGCGCAAGGCCCGGTCAAGTCCGGCAAGCCGGTCGATTGATGCCGGGGTCAATTGATCCCCCGCCAGCGTCAGCAAACACAAATCCTTGCGCCCGGCCAAGTCCGGCCCGGCATCCTGTGCCGCCATCACCAGCGACCGGGCAATCTCATACCCGGCCCGGTCATTATCCGGGGTCAGGGTGGCAATCCAGCGGGACAAATCATCCCCGGCCCTTGCCAGACGGCCCTTTTGCGCAAGTGTCAGGTCATTGAGCAACATAAAAACCGGTATGTTGCGCGCATTGGCCTCAATCACGATGCGGCTGCCCTGCTGATATTCATTGACCGCAATAATATAATCGGGGGGTGGGTCCATGGCAAAAACCCGGTTGGTATTTTCCGCCATCAGGGGCCAGTCACGATTGCTGTCAAACACAATGACCTCAAATCCGAGCTGCGCTGCCGCTGCCCGCATTGTGTCGCTGACATCTTTCCAGAAACCGCTATCGCCAAATCCGGGATTGATAAAGGCAACCCGTGGAACCCCGGATACCGGGGCAGTCTGCCCATAGGCCCGCATCGGGCAGCACATCGCCACCGTCAGCAGAATCAAAATTCTTAAATGCCGCACAATGATTTCCCACCATCTGACTACCTGCCATCAGGGATATGTCAAATCAGACATAATCAATATGGCGGGGCGGGTCAAACATTGTAGCATCCCTCTTCCGGATAGGTTACCCGCAGATTTTCAGGATGCAGCAGGCACCTGATGGGCCAGCAACACCTCGCGCTGCACGGCACGAAACAGCGCGGTGTAATCCAGATTGACATAATCAATCTGCCATTCGACCAGCCGGGCAAACAGATCGGCATTCGGGGTGTCGATAAAGATCATGGTTTCAAGGCCCTGCGCTTTGGCGGCCTCAATGGCCTCCTTGCTGACTTCATGTTCCATGAATTCAAAAATCTGCGCATGTTCGCGGGCCACCGCCTTTTCCGGTGTTTTTGCAATCGACATCTGGATATTGCGCCGGATGTCCGGGGCAATGCGCCACATTTCATCGCGAATGCGGGCCGAAAACGATCCGAAAAACACATCATCGCCAAAATCGAAATCGCGCAACATCGCCACCACGGCGGCCACATCGGCTTCCTTGATTTCACAATACAGCTTCACCCGCCCTTTCAGACGACGCAAAAAATCTTCCAGCCGCGGCACAACTTCCCCGGCAAAAGCCGGATCGAACCAGCTTCCGGCATCCAGCGCATCAATATCGCGGCTGTGCATGTCCGCAATCGCCCCGCTGCCATTGGTGGTGCGATCCACAGTTTCGTCATGCAGCACATATAAAACCCCGTCTGCCGACTGGCGCACATCGAATTCGATGTAATCGGCCCGTGCCGCAATCGCCTTTTCGGCACTGGCAAAGGTATTTTCCGGGGCATTACGATTGTCGCCGCGATGAAAAACAAGGGAAACAGGTTTCATAAACGCGCACTCCATTGGTGTCGGGCGGGCAAGGTATCATTCGCCAGACGCCATAAACAAGCCAACCGGGGCAATTTCATGTCGGTGTCACAAAAATCCGCCGGTCTGGCAAACTGCCGACATCCCCCGCCGATTGCACGCCATCCACACCCGGCCTGTGCCGCACCCGCCATGCGGCGGGTGTCATGCCAATCAGACGTTTGAAATGGCGGATAAAATGCGACGCATCGGCAAATCCGGTTTCCATCGCAATATCGGTGATGTCACGTCGGCTATGATCCAGAATCCACACCGCCGTCATCACCCGCAACCGCACATAGGATTGCGCCGGTCCGGCCCCGGTTTCGCGCAAAAACAGTCGTTCAAGCTGCCGCACCCCGATGTCAAGTCGACCGGCAAGGGTCGGCATGTCCAGCGGCGGGGCCATATTCTGTTCCATCAGCACCAGGGCGCGTTTGACCCGTGCATCGCGCACCGTCTGAATGCCCTGCGGAATGACTGGCGGGGCGGGCTGGGCATCGTCGCCGGTGCGGGCGGCGGCGACCTGCATGATGTGCAGGCTTTTTTGCGCCGCCATCCGTGATACATGCCGTTCCACCAGCCACGCCGCCAGATCGACCGCCCCCATCCCGCCCGAACAGGTAATCCGGTCCCGGTCCACCACAAACAACCGGTCTGCCACCGGTGTCACATCGGGGAATTCCGCGATAAAATCATGATGATGAAACCAGCTGACGCAACAGCCATATCCCGTCATCACCCCGGCCCGGCATAACAGAAAACTGCCGGTACATACCCCGACCAGCGGCACATTCTGCGCCGCTGCCTGTCGGATAAACCCCCGTGCGGCATCCGATAACGGGTCCTGTTCATCCAGCAACCCGCCCACCACCACGATATAATCAAACCGTGCCGGATCGCCAAAGGCCTCGGTCGCCTGCACCGTAATGCCCGATGACGACGGCACGGCTTCCCCCACCCGGCCCAAAACCGCCCATCGGCATCTGATCGGCCGGGACCGGTCCCCCTCATCGGCAGAGAGCCGCAACACATCGACAAAATTGCCAAACGCGCCCAGCGTAAATTTCCGCGCCAGCACAAACCCAACCGACAGAACGGTGGCAGGGGATAGTTTTTCACTTTTCATCTGGCACCGCTTCCCGGTTTTGACGAATGGCGCAAAATGATATACATTGTTTTTTCGTGTATCATACATCCTCTTTCACAGGAGAAACCCATGCAGGTTGCCAAATGGGGAAACAGTCTGGCCGTGCGGTTGCCTGCCGCGGTGGTCGAGGCCCTGAAACTGCGCGAAGGTGACAATATCGACATTTTTGTTGCCGACGAACGCACCTTTGCCCTGTCGCGCCAACTCGGACGTGACGCCCTGATCGAAAGATTGCGCGCCTTTCGCGGTCGCCTGCCCGACGGGTTCCGGTTTGATCGCGACGATGCCCATGCAAGATAATTTCTTCGATACCAACATCCTGCTTTATCTTGCCTCAAACGATCACATCAAAGCACAAAAGGCCGAAATCCTGCTGGCATCCGGGGGTGTCATCAGCGTTCAGGTCCTCAATGAAATCACCAGTATCGCCCGCCGGAAAATGAATTTGTCATGGGACGACACACGATCCTTTCTGGCCCTGATATCGGGCCTGTTACAGATTGAACCCCTCACCCGCGAAACCCATCAGACCGGCCTTGATCTGGCGGAAAAATACCGGTTGTCGGTCTATGACGCGATGATCGTTGCCGCCGCCCTTCTGGCCCGGTGCAATGTCCTGTGGTCCGAAGACATGCAGGATGGTCTTGTGGTCAATGGCACCCTGCGCATCCTCAACCCGTTTTCAACATCCCCCTGATATATCGCATTCTGTCGTAATCATACGACAAAAATGTCGCTTTTGTTCTGCAAGAAACAAATTCTTGCTGTCATACTGCGCCAAACATCGGGGTGCGGCAGATGAGCAAATTTTCCTTTTTCGAGATCATGCGCAAGGCGCTGAACCATAACGAGGACTGGCAACGCCAATGGGCCGACCCGGAACCGAAAAAGGATTATGACATCATCATCATTGGCGGCGGCGGGCACGGGCTGGGCACTGCCTGTTATCTGGCAAAGGAACACGGCCTGACCAATATCGCCGTTCTGGAAAAAGGCTGGATCGGCGGCGGCAATACCGGGCGCAATACCACCATCATCCGGTCCAACTATCTTTATGATGAAAGTGCCGCCCTGTATGATCATTCGGTCAGGCTGTGGGAAGGTCTCAGCCAGGATCTGAATTACAATGTGATGTTTTCACAGCGCGGCGTGATGATGCTGGCCCATACCGATCATGACCGCCACAGTTTTCAGCGCCACATCCATGCCAATCGCCTGAATGGGATCGACAATGAATGGCTGGACGCCGGGCAGGCACAGGATTATTGCCCCGCCCTTGATATCAGCCCCGCCGCCCGTTACCCGGTCATCGGGGCGGCCTTGCAACGGCGCGGCGGTGTTGCCCGCCATGATGCGGTGGCGTGGGGCTATGCGCGGGCCGCATCCGAATGCGGGGTGCATATCATCCAGAATTGCGAAGTCACCAACATCACCCGCCATGCGAACGGATCGGTCAGCGGCGTCGAAACATCGCGCGGTTTCATCGGCGCAAAGAAAATCGCCGTGGTCGCCGCAGGCAATACCAGCAATGTCATGCGCATGGCCGGGGTCAGGATGCCGCTGGAAAGTTATCCGTTACAGGCGCTGGTGTCCGAACCGCTCAAACCGGTGATCCCGTGCGTGATCATGTCCAACAGTGTCCATGCCTATATCAGCCAGTCCGACAAGGGCGAACTGGTGATCGGGGCGGGCACCGATCAATATGTATCCTACAGCCAGACCGGCAGCCTGCCGGTGATCAGCCACACCCTCGAAGCCATTTGTGAATTATTCCCGATCTTCCGGCGGGTGCGGATGATGCGCAGTTGGGGCGGCATTGTCGATGTCACCCCGGATCGCAGCCCGATCATTGGCGAAACCCCGGTGCCCGGCCTGTTCGTCAATTGTGGCTGGGGCACCGGCGGGTTCAAGGCAACACCGGGATCGGCCCATGTTTTCGCCCATCATCTGGCAACCGGCACCCCGCATCCCGTCAATGCGCCCTTTACCCTGAAACGCTTTGAAACCGGTCGGCTGATTGACGAAGCAGCAGCCGCCGCCGTCGCACATTAGGATTTTTGCCATGCTGTTGATCCATTGCCCTGTGTGCGGCGAAGACCGCCCCGAAACCGAATTCACCTATGCTGGCGAAGCCCATATCGCCCGCCCGTCAAACCCCGATACCCTGTCGGATGCCGACTGGGCGCAGTTTTTGTTTTACCGCACCAATCCGCGGGGCATCCACGCCGAACGCTGGCGGCATACCCATGGGTGCGGGCGGTTTTTCAATGCCCTGCGCGATAGTGTCTCGGACAAATTCATCCAGACCTATCCCGCCGGAACCCCCAGACCCGCAACAGCCAAGCCGGAGAATGCCCAATGAGCGATTTTCGCATTCCCGGTCGCGGCATGGTCGATCCCGGTCAACCCTGCACGCTGGTGTTTGATGGCAAACGCTATGACGGGCTGGCGGGTGACAGCGTCGCATCGGCCCTGCTGGCCAATGGTGTGCATCTGGTCGGGCGGTCTTATAAATATCATCGTCCGCGCGGCATTTTATCGGCCGGGTCCGAAGAACCCAACGCCCTGATCGCCCAGGATCGCGGCGATGGCCGTTTCGATCCCAACAGCCGCGCCACCATGCAGGAACTTTATGACGGGCTGGAATGCCAAAGCCAGAACCGTTTTCCCTCTCTGGCCCATGATATCGGTGCCATCAATGATCTGGCCGCCCCGCTGTTTTCCGCCGGATTTTATTACAAGACCTTCATGTGGCCAAAATCGGCATGGCGCAAATTGTATGAACCGGTCATCCGCCGCATGGCCGGGCTGGGCAAGGCCCCCGATGCGCCCGATCCCGATCATTACAGCACGCGCTATCATCATTGCGATGTGCTGATTGCCGGTGGCGGTGTCGCGGGCCTCGCCAGCGCCCTTGCCGCCGCCGATAGCGGGGCCGACGTGGTTTTGTGCGATGAACATGCGGTCTGGGGCGGCTCGCTTTGCGGCAATCAGACGGACATCATTGATGGCCTGTCGGCACAGGACTGGATCGCCGGAACGATTGCCGATCTGCAATCGCGGGCCAATGTTTTGCTGTTGCCGCGTACCACCTGTTATGCCTATTACGCGCAAAATTATCTGGGACTGTGCGAACGCCTGTCGGATCATGTGCGCCATCCCGATACCACCACCCCGCGTCAACGTCTCTGGCAAATCCGGGCAAGGCGCGTCATCCTTGCCACCGGGGCACTTGAACGCCCGCTGGTTTTTCCCGGCAATGACCGCCCCGGTGTGATGCTGGCCTCGGCCGCCCGCATCTGTCTGGACCGTTACGGGGTGCTGGTCGGGCGCAAGATCGTCATTTTTGCCGCCGAGGATTCCGCCTATGGCACCGCATTGGAACTTGCCAGCGTCGGTGCAAAGGTCACAATCGTCGATCTGCGCCCCGAAACGGCCATCGCCCCCGACCCGCTCCATGCCTGCCGCAAGGCCGACATACCGGTTCTGGCCGGTCATGTGATGACCGGCACCAAAGGCCGCCTGCGGATCACACAGGCCAGCATCTGCGCCCATCAGGACGGGGTATTTGGCCCGGAACGTCATCTGGCCTGCGATGCGATGTTGATGGCGGGCGGCTGGACGCCGACCCTGCATCTGTATTCGCAATCGCGCGGCAAGGTGGTCTGGGACCCGGAACGCAAGATTTTCATCCCCGGCCCCCCGGTGCAGGATGAACAATCGGTTGGTGCGGCACGCGGCACCCTTGGCCTGCAAGATACATTGGCCGAATCTTTTGCCGCCGGTCTGGCATCGGGCCGTGCGGCCATTGGCGGGCGCAAGGGCCGCAAACGGGTGATCATCGCCACCGAAACCGCCGAACGCGGCACCGGTTTTCTGGGGGCGGTGCCCCTGCCCCATGCCAAAATCCATGCCCGCGCCTTTGTCGATTTTCAGCACGACGTCACCAGCAAGGATATCAAACTGGCCGTGCGCGAAGGCTTTCATTCGATCGAACATGTCAAACGCTATACCACCACCGGCATGGCCACCGATCAGGGCAAAACATCCAACATGCACGGTCTGGCGATTGCCGCCCATCAATTGGGCAAGGATATCCCGGCGGTCGGCCTGACCACATTCCGCCAACCCTATACCCCGGTCACCTTTGGCGCGTTGGTCGGCTATCATCAGGATGCGCTGTTTGACCCGCGCCGCAAAACACCGACCCATGACCGGGCGGTCGCTCTGGGGGCGGTCTTTGAACCCGTCGGCTTATGGTTGCGGGCATTGTATTTTCCCAAAGGCACCGAAACCCGCCATCAGGCAGTCCATCGGGAATGTCTGGCAACCCGGCAATCGGTCGGGCTGTTTGATGCCTCCACCCTTGGCAAGATCGAAATTGTCGGCCCCGATGCCGCAACCTTCATGGAATTGCTTTATACCAATCCGTGGCAAAAACTGCCGGTCGGGCGCTGTCGTTATGGCGTGATGCTGCGCGAAGACGGTTTTGTGTTTGATGATGGCGTGGTGGCCCGCCTTGCGCCAAACCGCTTTCATGTCACCACCACAACCGGCGGCGCGCCGCGTGTGCTGGCCCATATGGAAGATTACCTGCAAACCGAATTCCCCCATCTCAAACTCCGCCTGACCTCCACCACCGAACAATGGGCCACCCTTGCAATCAATGGTCCCCGCGCCCGTGATGTCGTGGCGAAAATTGTCGATGATATCGATGTTTCGGCCCATGCCCTGCCGCATATGGCGGCCCGGTGCGGCCATGTTCTGGGCGGCATTCCGGCCCGGCTGTTTCGCATCAGCTTTACCGGCGAAACCGGGTTTGAAATCAATGTGCCTGCCGCTTATGGCGCGGCCCTGTGGGATGCCTTGATGCTGGCCGGGGCGGAATTTGGCATTACCCCCTATGGCACCGAAACCATGCATGTGTTGCGGGCCGAAAAGGGCTATATCATCACCGGGCAGGATACCGACGGCACAGTAACGCCAATTGATGCCGGTCTTGGCTGGGCGATTGGCAAGGCCAAACGCGATTTTGTCGGCAAACGGTCCCTCGCCCGGCCCGATATCATCGCCACCGAACGGCGCAAACATCTGGTCGGTCTGAAAACCCTTGATCCGATGATTGTACTTCAGGAAGGCGCACAGATTGTCCTTGATCCGAACCAGCCGATCCCGATGACAATGTCGGGCCATGTCACATCGGCCTATCACAGCCCGGTTTTGGGCCGATCCATCGCGCTGGCCCTGGTTGAAAACGGCCATAACCGCATGGGCGAAACGGTTTTCATCCCGATGCCCGATACCGTGATCCGGGCCGAAATTTGCAGCACCGTTTTCTATGACCCGACGGGGGAACGCCTCAATGGCTGATCTGTCCTTTAACACCGTGCGCACACCCGATCTGGACGGCTTTTCCACTCTGCATCATGCTGATGGCCTGACCACCATCCGCCTTGCCGATCCTGCCGACCGGCTGGCGATCTGGTGCGAGGATGCCGCCCGCAACGATGTTGCCACCGCCCTTGGCCTTGCCCTGCCCGATACCCTCAATTCCGGTACGGATACGGATAACGGATGCGTTTTGCGGGTGGGCCCCGAAGAATATCTGGCAATCCGCCGTCCGGCCCGCAATGACTGGCACCTTCTGGAACAGCAGGATTTTGGCGATAAAATCGTCAGCCTGACCGATGTCAGCCACCGCAACATCGCCTTCATTCTGGACGGCCCCAACGCCGCGTGGCTGATCGCCTCGGGCTGCCCGCAAGATGTGCGCGATCCGGCCTTTCCGGTTGGAAAAGCCAGCCGGACATTGTTTGGCAAGGCGGAAATCATCCTGTGGCGCACGGGGCACCATCGCTGGGTGATTGAAATCTGGCGATCCTTCGCCCCGTATCTGGCCGATCACCTGACCGCCGCCCTGAACGATCCGGCGATCCGACGCATCAGCGACTGATGCAATCCGCAAGGCACAGATTATTGACGGAACACACGCTAAACTGGTGCTTCCCAACCCATAAGAACAGGGAATTGTAGATGTTGGAGCTTGTGACCACCCGCTAACCGTCCCGATTGATCGGGACATCTAGCCGCAAGGTTTCGCAACGGCATGTTTTGCCGGGGCCAGATTTTGCGCGGGTGATCTCCATACACAGGCTTTTCCATGAACATCTCACGCAGCGAGCAGCGCGTTCTGCACGTACTGGCGCAGGGCGGACATATCCGCCACAAACGGGCCGACAACGGCCGTATCACAGACATCCTCTGCTTCACGCGCGACGGCTATGTTCTGGCCGATTGCACGCTGGAAGTCTTTGCCAAACTCCGGCGCAAACGCCTGATCGAATCCAGATCGTCCAGCCCCTATCGGATTTCCGATAAAGGCCGCCGTTCTGTTCGCGCTCAACTCGACAATCGATAGGGAAAACACACCATGTTGATCCGTAACGAAACCGCCGGTGACATCCCGGCCATAAGCCGCGTCATCACCCAGGCCCTGATGATGCTTGCGCAATCCACCGGGACCGAAGCCGGCATTGTCGAAAGACTGCGGGCCGATGGTGCCCTCGCTCTCTCGCTTGTGGCAGAGGATCAAGGCAAGGTGATTGGCTATCTGGCCGCCTCGATGGCGCGGATCGGGACGCAGGATGGCTGGGGACTGATCGGCCCGCTTGCCGTTTTGCCGTCAAGGCATCACCAGGGCATCGGCACGGCCCTGATGGCAGAAGCCCTCCACCGGCTGCAAACAACCTGCTGCGGGGCGGCTCTCGTCGGCGACCCCGCTTACTATCACCGGTTCGGATTCCGGGCTTTCCCCGGCCTGACTGTGGCGGGTTGCCCTCCCGAAGTGGTTCAGGCATTGCCCTTCGACAACATTGAACCGCACGGGGAACTGATCCATCACCCGGCATTCGGCCTGGATCAGTAACGGCAACAAACCATCAGGCTGCATCCCGAAAGGTGCAGCCTGATGCAGCAGCAAAGAATTCTGTACGATCCGGTAATTTAACCGGCTCGCGCCATTGGCAGGATGGAATCAATATCGGCGGCGGCATGATCCCGGATCATTTCCAGATCATAACCCGTCTGAAGGTTCAGCCAGAATTGCGCACTGGTGCCAAAATATTTCGCCAGACGAACGGCGGTATCCGCCGTCACGGCCCGCTGGCCTTTGATAATTGCGGTAATCCGGTTGGCTGGTACATGAATATCACGCGCCAACCGCCATGCCGACACCCCCAGCGGCTCCAGAAATTCTGCCTCCAGAACCTCGCCGGGATGCACCGGATCAATCCGGTCAATACGATCTACCGTCATGTCTGCCACCGCATTCTAGTGATAATCGATAATTTGTACGTCGGTCACCCGACCACTATCCCAGCAAAAGCATATCCTGTATTGCTGGTTGATCCGGATGCTGTATTGCCCATTGCGATCACCGGACAAGGCCTCCAACCGGTTGCCCGGCGGCACTCGCAAATCGTCCAGAACACTTGCCGCGTTCAGCATCACCAGCTTCCGATATGCGTGTTTTTGCAAACGGACATCCATCAGTCTGGTCATTTTTCGCCGGAAAAGCTTTTCGGTTTCCTTGCATCGAAAGGATACAATCATCGGCCCCCCAGCCTGAAATTGCGTATCCGGGATGCCTTTCGTTTACCGCACACCCGACGATCTGGATAATTATGCCAAACGTAATCAGTTACGTCAAACATAATCAATCACAATCAATCGTACCTTATGACTGCTTCTGCGTACTTAGCGCCTGCGCCAGTTCGTCATTGGACATATTGGCACGGTTTTCGATACCGCGCATTTGTGCCAGATGATACAAATCATCGCGCCGCCACGATTGATATTCCGGGGATGTCCGGGTTTCCGCTTTGTGGGAAACCTGTGTGCGGTCACGATCCGCCAGATTGCGGTAGCTTGCCATTTTTTTCTCCTGATACCTTTAGGAAACAGCCAAAAGCACGCCCTCATCACGGGCAAGGCCCGCGTCGTCTTTTTGTGCCATTCTCAGGTGGACGGTCAAGGCGCACCGGCCAAGACGTCAAATGCAGGGCGGGGCGAACAGGGTCGCCAACCGGGTCCTGTCTGTCTTTTTTGTCACATCACGGTGACGACTGTCTGATTCAGACGTAAGCACGTCATGATCGAATTTCAAAGGGTCTTTGCGGAAATTTTCGCCGCCCCCAAATACGGGGGCCGACAAACAGCATCATAGCCGAAAACACCGAACGTCCCCAAGACCAAAATCACCTAATGATTGCGCAGCGCCTTGATCAGTTGGTCCTTTTTCATCAAGGACCGGCGATGAATGCCGACTTTCCCGGCCTGCACGCGCAATTCCCTTACGGTCCAGTCTTCATAGGGCGGATGCTTGCCCCCCTTGCGGCTGGCCGCTTTTCCGGCATTGGCGATGCGGGCGGCCTTTTCCTTGCTGGCACCCGCGTCGCGCAACCTTTCATAAACCGCGTCATTTTTGATCTGCGGACCGTGATCTTTTACCATGACATTGCTCCTTCCAGGATGGCTTCAGGATTAAAACGCCCCGGCATCCGGTCGGGTTCCGACAAAACCGATCTGCCTACAATTTATCGACATTTTATAAAATATCCTGTTCCGACCCGGTGGTTTTTGATAGTCTCGCCCCATAAACAAACCGATAAACAACCCGGCAAACAATCAAAACAGGGAGCCATCATGGCCTTACATTTTTCCCGCGCAGAACTGGCAGAACGCCGGGCCCGCACGATCCGCAAACTTGAGGAAAACGGCCTTGATGGCCTGCTGGTTTTCCGGCAGGAAAGCATGTTTTACCTGACCGGGTACGACACATTCGGGTATGTGTTCTTTCAGTGCCTGTATATCGGCACCGATGGCAGGGTCGCCTTGATCACCCGCGCCCCCGATTTGCGCCAGGCGCAACATACGTCCGACATCGACGATATCCGCATCTGGGTCGATGGCCCGGACATCAACCCGGCCTTTCAATTGCGCGACATGCTGACGGAATTTGGCGCGTCGGGCAAAAAACTGGGGGTCGAATATGATGCCTATGGCCTGACCGCCGCCAATGGCAAAAAACTCGAATCCGCGCTGGATGGTTTTTGTACGCTGTCCGATGCCTCGCGGCTGGTGTCCGAACTGCGCGTGGTCAAAAGCCCCGCCGAACTGGGCTATATCCGCCGTGCCGCCGAACTGGCCGACGATGCCCTGAATGCCGCATGGGACACCGTCCATGCCGGGGCATTTGAAGGCGATATTCTGGCCGCGATGCAGGGCGCTGTTTTCAAGGGCGGCGGCGATTATCCCGGCAATGAATTTATCATCGGGGCCGGGCGCGATGCCCTGTTATGCCGCTATTTTTCCGGTCGCAAACATATTGGCGATACCGATCAGATCACGCTGGAATGGGCCGGGGCGGATCGCCATTACCATGCCGCCATGATGCGCACCATCCCGGTTGGCGGCGCAACAGACCGCCATATCGAAATGCACAAGGTCGCCGTCGATGCGATGGCCGCCTGTCGCGATGCCCTGAAACCGGGCGAACCGATTGGCAAGGTATTTGATGCCTATGCCCGTATTTGCGACGGCGCAGGCATGCGCGCCCACCGCCTCAATGCCTGCGGCTATTCGATGGGCACCACCTTTGCGCCCAACTGGATGGACTGGCCGATGTTTTATCATGACAACCCGGTGATCGCCGAACCGGGCATGGTGTTTTTCCTGCATATGATCCTGATGGACAGCGACAGCGGCACCGCCATGTGCCCGGGCCACAGCGTCATTGTCACCGAAACCGGCAACGATGCCATTTCGCGCCACAATCTTGATCTGATCGAACGCTGACCGGAAAGGGCCGCCGGAAGGTCATCCGGCGGCCCCTGTTCTTTGATGCAAAGCACCGCGTACGTTATTCGTAATCGACCAGGGTGCAATCATTGCCCTGTGCAACCTGACGGCCATCGGGCATTTCCGCAATCAGCACTTCGGAACATTGGGCGGTGACTTCGACCTGCCCCTGTTTTTCCTCACCGAAATAGCTCATCTCGGTTTCGCCCAGCGGCTGGGTAAACCGCAAGGCAATCATCAACGGCTGATCGGACAATTCGGCTGTTTCCATCACAACAGCCGTTTCCTGACCACCGCTTTCGGGGTTTGCCAGACTGGCAAGCTGACCCTTGCTGCCATTCAGTTCGACATTTTCCTCGGTGCCAATGATGCGGACTTCACCCGGTGCCTGCTGTGCCTGTGTGGCACCCGCCATCATCATTATGGCAACCGCAGAAACACCGCCCAGAACCATTTTCGAGTAAGAAGTCATAATAAATCATATCCTTTCTAGCTGTTGGATATGATTTTGATAACATATGATCCCGCCCAGATGAATATACGTCCGTATAAGTTTCGGAAAAAATAACAGTATTATTTTTGCAGAATGCCATATTGATGACAATTTACCCTAAAATCAGGATCAAAAATCCGATTTTATGATTTTATATATTATATAAAATCAAAATAATTCCCCACATTATTATCCAACCCGTAACCGGGTGATAAATTCCGATACCGTCACAGTGGCGTGGCGGGCATTTTGGGCGACCGTTCCGGCACTTTCGCTGACCTCGGCGGCTTTGTGGCCGGTTTCCGATGCCTTGTGGCTGGCCTCGTTGGTTTCGCTGGAAACCACACGCGCCGCACGGGCCGCCGCATCGACATTGGTGGCGATTTCGGCGGTTGCCGCCTTTTGTTCATCCGTTGCCGCCACCACCGATCCGATCCGGTTTTCCAGTTCGCGGATATGGCCGGTAATTCCGGCAATGCTGTCAACCGATGCCGATGTCTTGCGCTGGATCGTATCGACCAGTTCGGCAATTTCCCCGGTCGCACGGGCCGATTGCGTCGCCAGATTTTTAACCTCGCCCGCCACCACGGCAAATCCCTTGCCCGCATCCCCGGCCCGTGCCGCCTCGATGGTGGCGTTCAGCGCCAAAAGATTGGTCTGTTCGGCAATGTCGCGGATCATTTGCAAGACCCGGCCAATTTCGCCCGCCGATTCCGACAATTCGGCAATGCCCTGCTGGGTGCGGGCGGCTTCTTCCGATGTCACACGGGCATCGTCCAGGCAATTGGCCGCCTGCCGGGCGACCTCGGCAATCGATGCCGAAAGTTGCTCGGCGGCCGCGGCCACGGTTTCCACATTCCCCATTGCCTGATTGCTTTGGCTGGCCGCCCCGGCCATGCGCTCCGACGTTTCACCGGCCATGCCGGTCATATCGGTGGCATGATGTGCCATGACATCGGTCAGATGCGCCATGTCATCCAGCAACTTTAACACCGATTGTTCAAAATCCCCGGCCAGCCGATCAAGGGTCTGGCGCTTTTCCTGTTCGGCTTCAAGGCGGTTGCTTTCCTGTTGGCGTTCCAGCAACTGGCGTTTGACCGCACTGTTGCGAAACACCTCGACGGTTTGCGCCATCCGTCCAAATTCATCGCCGCGATCGGTGCCGGGAATGACAATATCGGTCTGATCGGATGCCAGTGTTGTCATCGCCGCGGTTAGCGCCCCCACCGGGCGCACGATGCTGCGATTGATCCGCCACGATAATAACGCCCCGCCAATCACCGCCCCCAAAACCCCGAACAAAATCCATTGCTCAGACCGGTTTGCCGCCGCTGCCAGAACATTTTCCGACCGGGTTTTCAAACCGTTCGCCGCCTCGATCACCGCCAGCGCCTTGGCATTAAAGGCATCCTGTGCGGCCATGCGATCCTGCCCGGCCCGGCGCAATGCCGCGAACTGACCGGGATAGGATTCCAGAAATTCCGAAAACTGCATAATCGCCGTGCGCGACCGTTCTTCGACAAGGTTACGGTCCAGTTCCAGCGTCACCTGCCGCAATGCCGCAATGGTCTGTTCGACAATCTCGCTGGCTTCCTGTCGTTCCCCCTCGGAAATCGCGGCGGAAAACATCGCCTGATCAATCGAAAGCTGCAAGGCATTGTCGCGCAGGCTTGCCCCCGCACTGCGCAGGCTTTCGGCATTTTCCACATTGCGCACTTCGCGCATTGCCCGCCCCTGGGCGGCGGCCGCCTGAAACCGCTTCATGGTTTCGCCGTGCGACTGTTTGATCAGTTCGACAATCGCCCCGCTATCGCCGGTAATCTGCGTCAGGGCGTCTTCCGCCGTCGCATTCGCACCACGATGCGCCAGCAAGGCGGTCTGATAAGCGGCAAAACTGTTTTCAAAGGCCCGCAAGGCATCCCCAAGATCGGCGCTATCGGCAAAATCACCGGCACGGGCATTCATATTGCCAATCAGGGCATGGATCTGCCCGGCAAGGTCGTCATCGGCACTTTGATCAAACCGCAACAACAGGGCGCGGACCTGCCCCAAATCGTCGGAAAAGGCCTGTGTAACCGTGACGGTGCGCACCCCGTCCTGAAACACGCGCAAACCTTGCCACCCCACCGCCCCGACAAGGGCCGAAAGCAGAACCACAATGAAAAAAGCACCGCTGACGCGCACGCCAATACGAATGTCGCGAATGCGCATGGCATCCTCCCTGTCGTCGCAAGGACGTTTTTAAACTCGATGCCCGGCTCATATCGCGGCAGGGCTTTATGCCGTTAAGGTGAAACGGCCTGATTGTTGATAAAAATATTCCATATTGTTTATATTTTGCAACAAAAATTCCATTTATCGGGCGCAATTATGCCGTACACGCCCCTTTCCCGTTGCCAAGTCCGGCAGTTTCAGGCGTGCTTTGCGTTCAAAAAAGATAAAATATCCTGCGCCCAATCACCCATTTCCGGCGAAATGTCCTGCATGTGGCGATATTTGCCAAACTGCCCGGCAATCAGGGCCAGACGCTCGGCAAAGCACGGCGGATGATCGGGGTTCAGCAACGGATCGCCCATCGGGTCAAAGGCGGCATTCTGAAATTCCAGCGACAGGCTGATACGGGGCTCGGACGCAAAACGCGATGCCCGCCCACCCCAATGATACACATCCTGCCGCCATCCCATCACCGTACCGGGGACGGCGGGCAAGGCCCGGACATCCTGCAACGCCACCTGTGCCGGGTCCGTCACCGGTGCGCCATAGGCCGCCTCAAAGGATCGCGGCAAAACATACATGCAGCCATTATCGGGGCTGGCAATGCTCAGCGGCACCCATAATGACAGGCTGATCGCCATATCGTCGCCAATCACGCTGTCGCCCTGATAATCGCGATGCGGCGGCCATCCCCGCCCCGCCGACTGCGGATCCACATGCAACGCCCAGAAATGCGGCAACAGGGCAATTTTATCGCCCAGAAAATGCGTCAAAAGGGGGCGCAGGGCCGCAAAAACCTGCCATGCTTCGTCATAAAGATAAATCATCACCGGCGGCAAACCTTCGGCCACCAGCCGTTCAATCCCGGTGCGCAGGGCCAATAAGGGTGCCGACGGCAACACATCCTCAATGCGGAAATAGCCTTCCTGCCAAAAATGATCCGACACCGCCGACAGGCCAAACCGCGCCGCGTCAATCGCCGGAAAACCATTGTCCGTGCCGTCAATCGTCAGGCCGGGATTAAACCCCGCCCAGAAACCCGCATCACATGCCTGCCGCGCCGAAATCATCACCATTTTCCAGCCGTCATTGCCAATCCCCAAAACCGGCGCGACGATACGGCCCCGTCCCGCCAGACGCAAGTCGCACTTGCACCGATCCCGTCTGCCCGTTACGGATAGAAACCCGATATGCCACAGCCCGGAAACCCGCACCCATGACATCCCTGCCCCTGCATGGCGGCGCTATTGATCTTGCCGCCCGCCATTATGGCATTCCCGATGATCAATGGCTGGATCTGTCCACCGGGATCAATCCCCGGCCATGGCCGGTCCCGGCAATTTCCCCCGACGTATGGCAGAAATTACCCCTGCATGCCGATCTGATCCGCCTGCAACAGGCCGCCGCCGGTTATTACCGGGTCGCAAACCCCGATCACATCGCCTGCGCCCCGGGGACACAGGCCCTGATCCAGATCATCCCCGCGCTGATCCGGGGCCATAAACGCGGGCGCAAAATCCTGATTGCCGGCCCGACTTACGGCGAACATGGCAATGTCTGGCGACAGGCCGGGTTCGATGTTGCCGAACCCAACATCCCCGCCGCCACCCGCGCCAGCCATTTGCGCGCCGCGATCAAGGATTGCGATGTGATGGTACTGGTCAATCCCAACAATCCCGATGGTGCGGTGATATCACCGAATGATCTGATGGAAATTGCACAGGGCATGGCGGCAAAAGGCGGCTGGCTGATAATTGACGAAGCCTTTGCCGATACCGACCCGGCCGCCTCCCTCTGCCCCCATATCACAACACTGGACCGCACCCTTGTTTTGCGGTCCTTTGGCAAGTTTTTCGGGCTGGCCGGGGTGCGGCTGGGCTTTGCCATCGGCCAGCCCGATATCATCGCCACCCTCACCACCCGACTGGGCCCGTGGGCGGTATCGGGCCCGGCCATCGAAATCGCCACCCGCGCCCTGCATGACCGCGACTGGCAGGACAACACCCGGCACAACCTGGCCGATGCGGCCAAACGGCTGGATGATCTGATCATCACCAACGGGGTTGGGGAACTTGTCGGCGGCACCGATCTGTTCCGGCTCTATCGCGGGCCGGATATGGCGGGCTGGTATGACCGCCTTGCCCGTCACGGCATTCTGGTCCGCGCCTTTGACTATGCGCCCGACTGGCTGCGTTTTGGCCTGCCGGGCGGCGAGGCCGACTGGCAAAAACTGCAATCGGTCCTGACCGCCTGAACCATAAATTTTGAGGCTTTTGCTACAACCTTGCGAAACCCAACAAAGGCTGTATGTCATGCCGGTCAGCACATTGCAGCGCATTGATATAGGCTTTGCGTGTTTCCCCCGGATCAACCAGATTAATCCGTCCCCAGCTAAAAGGAGGCTGGCCAAGCTGCACGGCCAATAAATCCCCGGCCAGCCGGGAATGGCGACCATTGCCATTGGGAAACGGATGGATCGAAACCAGCCGGTGCGCAAAACGCACGGCAATCTCGTCCGGTTCAAAGGTTTGATGGTCAATCTGAAAGCGCACATCATCGACCAGTTGACGGACTTCCACAGCAATACGCCAGGCATCCATGCCGATATTGCGGGCTGTGGTGCGATATATCCCCGCCCAGCGCCAAACCTGATTGAACATGCGTTTGTGTAACTGGCGCAAAAACCCGTCATCCAGTATATCGCGCTTGCGCCCCGAGACCCATCTCGTTGCGGCAAGGATATTGACCAGTTCCGCCTCGTTCAATTCGCGGCGCAACGTGATATATGTCGGGATAAGCTGGCCGCGTTCTTCGTCTGTCAGGGGCGTATTGGCGTCATCGTCTTCGCCATATAGCGGATCGGTCATGGATCCTCCCACAGGCGACGCATCGACCCGTTCAGCAATTCATTGATCAGACGCTGTCTTTCGTCGGCAATATCGCTGCTGTTCAGGGACTGGTTTTCAAGCGTCATCGTATGATGGATGCGGCGCAGTTCCTGTTCGGCCCGTTTGGCGGCCTGTACGCGAACAAGGTCCTCAAGCGAGGTTTCGGGCAAAATGGCGTAAACGAATTTGCATCCCAGTGCTTCCGCCGCAGCCCGAAGGGTCTGGATGGAAACGGCACCGGATATTTCCGCTTTTTCAAGGGCGGAAATACGGGGCTGCTTTACCCCCAGACGGCGGGCAAACTGTGTGGCACTGATGCCCAGCGCATCGCGAATAGCCCGAATCCAGCCTTTGGACGGACGCGTCATCTCAACCCGCGCAAGGTCGGCAAAGCGTTTGTCAAGGTTCTTCCGGGCCAGCGTCGCCTGAGGCATGATAATCCACAGATTATGAAATGATAGTTTTTTATAATCCATGAATTATATTAATACAATAAATTTATAATCTATGGATTATATTTTATCAATACCCCTGATCTTCCCATGATTGTTTTTTGCGATACAGGGTCGATGGGCTGACGCCCAGCGCCTCGGCCGCGCGCGGGATCGATCCACCGCATTGTTCAATCGCGTTTTCAATCGCCTGTTTTTCCACCTGCCACAGCGGGATAATCGTCTTGCCCGGTGCCAGTCGGACAAAACCGGGGTCCACAGCCCTGCCGCTGATCAGGGATTGCAACGGGCGGGCATTCATCCCCTCACTATCCCCGGCACGGCGGGCCGGGATCGGCCCCTGAAAATGCGGGTTTCCCGATAAAAAGGCCAACGCCTCCGGGTCATCCTGCCACAGGCGGTTGGCCGGATCGAAATCACTGGAAAACACCGGATGGGGCGGCGGGGCCTCGATCACGCCGGAACTGAAATGATCATCCTCGCCGCCGTGATGCACCGGGCGCGGCACCATTTCCAGTGTGACCTCCGGCCCGTTATTCAAAACCACAATATTGCGGATAATATTTTGCAATTGCCGGATATTCCCCGGCCACGCATAGCGGGTAAACAATGCGCTCACATCGGGACTGAACCGTTTGAAATCGCGGCCTTCCTCGGTGGTGTAACGATGCAGGTAAAATTTGGCGATTTGCAAAATGTCATCGCCACGGTCGCGCAAGGGCGGCATATGCAATGGAATCACATGCAGGCGATAATACAAATCCTCGCGGAACCGTCCGGCCCGCACTTCTTCCAGCGGATTGCGATTGGTCGCACAGACAAACCGCACATCAACGCTGTCAATGCCGCTGCCGCCAACCTTCTGAAAGGTGCCGGTCTGAATGAATCGCAGCAATTTGGTCTGCAAATCCAGATCCATCTCGCAAATTTCATCGAGAAACAGCGTCCCGCCCGCCGCCTGATGCGCCGCCCCTTCGCGATCGGCAATCGCCCCGGTAAAGGCCCCTTTGACATGGCCGAAAATCTCGCTTTCCATCAAATCCTTGGGGATCGCGCCGCAATTAAGCGGAATAAACGGGGCATCGGCGCGGTCGCTGCGCCGGTGGATCGCCTCGGCCGCCAGTTCCTTGCCGGTCCCGGACTCGCCGGTGATAAAAACCGTTGCCCGGCTTGGCGCGGCTGATTCGATAATCCGGTAAATGCTGCGCATCGTGCCCGATGCCCCGATGATATCGAAATACATGTCATCGGGCCGGGCCGCATCGCCCTTGCCCCCTCCGCCGCGCCGCCCCGAACCGGGCATGACCACCACCCGCCCCGCCAGCGCATCGGCAACCGTTGTCCGCAATTTTTCGGCGGTAAAGGGCTTGAGAACAAAATCATAGGCCCCGTCGCGCATCGCCTCGACCGCAATATTGACCGACCCGTGGGCGGTAATCACCACCACCTTGCAATCGGGGGCCACATCGCGGGCGGCACGCAACACATCACGCCCGTCCATATCGGGCAATTTCAAATCCAGCACCGCAATATCGGGCGGATCGGTGCGTAAAATCGCAATCGCCTCGCGCCCGGTGCCGACATGATCAATGTCATAACCCTTGTCGCGCAAATAATCCTGATATACCCGTGCCAAAGACAGGGTATCTTCAATCAGCAGAATGCGGGCCGTATGTGGCATGGCAGTCGTTTATGTCCCGTTTGTCGCCCGGTCCCAAAAGCCGGTTGCGACATTATTGTAACAATAGGAAGTGTAGGCGGCTGAACAATTTTCCGCTAAAACAAAATGCAGCATCTGACAAAAAAGCCGACAAAGGAAGAACCGCGTGAATTATAAAAGCCAGCAATCGGGCGACACCGTTGAAATCTTGCTAAGCGGGCGTTTTACCTTCGGCGATCACACCGCCTTTCGCAAACTGATCGAGGAAATGCGCGATTCCGGCGTTGAAAAACAGGTTCTCGATCTGTCCGAAATCGATTTTATCGATTCTGCCGGTCTGGGCATGTTGTTGCTGGCCCGCGACGAAGGCGAAAAAAGCCGATCTTCCATCACCCTGCGCGGGGCAAAGGGCCAGGTCAAACGCATGTTGGAAGTCGCCCGTTTCGACACCCTGTTCAAACTGGAAAACTGATCGTGCCGGACGGACAACGCCGTCCAACCCTTGCGGTTGCCGCCAGTCTGGGGGCGGAAACGGTCAACAGCTTTCTGACCGGCAACAGCCTTTTCCCCGATGATGCCAGCAACCGGGCGACAGTGCAATATGGCGGCACCGTCGAAGATTTCGCCGCTGATCTGCGCTACCACGCCTGCCTTTTACCCTGCCCCACCCCCAATCGCTGGCTTGATGCGCTGTTTCGCATCAATTGCAATGTCTTTGTCGAGCTTTTCCCCAATCTCGATCTGGGCGATCTGGGGCCGCTGCGCACTTCCCTGCGCGATGATCGCCGCGAACTGGTGGTCTGCCTGTCAACGCAAAGTGCCTATCATTTGCCGCTGGCACGCAAATTTGTCACCGCACTCAGACAACGCAACATCATTGGCGATGACATCGCCCCGTCGGTTGAACTTGCAGTGCAGGAAGCCTTTTCCAATTCGGTGATGCACGGCAATATGGAACTCAATACGTCCGGGCGTTTCACGCTCGACAAACTCAATATTCTGGCCGATGAAACCCGCAAACGTCTGGCCCATCCGTTTTATGGCGGTCGCGCCATCATTATGGCCGCCCGCCACACCCAAAAAGGCCGGATCGAAATTTCGATCCATGATCAGGGACCGGGTTTTACCCCGTCCGACGATGATGGCACGTTTAACCTGCCCGGCGATCAATCGACCTTTGGCCGCGGATTGCCCCTGATCCGCAGCCTGTGCGAAAATGTCCGTTTTGGCCGGGGTGGCCGCACCATCAAAATGACCTTTCCCGGCCATGCGCAGGCAAACACCAACCCGTTCATCGCAAACCCGGTCACACCGGCCAGTCTGCCACGCAATGGTATCGGTCTGGCCCGTATTCTGGTGGCTGATGAAACGCTGATTTCGCGCGAAAGTCTGGCGGCCTATCTGAAAATTGGTGGCTTTGGCAATCTGGCCTTTGCCCGCGATGGCGAGGATACCCTGGCCCAGGCCGACTGGTTCCTGCCCGATATGGTCATTCTGGACCTGATGATGCCCAAAATGGATGGCTTTGCGGTGTGCAAGGCCCTGCGTGCCGATCCGCGCTTTGCCGATATCCCGATCATCGCCCAGACCGCCCTGGCCGAAACCGCAGGCCGCACAAAGATTTTTGAAGACGGCGCAACGGATTTGATCCTCAAACCCGTCAACAAGGCAGAATTGCTGGCCCGCGTGCGCATTCATCTGGAAAACCGCCTGCTGGTGCAACAATTGCGATCCTATTGGGAACGCACCCAATCCGAACTGGAACTGGCGCGCAACATGCAGGAACGCCTGATCCCAAGGGCCGATTATTATCGCACCACCGGCGCGCATTACGGCCTGTCGATCAGTGCTCATTTTCAGACATCATCGGAACTGGGCGGCGATTTGTGGGGCTTGTTGCCGCTTGATGATCAAAGGCTGGCGGTATGGCTGGTGGATTTTGCCGGGCATGGTCTGGGGGCTGCGCTCAATACCTTCCGCCTGCATTCCCTGATGTCGTCCGATGAAACGCCCCATGACGATCCGGGCGCCTATCTGACCGCGCTGAACAGACATCTCAAAAAACTGCTGCCGGTCGGGCAATATGCCACCATGCTTTATGGCATTATCGACCGCCAGGACAATCTGTTTCGCTATGCCTGCGCCGCCACCACCGCCCCGGTCATCGGCTCGGCCGGCAATCCCGATATCCGGTTTCTCGATGGCTCGGGCGTGCCGCTGGGTGTGATTGCCGATGCGCGGTATGACACCCGCGAAATTGCCTTTGGCTGCACCAGTTTCCTGATGCTCTATAGCGACGCCCTGATTGAAACCGAACTCGATAACGGCGAAACCCTCGACCCGGCGCGCCTGCAAACCCTTTTGCAAAAAATCCTGATGGACCCGGAAGAAACCGGCGACCTTGCCGCCATCCTGACCGGCTATTTCCTCGATCACACCCCGGCCATCCTGCAAGACGACTTCACCCTCGTCACCCTGCAATCAAAACCGCGCTAAGCCGGGCATTCAGTCGAACAAAACCGGCTCCAGACCGGATATATCGAATTTTGGCCGCGCCTGTGCCAGATCATAACCGTCCTGCATCGCCATCCAGCTTTCCGCCGACCGCCCGAACACCGCTTCCAGCCGCAACGCCATTTCAGGCGACACGTTGCTTTTGCCGCCAATCAGCCGACCGAATGTCGAGGAATGAACCTTCAGCTTTTTCGACGCCTCATTGGCCGACATCCCCAAAGGTTCCAGATAAACTTCCCGAATAAATTCACCCGGATGGGGCGGATTGAATTGCTGCATCGTCATCAGTAATAATCCTCATCCTTTGCACATCACACAACATGAACAGGATATTACACCGAAACAATACCCGCCCCCCTATTGCATCGCCCGGAAATCCGGCTCCGGGCCGAGCCAGACATGGCCGATATCCTGCAAGGCGGGCAGATTGTCTTGCGCGCGCGTCCGCCCGGCCACCGCCATGCGGATCAGATGCGCCAGCCCCTTGCGCGCCCCGGCATGGGCCGGATCGGCAACCAGCACCGCGCCCAACTGGTCCAGCGCCCCGGTCATTTTCCTGTCACCGCGCAGCAAATCGGCCAGCACAATGCGCAAATCGCGCGATTGCGGATCAAGGGTGATGGCGATGCGCAAATGATCGGTTGCCGCCCCCCGCGCGCCTTTTTGCACATAGGTCCGGGCAAGACCCAGATGGGTGGCAATATCCAGATCATCCATCAGCAAGGCCCGGCCAAAGGCTTCGAGGGCCAGATCGGGCAAGGCCAAATCCAGCAACACATGCCCCATCACCCGCAAGCGCGACGGCGTATCGGGAAGACGCGCAATCAGGTCGCGCAGGCGGTCGCGGGCGTCCGCCGCCAGATCGGTTTCCATGATGTCCGGCGCAAAATCCGCACCGGTTCTGTTTTGCTGTTGCCACGCCATCGCGTCTGGCACCCTGTTTCTGCCCGAAGGTGTCGAATCCTAACGACTCGGCAGAAACCTTGCAATACCCCATAAAAACAACGAGTCGTTTCAACGGCTTGGGTCCGTCTTTTGACGTGCGGCCAGACCCGAAATCAAAACGACGCGGCAGGATGGCGGGATTTACAACCCGTGGGCAATGTTGCTGCGCCAGGATGAAAGGGTGGTCAGATTGTCAAATACCGGCTGCACTGCCGGATGGGCAAAGAAATAACCCTGCGCATAACGACAGCCAAACTGCATCAGGATATCGCGCTGTTCGGCGGTTTCCACCCCCTCCACCACACAGCGAATGCCCATGGTATCACACATGTCAAACACGGTTTTGACAATGCGCTGGCTGCGTGGATTCCGCGCAATCGGGGCGGTAAAGCTGCGATCGATCTTCAAACTGTCAAATTCCAGTTCATGCACCAGACGCAGGCTGGAATACCCGATGCCAAAATCATCCAGCGCCACCCGCGCCCCGCTTTGGCGCAGGGTTTCGATGCTCTGCCGCGCCGCATCGAAATCACGCAACAGGGCGGTTTCGGTGATTTCAAAGGTAATCCGGCGCGGTGCCAACCCGTGATCATGGATGCGTTCCAGCAACCATTGTGTCCGGTCAAGCGATGTAATGTCCTGTGCCGACAGGTTAAAGGCCGCCCGTTCCACATCGGGCCATGTCGCCATCGCCACCAGCAATTTTTCAAACAAAACCCGTGTCAGATCGCCAATCTGCCCGGTTTTTTCGGCAAGCGGAAAAAACACATCCGGCGCCACCCGGCCCAACACCGGACTGTGCCAGCGCGCCAGCGCCTCATTGACCAGAACCGTGCCGTCAAGCAGATTGAAAATCGGTTGAAAATTCAACGACAGTTCGGCATCCAGATCGGCGCTGCGCAAGGCTTGCTCGATCCCGGATTCCTGACGGATCAGGCTTTCATGACGGGCGGCAAACAAAACCGGGCTGCCGGGATTGTTTTTCTTGGCGTGATACAGGGCAAAATCGGCCCGTTCAAACAACCCGGTCGGGGTGCGGGCCACGGCGGGATAGGTCGCAAACCCGACCGAACAGGATAAATGCACCGGCCCGCCTGCGGTTTCAAACGGCACCTTCATCACATCGCACAACGCCTGGCCCAGCAGGGTCAGGTCCGCTTCATTGCCATAATGATCGACAATCAGGCCAAATTCATCGCCGCCCAGACGGGCAAAATAACTGGTGCCGCCCGATAATGTCACCAGCCGCTGCCCGGCCTGCACCAGAACATCATCGCCCACCATATGCCCATGCACATCATTGACCGGCTTGAACCCGTCAAGGTCAATCACCGCCACGGCAAACCGGGTTGTGTCATCGGCCCCCGCCAACATGGTTTCCAGCCGGTGGAAAAAATCGCGGCGATTGGCAAGGCCGGTCAGAAAATCGCGATGCGCCAATTGCCGGTTCTGGTTGCTCAGTTCCTGTGTCGTGCGATGCTGTTCTTCCAGAACCCGGCGCGAGGCGATCAGTTCGGAAAAGGCGGCGTAATAACTGCGGATGATCTGCACAATCACCACCGACACCAGCGCCATATTGGCGGCAATCGCCACAAACACATCATTGCCGCTTAACCCGAAATGCACAACGAAAGAACCCAGCACAACCCCCACAACGATGAAGGCCGCAGGCGGGAAATGCAGCATACATAAAATACAGCCGACCACCGTAATCGACATGGAATAGGCAACATGCCCCTGCTGATAGGGATTGCCATAGGAAAACAGGTTAACAGCCCATACAGAGGAAATCACACTTATGATCAGGGCCACCAGCCGGATGCGCCGCAATTGCATGAGATCGGCGGCCAGATCATCCACCTTGTCCCCGGCCTTGATCCAGACAATCGCCCGGCAGAAAAAGACCGCCGACAGGATGGCCGGGATCACAATTGTCATGGTGTCGGACGCCGCCCCGTAATGGGTATAACTCAGCGCCAGCGCATTGGCGGTCAACAGAAAATACATCAAGGGAATTTGCCGCGACAACGCATTGACCTGCGCACGGATCAAATCGGGCTGGTCTTCCTGCACCCGGAATATGTCGGCAACCTGCCGGAAAAAACCCCTGATTCGCACCGATGCACTTTCTTTTTGTGATGCACCCAAAAAGCATAAAGCACAAACAATACAAAAAGACAGCACCAATACAATCAGCGCGGCATTTTCTCAGAACGACAAACCCTCACCTCCCAAGACGATTGAGGATTTCGCCTTCCACCCCTTCGGAAATCAGATAATCGCGCAAGGACCGCCCCGGCACCGGGCGATAACGTTCGCTCAGAATGTCCATCGTCATGATGCGGTCGGCCCGAAACACCCGGAAGGCCTGCCGCAATTCGCACCACCCGGCCAACAGCCAGACCGTGCCAAAAAACAACATGCCCAACGGCCACACCCGGCGCCGGGTCGCTTCCGCCTTGGCGTCGGTGTAATGGATATCGATAATGCTGCGTTCGCGGATGGCGCGGCGCAAATCGGGCATCGATACGGCAATCGGGGCCTGACAGATATCGGCAACCGCAATCGGAATACCACCGACAAGGCCGCGCAACCGTTCGGGCACCACCGCCTCGATCTTGGATATCGCGTCGCTGGCGGCCCGCGCCATTTGCGGATCGGTCCAGCTTTGCACCATCCGCGCCCCCACCACCAAGGCCTCGATCTCGTCGGCATCAAACATCAGGGGCGGCAAATCATAGCCATCGCGCAGGATATACCCCACCCCGGCCTCCCCCTCGACCGGCACACCGGACGCGGCAAGGTCGCGGATATCGCGGTAAATCGTGCGTTCGGAAACTTCCAGTTCCGCGGCCAGTTCCCGTGCCCGGCTTAATTTGCGGCGGCGCAAAATCTGCACCAGTCGAAACAATCGGTCAGCCCGTCTCATGATCACTCCTTTCCAGTCTGCCCGAAAAATTACCATACCTCTCCTGACAGGCTCCTGTCAGGAGGCTTGTGCCATCATGGCTTTTATCGGGGGCCGAATTCCCCGGCAAACAGGAGCATCACCATGAAAATCACCAGCGCCTTTCCGATCATCGTCACCGAAAACCGGGCCGAAAGCCGGGCCTTTTACGAAAAACTGGGCTTTGTCGCCGTCTTTGCCGGGGATTGGTATATCCATCTGGTCTGGCCCGATTGCATGGCCGTGCAAATCGGCCTGATGGCCCCCGACCACCCGACCCAGCCCGCCCTGTTTCACCCCCGCACCTTGGGCGAAGGCAGCATCTTCGGGATCAGCGTCGAAGACGCCGCCACCGCCGCACAGGAACTGCGCGCTGCCGGGTTTGACTTCGCCCTTGATCTGCGCGACGAACCGTGGGGTCAACGCCATTTCACCCTGCTGGATCCCAACGGGGTGCGCATCGACATCGCCAGTCAGGACGCCCCGGTTTCCGATGAATACGCCAAGGATTTCCTGGTCCCAATGGATACACTGTCAGCCTGATCCCCTCGCACCACCAGCAAACACCATCATGAAGGACATCCCATGATCATCGACCATGTTTGTTTTGCCGTTGCCGATTTTGAAAAATCAAAAGCCTTTTATCAGCAAGCCCTTGCCCCGCTGGGCATTTCCATCCTGATGGAAGAAACTGCCGAAACCACCGGAACGTCGGCCTTTGCCGGTTTTGGTACACCGGATTCCGGTCCGAAATTCTGGCTGGGAGACCGCCCGAAACCGGTCCGGCATCAATGGCATGTCGCCTTTGCCGCCCCTGACCGCGCCAGTGTCGATGCCTTCTATCACGCCGCCATCGCCGCAGGCGGCATTGATAACGGCGCACCGGGACCGCGCCCGCATTATCACGAACATTATTACGGGGCCTTCATCCTTGACCCGGACGGGGTGAATATCGAGGCCGTCTGCCATACACCAGCACCATAAAACCCGCCATATGGCGGCACGCAGGCAATATTGTGGCCTGCGTGCCGTGACCACAGGAAACCGGACAAACCTCGGGCCTCTGCCTGTCTCGCCAGCAAGCCCGCAACGGACCCACGGCCATACCGGGCACTGCCCGATAATGTCAGGAGAAATTCCGGGCAGGCAGCTCCCACACAAGACGCACCTCGGGCGTCCTGACCAAGGACCGGGTCAGGACGCCCGCAAAGGACCACCGTAATGACTCTTCCACCCGCCGGTCATCCTCTTGCGGTTACGCCCGCCGATCTGTCTTTCGTTTTGCCGCTGCATCATCATCTCTTTCATGTGTCGCCAAACGTAAAAACCCGCAAAGCACAAGGCTTTGCGGGTTTCGTCCGGGCGCATTTGCCCCGTTGATTTTTCTCTTATGCCACAATCAAAAGAACAAATCAAGAACTTTTTTCAAAAAATCTGAAAAAACTTTGCATTCGTCCCGATTCTTGACAAAAAAAATGTTTTAAATCAATGGATTATGATGGAACAGCACCCATCCCAAAACCGTCATTCCCGCACAAGAAGACGTCGGATAAACCCGTTCATTGCCAACACCGCATCGCCGATATTATCCGCCTGTGTCCGGCCCGTTGATATGCGCGGCACAAAATCATGATCGCCATCCGCAACCCAATGAAGGGAAATTGCCGGGGACAATCCATACTCCGCCACTTCATCGGGGCGGCCAAACGGGTCGCGGGTGCCATGTGCAATCAACGCCGGGGTGCGCAAGGTTTTCAGATGCGTCACCCGCAATGTTTCGGGCTTTGCGGGCGGATGAAACGGATAACCAAGGCAAACCAACCCCATAACCCCCAATTCATCCGCCATCATGCTTGCCACCCGGCCCCCCATCGATTTGCCGCCAATCACCAGCCTTTCCGGGTGGCCGATTTGCGCCACCACATCGCCCCAGCATTCCTGCAAGACCGCTGCCCGATCCGGGGCGCGTTTCCTGCCATCCTGCCGGGTTTTGGCCATATAGGGGAATTCAAACCGCGCCACCCGATATCCATGCGCGACAAGTCCATCGGACATCATATTCATGAAATCGCTATCCATCGCCGCCCCGGCCCCGTGGGCCAGCACGATGGTCACACTTGCATCCTGTGGCCCGTCAAACCGCAGGACAATTTCTGTCTTTTCGCTCATTCCCCGGTCACTCCATTCATCGACCCTGGATAGAAAAACACGATTATCATACAGCCTCGCCATGATCCGATATTTCAGGCTATGATGATATGCCTTTTCAATCGGCTTTGCCCTTTTATGGCAAGGTTCCATATCCGCGCCCTGCCTTTTGATCACCCGAACGGATCCTCCGCCTTGACCAACACCCCGCCCCCCATAATGCCGGATCGTCACCGGCTTGGCCGCCTGCCGCATCTTGTGCAATGGCTGTTGCTGATTGGCGGGTCGCTGGTGCTGTCTGTCCTGCTGCATGATGCCGATGTACCCGCAGCCCTTTTGCTGGGTCCGATGATTGTCGGCATTGTTCTGGGCACCAATGGCACGACGGTTGCCGTGCCGAAATCCGTCTATCTGGGGGCGCAATCGGTGCTCGGCACAATGGTTGGCGGGGCGATGACGGCGGGGATTGTCACATCTTTCCTGCATGACTGGCCGCTGGTGGTTGGTGTCACCTTGTTAACCCTGGTCGTCAGCAGCGCGCTCGGCTGGTTGCTGTGCGTCAAACAGGTCCTGCCCGGCACCGCCGGGATCTGGGGGGCCTATCCCGGTGCGGCATCGGCAATGGTGATCATGGCCGAGGCCTTCGGGGCCGATGCACGGCTGGTTGCCTTCATGCAATATGTCCGGGTGGTGATTGTCGTTGCTGTCGCCTCGACCGTGGCCGGTTTTTCAGTCGATCCGGCCCTTGCCGGGGCGGCGCATGAATGGTTTACACCCTTTGATATCGGCGATTTCGCCCTGACCCTTGCCCTTGCCGCCGCATTGTCAATCATCGGTGTGGTGTCGCGTCTGCCGTCCGGGGCGCTGTTGCTGCCGATCATTGTGGTGGCGGTACTCAGCATCACCGGCATGGTCGATATCGTTCTGCCGGAATGGTTTCTGGGCCTGACCTATGCGGTAATCGGGGCAACGATTGGCCTGCGTTTCACCCCGGCTGTGTTGCGCCATGCCACCTTTGCCCTGCCCAAAATCCTGCTGGCGATTTTTGTTCTGATTGCCTTTTGCGCCGGGATTTCGGTGTTGCTGGTGGTTTTTATGGATGTCGATCCCCTGACCGCCTATCTCGCCACCAGTCCGGGCGGGCTGGACTCGGTCGCCATCATCGCGGCCAGCACCAATGTCGATCTGTCCTTTATTCTGGTCATCCAGTCGGCCCGGTTTTTCATGATCCTGCTGTTTGGGCCAAGTCTGGCCCGCATGGTGGCACGCCGCACCCGGCATATGCCTAAATCCTCGTAATACTGCCGACAAAACCATCGACCCGCTGCGACAAATCCCGGCCCTGATCGTCCAGAACCCGTGCTGCCGCCGCCACATCCTGCAAAACCCCTTCGCCATCGGCAATCGCGGTGCGGATCAGGGTGACCTGATCACTGACATGGCGGGCATCGGCCACGGCCCCGGCCACGTCATTGCTAATCTGCTGACAATTGCCCAGTTGTTGTGCGGTCTGATTGGCGGTCTGGCGGGCATTGTCCTGCAACCCGGTCATGGCATGGGCCATGCTGTCAACCGCACTGGCCGCCCCGGCAATCGCCCCGGTCACACTATCCATCCACAGGGCAATATCGCGGGTCGCATGTTCGGAATCATCGGCCAGTGCCTTGACCTCTTTGGCGACAATCGCAAAACCGCGCCCGGCTTCGCCCACCCGTGCCGCCTCGATCGAGGCATTCAGACCCAAAAGCTTGATCTGGCTGGCGATATCGGAAATGGTTTTCAACATCCGCCCGGCGTCGGATGCCCGGTCCTGCAAGGCACCAAAATCATCGCGGATGCGTGATGCCTGCTGCCCCAGCCGGTCGGTGGTTTCCAGATTATCCCCGGCATCCCGCCCGACACTCTCAAGCGTGGTGCGCAATCCTTCCATCTCGCGGGCGACATTTTCAATCCGCGCAAGGGCGGCGACCGCTGCCCGGTCAATCCCTTCGCTGCTGTCACGGGTGCGGGCATTTCCCTGTTCCAGAACACCCAGCGCCCCGCGCATCTGGCTGACGGCGGCCGCAAGCTGCCCAACCGTGCCCTGCACCTGAAGATCAAAATCCTGCGCCAGACGGCGGCGCGATTCCCGCACCCCGTCGCGTTCCAGCGCACGCGCCACCTGTCCGCCGACAAATCCCAATAATTCCAGCATCTGCGCATCAAGGCTTGCCACCGCACGGCTGAAAAATTCGACCACCGCCACCACCTGCCCGTCCAGCCGCACCGGCAGGGCAAAACAGCCGCGCAACCCGTTGCGCCGCGCCCCGTCGGCCCGCAGAAACCCGGCTTTTGTGGTGACATCATCCAGACACACCGCCTGCCCCGATTGCGCCACCCCGCCAATCAGGCCCTGCCCGATCTCAAACCGCGTCGCTTCGGACTGATCGCAAAAAGCGCGCAAATCATCGCGGACAATCCCCTGCCCGATCGACCATATCTTTGCGGATTGCAACTGATCTCCACCGCCCTCACCCGCGCCGACATGTCGCAAATAGGCATGGCCGACCGGCCACTGACAATGGCCGCACACCGCATCCAGAATCCGCGCCATCGCACTTGTTGCATCGGGGGCTTCGTCCACAATGTCGCTGACATGGCGCAACAGCCGCAATGCCGATGCAAGATCGGACCCATTGGCCGCAACAGGCCGGATATCGTCTTCGGGGGAAACAGAACGGATGAAAGCGGCGAACATGGCACATCTCCGGGATGACTGACATTGACCACCGGCCCCAAAAAAGCCGGTCTTGCAATGCAGGCCCCGTTGCCCGCCAGATGTTCCGGCAACGTTACCAAAACATGACACCACCATAGCGCGTCTTCGCATGTGCGAAAAGCGTTTTGATCGGCGGGATATGACTTAGCGGATAATCTTGCGGAACACCCCCGACGCCACCATCACCCCCAAAATCACCAAGGCGACCGCCAGCACCAACACCATACTGCCGGTCTCGCCCAGCAGGAAAACCCCGCCCAGCGCAACCAGTGCCGGGGTCAGGGCGCCAAAGGCCGCCGCCGCCGTCGATCCGATATGGCGCACTGCCATGCCATAGGTGACAACCGCTACCGCCCCGGCCAGCAAGCCCTGCGTCACCAGCAACAAGACAATGTCATCAATCGGGGCGGTGAAAACCGTGGTGCCGGTAAAAACCGCAATCGCCGCCATGATCACAAAGGACCAGAACCCGACAAAAGCCGCCGCATCAATCGCGCCAAGGCCGCTTTGCCGCATCGCATGGGTATAGCACGCCCACATCAACGCCCCGCCCGATACCAGCCCATAACCAAACAGCAATTCACCGCCGCCATCGCCTGCCTGTCCGGGTTTCAGTGCAATCAGCAAGCCGATCCCGACAATCACCAACCCGTATCCACACAGCCGAACCTTTCCCGGCCGTTCACCAAACAGCAACACCGCAATCAATATCGCCCAGACCGACATCACACCGGGCAACAAAATGCCGACATGGCTGGCCGGGACAAATGCCAACGCACTGGCCACCATCAGGGTATAAAACGCCCCCGATCCCGCCAGCATCACCAGACCATTGACCCATGACAAGCCTCTGGGCCAGACACCGCGCTTGATCCAGACCGGCGCAAACACCACAAATGGCACCACAAACCGCAACAGCCCGATATCGACCGCTGTAAAGTTCGATGTCATGGCATAGCGCGTGACGATCAGCCACGACGCCCAGATGATCACAGTGGCAAGGGCAGCACTGATGCCGGTCAAACGGCTTTCAGCCGCAGGAACAGCGGCAGGGGAAGGATCGCGGGGCATGATGAATTCGGGCTTTCGGGGCTGCAACAGGATGTGGGGCGATCAGGAAGATACGCCCACATACCAGCACATCACACCCCCACTGGCAAGAATATGCTGCGGCGCACGGCTCTACCGAACCCGCCGCATCATGCCCGCCTTAAATCCCGAACTCGGCAAAGAAATCATTGCCCTTGTCATCCATCACGATAAAGGCCGGGAAATCCTCGACTTCAATCCGCCAGACGGCTTCCATGCCCAGTTCCGGATATTCCAGAACCTCGACCTTTTTGATGCAATCCTGCGCCAGCCGCGCCGCCGGACCACCGATAGAGCCAAGATAAAACCCGCCATATTTCTGGCAGGCATCCTTGACCTGTTTCGACCGGTTGCCCTTTGCCAGCATGATCAACGATCCACCATTGGCCTGAAACAGATCGACATAGGCATCCATCCGCCCCGCCGTCGTCGGGCCAAAGGACCCGGATGGCATGCCTTCGGGGGTTTTGGCCGGACCGGCATAATAGACCGGATGATTTTTCAGATAATCGGGCATGCCCTGCCCGGCATCCAGGCGGTCCTTGATCTTGGCATGGGCAATGTCACGCGCCACAATCACCGTGCCAGTCAAGGACAAACGGGTTTTCACCGGATATTGCGACAATTGCCGCCGCATTTCAGCCATCGACTGGTTCAAATCCACCTTGACCACCGTATCGTCCAGATGCTCGTCGGAAATTTCCGGCAGATATTTCGCCGGATTATGTTCCAGATCCTCGATGAAAATGCCGTCTTTGGTGATCTTGCCCAAAATCTGCCGGTCGGCCGAACAGGAAACACCAATCGCCACCGGGCAACTCGCCCCGTGGCGCGGCAGGCGCACAACACGCACATCATGGCAGAAATATTTGCCGCCAAACTGTGCGCCAATGCCCATCTGCCGGGTCATTTCCAGAACTTTCTGTTCCCATTCAAGGTCACGGTAAGCCTGCCCGTGCGCCCCGCCTTCGGTCGGCAGGCTGTCGTAATAACGCGCCGATGCCATCTTGACGGTTTTCAATGCCGCCTCGGCCGATGTCCCGCCAATCACAATCGCCAGATGATAGGGCGGGCAGGCCGACGTGCCAAGTGTACGGATTTTCTCATCAAGGAATTTCACAAGACTGTCGGGGTTCAGCAATGCCTTGGTCTGCTGATACAAAAACGTCTTGTTGGCCGATCCGCCGCCCTTGGCCATGAACATGAATTTATATTCAGCCCCCGGTGTTGCATACAGATCGATCTGGGCCGGAAGGTTCGACCCGGTGTTTTTTTCCTCAAACATCGTCACCGGCGACACCTGCGAATACCGCAGATTATGTTCCTGATAGGCGCGCCACACGCCCTTGGAAATCGCTTCTTCATCCGTGCCATCGGTGATCACGCGACCACCGCGCTTGCCCATGACAATCGCCGTCCCGGTATCCTGACACATCGGCAGAACCCCGCCCGATGCGATATTGGCGTTTTTCAACAAATCCATCGCGACAAATTTGTCATTCGGGGTCGCTTCCGGGTCATCCAGAATCTTGCGCAATTGCGCCAGATGGCCGGGGCGCAACAGATGCGAACAATCAAAAAAGGCCTGAAGGGTCAGTTTTTCGATGGCCGCAGGGGCGACTTTCAAAAAAGTCTCGCCCTTGACCTCAAGGGTTTCAATCCCCTCATCGCCAATCTTGCGCCAGGGCGTGTCATCCTTGCCCAGTTCGAACATCGGTTTATAGACAAAATCATTCATGGCGCTCATGGGAAATTTCTCGTCTCTCTCAAAAACAAGGTGGGTATTTGGTACGCGATAGCGGGATGGTTGAATTTAACCGGAAACAGACAAAAAAACAGCGGGCATTTCTGCCCGCTGCATATCAAATCCGCGCTTATTTCTTGCGAAAGGCATCCAGCGCGATGACTTCGCCGCTTTCGCCTGCCTTGGCATCTTTGGCCTTTTTGGCAGGGCGCGATTTCGGATCGGCAACAAGGGCCGGGCCGCTGTCGTCATCACCGGTATCGTCATCATCCAGAAAATCATCGTCGCTCATTTCTTCTTCGACGCTAAAGGTCAGCATGAAGTTGGCGGACGGATCGACAAAGGCCAGCATCGCATCAAACGGCACCACAACCACGGTGGGCATGCCGTCAAAACTCATGCCGACAGAAAAGAAATCATCGCCGACTTTCAGATCCCAAAAGCGATGCTGCACGACAACGGTGATGTTGTCGGGATGCGCCTTGCGCTGATTTTCGGGCAATTGAACGCCGGGGTGATTCGTCTGAAAGGTGACGTAATAATGATGCTCGCCGAAAAGGCCTTCTTTGGCCACGCGGGAAAGTATCTGCTTGACGACGCCACGCAGCGCCTGATCGACCATCAGGTCGTAACGGAATTCTTCCGGTTCGTGCATCGAAAATCCTGTGTCTGGCGGGAAACCCCGTCATTCATATGCGCCATCGTCCCCGTGACGCATTCCTCAGCCTCTATTCATAAACAAGCCGGGCTGAAAAACAAGAGCGGGGCGTTCTGTTGCTAGGTGCCCCTGACCCCACCAAATTACCGCTCCCGGCAACCGGAATTTTCGCTTTGGTGCTAGTGCCGCTTACGCAGCAACAGCAACCTGAGCATTATTGTCGTTTGCGTTTACAAACATTGGTCCGATATCGGTGGTACCATGCCGAGCGCCAACAGAGGCCTTTACTACACACGTCGATCCTGTTTCGGCCCCCACAATCCCGCCTGAGTAGGGCAGGGAAAAGAGATGGTGGAGCCGCCGGGTACCGCCCCCGGGTCCGTAATGCCTATTCCGCCAAGTCGTGTAACGCCATAGTCGGGTTGCCCCGACAGGTTTTATATAGGGGATTCCCCCCCCACATCACAAGGGAAATCGGGGGAAATATTTTTGAGGGTAACCGGGAACTTCACCGATATTCGCCATTGCCGCAGCCCGATGGGCGACCGCCAGCGCGGCGTAACGATCAGGGAAATACGCCCCACCCCTTCGCCCCACCCGAACGTGGGAACCCCATCTGCCCCAACACCGTTGCCGTCATCGGCTTTGCTGACTATGCTGCCCGAAACGATTCCAAAAACAGGACACGGCATGCAGCAATATCTTGATCTGATGCGTCTGGTGCGCGACACCGGCACCCGCAAGGAAGACCGCACCGGCACCGGCACCCTTTCGGTTTTCGGTCATCAGATGCGCTTTGATCTGGCGGTCGGTTTTCCGATGGCCACCACCAAAAAGCTGCATCTGAAGTCAATCATTCATGAATTGCTGTGGTTTCTGGCGGGCGATACCAATGTTGCCTATTTGCAGGAACATGGCGTGCGCATCTGGAATGAATGGGCCGATGAAAACGGCGATCTTGGCCCGGTTTATGGCGGGCAATGGCGATCCTGGCGCGGGGCGAACGGCGAAACGATTGACCAGATCAGCGACCTGATCACCCAGATCAAATCAAATCCCGATTCCCGCCGCCTGATTGTCTCGGCATGGAATGTCGCCGATGTGCCCAATATGGCCTTGCCGCCCTGCCATTGCCTGTTTCAATTCTATGTCGCCGATGGCAAATTATCGTGTCAGCTGTATCAACGCAGCGCCGATATTTTTCTGGGCGTGCCGTTCAATATTGCCTCCTATGCGCTGTTGACCCTGATGGTTGCGCAGGTTTGCGGCCTCAAACCCGGCGATTTCATCCACACCCTGGGCGATGCCCATCTTTATACCAACCACCTTGATCAGGTGGAATTGCAACTGGCCCGCGACGTGCGGCCCCTGCCGGTGATGAAGATCAACCCGGCTGTCACCTCGATCTTTGATTTCAAATATGATGATTTCACCCTGACCGGCTATGACCCGCACCCCCATATTGCGGGCAAGGTGGCCGTCTGATGGCCCCGGCAAACAATAATGACCGGGTGGAACGCATTGCCGTGGTTGCCGCCGCCCAAAACGGCGCAATTGGCAAGGATGGCTGGATGCCGTGGCACCTGCCCGAAGATTTGAAACGGTTCAAATCCCTGACCATCGGCAAACCAATGATCATGGGCCGCGTGACATTCGAGGCAATTGGCAAGCCATTGCCGGGCCGCACCACGATTGTCGTTACCCGCGACCGAGACTGGACCTTTGACCATGACCGGGTGGTGGTCTGTCATGACATGGCCGATGCCATCACAAAGGCCGATGACATCGCCATCCGTGACGGGGTGAATGCCGTGATCATCGCCGGTGGGGCGCAGATTTATCGCCTCGCCCTGCCCTTCACCACCCGTTATGAACTGACCGAAGTCCATATTGATATTGATGGCGATGCGTTTCTTGATCCGCTCTCCCCCATGGAATGGCGCGAAACTGCCCGTCACCGCATTCAGAACCCGGACGGCCCGGATTACAGCTTTGTCACGCTTGACCGCCGATGAAACAAACACACTGCAAAACACTCACACGGGACGGCTATCATGTTTGAAGAATTCAAGAAGTTTGCCCTGCGCGGCAATGTCGTTGATCTGGCGATTGGCGTGATCATCGGGGCGGCCTTTGGCAAGATCGTCAGTTCGCTGGTCGGCGACATCATCATGCCGGTGATTGGCTATATTACCGGCGGGCTTGATTTTTCCAATTATTTCATTGCCCTGTCTGATGCCGTTACGGCCACCAATTATACCGATGCCAAGGCGCAGGGTGCCGTCATCGGCTATGGCGAATTCATTACCATTGCGATCAATTTCACCATCATCGCCTGGGTGTTGTTCATGGTCGTCAAGGCGATCAACAAGGCCAAACGCGCCGAAGACAAAAAAGCCGGGGAAACCCCGCCGCCCGCCACCCCCGAAGATGTCGCCCTGCTGCGCGAAATTCGCGATTTGCTGGCCACCGGAAAAGACGCATAGCGCCCCCCCCCCCACACACCCTCCTTGCCGCGCCGGGCGGACCGGATCATAATAAACCGGTCATTCTGAAATCTGAAGACTGGTTAAAACATGGCCCGCCCGCGCGCATTTGACGAGGAAAGCGTTCTTGATAACGCCATGAACATCTTCTGGAGCAAGGGGTTCGAGGCGACATCCATTCAGGAACTGGTGGCAGAAACCGGCCTGAACCGTGCCAGCATGTATGCCAGCTTTGGCGACAAAAAGGCCTTGTTCCTGCGGGTTCTGGATCATTACACACGCAAAATCAGCCAGCAACGCTTTGCCATCCTGACCGATGTACCCGACGGGCGTGCCGCCATCACCCAAACCTTTCGCGATGCTGTGCGTAATGGTTGCGGGCCGGGCCGGCACAAGGGCTGTCTGATGGTCAATTCCGGCATGGAACTGGCCCCGCATGATCCCGAAACCGCCGCCATCGCCCAGGCCTCCTTTCGCCGGATTGAGGCATTATTTGCCGATGCGCTGAAACGCGGGGTGGCGGCAGGAACCCTTTCGCCCGTCAAAAACACCCGCCAGATGGCCCGTTTTCTAACCGGGTCCATTCAGGCCGTCCATCTGATGGCGCGACGCGGCGCGGGCGAAGACACCCTGTCCGATTATGTCGATATGGCCCTCTCGATACTGGACTGACCCGCCTGCTTCCCCCATAACGACAGAACAAAACCGATTGGGGAAATCGCCGATGGATCGTAACCGCACATTCTGGGATAAAAATGCGCAGCGTTATGCGCGGCGTAAAATCGGCAATATGCCCGCCTATGAACAAACCCTGGCCCATGTCCGGCGCTATCTGTCAAAGGATCAGAAAGTCCTTGAAATCGGGTGCGGTACTGGCAGCACCGCCCTGTTGCTTGCCCCCGATGCCGGGCATATCACCGCAACCGATATTTCGCCCAACATGATCGCCATTGCCCGGGCCAAACCCGAAACTGCCGAACTTGGCAATGTCACCTTTACCGCCGCCGAACTTGCCGACGACAAAATTGGCGAGGGCATGTTTGACACGGTTCTGGCCTTTAACCTTTTGCATCTTGTTCCGGAAACCGGCACCGCACTTCGTGCCATTCACCGGCGCCTTCGACCCGGCGGGTTGTTTATTTCCAAAACAGTCTGCCTTGCCGAATACACCATCTTTTTGCGTGCCCTGATCAGTGTGATGAAGGTCGCCCGCATTGCCCCCGATGTGCGTTATCTGTCATCCCAAAGCCTCAATACCGCCATCGGCACGGCCGGGTTCGAGATTGTCGAAACCGCCCTTTATCCCGCATCGGGCCGCGCCCATTTCGTTGTGGCACGCAAGGTTTGATCCGCCCCCTAAACCGTATCAATCTTGTATAAAACTGCATCAACCCGTTGTGTCAGGCGGTCATACAGGCGTTGGGCATTATGGTTGTCGCCTGCTGTCAACCAATACAGACGCACCCAGTCCTGCTGTTTTGCCTGTATTTTCAATGCGGCGATCAACTGTTTGCCAATTCCCTGCCCCCGTTGATCGGCAGGTACCCAGAAATCTTCCAGATACCCCACATTGCGCAGGGAAAATGTGTGGGGATGCACAATGATATGGGCCAGCCCAACCACTGCGGAATCATCTGCGGGATCATCCTTTTCCCCGCGACGATCAACCGCCAGCCACGCCTGCATGGCATGATCCGAATCAAGGATGCGATGCCACAAAACATCAATCACATGATCCGTCATGTCGGCGGCACCAAAGTTGGCAATATTCTGACGCCATAACCGTTCCCACCCCGCACGATGCAGGGGCTCTGCCCTTACAATATCAATCATGTCGTTCCTTTGGAATGCGTCATTGTCATATGTCCCGGCACTGTATCGGGCAGGATACCGTCGCACAACCATGTCAGGGCCGGGACTGATCATTCTGCCTGATCACAGATCGGTGAAAACCGCTTTTATCCTTTGTCATTTCGGAATGATCATTCCATATTGGTCGGCATATCTTCACCTCATGCAAAGGTTTATCATGTCTGTCATTATCCCCCTGATGCCGCGCCAAAAGGTGCCCGCCCTTTCCGTTTCTCTGGCGGGTGGTGGTGTCTGGTCGCTTGCGGACCGGAACCCGGAAAATTTCACCATGATCGTGGTCTATCGCGGCCTGCATTGCCCGATCTGCGGCAAATATCTGGCCGATCTGAACAGCAAAATCGCCGAATTCGCCAAACGCGGGGTCGATGTTCTTGTCCTGTCATCCGACACGCAGGACCGCGCCGAAACCGCCCGCACAAAATGGGGGCTTGATAACATTACGCTTGGCTATGGCCTGTCGCTGGATGTCGCCCGGAACTGGGGGCTTTATATTTCGTCGTCCAACGGCGTGACTTCTGCCGGGGTCGAGGAACCCGCCTTGTTTGCCGAACCGGGCCTGTTTTTGGTGCGCCCGGATGGCACATTGTATTTCGGCACAGTGCAAACCATGCCGTTCGCCCGCCCGGCCTTTGCCGATATTCTGGGCGCACTGGATTTCGTCATCGCCAAAAACTATCCGGCCCGTGGCGAAGTGATCGACCATAGCGCCGCCTGACGCCGTCATTCTGGCAACACACACCACCCCGGCCTGATACCGGGATGGTGTGTGTTGCGGTAAGTGCCTTATGCGTAATTCGACGGAAACAGGGCGCGTTTGGCGACATCATCCATATCGGATTTAAAGGCATGGTTCTGGCCGGCCTTGCGGGCACGCTCCACCGCCGGTCGGGTGCAAACGGCCTCGTACCAGCGTTTTATATTGGGATAATCAGCCAGCGGCGCGTCGCTTTTCAACACGAAAAAGGCGCGCTCAATCCATCCCCAGAGCGACATATCAACAATCGTGTAACCCTCGCCAATCATAAAATCCCGTCCGGCCAGGTGATCATCCAGCACCTTGTAATGCCGTTTAATCTCATTGCGATAACGGTTCACTCCATAATCGTTCCCGACCGGGGCCACATGTTGAAAATGCACCGCCTGCCCGGAAAACGGGCCAAGACCGGTGGCAACAAACATCAGCCACGACAAAAGGTCGCCGCGATCCTCAGGCTTGCCCAGAAACGCACCAGTCTTTTCCGCCAGATAGATCAGGATCGCATTGGAATCAAAAACCCGGATTTCAGCACCACCCGGCCCATCGCTATCGACAATCGCCGGAACCTTGCCGTTAGGGTTGATCGCCCGGAATGCCGGGCTGTGCTGGTCGCCCTTTTTGGTATCGACCGGAATAATCTCATAAGGCAATCCGGTTTCTTCCAGAAACAGGGCAACTTTCGCCGGATTAGGCGTCGGGTGATAGTAAAAACGGATCATGAAATTCTCCTGCGGGGGTTCAGACAGCCCCCTTGTGTTTTGGAATGATCGTTTTAAATTGATCCATATTGAATCGGTTGGCAAGATGCATTCATCGTACGCCACCGCAAACCGATACCACAGGAGGCCCTCCCTCATGATCGATCTGTATTACTGGCCGACCCCAAACGGCCATAAAATCACGCTGTTTCTTGAAGAATCCGGGCAGGATTACACCATCATCCCGGTCAATATCGGCGCGGGCGATCAGTTCAAGCCCGAATTCCTGACCTTTTCGCCCAATAACCGCATGCCCGCCATCATTGACCATGCCCCCGCCGATGGCGGCGAAGCCATCACGGTGTTTGAATCCGGGGCAATTTTGCAATATCTGGCCGAAAAGACCGGCAAATTCCTGCCAAAGGATGTGCGCGGTCGCAAAACCGTGATGGAATGGCTGTTCTGGCAGATGGGCGGCCTTGGCCCGATGGCGGGGCAAAACCATCATTTCAGCGGCTATGCCCCGGAAAAAATCCCCTATGCCATCACCCGCTATGTCAATGAAACCAACCGGCTCTATGGGGTTTTGAACAAACGCCTTGCCGGTCGCAACTTCATTGCCGGTGACGATTACACCATCGCCGATATGGCCTGTTATCCGTGGATTGTGTCGCATGAAAAACAACAACAGGATTTGAACGATTTCCCCGATCTCAAACGCTGGTTTGAGGCCATCGCCGCCCGCCCGGCAACGATTGCCGCCTATCAAAAGGGCGAAGGCCTGCGTCAGGGGGAAATGACCGAAAAAGACAAGAAAATCCTGTTTGGACAGACATCGAAAACCATCTGATTACACAGCGCCAGGGCAAGCTTGAACTGTTTGGCAAGGAACATTTTCTGGACTTGCCATGGCAATTGGATAAATGCGATCCAACAGTCATTACAGAACGTTTCATGGTTGTTGATGAAAGCCAGTCGGGGCAGATCGATATCACCGACAAGGGCAAAGTCGAAATCCAGTTTGTCCGCCGGATGCAGGGGGAACTCGGTGCGGTTATTCAGGAACCGAACTGGACCTTACCCCGCCTTGCCAACTGGCTTGATATGGGCATTCCGCACCAAGACGTCACCAAACCAAGTGCTATTTTATTCATTTTAGGGGCGATAGAAGCACTTGTTAAATCCGGGATCGATCTGGAAGTTCTGGCACGTAACAAATACGATTTGCGTAATTCCTTGTCTGCCTTGATCAACGAGCTTCGGGGTAATCGCGAAAACGGCAACTACAATTCTCTTTTCGCCGTAAACACAGAATCGTTTGCCACCAGTTCTGATCTGGCAATGATTTTTGATGAAACGACATATGCCTATAATCAACCCTATTCCGGGACGACAAAGTTCAACAAACACTATACATCGCTGATTGGCGATCTGAAGCCGCAAGGCGAGGAATTTGACTGCGCTGTCTATCTGGACCGCCATGACAAGGTGCAATACTGGATCAGAAACGTCGATAGCAAGAAAACGTCCTTCTGGCTTCAGTTGCCCAGCGGCAAGTTCTATCCTGACTTTGTGGCAATGCTCCATGATGGCCGGATTATGGTTGTCGAATACAAAGGCGGGGATCGTTACGACGCAGCAGCCCCGAAACGCCAAATTGGCGAAGTATGGGCCGAAGCCAGTCATGGAAAATGCCTGTTCTGTATGCCTAACAACCGGGATTTCACCGTAATTGACAAGCTGATTGGATAGTCGGTAAGACCACCTGATCACACCGCACCCGCCGCACCTGCCGCCCGATGGATGCCTGTGGTCACGGGCATGACGGATATATTGAACCGGGAAACCCACCGCCACACCCGAGAACGCGGTTGTCCATCGGGCGGAAACGCGGTGTTCGCGGGTCGTTCCCTTTTCCCTGTTGCCACACGCTTCGTCTCGCGCTAAATGATATGTTATAACATATCATTTATGAGGATATACCATGCACCGCCTTCCCGTCACCGTGCTGTCCGGCTTTTTGGGCGCGGGCAAAACCACGCTTCTCAATCATGTATTGAATAACCGTTCCGGCCTGCGCGTTGCCGTCATTGTCAATGATATGAGCGAGGTCAATATCGACGCCGATCTGATCCGCGAAGGCGGGGCGGCCTTGTCGCAGATGGATGAAAAACTGGTTGAAATGACCAATGGCTGCATTTGCTGCACCTTGCGCGATGATTTGCTGGCCGAGGTTCGCCGTCTCGCTGCCGAAGGGCGATTTGATTATTTGCTGATTGAATCGACCGGCATTGCCGAACCTTTGCCGGTAGCTGCCACCTTTGATTTCCGCGATGCCGACGGCCAGTCGCTTGGCGATGTCGCACGGCTTGATACCATGGTCACTGTGGTGGATGGCGCACGCCTGATTGCCGATTATTCATCACAGGATTTTCTGCGGGATCGCGGGGAATCACTGGGTGACGAGGATGACCGCACCCTGGTTGATCTTCTCGTCGATCAGATCGAATTTGCCGATATCATCATCCTGAACAAAACCGACCTGATCAGTACTGCACAACGCGATACCGTGCTGACCATCATCCGCGCCCTGAATGCCGATGCCGACATCATCGAAACCGATCACGGGCGGGTGGACCCGGCCCGCATTCTCAATACCGGGCGCTTTGATTTTGACCGGGCACAAGACCATCCCCTCTGGGCCAAAGAATTGTACGGCTTTGCCGATCATGTGCCCGAAACCGAGGAATACGGCATACAAAGTTTTGTCTATCGCTGTGCGTTGCCGTTTCATCCGCAACGCTTTTACGATTTTCTGAATTCCGAATGGCCCGGCGTGATCCGCGCCAAGGGTCATTTCTGGATCGCCACCCGTCCCGATTGGGTCGGCGAACTCAGTCAGGCCGGGGCGGCGGTCAAGCACGAAGCCCTGGGCACATGGTGGGTTGCCGTTCCGCGCAACCGCTGGCCTGATGATGAAAACTGGCGCGAAACCGTGATGCGCAACTGGCACCCGGTTCTAGGCGACCGGCGTCAGGAAATTGTCTTTATTGGCACCGGCATGAACGAAGCACAGATCCGCGCCCGCCTTGATGCCTGCCTGATTGACGATGACAGCGCCATTGATCAGGGCCATTTTGACCCGGCACACTATGCCACCCTGCCCGATCCGTTTCCGGTCTGGCGACGTTAGGGGCTTTCAGCGCTTCCCGACCACAAAACACAGATTATAAATATCTGGCACAAAAAACCCGCCAGCCTGTCACCGGGCTGGCGGGTTTTCTGTCACGTTGCGGTGTTACGCGCTGCGCACTTCGGCCAAAAACGCCTCGACCGATTTGCTCAGCACATCGGCCTGTCTGCCCAAATCCTGCGCCAACCCCAGAACCTCGCCCGACAGTTTTTCGGCATCCCCGGCGGCGGACGAAACCCCGGTGATGTTTTCCGATACATCGCGGGTGCCGTGGGCGGCCTGCTCGACATTCCGCGCGATTTCGTGGGTCGCGGCTCCCTGTTCCTCAACGGCGGCGGCAATCGCCGTTGTCGCCCCGTCAAGCTGACGGATGGTCTGGGCGATTTCGGCAATCGCGGTGACGGCATGCGATGTTGCCACCTGAATATCGCCGACTTGCGACCGGATATCCTCGGTCGCCCGTGCGGTCTGGCTGGCAAGGGTTTTGACCTCGTTGGCCACCACGGCAAATCCCTTGCCCGCATCCCCGGCCCGTGCGGCCTCGATCGTGGCATTCAGCGCCAGAAGATTGGTCTGTTCGGCGATGCTGGTAATCAGCGATACCACTTCGCCAATCTGGTTGGCGGCATCGGCAAGGGCTTCGATTTTCTGATGGGTATCATCGGAAATCCGCACCGCGCCATTGGCAATCGCCGAGGATTGCGCGACCTGATTGCTGATTTCGGCAATTGATGTCGATAATTCTTCGGCGGCGGAGGCCACGGTTTCGACATTGGTGGACATTTCCTGCGAGGCGGACGACACCACCATCGATTTCTGCCCGACCTGTTCGGCGGTATGGGTCATGGCATTGGCCGATGTTTGCATATGGCCCGATGCCGCAATCACCTGACCCACAACCTGCCCGACGCTGGCCTCGAAACTGTCGGCCATTTTGTGCATAGCTTCGCGCTTTTCGATTTCGGTCCGGCGTTCCTGCTCTTCGCGCTGGGTGCGCATTTCTTCCATTTCGATGGTTTTGGCCTTGAAAATATCCATCGCACGGGCCAGATCGCCGATCTCGCTTTGCTGATCGGTATATTTGACCTCGATATTATGATCCCCCCGCGACAGACGCAGCATATTGTCCGAAATCGCAAAAAGCGGCCGGGTAATCCCCCGGCTGATCAAAAGCGACACCCCGACAACCGCACACAACACCGCCAGCGCCACCGCACCCATCACCATCAGGCTTTTCATGAAAACCGCATTGACATCGTCAATGTAAATGCCGGTGGCAACGATCCAGCCCCACGGCTTGAAATTGCTGACATAGGACAGTTTGGGCCGCAGATTATCGGAATTGGGCACCTGATAGGTATAATCGACAAAGCCCGACCCGTCTTCGCGCGCCACCCGGGCAAATTCGCGGTAATGATGCTTGCCCGATCCATCGACCGACTCACTCATATTCTTGCCGACCAGTTCCGGCTTGATATCATGAATGATCACAACCGGCGTCGCATCGAAAACGAAAAAGTAATTATCCCGGTCATAGCGCAAGGCCCCCACCGCCTTCTTGGCGGCATCCTGTGCCGCGTCGGTGCTCATCGCCCCCGCTTGTTCAAGGGCATGATAATGCCCGACCAGGCTGATTGTCGCATCGACAAGGTCTTTGGTTTTCGCCTTGCGATCTTCCAGCATGTTATAACGCAGTTCAGACAGACCAAAGGCCCCGACCAGCAAGGCCGCCAGAATGGCTCCCGCCACGATAATCAGCATCCGTGTGCCGATTTTCATCGAATTCAGATTGAACATTTCGATCCCCATATCCTGTTTGCCAAACTTTTGCTGTGATATTTGGCTTTGTTTGCCGGTTTTCAAGACTCCTTTTGGGTCCTGACCATTCCTGCCCCACCGAAACGGCAGGAAACCTCAGGAAATCCTAAAACAATATTGCATAATATATGCAACTACAGGCTTTGACAGTGACAGCAGTCACTTTGCCCGGCTTTCATTCTTTTGCACTTTGTCAAAGACAACAGGCCGCCATAATGGCACCCTTGCCCTTGATCATTGGCATCTTGTGATGGGGAAACAGTCATGCGCGAAACCACAAACGGTTCCTTGCCGGGTGGCGTTATCATCCCGGCCCTGCAATATGACGATGTGGCAACCGCCATCGATTTTCTGTGTCGTGCCTTTGGTTTTGAACGCCATGCGGTCTATGAAACCGAAGACGGCATCATCAACCATGCGCAACTGGTTTTTGGCAATGGCATGATCATGCTGGGACAGGCGCAAAAACCCGGCAGCGAAACCGGATTTGGCAAATTCACCTGCCGCCCGCGTGACGCCGGAGGTGTGACGCAAAGCCTCTATATCGTCGTACCCGATGCCGACAACCATTATGCCCGCGCCATTGCGGCCAGCGCCGAAATTATCCTGCCGATCCGCGACGAGGATTATGGCGGGCGCGGCTATTCCGCCCGCGATCCTGAGGGACATGTCTGGACATTCGGTACCTATGATCCCTATCGCCCCTGAAATGCCCCTTGCAAATACCGCCATTTCGGCAATTTATAAGGCGCAGCAGCCCCTGACCGGCAAGGATTTTGACATGCCCGACACACCCGCCCAGACCCTGACCCACCGCACGCGGTTCTTTGCCCTGATCGCCTTTATGGTGCTGTGTCTGATCATTTCCGCCGCAGGCGGGGCCGTCACCGCCACCAGTGTCGGCGACTGGTATCAAACCCTGACCAAACCGTTTTTCAGCCCGCCTGACTGGCTGTTTGCCCCGGTCTGGACGGTCATTTATTTCATGATTGCCCTGTCGGGCTGGCGGGCATGGCTGGTGGGCGGCTTTCGCCAGCGCACCGGCGGGCGAGATGCCTTTGCGATTTATGGCGCACAATTATTCCTTAATCTGGCGTGGTCGTTCCTGTTTTTCGGCGCACAATCCCCTATCGCAGGCCTGGTCGGCATCGTGCCGCTATTCTGCCTGATCATCGTCAATATCATGCTGTTTGCCCGCATTGATCGTTGGGCGGCGTATCTGCTTGTACCTTATGCAGTGTGGGTTGGTTTTGCCACCGCGCTCAATGGCGCGATCTGGTGGCTCAACCGATAACGCGCATCACGGCATTTCGGCCGCTTCGGCAGTGCCGTTTTTGTCGTCCTGATGATCGGGAATATTTTGCATGCCCAGCCGCCCGACAGACGGCAGGCGCAAGGCCGGACGATTGAAATCAATCCCGAAATTCAGGCCCAGCACATTGAATTCCAGCCCTTCCTCAACCCCTGCGGTCAGGCCGAGCAAGCCAAACAGATTGGCCTGAACCCCGGTGCCCGATGGCGACAAGCCGACCGGGTTGGTCGCCCCGCGATAATCCTTGCCAATCGCATTGGCTGGCATATCAAGGGTCAGGGATGGCACCTCGCGACCGATATGGGCGACAAAGGTGTTGCTGTTGGGGCCGGGATAGCTGCGATATTGATCGGGGTAGGGATAACTTGCCACCGCCGCCTCGATCTCGTCGATCATGGCATCCACCCCGTCGCCGCGATGATCGGCCAGAACTTCGGGGGTTGATCCAAACCACAAACCATCGGGCAGGGCATAATTCTGGCGCACAACCTTGCCGCCGCCCCAGCCCACCACGTCATAGCGGCGATAGGCGGTTTCACCGCTACGCTTGGTAATAATCCACGGATGCACGGCAAAATACCCGCGCCAGCCATAGGTCGGCGCGGCCATCACCTGCACAATCGCCGTATCGGCAAAGGCCACCGGGTCCGGCGCAATGCCGCTGGCATGACGCGGCGCGGTGCGCCATGTCTGACGTTCCTCGGCCTTTTTGGCAGGCGGGTCCTGTGCCAGGCTCAAGCCGAAAGGTGCCACCAGAATGGCCAGCAAACTCAGGCAAAATATCGTTCGTGATCTCACAGGGCTATTTCCGCTTAAACATATGTTTCAGATTTAATACGGTTAAACCGGCAAAACGGAGCAAAAAAATGGCAAAATACCCGTTTTTTACGGCCACGCTGCAAATGTATCATCACGAATGCGCAGTTCGGCGCGTTTCAACCGGCGATAGGCCCCCGGCGCTTCGCCCATATAGCGTTTGAAAAACCGGCTGAAATAGGCCGGATCGCGAAAACCAAGGCCATAGGCGATTTGCGCCACCGCCAGCGGCGATTGTTCCAGCCGCAAACACGCCTCGCGGATCACCCGGTCATGGATCAACAACAAGGGTGGCTTGCCGGTTGCCCGCATCGCCGCCGATGACAGACGGCGTTCGCTGATCCCCAGAATGCGGGCATAATCCACCACATTCCAGTGTTCGCGAAAATGCAGTTCCAGCACCTGCAAAAACCGCTGAAAGGTCACCGAACCGGGACTTTGATCATCGCGTCGCTCCATCATACCGTCGGCAAGGCGCAAAATCCCGGTCAGGATAATCTGAAGATACGCCCCGATCACCAGCCCCGCCCCCACCGTATTGCGCCGCAATTCGGCATGGATAGCGGCAAAGGATTGCGTGATTCCCGCCAAATCCGGGCCGTCTTCCTCCGGCGTTACTGCGTGCACCGTATCGGCGACAAAGCGCAACGGCAACCCACCGGCACCCGATCCGGCATACCGCGCTACCAGATCCTCGGATACCGAAAAAACATATCCGCCGGCCCCCGCCGTCATCGCAAAGGATTGGGTTTCCCCCACCGGCAACCACACCAGCGCCGGTGCCGCGAAATCCAGCCCCCCTTGCCGCAATTGCGCCCGCCCGCGCCCCGCCAGCAACAAAACTGCATGGCATCGTTCGCGCTGCGCCGCATCGCCAATCACCCATTCCTGCGTCGATAACGGCGCGTCAAACCGGTCCATGACCGCTTGCAACGTTACCGGCGACGGATCAAACATGCCTTTTCACCCCCGATCCATAACCATTAAATTATATGTAAAATAGTACAATTTTTCGTCTGAAAATGTCAATTTCGGTGTCTTTACATTGGAAGCGTTCCATCGCTTACTAGTATAAACATGGCATTATCGCCAAAATGAAAAAATAAAAAACAATGCGTTGGTTTTGTCTCGCATCTGCGTAACAAAACAAGGGAGGATATGGCGTTATTTTACTTTGACCTTCAAAGTAAGCCGGACGTCCATTAATCCCACCCTTTTGATACGCAACGATTTTTGCGACCCAAACAAGAAACCGGCTGCGGTCTGGCTTTTTCCGGCAAACACCGCATCAGGCAGAAACGACATCACACGGAGAAACGTTCATGACCGAGATTAAATTGCTGATCGACAACGAAGACATCAGCGCCACAAACAACCGCACATTCGAGCGTAAAAACCCGATCACCGGCAAAACCGCCACCATCGCTGCTGCTGCCAATGCTGCGGACGCCCGCAAGGCCGCAACGGCGGCCGCCGCTGCCTTTCCGGCATGGTCGAAAATGGGGCCGGGTGCCCGGCGCAAAATCCTGCTCAAAGCTGCCGACATCATGGAATCAAAGGGTGCCGAATTTGGCCGTCTTGTGGTCGAGGAAACCGGCAGCACCGCCATGTGGGGCGGTTTCAACGCCCATCTTGCCGCCAATATGCTGCGCGAAGCCGGTGGCATGACCACGCAAATTCAAAGCAACATCATCCCGTCCGACACGCCGGGCCTGATGGCAATGGGCATCCGTCAGCCGGTCGGGGTTGTTTTGGGTATCGCCCCGTGGAATGCCCCGGTCATTCTCGGCACCCGCGCCATCGCCATGCCGCTGGCCTGTGGCAATACCGTGGTGTTGAAGGCATCCGAACTGTGCCCCGCCATCCATCATCTGATCGCCCAATGCCTGGTCGAGGCAGGCGCACCCGCCGGTGTGGTCAATGTCGTGACCAACGCCCCCGAAGATGCGCCGGAAATCGTCGAAACCCTGATCGCGCACCCCGCCGTGCGCCGCATCAATTTCACCGGATCCACCCGGGTTGGCCGCATCATCGCCAAACTGGCCGCCGAACATCTCAAACCGGTTCTGCTCGAACTGGGCGGCAAGGCGCCGTTTCTCGTACTTGATGACGCCGATCTGGACGAGGCCGTCAACGCCGCTGCCTTTGGTGCCTATATGAATCAGGGCCAAATCTGCATGTCCACCGAACGCCTTGTCGTCGATAACGCCATTGCCGATGATTTCGTTGAAAAACTTGCCGCCAAGGCCAGAACCCTGACCGCAGGCGACCCGTCCAAGGACAACCACAACCACATTCTGGGCGGGGTGGTGAATGTCGAGGCCGTCAACCGGATCGAGGAACTGGTCAAGGATGCGATATCGAAAGGAGCCAAACTGGTCGCCGGTTCCGGCAAGGCCGATGGTGTTTTGATGGATGCCACCCTGCTTGATCACGTCACCCCCGCCATGCGGATTTATAGCGAGGAAAGCTTTGGCCCGGTCTGCGTCGTCATCCGTGCCGGGAACGAGAACGAAGCCGTGCGCATTGCCAATGACAGCGAATATGGCCTCTCCTCGGCGGTTTTCTCGCAAAATATCACCCGTGCCATGGCCGTTGCGGGCCGGATCGAAAGCGGCATCTGCCACATCAACAGCCCGACGGTGCAAGATGAAGCCCAGATGCCGTTTGGCGGCGTGAAATCCAGCGGCTATGGCCGCTTTGGCTCCAACGCCTCGATTGACGAATTCACCGAACTGCGCTGGATCACAATCCAAAGCGGCAAACGCCATTATCCGTTCTGATCACACCGCAAAACACAAAGCCGGGCAGCCCCTATACTGCCCGGCTTTTTCATTACCGCCGTTCTCAAAATCACACGTCGCCGATATGCTCAATCCCCATCTGCAATACCCGGCCACGGGCCTCTATTCCCCGCGTGATTGATGCGGCAAGTTCCGGGGGAAAATCATCGGGAAGTGTTTGGTAGGTTTCCTCTATCGCCTGCGGAATCCGGTCCTGCATATCGGCCATCAATTCCGCCACCAGACCAACCCCAAAGCCCGCCGCCCTGGCCGATTGCACAAAATGCCGGGGGGCAATTTCATCAACCCGGGAATGGTTCGCATCCCCCACTGACATCGCCAGTCTGACCTGCCTGTGCCGCACTTGCCCGTCATCGCAAACCTTTTGCACCGACAAAATATCATAAAGCGGCGTCATGACAAATCCGCCGCCTGGCTGTAAAAACAGGCTGAAATTCTTGGCATGCCCATCGGTTGCCGCCAGCATCCAGAACAGGATTTGCGCCCGAAAAAAAGCAATCTGATCCTCTGTCGGCCTGTCGCTGCCGCTCAAGAGATCGACACAGGTCACAATGCCCGGCCCGCCATCCGACTGATATTTCCGGCTTGGCGGATACCCCGTCGCCTGACAGAAATCTTCCTGCGGCAATCGCAACAATTTGCCCGATTGCATCCATTGACGATCAAACCGTTTGATCACCAATGCACGGCAATCCTCGAAATCATGGATTTCCACATCGGCAATATCCGCCCCCATCGCCTTGCAAAACCGCATACAGAAAAATTCGTTTTCCACACTGTCTTGCAAATCAATGCCGCCGGGCATGGTGCCAATCTGCGTCTTGAGGATATGCGTGGTGGGCGTCATGCCAGATGGCTTTATCCACGCCCCGTCATAATGCAAAAGCGCGGTTTTTTCCTGCGCCCCGGCAAGAGAAATACGAAAATCATGATCTCGCTCAATCCCCAACGGGACCGTTGCCAGATTTTTCAGAATATCGGCAATCTGCCGCTCCGAAAGAATATCACCCGTAATCTCACTCGTCGGATTTTCGCCGTCATAATCAACAACGAACTGCAACGCTCCGACGCAATCCCGCCCGATTTTTTCCAGCAGATGATACGCACCCGTCCCCGTTGCCCCCACTTTGGCCGCCACGCGCTCGCGAATAACCTGATTATCCGGCAAAAGATTTTCCAACCACGCAATCACCGCTGCACCACGATAGGCCTGCTCGCCAAGCGGCAAGGACCGCGAAACCGGCAAGGCATATTCCCGATCCAGCCAGCCTTGATCATATTGAAAGCTGATCGCCCCGCTTGATGCCATGCGGATGGCCCCGACAAGCCGCCCATTCAGCAAAACCGTCAAAGGCCGGTGGCGCGAGGATTTCTTCATGAAAAGACATCCTCAATGCTGAGCGTGGTCGATTTGCCCCGATCTTGCAGAACAAATTCAAGATCAAGGGCGGTCAGAACACTGACAAGCGTGCGAAGCTGCGTCCCCGGATCGCCATTTTCCAGTGACGAGATCGTGGCGACACGCAGATTGGTCCGGTCGCTGATATCCTTCTGGGTCAGGCCCTTCGCCTTGCGAAACCGCCGCAACGACTGACCGATTTGCTCCGGGGTTCGGGCCTTGAGTTCCATTTTACGCCCCTGATAATTTACGCGATAGCGTAACAATACAAAATTTACGCTACAGAGTAAATAATCATTTATTACGCCACAGCGTAAATTTTAATCCCGTCACCCACGCAAAACCGCCTGCACCATAACTTCCAGCGCGCTTAAAAACCGCGACCGATCTTTGGGGGTAAATCCGGCATTGCGGCCCTGCTCGCCGGTGACTTCGCGCATATGCGCCGCCATTTCGCGGCCCGCCAGCGCATTGCCGATATTGGCATTGGAAAATTCCTGCCCGTTGGCGCGGATCACCCGCGCCCCGATCGCAAGCCCGCGCGATGCCAGCGGAATATCATTGGTGACAATCACATCACCCGACCGCGCATTTTCGGCAATCCAGTCATCGGCGGCATCCGGTTCGGGCGGCACAATCACATTGCGCACCAGCGGATTGCGCGACGGGCGAATACCGCCATTTGACACCACAATCATTTCCAGGCGGTGCCGTTCGGCCACACGTTCACATTCCGCCTTGACCGGGCAGGCATCGGCATCGACAAACAGGCGGGGTTTGGAGTGTTGCATCTCATTCATGGCCGCGATCATCGACATGTGCGATGCAAAGTCAAGAAATCATGCCTGTTGCGGTGTGACTTCTTCCTGTGGTGCATCCCGGATAACCAGCAACGACAAACCGCCGATAGCGGCAATAAGCCCCGACACCACGACCGTCGCATGAAACGAATACCAGTGGGCGATGGTTCCCATCAAAAGATTGCCGGTCAAACCGCCAACAAACAATGTGCTGACATAATAACCGGTTGCGATACCGGGTCGATTGCGGGCAAAATTTTGCACAAAAGTCATGCCAATGGCCGCAAACAGCCCGTAATAAAGCCCGTCAAGTGCACCAAGGGCCAGAACATGCAGCAAGGTTTGCGCATGATACACCAGAATAAAAAACACCACCGCACAGCCTGCGGCAATCATAAGCCCCATCCGTTCGCCAATACGGCGGATCAACCGGGCAGAAGCATAAATGGCAATCACCTCGACAAAACATTTCACCGTCAGTTCGAACCCGGCGCTTGATGGCGGCAAACCCAGGCCGGTTGTGAAATAAAGCGGCATGGCGGTTAAAAACAAAACATGCCCGGTCGCAATCAGATAAACGGGAATGCAGGCCAACACCAAACCACGATTGAACGGCACCTTTTCACCCGCCTTCAAACTACCCGGATGATGCGACCGAAACACCGCAGGCAGGATCAGCACACAAACGCCAAACCACACCCCCGCCAAAACCGCGATGCTGTAATAGGTCGCCGTAAAACCGAACGCCCCAAACAGCGATAGCGACGCCGCAGGCCCGATCATCCAGCCCAGCGAGGTTTGTATCCGCAAAAGACTGTTAAATTTGACGACATCGCGCCCGGTCTGTTCGGCAAACAATCGGCCAAAGGAATACATCACCGATAGCGCACCGGACCCGATCCCCAGCAGGATCGACACCAGACACAGATAAACCCAGTAAATCTGAAACGTGCCCAAAATCACCATGCCGGTCGCAAAGCACAGAATGCTTGAGATCAGCAAAATCCTGACCGGAACACCCCGGTCAATCGCCCGGCCAAAACTGCGATTGGTCAAAAGCGTGACACACACCTGCACCACCGCCACCATGCTGAGCTTCCACGGCGGTTCGCCCAGCCCCTCGACAACAAACAACCCGGCCAGCGGTGCCGCCGAAGACGATGTCAGCGCACCGACAAATAATAGGCCCAGCACCAAAAACGGATAGCGGTCCAGAAAAGCCAGTCCACCCGTAAGCGCCACCCGCCCGATGCCACCAACACCACCATTATCCTTGCCAACCCCGTCGCGCATCCCGTTCCCCATCACACCTGATCAGGGAAACTTTTTAGCGCAACAACCGAAAATGGCGAATGCTTTTATCCGCCAGAACAAAATTGTCACAATCGCCACATCAGGCGGACCGGTAGCCTTATTCCCACATATGTGCTAATGTGGGTTTGTGTAGTTCTACGGAGATTACCCCATGAGCCGCCTGACAATCGACATAACCGACCGGCAGCACCAAAGCCTGAAGGCGCTGGCCGCCTTGCAGGGCAAGACCATCAAGCAATACGCCCTTGAACGCTTGTTTCCTGACGATACGGCTGCCGATCAGGCATGGCAGGAACTGAAAACCTTGCTGGAAAACCGCATCAATGACGGGCTTGTCGGCAACGTGTCCACAAAAAGCATCGCTGAAATTCTGGATGAAGAACTGGCCGCGGGGCGAGATTGACAGCCTACATCCTCACGGCGGAGGCAGAATCCGATCTGCGCGGCATCATCCGCTATACGCGCAAAGAGTGGGGCGCGACGCAGGTCCGACGCTATATCGCCAGGCTGGAACAAGGCATTACTGACCTTGCCGTCGGACAAGGTTCATTCAAGGATTTGTCCGACCTTTTTCCAACGTTGCGGATGGCGCGTTGCGAACATCATTACGTCTTCTGCCTGCCACGCGAAAATGCGCCTGCATTGGTCGTGGCGATTTTTCACGAGCGGATGGACCTCATGACGCGATTGGCAGACAGGATTGACCGGGAAAGTTAGCACACACCCAAAGGCATCGACATACGCGATGCAAAGTCAACTTCCTTCAACCCAACCCACCCACAAACTGCGCCAGTTCTGCCGTTTTCGGGCTGGCGAAAACGTCTTCGGGTTTGCCGGTTTCATGAATGCGGCCCTGATGCATGAATACCAGCTTGTCGCACACTTCGCGGGCAAAGCGCATTTCGTGTGTCACCATCACCAGCGTCATGCCTTCTTCGGCCAGTTTGCGCACCACTGCCAAAACCTCATTCACCAGTTCCGGGTCCAGGGCCGATGTGACCTCGTCGCACAACAGCACACGGGGCTTCATCGCAAGCGCCCTTGCAATCGCCACGCGCTGTTGCTGCCCGCCTGAAAGCTGATCGGGATAATGCAGCATCTTGTCGGCAAGCCCGACCTTGGCCAGCATTTCCTCTGCAATCACCTTGGCCTCGGCTTTGGATTGTTTCTTGACGACCTGCGGCGACAACATGACATTTTCAAGGGCGGTGTAATGCGGAAACAGATTGAATTGCTGAAACACCATCCCGACATTCAGGCGCAAGTCGCGCAAATCGGTATCCTTGTCGCCAATCTTTTTGCCCGCCACCATGATCGTGCCGTCATCAATGGTTTCAAGGCCGTTGATGGTGCGCAGCAATGTGCTTTTGCCCGATCCGCTGCGCCCGATCAGGGCAATTACCTGCCCCTCGTCAATGGTCAGGTCAATGCCTTTCAGAACTTCCACATCGCCAAAACTTTTGTAAATCGCATGCAGTTCAACGAGCGACATGGAGCTTTCCTTCCAGATGGCGGGCATAAAGCGAGAGCGGATAACAAATGATAAAATAATACAGCGCGACACAGCCATAGACCGTAAAGGGCGCAAAGGTGGCATTGGTGATCATGGTGCCCGCCTTGGTCAGTTCGACAAAGCCGATGATCGAGGTCAGGGCCGTACCCTTGACCACCTGCACCGAAAACCCGACGGTCGGCGCAATTGCAATGCGCATCGCCTGCGGCAGGATGATCCAGCGCATCTGTTCGCGAAAATTCATGCCAAGGCTGGCCGAGGCCTCCCACTGCCCCTTGCCAATCGCCTCGACACAACCACGCCAGATTTCCGCCAGAAACGCGCTGGTAAACAATGTCAGCGCCAATGTCGCCGCCATCCATGGCGATACATCGATGCCGATCAAAGGCAGGCCGAAAAACACCAGAAACAACTGCATCAAAAGCGGCGTGCCCTGAAACAGTTCGACATAGCCAATGGTCAACCGCACCAGCCACCGCCGCCCAGATACCCGCAGCATCAGAATCAGCAACCCGACAATCCCGCCACAGACAAACGCAATCAGCGACAGCAACACCGTCCAGCGCGCCGCCAGCATCAGATTATAAACAATGACCCCAAGCGTAAAATCAGACATGGCGGCGACGCTCGAACATGCGGTTTCCGATCTTTTTCAACAACCAGCGCAGCACAATCGACATCACCAGATACAGCCCGGCAACGACAAAATAGACCTCAAACGCCCGGAAATTGCGCGACTGGATGTAATTGGCGGCAAAGGTCAGTTCCTCGGCGGCAATCTGCGAACATACCGACGATCCCAACATCACAATGACAATCTGGCTGGACAAGGCCGGCCAGATTTTTTTAAGGGCGGGTAAAATCACCACATATCGGAAAATCTGCACCCGGTTCATCGCAAGACTGGCGGCCGCCTCAATCTGCCCCCTGGGGATCGATTGAATCCCCGCCCGGATGATTTCGGTGGAATAGGCACCCAGATTGACGACCATCGCCAAAACGGCGGCCTCAAACTCGCCCATGCGCACACCAAGGGCGGGCAACCCGAAAAAGATAAAAAACAATTGCACCAAAAACGGGGTATTGCGGATCAGTTCGACATAAATGCCGACAATCGGGCTGATCACCGGGGTTTTTGCCGACCGCGCCCATGCGCCCAACGTGCCCAGCGCCACCCCGAACACCGCACCGATAACCGTCAACTCGGTTGTCAGGACAATCCCGTGCAACAGCATATCCCAATAAGGCAGGATCGTACTGAAATCGAATTTATATGCCATCGGTGCGGTCCGGTTTGAAAGACGAAAGGTCTGGTTTACAGATCGGCTGGCAGGCTGATGCCCAGCCATTTCTGCGAAATCGCTTCCAGACGGCCATCGGTTTTGGCTACGGCAATGATCTCGTTCACCTTGGCCTGAAATGCCGGTTCTTCCTTGTTCAGCCCGACATAGCAGGGCGAATTCTTGATCAGGAATTTCGGTTCCGGTTTTTTAGGCGGATTGCGTTCGATAATGGCCGCGGCGACGACATTGCCGGTCGCCACCAGATCAACCTGCCCGGACAAAAACGCCGAAATCGTCCCGTTATTATCTTCATAACGTTTGATATCGGCATCCGCCGGGGCAATTTTGGTCAGTTCCAGATCTTCGATTGATCCACGCGTCACACCAACCGTTTTGCCCGACAATCCGGCTGCATCCGAAACCTCGATATCGGCAGGGCCGAAAACGCCGTTAAAGAACGGGGCATAGGCATCGGAAAAATCAATCACCGCTTCACGTTCGGCATTTTTGCCCAGGCTGGAAATCACCAGATCAACCTTGCCTGTCGTCAGATACGGAATGCGGTTGGTGCTGGCAACCGGGACAATTTCAACGGCAACACCCAGATCATTGGCAATCAGGGCCGCCATATCAACATCATACCCTTGTGCGGTCATATCCGCCCCGACCGAGCCAAAAGGCGGAAAATCCTGTGGCACCGCCACCTTCAAAACACCTGCATCAGCAATCGATTTCAACGCGCCATCGGCCGCCGTCGCCGCCCCTGGCAGCACCACCGCCATTGCCATCGCCACAATCGCGGATTTGATCTTTTTATGCATCACTCAGCCTCTACCCGTTCTGATCATGCCCGCTTCGCCCCGGCCCGTCCGCAGCACGCAAGCATGTTTTTTAAACATGAATAATAACTGACTAAATTTTATGCTATTGTCCAATAGTAATTTGAATACCAAAACTGCAAAAACTACGTATTCCAATTTTTATGTATATATTTCTTGGATTTATTTGATTTTCAGGGAATTATATCTGGTCTGACCAGTTGCAAAGGATTTCCAATGCCCCGCGCCCTTTCCGCGCCCGAACATGCCGCCCGCCGCATTCGGGAACTGATTAAAACCAAAAACTTGCAGGCCGGGGACAGCCTGCCGGGGCAGCGCGACCTTGCCCGCGATCTCGGCATCAGCCGCGCCAGCCTGCGCGAGGCCCTCGCCACCCTCGAAGCCCTCGGTCTGGTGCGAATCCGCGCCGCCAAGGGGGCTTTTGTCGCCGACCCCTCCACCCGGCAATTGCCCAGCGGCGACCATGCAAGGCACGCCGCCCAAGTCTATCAGTTCCGCCTTGCCATCGAACCCTATGTTGCCGGGCTGGCGGCCCAATCGCGCAGCCGCGATCATCTTGATGCATTGACCGCCAGCATTGCCGACATGGCCGACGCCCTCAAACAGGATGACCTGATCACCGCCTCGCGCGCCGATATCGAATTTCATCAGATTTTGCTGGGCGCATCGGGCAACCCGATGTTTGGCGAGGCAATGGCCCCCGCCGCCGACACCATCCACGAAAACCAGATGCTGCCCTTCGCCAACCCGGCAGCAATCAGCGCCCCCTTGCGCGAACATGAACAGATTTTACGCTATATCCGCGACCGCAACCCGTCGGGTGCCCGCGACGCCATGCATTTCCATGTGCTGAGTGCCGCCACCCGGGCAGGTATTGCCTTTTTGCGCCCGTAATCCTGCGCGCGGCCCCATGGCAGAGCAGAATCGATCCAGCGAAACGCCCCAAAACAAAACCCCCGCCCGGTTTCCCGGACAGGGGTTTCGCACATTCGCAGCCGTCCCGAAGGACAGAAAGCCGAATTAGGCAGCGGTCAGATCGTCAGCCGAAACGCGGCCCGAACGTGAGTCGGTGCGCAGTTCGTAGTTGATCTTGTCGCCTTCCTGCGGGTGGCTCATGCCAGCGCGTTCAACGGCGCTGATGTGCAGGAACACGTCATTTCCGCCTTCGTCCGGCTGAATGAAACCAAAGCCTTTGGTTGCGTTAAACCATTTTACGGTACCAGTTGCCATTTTAATCTCTCCTTGAGTATAGTTGGCCCAAACTGTCAGACAAAACCCCGCGTGGGTCCTGCCCGTCTTTTTTGGAAATCTTCAGGCGACAGAGCGCCCGGTGCGATTTCCGGTACTTGCCCGGCGACGATCATTCCCCGAAGGCCCGGAGGCCTTGCCGGTACGGGCGGCATTACCGCCCGCTGATCCCGCCGAATTTCCAGATTTTCTGCCATTTCCGTTGGCCTTGCCCAGAAACGCGACATTCGACGCGATCTTGTTCTGGCCTTCAGAAGCAGCATTGTTGCGATTGCCGTTTTGACCGGCATTGCCATTTGACCGTGCCGGACGGTCACCATTGGGGCGGGCATTGGACTTGCCATTCCCGTTCCCAAACACTGCGCCGCCATTGCCGCCGTCCTGGTCGCGCGGAGCGTCCCGACGGGTCGTGTCACGTTGCTGCGCAGCAGCGGCGTCATTTCGTTTCAGCCCGCCCTTGTAACGGGACGCGGCAGCGGCCTGATTGGCCGAACCGGTTGAAGCATCGCGGCCTTCGGCTGTGCGATTGCCACCAGATGCCGCCGGGCGTTGGCCGCCCCGGCTGTTCTGGTTGCGACCGCCGCCATTGCGGCCATTCCGCCCGGCACCATCCCCGCGATTGTCACGCCCCCGGCCAGAAGGCCGGGTTTCTGCCGCAATCGCTTCCTGCGCTGCGGCTTCCTTGGCGTCACGACGATCAATCGACGGGATGCTTTGACGGGTGGTGCGTTCGATATCTTTCAGCAAGCTGCGCTCGTCATCGGCGCAAAAGGCAATGGCCGTGCCAACCGCCCCGGCGCGCGCGGTGCGGCCGATCCGGTGGACATAGCTTTCAGGCACATTGGGTAATTCGTAATTGACGACATGGGTCACGCCATCAACATCAATGCCGCGTGCGGCAATGTCGGTCGCGACCAGAACGCGGGTCTGACCATCCTTGAAGGCGGCCAAGGCACGTTCACGCTGATTCTGGCTTTTATTGCCATGAATGGCAGCCGCACTGATCTTGCAGGATTCCAGATGCCGGGCCACACGGTCCGCCCCGCGTTTGGTGCGGGTGAAAACCAGGGTCCGGGCAAATTCCGGCGCATCGAGCAATTCAGACAGCAAATTGCGCTTGCGTGATGATTCGATGAAATAAACGCTTTGGCTGACGCGCTCGGCCGTGGTGGCAACCGGGGTCACCGATACCTTGACAGGATCGCGCAGCATATCCCCGGCCAGCTGCCCGATCTGGGTCGGCATGGTGGCAGAGAAAAACAGGTTCTGGCGGCTTTTCGGCAGCATTTTGACAATGCGTTTGATCGGCGGCAAAAAACCAAGATCCAGCATATGATCGGCTTCGTCCAGCACAACCACTTCAACCGCATCAAGCCGCAGCTTGCCGCTATCGACATGGTCCAGCAAACGCCCCGGTGTTGCCACCAGAACGTCAACGCCCGGCGTAATCGCCTTGATTTGCGGCCCGGCAGAAACACCGCCAACCACAACGGCAACGGTCAGTTTCAGGAAACGACCATAGGCGCGAAAACTTTCGCCAATCTGGGCGGCCAACTCGCGGGTCGGTGCCAGAACCAGCACACGACAGCTTTTGGCCGGGGTGCGGGTGGTGGATTTGGACAAACGGTCAAGGATTGGCAGGGCAAATGCGGCAGTTTTGCCGGTACCCGTCTGGGCGATGCCCAAAAGATCCTTGCCTTGAAGAAGGGAGGGAATCGCCTGCGCCTGGATCGGCGTGGGCTTGTCATAGCCTTCGTGCGTCAGGGCGCGAAGGACGGGCTCGGCGAGGCCGAGATCCGAAAATTGGGTCAAAAAATAGGTCTCTTAAGTTCTTCGGCAGCAGACAAACAGGGAATCGGCCCCAAGTTAATTTTAAACAGGTCTGCGCGATGCATCTTCCTGGGAAAAGCCCGCGTAGTAGGGCCGTTCAGTGCGGTTATTCCACGATATACTCACAAGCCTGAAACTGAAAAACAGTTCCCTCTACGCTACCGGAGCAATCGAATGACGGCCCCACCATGCGCAGAGTTTTGCAAGCTTGTCAAACAGGATATTTGCAACACCCCCGAACCATGTGAACAAAATCATGCAATGACAATAACGTACCGCGTTGCTGTGCGCTGTATGTCTCCTAAAGGGCAGGCGAATAGAGAGTAAGTTCTCCGCCAAAACTTCATTCAAAAATGAGTCACGATCCAGATATTGAAATTCCCTCTGCGCACAATCACATAAGACATATCTAAAACAGGCAGTCATTCCACAATCGCGCATTGCGATGCGCAGCTATGCCATAATGACAGGGGTACATCGTGTTTGGAACGTCGATCTCGCGATTGATTATCGTGCTGCAAGGCATTTTGCTTGTTGGTTTTGTCGGCGTCATGGCGATTGTCGCCGTGCTCAGTTGGCGGGATGCCACGGATGCCTCCAATATTCTGGATGCCACCACCACCGACAAATTGCTGTTTGATGCCATGATCGGCGTCCGCCAACAAATCGCCAGCACCCAAACCGCGATTGTCTCGCGCGACGATCTGGTATCCGCCCTTGGCGACACCCGCAGCATTGCCGATACCAGCTTTCAGTCCGCCCTTTCGGCGATGGCCGCCCTCGACATTCCCGGCAAGGATGCGCAGGTCAGTACCCTCGAAGCCGCATGGCGGGAGATGAAACAGCGCGAGGCGCAGATCGACGCCCTTGCCTCCACCCCGAAAGCCGATCGTGACCTGAAAGCAGCCGCCCCGTGGTCCGACGCCGTGCGCGGCGTGGTCAATGCGATTTCGGACGCCTCGTTGCTGGTCGGCAACAATGTCCGGCTTCTGGACCCCTTTGTCGCAGAAATGATCCAGATTCGCCGCTCTGCCTGGCAGGTGCGCGACCATTACGGATCGCAATGTTCACTGTTGCGTCCCTTCATTTCCCAAAACCAGCCCCTGACCGTCGAGGCGCTGTCAAAATGGCAAAACGGCATTGGTTCCTATCAGGTGGCGTGGGGGGCGATTGATTTGCTGCTGGCGCGTCCCGGCGCACCGGCGCAACTGGTCGCCGCCGTCGCCAGCGCCCAAAAAGCAACCGCCGACGCCCAAGGCAGCATGAATACACTGGTCGAAAAACTCGACAATAGCGGCCAGCCCGTCATCGCGCCGGTCGAATATACCGCCATGTGCAATGGTCCGTTCGATAGAATCGTCGATATCGGCCATATGGCAATGGACGAAGCCGTCACGCATGGCAAAAATGCGCTGGCCACAGCGCAGGTCGTTCTGGGCTTTTCCGCCCTGACCCTTCTTCTGGTTCTGGCATTATCGTTTTTCGCCATCACCTCGGTTTTGCGGCGTTTCTCGCGCCCGATCAGCATCCTGATGACGGCGGTTGGCAAATTGTCGATGCGCCATTTCGCCGAACCGGTCCCGGCCCTGCCCTATCCCGATGAACTGGGCCGCCTGTCCACAGCCCTTGAAGAACTGCGCCACAACGCCCTTGAGGCCGAACGCCTTCAGGCAGAACAACAGGCCCAGCAACAACATCAGATCGAACGTGGCGAAAAACTGGCCACCGCCGTCAGCAGCTTTGAACGCGGCATTTCGCGCGTTGTCACTGCGGTGCGCGATGCCTCCATCCATATGCAGGCCAATGCACAAAATCTTTCGGTTCTTGCCGAAGACGCCAACAGCCGGTCTGTCACGGTTGCCCATGCCTCCGAAGAAGCATCGGGCAATGTCCAGACCGTCGCCGCCGCCTCCGAAGAACTCAGCGCCTCGATCAGCGAGGTCAACCAGCAGATCAACAATTCATCGCGCATGGCTACCGAAGCCGTGGGCGAGGTAGACCGCACCAATGAAAGCTTCGAGGATCTCAAGACCGCCGCCGAAAAGATCGGTGCCGTGGTCGAACTGATCCAGAATATCGCCTCCCAGACCAATTTGCTGGCGCTGAACGCCACCATTGAATCGGCCCGGGCGGGCGAAGCGGGCAAAGGCTTTGCCGTCGTCGCCAACGAGGTCAAAACGCTGGCGACCCAGACCCACAAGGCGACCGAGGATATCTCCGCCCAGATCGCCGGAATGCAATCGGCCGTTGGCGGCTGCATCACCGCCATTGCCACCATCGGTCATAAAATCCGCACTATTGACGAAGCCATCTCGGCGATTTCAGCGGCGACCGAGGAACAATCCTCTGCCACCCAGGAAATCGCCCGCAATGTCCAGCATGCCGCCGCCGGCACGGCAGAGGTTTCCGATAACATCTCGTCGGTCACGGAAATGGCGGGCAAAACCGGCCTGCTCTCGTCCGATGTTCTCGAAGCCTCCTCGCAATTGTCCGCACAGGCCGATGCGTTGGGGCAGGAGGTCGAACATTTCCTGACCGAAGTCCGGGCGATCTGACCCCGCCCATCCCGTTCCCGATCAGGCCCGGCATCCCCGCCGGGCCTTTTTCTTGACGCCCCTGCCCCGGCGGCGCAAAAGCAATAAAACGATATGACGGCACAAAGGGGATCAGACACAATGACAGAATACACCGGCCCGGAATCCATCGGTGGCAAGTCGGTTTTGTTCGTGATGGCCGCCCGGCCCGAATATGGCCCGCATTTGCAAGCCCGCATCCGCCCCCTGATGACCGGGATCGGCCCGGTCGAGGCCGCCGTCAATCTGACCAGCGTCCTTGCCGGATGCCATGCCAAAGGGGAACGCCCCGATCTGGTCGTCTCATTGGGTTCCGCCGGATCGCGCAGCCTGCAACAGGCCGAAATCTATCAGGCAACCTCGGTATCCTACCGCGATATGGATGCCTCGGCCCTTGGCTTTGAAAAGGGCCGGACCCCCTTGCTGGATCTGCCTGCCATTCTTGATATGCCCCTGCGCATTCCGGGCATTGCCCCGGCGCGGCTGTCCACCGGCGCCAATATTGTGTCGGGGGCCGCCTATGACGGCATTGATGCCGATATGGTCGATATGGAAACCTTTGCCGTCCTGCGGGCCTGCCACAAATTCAATCTGCCGCTGATCGGGTTGCGCGGCATTTCCGATGGCGTGGCCGAATTGAAACATATCGGCGACTGGACCGAATATCTGCATATCATCGATGAAAAACTGGCGGATGCGGTCGATCGTCTCGAAACCGCAATCCGCCAGCAAGTCATTGTCCTGTAATCCTATTGTGCCCCTGCGCCGCAAGGATTGATCGCGGCACACGGGTTCACTGCGGCGCAGGGATTTATCGCCGCACAAGGATTGGCAGGCGCACAAGGACTGGCGGCACAGGGATTACCCGCACCACACGGATTATAGGCCCCGCATGGATTGGCTGCACAAGGGTTCCCGGCAGCACAAGGGTTCATCGCCCCACACGGGTTGCCCGCAGCACAGGGATTCCCTGCCGCACACGGATTTGCCGCACCACACGGATTGCCACCGTCATCTGGCACCGCCGCCGGGCGGGCAATTGCCGCCGGGTTGGGCTGATTCGCGATATGATCGGCGGCCACCGCCCCGGTTGCGGCCAGAAACACCGCGCCATATAAAAGATAATTGCGTTCGCTCATTTCTTTTTAAATCCATCAAGCCCAAACAGCGGACGCAGCCAAATCCCGATCAGACTGCCGCCAAAGGCCGCACCAAACCATAACCAGCCATGCAAACTGCCCGAGGCAATGCCGCTAAACAGCGCCCCGATATTGCAGCCAAAGGCCAGCCTGGCGCCATAACCCATCAGAAGCCCGCCAATCGCCGCCGCCAGCAACGATGCCAGCGGCACCGCAACCTTTGGTGCAAATTTCCCGGCCAATGCGGCGGCAAGGGCCGCGCCAATCACAATGCCGAAATTCATCACCGATGTTGTATCCATCAACACCGACCGCGACAGCGCCAAGGCCGGTCCGGGCCAGTTCCAGAATTCCCACGTCGCCACCGGAATGCCGACCGCCTGCGCAATCTTCGCCCCCCACAGGCCAAACCCAAACGTGATCGACCACGGATGACCGGCAATCAGCAAGGTGGCAATATTGATTGCGGCCAGTAAAATACCGGTCCCGACCAGCGGCCACGGCCCATGCAGCACCCGCGCCAGCCCCGACCGCGCCGCAGGTGCGGCGGCTTCCAGCGATCCATGCGCCCGGCGTTCAATCACAATCGTTGCCAGAACCACCAGTGCCAGCACCCCGAACGTCACCGCAACACCGCCAAAAATGCCCAGTTCAGTCCCCAGACTGATCGGCGGCAAGGACGGCAGCGCCAGCCATGCGGGCAAATGCGCCGACCCGATCACCGCCCCGATGATGAAAAACACCAGCGTCACCAACATCCGCGCACTGCCACCGCCCACGGTAAACAGCGTGCCCGATCCGCATCCGCCGCCCAATTGCATGCCCAGCCCGAACAGGGCCGCACCAAACAGTACCGATACCCCGACCGGGGCCATCGCCCCGACAATCGGTTGCCCAAAGGGCGAACCAAGCGCCAGCAACGGAATAAAGGCGACCGTCGCCACCGCAATCATTACCATCTGGGCACGCATCGCCCGCCCGCGCCGCTCGACGGCCAACCGGCGCCAGCCGCCGGTAAAACCGAACGCCGCATGATACAGCGCCATGCCCAGCACCCCGCCCATGCCATACAGCACGGCCTGACGCAGACCGGCGGCCTGCGCAATCGCAATGGCACCAAGAACAAAAATCGCGGCAATCAGGGCCGCAGCCCCGCGATCAAACGGCACCCGGCCCGGCATGGAACCGGCGGACGAAAGACGGATTTCACTCATGACAAAGCCTTGTCAAACACCAAAAATCAAACGCCACCGCACCCGGTATGATGTCGGGATGCGGTGGCACATCACAAAGTCATAACAGATTATTGTGCCGGAACAACCACATCGCGCGATGCATCGGCCGCCCATTCGGTCATCGATCCGTCATACATGCGGGTATTTTTATTCCCCATCACTTCCGACAGACCAAACCACGCCACAGACGCCCAGTGGCCAGTATTGCAATAGGCAATCTCGTCGGCCTCCGGTGCCACACCGGCGGTCCCCACCAGTTGCGCAATCACATCCGATGCCACAAACGCGCCTTTCTGATCATCATAAAACGCGCTTTGTTCGATATTGACCGCACCGGGAATCGCCCCGGCCCGCGCAACAATCGGGCTGGTTTGCTGGCCCAGATATTGCGCCTTGGGCCGCGCATCGATCAGGGCCACACCGTTGGCCTGTGCGGCGGCAACATCATCGGCATCGGCCAGCAATTCCGGCCGGAAATTCGCATTGAACGCCACGGTTTCCGGCGTTACCACATCGGTCGAAGTCTCGCCATTCGCCGCGATCCATGCGCGCTGTCCACCATCAAGGATCGTCACCGCGTCATGACCCAAAACCTTGAAGGTCCAATAAACACGGGTCGCCGACCCGAAATCGCTGGAATTTTCACCCGCCGGGACGATCACCACCTGGGTGTCGTTATCAATGCCAAGGCTGCCGATTTTCGCCGAAATATCCTCGACCGGCGGCAATTGCCCGACCACATCGCCCACCTTGGTGCGCCAGCCAAACTGCGCATAAGACGCCCAGACCGCACCGGGAATATGCCCCACGGCATACGGATTGGCATCCTTGGTCGCATCGCGCACATCAACCACCACCAAGGACGGATGATCCAGATTCCCTTCCAGCCACGCCGCATCGACCAATGGCTGATCGGTCAGACGCTCCGCCTGGGCGGACGAAACCGCCACACCGGAAAAAACAAAAGCAACAGCCGCAACACCGGCCACAAGGAAAGAACGCATCGGATATCCTCCGTTAAAATTTTATGTGATACTTATATATTCACCATCTAATTAATGTCAATAATTCATAAAATACAATTTTATTTTGTTATTAATACCCTCAACAAACCTTACCCACCGGAAAATGGGCACAGCCCAAAACCCACAGTCATTCCCGCGAATGCGGGAAACCATATTTTATATCAACATGTTATGGGTTTCGGGGCATTCTTGAAGGAAACGCCCCATGCAGGATCACGGCCTCAAACTATTCAAATACCGCGCAAATTCCCGCGAGAATGCCGCATGGGTTTCGCTGCTGCGCAAGGATGGCGGGCGGGTCAGAAAGCCATGCAGGGTAGCAATGATGAATTCGGCGACCGAGGCCGGTTCGGCGTCGGTGCGGATGAAATGGCCGAATTGCGACCGGCTGATATGCCCGGCCAGCCCGCGCCGCCAATGCCGGTATGCCCCGTCAATCCGGCGGCGCAAATTATCGTCAAGATCGGCGGCCTCGGCCGCAAACCGCGCCAGCGGGCAACCCCCATCAAGGGCGGCGGGGGCCGCATCGCTGCCCAGAATATCAACCTGCGCCATCAAAACCGGCAACACATCCTCCTGCCCGGCCAGCGGATCCAGCCACACAGTGTTGATATAATCAGGCAGGCATTCCTCGATCACCGCATGGCCCAGCTTCGCCTTGCCGGGAAAATGATGATACAGCGCCCCCTTGGTCACGCCGGTTTTATCCAGAATCCGCGCAATCGACGCCCCGGAAAATCCGGCATGGCGGATTTCGGCAAAGGCCGCGTCCAGCAGCATCCGGCGCGTTGCCGCCCCGGCGGCTTCCTTGCGCATCATCGCCACCCGTCGCCCGTCGCGCGGCACAATCCCGGCAGGAACACCTGCATTTCCCCCGGCATTCCCCCCGGTCTCGGAGCCTTCCGGGGCCGATACCACAGAAAGATCAGACGGATCAGCAGGATGCAGGGGCGGATGGGTCATGGCGATCTTTCGGATCGGGTTCTGATCGGGTTCGAGCTGTTTCATTATGCCCGCAGGGTCGCGTCTTTTGCCGCCAAGGTCAATATCGCAACGCGCACTCCCACAGCCGCCCCTTGCAATTCCATGATTTTCGGTCTCTATTTGCCTGTCATTGCAAGAAGGTCTCTATTAACCAGTCATTGCAAGAAACCCCGTCGATTGCGGACAGAAGATGCACATTCATTCCATCGCCTTTGTGGCGGCCGACACCAAAATCGCGCAGGACGCCATGTACCGGCTCAAGCATCGCTATGGCCACCTGTCGCCTGACAAGGCCGATGTCATTGTCGCGCTGGGCGGCGATGGCTTCATGCTCGAAACCCTGCATCGTTATATGGGCCGCAAGGTGCCGATTTATGGCATGAATCGCGGTACTGTCGGCTTTTTGATGAATGAATTTCGCGAATCCGATTTGCCCGAACGCATTGCCGAGGCCCAAACCGTCGCCCTTTCGCCCCTGCAAATGGAGGCCCACACCGTCAGCGGTGAAAGCCTGTGTGCGCTGGCGATCAACGAGGTATCGTTGCTGCGCGAAACGCGGCAGGCCGCCAAATTGCGCATTCGCATTGATGGCATCGAACGGCTGGCCGAACTGGTCTGTGACGGTGCCCTGGTTTGCACCCCGGCAGGCAGCACCGCCTATAACCTGTCGGCGCACGGGCCGATCCTGCCCATGGGAAGCGGCCTTTTGGCCTTAACCCCGATCAGCCCCTTTCGCCCCCGACGCTGGCGCGGGGCGCTGTTGCCGCATGCGGCCACCGTTACCTTTGACGTGCAGGACCCGGACAAACGCCCGGTATCGGCCGTCGCCGATTATACCGAAGTCCGCGATGTCGCCCGTGTCACCATCCGCGAGGATCAAACCCTGAAAATCCGTTTGCTGTTTGATCCCGAACACAATCTCGAAGAACGCATTCTCAAGGAACAGTTTGTCGAATGAACCCTGAATCCGACCGCCCCGCCCGCCCAGCCGAACCGTCTTCAGCCACCCTGTCCTGGCTGAAACGTCTGATCGCCCATCAAACGGTCAGCCTGACCTCCAACCTTGCCCTGATCAAGGATGTGCAGGCTTTTCTGGAGGGTCTGGGTTATCGCTGTGTGACGGTATTTGACGAAACCCACGGCAAGGCCAATCTTTATGCCACCATCGGCCCGGACCTTCCGGGCGGCATTATTCTTTCCGGCCACAGCGACGTCGTCCCGGTCGAGGGTCAGAACTGGACAACCGGCCCGTTTGACGCCGATATCCGAGGCGGGCGGCTGTATGGCCGCGGGGCCTGCGACATGAAGGGTTTTCTGGCCTGCCTGCTGGCAAAGGCCGAATCCTTTGCCGGGGCTCCCTTGCGCGTGCCGGTCCATCTCGCCTTTACCTATGACGAAGAAGTCGGTTGTCTGGGCGTGCCATCCCTGGTCGAGGCGATCAACGCCCTGCCGCACAAACCCGCCATGTGCATCGTCGGCGAGCCAACCAATATGCAGGTGATCACCCAGCACAAGGGCAAATATTCCGCCCGTGCCCATTTCACCGGCCGCGCCGGTCATTCATCGCTGCCGGGTGAAGGGGTGAATGCAGTGGAATTTGCCGCCGAATTTGTGGTGTTCTTGCGCAGGCTCGGCCAGAAATTCCGCACCGATGGCCCGCATGATGATGATTTCACCCCCAACCACACGACATTTCATAGCGGCGTCATTCAGGGCGGCACGCAGCTTAACATCATCCCGCAAAACTGCTTTGTCGATTTTGAATTCCGCAACCTGCCCAATCATGACCGCGACGAGCTGAAATCCCTGGTTTTCCAGTATCTCGACACGATCCTGATCCCGCAAATGCGTGAGATTTACCCCGATGTCGGCGTAGAGATCGAGGTGGTATCGGACATGCCCGGCCTTGCCACCGGCGACGATGCGCAAATCACAAAACTGGTGATGGAACTGACCGGGGCCAACACCACTGGCAAGGTCAGCTTCGGCACCGAAGCCGGGGTGTTTTCCGCAATGGGCGACATCCCCACCGTGGTTTGTGGCCCCGGCAACATCGAACAGGCCCACAAACCCGACGAATATATAGAACTCGACCAACTCGCCCGCTGCGAGGTGTTTCTCGATAAACTGACGGCGGTTTTGGGGCGGTAATAATAGTCATAGACCAATTCACGACTTGACGAACCGGTCAGGATCGCCAAAAACAAAAGAGCGGATACTGTTTCCAGTATCCGCCCTCTCTTCACGCGCACGACGGCGGGGTCGGGGGACTTGCAGATTTATTCTGCATACCGTCGCGAGCGCGACCGCAAGGCCGGTCCGGGTTTATCCGGACCGGCCTTGTTGTTTATTCTGCCGGGTGCTGCTGCGGGGCTTCCACCTCGCCTGCGGCCTGACGTTTGCGCGAAAACGCCCCGACAATCACGATAAAGAACAGTGGCACAAAGAAGATGGCAAGAACCGTTGCGGCAATCATGCCGCCCATCACCCCGGTCCCAACCGCGACCCGCGCCCCGGCCCCGGCCCCGGTGCTGATCGCCAGCGGCAAAACACCAAGGGTAAAGGCCATCGAGGTCATGATGATCGGGCGCAAGCGCTGCCGTGCGGCTTCCACGGTGGCGTCCAGCAACGTCATCCCCTCGTCATACAAATCGCGGGCGAACTCGACAATCAGGATGGCGTTTTTCGCTGACAGCCCGATGGTCGTCAGCAAGGCCACCTGAAAATACACGTCATCGGGCAATCCGCGCAGCAAGGCCGCCGCAACCGCACCCAAAACGCCCAGCGGCACCACCATCATCACCGAGAACGGGATCGACCAGCTTTCATACAAGGCCGCCAGACACAGGAACACCACAATCATCGACAAGGCATAAAGGGCGGGGGCCTGCGCCCCGGCTTCGCGTTCCTCATAGGAAAGCCCGGTCCATTCCAGTCCGATCCCCGGCGGCAATTGCGCCACCATCTGTTCCATGGCGGCCATTGCCTCGCCGGAACTGATACCCGGCGCCGCCTGCCCCTGAATATTCAGGGATGACAGGCCGGTAAACCGTTCCAGACGCGGCGACCCAAAGGTCCAGTCGCTGGTCGCAAAGGCCGATACCGGCACCATTTCGCCCAGATTGTTGCGGACATACCATTTATCAAGGTCTTCGGGCATCATGCGCGACGGCGCATCGGCCTGCACATACACCTTTTTGACCCGGCCCTTTTCGGTATAGTCGTTGATATAGGACGACCCCCAGGCCGTGGCCAGCGTCTGGTTGATATCGCCAATCGCAAGGCCCAGCGCACTGGCCTTTTCCTGATCGATATCGATGCGGAATTGCGGCGTGTCGGCCATGCCATTGGGCCGCACCCCGACCACCGCCGGGTTTTGCCCGGCCATGCCCAGCAACTGGTTGCGTGCCGCCATCAGGGCGGTGTGCCCGATGCCACCCCGATCGACAAGCTGCATGTCAAAGCCGGTCGCCGTACCCAGTTCGATAATCGCAGGCGGGGCAAAGGCAAAAACCATCGCCTCGCGGATCTGGGCAAAGGCCCCATAGGCCCGCCCGATGATCGCATTCACCGATTGTTGCGGCTCGGTCCGGTCAGACCAGTCGGCCAGATTGACAAAGGCAATCCCGGCATTCTGGCCGCTGCCGGCAAAGCTGAAGCCCGCCACGGTAAACAGACCGCGCACATTGTCCTTTTCGCCTTCCATGAAATGGGTTTCGATTTTTTTCAAAACCTCGACGGTACGTTCCTGCGAGGCCCCCGCCGGAAGCTGAACCATCGAAAACATGATCCCCTGATCTTCATCAGGCAGGAACGAACTGGGCAATCTGGTAAACAGCAGCACCAGAACACCGACCAGCGCCCCATACACCACCAGATAGCGCCATTTGCGATGCACAACATGGCCGACACTGCCCTGATAGAACCGGTTGGTTTTATCAAATCCCCGGTTGAACCAGCCAAAAAAACCGCGTTTTTCATTCGGATCGGTATGGCCGGGTTTAAGCAGGGTGGCGCACAATGCCGGGGTCAGGACAATCGCGACAATCACCGACAATACCATCGCCGAAACAATGGTGATCGAAAACTGGCGGTAAATCGCCCCGGTCGATCCGGCAAAAAACGCCATCGGCACAAACACCGCCGACAGAACCAGCGCAATACCAACAAGCGCACCGGTGATCTGGCCCATCGATTTGCGGGTTGCCTCACGCGGGCCCAGCCCGTCTTCATGCATCACACGTTCAACGTTTTCAACAACGACGATGGCGTCATCGACCAAAAGGCCGATTGCCAGCACCATGCCAAACATCGTCAGGGTATTGATCGAATAGCCAAATGCCGCCAAAACCCCGAAAGTTCCCAGCAACACCACCGGCACCGCAATCGTCGGGATCAGGGTGGCGCGGAAATTCTGCAAGAACAGGAACATCACAAGGAAAACCAGAACCACTGCTTCAAACAGGGTTTTGACCACTTCCTCGATCGAGATTTGCACAAATGGCGTCGTGTCATAGGGATAGACGACTTCAACGCCATCGGGGAAGAATTCCGACAATTCGGCAACCCGGCTTTTGATCGCCTCGGCGGTATCAAGCGCATTGGCCCCGGTCGCCAGATTGACGCCGATACCACTGGCGGTCTTGCCGTTATAACGGGCAACCATGTTATAGCTTTCGGCACCGACTTCGATCCGCGCCACATCGCCCAGCCGCACCTGCGACCCGTCCGTATTGACCCGCACCAGAATGTTGGCGAATTCTTCGGGGGTTTCAAGGCGGCTTTGCGCCGTAATGGTGGCGTTGATCTGCTGTCCGGCCACCGCCGGCGTGCCGCCGATCTGGCCCAGCGTGATTTCGGTATTCTGGGCGGAAATCGCACTGCTGACATCCGTCACCGACAGGCCATAACTCAGCATGCGGTGCGGGTCCAGCCAGATGCGCATAGCGTGTTGCGCCCCGAACACCGTGACATCGCCCACACCGTTGACCCGCGATAACGGGTCCTTGACCGTGTTGGTAACAAAATCCGAAAGATCGTTGCCGCTCATGCTGCCATCGGCGGAAACAAAACCGATAACCATCAAAAAGCTGCCACTGGATTTGGTGACCGTAACACCCTGTTCCTGCACTTCCTGCGGCAGGGATGCCATCGCGCCTTGCAACTTGTTTTGCACCTGAACCTGGGCGATATCGGGGTCGGCTTCGGCCTCGAATGTCAGGGTAATGCTGGCGCTGCCCGCCCCGTCACTGGTCGCCGACATATAACGCAGATGATCCAGCCCGCTCATCTGCTGTTCGATGATCTGGGTCACGGTGTTTTCCACCGTCTGGGCCGATGCCCCCGGATAGGTCGCGCTGATTTCCACGGTCGGCGGCGCGATGGAAGGATATTGCTCCACCGGCAACTGCATAATGGACAAACCGCCCGCCAGCATGATCACCAGGGCGATCACCCAGGCAAAGACCGGCCTGTCGATAAAAAATCTTGCCATCAGATAAAATCCTTACTGGGCCGCTGCCTGCTGGGCATTTGCATCATCCATCGAAACCGGGGTCACAGGGGCACCCGGCCCGATCATCAAAACACCGTCCACCGCAATACGGTCGCCATCCTCAAGACCGGCGCTGACCACCCAGGCATCTTTCTGGGATTGTTCAATCGTCACATCCTTGGACACAATCGTATTGTCATCGGCAATGGCATAGACATAGGCCGACCCGTCAGGACGCCGCATCACAGAACGCTGCGGCACCAGAAACGCATTTTCAACACGCCCCTGATCAACCGATGCCCGCACAAACATGCCCGGCAACAAGGTGCCGTCCGGATTGGGGAATACGGCGCGCAGGCGCACGGTGCCGGTGGTTTCATTCACCGTCACTTCGGAAAACTGCAATTTGCCGACATGACCATATTCGCCACCGGTTGAATCAATGGTCAGACGCACATCGATTTCACCATCGTCAAATCCCTTGATCCGCCCCGTCGCAATCGCATCGCGGATTTGCAACAATTTGCCGCCCGCCTGCGTCACATCGACATAAATCGGGTCCAACTGGGTGATGGTTGCAAGGGCATCGGCCTGACTGGCGGTAACCAGGGCACCTTCGGTAATCCGAGAACTGCCGATCCGGCCCGAAATCGGGGCGACAACACTGGTATATTCCAGATTGATCCGTGCCTTGTCGAGACTGGCCCGTGCGGCCGCAACCAATGCCTTGCCTTCGGCCTCGTCGGCCACCGCATCGTCATAGGACTGGGTGCTGGCGGCCTGGGTTTTTACCAGTTGTTCATACCGCACGCGGTTTTTGGCCGCCCGGTCAAGGCTGGCGCGCTGGCGGGCCAGTTCGGCCTCGGCGGCGTCCACTTCGGCCAGATACACATCCTGATTGATCAGATAAAGCTGCTGCCCGGCCTCAACCAGCGTGCCTTCGGTAAAGCTGCGTTCCTTGACGATCCCGTCCACCTGCGGGCGGATATCTGCCATGCGAAACGCCACGGTCCGACCCGGCATTTCACCGCTCAGACCAACCGTCTGCGCCTTCAGGGTCACAAAACCAACCTGCGTTGCCGGGGGCTGTTGCTGTTCGCCCCCTCCCTGTGCGGTATCTTCCTGACCGCAGCCCGCCAACAGCAGCGCGAAAGCCGCCAGTCCAACAAATTTGGCATATGAACGAATGGACAAAATCATGATCCTTCTGGGTCCCGACAACAAGGCGATGAAAGCAACCTTGCCATTGTAATTTTCAATACTGTACGGTACAGTACAGATGATGCGTTGCGAAATCAAGAGGCAAAAAAGGCTTTTTAATCATGACAGAAACGTCCGAAACCCCTGATACCGAAGAAAAACATCCGTCGCGTGGTGCGGCGCGCAAGCGCGCCATGATGGATTGCGCCTGGGATATTCTGATGGAATCGGGTTTTTCCGGCGTCACTCTCAACGAAGTCATTTCCCGTTCTGGTGGCTCGCGCACGACATTGTACGAGGCCTTTGGCGGAAAAGATGGCCTGATTGCTGCGGTTCTTGCCGAACGGTGCCACGAATTTTCGGTCGAACTGCTGATCGCACTCGAAACCGATTTACCCCCGCGTGACGCCCTGACCGACTTTGCAATCAAACTGGCCCGCAAAATACTATCCGAGGATGCGATCCGTATCACCCAAATTCTGTTGTCCGAAGGTCATCATTTTCCCGGCATTACAGATACTTTCCTGTCCAGCGGCCCCGATTGCACAACATCGCGTCTGGCAAGCTATCTGGAACGGCAGGCCAAAACCGGCGCAATCATGATTGATGACCCGACGCACGCGGCGGAAATACTGGTCTCGATGGTTCAGGGACAATGGTTGCATCGCATGTTGAAAAAACCGCCATCCCCGCCGGTTTCAGACGCCGAAATCGCAAAACGCGCCACCCGTGCCGTGGATATTTTCCTGGGTGGTGTCGCCAGAAATTCCTGAAAATCTGCCCTGACTTCACCAGAATTGACGCGCATGATAGATTTCTGTCAGATCATTTTTTTCAGGGATCGCTTCCATGAGCCGTTTTGCGCAACCGTTTTGGCCTGTTTCCCGCCTTTTGCCGATGGCCGCCTTGTGCGGCTTGTCGCTGGTGATCTTTCCGGGCGACCGGGCCCATGCCCTTGAACCGGCCAAGGCCCGCCAGATTGTCGATGCCATCCTGATGCAGCATGGCATTGATGCGACCGAACGCGACATCCAGACGGAAAACGGCGCGGTGACGCTGCATTATGATGATGTCCGGCTTGATCTGACCGGATACCGCACGGCCCGCGAACTGGTGATGTCCGATGTCGCCGTCACCCTGCGCGATACCGGCAATCCCGATATTGTCGATATTGATGTGACCCTGCCCGAAACCGCCCAAATGCTGGCAGAAAAAACCACCGATGCCCGCGAGATAACCCTGCGCGATGCACGGGGGACACTGGCATGGAACCATGTCACCGCCACGCCCAAATCCTTTAATGCGGCGGCGGCCATGCTGGTCGGCGACGAACCGGTGTCGCGCAAACACTGGTTGATGAACAATCTGAAAGTATTGCTGGATGAAACCCGCGCTACCATTTCATGGGGGGCGTCCGAATGGACCGGAGCCAACCGCGAAAAAATGGGTGCCGTGCAATCGGCCAGCTTTGATCTTTATCCCGGCCCGGACGGCGAAACCCGCCTTGATTACGCCCATGACGGATTATGGCTGCCCAATCTGATCCAGCCGCGCACCGTGCGCCTGCAAACCCACAGTGCCGGTGTGCCATGGACTGAGGCCCGCCCGATCCTGCAACAGGGCATCAACGATATGATGACCGGCAAATCGCCGCGCCAGACCCGACGCGATATCGGCAATGCCCTGTGGCGCAAGGCCGCGGCCAGCGGCCAGCCGATCCTGATTGACGAAATCTATGTCGAGGGCCGCGGCCTCGAAGCCCGCGGCGACGGGCAACTTCTGGCCCGCGACAATGCCCGTTATGGCTTTCAGGGCGATCTTGATGTCAATCTGGTCGGCCGTGATCGTCTGGAATTCCTGATCGGCACCCCGGCCAGCCCGACCCTGCTCGGTGCGCTGGTGCCCTTTGCGGTCGAAGGCCTTGCCGCCGGTCTCCCCGGCCCCCAGGAAACCACCGCCTATAACATCGAATTGCTGCCCGATGGCCGCCTGATCATCAATGGCGTCACCGTCATGGACCGGGCAACGGGCGGCTGAGACAGCCGCACAACACGCGCCTATCGCGTCGTACAGGACAGCCCGCCATCAACCGGAATATCCGCCCCGGTAATATATTTTGCCGCGTCGGAGGCCAGAAACACCACGGCCTCCGCCACATCCCACGCATCGCCCATATGGCCCATCGGCACCTGGGCATGACGTTTGGCGATGATGCGGCTGATTTCCACCCCGTCATACAGCCGCGCCAGCGACGCCGTCACCAGCGGCGTATCGATCAATCCCGGGATCACCGCATTGACCCGCACCCCGTGCGGCGCATATTCCACCGCCAACGACCGGGTCAGTTGCACCAGTGCCGCCTTTGCCGCCGCATAGGCCGGATAATCAATGCCGATCTGGCGCGCCCCGCCGATGGAACCGATATTGACCACCGCCCCGGATTTGCGCTTGCGCATGGCGGGCATTACCGCCTGACAGGTGTGGAAAAACCCGGTGACATTGACATCAAACGCCGCCTGCCAGCGTTCAGCGGTCAAATCTTCCAGCCCGCCACCCGTCACCACCCCGACATTGTTCAGCAAAACATCAATCTCGCCAAGCGCCTCGCGACAAGTCAGAACCGCCCGGTCAATCTGATCGCGCCGGGTGATATCGCCGCCAAGCGCAATGGCGTTCCCGCCTTCTTCAAGGATCAGCGCAACGGTTTCTTCTGCCGCCGCCTTGTGGATATCGACCACCGCCACCTTCGCCCCGGCACGGGCCAGCAAAACCGACGCCGCCTTGCCATTGCCCCAGCCGGGCGCACAGGACCCGCCGCCAAACACCAGTGCCGTCTTCCCCAACAAACGCCGATCCATTTTATCCTCCCGGGTTTTGGATAACTCTATCAGAGGTTCCACACACCGCAAAGGACCACCCGCCTGCGCAAGGCGGGTCTGGGCCACGCAACAGCAAAACGGCCGCCCCAAATGGCGCGGCCGTTTGCCGTGTAAAGCCGGAAAAAACCTACCAGCTATATTTCAACGTCGCCAGAACCGTGCGGCCATCGCCATAAAAACGGCTGCCGAATGTATTGGACGATACATATTCCCGGTCCAGCAGATTGGTCGCATTGACCGCCAGATCGACATTGTCCGTCACCTTGTAATTCACCATCGCATCCATCACCGTATGCGATCCCAGCAAATCGGCATTGGCATCATTGTTATAGCGCGACCCGACAAAGCGCAGCCCGGTGCCAAAGGTCAGGTCCCCCCGCTCCCCGCTTTCGGGGATGGTATAATCGATCCATGCCGATGCGGCATGTTCGGGGACATTTGACGGACGATTACCGATATTGGCCGTCACCACATCGTCTTTGATTTCGGCTTCAAGATAGGTATAGGCCAGCGTCACATTGGTCCGCGCATCAAGCGCCATCTTGCCCTCAAGCTCCAGCCCGCGCGAATTGATTTCACCAATCTGTTGATAGGTGGCCGTGTTTGCGTTCCACTGCGAAACATTTTCCTGCGTCAGATCAAACAGGGCAGCGGTGAACATCGCATCCATGCCGGCGGGCTGATATTTGACACCAACCTCGTATTGCGTCCCTTCCTGTGGCTTGGTACCGCCCGGTCTGGACGCGGTGCTACCATAAACCGGCTGGAACGATTCCGAATAATTCCCGTAAACCGAAACTTCGTCACTCGCCTTGTAAGTCAGGCCAAGGCGCGAGGTAAATTGATGATCATCGCGTTCCTCGGTTGCCCCGCTGCTCAGCGTGTCGGTATCGCTTTGAACATAATCAAACCGCCCGCCAATGGTCGCAATCCAGTCTTCGGCAATCGTCAATTGTTCCTGCGCATAAAGCCCATAGGCCGCCTGGGTGATTTCCGTATCCGAGGTAAAATTAAGGTTCACACAGGACAGACCGCAATAGGACGGGTTGTAAGGATCAATCGGCGATGCCGACCCGTCATATCGTTTCTCTCGGTTCACATCCCGATTGAAGTCGATCCCCACCAGCGTCTTGCTGTCGAGGTTTTTGTTAATCGCCGTGTCATATTGCATCTGGTTGTCGATGGCAAAACGGTCCAGCTCGCCATAAATCGCAAAGGCCCAACGATTGCCCAGCGGTGTGGTATCGTTCAGATAAACTGTCTCGTAATCCAGATCGACATGGGTATAGCGCGCATTCTGCCGGAATTGCAGCTTGTCGGTAATCTGGTGGGAAAATTCATATCCCAGATTGGTTTCTTCGGTATCGAATGTGTTGAAATCCGGTTCGCCGAAAAAGGCATCACGGCTGGTTTCAATCCCGGTCGGAAAACCATAACCCAGATTGCTTTCACGCTTGCTATAGCTGGTCAGGATCGTCAGTTCCGTTCCCGCCTTCGGCTTGTAGGTAAAGGCCGGTGCCACATAAAGGCGGTCATCCTGCGAATAATCCTGACTGCGTTCCGCATCCTGCCACATCCCGGTCAGGCGATAGGTCCAGTTGCTGTCTTGCGCAACCGGGCCGGTCACATCCCCGCCGCCCCGTACATGGTTTTCCCCAATGGTCGTGAAAACCTCGCCACCTTCCTCGTCCTGCGGGCGCTTGGTCACCAGATTGACCAGACCGCCCGGGCCATTCATGCCAAACAGGCTCGATGTCGATCCTTTCAAAACATCAACCTGCTGAAGCCCATAGGGTTCCTGCCGCGCGGTCGTGAAATTATAGTTGCGCGACGACAACCCGTCGCGATAGGTCGAAAGCGACGAATAAAATCCCCGGATACGCACATAATCATAGCGCACATCCGATCCATATTCGCCCGCCTGCACGCCTGCGGTATAGGCCACCGCCTGCTGCACATCCTGCACATTGCGGGTTTCCATTTCCTTTTGCGTAATCACCGAAACGGCGGCTGGATCATCCAGAATCGGCGTATCGGTTTTCGAGGCCGTCTTGCTGCGCCCGGCGACAAAGCTTTCGGTTGTCGGGCCATAGGGGCCAAAGGCCGTATCGCTTCCGGCATGGCCTTCAACCCGCACCGGGTCAAGGGTGCCATCCGCATCGCCTGCCCCTTGCGCCACCTGATCAACCACAATCGTCGCATCATCGGCCACGGTATAAAACAGCCCGGTCCCGGCAAACATCCGGTCCAGCGCCTGCGCCGGTGTCATGTTGCCGCGAATTTCCGGTGCCGTCACATCGCGCACCAGCGCCCCGTCCACGGTAATCTGCAATCCCGATTGCTGCCCGAACAGGGCAAGGGCACGGGTCATTGGCTGGGCCGCAATATCGAAATCATGCTGACCATCCAGCACGCCGGACGCACCACCGGTCACCCCTTGCTGCTGTGCCAATGCCGGTGTGGCGATCACGACCGGGACAAGCGCCGTCGTCATCATCAGCGCCCCGGTCAAAACCAGCCTCAGGCGGCACCCCCGCATCCCCGCTTTTTCCCCTGTAGACATTCTGTCATCTCCGTTTCAGGTCATCTGCTCAATGCGAATGAGAATAAAAACGCTTCTCATTCGCGCATAAGACACAAAACGCCTGTCGGGATTGTTTTTTCAAAAAAAGTTCCGGATTTTTTTAAATTATTGAGATTGAACAGGTTTTCAGGATGCCGACACCAGAATAACCCACGGCGTCACCTGCCGGATAACGGCATTCTGCGCCCGCGCAATCCCGCGCAAGGCGGCCAGCGGATCGGCAAGATGATAAACCCCCGTCACCGGTCGCCGGGCAAGGGCCGCATCGGTAATAAGGATAGTACCGGGATAATACCGGCGCAGACCGTCAATCACGGTTGACAGGGGCTGATCCTGCGCAATCAGTTGCTGATGCCGCCATGTCGCAATCTGCCCGTCAGGCACATCATCACGCACCACATCGCCCGCCCATGACACGCGAGCGCGTTGCCCCGCCGTCAGCATATCGGCAAGGGGCGCCTCCCCGTCCTCCATATCCACCCGCACCAGACCATGTTCCACGGCCACATCCGTGCCGTTTTCCCCGCGCCGGACATCAAACCCCGTGCCCAGAACCGTAACATCAATACTGTCTGACGATACCCGGAACGGGTGCCTTTCATCGGGTGTCACCTCGAAAAACGCTTCGCCGCGCAACAGATCGATCTGGCGTTCGCCCCCTTCAAACCGCACCCGGATGGCACTTTGCGGGGCCAGCATGACAACGCTCTGATCGGCCAGAACGATGGCCCGCGTTTCCGCCGTTTGCGTGCTGTAATCGGCCTGAAAATCAATGACAATTCCCGGCCCGGCCATCACCGCCACCAGCAGGGATGCCGCAATCGCCAATCCGCCCAGCACCCGCCGCCATCCCCGCCGGTTGTCATTGCTGGCGACCGGATGGGCCACCGCATCGCGGCTTGCACTCAGAAACGGTTGCCAGCGCCCGGCATGCCTTGGCACCCCCTGCGCCATCAGACCGGCGGCATGACGGGTTTCCTCCCATGCGACAAGATGGGCGGGGCTGGCATTGCACCAGTCCTGAAACTGCTGCGCCACCTCCATATCGTCGGGGTCTTCCTGCAACAGGATCAACCAGCCGGTCGCCTCTTTTGATGCCTTGTCCCGGATCGGGTCGGTATGTCTTTTCATGCGTGTCATGATCCCTGACCGGTTCCGGCAATTGCCCGTATCGCTGCCCCGATGATCCCCAATATCCCGCCATGCGGGTTTGCGTTTAAAACGCCCCTTCTTACTAAACGCATCGACCGGGCTTTTTTCTATAAATTTTCGCAAAAACCGTCATGACCGGCCCAGACGCTGCTTGCAATGATCAATCCCTTCCGCCACCAACTTGTGCGCCAGCGGCACCGAAATTCCCAGAAACGCGGCAATTTCGCGCAATTTCGCCCCGCCAAACCGGTGCATTTCACAGGCAATCTGCGTGCGTTCGGGCAATTCGGCCAGGGCCGCCATCGCGGTTTCATATTCATCCCGATAAAGGGCGACGGTTTCCGGGTCGGCGGCGGGATCGGGCGATATACGGGCAATTTCGTCAAAATCGGCCGAACTGGTCATGCGGCTTTCACGGGCCATAGTGCGTCGGCTGTCAAAGGCCAGATTGCGCACGATGCGGTATAAATACCCGGTGGCATCCTCGATCAACCGCCCGTCCGACGCCGCATCAAACCGCAACCACGCTTCCTGCACCAGATCCTCGGCCTGCCCCCAATTGCCGGTAATCCGGCAGGCATAATTCACCAGCGCCGCACGATGGGACACAAACAGGGCAAGGGGGGTCGGGCTTCCCGGCAAAGGTACATCTTCCTTTTGATCGGGCGTAAACGGGCACTCTTACGCCGCGATGATGTACCTATCGAAGTTAAGACTAATTATCAATAGCTTTTGGATCTCACCCCGACACTTTCCGAACCCGGCAAAATCCGCTACCACATAGGGAATGATCGACCCGCACCGAAACAACATCTTGCAAAGAGACCGCCATGCGCCCCGCATCTGCCTTTCTGTTTCCGTTTTTGCTGACGGCTCTGCTTGTGCTTTCCCCCGGCCTTGCGACCGCAGGCGGCCCCCCCGATACATCCGACAGCCCGGTGCCCCCGCTGCCCGATTCCCCGGAAAATGCCCCCGACCTGCAAGGCAGCATCGATCAGGGCCGGACCATCGCCCAAACCACCTGCCTGAATTGCCATACCGAATTTGCAGGGGACCCGGCCCCCAATCCCGCCATCCAGAACGCCCCGCCTTTGGCCAGTTTCGGTCAGAAATGGCCGCTTGAAAACCTTCAGGAAGCCCTGGCCGAAGGCATCACCGTCGGCCATGACGCCACCATGATGCCCGAATTCTCCCTGGCCCCGGAAACCATCGCCGATCTGCTGGCCTATCTCGGCGATCTTTCCCAAAAGGCCGATGCCAAACCGGCGAACTGATCCGGTCGGGTGGCGGCCCCGCCCCCTGCCGACGGATGGTCCTTTTATCTCAAAAAATCTGCCAAACATCCACTTTGCGCAACCCGATATCCACATTGCGCAGAATAAAGTCCACGGCCTCAGATAGCGGGTTGTGCCCTTCTCAAAAGTCGCCCAAAGGAATGGGAAATCATCATTTCTCATGACCGAAGGCGTGCTTTCATATGGGCCTGCATCAACCATCCCGGCGGGCACGTCAATTCTCCTGCTGGCGCGGTATCTTTGCGCATGCCCGATACGGCCTTGTCCCCCTGATCCTGTTATGCACCGCACCGGCAGGATCGGCACAGGCCGCAACTTTCAATGTGACCAACACCGCCGATAGCGGTGCCGGTTCGCTACGTCAGGCGATTTTTGATGCCAATGCTGCGGGCGGCACCAACACCATCGATGTCCAGAACGGTCTGGGCACCATCACGCTGACCAGCGGCGATCTGAACGCGCTGAACAGCAACATCACGCTGAACGGGAATGGCAATACGCTCAGTGGCAATAACGCGTTTCGCGGCCTGTTCGTTTATTCCGGCACCGTGGCAATCAACGACCTGACCATTGAAAACGCCGTTGCTTCCGGCGGCGACGCAGGCCAGGCCACAGGCGGCGGCGCCGGGCTTGGCGGTGCGCTGTTCGTCAAGGATGGCGCAAGCGTCACCATCAGCAATCTTGTCGCGCAAAACAACGCCGCAACCGGCGGTGATGGCGGCGCACAAACCGCAGCGGGGATCACTGGCGGCGGCGGCGGCATGGGGGGCGATGGCGGCGTTGCTGCCGGTGGCATTTCCGGCGGCGGCGGCGGCCTTGGCAGCGGGGCAACCGGTGGATCAAATGGTGGAAATGGCGGCGACGGGATCGCCCAGGGCGAAGGTGCCGGTGGGGATGGCGTCAATTCCGGCGGCGGTGGCGGCACGGGTGGCAATAATGGCGGCGGCGGTGGCACGGGTGATAACTTCCCCGCAGGCGGCGGTGTCAACGGCACCGATGGCTCGTTAACCGACGACCCCGATGGCGGTTTTGGTGGCGGCGGCAGCAATTCTGGCACTGGCGGTTTTGGCGGCGGGGGTGGCGCATTCCGGGGCGATGGCGGTTTTGGTGGCGGGGGTGGTGGCGGCGGCCTTGGCAGCACCGCCAATGTCGGTCAGGGCGGATTTGGGGCTGGCGACGGTGTCTCGAGCGGTACCGTCGCTCAGGCTGCCGGGGGTGGTGGCCTTGGTGCCGGGGGCGCAATCTTTGTCATGGAAGGTGCAACCCTGACCATTGCCGGAACCCTGACCGTCAATAACAACACCGTCACTGGCGGAACCGGCGGAACCGGTGCGGCGGGCACGGCCCAGAGCGGCTCTGCCTTTGGCGATGGTGTTTTCCTGCAAGGCAGCGGCACCCTGACCTTCAATCCTGATACCGGCAACACGCAAACCCTTGCCAATACCATCACCGATCAGGCCGGATCGGGCGGCACCGGAAGCTGGGCACTAACCAAAAACGGCGCAGGCACCCTGACACTCAGTGCCGCCAACAGCTATACCGGTGCAACAAATCTTTCGGCCGGGACATTATCCCTGTCAGGATCGGGAACACTTGGAAATGCCGCCGGGGCACTTAACCTGACCGGCGGAACGCTTGATCTCGGCACGACGACACAGACCCGAACCGGCACCATCACACTCAATGGCGCAACCGTGTCAAATGGCACATTGTCATCATCGGGCACTTTCGCGACCCAGTCAGGCACGATCAGTGCCGTTCTGGCCGGGACCGGCGCACTGACCAAAACCGGAACCGGCACCGTCACATTAAGTGCGGCCAACACCTATACCGGCGCAACAGACCTTTCGGCGGGCACATTATCCCTGTCAGGATCGGGAACACTCGGGGATGCCGCCGGGGTGCTTAACCTGACCGGCGGAACACTTGATCTCGGCACGACGACACAGACCCGAACCGGCACCATCACACTCAATGGTGCAACCGTGTCAAACGGCACATTGTCATCATCGGGCACCTTCGATACCCGGTCGGGCACGATCAGTGCCGTTCTGGCCGGGACCGGCGCGCTGACCAAAACCGGGACCGGCACCGTCACACTCAGTGCGGCCAACACCTATTCCGGCACCACGACCGTCTCGGCAGGACGCCTTTCGGTTGACGGGTCGATTACCTCGGCACTCACGGTTGCGAACGGTGCCACCCTTGGCGGCACGGGAACCCTCGCAGCCACCACGATTTCCTCTGGCGGCATTCATGCGCCGGGCAATTCCATCGGCACACAAACCGTCAATGGTGCCTATGTCCTCAATGCCGGTTCCATCCTCGAGATCGAGGTGGATGATGCCGGCAATTCCGACAAGGTCATCGTGACCGGCACGGTCGATATCACCGGCTCGACGCTGCGGGTCAAAGGCGTATCGGGTAACAATTTCTCCGGTCAAACCACCTATAGTTACGTGATCATCGAAAATGATGGCGTTGATGCGATTACCGGCGATTTCGCAACGATTGACAATCAGCTTGCCTTTTATGACGCCGCCCGTTCAACCGTCGGCGGCACCGGTAATGATGTCTCCCTGACACTGACACGCAACGCCAGCAGCTTTACCGACATTGCCACAACCCCTAATCAAAAAGCCGTCGCAGGCCAGATCGGCAACCTTTCGGACACGGACGGCACCACCATCAGCAACGCCATTCTCGGCCTGACGAATGCCGGGGCACAGCGCGCCTATCAACAGCTCTCGGGCGATATCTATGCCGCCGCCCTGAATGACCGCATCACCCATCAGGCCACCGGCCAGATCGGGGCGCGCCTTGCCGATCTGAACCGCAACCGCAGCATTGACACCACCAGCGGGTCCCTTGTCGCCGCCAGCACCCTGTCCCCCGCAGCACTTACCGGCTTTGCCCGTTCCGGCCCGATGGCAAGTGACAGTGAAATATATGCCAGTGACGCAAACATGCTGTCGCTGGGGGCTGAAAATGTGCCACAGGCCGCCTCCGCCATCTGGCTTCAGGCCATCGGGGCAACCGGCCGGATCGACGGCGATGGCAATGCCGACACCACCGATTACCAATGGACCGGCATGGTTGGCGGCTTTGATACACAGCTTTCCGACACCACCATTCTGGGGGGCTATTTCGGTTATGCCGACGCCAAAAACCGTCAGGCTGGCCGGGATGCCACCCTCGATAGCCACAATTTCATGGCCGGGTTTTATGGTACGCACGATCTTGGCAATGACTTGCGGCTTTCCGGGCAGGCCGGATGGACCCGAACGGCAAATGACAGCCGCCGTAACCTTGATTTTGGCGGCATTGATCGCACGGCAACGGCGGATTACACCGACAACGCGCTCAATGCCAATCTTGAACTGGCCAGGGGATTTGACGTTGCCCATAACTGGCGGGTTGCGCCCTATGGCGGGCTGGGCGTGCTCTGGAACGATCATGACGCCTTTACCGAAACCGGGGCCGGATCGGCCAATCTGTCACGCGCGTCTGACAGCACCCTGACCGGCACCGCAAGCCTTGGCCTGCGGATGGCGGGCCTGTATGAAACCGGCAATGGCAAAACCCTGATCCCGCAATTCCGGCTCGGCTGGGACCATCACCTTGGGCCGACAGCCAACAGCACCACACTGGCCTTTACCGGCACATCCTCCTTCACGGTCGCAGGCAGCGAAACCGACCGCGATACGCTGGTCGGCAATCTCGGCATGGCGCTGGCTGATGATGACGGATGGAGCCTATATGCCGACTACCAGCCCTCAATATCGGAAAACAACCGCGAACACGCCTTTGGTGCCGGTTTCCGCATGAAATTCTAGGGCGCGCCACCTGCCACTGTCCCCGCCCCTTCCCGCAACCTCACAATCATGTGACTGCCATTTGATTAAATCGCACACGATTTAATATTGCGATAATTAATTTTGCGCGTTACAAGCATCTCATCGCAACACGGTGCCCCGCCATTCCGGCGGAACCGGCCACACGGAGAGATGAAATGTTGAATGTCAAAAATCTGGTCAAGGCCGCCGCCATCACCGCCGCCATGCTGACCGCCCAGACCGCCGCCTCCGCCGCCGAAACTGCGGCAAAACGCCCGACCATCGTCATGGCGCACGGGGCCTTTGCGGCGTCGGACAGTTGGGATGCCGTATCGGGCATTCTTCTGGATGCCGGATACCCGGTCATTAGCGTCGCCAACCCGCTGCGCGGTGTTGCCGCTGATGCGGCCCATGCCCGTTCCATCATCGATACGATTGACGGTGATGTTGTTCTGGTCGGCCATTCTTACGGCGGGCCGGTGATCGACACGGCGGCCAACGGGGCCACCAATGTCAAATCGCTGGTGTTTGTCGCCTCTTTTGCCCCTGAAAAGGGCGAAACCATCGCCGAACTGTCCGGGAAATTCCCCGGCGGCACATTGGGCGAGGCATTGGCCGCACCGGTTCCGCTGGGCGACGGCGTCCATGATCTTTACATCGATCAGGCCAAATTCCATGCCCAGTTCGCCGCCGACCTGCCGGTTGAACGCGCCCGCCTGATGGCCGTCGCACAGCGCCCGGTGACAGACGCCGCCCTCAACGAACCTCTGGGCGATCCGTCATGGAAGGTGTTGCCGTCCTACCATATCTTTGGCACGGCGGATAAAAACATCCCGGTTGCCGCCATGCAATTCATGGCCGACCGTGCCGGATCACGCAAAACCGTCACGGTCGAGGGGGCATCACATGTCGTGATGATCTCGCACCCGCAAGCCGTCGCCGATCTGATCATCGAGGCCGCCAACGCGAACTGATCCCGGACCGGCCCCACATCCTGCCCGTCAGACGCCCCGCATTCCCCGATGCGGGGCGTCTTTTGTCGCACCCCCTATAAATGACATTTTCGCTTCCTATATAACCTTAAGTTTAATTTTTACATGCAAAGGCATCGGCATGATCCTTCGCACCCGCGCAGTCTCTTTTGGTCTTGTGCTGTTTTTCACGGCAATGACCGCGCGCGCCTCCGAACCATCAAGGATCGAACCGCCGATGACCGAAACACTGGTTGTCGTCACCAATGATTATCCGCCCTATGCCATCGCCGGGGCCGATAACAGCTTCCTGCCCGATCTGTTTGACGCAATCGGCGACCGGATGGGCGTGCAGTTTGATATCCGCTTCATGCCATGGCGGCGCGGTGAACAGGAAGTCGCCACCGGTCAGGCATGGGGCACCTTCCCCTACACCCCCAACGAGGACCGCCTCAAAATCCATGATTTTTCCGAAACGATCTATTTCTCCGACGCCCATTTTTTCACCTATGACCCAGATGGCACACGCCCGCCGATTCTGTATGAAAAACTGGAAGACCTCAAAGGCCTGCGCATGGGCGGCATTTACGGATATTATTACGAACACTGGTTTGAACAGGCCGGGCTGGATACCGATTTCGCCCATTCCGAGGAACAAAATCTGCGGCGTCTGTATCTGGGCCGCATCGATCTGGTTCCGCTGTCCACAACGCTTGGCTGGTATCTGATCGGGCAGATTTTCCCGCCCGACATCGCCGCCCGTTTCAAAACCGTTGAAAAACCCCTGATCGATGGCGGCGGCCTGCATCTGATGACCTCCCGCGATTATCCGCAAAATGACAGGCTGCTCGTCCGCTTCAACCGCGCCCTTGATGCCGTCAAAAAAGACGGCACCTATGCCCGCCTTGTCGAAAAGCACGGTCTTTTGCTGCGTTACTGATCCGCCCGGCCAGACCATCGCCACGCCCTCCCCCCATAAAAACATCACCGCTCGTTTCATTTTTCTTGACTTGAACCGATTCAATCCTGAAATTGGTCTGACGTCTGACGACATACCAAATGTCGATCCGGGCGAACCAACAGGATCACGTTAAAGCAGGTGCGATGTGCCACAACCGATGGGGCTTGCCATTCGACCAATTGATTCTTCCGGGCGTCGCGATGCGATTCTGGAAGCCCTGACCCTTTATATCGTTCAATCAAACCTTCAGCCCGGCGACCAGTTGCCGCCCGAACGCGAATTGATGGCCGGGTTGAAAGTCGGCCGTTCCAGCATCCGCGAAGTCATCGGTCATCTACAGGCACTGGGCATTGTCGAAATCCGGCGCGGGTCGGGCACCTATCTGAAACGCGCGCTCAGCGAAAAAACCGTGTTCATGCCGCTGTCAATCGCCACCCAGCGCGACGGCCTGCTGCAAACGCTTGAAGTCCGGCGCGGATTGGAGATCGAGGCCAGCATGCTGGCCGCCAAACGTGCCAGTGCCGATGACATCGCAAAAATGCGTACCGCCCTTGAGGTAATGGAAGCCGAACATCTGGAAAAAGGCACCGCCGGTCAGGCCGATCTGTTGTTCCATCTGTCGATTTACCGGGCGTCGGGCAATCCGTTGTTTGAACAATTGCTGGGCCAGATGCGCGCCGCATTTGAATCCTTTTTCGCCCAGCCCTTCAACCGGCCCGATTTTGCCCGTGATTCCTTTGAATTTCACCGCATGTTGTTTGACGCAATCGCGCGCCACGACCCCAAAGCCGCCCGCGCCCATACCATCGCCATCCTGGAAATCGTCGAAAACGACATTGTGAGAATGTCCAATGAACAACAATCATAAAGACGTCTTTGGTGCGGCCGCCACCATTGTCGCCTATGACGAACCCCACATTGCCGGTGCCGTGGTGCCACCGATTTTTCAAAATTCGCTGTTTACCTTTTCCTCGTTCGAGGAAATGGCCGAAACCTATGCCGGGCAGAAAACCCGCCCGGTCTATAGCCGCGGCCTGAACCCCACCGTGCGCGCCTTCGAGGAAAAAGTCGCCGCCCTCGAAGGCTGCGACGATGCCCTGGGTTTTGCATCGGGTATGGCCGCCATTTCATCGGCGGTCCTTTCCGTGGTGCGGCCGGGCGACCGCATTGTCGCCGTCGAACATCTTTATCCCGATGCCTTCCGGTTTTTTGAAATGGTGCTGCGTGATCTTGATATCACGGTCGATTATGTCGATGGCCGCGATCATGCGGCGGTGGAACGCGCCATGCCCGGTGCGCGGGTGCTGTATCTCGAAAGCCCGACAAGCTGGATGTTTCACACCCATGACCTGTCTGCCCTTGCTGCCATTGCCCGCCGTCACGGGGCCGTATCGATGATCGACAACAGTTGGGCCTCGCCGGTGTTTCAAAACCCGGCCCGGCTGGGCTGCGATGTGGTCATTCATTCGGCATCGAAATATCTGGGCGGGCATAGCGATGTCGTCGCCGGGATTGTCGCCGGATCGTCTGATTTCATCGCCCGGCTGCGCACGCATATCCTGCCCTATCTGGGCGGCAAACTTTCGGCGTTCGAGGCATGGTTGCTGTTGCGCGGCCTGCGCACCCTGCCTGCCCGCATGCGCGAACATCAACGATCCGCATTGATGATTGCGCAAAAACTGGCCGATCACCCCGAAACTGTTGCCCTTCATCATCCCGGCCTTGCCGGGCCGTTGCCCGACGGGCTGAACGGGACATCGGGGCTTTTTTCCTTTGAATTTTCACCCCGCATCAACATCCCGGTTTTTTGCAATGCGCTGCGCATTTTCAAGATCGGTGTCAGTTGGGGCGGACATGAAAGCCTTGTTGTTCCCGCACAGGTAACGCGGGTTCAGACCGGCGGCCCCAATTCGGCGCTGCGCTTTGGCGTGCCCGAACAGCTGGTCCGCCTGCATATCGGCCTCGAAAACCCGGACGACCAATGGTCGGACCTCAAACAGGCGATCGAGGCCAGCCTGAGATAAGTGCCCAAAAAAGTGCCTGGGATTAACCCCTCCAATGATCAAACGTCCACAACAGGGGACTTCACATGAACTGGAAAACAATTCTTCTGGCCGGCGTCACATCCTTTGTTCTGACCGGTCAGGCCCATGCCGACACCACGCTTAAACTGGTGGAAGTCATCACCAGCCCGGAACGCACCGAAACCCTCAAGGGTCTGGTCGCCGAATATGAACAGGCAAACCCCGGCGTCACTGTCGAAATCATCTCGCTGCCCTGGGGGCAGGCCTTTGAAAAATTCGCCACCATGGTCTCGGCCGGGCAATTGCCCGATATTGTTGAAATGCCCGATACCTGGCTGACGCTCTATGCCAATAACAACATGCTCGAAAGCCTCGAACCCTATCTCGATAACTGGGATGCGACCAATGGCTTGAACAGCCGCACCCTTGAATTCGCCCGCGCCGCCGGGGACGAAGCCTATATGCTGCCTTACGGGTTTTATCTGCGTGCCCTGTTTTACAACAAAAAAATGTTCGCCGAGGCAGGCGTGGAAGAACCGCCCCAAACCCTTGAGGAATTCCGCGCCATTGCCGAAAAAATATCGGCAACACCGGGCAAATATGGCTATTGCATGCGCGGCGGGCCGGGTGGCCTGAATGGCTGGGTGATGTTTGGTGCCACCGCCGCCGGGTCGAACGATTTTTTCACGCCGGACGGCAACAGCACCTTTGATTCCCCCGGCTGGCAGGATGGCATTGCCTATCTGACCCAACTTTACAAGGACGGTCTTGCCCCAAAGGACAGCCTGAACTGGGGCTTTAACGAAATCGTCAGCGGATTTTATTCCGGCACCTGTGCCATGCTCGATCAGGATCCCGACGCCCTGATCGCCATTGCCAGCCGCATGAACCCGGATGATTTCGGCGTCACCACCATGCCCAAGGGTCCGTCGGGCAAGGCCTTTCCGACAATCGGCTATGCCGGATGGTCGATGTTTTCAGCCAGCGAAAACAAGGATGCGGCATGGGGCCTGATTTCCCACCTGTCGGGCCGGGAATCCAATCTGGAATGGAACAAACGCATCGGTGCCCTGCCAATTTACGAAGGGGCGGAATCCGATCCGTTTTATGCCACCCCGCAATTTGAAGGCTGGTTTGCCGAATTGTCCGACCCCGATGTCTTTCCGACCGTTATGCCGACCCATCTGGAAGAATTCGCCTTTTTCAAGGATTCCCTTGTGGTACGCACCAGTCAGGAAGCCATGCTGGACCGGATCAGTGCCGAAGAACTGGCCAGACAATGGGCCGAATATCTGACCCCGGCCCAGAAAAAATGGTTGGCAGCCCAGTGACCCTGTTGGCTGACGCCGGAAAACGTCCCGTCGCAAGGCGGGGCGTTCTCTCCCGCAAATGGTCCGGCATTCTTGAACCGTATTTATATGTGTCGCCCGCAATCATTCTGATTGTGGCGGTGATGCTGATGCCGCTGGTGCTGGGCCTGTCCTATGCCTTTCGCGATATCCGTATTCTCAACCCGTTTAGCGGCGGCTTCATCGGTCTGGCCCATTTCCAAACCCTGATGCAAGACAGCGCCTTTTTTCAGGCCCTGCTCAATACCGCATGGTGGACCTTTGGGTCATTGCTGTTTCAGTTTTCGCTGGGGCTGATCCTCGCCCTGTTGCTGAACCGGCATTTTGTCGGGCGGCGGCTGGTGCAGGCGCTGGTCTTTTTGCCGTGGGCGGTGCCGACCTTCCTGTCGGGGCTGAACTGGGCGTGGTTGTTCAATCCGGTGGTGGGGCCGTTGCCGCACTGGTTTACCGCCCTTGGCATCATGGACAGCCCCTTTAACATCCTGTCCGACCCGGACCTTGCGATGTGGGGGCCGATTGTCGCCAATATCTGGTTTGGCATTCCGTTTTTTGCGATCACCTTGTTGGCCGCCCTGCAATCCATCCCGTCCGATCTGTACGAGGCCGCCGCGATTGACGGGGCAACCACCCGTCAGCAGTTTTTCAGCATCACCCTGCCGTTTCTCGCCCCGACCATCGCCATCACCCTGATGTTGCGCACCATCTGGATTGCCAATTTCGCCGATCTGATTGTGGTGATGACCAATGGCGGCCCGGCGGATTCCACCCAGATCGTCGCCAGTTACATCTTCACCCAGGCCTTTCGCCGTCTCGATTTCGGCTATGCCTCGGCGATTGCGGCGGTGTTGCTGGTCCTGTTGCTGGCCTATGCCTTGTCGGTCATCGCGTTGCGCCGTGCGATGTCGCATTCCTCCTGAAACCCGCAAAGGAATTCGGTCATGGTTCTGTCCGGACGATCCCGCCTTGGAACAACCGTTTATTGGGCCACGCATTATCTGATGATTGCGGCCTTTGTCGCCTTTGCCCTGTTTCCGCTGTTCTGGTTGCTCAAGGTTTCGGTGACGCCCAATGACATCCTCTATACCGAAGGGGTGCGGATGTGGCCGTCGCGGATCACATGGGACAATTACGCATTTGTCCTGACCAAAAGCAGCTTTCCGCATTTCTTTCTCAATTCGGTGATTGTATCGGGCAGCACGGCCTTTATCACCACCATCATCGCCGCCATGACCGGCTATGCCTTTTCGCGCTTTGCCTTTCGCGGCAAGGTGGTGATCATCGCCCTGATGCTGATCACCCAGATGTTTCCGCTGGTGATGCTGATTGCGCCGATTTTTCGCATTCTGGCCCCGCTTGGCCTGACCGACAGTCTGACCGGCCTGATCATCGTCTATACGGCGTTCAATGTGCCGTTTGCGACCTTTCTGATGCAGTCGTTTTTTGACGGCATCCCGCGCGATCTGGAAGAAGCCGCCATGATTGACGGCAATACCCGCTTTGAAGCCTTCCGCAAGATCATCCTGCCGCTGACCCTGCCCGGTGTGGCCGCAACGCTCGGCTTTGTCTTTACCGCCGCATGGAGCGAACTTCTCTTCGCCCTGATGCTGGTCAGCAGTGAAAGTGCTTCGACCTTCCCGGTCGGGCTTCTGTCATTCGTATCAAAATTCAGTGTCGATTTCGGCCAGATGATGGCCGCCGGTGTGCTGGCACTTGTTCCCGCCTGCCTGTTCTTCCTGCTGATCCAGCGTTATCTGGTGCAGGGCCTGACAGCTGGCGCGGTCAAAGGATAAGGGAACCCAAATGGCTTCGATTGAAATTGCAAATGCCCGCAAAAGTTACGGGGCTGTCCATGTGCTGCATGGTATCGACCTTGCCATTGCCGATGGTGAATTCATTGTGCTGGTCGGGCCATCGGGCTGCGGCAAATCAACCTTGCTGCGCATGATTGCCGGGCTGGAAGATATCACATCGGGCGATATCCGCATCGGCGATGACATCGTCAATGATCTGCAACCCAGAGACCGCGATATTGCGATGGTGTTTCAATCCTATGCGCTTTATCCGCATATGACCGTCGCCCAGAATATGAGCTACGCCCTCACCCTGCGCAAAACCGCAAAGGAACGCATTGCGGAATCGCTGGCCGGTGTCTCGGAAATTCTGGGTCTGAATGCCTTGCTGGACCGTCGGCCCAAGGCGCTGTCGGGCGGGCAGCGTCAACGGGTGGCGATGGGGCGCGCCATTGTCCGCAAACCCCGGGCCTTTTTGTTTGACGAACCATTGTCAAATCTGGATGCCCGCCTGCGCGAACAGATGCGCACCGAAATCCGCAAATTGCATCGGCGGCTGAACGCCACATCGGTCTATGTCACCCATGACCAGATCGAAGCCATGACAATGGCCGACCGCATTGTCGCCATGCATGACGGCATCATTCAACAGGTCGGAACGCCGATTGAAATCTATGATCATCCGGCCAACATCTTCGTCGCCAGCTTCATCGGCTCCCCGGCGATGAATTTCCTGCACGGCACCTGTATCAAAACCGATACCACATCGGCGATCCGCTTTGCCGATGGCCATATCCTGCCTGTCGCCCCGCGCCCCGGTCTTTATGCCGGGCAGGAAATCACCCTTGGCGCCCGGCCCGAACATGTTGCCATCGCCGCCCCGGAAACGCCGGGCGCCTTGCCCGCCCGTGTCGATCTGATCGAACCGATGGGGCTTTCAACCCTGATCCATGTCACGCTGGCCGGGCATGAATTGAAAATCTTTACGATGGACCGCCCGGCCTTTGCCATCGACAGCACCATTCACATCGCCTTTGACATCGACAAAACCCATATTTTCGACCGCAACAGCGAATTGCGCCTCCCGCCGGTGATCAAGGCCCCCGAGGAAACCACCAAGGAAACCTCCGGGGCGAATGGCACCTGATCACGTCCACCCCCGTGATCCTTGATCCCGGCAAGCAAGGCCGCGTCTGTCTCCCTGGGCGCGGCCTTGCTGTTACCTCAAAGGTCGGGTGCGGCCTCGCAAACCCGCTCAATCGCCGCCCGCCATGCCGGATCAACCGGCAGGCCAAAAATATCGTCCAACACCTGTTCCAGTTCATCCGCCGTCAAAAAATGCCGTTCGGCCGCACCATGCCGGGGTCGCACCGTCAGGCGATTGTTTTGCAGCGAAAACCGCGCCGTTGGCGTGGTCAGGGATGCGGTCAGATTATGGCGAAACACCGATTTGTCATGGGTGCTGGCATACCAGTTCATCACCTGATAATCGATATCGGGCACCGGGGCAGGGGAAAATTGATAAACCGGTTGCCACACCGTCCCGATCTGCATCTCAAGGCGCAAATCATCCCCGACCGGTCGCAGGCGATACCGGTCAAACGCCGTCACCTGCACCATCCCGGTATCGATCAGTAACGGCGCATCGGGCACCGTGCTGCCCACCCCGACATCCACCAGCCACGCCGCCCCGTCAATCACCACCCGCAACGCCATATGGCACCTTGGCGGCATCGGCGCGTCTTCGGGCTGCATCCACATCACCCGCCCGGCCAACCCCTCAACGGCAAAACCCAGTGCGCTCAAAACCCGTTTGAACAGGCCGTTTTGCTCGAAACAATACCCGCCGCGCTGCCCGGTGATCAGCTTGGCATCAATCGCACCGGGCGCAAGATCCACCCCGACCCCGCACAAAACATCCATCGCCTCGAACGGGATGGTCGCGATATGACGGGCCAAAAGAGCGCGCAGGGTTTCAAGGCTCGCCTCACGCGGCCCGTCATAGCCGATCCGGGCAAAATAGGCATCCAGATCAACCGCATTTGCGGCACCGCTCTGATGTCGGGGCAGATGTCGGGGCAAAGTATCGGGGCGAATTTGCAAACAATTGTTCATCGGGGGCTCCGTGCAAGGCATATATCATCACTGCCCCGGACGATACGACCTCAACCTAACTTCAGGTCAAACGCTAATTTCAAAAAGTTTTCATCGAATATTCTGCTCCCGTGGTCTCTTAGCCGTCTGGCGAGGGTGCCTTGAGCAATCCCTCGCCGTATCACCTGGTCAGACGGCCAAAAAATCCAAACCTGCCGAATTCTTATTTATCGCCAAGGTTTGCACGCAGCCAGCCTTCAACATCGGTTGTCGGGATATTGTTAACGGTGTTAAACGTTTTGGCCTTATCCCAATGCATGCCATCACCCTGCGCAAAAGCCGCACGATATTTGCCCATAACATCATTCGGGTTACGTCTCAGGGATTCCCCAAGAACCTCGTGGGTCAGTTCTGTCTTTCGGAATACCTCGCCAGTCACGGTTTCGACAATCGCGGCAAGCTGGCCATAGGAAACAGTATCACCCGCCACAAAAACAACTTCATTGGCAAAACGCGGCTTTGCCAGAATGATTTTGGTGGTCAATATTCCGATATCTTCCGGTGTTGTGACCGTGACCTTTGTGTCCCAACTCCCCAGCGCGTTTATCGTTTTCCTGTCAAGATTGACAACATCAAAGCTTGGCTCGAATAGAAAGCTCGTGAACATACCGGTCGAAATAATAACCCATTCGGTTTTGTTCTGCGCGCGAAGCAACAACCGAACATCATATTGCTCGTCAAAAACATCCTGCGGGCTTCCGCGCCCGACGATGTCGTAATCAACACCGAACTGCCACGGGAAATATCGTGTCACACCGGCATCAAGAGCCGCATCGGTAATTTTAAGCTGTGTGCCCTTGCCGCCGACGAAACCGGTACAACTGACGACCGTATGGAACGACCGAAACCGGTCCGCCAGGTCGCCAACCGATACATCGCGCAGGTCAATCTCGATAACCTCCGCGCCCCATTGGTTTAATTGCGCGACGATTTCACGGTCCATTTCCTTTTGCGATCGGGTCATCCCCGGCGCAACCAGCACGGACAAAGGCTGCTTTTCCGGATCAAGTCGCGGTGCCAATTCGCGCAAAACCGCAAATCCAAGCTGACCTGCACCAAGCACAAGGATCGGTTCTTTTGGTGCTGTATTCTCGTCTGTCATATCCATTTCCTTTTCAAATAACCGGGATCATCCCGAACAACTGATAGGTGCTGGATACGCAGCTTTACCGCCATTGACTATGAAGCAATCCTGCGCAGTTAATTCTCAAAAATGGAATAATCAAAAAATAGAGAAATCCGATATCAATATAACATATTGATATAAAACATCTATTTTAACGTTTGTTTTTTCACCCCATAAAAACCACGCCATATTTATCCATCTGATGCAATTATTGTGATACCTGTACATCCTCCGCTGAACCTCTCTTATGACCGGAGGCAGAATGAACCGTTTGAAAGCGATGGAAATATTTGTTCGCATTGTTCAGGCTGGGGGATTTGGCAAGGCTGCTGAAACGTTGTCCCTTCCTCCCTCGACGGTGACACGCGCGATCAAGGAACTGGAAGACTATCTGGGCGTATCCCTGCTAAACCGAACCACACGGAAACTCAGCCTGACAGTCGATGGTGCTTCCTATTTTACCGATTGCCAGCGCGTTCTTCATGAAATTGAACTCGTCGAGGCATCCTTCCCCGGTCGCGCAGGGCGTGCTCAAGGCATTCTTCGGGTCGATACAACGGCATCAATCGCCCGACATTTTATCGTGCCGCGATTGCAGGATTTTCAGGAATGCTATCCCGATGTTAAGCTGTTTCTGACGGCGCGCGATAATGTCATTGATCTGTTTCAGAACGGCATTGATTGCGTTATTCGCACCGGCATTCCCACAGACACGACCAGCCTGATAACCCGCCGCCTTCATTCTTTTCGTTGGGTTGTTTGCGCCGCCCCGTCCTATCTCGAAAAATACGGTCGGCCCTCAAACCTTGATGATCTGCAACAACATCATCTGGTGGGATATGTCGCCAGCGCGACCGGACGCCCACTTGACTGGACCTTCGAAGTCAACAGGCAGCAACGCCACATCCCCGCAAATGACCGTCTGATCGTCAATGACACCGATGCATATATATCGTGTGCGCTTGCTGGTCTTGGCCTTATTCGTGCCGCCAGCTATATCGTTGATCCACTTATACAAAGCGGCGCATTGTGCGAAGTACTGTCTGAAAACACCGCCCCACCAGAACCTGTTTCAATCATGTATCCGCATAACCGTCATATTTCCCCGACAGTTCGCGCCTTCATAGATTGGAGCATTCAAACCTTTTCCGCACATAAACATAAGCCCCCAAGCTGATTGCAAAAAGATAAACATCCACCCCACCCCCAAACCACCGAATTTTATTCGAAAATCCCGGTAAAAACCGCCTGCCATCACGATACAACTGCCAGAATTGGCACCACTAAAGCAACATTTCACCTTTTACACGCAACCCTGATCGTGGCGGGCGACAATCGGGGGCGGGCTATGATATCTCAGGATCATTATAGGGGCCGCCCGTGCAGCCATGATTGCGGATCAGGAAATTGCCATGCGTATTGTCTATGTGAACGGCCAGTATCTGCCGGAAAATGAAGCCAAGATTTCGATCTTTGACCGTTCCTTCCTGTTTGCCGACGGGGTGTATGAAGTCACCTCGGTCCTGGATGGCAAGCTGATTGACTTTATGGGTCATATGAAACGGCTGGAACGTTCGCTGTCGGAACTGAAATTCGCCTTCAAGCCCGACATTGACCAGCTTCTTGAAATCCATCGCGAACTGGTCAAACGCAACGATATAACCGAAGGTCTGGTCTATCTTCAGGTCTCGCGCGGCTCCGCCGGGGATCGGAATTTCCTGATCAACAAGGACACCCCGGCAAGTCTGGTGCTGTTCACCCAACGGAACTCGCTGATCCAAAGCACGCTGGCGGATCGCGGTCAGAAAATCGTCACCCGCCCCGATATCCGCTGGCGCCGGTCCGATATCAAAACCGTGCAGCTTCTGTACGCATCGCTGCTCAAAACCGAGGCCTATGCCGAAGGCGCCGATGATGTCTGGATGGTGCTGGACGGTTTTGTGACCGAAGGATCGTCAAACAACGCCTATATCGTGACCCATGACGACACCATCGTCACCCGCCATCTTTCAACCGACATCCTGCACGGCATCACCCGCCAGTCGGTGATCCGCTGTGCCGCCGAACTCGGCCTGACGGTGGAAGAACGCCCCTTTACGGTCGCCGAAGCCCAAAATGCCAAGGAAGCCTTCTCAACCTCGGCCTCAAGCTTTGTCTGCCCGGTGGTGGAAATCGACGGCACCAAAATCGGCACCGGCACCCCCGGCCCGATCGCCAAACGCTTGCGCCAGATCTACATCGACGCCAACCGCGCAACGGCGCTGTAAACCAACGCCAGATCTGAGCAAACGCCGCCCGATGTCATGTCAGGCGGCGTTTTGTATTTTGGCCAAAAGCGGCGCATGCGTTATTTACATCGCCGCCAGTTCCGCGTCGGTAAAATCGGCGGATTCTGTTATCGCGCGGTTAGCTTCAAGCACCCCCAGCCGTTTGGTCAGCGCCGCATGCACACCGGCATAGGCATCTGCCCCCAATAGCAGGCGGAATGGCATGTCTTGCTGATCGGCGGCGGTAATCATCGCATCAACCATACGCGCCGGGTCCCCCTTGATCACCCAGCCACCACCAAAGGCGGCGTCTTTCAGGTCATGTGCAGGCGTACCATCGTAATCGGAAATCGGCTCGGGCAGAACCAGTCCCCCTGCAAAGTTGGTCCGTGCGGGACCGGGTTCAACCAGCATGAATTCGATACCAAACGGCGCGACCTCAATCGCAAGGGATTCAACAAATCCCTCAATACCCCATTTGGTCGCGTGATACAGGCTGAATCCCGGATAGGCGATCTGTCCCCCCTCGGACGAAACCTGAACAACCCGTCCCCCGCCCTGTGCACGCAAATGCGGCAAGGCAGCACGGATCAGAACCATTGAACCGATCAGGTTGGTGTCAATGGCGTGGCGGATTTGATCGATGCTGGTCTCTTCAGCGGCACCAAGAACACCATATCCGGCATTGCTGACAATCACATCAATACGCCCGAAACCGGCAAAGACCCGATCAACGCATTTTTCAATTCCATCGGTATCCGTCACATCAAGATACACAACATGCAATCGGTCGCCATATTGCGTGGCCAGATCATCAAGCGCCCCTTCCTGGCGGATGGTAGCAATCACCCGATCACCACGTGCAAGCAGCCGTTTCGTCATGCCCTGACCAAATCCCGAAGACGCACCGGTAATGAACCATGTCTTGCTCATGTCTGCTTCCTTTCTTCCTTGCTCTGAACGGAAACGCACTATAGAAGCCAAACATTGATGTGATAACCGCACGCAATTTGGATAGGTTAGTGAAAATATGCCATCAATTAACCAGCCGACACTGAATGACCTGCACTTTTTCATCGCGGTCGCCGATCATCGCAGTTTCCGGCGCGCGGCCGACAATCTCGGTGTGGCACCCTCGACGCTCAGCCATGCCTTGCGCGGTTTGGAGAAAAATCTGGGCGTGCGTCTTTTGAACCGTACCACACGCAGCGTCTCCCTGACCGAAGCGGGCGAACGCCTTCTGGCACGGTTGCGCCCGGCCCTTCTCGGGCTTGATGATGCCATGACATCGGTCGAAAGCTTTCGCACCGGCGGCCCATCGGGCACTGTGCGCATCAACGCACCCGAAGGGGCAGCACATATTTTGATGCGCCATGTCGTCCCCGAAATGCGGGTCCGTTATCCCGATGTTTCGGTTGATCTGGTAACCGACGGTCGCCTGGTTGATATTGTTGACGGTGGTTTTGATGCGGGTATTCGCCTGGGCGAAACAGTCCCGCTTGATATGATTGCGGTCCGCTTTGGCCCGTCATTCCGGTTTGTTGCGGTTGCCGCACCGGACTATTTCAAGGACAAACCGCGTCCGGTGACGCCCGATGATCTGCATCACCATTCCTGCATCAGACAACGCTTTCCCAGCGGCAAGATTTATCACTGGGATTTCGAGAAACAGGGACAGGAAATCCGCATTGATGTTCCCGGCTCCCTGACGCTGGACCGCCATGATCTGATGATCAATGCCGCACGCCGTGGTCTTGGCATTGCCTATGTGCCCGCATTTTACACGACCGGCTCCATCGAACGGGGCGAGTTGGTCACCGTCCTTGATGACTGGCTGCCCGAAATTCCCGGAATGTTTTTATATTATCCCGATCACCGCCGGGTTCCCCCACCGCTCCGGGCGTTTATCGATACGATGAAATCGCTCGATCAGGAGTTGCAAAACACGCATCTGGATGCTGTTTCTTAATGATATGCGCCAGAGTAGCCGCGCTGTAATGTGCGGCAAAATGGATACCCGCCTACGCGGGCATGACGAAAAAATCAATAAAATCAACGTCATTCCCGCGAACGCGGGAATCCATACCGCCGCGCCACAAGCCCAAAACGCAACAAAAAACCCGCCTTCCAAACGAAAGGCGGGTTTCAGGTATCAACTGTGAAGAGTGCCCCTCTACCAGTTAAAATCCCCCACCGCATAGGCAATCTGCCGACCGGTAATTGTCAACAGGCGGTCAAGGGCATCGCGGTCGGGCAAGGTGCCGCGCGGGGCGTTCAGTTCCTCGGCATGAATGCCGCCGGTGACAAAGGCGATATCAAGCCCCGCCGCGTTGGACCCGGCCACATCGGTCGAAAGGCTGTCGCCCACCACCAGCAATTTCGCATCCGGCCCCATATTGAATGCCTGCAAGCAGAAATCATAGGCGCTCGCCAAAGGCTTGCCTTCCCAGCGCACATTGCCGCCCAGTTCTTCATAACGCCCGGCAATCGCGCCTGCGCAAATAATCCGATCCCCGCCGCGAATAACCTCGCGGTCCGGATTGGGGCACAACATCGGCAAATCCCGCGCGCGGGCGGCATGCAACAGATCCTCATACACCGCCACCGCGTCATAATCGTCATTCGGCCCGGTCACCAGCACCCATTCGGCATCGGCGACATCTTCGACCATATCCACATCCTGTCCTTCAAACAGGCTTTGGTCGCGCCCCGGCCCCACCCGCAAAACCTTGCGCCCCAGTGCCGCATACCACGGGTCGGTGCGTGTGCGCAGTTGCCGATAGGCGATTTCGCCCGATGCCACCGCCGGGCCATACAAATCCCGCGCAATCCCCATTTCTTCCATCCGGGCAATCACCACTTCGGAGCGGCGCGGCGCATTCGATAACAACGCCACCGGCACCCCGGCGGCCCGAAGGGCGTTCAGCGCCGGGATCGATTGCGGATAGGGCGTCACCCCGTCATGCACCACGCCCCACAAATCAAGGATCACAGCATCATATTTGCCCATCACCTCGGACAGGCCGGAAATCATCTCATAGGACGGGGACGGGGTCATTCACGCTTCCTGTCTGCTTGAAAACTATCATTACAATATAGTGTGCTAATGGATGCAGGCGCGAGGGAGACCACAACAGTAGCACCGCGCACGCCACACGATGGATTCCCGCCTTCGCGGGAATGACGAACCAAAGGTGCGATCCCCCAAAAACCGTCATTCCCGCGAAGGCGGGAATCCATCGCCCCACCCGCTCAGCCTTCTTTTTTCGCCGGTTTTCTAACGGCTTTCTTGCGCGGCGCAGCAGCCTTCACCGGCGCAGCTTTCGCTTTGGCAGCAGGTGCCGGTGCCGCAGGCACCACCACAGCGCCCCGCGCCTGCACCGCCTCGTCAATCGCCGGGCTGGACGCGCCAATATCGGGAAAAGCCGCGCCGACCGCATCGGCAACACTGGCAAAACCATCCTTGCGCAAACGCCGCGCCAGATCTTCCCTGATCTCCTGCACCAGTCCCGGCCCGTGATAAACAAGGGCGGAATAAAGCTGCACCAAAGATGCGCCATTGAGAATCTTCTCATAGGCATCCTTGCCCGATGCAACCCCCCCCACCCCGATCAGGGGAATGGTCCCCTTGGTCAGGCGGTAAAAATCGGCCAGAACACGGGTGGAGGGCTCCATAAGCGGCGGCCCCGAAAGCCCGCCCGCCTCATCCTGATCATAGGAATTAAGCCCGACCGGCCGGTCAATCGTGGTGTTTGATACAATCATGCCGTCGAGTTTCAACGCCATCACCACGGCGGCGATATCCTGTTTGTCCTCATCCGTCAGGTCCGGCGCGACTTTCAGCAACACCGGCACCCCGGCGGCAAACCGGTCCCGCGCCACCAGCACCGCCGACAACAGCTTTTGCAACGGTTCCCGGCCCTGCAACGCCCGCAGCCCCGGCGTATTGGGCGAGGAAACATTGATCACCAGATAATCGGCATAAGGGCCAAGGGCGGCCACCCCCTTGGCATAATCATCGGCGGCATCGGCGGCATATTTGTTTTTGCCCAGATTGGCCCCGACAATACCGCGCCGCGCACGTTTGCGCAGGCGGGTTGCCACCACCGCCGCCCCGTCATTGTTAAACCCCATGCGGTTGATCACCGCACGGTCGGAATACAGCCGAAACAGCCGTGGCTTGCGATTGCCGGCCTGCGGTTCGGGCGTGACCGACCCGATTTCGACAAAGCCGAACCCGTGCGCCAGCATCTGGTTGGGCACCTCGGCATTTTTGTCAAACCCCGCCGCCAGCCCGACCGGATTGGCAAATGTGCGGCCAAACACCTCGGTTTCCAGAATCGGCAGGACATCCTGGGCGTCGCTGGCCCGCGGCACCAGATTGTTTTTCAGCGCCCACAGGGCCAGACCATGCGCACATTCGGCATCGATCCAGCGAATGACCGGCAAAACAAGGGAAGTGTACCACGCCACGCTTTTGCTCCGTTTTCGGGGTGTGTCAGCCGTTCTGCCAACAGATGATCCAGATGTAGCGGGATCAGGGCAGAGGGTCAAACCTCAAAGCCGCAAACCTCAACCCCGCAAACCGTCCGGCAAGATATGAATGCCGTCTTCATCCAGCGGCAAATCATCCACCCGCAACACATCCTCCACCGCCAAAACCCCATACAAATGGGGAAACAGCGTGCCGCCACGGGCCGGTTCCCATTTCAACCTGTCTTGCACCACGGCCACCGGCACATGCAAAAGTTTCAGCCACGGCCGTTTCGGATAATGCAGCGCCAGCGTTTCTGCCAGCGTCGCACGGGTGGAAAAATGAATGAACCCGTCGGCGATATCATGCGCCGCCCCTTCGTAATGCCCGGCCGACAGGGCTTCCGCCCATTCGTCACTGCCCAGCACCCGGTAAATATAATCCTGTGTCATGGGGGGAATTTATGTCGCCCCGCGCAAAAGTGCAATGATCCGCCACCGGACCCCCGCATTTTTTGGGGACCCTTCGCCGTCGCCTCACCGTCCCCTCTCGCCCCTTCGGTGCCGTTCCCGCCGCACCCCTTCCACGCCGCCCTTCCCGGCTCCCTTCCGCAAACAACCTCCTTCCCCGTCGCTCCCGCGCACGCGGGAGCCCATCGCGCAACAGGCTCCCGGATGAGGACGCAACCCCAATTGTTGCGTGACACGGATCACAGACGTCTTATGATCGGGCCGTCACCCCAATCCGCCCCCATGTCCCCCACAACATCAAGGAGCCCCCGATGATCACCTGCCACCTGAAATACATCATCGACCCCTATAAAATCGCCGAATTCGAGGAATATTCCCGCCTCTGGATCGACAAGGTCAACCGCATGGGCGGCACCCATCACGGCTATTTCCTGCCCGGCGAAGGGGCCAGCAACATCGCCTATGCCCTGTTCAGCTTTCCCAGCCTTGCGGCCTATGAAGATTATCGCCACCGTCTGGCCGCCGACCCGGAATGCACCGCCATTCTGGACATGGAAGCCCGCAACCGCAGCATCATCAGCTATGAACGCAATTTCATGCGGCCGGTTTTGGGGGCACCGGTTTTGGGGGTGTAAGGGGCGACTTCAAACAGAACAGGAAACACCCGATTGAGCGAAACCCTCCTCCTTAAACGTGCAAGTACCGATGACGTGGATGCCATTCGCGCCCTGGTTCGCGAAACCTATGGCAAATGGGTGCCCGTCATCGGGCGCGAACCCTTGCCCATGCAGGCCGACTACGCCGAAGCCGTCAAAAACCATCAGATTGATGTGCTGTTTTGGGGCGATACGCTGGCGGGGCTGATCGAGATGATCCCAAAGGATGATCATCTTCTGATCGAAAATATCGCCATCGCCCCCGCCTGTCAGGGCAAGGGCCTTGGCCGCAAATTGCTAAACCATGCCGAACAGGTCGCACAGTCTCTCGGCCACTCGGAAATCCGGCTTTATACCAACAAGCTCTTTGCCGAAAACGTCGAAATCTATCTGAAAACCGGCTATAAAATTGACCGCGAAGAAACATGGACCGGCGGCATTATCGTGCATATGCGCAAATCCCTGCGGGCTGCATGAGCGATCATTCAAGCCAATTACGTATCAACGCCCCGAATTTTCCGCGTTAGCTTGAATACTGTCGTTGACGGGTTCGTATCGTCACCCTCCTGAGTCCGCCGTTCAAGCAGGACTTCTGCCCTCTTTTCCGCCGTCTCTATCTCATCAAGAAGCACGGTAAAATCGGCTGTTTTGCCTTCGTTTGGATCATACCCGCCAAGCACGCCCCTTAACGCCCGCTGGATCTGGTGCCGGTCACATCCGCCATCAAAATCCTGAATATGCAGAATCAGCCAAAGTTCAAAACACGGATCGGAAAAAGCAACACCAACGTTATTTGATTGGCAAAGCTGTTTGGCCTCTTCAATGTGCGGATGCGCGTCCCGGTCAAATATCGCCCAGACCTCATCGGCTTCCTGATAGGACTGTTTTGCTTTTTTACGCTTTGCCCCCTTGCCAATTGCATTGGCCATATCAGCAGATTTCCGGGCAATCGTAAACGGCACCCCGGCAGCAGGCACTGGCTCGACGCTGATCAACCGGTCACGGAGTTTGCGTTTCAGGGCACGAAAATAATCCGGTTCCGTATTTTTCCCCTCGCAAAAAAGATAGAAGGTTTTCTTGGGTGCCCGGACCGACCCCCGACGTTTGAGGTCAGGAATTCTGCGCCCCACAGCCGACCTCCGCAATCAAATCCCGAATATCAACCATCGGCACCGCGCCATAGCGCCCCTCCAGATAACCTTTTTCGATATTGTCCTGCTTGCGGGTCCGAATATCGGTCAGGGGGAACAGTTCGGACATTCCCTCAGGGTTCTTTTCAACCAGCCAGATTTCATCCCTTCGGAGGATATCCGACGCCATCAAATTGGTATCATGCGTTGTCGCCAGCAATTGCGCACCATTCGGATTTGTTGCCTTGTTGGCAAACAACGCAACAATGGCTTCGGTCGCTTGAGAATGAACACTTATATCAATCTCGTCTATTGCAACAAATCCCCCTCTATCAAGCACAGAGAAAATCTGTGACAGAATATCTACAATTTTTCGAGTACCTGCGCTTTCATCATCAATGTTAAAATAGAATATCTCTCCCCCTTTCCCTTCATGACCCAATTCTAAATCTTGAAATTTTTCATATTGCTCTCTTAAAATTTTTGAAAAATTACTTTGATGTTTCAATATTTGAGAGAACATTGAAAAATGTTCGGATTCATCGGGATTTTTTCTGCGAAATCCGACAATTCCCGCACCTATTAATTTAAGAAACTTAATTGAACGTTCGTCAAATTCTCGATCCCCGCGTTTGATTTTTGCAATCCCTAACTTTCCATCAAGCTCCAATTCAATCGAAATTCGATCAAAGAATTTGAAAACATCCCCCAAAATATCCTGATTATTCTGGGCTGCGACAGAAACGAACAGGCTGTTTTCCCGCATCAAGCTTTCGAGTATTTTCTTTTCACCCTTAAAAGACGGGCCGAATTTTACCGGCGCACCAGCTTCACGCTCAAACAGCACACGACGTGAACCCTCCGGATAGAAGTGCAGCCACTCCTCGCGATACATCTCGTCGTCAAATGAAAAACCATAGTGATAGCGGACATTATTCAGGACAAAATCAATACTGAATTTGGTTTCTTCATTCTGGCAGGCACCTCGAAGCGCAAAAGCCTTTCGGGTTATCCCCTGTCCCGGCCCGCTGGAACTATGCGAAAACAGAACAAGCTGCCGCATTGTAGAAAGCGCGCGCAAAAGATTACTTTTGCCAGACGCATTCGCACCATAAACCACAGCAACAGGAAGCCCCTGTAACCCGGACGAAATATGCTCCAAATCAATCAGGCCATCATCCCGGTCACGCAGCTTGCTGGCGATGAAAGAGATTTCCTGCTCCTCATCGAATGACAGATAGTTCTGTACGCTGAACCGCAAAATCACTGCCCGGCTCCTGTTAGATTAATCAAACGATGAAAATAACGACAAAATTTGTCAAAACTTAGCAAATCTCTACGATATTTTGACACTACTATAGAAAACAGGCTGAAATCAAGAACTGCATAACCTGGATAAAGACTGGGACCTCGCCAAAGAGGACGGAGACCATGCCACCGCACGCCCCCGCCCACACCAAATACAATCCCCCAGATCGGCCAGGTATTGACGACGGTCATTGGTTCAAGGCAGGTGGTTGAAAAACCGGGTGTTTCCAGGCGGGAGAAGGAAACTTTCCCTCTCCCGATTTTCGATCTTCTCACGCCGTTTTACACTCGAAACAGCCTGTTGCCCGATGCTATAAACATATTTGTAATTGCCGAACACTTGGCCGAACAGAAAATGGCACCGGCACCAGATCAAATCATGCCCAGACAAACAGATATATTGCCCGGAATCGGGCCTCATGAAGGGCAGGAATGTGACCTGATGCTGGCCGGTGCCAAGCCACTTGCACTGTTTTCCGATGAGATTGGTTCTGCCCGATACTTCCCCGAAACAGAATTTGCCCCCCATGTCCAGAACCAACGTATTTTCCGGCGCGAGGAAACCTATCAACAAGGCAACCATACCATCAAAGCCGTCTTTTATGCCCTGCCTTCGGAAACATGGAGAATGGAACAGGCCCATCAGTTATTGATCGACCTCGTTCATCAGCGCGTAAAGGATTACAGGGAATATGACCGGAAAATGGGCAAACTTCTCGGTTATACGGATCAAGACATCGAAGTATTCATAGCCCACAACTACACATAATAACCTTTCCCCCATCACCCCAACCTCTTATCCGCACTCCGTTTCACCACACTGACCCCAAGCACGCCCAGCGCAATGCCCCAGATCGGGCTGGTATTGACAAGGGCGGCGATAATTGCCGGGGCTTCGTGCGGGGTCAGCAGGATGGCCGCCGCAATCGCCCCCATCGTCATCACCCAGGTCAGGGCAACGGCATAGCCAAAGCTGGGCCGCCACCGCCGGACAAAGGCATCCTCGCTGCCCACCTCGGCCCGGATGGTGCGGTTCACCGTCACCAACACGCTGGCATCGCGCGATAATTCAAGTTCTGCCATCCGTTCTGTATGGCGGTTGGCTTCCAATATCTGGTTGTCTGTCACCTCGCCCTTGCCAATCAGGGTTTCAATATCTTTCAGGCCCCCGGCGGCGGTCTGGGCGACCGGATGGTCAATCGTGCCCAGCCCCGCCCCCACCGCCCGGATCAAAAGCGGCAGGCCGATTTGCGCAAGCAATGCCGGTATCATAAGGGTCTCTCCTATCCAATATTGTCATAAAACACATGACGGCCAATCGCGGCCACCGGCACCCGGCCCCGCGCCCACCACGGATGCACCGCCCGCGTATGATAATGGGTCGCCCCCGATACCAAATCGGGCAAATCCCCCGCCAATGCCCGGCGCGCCACATGGCAACACAGCCGGTAAGCCGCATCGTCATCACAAAGCCGCAACAGTTTCGCCCGGTTGGGATCACCGATATTCCAGCAGGAAAATTGCGACGGTTTCAAACACACCGCCGCCACATCATTGCCCCACCAATAACCGCCGCGTTTGCAGGCATACGCAACACGGTTCAAAATCACCATCGCCACCGCCTCGATCCCCGGCGCATCCTCGCCCCGCGCCTCGCCATACAGCGTGCGGGCCAAAACATCCCACACCGGCAATTGCGCCGGATCGACAAGAGGATCGGCAACAACAATCCGGGTTTTGTTAACCATGCCGGGCCTCCTGTTTCGGGGTGGAATCCAGCTTGGCCTCGATGCGCAACAAATGCGCCGTCAGGCGGTTTTCGATATCTTTCAGATACGGGATCGACACATAATTGCGCGCCACATCCAGCCGAAACGCCACAAGCCCCTCGCGGCAGGCGGCAATGTCGGCCCCCGTACTATCGCGCAGCGCCTCAAGACGGCCCGAAAGCTCGCCCCGCAACCGCCAGTTCAGCCAGAACAACCCGGCCACCGCCGGAATTTCCACGGCACTGATCCACCACATCACATCAATTGACGGGTCCATAAAATCTTCCTTTCATAAAAAAAGCCCGCACCAACAAAGGTGCGGGCAGGTCAGGAGGCATCGGCAAGAAATCGCTCAGAACAGTCCATCATCGCGGCAGGGGCGGAAACGGATAACCCTTCCCCCCTCATCCGTCATTCCCGCGCAGGCGGGAATCCATCTTCTATCTCAACACGTTACACATTCCGGGCAAACAATCCGAACGCGCGGCACCATGGACTCCCGCCTGCGCGGGAGTGACGGAAAGGAATGGTCCTTCCCACCCCTCAAACCCCCGGCCCGGAAATCTTGCGGGTCAGTTCCAGCCACGCCTCGCCCGAAGCAATCAGGCAGCTTGGCCCGGATGGATGGGTAAACAGGATGGTCCAGGTTGCCCCGTCCGGCGCCTTGAGAACCTCGATCACGCCGCCATTGGCGGTCACACCGACGGCAACCGGTTCCTCGGCATATTTGGCGCTCAGATTGCTCAGGACTTTTTCACGATCCCCGCATACCGGCGGGGCCGCACTGGCCGGGGTCGCAATCGTGATGGTCGCGGCCAGCATGGTTAACAGGCTGATGGCTTTCCACATGGTCAGGCCCTCCTTCGGTCTTGTACGCAAGGGCACCTGCCAAAATGGCAGATTTCACTCTCCTGCGTCTCAAATCAACAAACCAAACGCCTCGTCCCTGCCAACCGCTCTATCCTTTTGGTTTAGTATCCGGTCGAAAAAACTATCCTTTGATATAGTTATATTTGGGATCAAAAAATGAAATTTCCATAAAAATCGCATTTTTGTGATCAGGCCTGTTTTACGGCGCAAAATCGCTGCGGACCGTCCGGGTCTGCGCGCCGGGTCGCCAATCGCCTTCCCATGCCGGCCGGGCGATGCGCGGCAGGCGCACCGGTTCGGCCAACAAACATCCCGCCACCGCGTCCAGCCCGTCATCCCGCCCGCCGCCGCCCGGCTTCCATTCGCGCATTTCACGGATCAACGGCGTTTTCCAGATATCGCGATGGGCGTGTAACAATCCCGCCCCCAGAACCGATGCAAAGGCATCCCGGATGCGGGCATCCTTGTTGCGGCTTTCATGGTATTCCACCACCGACGCCGCCCAGCGCACATTTTTAAGCTCCCGCCGCAAAATGCCCGGCAGGAACTGCCCGACCCCGTTTTTTTCGACGCGGACGACCGGCAATTGGTGAATTTTTAAAAAATGTGCCGCCTGGGCGCAAAGCTGGCTGGCTTCGTCCACCACGCCAACCTGTGCCGGATCAAACCGCAAATATTCAATATCCTGAAGCCAGTATTCCCCCTGCTCACAGACATAAAGCGCGGCAATTACCGCCCCGTCGCCATTGGCACTGCCAAAGGACGGATCGAAATGGCACGATGCCGACACCATCCGCCGCCCCGCCAGCATCAACCGTTGCTCGCCATTGGCAAACAGCAATTCCGGCACGGCGTCATAGGCATGCATGCGCGCCGGATCAAACTCTCCCTCCTCGCCCGCCCCTGCCACCAGCATCATCTGGCTGGCAAATTTCGCTTCTCCGCTGCGTTGCCGGATGTCGGCGATTTTGGCGGGCGAAAACCGTTCCGGCCACGCCGACTGCCCGGCATCGTCCAGAACCGGCAGGAAAAACCGCGCAAACCCGGCCAGAAACGGCGCATCCTCGCCGGTTTCGGGCCGGGCTTCATCGGCATAGATCGAATAATAGCTGTGCGGGGTGCCGATATAAATCTGGCTGCCGCCGGGCGACAAGACATAGGCAATTTCGCCCAGTTTTTCGCGCAATTCATGGCGTTTATGGACGGAATCACAGGTTTTGGGCACCTCGACATCATCGCAAATCACCAGATCGGCCCGCGACCCGGTAATATTGCCGCCAATCCCGACGGCCTGCATCGACGGATCGCGCAATTCGCCGGGGCGATTGACGGTAAACCGCTCCGCCCCCCAATCCGCCGCCCGCCCCGGCACCAGACGGGCCAGCAACGGATGGCGTTCGATGATGCGTTTGACATTGCGCACCATCTTTTTCGCCAGTTCCAGATCGGCCGCCAGCACCAGAATGCGCAAATCGGCATTGCCATACAGCACCCACGCACAAAACAGCCCGATCAGGGTCGATTTGCCACTGTTGCGAAACGCCAGCACCAGCAAATCCCGCTGCCCCCCGCACCAGCACCCCTCCAGCCACCCGGCCAGACGCCGATGATGGCCGGGCGTGCTCAGGCCCAACATCCGGTTCCAGATCCACACAAACTCCCCAAACCCGGCACTTCCCGCCTGCCCGATCACCTGCGGCATAAATCCTCCCCCCGCACACACCAAACCAGCCGCATGGCTACGCCATCCGCCCCTCATGTCGAAAAAACAGTAAAAAATCGACACATCATCCCGATATGTCGATGGGATCGACATAAACGCGACCCTCACACACCAGACAAATGCCGCAACATCCTTGCATTTTGTCCGACATTGTCATACATTCCTGTCAGACAATGTCACACAGCCATGCCGGGCGCGATCCCGCCTCATGCCCGCCTTGCAACAGGAGCCCCCGATGAACACCGCCGCCCCGGAAGAACAGCTCACCGGTCGTTTTTCAATCAGGGTCACCCCCGATGATGAACGCCTGATCCGCAAAGGCGCCAACAGCGCACAGGCCCGTAACATTTCCGACTATCTGATTCAATCCGCCCTGATTCAGGCCAAAATCGCCCTTGCCGACCGGACGGTCTTTACCCTGCATCCCGATGCGGTCGCGGCATTCTATGATGCCCTCGACCATCCCGCAGAACCAGCCCCGGCCTTGCGCAAACTGTTTGCGAAAAAAACGATATTTGAAGCCTGACAGCAGGGGCATGATGATGTTGTATACCCCGCCGGTGCCGCTGGCGCGACACCATGTTTCCGCCGATTTTGAGTGCGGGGATGCCGCACTGGATCAATGGATAGACCGCTATGCCTGGCAAAATTCCAAAAAGAATATGTGCCGGGTCCATGTTTCCCTTCAAACCGGAACCGACCTGATCCGCGGCTATTACGCCACCTCTGCCAGCCAGATCAATCCCGCCAATGTTGACCCTGCCTTCGTCAGGGGATTACCACGGCACCCCGTCCCCGCCATCCTGCTGGCCCGCCTTGCCGTTCACAAGGATTGTCAGGGACAGGGACTTGGCGAAGCCCTGATCAAGGATGCTTTCAAGCGGGCCATGATTGCCGCCGACCATATCGGGGCGCGTGTGATTCTGGTCCATGCCCTCGATGCCAAAGCCAAATCCTTTTACGAACAATACGGATTTACCACTTTGCCCGAAATCTCTGGCGACGGGCTGACCCTTTATCTCAACATATCGACGATTGCCGCGCTGGTTGGATAACCGGATTTATATCGATATCGCCGGCAATCCTCCTTTTACCCTCCCCTCGCAAAAAGCCACCGCCTTTCCCCCGCAGGCGGCATCCAGACAGCGGTGCAATACGCCTTGTCCATCGCCAACATTTTTGGTCGTTGGCCTGCCTGTATCTTCTCGCTACAATCGAAAAATACAGAAATCAGGGGGGGAACAATCATGTCGTTGCAACTCATTCAAAACGAGATCAAACGGTTCCTTGCCTCACCTACCCCTGAAGTTTTGTGCATCAAGGGAAAATGGGGTATTGGCAAGACATATACTTGGAACCAGTATCTGAAAGAATCCTCAAAAGACAAAGACATCTCTCTTAAAAACTACGTATATGTGTCACTATTCGGAATAAATTCTTTAGAGGAACTAAAATATTCTTTGTTTGAAAACACAATTTCTGTTGAAAAAGTAATTGAAGGACCATCACTTAAAACTTTAAAAAATAGATTCAATAATCTTAAAAAATTTGGTCGAAAATCCGTTCCTTTTATTGGATATTTATTAGATTTATTTCTTAATTTATTTTCCGCCAAAAGAATAACGACACAACTTTTAAAATCTTCTTTTATGATGGTGCGCAACCAAATTGTATGCCTTGACGACCTTGAACGACGAGGGAAAGGCTTGGAGATAACAGACATCCTTGGCCTTGCCTCCCTTCTTAAGGAAGAACGGAAATCCAAAGTCGTCTTGTTGCTCAACGACGTGGAATTAGGAGATAAAAAAGATGAATTTGATCAGCAAATTGAGAAAGTCGTCGATATTTCCCTAACCTTCGACCTCACCACAGATGAAGCCCTGAACATTGCGTTGCCAGAAAATGATACTTTGTCACAAGCGCTGCGCCCCTTGATTGCCAAACTTGGGATCACCAATATTCGTGTCATTCGCAAAATCGTTATTCAATCGGAAAAGCTTAACAAAATTCTATCCGGCGCATCTAAACCTTTGATAGAGCAGGCTATGATCACCTTGATCTTGGGAATTTGGTCAACCCAACAACCTAAAATAGCTCCAACAATTGAATTTATCCGAACCTATAATAAACTTTCTGTTTCAGTACGCGCGTCCGAGAAAAAACTGGATGAGCAAACTCAATCCTGGGCCAACATTCTTTCAGAATATCCTCATTTTTCTACTGACGAAATGGATAACATCATACTAGATGGGGTAGTATCTGGTTACTTCAACGATAATAGATTAAAGGAAACAGCTCCAAAATCAGAATCGAAACTCAGAAAGTCATCTGAAAATAATTCATTTGAGCATGCTTGGCATAACTTATATCATGGATCATTGACCACTAATGATGATGATTTTCTAGAAGCATTATATAATGGATTATTGGAAAATCTTGAAATCATAAGCCCTTTAAATATTAATTCATCCATAAGAATGCTTCGCATGTGCAACCAAGGCGACAGGGCAGATGAAATCATATCAAAGTATATTGATGCACATGAAAACGATGGCTGGTCTTTCTACGATATAGGAAAGCATCACTTTTCTCCCGATGACGTAGTAGATGAAGGATTAGAAAGGGCTTTTTCCGAAAAATTAGGTAATTTTGAAGATAGTCGAAATCCACTTGAAGTTTTGAAGAATATTGCCCGAACACGTGAATGGAACGATCAGGATGTTGTTTTGATGTCGAAACAGTCCATAGATTCCTTTGAACAAATATTCGAGTCACTGGAAGGTCCTGAATTGGGCAATGGAATACGCCGGGTTTTAGACATGGGGCGCCAACCCGGTCCGTATGCAGAAGCAATTCGTATTGCGTCTCATGCAGCCTTGCTTAAAATTGCAGGGAAGTCCAATCTCAGGGCCCGAAAAATCCGTGGATATGGCATTTCGCTTGATGAACAGAGTAACTGAGTTATTCAACGAAGATACCCAAAAGCATTTCCAAGATTTTGTGCCTCTGTTTTAAGCTATCCAATGCTCAATTATCACGCCCCATAGACACCCGCTTTCGCGGGTGTGACGCAATATGGTGTCGGCCTTCCCTCTCCCCTCACCCTCCCCCCGCCAACGCCGCCCGCGCTTCTGCAATCAGGGTTGCGTTTTCCGCCGTCCCGCCCTTGCCGCCGCCACCACCACCCGCCCGGTCCTTTTCCGTTTCCTCCCCGGCCCAGCGCAGCAGCTTGATCAGGCTTTCCAGATGCGCAAGCCCCGCCTTGCACGCCGCCTGATGGGCCGCAAAATCCCTGGCCTCGCGGACAAGGGCGGCTTCCTGTGCCGCCCGGCGATAGGCATTGCGCACCCGGCGGATATCGGCGGGCAAGCCGCGCAAAAGTTCGGCGCGCAATTCCGCAATCGGGTCCGGCCCGTTCGTCTGGTGTATTTCCATCTCTATTCTCCCGTCACTGTACTGATGGCCAAAAGCCGCGCATCGGGCAACCGTTCCGGCCAATACGATATCCCGCGCAAATACCCGTTCAGATGTTTGTCCACCCCGCCATAAGACCCGATCACAATATTTGAAAAATTGCGCGGCAAGGCAAATCCCGGCGGGGATTTCAGCACCCCATCCCCACACGCCACCGCCACCCCGTCATCATCAAACGCCAGCGCGATTTTCACCCGCGATCCGGGGGCAAGCGCCCCGTAAAGCGACTGGCTGATGATCTGCTGCCCGGCCCGGCGCAGGCTGATGCGCAATTGCCCCGCCGCCGGGTCAAAGCCAAGATCAAGATGATCGTCATTCAAACTGGCGGAATAAAGCTGCACAATCCGCCAAATCCCCGTCCCGTCCCATACCGGCGGCACTTCAAGGTCAAAGACAAAGCACCCCGCCCCCGCCCGGAACCAGTCACCGGGCAACAAGCGCACATCATCCCCGGCCCGCATCGCCGGGCTGCCATTGCTGATGATGTCGCTGGTGGGGTTGGGGCCGCGTTCAAGCTGCGCATTCCAGATCACAACGCTTGCCGCCTGCCCGTTCGCACTTCTGATTTTCGGATAACGGGTGCTGTCCGATGCGCTTTCGGCAAAGCCGACCCGGTGCCAGCTTTCGCCAACCGTCACCTCATGGCCCGACGGCCCGTCAATCCCGCCCAGCATAACCGATGCACTGCCCGCAACCGCCCGCATCCAGATGGCAAAGGCATAAACCGCCCCGGTCGCAAGGTTATCCACCCGCTGATACAGCCCCGCCGCCCCGCCGGGCAGATCAAGCCGCATCGCATGGGCCGCCCCATCCGGTGCGGCAATCGCCGATGCGCTGACCGTCACCCCGCCATCGCGTTCCCACAATATGTTGGAAAAGCTGTTGGAATGCCGCAAAAGATTGCTGCGCGCTTCCTCAATCAACAATCCCAAAGGCCGCCCGGCGGCATCATGATCAAAGGCCGGTTGATCAACCAGAACCGGTATCAGGATACCGCCCGGATTGCGCACCATTTTGGGGCTGGCCCGCCCCACAGTCAGGGTGCCGGTCAGCGGCAAAACCCGCATCGCCATATGTTTTCTCCGCCAAATGAAAATGTTACGCGCCGATCCGCGCCAGATGAAACCAGGTCTGAAGGTCGCTTGCCGGGATCACGCGGCTGTCATCCGATCCATGCACCACGCGCACGCGAAAGGCATTGTCCACACCAATCCCCGCCCGGATCATCCCGCCACAGCGCACAATCTTGCGCGCCCCCGGCCCGGCGGGCAGGGTATCAATCCCCTGCAAATGCAGGTTCCATCCCCCCGCCCCCAACCGTTCGACATAAACCATCCCCTGCACCGCATCGGCGGTCAGTTCAAAACACACACCGATATCAAGGTGATAATGGCCGGGCGGCACATGGTTGATACCGTCAATCGCGGCATCATACAGATGATGGGTATCGGTCGGCACACTGTCCCATTCGATGATGAAATCGCCATCGGCCGGAATATTTTGCACCGCCACCCGTCGCAATTTGACCACCGGCCCGCCGGATCGCACCGGCTGGATGTGCCAGCGCATCCCGTCACACACCACATCCACCGCATCCCCGCGCAGCGGCAGGGTCACAAGGGCCTGTTCGGCCGATCCGTCGGCGGGGCGCAAAATGTCGCTTCCTTGCGCCCGGATATCAACCTGCGTGCCGTCGCCATTGCTGATGCGATACCACACCCCGTTGCCCGCCGCCGCACAGGCGGGCAAATCGGCCCGCCCGCCATTCGACAGCATCACAAACGCCCCGGTTTCGCGCCGGTCCAGCACGCGATAACCCGGTGCGGCAATCATTTTCATGCGCCGTTCATCTTCATAGGCCACGGTATTTTGCGCCCGACAATCCAGCGCCAATACCGGCCCCGCCCCCTGTTGCATAAAGCCGTGCAAGGCATTTTCGGCCCGGTCTTGTGCCGTTTCGGCCCGCAGTGCCGCCGCCGTTGCCAGATGCCCCTGCTGCTGCGCCCCGGCAATCACCGCCCCATCCGCCCCATTGATCAGGCGGTTGCCACTTTCATCCCAGATCAGGCTTTTGCCCGCCTCGCCATCGGGCAGGGTCAAAACCCCCGCCATGCCCGCGCCCAGATCGCCAAGCGCGGCCAGCATATAATCAAAATCATGATTAAGGGCATCGGCCCTCAGGCTCGACCCGCTGTGATAGCGGCTCAACCGCCGCAGATGCAACCGGCGGCGAATGCCGATTTCCACCCCGGATGCCGGGGCACTTTCAAACCGCACCACGCCGCCCGGCCCGGCATCGGGGGTTTTCAGGGCAATGTGAAACCCCGATGAAACATCCTCATCCCCCACACGCACTACAATGTCGGCGGCATCAAACACCGCAAAACCAAACGGAAAATCGCGCGATGTGCCATCACCCTCATAGGTAATCCGGGCCGGATCGGCCGGATTGCTGAAAATACCTGTCCTGTCCGTCATCATCCTATCCCCCAAAACCATTGCGCGATGCAAACCACGATGTCAGCCGCGCCAGCGTCTCGTTGCGACTGGATGACAGCAAGGATTGCTGCTGATAGGCGGCATTGCGGTTCAGACGTTCGGCCTGCAAGGCGGCGGTTTGCGCATCCTCCGCATCGCCGTCCAGCACCCGTCGGCGCAACCCGGCCAGAACCGCCGCGGCCGACCCGGCCCCGCCCGCCTGCAATCCCGCCCCGCCCTGCCGGGCGCGCTGGGTGGCCTCGGCGATCCGGGCCTGTTCGGCCCTTTGCCGGGCGCGCTGTTGCTGTTCACTTTGCAGGGCGGCAATCTGTGCCGCACGGTCTGCCTCTGTCTGGGCGCTGGCGGCCTGTGCGCTGCTGCGCCGGGCCGAAATTTCGCGCCCGGTCTGCACGGCCGATATCGCCATCGGCGCCAATGATGCAAAAGCCCCCATCAGTCATTCACCCCCAATTCGCAACTCACTGCCAAAAGACAAAAAGGCCGGGGAAAATCCCCGGCAATCCGCCATACTGATTCCGATCCCCCGCGCCGCCATCCCAGGGCGCGGACCGTCACATCGCCATCAAACAATCCCCCCGGCCGGTCCAGAACCCGGCCATCGCCCCGGCGACGCAAGGGCACATCGCGAAGGCCTCGCCCGACGTCAATTTTCAAACTTGCCGTTTGATGCAAACGAAGGGTCGCGGCAATCAGCCGAACCGCATTGCCGCCATGCGGGCGCGACCCGTCCGCCCCGACCGGTGGCAAAGGTTCAATCACATGTTCAAAGGCAAACCCGACCATCATGCTGTGGCTGGCGACCGGCACACTCAGACTGCCGCCCGCAACCGCAATGTCGCCAAACATCCGGTCATCGGCCCAAACGGCCAGTGTCAATCCGTCAAAATGCCGCAAATCGCCCCAATGGCGGCGCGACGGCGATGCTTCGGCAAGGGTTTTGCGGCTGGCGCAATCAAACCCGCAAGACGCATCGAAACATTCCAGAAAAAACCGCCCGGCCCGTTCGCACACCACATAAACCACCCCGCCCGATACCGCGATGGCGCGAAAGGCTCCGGCGGTTTTTTGCAAGCTCCAGGCCGTCACCGCTTCGCTGCGATAGGCGGTCAGGGTGGCCATGCTGCCGTCCGTCATCACCACATGCAACAAACGCCGGTCCGCGTCATAGGCCTGATCGCGCGGGCGATTGATCAGATGCCCCGATAACAGCGCCAGATCGGCCGCGCCATAGGCCTGTTCAACATCGGTAAACAGAAATTCGCGAATTTCGCGGCCATTGCGGGCGGCAAAAATCGTCGCCCCGTCAATGCTGACCGGCGGCACATTGCGGTCGGTCTGGCTGCCAATCCGGGTTTGCCGGGTAATCTGGACATTTTTCGGGGTCAACGGGTCCCCCGTCACCATCCATTCCGACCCGCTGGTAAACACCTGCAAATGCCGCCCGGCAAACACCGCGACAATCGCATTGACCTGATCGGCCAGCAGGCCAAATTCAATCGCTTCATCATCCAGACCCTCGCCGGGATCGAAATTGAACAGATCGCCCGATTTCGACATCCAGATCCGGTTGGGCAAATCCCGCGACCCGCCGATAATCATCCGGTCCTGATGAAATGTCACACTGCGCGGCCAGCCCCGCATCGCCGAAAACGCCGCCTCCTGAAAATCCTGTGTCGGTCCGGCATCGGGCAGGGCGGCTTTCAGAACCATCGTCGCGCTGCGCGGCCCGGCCACCGCATTCAATGTCGCCTCCACCCCGTTAATCCGCCACAACGTCCCGACATGACCGACCTCAAACACATCTTCATTCACGCTGGCCGTGATGGTGCCATTGATCCCCGATGGTGTCAGGATGGTGTCGGCGGCGGCGAATTTGTAAAACGGCAAAAACACATGCGTTCCATCGGTTCGCCACGCCCATGTCGTCATGCGCCAATCCTCAACACCGTGCCGGGTCAGACGCACCGGCGGGCACTCGGGATGCACGATCAACAAACTGTCCGCACTTTGCGTCCAGCTCAGATGCGCCAGATGCTCTGCCGCCCACGGGCTTTCAAAATACGTCACCGCCTTGACATCTTCAAAAACCGCCACCCGATTGGCGCTTAACACCAGCAAATAGGTCTGCTCGCTATTGAACTCAAACGCCACCAGCCGGGTGACACCGGGCAGGGTGGCGACAAAGCGCAACCCGTCACGGCGGCGCACCCCGCCCGAAGGTTCCACCACCACATTTTGCAACACCGCCGCCCCGTTGGCATAGGCCGCCAGATCGCCACGCCCATACAGGGACGGGGCCAGCGCCCCGGCCGAAAAGGCGGTTTTTTCCAGAATACGCCGCGCCATCACAACCGGGCCTCCAACAGGGTGAAATCACGAATGGCATGCGGGGTCGATTGCTGCGCATCGGCCAGACGCGCCTGACGGAACAATTCATCGGCGCGTTTGGACAGATAATCGGCCCGGCTGGTACTTTCGGTCAGCGGCAGGCAAAATTCCGCCGCCAGCCGCGCAATCAACGCCAGATCAAACCACGCCGGAAACGACGCCTCGGGCAACCGCCCGACATACTGCAAATAAACCCGCGCAGCCCGGCCCGCCGGACACGAAACCGCCTGATGGCGCAATTCAAACCGGGCAATATCCCCGCCTGCCCCGCTTAACGACAATAACCGGATAAAATCACCAGGCAGCGCAAACAAACTGTCGCCCTCATCATCCGCATCATTCCCGCCCTCCCCCAACCGCGACAACCAGCCACCCCGCGCGGCAAACCGCCACGGATACCCGGCCAGCATCCCGTCGCGGAGGACGGGATACAACATCGCGGCCACCTCCGCCTCGGTGGTTTCCTCGGCAAAAGACGCAATCGGCGCCGCCCCGATCATCACCAATGCGCGGGCGCACAGGGCTACATCGCTTAAGGCCATGATTTTTTTCCTGTTGTGATTGGGTGATATTTTGCAGGGTGATTGCCCCCGTCGGGCACATGAAAAAACGGAGCCCGGAAAACCGGGCCCCGCCAATCGTTTCATCAGGCTTGGCTGGCAGCCGCCACCGGATAAAACGCCTTGATCGCATAGGTCATGGCAATGTTACGCGGGCGGGTTTCATCGGCAACCCGAACAGCATTTGAAGCGTTAATGCGCAATCCATTCGCTGCAGTGCTTCCCGTGCCATTTCTATTGCTTGGCCCGGAGATAATCTCAAAAATACCGGTTGGAGCACTCGCATTTGCATTGTTAAGATACACCTCACCTTCAAAATTCTGAACAGCATCAAGCTGCACCGAACCGAAAGTACGATCCACATCTACACCACGACCATCGTCAAACCCGCGAATAAATTCGCCGCGCAGATCGGGCAGGTTAAAGGTACTGACCTGATTGCCATGCCCCCAAAGGGTGCCGATGGTTGCAAACAGATCGGCATAGTCAGTCCGGGAAACCGCCGAACCATCACACACCAGCCAACCTTCCGGCGGGGTCGGCATGGCAAAGGCTGAAACCGAACCGATTTCGGCCCCAAAACCACTGCCGGAACCGCCACCATTGCCGCCACCGGAACCACCCTGCGCAATCAGGGCGTTGATCGCCTGCAAAAGCTGGGTGTCATCCTGACGATCCGGGGCGATATTTGCGGCCAGAACAACGTTCAGGACTTCGCTGGCAACCGGGGTATTACACTGCATGGATATTCTCCTTATTCAGAACATAAAAAAACCCGGCAGCGGAATGCTGCCGGGCCGAGGGAAATGGTTAGAGGCGTATAATCAGACCTTGATGATGTAGTTCAGCACCAAGAAAGGCTGCATATTGTTGTGCGGCTGGTCGCCGCCTTGGAAAGAGCCTGTGGAAGCCAGATTACTATAGTCTTCACTACCCGATCCGATCCCTTCACCCCCTGTCGCCGAAACCCGAACCAAACTGTAAAAAGAATTTCCCCAAGCATGTTCGTGTCGTGGCATCTCATCAACGGTAAGCTGATGCATTTCCGCACCACCAAAACCGCCCAACACCCGATCCGCAAGGCCCTCACCCTGCCCGGCACCTACCGGAATTCGCCCCCGAAGATCGGGAAGTTTGAAAAGCCCTTCTTCGGATGCCTGACCATAGATGGTGCCGATTTGGGCGAAAAGATTTGCGTAGTCAGTCGCACTGACTTCCGCGCCATCGCACAACAGATACCCCTGCGGGGCAACTGAGCCTGCGAACGGCAGCACAGATGCGGTCGGAACCGCAATCGGGGCGAACTGGTCAATATCGGTTTCATAACAAATGGTAATGGTATCGCTCATGTCATTCTCCTTGCTTGGACATAAAAAAACCGCCCCTGAAATCAGGAACGGGTCGGGAAAAGAAAATCAAAATCGGTGACTGTGCCGATCAGTCCGTATTGCTCGTCCCCACCGCCGTCATATCGCGGACATCGACAAGGTTGGGCGCCGAACTGGCGACGATGAACAACCCGCCCGACATGCCGCCATCGCGGTTGGTATTGGCGATGATGAAATCGCCCACCCGCAACATGTCGCGGGCATCGTTGAAATAGCCGGTGGTATCGACATCCACCGCGAAATCCGGGGTGATATAATGCCAAAGCGTAAAGCCGTTGGCATAGGCCAGAACGCTCAGATTCCGGGCCTTGAAACCTTCTGCCATCTTAAAACTCCTGTCTGGAAAATCGGGGAAAAATCATTCCTTGGCCTGAAGGCAGGTCACACCGCCGCCATCAATCAGGCACGCCCCCTGGCTCATGGAATTATTGACGAAATGCGCCGCATGGTCGCCGTGCCAGGTGATGTCGGATTGCACATCCGCGCCAATCGCATGGCCAATCGCGGTGCGGTGATACCAGAAACACGAGCGGATATTTGCCGCCACCGGCAGGCCGGAATGGGGCATCCACAATGTTCCAAGCCAACGTTTGGCCTGTGTCCCCTTCCACGGCAGATCGTCATCGCCGACATAATCGCTGCTGGCAAATTCCCGGATCGCCAGCAAGTCCGACCATTGTTTCCAGCCGACAATCGCATAACGTTGCCCGTCATCGGGCACATCGCGCGCCCCCATGCCTTCAAACGCCGACAAGATTTTGGCAAGTGTCAGCCCCTCATCCTGATCGGCAATCACATCCAGCGTCCCCGACAGGGCATTGATGATCAGCTCGTCGGTTTTCCGGCCCAGCGCCCATGCCCCGGCATTGGCCAGCACCATTTTTTCATCATGGTTGATCTTGAGTTCATCAAGCGCATCGACCCAGTCCCCGGCATAATAATCGCGCAAATCACACCGCACGCTGTCATGATCCAGATTCATCACCGGCACCTTGCCGTGGCGCGATTTGGTGGTTGCCACCCCCTTGCCGACTTTTTGAAAAACGGTGGTCGCGCCCTTGACGGCGTTTTTCACCCGTACCGTATTGCGCAATTTCGATCCCATGCGCTGATAGGCCTGATGCACATCGGCCTGAAAATGATCGACAAAACCTTGATCAATACTGTCACTCATATTGCCTGCTTTCCTGTTGCTGTTAAATCAGGGCGGAAATGCCTTAATTGCCGCCGTTTCGGTCATTTTATGGTCATGCTTTGGTGGTTGTGTGTGGCCTCTCCGGTTTTCTCCGGATCTGTTGCAATATCCCTGACCGGAGACCTTCCATGCGCATGCGCACCTATGCGATCCTGATTCTGATCGGTGCCGGGGCGGCATCCATTGCCGCCCTGCCCTACACGCCGATTCCGGCGCATTATCACGCCTTTACCGACCGTCTTTCCGCCCTTGCCGGGTTTGGGGCCGACCGCATCCGCGCCCGCGTCCTGCCCGCTCTGGAACAGGAACTGACCGAATTTGGTCTGGCGATTGGCACCCCGGTTTATCTGCGGGTGTTTACGCTTGAGAAAAATCTCGAAGTCTGGCTGCGGGCCAATAATGGCCGCTATCAATTATTCAAAAACCTGACCCTGTGCGGCGATGACGATTCTGCCGCCCGTTCCCTGCCGGAAAATGCCGGCGGGGTGCCGGTCGGCATCTATCGCGTCTCGCGCGACGACCTGATCCCCAACAGCCCGCACCATCTTGCCGTCAATCTGATCCCCCTTCCCGACAGCAGCCCCGACACCGACAATGCACAGGATCAAACCGCCATTCTTCAGGGGGCCTGTGCCAATGAAACCGCCCTGGCGCTGGATAACAGCGATATCGAACCGGTATGGCTGTTGGTTGATGCCGCCCTGCGCGCCGGATTGCCCAACGTGCCGGTGCATGTCTTTGACCAGCAATATCAAAATGACGATGTCGTCGATCTCGGCGATGATGCGATGGATGCCGCCCCGGCACCGGGGCTCTATGATGTCTATGCCGCCTTTGAACGCCGCCGCATTCCGCCAGATGTTCATAAAACCGGCGGGCGCTATCAGGTCGGAAATGGCGGGTAAATCCCCCTATTCAGACCGCTCCTGCAACCGCCCAAAGGCCGCCCGGACCTCGGCGACAATCCCCGGATCACCATCGCGCCAATACCGCGGATCATTCATCAGGCGGCGAATGCGCCCCCGGTCATCTTCGCCGCCCGCCCCATCGGACAGCGTCGTCAATCCCGGTTCACGGTCCTGCATCATCAGGCGATACATCGCCTGCACCCCCGCCGCCGTTTCGCCCAGCGCGTCATAGGCCGCCGGGGGCAAGGCGGTTTTGCCCCATTGCGCAATTTGCGGTGCGATTTTGGCCCAGCCGGCCGCCCCGCCAAAGACGCCTTCCAGGATCTGGCGCTCCGCCCCGGCCTGTTGGTGCAACCCGGCCTGTTGCGTCATCTGTTGCGAAAGCGGCACCAGGATTTCGGCGGCAAGATCATAAACCAGTTGCACCTGATCGGGGGTAAAACCCGCCGCATGCAGCCGGTGATTGACCGCCTCATCCACACCGCCCAGTTCATCGGCCACCGCAATCCGGTACTCCTCCGGCGTTTCAGGCACACCCAGTTCGCGGTAAAAGGCCTGTTTCTCAGCATCGCTGCTGTCTGCCCCCGGCAGGCGCACCATGCGGGCGGTATCCTCAACAAATGCCGTTTCCCCGCCCGTCATCGCGGCGGAAACGGCATCCAGGGCAATATCGGCACCCTGTTCCCCTGAAACCGGATCAGTCATCTGTTTTTCCTTTCAGAACCCTGCGCCATCTGACGCATTTGCAAGACAAGGGCACGTTGCCCTTCCAGCATCCATAACGCCCGGTCCCCGGCATCGGGGCCAAGGACGCGATCAAGTGTCATCGCCCGCAAATCACCCAAAACAACCGCGCCATCCGCACCGCCCAGACAACGCTGCCAGATCTTGCGCCGCATCTGATCGACGTTTGCGGCGTCATCTGCGGCTGGATCGTCCGACATTTGCGGATTGAACCAGTGCCAGCCGGTCATGATGCACCCCCGCCCAATTCCACCATCCCGGCAAGTTCCGTCACAATGTCGGCAATCGCTATGTCGGGCATCTCGGGCATAACCGGACGCAACAAATGTTCCGGCACGCCAAACTGTTCGGCCAGCCAGCCGACCGTGCGGTCCAGATCAATCCGCGCCATCGCATCCGGTCCCAACCCGCCCAGCCGGATCAACCAGTCCAGCGTCTGTGCCGCCTGCACCCGCCTTGGCAATTGCGCCATCGGGGCGGCATGGCGCAACCGCACCACATCGCCCTCCAGCGGTATTTCCGGCAACACCCCGCGCCGGGTCAGGATATGCACCGCCCGGCGCATCAGGGGAAACAGCAATTCCGCCTGCAACCGGCCATAGGTCGCGCCCAGCAACCGGCTGTTTTCTGCGGCCCGTTCCAGAACCTCGGTCGCCGTCATGCGCGGGGCCTCCATCGGGGTCAGACGATCCGCCAGCAAACAGCGCCGGATACGGTCGCGCAAATCCTGCAATACCAGGTCCGACACATCAAACCGCCCCGGCGCGTCCAGCGGTTTCAACCCCGCCGATCCGACCGCCTTGGGAATGATGCTGCCCGGCACCAGCCGCACAGTGGCGGGGTTCAGAATCCCGTCATCGTCGGCCTGCCAGATACCGGTCACGGCGATCGAGGCATTTTTCAAAATCAGTTCCACCACCTTGTTGGCGGTCTTGATATCGGGCAATGCCTTCATCACCGGCGACCTGCCATAAATCTCGCCCGGTGCCTTCAACCAGCGAAAGGCGATATAGGGCGAAACGGCAAAGCGGTCGACCGCAATCAGGCCATCGCCCCCCGCCGCCCCGCCATCCTCGTAAAACACCGCCAGATCATAACCGCCCGCGCCATCCATACCGCCCGTCCCGCTCGCCACCGGCAAGACCGCCTCGATCAGACTCCATTTGCGCGTGGCGGCATCCCCGCCATTTGCCCCGGCCCCATTCCCGGCCCCGCTCGCCCCATCGGGCAAGGGTGCATCGGGCCATCGCGCCCGGATATCGCCAAGCCCCAGATGCAATTTGCGAAACACCGCATCCAGCGCCCCGTCGGCCCGTTCCTCAAATGCCAGTTCGCGCACCGGAATGCTGGCAAATCGCAATGCGGACGCGGTGCCAAACGGCGACTCTTCCAGCCGCAAACAGGCCGTTCCGACCGTCACCAGATCCAGAAACGCCTGATGGATTTCAACACTGAAATTCGACCGTTCAAAATGCCCGTCAATGATCCGCACCGCCTGCGCCAGACTGTCGGCCAAAACCGCCCGATCATTCTCTGGCACCGCCGCCCCGCATTCCAGATCGAACCAGCCACCACCCGGCGGGGTGATTTCGGCCAGAAGACTGGCGGCAAGCTGCTCGACCGCATCGGGGGCCGTGGCATCAAACACCCGGTCAAACCGGCGATTGCCCTCCTGCCCGCCACCCGATGCGCCAGATGCACCGGACACACTCCCGCCAGACGCACCTTCCCCGCGCTGCGGCAGGGCGAATTCATAACATTCCTGCCAATGCCGTTGCCAGTTCTGCCGTCGCGCCACGGCCCGGCGATACCGGCCGCGCAATCCATCCACATCGGGCCGCATCCGGTCTGCGGTCTGCATCTTGTCCAACAATGCCATCCCCCTATTCCCCCAAAAGGTTCTTGCCGCCACCTGTCGCGGCCGCATTTGCACCGGTCGCACCTGTCACTGCCGCCGTAACCGCACCGGGTTGCAACAACCCGCGATACCCGGTCGCAATCAATCCGGCCCGGCCATAGCTGCGCCGTCTTTGCGCTTCCAGTCGCGCCTGTCGGGCGGCCTCAACCGCACTTTGCACCGGGTCGTCCGGCGGACTGACGGCAACCGGCATGGCGCTTGCCACCGGTTGCGGCTTTGGCCCTGAAAACAAACTTCCCATCACGCTTTTCCTTTCCATGCATCCCAAACGCAAAAACCCGCAAGGCGTGAACCTTGCGGGTTTTTCATCCGGGCGCATTTGTCCCGTTGACTTTTCTCTTATGCCACAGCCAAAAGAACAAATCAAGAACTTTTTTCGCAAAAAAGCAAAAAACTTTTGCCCCCGGCCTTTCCCTTTCCCTGAAATCGGGAATCCATATTTAGTTCCAACAGGTTACGCCGCTATCCCCAAACGCTCCTGCCGCACCAAAAACCGGTAAAGCTGCCATGGCGTGACAATCCCCACCCCGGAAATCCCCGTCAGCCGTTTGACAAATTCGACACAACTAAACGGCCCGATCCGCACCTGTTTTGCCACCTCGCCCGGATACGGCACCCACACGCATTGATGCCCGATTCCCCGGTAAAACGCCGCCGGATCAAACAAAACCGAATAATGCCAGACCTCGCAGCGCACCCGGTGGCTTTGCGGATCAAGGCAAATCCATTCCCCGGCCCGCGCGCCGGGAAACAGCACAAAACAATGCCGGAATCCCGGCTTTAACAGCCTCAAAAACCGTTTTTCCGGAGCATCGCCAAACACCACCAGAATATCCTGTTCCGGCACGGTTTCCGCCCCGCTCACATATGACATGGCGGCAACTCCCAAATCATCGGGCAGGGTTTCAGGGAATTTTCGTTCAAATCGTCTTCGATGTCGGGACCCGGCACGACAATGCCGCGCCCGATCAGCACGATCTCCAGGGCATCCAGCGCCTCGCGCCACAGGATATCCTTGCGGGCTTCATCCGCCCGGCGCGAATCGGGCAGACGTTCGACAAGCCCGTAATATTCCAGAACCTGCAAATGCGCCTGCGCCAAAATCCCCTCACGGTGCAACCGCTTGACCGCATTATAGATATCATCGGGATCACAGGGGCGAATCACATCGCCCGCCCCGGCCATCACCCGCGCCCCCTCAACCCGCGAGGACTGACACCGCACGAACCAGAACCATGCCTGCCGGGCACTTGAAAACGCGGTGGGTGTTCCCTGAATCAGCGGTTTGGGAAAATGTTTTTTCTGTTTCATGCTGCTGCCTCCTGACAAATGCGCAACAAGGCGCACGCGCCGCCCGACAAACCGGCGGCCTGATGCAAAATCCGGCGCAAAAGCGCGGTTTCAAACTGGGTTTTGTTTCATGTCGTCAGGGGAAAAGCAGAGACAATCGGCCAACCTTCGCGACCCGCCCCTGCCCGGTATGCCAGCCTGCGGATGCAGCTTCCCCGGTGACACACAACCTGTAATCCCTTTTTGTTCTTTTTGTAAAGGATTTTTTTCCTACTATTCTGAATACATGACGCCGTCAAACTGAACTGCCAATCTCGCAACAAAGCTATTTAACTAGATGATTTTGATTGCCGCCGAGAAAGGCACTTTTGCCATTTCAGAAGGGCCGCATATGCCTCATGAATGTCATCCGCAGTTCTCTGAACTTGTTCCGAATTCATCTCTTTGTGACGGAACTCACGGAACGGGCGAGAAGAAACATTAATTGATGTTTCTGGCGTTGCTCCAGTAATCCAAGTGTTATGGAAAACCTCGTTTCGCTCTTTTCTGGCGGCTTTAATGAGAGAAATTAAACGGTCAATTTGAGGTTTTTCGTCAGGAAAAATATCGACAAGTAGCGATTTCAATAACCCAACAAGCCGATCTGGGCCGGTGTTTTTTAGAAGGTATTCTGCGGTTTTGGGTTTATCAGCAAGAGCTTTATGAATCGTTCTCTCAATATGTTGTTCAAGCCGAGAGGAATGAGCAGCGACATTTGCGATTGCAAAATGAAAATCGTCAGAAAGATGGTCGAACTTTTTCACCATGTCGAACTCCGATCAAAAAGAAGATGAAGTCTAAAGGCGAGGAAATCCAGGCAACCCTGACGGAGCGTCTAACACCTCCTGAAGGTCATCGACTGCCTTCTGGATCAATTGACGAACCTCGCTCACTTGATCCTCTGACTGAGATAGAGCGCCGTGCACGTCAATTTCCAAGACAATACGCGGGGATTTCTGGCGAATGACGTGTACCTTTTCGGATTCTGGTTCGCCTACTGTGCCATTTACGTGGACATACCAATCCTGATTAGGGCCAGTGTCGTAAACCATTAGCATTCCTCCCTTGATGTAATAGGAAAGAATGCTCTGCTCACATCAACTCAGAGTCAACGCTTCTGAAAAGCTTTAGACTTCAGCAATCCGCCGATAGCTATGACGCTTGCCACAGATGGCTTGGTGAAGTTGCTCCCCACGTTTTGCATCGGAAATCTTGAGCACAGCGCGTTAGCTGTAACGGAAATCAAATTGCGGCACTGATGCATTCAAGCATAATACTGCCCAATACAACTTTCTGCGTAGATCGACCTTTTAAAGGAATTTATTCCTTCCCCCGCCTCCCGCCACCCGCTAATATCTCGGCATGATCCGGCATGACCAAATATGGGCGGCGCTTGATAAAATCGCCGAAGATCACGGGCTGTCCCCTTCGGGGCTGGCCCGGTTAGCACAGCTTGACCCGACCACATTCAACCGGTCCAAACGGGTAACGACGGCGGGAAAATCGCGTTGGCCCTCGACCGAAAGCATCGCCAAGGTGTTATCCGTCACCAATGTGACATTCCGCGAATTTTCCGAACTGATGGATGGCAACGGGGCCGGGCGGGTGCCGGTAATCGGCTTTGCCCAGGCCGGGAATCGCGGCTTTTTTGACGATGCCGGGTATCCGGTTGGCGGCGCATGGGAAGACATCACCTTTCCCGCCCTGCATGATCCGACCGCCTATGGCTTGCGGATTTCGGGCGAGTCGATGAGCCCGGTTTTCCGCGATGGCGATCTGATCATTGTCTCCCCGGCGTCCAACATCCGCCCGCATGACCGGGTGGTGGTCAAAACCATCGACGGCGAAGTGATGGCCAAGGAACTGGTGCGGCGCGGCGCGATGGGGATCGAGCTTAAATCCTTCAACCCCGATTACGAAAACCGCTATATCCCCGCCGACCAGATCGACTGGATCGCCCGGGTGTTGTGGTGCAGTCAGTAGGCGGAATGCCTGCGATGGCAATATCACCGCAATCTGAATATCTGCCAAAGCTCCACACTGCCCCGGTGTCCTGCCGATCATGAAACCATGAAATCGTGACAAAACACCGGGGCGGTGTGGCATTGGGGTTATTTCACCCCGGTCATTTTCGACAATTGGGCCGCAACATTCGGCCCCGCCACCAAAATCGGCGCACCGCTTTCAAGGCTGTCTGGCTGATCAAGGAAATCGCTGCACCAGCCACCGGCCTCTTTCATCAGGACAATCCCCGCCATGCAATCCCATGAATTGATGTGCGGTTCAAAATAGCCGATCAGCCGCCCCGCCGCCGCATAGGACATCATCAGCGCACAGGACCCGTTGCGGATAAACATCCCCTCGCGGTCAATCAGATCGGTCATGAACGGGATCAGGGCATCGCTGCCAACCCGGTGCGACATGCCAATCCCCATCACCCCGGCATTGACATTATTTACCGGGTTGGCCTTGACCGGATCACCATTAACCGTCGTGCCTTCCCCGGTCATGGCGGCAAATAATTCATTGCCATTGGGTTCATAGACAAGGCCGATCACCGCTTCCTTGCCAATCATCAGCGCCACCGAAATGCACCATGTCGGCATTTTATTGACAAAGCAGGCGGTGCCGTCAATCGGATCAATCACCCACAAACAGTCATTATCGCCGCGCGTAATGCCCATTTCCTCGCCCAGAAACCCGTCTTCGGGAAAGGCATCGGCGATGCGGTCGCGGATGATCGCCTCGACATTCTTGTCGGCAATCGACACCACATCAAGCGGATTGGTCTTGGTTTCCACCACCAGTTCATCCACCCGGCGATAATAATCCATCGCCACCTTCCCGGCTTCTTTCATCACCGCCTTGGCATGTTCAAACCGGGCGTCGATATCAATGTTTTTACGGCTTTCGCTGCTTGACTGGACCACGAAGGGTCTCCTTTCTCTGGGTGTCTTCAAGATGTTAATTTTTCGGCACCAGTGCCAGACCGCGCCGTGAAAATCCAATGCCGACATCGCGGCCAGCGGCAATCGGCGTATCGATCAGGCCATCAATGACAAAAAGCGGCCCTAACGGGGTATCCACGCTGTAATGCATCTGACTACCAAGATAAGTTGCATGGGTAATGTGACCCTTTAACGACATTTCCCCTGCGGTGGCGGTGGGGACCGGGTCAAGGGCAGTCAGTTGCACCGCATCGGGGCGCACCGCCACCCTGATCGGGCCGGGCCGGTATCCACGATGGGGCAATTCCTGCGTCACCCCGCCCAGATCCACCACGGCATAATCGCCGGAAATCTCGCGAATTTCGGCTTCGACCAGATTGGCATCGCCAATAAAATCGGCAATGAAGGCCGAGGCCGGTTGTTCATACAATTCGCGCGGCGTGCCTTGCTGGGCAATCACCGCATTATTCATCACAATGATCCGGTCCGACACCGCAAGGGCTTCTTCCTGATCATGGGTGACATACACCGCCGTCAGGCCCAGTTCCTGTTGCAAATCGCGGATTTCGGTGCGGACATGGCGGCGCAGCTTGGCATCAAGGTTTGACAGGGGTTCGTCCAGCAACAAAACCTCCGGCTCCAGAACAAGGGCGCGCGCCACCGCCACCCGTTGTTGCTGCCCGCCCGATAATTCGGATGGCAGACGGTCGCCATAGCCCGCCAGCCCGACCAGACGCAGGCCTTCTTCGGCCTTTTCGCGGGTTTCGGCCTTGCTGTTGCCGCTCACCGACAGGCCATAACCGACATTTTCCGCCACACTCATATGGGGAAACAGGGCATAGGACTGAAACACCATGCTGACATCGCGGTCTGTGGCGGGCAATTGCGTCACATCCTTGCCACCAATCAAAATCCGCCCGGACGACGCATGTTCCAGCCCGGCAATCATGCGCAAGGTTGTGGTTTTGCCACAGCCGCTGGGCCCCAAAAGGGTAACAAGTTCGCCCGGCTGAATGTCAAAGGACACATTGTCAATCGCCAGAACCGACCCCCGGCCATAGGTCTTGGTGACATTTTCAAAAACCACCGATCCGGCGCGATATTTAAGTGTCATGAACGTTTCTCCCTTAAGATCGGGGATGTTTCTCCCCCGTTTGCGCCGGTATCTGTATCGGTATCATTGATCCGGTCTTCGCGGCGCAGGCGCCGTTTGCCAACCGCAAGCTGCACCGAAACAATGGCCGCCAGCATCACCACAATCAGCACCGAACAATAGGCAATCGCCACCCCGTACCGGCCATTTTCCACCAGACCGATGATATAGGATGTCGCCATATTATGATCGGCACTGACCAAAAAGATCACGGCACTGACCGAGGTAATGGCCCGCACAAAGCTGTAAACCAAAGCCGCGACAATCGCCGGGCGTAGCAGGGGCAAAATCACCCGGCGAAAGGTGGTGAAACTGTTGGCCCCAAGGGTCAGGGAGGCTTCGTCAAGGCTGCGGTCAAGCTGGCTCATGGCGGCAATCCCGCCGCGCACCCCGACCGGCATATTGCGGAAAATAAAGCAGATCACAAGGATTACCCCGGTGCCGGTCAGCTCCAAAGGCGGCACATTGAACGCCAGAATATAACTGACCCCAATCACCGTGCCGGGAATGGCAAAGCTCAGCATCGTGCCAAATTCAAAGGCATTCTTGCCCCTGAAATTCTGCCGCACCAGCAAATAGGCGGTGGTCAGGCCGACAATCGCCGTTAGCGGGGCGGCAATCGCCGAAATACTGATGGTGGTCCAAAGCGAATCCCACGCCGCCCCCGACCAGACAATGCCATGATCGCCAATCGCCACCCCGAACGCATCGCGGTAATTGGCAAGGGTCAGGGAATTGTCAAAACCAAATCGCCGGACAAAACCGCCATAAAAAATCATGGCATAAATCACCACGGTGAAAATCGCCCACGGAATGACCGTGGCATAACAAACGATTTTCAGCCCGCGATTAAGCCCGACATGCGCCCCGTTATCGGCCTTTCCCGACACGGTGGCATAGGATTTCCGGCCCAGCCAGAACCGCTGGGCGGCAAAGGCCGACAGGGTGAAAAACAACAGAACCACGGCCAGCACCGCCGCCCGGCCCTGATCATTTTGCGCCCCGACAATGGCAAAGAAAATTTCGGTAGACAGCACATCATAATTGCCGCCCAGCACCATCGGGTTGCCAAAATCGGCCATGCTTTCGATGAAACTCAGCAAAAAGGCATTCGCCAGCCCCGGCCGCATCAGCGGCAGCGACACCTGCGTAAAGGTTTGCCAGCGATTGGCGCGCAAGGTTTGCGATGCTTCTTCCATCGACGGGCTGACCCCCTCGACAACACCAATCAGAACCAGAAAAGAAATCGGGGTGAAGGACAAGGTCTGCGCCAGCCATATCCCAGGGAGGCCATAAAGCCACCGGCCTGCCTCCACCCCGAGCAGATCGGAAAAGAACTGCGTCGCAGCCCCCGATCTGCCAAAAAGAAGAATAAGCGCCAGACCAATCACAAAAGGCGGTGTGATGATCGGCAAAACGGTCAAAACCCGCAGGGATTTTTTCCAGCGAAAGGCGGTGCGTGTCACCACCAGCGCAAAGGTCAGCCCCAAAAGGGTGGTCGATGTTGCCGTCAGAATCGCCAGAATGGCCGTATTCCACGCCACCCCGCAATAGCCGCCCGACAGGCACCCTACCCCCCAGACACCATTATTGAAAAAATTCCGCGCAAACGCCGCCCCGGACAAGGCACCGTCATAATCGACAAAACCACCGACCAGAATGCGCGACACCGGGAAAAACACAAACACCGCCACCAGTGCCACGACAACGCCAATCGCCGATGTCACAAACACATCGCCGCGCATTGCCCCGGCGGCGGCCAACCCGGTACACAACAGCACCAGAAAACTGGCCGCACAAAACAACGCACCATAGCCCAGCCCGTATTGCCGCACATCCAACGGCCCGAACAGGCTTTCCAAAAAGCCAAATCCCCAGCCGGAAATACCAATGGCAAAGCCCTGAACCAGCAGATAAACCAGCCCGCCCATACCCGACAGGATCAGGATCCGGGCATAATTGCGGTCCTGCCGCGCCACGCGCAGCAACGCCAAAGGCAGGATCAGGAAAATCGCCAACGGCAATAACCAGCCCCGGTCATACAGGGTGGCTTGCAAAATTGCCGGGGCGTAATCGGCATAAAACGGATAACCATCCGTCAGCCATTCCAGCGTCCAGAACCCGTATTCCTGTTGATACCACGGTAAAATCAGGAAACCGGTCCAGCCCGCCAACAGCCAGAACCACAGCATTCGGTTCACGGGGAAACTCCTGTCGTCTTGTCAGATCGCATATGGCGACCATGCCGGGGTCACACTGCCCCGGCATGCCGTTATCGGAAAGATCGGATCACAGCCCGCCGTTATTGCGGGGCCGTTTTGATCTCTTCATCCCAGCGCGACAACAGACTGCGACGCACTTCCGCCGAACCATATTTGGCAAAGTCGTAATCAATCAGCTTGATATCTTCCAGACGCGGGGCCGCTTCGGGAATGCGCGATGCCGAATTGGACGGCACCTGATAGCTGCCACCATCTTCGGCAATCGATTGTGCCTTGGCACTCAGGGCGAATTCATACCAGATTTTGGCATTTTCCAGATTGCGTGCGCCTTTGATGATGCTCATGGAACCGACTTCATACCCCGTGCCTTCGCAAGGCGGCACAATCGTCAATTCCGCCCCCTGTTTGACCTGGGATACCATGTCATGCATGAAAGTGATGCCAATCGTGGTTTCCCCCACGGCGGCCGCCTTGATCGGGGCCGAACCCGATTTGGTGTATTGATTGATGTTTTTATGCATGTCCATCAGGAAGGCAAAGGCTTCTTCTTCGCCAAACAACTGCACCAATGTCGCAAGGGCGGTATAGGACGTGCCCGATGAATTGGGGTTGGCCATCTGGATTTCACCCTTATAGGCTGGATCGGCCAGATCCTTCCAGCATTTGGGTTCCGGCAGGCCCTTGCTTTGCAAAAGCGGGGTGTTATAGCCAATACCCAACGCCCCGGCATAAATGCCGACCGTGCGGAAATTGGCGTTTTCGGCCTGCCGCACCGCCCAATCCTGAAGCTGGTCCAGGGTGGGAGATTTATATTCTTCGGTCAGGTCTTCGGCGGCTGCCTGCAAATGCGGGTCCCCCGTACCACCCCACCAGATATCGATTTTCGGGTTGCTGGCTTCGGCACGAACCTGGGCATAAGCCTCGCCGGAACTTTTGCGGACCATCGACACATCAATGTCATGCTCCAGTTCAAACGCGGTTTCCATCAATTCGCACCATTCATTATCAGCCGAGCAAATCACATTCAGCCGCCCGGCCGCCTGTGCGGAAAACGCCATCATCGTCGCCGCAGCAACACATGCAGAACCCAGCAATACATTTTTCAAGGTCATTTTATTCCTCCCTATGGCATTTCGTTGAATGCACACGTGTGCGCAACTCACGCGCAGCGCACGCACTGGAATTATTAAATCACAAATTCTGACAAATGACAGAAAAATTCTATTTTTCTGTCATAAAAATGTCATTTATCATTATAGTGATTTGATATTTAAAGAATAAATCTGAAATCTTTCTCAAGCTGGACAGTCTGCATTTAATCCTGCCCTGCATCCGGTTAGCGAATGGTGCAGCGCACACGTGTGCGCAACAAGGCAGAAACCCGCGAGTCAGATCGCCCGGTCGCCCGTTTACCGTTTCAAACCGTTTCGCGGCGCACCAGTTCAACCGGCAGGATCAGGCGCTCATCGCGGATGACCTCGCCCGCAATTCGTTGTTTAAGGCGGCCAATCGTCAAGGCCGCCAGCCGGGCCGGGCTTTGGGCAATCGTGGTCAGGCGATAGGCACGCTGCCCGGCGGCAACAATATCGTCAAACCCGACAATCGCCAGATCGTCGGGCACCTTAAGCCCCAATTCAAACCGTGCGGCATCCATCAGGCCCAGTGCGATGTGATCCTTGCCGCAAAAGATCGCATCGGGCGCATTTTCCTTGCCCAAAAATTTCAGCCCGGCCTGAAACCCGCCGTCGTAATCGGCACTATTGCACGACAGCGGGGTAAAACTGACCGCCCCGCTTGCCAATTCGGGGGCGATGGCGGCGACAAAGGCCTCGCCCCTTGCATTGCCGCTATAAGTCCCGCCGCGCATGTTCAAAAACCCCAGACGGCGTTTCCCGGACGCCAGCAAAATTTCCGCCGCCAGTTGCCCACCCGCGATATTATCGCAATTAATCACATCGGCCCCCTCCAGCAACCCGGCCCGATTGACCAGAACTACCGGCACATCGCGGCGCAGGAAATGCTGGCCAATGGCGGGCGGCGGGCTTCCGGATGTCACGACAATTCCGGCAATCTGATATTGCAGCAAATTCAACATCGATGTTTCCATCAATGCCGGGTCGGACACATCAATCACCAGCGGCCGAAATCCGGCCTGCTGGATGGCGGCGATCAGATGGTCCAGAAATTCAACGCGAAACGGGTCCGACAGCCCAGATGTCACCAACCCGATCAAATCGCTTTTGCGGGTATTCATCGACCGGGCGATCTTGTTGATCTGGTATCCCAACCGCTCGGCGGTGGCGACCACACGGTCGCGGGTGGCCTCCGATATCCGGCTATCCCCCGACAAACAGCGCGACACGGTGGATCGCGCCACCCCGGCCTCACGCGCCACATCGGCCGATGTTACCGTATGATGCCGCAGGACCGGTGCCGCCACCGTCCCGTTTTTTGGTTTGCTCACGGTCTTTTCCCCTGTCCACCCGTCATGGCCGCATTGGCAGGACATCCGGCCTGCCCCTACCCCGCTGGGTCATTTTAGCCATTATTTGACGGCGCACAAGCGCACACGTGTGCATTGGAATCATCCTTTCGGGTAAATTCCTGTCACATTCCGTTCGGTTTTCTTTGACCGGCCCCGGCCAAAAAATCTATGCTGGGGTCACGCCCCACCATCAGGGTCTATCCTGATCCACACCGATCCATCACGCGGAGCATCAACATGGGAAACGCCGCCCCCCAAAAGGCATGGACATGGTTTAACGGCCAGTGGCACGAAGGCAATCCGGCCATCATCGGCCCGTCCACCCACGGCATGTGGATGTCTTCCACGGTTTTTGACGGTGCGCGCCGCATGAAGGGCAAAACACCCGATCTGATCCCCCATTGCGCCCGCGTCATCCGCTCCGCCCAATTGATGGGGCTGTCCCCCAAAATTACAACGGACGAAATCGTCACGCTGGCACGCGAGGGCATTGCCAAATTTGATCCGGATGTAGCACTTTACATCAAACCGATCATTTACGGTGAAACCGGCTTCATCGCGCCCGACCCCGACAGTGCGCAATTTGTGCTGTGCATTTATGAAAGTGCGTTGCCCGATGCCATCCAGACCGGGTTCAGCGCGCAAAAATCATCCTTCCGCCGTCCCTCGCCCGAAAGTGCCCCGACCGAGGCCAAGGCATCCTGCCTCTATCCCAATGTCGGACGGGCCGTTTCCGAGGCCCGCGATAACGGTTTTGATACCGGGGTGATGCTGGATCCCGTCGGCAATGTCGCGGAATTTTCCTATGCCAATCTGTTTTACGCCAAGGATGGCACGGTCTTTACCCCGGCAATCAATGGCACATTCCTCAATGGCCTGACCCGGCAGCGCGTGATCGGCCTGCTGCGCGACGATGGCGTGGACGTGGTTGAAAAGGCGGTTAAATACAGCGACCTTGAAGCCGCCGACGAAATTTTCGGCACCGGCAATTATTACAAGGTCGCCCCCTGCGTCAAACTGGACGCCCGCGCCCTGCAACCCGGCCCGATCACCCGCCGTGCGCAGGAACTTTATTGGGATTTTGTTGAACGCGGATAAGCCTGCCGAACAACCGGCAAACAAAAGGCTGACAGGACATCATCCCGTCAGCTTTTTTGTGACATACCATATATTACTGTTGCGCCGCAGGCGCCACAACCGGCGCGGATTGCCCGGCGACAAACGGGTAATTGTTGAAAATGCTGTTGATGGTCTCGCTGACCGACGGGTCGGGATTGCGCAGATCGCTATCGCTCAGGCGGCGAATGGCCGTACCTTCCCAGATCATCTGGTTGGTGACACGGTCCACCATATCCACCGTGATCGTGCCTTCGGCATAGCTATCGGCGTAACCCGGCTCGACATAGCCCGGCCAGCCCATATACATACCGCTGCGAGAACCATAACGACCGCCATAGCCGCCATAACCACCATAGACCGTGGCCGGACGCACCCGCTGTTTGTCGGTGCGTTTGACATGGAAATTGATCAGCATATCGGGCTGATGGATATCAAGAACATAGCCGCGTTCCGCCATTTTGGCGGCAATGGCGTCTTCGATGCGTTGCCCCATCAGGGTGCCGTATTCTTCGCCAACCTGTTTGGCGGACTCAAAAAAGGCATAGCTATGATACTGGCCGAAATCGGCAGCATGGTCGGCATCGGTATAGACGCGCGGCATGCTGGCCGCACAGGCCGTCAGAACCGTCACCATCAGGGCCGCCGCCCAAATCCTGATTTTCATCGCCATTTCATCCTTTTATCATCCGCAAGGGCATGCCCCGCACATATATATCCAAAAGTTGGCACGCAAGTACGGCTATTTTGCGTCAATCGCCGAAACATAACTTTTGGTTGAATTTACTTCAAAAACAGATCAATTTTCATAACAGATTCCGGTGCCCGGCAGTACATGCGGCGGCACCCAACAGGGGGATTTACGCATGGGGTTTCAAAATACGACCTTGCGGGCTGCCGCAGGCGGATTGTGTCTTTTACTGCTGGGCGGGTGCGCCAATGGCATTCATGATCAGGTGGTTGGTGGCCATGCCCTGCTGGGCGAGGCCAAGGTGGGCGCACTTTCCACCACCGCCAATTATCGCACCGTGGTCGCGAAATTTGACCAAGCCTCAATTGTCTGCCCGGAACCGCCGCCCGATGTGGCAGTGGCCATCACCTCAGCCCTGACCGCCAGCATGGAAGTGACCAGCCAGTCGCTGGACGCAACCGCCAAGGCGAATATGGCCCGTGCGATTGCCCAGAATATTACACCGCTTTTGCGCCGCACCGCCGCCATCCAATTTTACCGCGATGCTCGGTCCTATAACTGCTTTGCCCATATGAATGGTGCGCTGGATGCCAATGCCTATGTCGCGGCCAATACCGCCGCCCTCACCGCCGCCACCAATCTGATGTCGCAGGAAATCGAACAGGGTTTCGAGCCCATCGACCCGCAGGTTATGCAAAACGATTTGCACAAAATCATTGAATATCTTGAGGAACTGAAAAAGCAGGAAAGTGCGCCTGCCAAATAACCCGGCTCATCGCACCCAAAATCGGACACCTAACAAACGCACAAGGCCCGCCAAATTGGCGGGCCTTGTTGTTGTCATCCGGACATCAGGGTTTACGCCCCCAAATCCTCACCCGCCAGCGCACGGTCAATCAGGGTAATGCTTTCATCAATGCCATAAAGCGCAATGAACGATCCCATGCGCGGCCCCTGTTCCTGCCCCAGCAGGATTTCATAAAGGGCGCGGAACCACGCCTTGAGATCGGCAAAGCAGTCATGCTGTTTGCCAACTTCAAACACCGCATTTTGCACTTCGGAACCGTCCGCTCCCTTCGGCAGGGTTGCCAGCGTGTCACGCAATTGCATCAGGGCTGCGGCTTCAGCAACTTCAGGGCGGCGGTATTTTTTGTGCGGTTTGACGAAATCGGCATAATAGGTGATGGCATAGCCAACCAGTTTATCAAGATAAGGCGCGTTTTCCGGCGTCGCACCGTCCGCATAACGCGAAATAAACGCCCACAGCAAATCCTTGTCCGATGTGTTGCAGACCGACACCAGATTAAGCAGAATACCGAATGAAAGCGGCACCTGACGTTCGGGCATCTTGCCTTCATGGATGTGCCATGCCGGGTTTTGCAGCAATTTGTCCGGATCGGTTTCGGTTTTGGCCTTTTCGGCAAAGGTCAGATATTCATCCACCGTTTTCGGGATGACATCAAAATAAAGCCGCTTGGCCGCCTTGGGTTTCTGGAACATAAACAGTGACAGGCTGTCTTCCGGCGCATATTTCAGCCAGTCTTCAACCGACAGGCCATTGCCCTTGGATTTGGAAATTTTCTGGCCGGTTTCATCAAGGAACAATTCATAGTTAAAGCCATCGGGCGGCGTACCCCCCATCGCCTTGACGATCTTGTTGCCCAGTTCGACCGACGGAATCAGATCCTTGCCCGCCATTTCGTAATCCACCCCCAGCGCATACCAGCGCATCGCCCAGTCAGGCTTCCACTGCAATTTGCAATGGCCACCCGTCACCGGGGTTTCCACCAGCTTGCCGGTTTCGGGATGTTCATAAACAATGGTACCGCTGGCCGCCCTGGTTTCAACCACCTTGGCCATCAGAACTTTCATCGTATCCTGTTCAACCGGCATAAAGGGGGAATAGGTCGCACGGCGCTCCTCGCCCAAAGTCGGCAGCATGATTTTCTGGATCGCGTCATACCGGTCCAAAACCCGCAGCAATGCCGCGTCAAACATACCGGAACGATAACAATCGGTCGATGATTTGAATTCATATTCAAAACCGAACGCATCCAGAAATTCGCGCAGACGGGCATTGTTGTGGTGGGCAAAACTTTCGTATTTGCCAAACGGGTCCGGCACACTGGTCAGTGCCCGGCCCAGATGTTGCGCCACCATATCGCGGTTCGGCACATTGTCGGGCACCTTGCGCAAACCATCCATATCATCGGAAAAGCAAAACAGTTTGGTCGGAATATCGGACATGGTTTCAAAGGCGCGACGAACCCATGTGGTGCGCGCCACTTCGCCAAAGGTGCCGATATGCGGCAGGCCCGACGGGCCATAACCGGTTTCAAACAGGACATATCCCTTTTCAGGCTTCTTCTGTTTATACCGCTCAACCAGCTTGCGGGCTTCTGCGAAAGCCCAGATATTGCTGTTAAGTGCGGCATTACGAAGATCGTCTGTCATTTTATGAAACCTTGAAAACTGTGTGTAACGGCAATGGTGATAGCCTTGCTGCCGACGAAGATCAAGCACGGCAAACCCGCAAAATAGCAGATCAGACCTCTTGTGACTGCATTTCGCATCGTTCTGTATGATGGCGCACCTTCCGGCGGCAAAGTACCGGATCACAACAGCCGATGCCAAATTTCAACTGGAATGATAAAATTTCGCATCAAAAGGGTTGTATGTCCGCCCCTCGCGACAAACATGGGTAAGCAAGCCAAAAGGGCCCGGCACAATGCATGACCACAGGAAACATGATCCTGACGTTACCCATACATACTGTGAGCGGACCAATAAAATATCAGGGCATTTCGCAAGAGAGGCGGCATGATCGACGATCCGGTTTTAACGGAAGATGCGAAAAAAGACAGAGGATATGATCATGATGACCGGTTTCATCGTGTGGTCGAACATGCGCCCAATGCGATGATTCTGGTTGATGAACGCGGACGTATCGAAATGGTCAATGCGGAAACCGAACAGCTTTTTGGCTATCGGCGCGATGAATTACTGGGCCAACCGATTGAAATTCTGGTACCCGCCCGTTTCAACAGCCATCATGCTGATCTGCGCGACAGTTTCGTGCGCGCCCCCGGCCCCCGGCCGATGGGCCCGGGCCGCGACCTGTATGCCCTGCGCAAAGATGGTAGCGAGTTTGCCGTTGAAATCGGCCTGAACCCGATTCCGATCAGTGGCGGCATCCAGATTCTGGCCGCGGTGGTAGATATTTCGGACCGCAAAAGCAAACAGGAAACCCTTGAAAAATCGCTTCAGGAAAAGGATTTGCTGCTGGCCGAGGTCCATCACCGGGTCAAAAACAACCTTCAAATCATTTATAGCCTGCTTGATATGCAATCTTCACAGATTGATGATTCTCATGCCCGCGAGATGTTGCGCGACAGTTGCAACCGGGTACGCTCAATGGCGCAAATTCATCAGGCCCTGTATCAAAGCGAGGATATGAGTCAGGTCGATTTCGGCCATTTTTTCGAGGAATTACTGCAAACCCTGTCGGCATCCTATAATGCCGATATCGGGCGTATTGCGGTCACGACCCATATCAAAACAGTGCGCATGCCCATTGGCATTGCCGTACCCTGCGGCCTGATTGCCAATGAACTGGTATCGAACGCCCTCAAACATGCGTTTCCCGGGGATCGTTGCGGCACAATCGATATCGCCATTCAGGACACCGGCCAAAACACCATCATCATGGCGGTGACCGATGACGGGGTTGGCATTCCGATGGATTTCGATATTGAAAATTGCGCCAGCCTTGGCCTGCAACTGATCCATCTTCTGACTGATCAGTTGGGCGGCACCCTGACCATCAACCGACAAAACCCCACCCGTCTTGTCATTGAATTCCAACAACCGGATTAGGCCCATGTTTGATCAGGTCCATGTCATGATTGTCGAAGACGAGCGAATTGTCGCCCTGCATTTGCGACAACAACTGACTCGTCTGGGATATAAAAAAATAAGCGTCCACAGTGCCGGTCAACCGGCACTCGACGCCATGATGTGCGATGCGCCCGACGTCATTTTAATGGATATCCATATTGACGGCGATCTTGACGGCATCGAAACCGCCGCCAGCATCCCGCCCGATTTTCTGATCCCGGTGATCTATCTGTCTGCCTATTCCGAAGACCCGACGCTGGAACGGGCCCGGAAAACCCAGCCTTATGGCTTTTTGCTCAAACCCTTTTCCGAACGCGAATTGCACGCTACCATTCAGATGGCGGTCGAACGCCGTCAAGTCGAATATGCCCTGCGCCAGACCGAAGAACGTCTGTCTCTGGCAATGGCGGCAGCCAATCTGGGCTGTTGGGAAATCGATGTCAAAACCCGCCTGATGCGTGGATTTGGTCTTGAAACCCTGATCCCCGAAGCCGATGCAGAAGGGTTCCTTGGCAATCTGGATGATTTTCTGGCGCGCGTTATTCCATCGGATCGCGACACCGTCCGGGCTGCCTTTGAATATGCCATCATGCATGGCAATTTTTACGATGTCATGTTTCGCCGTGAACAGGGTGGCGGCATCAGTCTCCCACGCTGGTTTCGCGCCCAGGGCAAGATTTTTGCCGCCGACCGCCGCAATACCGAACGCCTGATCGGCATCATTCAGGACGTCACCGACCAACATCTTTCGACCGAAAAACTGCGGCAGGCAAAAACGGTCTTTCAGACCACTCAGGACGGCATCCTGATTCTGGATCACCAACTGAATATCGTCAGCGCCAACCCCGCCTATTGCGCCATCACCGGCAGCCCGCCCGACGAGATCATCGGCAAACCGCCCTATATGGTCGCCGATGGCTCTTGCTCCGACGCCCTGCAACAGGATTTGCAGGCCAACCTTAAACAACGCGGTTACTGGCACCGGGAAATCGACACCAGACGCCAGAGTGGCGATCCAATTTCGGTTCATGCTCAGATCATCGCCGTATCCGATGACAATGGCAATCTGACCCATTATGTCGCGATGATTTCAGACCGCACCGCCATCCGGCAGGCCGAACAGGAATTGCAATATCTGGCGCAATATGACGGCCTGACCGCCCTGCCTAACCGGCTGTTGGCCAATGACCGGCTACAACGCGCCATTGACCGCGCCGAAACCGAAGGCACCCATGTCGCCTGTCTGTTTCTGGATCTGGACGAATTTAAAAACGTCAATGACATGCTGGGTCATGATATCGGCGATCAGGTTCTAATGATTGCCGCCCGACGCATTCGCGCTGCCATCGCCAAAAGCGACACGGTTGCCCGGCTGGGCGGTGATGAATTCCTGATCATTGTCGAGGATGTTTATAATGCGGTAACGCCATCCTATCTGGCGGCCCGGATCAATGCCGAACTGCGCCGCCCCTTTCATGTCAAGGGCCAGGAAATCACCATGTCGGCCAGTATCGGCATCAGCATTTATCCCGAAAACGGCAAATCCACGCAGGATCTGGTGCGCCTTGCCGATACCGCCATGTATGCCGCCAAGGCCAAGGGTCGCCGCACCTTTGCCTATTACAAATCGGAAATGACTGAAAATACCGCCCATTACATGACCCGCAGCCTGCAATTGCGCCACGGCCTTGAAAAAGGCGAACTGGAACTGTTTTACCAGCCGCAACTCTCCGCGCAAACCGGCGAGATGATGGCGGTTGAAGCCCTGATCCGCTGGAACCATCCCACTGAAGGCTTGCTGATGCCTGCCGACATCATCCCGATTGCCGAGCAAAGCGGTCTGATTGTCGAAATTGGCGACTGGGTCTTGCGACAAGCCTGCCGTCAGGCCTGCCAATGGCAAAAGGACGGGCGACCGGCCCTTCGCATGGCGGTAAATGTCTCGGCCCGGCAACTTCATGCTCCCCATTTTGCCACGACGGTCAAAACCATTCTGACCCAAACCGGGCTGGCAGCGGAATATCTGGAACTGGAAGTCACCGAAAGCATGATTCAGGATGCCGAAGACACCATCCAGACCCTGCACGATCTTCTCGCACTTGGCGTTTCGATTGCCATTGACGATTTTGGCACCGGCTATTCCTGCCTCAGTTCGCTTAAAAAACTACCGATCCGACGTATCAAGATTGACCGCGCCTTTATCATTGGCATTCCCGACGATTCCGAAAATACCGCCATGACCGAGGCCATCATCGCCATGGCCCACAAGCTGGGCTTGCGCATCACCGCCGAAGGGGTCGAACAAAAAATACAGCACGATTTCCTTGCCAAACAGGGCTGTGACGAACTTCAGGGATTCCTGTTCAAACGACCGGTTCCCGCCAGTCAGGTTTTTGACGACACCACCATTCGCCACACCGGATCACAACACTTGTGACGCTTCCTTGCGAACACTTTCACAAACCATAATAAACAACGGCTTTCTTAACAAACGGACAGCCGACCTTGAATAAAACTGTCATCGTAATTTGTCGTTTAAAGCGTTGAAGTCTGGTTTACTGTCTCCACATGTAAAATACCCCCAAAGGGGCGGGGCATAACAAGGAGGCAGGTGACGATGAATTTTTCCAGACTTTCACTGGGGGCGAAACTGACCTGTGTCAGTGCCGTCGCCGTTGCGGCGTGCCTGATGATTGGCATCTTTTTACAAACAAACCAGACCGGACAAACCACCGAAGACCTGACCGTCGGACAGGCCAGTTCGGTTGCCGATCATCATGCCGAACAGGCAGGCCGTGTTTTGAATATGGGAATTGCCACCGCCAAAAACCTTGCCGGGGCCTTCCGCGCCATCCGTGAAACCGATGACGTGGATCGCGGCGTTTATAACGAAATCCTCAACCGCACCCTGATGAACAATCCCGATCTGGCCGGGGCATGGGCCGGGTTTGAAATCAATGCGCTCGATAACAACGACGACGCCTATAAAGACGAAGGCGAACCGTTTGGCGAAGGCACGGGACGCTATGTCACCTATTATTATGATTTTGGCGACGGGATTGTGCCCTATCACCTGACCGGGCTGGATGATCCGTCGGTCAATGAATATTACGAGGAACCCAAACGCACCAACCGCCCCTATCTGACCGATGCCATTACCTATGACATTCAGGGGCGCGATGTGGTTCTGACCTCGTTTGTCTATCCGGTGCAGGATCCGGCAGGCAAATTTCTGGGCGTTCTGGGGGTGGACCTTGAACTGAATGCCCTCTCGGACCGGTTTGCCGAACTCAAACCCTTTGGCACCGGCACGGTCAATCTGATTTCCGCCCAGGGCACATGGGTTGCCCACGAAGACCCTGCCATCCGTGGCACCGCCCTTGACCCTGCCATCCCGGCACAGGCCACCGCCCTTGATGCCATGGAACGGGGCGAAAGCCGCACCCTGATTGCCGATGGCTATGTCCGGATTTTCAAACCGATCCGGATCGAAGAATATGACCGGAACTGGGCGGTGGCGGTCAATGTGCCGCTGGCAACTGTCAATGCCCCGTCCGATGCCCTGCGCAATGCTACTCTGATCGGCGGTGTGGTATTGCTGATGATTGTAATTACCGTAATTTTGGTTTCGGCCAATGTCATGGTGCGCCGCCCGATGACACAGGTCGCCGGGGTGATTGATCATCTGGAAAAGGGTAATCTGACGGTCACAGTACCCTATCTGGACCGGTCCGATGAAATCGGTCTGATTGCCCGCGCCCTGGAAGAATTCAAATCGGCATCGGCCCGCATGCAGGAGGCGGAACGCGAAAAACTGGCGACCGAACATCGCGCCAGTGAGGATCGCAACCGCACCCGGTTGCAACTGGCCGATGAATTTGAAAAATCGGTCGGGCAGATTGTCGGATCGGTGACAAAAAGTGCCACCAGCATGGAAAGCGTATCGCGCCAGATGCGGTCTGCCGCCGATGAATCATCTCATCAGGCCACCGTCGTTGCGGCTGCCGCCGACGAGGCCAGTGCCAATGTCCAGACGGTTGCCGCCGCAACCGAGGAATTGTCCGCCTCAATCCATGAAATTTCCGAACAGGTTAGCAAATCATCCACCATTGCCAGCACGGCGGTCAGCGAGGCCGAACGCGCCAACACCATGGTTGCCGGTCTGGCCGATGCCGCCGACAAGATCGGGGCGGTCGTCAGCCTGATCAATGATATTGCCTCCCAGACCAATTTGCTGGCACTCAATGCCACCATCGAGGCGGCGCGTGCCGGTGAAGCCGGCAAAGGTTTTGCTGTGGTGGCACAGGAAGTCAAAAACCTGGCCAATCAAACCGCACGCGCCACCGATGACATTGCCCAGCAAGTGGGATCGATCCAGGAAGAAACCCGCCAAACAGTCGGCGCAATTGAAAAGGTCAGCGAAACCATTTCCAGCATCAATGAAATCGCCACCGCCATTGCCTCGGCGGTCGAACAGCAAGGGGCTGCCACCGCCGAAATTTCCGGCAATATTCAACAAGCCTCGGCGGGTACCAACGAAGTATCTTCTTCCATCGGCATTGTTCGCACCGCCTCCCAACAAACGGGCGAAGCAGCCTCCAATGTGCAGCAAGGCGCGACGGAGCTTGCCGTTCAGGCCCGCGAGTTGGATCAACAGGTCAAAGCCTTTCTGGGACGTATTCGTACGATCTGATTGCGGGTTTTTCTGATATAAGAACCGCGATGGTGGCAAATGCGACCATCGCGATTTTCCATGTCCTCTCACCCCGGAAGGAAACCACCCGATGCCCATGCTGCCCGCCACTTTTTTCCTCACCGGCATTTTCGCCCTGATGCTGGTGATCCTCAGCCTGAATGTATCGTTTCGCCGTCGCGCTGTAATGGTCGGATATGGCGATGGTGATGACAAAACCCTGCGGGTGCGGATGCGTGCCCATGGCAATTTCACTGAGAATGCCCCGCTAGCCATTCTGGTTTGTGCCGGGCTGGAATTTTCAGGCACGGCGGGCAACTGGGTGTGGCTGGTCGCACTGGCTTTTATTGTCTCTCGCCTTTTGCACGCGCTGGGCACCTTGTATGTTCCCGGCCCGGCCCCGCGCGGGGCAGCGATGGTGATCCAGCATGTCAGTTTTGTTCTGGCCGGTGTGTGGCTGATCGTACTGGCGTTCTGATCGCATGACGCCGCCAGCATCCCCACCCCCGATACAAAACCCCGCCATTACCGCCCGCTACGCCCTTTATCCCACCGCAGCACAGGAACGGTTCCACATTCTGCGCGGCTGGATCTACGAAGTTGCCACAGGCGATCCGGCAATAGGCCCGCTGGCCGAAACCGTGAAATGGGGAGAGCCGTCATGGCGACCAATATCGGGCGGCGGCACAACCTTGCGGCTGGACTGGAAGGATAAAAATCCGAACCAGATCGCCCTTTATGTCAATTGCCAGACCAGCCTGATTGCCGAATTTCGCGATATGTTTGACGGGCAATTACAGTTTGAAGGCAACCGCGCCATCCTGTTGCCACTGGACCAAGCCCTTCCCGAAGATGCCCTGAAATTCTGCATTGCCGCCATTCTGGGCTATCACCGTCGTAAAAAGGGGGCGCCGATCCATTCACGCGGCTGAGCGATCCAGTGCACGACGCAGTGCCTGCACTTCGCGGTTCAGCGCCTGCAATTCCGCAATCGACATGCCGCTGGTATTCAGCACACAGGCCGGAACCGCCCCGGCCCGATCCTGCAAGGCGCGACCGGTATCGGTCAGTCGGATCAGGACCTGCCTTTCATCCGCACGATCACGTTCGCGGGTCACAAGGCCCGCAGCCTCCAGACGTTTCAACAAAGGCGTCAATGTACTGGATTCCAGATACAGTTTCTCGCCGATGCTGCTGACCCGCTGGCCGTCTTCCTGCCACAGGGCGACCATCGTCAGATATTGCGGATAGGTCAGGCCCAGATCATCCAGCACCGGTTTATAAAGCCGGTTAAAGGCATGGGCAGCGGCATAGATCGAAAAGCACAGGTGATCATCCAGTTTTAAAGGGGGGGGGGTCATGGCTTGTCTCCTTCGTTTTAGGCGGTAACCGGGAAATATACATCGTGCACGATTTAATATCAACCGATTTTATCGCATACCTGAGTTGCCCATTTTTATATCGCGCACAATTAAATCGTATGATACTTAAAATGCAGCAAGACGGAATGCCCGTCACATCAAACCCGGTCAGCGAGGATTAACATCATGAATGCGTTTAAAACCACCGTTGCTTCTGCCACTTTCGCCATTGCTGCGGCTTCCGGCTTTGCCAGCGGCGCTGCCGCCAACCCGGTTCTGGAACCCGCCACCCAGTCCTTTGTCGATGCGGTTGCCGCATCGGGCGGCCCGGCGATTTATACCCTGACTCCGGATGAAGCCCGTAACGTTCTGGCCGGGGCGCAGTCCGGCCCGGTCGCCAAACCGGCGGTCGATATTAACGACACCACCCTGCCGGTCGGCCCGACGGGCACCACCAAAATCCGCGTCATCCGCCCCGAAGGCAACACTGATACCCTGCCGGTGATTGTATATTTCCATGGTGCAGGCTGGGTCATGGGCGATACCGGCACCCATGATCGCCTGATCCGCGAAATCGCCGTTGGTGCCAATGCCGCCCTGGTGTTTGTCGATTATGAACGGTCCCCCGAACAGCGTTACCCGGTCGCGATTGAACAGGATTACGCAGTGACCCAATATGTTGCGAACAACCCCGCAGAATTCAACATCGACCCGACCCGTCTGGCGATTGCCGGGGACAGTGTAGGCGGTAATATGACGGCGGTGGTCTCGCTGCTGGCACAGGAACGCAAGGGGCCGAAAATTGCCGCACAGCTGTTATTCTATCCGGTAACCGATGCCAATCTTGATAACGGGTCCTATACCGAATTTGCCAATGGTCCGTGGTTGACCCGTCCGGCGATGGACTGGTTCTGGAACCAGTATTTGCCCGAAGGGATTGACCGCACCGACCCGACGATTACGCCGATCCATGCCAGCGAATCCCAACTGGCAGGGCAGGCACCTGCACTGGTAATTACGGCCGAAAATGACGTGCTGCGCGATGAAGGTGAAGCCTATGCCCGCAAATTGTCACAAGCCGGGGTTACTGTGACGGCAACCCGGTATAACGGCACGATCCATGATTTCGTGATGCTCAATGCCCTAGCCGAAACCCCGGCGACCCGCGCTGCCATTGATCAGGCAACCAGTTTTCTGCGGAACGCCTTTAACGCCAACTGAATAACTGAACGACCAAACACCTGAATTCTTGACACCGAACCCAAACCCTTCTCTTTTCATAAAGGATGAAAACCATGTCTGTTAATGTTCTCTATCGTGCGACGGCAAGTGCAACCGGTGGCCGCGATGGCCGTGCGAAAACCGAAGACGGCAGCCTTGATGTCAAGCTTTCCACCCCAAAGGAACTGGGGGGTGCCGGCGGTGACGGCAACAACCCCGAACAGCTTTTCGCCATGGGTTATTCCGCCTGCTTTATCGGCGCGATGAAATTTGTCACATCGCAGGGTGGCCCGAAAACCCCGACCGATGTGTCGGTCAAGGCCGAAGTCGGAATTGGTCCGCGTGCCGCCGGTGGCTTTGGACTTGCAGTTGACCTGCATATCTCGTTGCCAGGCCTTGACAGGGCCGATGCCGAAAAACTGGTCGAAGAAGCCCACAAGATCTGCCCCTATTCCAACGCCACACGCGGCAATGTCGAAGTTACTTCGCACATCGTCTGAGGCGCCCTAAAATCATCAAAGCCCGGCGGGGAAACCTGCCGGGCTTTTTTGTATTGCCCGATCCGTGTCAAACATTGATGATCCCGCCTTATGAAAACAGCCCCCAGCCAACTGGAAATATCCATGCCCAAATATCTGACCGTTCTTGCCATTGCCCGCGCCAAACCCGGAATGGAAACCGAACTTGGCAAGCGTCTGATCGCGCTGGTTGAGCCGTCCTGCGCCGAAGAAGGCTGTATTTCTTACACCATGCACCAGTCAAACGACGATCCGGCGGTGTGGATGGCCTATGAAAACTGGCGGTCCGAAGAAGACCTTGCCCGGCATTTTGAAACGCCGCATCTGCGCAATTTTGCCGAAACCATCGACGAGATACTGGCCGAACCGATTGATATACGGAAATTTTCAATCAAATCCTGACCCCGGATAGCCATCGTGCTTTTTGCCCTGTTCCTGTCCGCCTTTACTTCCGCCACCATCCTGCCCGGCACGTCCGAGGCCGCACTGGTCGCCCTTGTCACGACGGGCGAACATGCCGTGTGGCTTCTGGTGGCGATTGCCACGGCGGGCAATGTTTTGGGATCGCTGGTCAATTGGGGGCTGGGATTGTGGATCGAACATTTCCGCCACAAACGCTGGTTTCCGGTGTCGCCGACGCAATATGAGCGCGCCGAACGCTGGTTTAACCGGTACGGGCTGTGGGCCTTGCTGTTTGCCTGGTTGCCGGTGATTGGCGATCCGTTAACACTGGTGGCCGGGGCGCTGCGGGTGAAATTCTGGCCGTTTGTTGTACTGGTGACGCTGGGAAAGGCGGCGCGCTATGCAATGATTTCAGGTGCAGCCGCCTGGATTTCAGACTTCATTTCATAATATTTCTCATGAAAAATACTATAAATTACAGATAATATGAAAATACAAAAACCATAAAATGCCGATAATGGTGGCACCTATTTTTGATATTACTTGATATTTACTCACATATAATCTATTATTAATTCAATAATTTATATTATAAACTTTTAATTTATAGAATTGGATCCTGAAAATGGAAAAAAACATTCCCGTCTGGCTCAAGCCCGGTATCTGGGGTGCTGTTTTGGGCGTCATGGCGTTTGTCATTATCGGCTTTAGCTCCGGCTGGCTAACGACTCATGGTGCCGCAACCGAACGCGCCGACGCACAGGAAAAAACAGCGGTGACGAACGCCCTTTCGGCCTTGTGTGTCGCCCGGTTCAAGTTGCAGACCCCGACCAACCAGTCGCTGCAACTGGCCGCCCTCAAGGAAGAAAGCTCCTATAAACGCCGCGAATTTGTCGCCAGCAACGGCTGGGCCACCACGCCCGGTAGCGACGCCGCGGATAACGATGTTGCCGGTGCCTGCGCGAACGAACTGATGGCGTTGACCGCTTCCTGATTTTTCCGGAAACATCCCAAACGCGTCCGCCCGGAGACAGTCCGGGCGGACGTTGTCGTTTAAGGACCCGGAGCAGGTCAATTTCCTTCAATATTTTCGCCAGACCATGTCGCTATCTTGCGCCCACCGAAAATGGATGCAAGGAACCACCCGATGACAACAACGCTTTTTCTGTCGATGGCGGCCTTTGCGCTGGCCGCCTCGATCTCGCCGGGGCCGGTGAATATTGTGGCCCTTGCCTCGGGGGTACAGCATGGTTTTCGGCCCAGCCTGCGCCATGTCACCGGGGCGACAATCGGGTTTTGCCTGCTATTGTTGCTGATCGGGCTCGGACTGAATGAAATCCTGATCCAGTGGCCGCATCTGACCCGCGTCATTCAGTGGGCCGGGGTGGGATTTTTGCTTTATATGGCGTGGAAACTGGCCCGCGATAATGGCGAATTTGGCCGAAAGGACGGGGTTCACACGCCATCCGCCCTCAATGGTGCCATCATGCAATGGCTGAACCCCAAGGCATGGTTGGCTTCAATCGCGGGCATGGGGGCCTATGTTGCCGATGGTGACCCGGTGCTGGTCTGGCAGTTTGCCGCCCTTTATTTCGTAATTTGTTATGGTTCGGTCGCATGTTGGGCCGGGATTGGGGCGTTTTTACAACATGCCCTGAACGAACCGCGCCGCATTCGGCTGTTTAACCGGGTGATGGCCGCCTTGCTGATTGCCTCTGCGGTGTATTTAATCTTAGGCTGAACACCACCCGGCACAACTATGCCGCCCGCGCATAATTCCCCGGTGTCGTCGCCGTCAGGCGTTTGAACTGGCGCGAAAAATGCGCCTGATCGGCAAAGCCGCAATCCAGCGCAACATCAACAATCCGCCCTCCGCGCCGCAGCGCCGCACGGGCGCACGCAATCCGGCAATTGATCACATAGGCATGCGGGGTCATGCCATAGACCCGCTTGAAGGCCCGAACCAGATAAGAGGCCGAAACCCCGGCAGCACCACAAATATCGGCAAGCGTAATCGCATCGGTGCAGTGCGCCCGGATATAATCAGCCGCCAGCACCATCTTGCGATTATCGCCTACCCCACCGCCACCCCCGTGCGTGCGGCCAGCCCGGCGGCCCAGCACATCATGCAGGCCGGTGAAAAAACCGACAATTGCCGTTTCCTTTCCCAGAATATCCATATCTGCATCAAACAGCGCATCGCCCAGCCCTGTCAGATCGCGATAGAGGGCCGGATGTTCGGGGACGATATCGGCAAACATGGCAAATTCACCTGCCTGATCGGCATGGATGCCCCCCTGTATATCGCGCAGCCAGCCGGTATCGATATAAATCATCTGATAGGACCACAGCACATCCTTGCGCGGATTGCAGGCATGAACATCACCCGGATTGATCACGACCACCGATCCGGCCTGCACATCATGGCTGCGCCCCCGGTTCCAACAGATGCTGGCCCCGCCGGTGATCGCACCAATCGAAAATGTATCGTGGCTGTGTTTTTCATAACATATCCCCCGCCCGTCGCGCACGCGCTGCGCCTCGATAAATGGCAGGGCGGGATTGCGCCAGAAATGCTGGTTTGCGGTTTTGCTGCGGCTCATACTGCTGTCCGGGTTCCGATCACACAAGAATCTCTTGATACGGCAATTTCCCCTGTGGCGCCACTGCGGCAGTCTGATTATAGTCCCCCCCGATGTTCGATGATCGTTCTGATCCTGTTCCGCGTTTTTTGCCGCCCGACGCGCCTGTGATGGTCGCCGGATTGCGCCATGCTGTGTTTTTGACACCGGACGGCGAAATTGACGAAATGCCGCTGGCCACGGCGGCCAAACGCGCCCGAAAACAGCGCCCGATTGTTGTGCATTTGCCCGCCACCGCCCGACGTCTGAAGATCGAGGGATTTGGCGGGTATGATTTGCTGGAACTGTTTGCCTTTGTTCGCCCGGCGCAATTTTGCGTGCCGACCCCACGGGGCATCGCCCTTGCCACCGGGCAAAAACCATCCGACGATTTGACCGGACAGGCCGAAGCCATGGCCGAAGCGATGAAGCGGTTGCTTCAGGAACTGGCCATTCTGGACCGCGACAAACGCGCCCGCGCCCTTGCCCTGGCCTGGCCGATGGCGCGCGGCACATGGGCATGGGGCATGCCGGTTCTGGCCGCCCTTGGCGCCGATGGCGACGGGCCGCATAAATTTGCCGTCTATGAAGGCCTGAAAATCTGGAAAAAAATCGGCGAATGGTCGGAACATGCCCCGCCGCCCACCCCCGGCCATATCGGGGTGGAGCCGGTCGAGGCCCGCGAAAGATTGCGCAGCCTGTTGGGTGACGGGGCCGAAGAACGCCCGCAACAGGCCGATTATGCATCGGCAGTCTGTTCCGCCTTTGCGCCACGCACCGCCGAGGGTGCGCCCAATATCGTGCTGGCCGAGGCCGGAACCGGCACCGGCAAGACCCTTGGTTATGTCGCCCCGGCATCCTTATGGGCGCAGAAAAACGAGGGAGCGGTATGGATCAGCACCTATACCCGCAATCTGCAACGCCAGATCGACAGTGAACTGGACCGGCTTTATGACGACCCGGTCAAAAAACGCCTGAAAGCGGTGGTGCGCAAGGGCCGCGAGAATTATCTGTGCCTGTTGAATTTTGAAGAAGCGCAACGGCCCCTGGCCCAGCAACCCCATCAGGCGGTGCCGTTGGGCCTGATGGCGCGTTGGGCATTGGCGACCCGCGATGGCGATATGGTGGGGGGCGATTTTCCGGCATGGCTGACCGAATTGATCGGCACCCGCTTTACCAGTGCGCTGGCCGATCAGCGCGGTGAATGTATTTATGCCGCCTGCCCGCATTATACGCGCTGTTTTGTTGAAAAAACCGTGCGCCGGGCGCGGTCGGCCGAAATTGTCGTGGCCAATCATGCGCTGGTGATGGTGCAGGCGGCCCTTGGCGGGCTGGACGATGCGGCGATGCCGACCCGCTATGTTTTTGACGAAGGCCATCATTTGTTTGATGCCGCCGACAAGGCCTTTTCCGCCCATCTGACCGGACAGGAAGGGGCGGAATTGAGGCGCTGGTTATTGGGGGCGGAAAACCGGGGCGGGTCGCGGGCACGCGGCCTGAAACAACGGCTGGAAAGCCTGATTGCCGAACGTAGCGAATTGCGCGATGCCGTCCATGCCGTCATTCATGCCGCCGGATGCCTGCCCGAACAGGGCTGGTTGATGCGTATTCAGGACGGGGCGGAACATGCCAAGGGACCGGCCGAAATATTTCTGGCCCATATCCGTGCGCAGGTGACGGCGCGGGCCACAGAATCAGATCGCGGTTATTCGATTGAAACCGATTGCAAACCGGCGATTGAGGCGGTGCTGAAAAGTGCCGCCGATCTGGACCGCGCACTTGCCGCCCTTGAAAAACCGGCCAAGGCCCTGATTAAAATCATCACCCATATGCTCGATGAAAAGGCCGATGAACTGGAATCGGGCGAACGGCAACGCCTTGATGCCGCCATCCGGTCGCTGGAACGGCGTGCGATCATGCAGGTGGCGGCATGGCGCGGTATGCTGGCATCATTGGTTGAAAACACACCGGCGCAATTTGTGGACTGGTTTGCAATTGAACGGCAATTTGGCCGCGATTTTGATATTGGCATGCATCGCCATTATCTTGACCCGACCCTGCCGCTGACCGCCGCCCTGGCCCCGACCGCACATGGCATGGTGATTACATCGGCAACCCTGCGCGATGGCACAGGGGACGAGATGTTTGACTGGGCGGTGGCCGAAGACCGCACCGGGGCCTCACACATGCCGCTTCCGGCGGTGCGGGCGGCGCTTAAAAGCCCCTATGATTATGCCCGGCAAACCCGTGTTTTCATCGTGAATGATCTGGGCCGCGACAATGCCGATCATGTGGCGGCGGCCTATCGGGAATTGTTTCTGGCCTCCAAAGGCGGTGCGCTGGGCCTGTTTACCGCAATTTCGCGGCTGCGGGCGGTCTATGACCGCCTGACCGGGCCGCTGGACGAGGCCGGGCTGCAATTGTTGGCGCAACATATTGACGGCATGGATGTCTCGACCCTGATTGATATTTTCCGCGTCGAACGCGATGCCTGCCTGCTGGGCACCGATGCAGTGCGCGACGGAGTCGATGTGCCCGGCGACAGTTTGCGCCTGATTGTTTTTGACCGCGTGCCGTGGCCCCGCCCCGATATTTTGCACCGGGCACGCAAGGCGGCATTTCACGGCGCACGTTATGACGATATGCTGACCCGCCTGCGCATGAAGCAGGCCTTTGGCCGCCTTGTCCGTCGCGCCGAGGATCGCGGGGTGTTTGTGTTGCTCGATAACCGGATGCCGACCCGGCTTTTGGGTGCATTTCCCGAGGATGTCGCGGTGCAGCGAGTCGGGCTGAAAGAAGCGATAGAACAGACACGATTGTTTTTACAATCGCAATAGATATCCGCCCCGTCACCTGCCCCACAAACCATCAACTCATTGATTTTCAAATGCTTTTATCAGGCGACAGTACGCATCCAAAGTTTTTTCGGATTTTCTGAAAAAAGTTCTTGATTTGTTCTTTTCGTTGCGGCATAACAGTAAAGTCAACGGGACAATTCCGCCCGGAGCGAAACCCGCAAGGCTTGATGCCTTGCGGGTTTTTGCGTTTGGGCCAGAGGAAAGAGGCGATGATGATGCAGCGGCAAAAACACAGACAAGGCGGCGGGCGAACCACCCGCAAAATCATGACCGGCGGATGGAAAAGCCATTACGGAGGCATTGTGCAGACGGTCTGACCCGGCCATTTGTCAAGACGCCCGAGTTGCGTCTTGTCGGTGGCGCGTCCTGCCCGGATCGTACCGGGAGCCATCCGGCCTTGCCGGGGGTGGCAGGAGCGGGTAGCGGGTCCGTTGGTGAGGCTGACGGATGCCCGAATTGCGCCTTGTGGTTGGCCGTGCCTGCCGGGATCGTGGCGGGAGATGTCGGCCTTGCCGGGGGTGTTGGCACGGCGGGCGGAAGCCCGAAGTGTGTCCGGTTCCCGTGGTGACGGGAAAGCCGGGTTGTGGCCGGGCCGTCTTGCGGCGGGTTCGGTTAACGCGGGGCGAAGGCCCGGCGGTAGAAGGAGACCCAGGCCTGCATTTTCGGATGCGGCTTGTGAGGCAGACGGGGGTATGGGCGCCATATCAGGTACCCCTGATGGAGCCTCGCCAAAATCCTACGGGGGTAGTCCGTCTTGTGTGCATCGGTCCTGCCCGGTTGGCGATTTGGGGGCTGT
>NZ_JAUYHK010000015.1 GCF_030690045.1 Thalassospira sp.
TCTCGTCCGACTTGCATGTGTTAGGCCTGCCGCCAGCGTTCGTTCTGAGCCAGGATCAAACTCTCATGTTCAATCCAAGCTTGTCTCATAGACAAACTCTTAAAATCGACGTCTGCACATTTTGGTGGTGACTGACAAACCGATATCTGACCGAAATCAAACATCAATCCGTCGTCTCCGAGATGCACAGACAAACACCATAGCGCCGCCCGCGCATCCCTTCCTTCTGATCTACAATGTCAAAGAACTAATCAAAATCTTCCAAGGACCGAAGCCCCGCACCAACGTCAACACCGCAGCTTCCTGCGCCGCACCCCGTCGGTGGAGGCGGGTTATAGGTCCCCATCCCCAAACTGTCAAATGCCTTTTTGAAGAAAAATGCATTTATCTGTGATTTTATGAAAATTCCGCGAAAAACAACGGGTTGCACGGTGAAATCCTCTCAACCAAGGATCAGAAGGCATCCGGATAGCGGACCGGCAGTTGAAGCGATGCCCCGGTTCCCGGACCGGGACACCGGCAAAAACACCCCCGACACCGGGCTTGATCGCCAATGCCATTCCGTGATTCGCAAATTCACCGACCGAAAACGGCATAAAAAAGGCATGTGAACCTTTCTTTTACACAATAACCTGATTATGGAAGAAGATAGATTACTGCCTGATAGACGACAGAGGACCGATCGACCATGACAGCACGGCCGAAATTGCGACCTTATATATATGGTGTCGCCACGACATTAAGCCTTGTTCTGGCCGGATGTTCCGGTACGGCAAATCTTGTTCCCAATACATCCGAAGGCACCGCATCGGAAAAGGGCGGAGCCCCCATCCCGTCCTTTACCCAGTTTACCGATATTCCGATGCCGTCCAATTCGTCGCTTAATCTGGATCGCAGCATCATTTTCGGGGCCTCGGACGCCTGGACCGGGCGGCTGGTGCTGGATTCCGGGGGCAATCCGACGCAGATGTATGATTTTTACGACCGGGAAATGCCCAATTTCGGCTGGAGCAAGGTGACCACCGTGCGCGCCGATATCAGCGTCATGGTCTATGACCGGCAGAACCGGGTGGCGACGATCAAACTGATGGCCAATTCATTTCGCGGATCGACCGTCGATATCACCGTCTCGCCCAAGGGCTGAGCCGCCCCTTATATAAAAGACAGCCAGACATGACAAAGGGTGCCATTGGCACCCTTTGTTGCAGTCAGATGGCGGTACGCTTACCGGGTGCCAAACAAACGGTCGCCCGCATCGCCCAGCCCCGGCACGATATAGGCCTTTTCATTGAGCTTTTCATCCAGACCGGCGGTGTAGACCGGAACATCCGGATGGGCGTCATGAAAGACCTTAACCCCTTCGGGGGCGGCAACCAGCGCCATAAAGCGAATGTCGCTATCCTTGACGCCAAATTTATTGAGCGTATCGACCGCCGCCACCGCCGAATTGCCGGTCGCCAGCATCGGATCGACAAGGATAAAGGTCCGGCCTTCGACCTCGGGCAATTTGACCAGATATTCGACCGGCATGTGGGTTTCCGGGTCGCGATACAGCCCGATATGGCCGATCCGTGCCGATGGCATCAATTCGATCAGGCCATCGGCCATGCCCAGACCGGCGCGCAGGATCGGCACCACCGCCAGTTTGCGGCCCTGAATCATCGGGGCTTTCATCGCACAGATCGGTGTTTCAATATCCTCGAACGCGACGGGCAATTCGCGGGTGATCTCATAGCCCATCAGCAGGGCAATTTCCTTGAGCAACTGGCGGAACGTTTTGGTTGACGTATCCTTGTTGCGCATATGGGACAATTTATGCTGGATCAGCGGGTGTTCAAGAATATGAAGATTGGGGAAATCTTTGTGATGTGTCATCGATCTGCCAGCCTGTGAAAATCGCATTGCGCCTGTTGTTAACCGCTTTGACGGCATCAGGCAAGCCTTGCCCCCAGAATGCGCAGATATGGGCCAAAATGCAAACACCGATGCCATGCACCGGTGTCTGATTTTCAGGCGATCTGATCAAAGCTGTCAGCCATCAACCCTGCGGTCATTGGGTTCGGCACGGACCGGGAAACCGTCAATTCCCTGATCCTTTTTGATTTTATCGGCACCGGCACGGGCGGCTTTCATATCGGCATAGGATCCGACCCGAACATAATACCATGCCTCGCCCCCGTCATTGCGGCGTTCAACCACGGCAACCGACAGCCCTTCCTTGCGCAAATCCCCGGCGCGCTGCCGGGCATTGGCATCGACCTTGAACGCCCCGATCTGCACCGAATAGGGTTGATCCCCCACCGCCGGAGCAGACGGAGCAGGAGTTGCGGCGGGTGCCGCCGCCGTTTCAGCAGGGGCCGCCGGAGCCGCAGGCGCAGAATCAGCCGAATCAGAAGCCGCCGCCTGTCCGGCATCCTTTTTGATCGCAGGCGGGACAAGACGTTGCGGTGCCCCGTTGGCAGACGGCAACACCGCCGCCACCTCGTCGGTTTCCGCAATTTCCGGGGCGTCGGGCAGCGGCGCCACATCGACCACCTCGTTCTGGTCCATTTCGGCCGCCGCCGCCATTTCGGCGGTGCGTTCAGCAATCAGATCGCCGACCGGATCGTCGTCTTCTGCAACGGCAACGCTATCGGCACCATCATCGGCACCGGTTTCATCTTCCGCCACAGCAGAAGCCGTATCCATGACCGGGGTTTCGATCACCGGTTCGGAATCGGGAAGGGTGGCAAGGGTTTCAAGCGGGGCTGATTGCGCCGGAATTTTTGACGCGGCAACATCGGGTTCCATAAACAGGCCCGCCCCGACCAGCATCCCGCCAAAAAACAGCACAAGCCCGAGCATCCCTGCCCCGGTGATCAGCCCCAATAATGTTTTGCGATCCATGTCTGCGATCTGCCTGTCTGGGTGAGAGGGGCGCGAAGGTGCCGATGCGACAAGAACCTCGTCATGGGCACCCTGCCCCTCATCACGGGATAAAAAAGGCGGCAAGGGCGCATCGCCATTTGGACCGGCACCGGTTTGATGAATATTATCGGCCACGATATGGTCAATCCCTGCCCTGTGAACCCGTCGAACGAAACTGTTCGTGTGTTTTACAGCCAAGGCCGTTTAAAAAACTTTAAACCCGTGATTTTGGCAGATTTGGGGCATGCCGGGCCAACCGGCAATGGCGAAAAAAAAGGACCGGCATTAAGCCCGAAGATTATCCCGCATAATCATTCGGATGCCGGCCCTCGAAGTGAGAGAGATCGACCTTCGGGGAGAGAGACCCGAAGAGAAATGACTGTCAGGAACGCCATGTCTAGCCTGACAGCCGCGTCACAAACGGCGATGCCGTCTGCAAGTGACGATGCAAGTCATAACCGACCCTTTTTATAAATGCAAACGATTATCACACACATTCGCATTTATTTTTTCATGACCGGATATTTTATCCCGGCTTATCCCCGGTCATCCCCCCGGCCCCCCCTGCTCCGCCCCCGGACAACCGCAGTTTATATGCGGTTAGGCTATTATGATCCAAAACCCAATCTGCCTCTTGTGTTTGTCGCCCGGCTCTGTTTGGATCATCCCCAATGGCGTCCACAGAGACGCAAAGGGAGGTCACGACATAAAATATTATGGGTGACTTAGGAGGGTGTTTGGATGCAGGGAGAACAAGCCGTTAAAGCGGCTTTGCCGAAGAGTCATGCCAGTTTTCTGACTTTGCGGCGTATTTTGATGGTCACCGGTCTTTTGCTGTCAGGCGCAGTTGCCTGGATGCTGTTATGGACCGGTGATGCCTACCGGCAGTTTGCCGTGGAAACCTTGAACAATTCCGTCAGTGGCACCGTCAATTTCTTTGTCGGATCGCGCATCGGTCAGGATTATGCCGACCGGATCGGTCCGATTGCCAATGAATGGTCGCGCACCACAAGTCTGGTCAAAAGCGTGCAGGATCAGGACAGCAGCCGCATGGTCGCCGAACTGAACATTCTGTCCAATGCCAGTCAGGTGGTACAGGGCGAGGTCCGGCTTCTCGATTCCATTTTATATGATATCGAACTGAACCGTCTCGCCGGATCGGATGCCAGACTGGGGGCCAGTATCACCGATGATGCCGGTCTTCTGGAAACCCTGAAAGCCCGCAGTCAGGCCGATGCCCGCAAGGCGGTGTCCTATGTCTGGGCCCTGCCCGATGGCCGTCCGGTCTTTAGCATGATCGTCCCGGTCGGCGGGTTCCGCGTTGCCGGATATCTTGAAATCATTACCGATCCCCTGCCGATGTTGCAGGGAATCGGAGCGGTTCTGGGCGGGGATTTCCGCATTGTCGCCGGGGATGGGGCCATTCTGTTTGAAAGTCTGGAACATGGCGAACAGACCCCCGATGCCGCCCCGGCACCGGACACCGGAATGCAACGATCTTCGTTGAATGTCGCAATTGAAGACGGGCGCGGCGGCGTTTGGGCCCATGCCACCTTTGACCGCGACATTACCGATTTTTACACCCAGACCGATGAATTGCGCACCCTGTCGATCCAGATTCTGGTCAGTGTTCTGGCCGTTGGCTGGATCGCTGCCGGGCTGTTATTGAAATTCACGGTGTTTCGCCAGTTGCGCGGTTTTGCCCATGCCATGAAAACCATCGCCGGGGGCGACACCAGTGTCCGCCTGCCGATTGTCGGCAAGGATGAAATCGGCGACATGCGCAAGGCATTGGTCGGATTGCGCGAATCTGTGCGTCAGGCCATGATCCTGCAAAACATGGTCGAACATACCCCGACCATGACCGCCCTGATCACGCCAGACGGCGATCTGGGCTATCTCAATGCCGCCGCCAAATCCTATGTCGGGGATGCGCCGCACGGATCGGGGGCCGGTTTTCTGGATCTGGGCGATGCGTTCAACCGCAAGGTCGCGCAATCGTCCAACCTGCCCTTTACCGATGTCGTCCATAACGGCAAGGATCATCTGGAAATTCTCGCCGCCCCCGTGCGCGACAACAAGGATGAACTTCTGGGCACCATGCTGGCATGGAATCTGGTGACACAGCGCGAAGAAAGCCGCATGGCCGTTCAGGACATGATGACCGAGGTCGAACATGTTGCCCGTGCGGTCACGCAACAATCCGATTCCTTGCTGGAACTGGCCTCAAACCTGACCCGACAATCCGAGGCAACCATCGGACAATCGGGCAATGCCCTGAATATTTCACAGGAAGCCGCAGGCAACACCCAGAATGTCGCAACCGCGGTCGAGGAATTATCCTCCTCGATTGCCGAAATCAACCGGCAGGCCGGCGATGCCAGCAACGTCACCGAACGCGCCCGTAGCGAGGCCGAGGAATCGCAACGCAATATCATCTCGCTGGAAAAGGCCAGCAGCCAGATCGGCTCGATCATCGATCTGATCAACGATATTGCCCATCGCACCAAGATGCTGTCGCTCAACGCCACGATCGAGGCGGAACGCGCCGGCGAACTGGGCCGGGGCTTTGCCGTTGTCGCCAACGAGGTCAAATCGCTGGCCGATCAGACCGCAAGTGCCACCGGCCAGATCGGCACCCTGACCGGCGCGATCCAGCAGGAAGTCCAAAAAGCCGCGAAATCCATCAGCACGGTCGGCGATGTTATTCATCAGGTCAACGACATCCAGATGACCATCACCCAGTCGGTGGATGAACAACGCCGCGCCACCAGCGAGATTTCCGACAATGTGCAAAGAATCGCACAAGGTGCCGGATCGATGGACGAGATGATGCGCTTCGTCAATGACGGGGCACAAAGCACGGGCAAAACCGCCCATGATCTTAACAGCGCCAGCCACGAACTCTCGCAAATGGCCAAAACCCTGTCGGACCGGATGGAAGCTTTCAGCACCCGCATGAAAATCGCCTGATTTTCCGGACACAATACAACAAAAGGCGGTGCATTTTTCTGCACCGCCTTTTCAGTTTGCCAAGGGTCGCCTGTTTATGCCACCGGTTCGGGATCAAGCAAAATGAACGATCCGCGGCACCCCGGCAAAATGCGGTGCCGGACACCGCGCGGGATCAGGTGAAAATCACCCGCCTTAAGGCACACCGGCACCTGATCAAGTTCCAGCACCAGTTCCCCGTCCAGCATCAGGATCGCTTCGTCCCAGTCGCAATGCATTTCTTCGGCAAGGCCCGCGGCATCTGCCTTGAAAAGTTTCATGCGGACACAGCCAAAATCGGCCAAAATCCGGCCCGCCCACCCGTCGGGCAATTGCGCGGCAACGGTCGCCAAATTCATTCTTTTTCCTTTTCCACCCGGAACAATCCCCACCGCAAAGAGTGCATTCATTCCGCCATTGATTTGCTGGCAATTTCATAAACATCGCGTGACAGGCCCGGTTTGGCCAGAAGGCGCTCAAGTGCCGCCTTCATTTTTGCCGCCCGGCCCGCATCATAATTGCGCCATTTGCCAAGGGCGGCTGTCAAACGTGCCGTCACCTGCGGGTTCAAATCATCAAGGTCCATCAGACGATCGGCCAGAAAATCATAGCCGCTGCCATCGGGTGCATGGAAATGGCGCGGATTGCCCATGGCGAATGCCCCGATCAGGGATCGCACCTTGTTGGGATTGCGCAGGGTAAAGCCCGGATGCGCCATCAGGTCACGCACCCGCGCCAATGTATCGCTGCGCGATGACATCGCCTGCAAGGCAAACCATTTATCCATCACCACCGCATCCCTGGCAAATCGCGCCTCGAAATCGGCAAGGGCCTCATCGCGCCCCGGATGATCCAGATGGGTCAGAACGCCAAGGGCAGCCATCCGGTCGGTCATATTATCGGCATTGCGATATTGCGCCATGACCAGATCAACCGCACCCGCCGCCCCGCCGGCCACCAGACAGGCCATCGCGACATTGCGCAAGGCGCGTTTGCCCGCCGATGCCGCATCGGGTGAAAACGGCCCGTCCGTGGCATTGCCCTGGCAAATCGCGGTGAATTCCGCCGACAGGCTGCGGCCAATTTCCGCCCGCAAGGCTTCGCGAATCTGATAAATTGCCTCGGGATCGGCGGGGGACATCTGTTCGGCCAGAAAATCCTCGGACGGCAATATCAGGGCATTGGCCCGAAAGGCCCGGTCCAGATCCCCGTTGATCAGGGTCGCCCGCAGGGCGGCGATATAATCATCCACATCACCCAGCGCCGCCTTTGCATCGCCGCCATTTTTGCCAAACCGGTCAATCGCGGCCAGCATCAACGCAGTCGCATATTTCTGGCCGGAATCCCACCGGGTAAAGGCATCGCTGTCATAGCCCATCAACAGGGCAAGGTCGCCCGCCGCCGGGATGGTATCGACCCGCACCGGGGCCGAAAATCCGCGATTGAACGACACCACCGGGGCGGATGGCACCGCGTCAAAGACAAATTCCGCCTCGGCACTGCGCAATTCCACGGTTTTTGCCGCCATTTCCACCCCGTCCCGCGACAGCAACCCGACCGATATCGGCATATGCAGCGGTTTTTTGTCGGGCTGGCCCGGTGTGGCGGCGGTGTTTTGGCGGATGGTCAGGCGATATTGCGCCGTGGCACTGTCATAGTGCCCGTCCCACGACACAACCGGCGTTCCGGCCTGCCCATACCACAGGCGAAACTGCGACAGATCGGCCCCGTTGGCATCTTCCATCGCCCTGACAAAATCATCGCAGGTCACCGCCTGCCCGTCATGGCGGGCGAAATAAAGGTCGATCCCCTTGCGATATCCTTCCGCCCCCAACATCGTATGCATCATACGGATCAGTTCCGCGCCCTTTTCATAGACGGTGGCGGTATAGAAATTGTTGATTTCCATATAGCTGTCGGGTCGCACCGGATGCGCCAGCGGCCCGCCATCCTCGGGAAACTGACGGGCGCGCAATTGCAGGACATCGGCAATGCGCTGCACCGGGCGGGATCGCTGATCGGCCGAAAATTCCTGATCGCGGAAAACCGTCAATCCTTCTTTCAGCGACAATTGAAACCAGTCGCGGCAGGTCACCCGATTGCCCGACCAGTTATGGAAATATTCATGCGCCACAATCGATTCGATCAGTTCATAATCGGTATCGGTCGCTGTATCGGGCCGCGCCAGGATATATTTGGCGTTAAAAACATTCAGGCTTTTGTTTTCCATCGCCCCCATATTGAAATCCGACACCGCAACGATGTTAAACAGATCAAGGTCGTATTCGAGGCCATAAACATCCTCGTCCCATGTCATTGACCGTTTCAGACTGTCCATCGCATAATCGCACCGGTCTTCGTTGCCATGTTCGACAAAAATCCGCAGGGCGACATCGCGCCCCGACCGGGTTTTGAAACTGTCTTCAACACAGGCCAGATCCCCCGCCACCAGTGCAAACAGATAACTCGGTTTTGGAAACGGGTCTTCCCACACCGCAAAATGACGATCCCCGGCAAGATCGCCATGATCGACCAGATTGCCGTTCGACAACAATACCGGGCAGGAATCCTTGTCGGCATGGATCGTCACCCGGTATGTCGCCATCACATCGGGCCGGTCGGGGAAATAGGTGATGCGCCGAAACCCTTCGGCCTCGCACTGGGTGCAAAACGCGCTTTCCGATACATAAAGCCCTTCCAGCCGCGTATTGCCCGACGGCGATATCTGCGTTTCAATTTCCACATCAAATGCCGCCGACGGCGCGGGGAATGTCAGGGAAACCCCGTCAACCTGATAATCGGTTGCCGACAGAACCTCGCCCCCAACCCGCAAGGACACCAGTTTCATATCCTCGCCGTCCAACACCACCGGGTCCCCCGCCGCAATGCCGCGCTCCGCATTGGCCCGCAACGCCAGTTTCGCGCTCACCACCGTCACATCCCGGCCCAGATCAAAGGTCAGATCGACCGTATCAACCCAAAAGGCGGGCGCTGTGTAATCTTCGCGGCGAATCAGGCCTGCTTGTGCCGTCATGGGGAAATCCTTCCGGTTATGGGGCCGGGGCCAATGGATGGCATCGCGACAGGGCGTCGCACCCGGCAGTTTTTTTTGCAATCTGTTCCCACAGATAACGCGGATTTGCGCTTCTCACAAATGCAGAGTTTACGCACCGCCCATAACCGGTCATAATCAGCAATGGTGGCGCGAGGGGGACCATTGATGCACATTTCGTGGGGCGAAAGTGTTCTTTGGTTTCCCTCACTCCTTATGGAGCCATCCCACAACAAACAAATCCCGCACAGCCGCATCGACCACATTATGCGTTTATGTCAACGGGACAATGGACCGCGACCACCACACGGCGTTGCAACATCGGGGAAATAACAGCCAATGACTTCCGGTTTTCAGGTTTTGATTGCAGATGATCACCCGCTGGTGCGGGGCGCCCTGAAACAGGCCTTGCAACAGGAATTGCAAAATGTCGTGGTTTACGAAGCTGGCAGCCTGCCCGAAGCCCTGACCTGCATCACCGAAAAGGGCGGCGATATCGATCTTGTCCTGCTTGATATCCACATGCCCGGCATGAACGGCTTTACCGGCCTGTTCACCCTGCGCGCCACCTGGCCCGACATCCCCGTTTCGATTGTCTCGGCCAGTCAGGATATCCCGGTGGTACGCCGCTCCATCGAATATGGCGCGGCGGCCTTTGTCCCCAAATCCGCCCCGGTCGAACAGATTGGCGAGGCCGTGCGCACGGTTCTGGATGGCGGCATGTGGATGCCCGACTGGGCGCGTGAGGCCCTGGAAAACGGCCCGCTGGATGACGACACCACCCATCTTGCCCAGAAAATCGGCCAATTGACCCCGCAACAATTGCGCGTCCTCAATATGCTGACCGAAGGCAAACTGAACAAACAGATCGCCTATGAACTCGATGTCACCGAGGCCACCGTCAAGGCCCATGTTTCCGCCATCCTGCGCAAACTCGGCGTGCATAGCCGAACCCAGGCCGTCATCATGGCGCGTGAACTGCAATTGCAGGAACCGGTGGTCGGGGTTTAAGCGCCCCGGGGGCATCAGCCCCACTCTTTGCCAATCCCGGAAAAATTACCGATGATTATCCCCCTGTTACAGGGGGTTTCCGCATTGCGCCATTTATAAAAATACTTGCAAAATCCCCTGAAATGTCATTTTGTGCCCAATAAGGGATGCAACATATGATGGTAATAAAGGGGAAAAAATTACCATGACCTGCAATCAGGGAATAACCCGCCATGCGATTGCCTGCATGGCCACAGTCGCCATTTCATGTATGGCATCCGGCGCAAACGCCACAGAGCCGCAAAACTGGCAGGGGCTATACGGCGGGTTGGCAATTGGCGGCCTGCACGGCGCCTCCGACCTCGATTCCGAAGCAAACCGCAGCGACTATTTCAGTAGCCAAAGCGACGTTGATCAGTTGCGACCGGGATTGCAGAAAAAAATCGACGGGTTTTCCGCCACCGGTTCCGGCTTGCTCGGATATGACTACAGGCATGGCAACATGCTCTATGGGATCGAAGCAGATCTGACCCTTATGAATTATTCGCAAACCTCGAATGCCGGGCCGGTGACCTTCACCTCCTCGCCGACTGTCGATTTTTCCACCCACACAACCATCAAAACCAATTTCGCCTTCGGTGTCCGGCCCAAAATCGGCTATGTCTTCGACAACTGGATGATCCACGCGGCGGCGGGCCCCTCTATCGGCCAGTTCAAATATGATTTTCGCTATGTCGATACCAATGACAGTGGTCAGGCCAACAGTTTTGAAGAAACAAACTGGGCGCTGGGTGTCTCCTCCAACATCGGGGCGTCATACAATCTGGGTGATGGCTGGTCGCTGCGCGGGGATTATGTCTTTAGCTACTACCCCGAAATCATCAATGAAAATCAGGATTTTGAAAGATTTGCCGACCTGGCCGCCGCAAGTTTTGCCGGTTCTTTCCGGCACAAGGCCGATTTCCAGTCCCACAATGTCCGCTTTGGCCTGATCAGACAGTTTTAGGGCGCGTCCCAAATCCAGCGCGGCACCCATCAGGTGCCGCGCGGACCATTGACAAAGGGTTTGCGGCACGTCTCCCTCGGGCAGCGGTCATTTCCTTGATAAAGAACGTCATGCCCGCGCACGCGGGTATCCATGGTGCAGCAACCACCCTCTTTGCAATGATTGCGCAATCCGCATAAACCTGACACCCTTCCGGCATGACACAGGATCAAGTCCGCCTCATTGCGCATGATTTTTCGGGGGTCGAAGCCATCCGGGCCGAGACACGTCACAGCTTTGCCCGCCACAGCCACGAAACATTTGGCATCGGGCTTATGTATCGCGGGGCGCAAAAATCCGCATCGGGGCGCGGCATGGTGCAGGCCGGGGCGGGCAACATCATCACGGTCAATCCCCGCGAAATCCATGACGGCCACCCGATTGGCGATCAGCCGCGCGGCTGGAACATGCTGTATTTTGATCCGGTCCTGATTGCCAATGCCGCCGCCGATCTCACCGACAATCAAAGCACCCGGTACGAATTCGACCGCCCGGTGATCGCAAACGATACCGTTGCACGATGCTTTGCCGCCCTTTTTGCCGCCGTCACACAGGGCAATGCCAAAACAGCCGGGCTGCGCCGTTCGGAAATGCTGCTGTTGTTGCTGCATCATGCCGTGCTGGCCCCGGCGGCGGATGGCGGGCCGGTCGCCTTCGGCCATATAAGGCACGCCAAAAGCCTGATTGATGATGACCCGGCCTGCGATATCAGTCTTGCCGACCTGGCACAGGCCTGCGGGCTCAGCCGCTTTCAAACCCTGCGTCATTTCACCCGCGCAACCGGCCTCACCCCGCATGCCTATGTCATTCAGCGGCGCATCGATCTCGCCCGGTGCCAGATCAAAACCGGCGCCCCCCTGGCCGATATCGCCATCGCCTGCGGCTTTGCCGATCAAAGCCACATGAACCGGCATTTTGTCCGCGCCTTTGGCATAACGCCGGGGCGCTATGCCCGCGCCCTTCATCCGGGCTGATTCCCCCTGCCCTGCAATTGCGTTCAAGACCGCGCTGTCGTTTCGCGGTTAACTGCGGCTTTCGCCAACCGCCAAAAAAGGCAAGCCCGCACCATGATAACAATTGAATATCTTCTGACCTCGCTCATTGTGATTTTGCTGCCCGGAACCGGCGTGATCTATACGCTCGCCCTTGGGTTGGGCCGCGGCCTTGGCGGCAGCATCTGGGCCGCCCTGGGCTGCACCCTCGGCATTCTGCCGCATATGGCCGCCAGCATTCTGGGCCTTGCTGCCCTGCTCCATACCAGCGCGATGGCGTTCGAGATGGTCCGTTATGCCGGTGTGGCGTGGCTGCTCTATATGGCGTGGGGCATGTGGCGCGGCACCGGCGCGATGCAGATTACCGCCAACACCACACCGGCAAGCAACGCCCGCATCGTCCGCGACGGGTTTCTGATCAATATCCTCAATCCGAAACTCTCGCTGTTTTTCCTGGCCTTCCTGCCGCAATTCGTGATGCCCGGCAGTCCAGACACCCCGCTGCACATGACCGTTCTCGCCCTGATTTTCATGGCAATGACCTTTGTCGTCTTTATCATCTATGGCGGCTTTGCGGCGGCGGTGCGCCATCATATTGTCACCCGCCCCGCACTCATGCGCTGGATCGGGCGGGGCTTTGCCGGGGCCTTTGCCTTGCTCGGCGCGAAACTGGCGCTGGCCAGAATATAAAACCGAACACCCGGCACTCCCCTATACCTGAGAGTAATATTGTTAATAATAAATTGCCCTGCATTTGAAAATCAGACACATAATGTCTTTTAGAAATTTACGGAGGTTATTTGCAATGGGCGGTTTTTATAAGAAATATGGTCTTGTCGCCGCCGGAATACTTGCCGGTCTGACCGTCAGTATATCAGCTTCTGCCGAGCCGGTATCCAGCCACAACTGGCAGGGATTGTATGGCGGCCTGGCGCTTGGCGGGGCCTATGGCAAGGCAAGCCCGGACAGCACGATAACGGCGGGAAACCCAAGCTATATTGTACCGGGAAACATTCCGCTTGTGAATAATGCCTTGCAAAAAGACATCGACGGCACCGATCTGACAGGCTCTGCCCTGTTTGGCTATAATGTCCAGAAAGACAGCATGGTCTACGGGATCGAGGCCGATCTGACCGTGATGGATTTCTCCGAAAGCACCCAACACCGGGCCAATTACACGAACCCGGTCAACAGCTTTCGTGTCGATAACGAACTGGAAACCAAATTCACCTTCAGCATCCGGCCGAAAATCGGTTACAGCTTTGGCGATGCGATGGTCCATATTGCAGCAGGCCCGGCGATCAGCCGCTTCAAATACAATTCGCGCTTTTCCGACACAACCGGCAACAACCCGAATGCCTCGTTTAGCGACACCAAAACCGCTTTGGGGGTCTCGTCAAATATCGGTGTGAATTATGCCTTTGCCGAAGGATGGTCGCTGCGCGGGGATTATGTCTTCAATTATTTCCCCAACGCCGTTGATGCCACAAGCACACTCGTTGCAACCGGCGCTGCGAACAACAACCCCATCAATCACGAAACAGATTTCATCTCGCACAATATCCGCTTTGGCCTGATCAAACAGTTCTGATCTCGCACCCGAAATCATAAAACGGCACCGCAGCTTTGGCTTCCGGTGCCGTTTTCATTTGGAGGTGGCGTTAATCCGCAAACCCGCCGGAACAAGCCGCCCGCCCCGTCGTTACAAACAAAATACCCCCTGCCACCCGCAATCCTTGCCCGGCAGAAAAACGGTGCGAAGCAACGGATATGAGCAACACAACCGGCGGCGGAGGAAACCCTGCCTCTCCGCCCATCCCGGCAGACATGCCCGACGACCCGGCGGTGGCCCGCGCCAACGGCCTGCTCTATCCGCGCGCCCGCACGGCGGCGGTGATTGGCACCTTTATCATTCTGGCCATCGGCTGTCTTTATGTCGCGCAAAGCCTGTTATTGCCGGTCCTGATGGCGTTTTTGCTGTCGCTGGTGTTCTCGCCGGTGGTGCGTACCCTGAAACGCTACCGCATCCCCGAAAGCATCACCGCCCTTGTTATCGTCACATCGCTGACCCTTGCGGTGATTGCCGGGGTCTATGGCCTCAGCACCCCGGTTTCAAAATGGATCGAGGATGCCCCGCGCATCGAATGGCAATTGCGCAGCAAACTCGCCGCCCTTGGCGGGCCGCTGGAAAAACTGCGCGATGCGCAGGAACAGGTGGAACAGGCCACCGAACAGGCCCAGGCGGCCGATGTGCAAAAAGTAATCCTTCAGGAACCCACCCTGATCAGTCAGGCCGCCCAAAGTGCGCCGGAAATCGTCGCCGGGATTGCCCTGATGATGGTGCTGATGCTGTTTTTGCTGTCATCGGGCGATATGGTCTATCAAAAAATATCCCGCACCCTGCCAACCGATGGCGACCAGCGCACCGGGTTTCGCATTGCGCAGGATATCGAACGCGAAGTCTCGCGCTATTTGCTGACCATCTCGGTGATCAATATCGGGCTGGGCGTGCTCATTGGTGGTTTGCTGGCAATGGTCGGCATGCCCAATCCGTTTTTATGGGGCCTTGTCGCCGCCCTTTTGAACTATGTCCCGATGCTCGGCGCTGTTGTCGGGGTCGGGATTGTCGGCATGGTCGCACTGGTCTCGATGCCGACCCTGACACAGGCCTTTTTGCCCCCGGCGATTTATCTGGCCTGCACCGTGCTGGAAGGCCAATTCCTGACCCCCGCCCTTGTCGGCAACCGCCTGCGCATCAATACCGTGGCAATCATTCTGGCAATTGCCTTCTGGGGCTGGATTTGGGGTTTTATCGGCGTTCTGCTCGCCGTCCCCTTCCTCATCGTCACCCGCGTCCTCGCCAATCATGTCGCAGGACTGGGCGGATTGCGCGATATTTTGGGGCCAAGGGATGACACCCGCCCGGAACCGTAATCGCGCTGATCGTTGTTTTGGTCGGGCAGCAAAGACCGTAAAGCTCCAACGCCGCATCCATGATCTTTTGACGGGTTCCGTCTTCCTGCCTTGATCTCAATGATCTGGTATATTGCGCCCTGTCATTTCAATGATCACACCCGATTAATGAAATCAAAAAATCTGGCCTCGCCGACTCGCTTTCAGCAATCAATCATGATCCCTGAAAACAACCGCTAAAGCTGCCGCATTACACCATTCCGCCCCGGAAAACCGCCAGATAACCGCTGTGACGGCCCCCGAATCGCCAACCCGGCAGGACCGATGCACACAAGACGGACTACCCCCGTGGGACTTTGGCGAGGCTCCATCAGGGGTACTTGATATGGCGCCCATACCCCCGTCTGCCTCACAAGCCGCATCCGAA